>NZ_JBXAHT010000002.1:179138-333742 GCF_058795375.1 Bacillus sp. GW823-FHT06A10 | reverse complement strand
CCCGTTGCCCCTGTATCGCCTGTTACTCCCGTCGCTCCCGTTGGGCCTGTTGCTCCCGTCGCTCCCGTTGGACCTGTGTCGCCTGTTACTCCTGTCGCCCCCGTTGGGCCTGTGCCACCTGTTGCCCCCGTCGGACCGGTTGGACCAACCTTAGGAACTGTCCCATCGCAACTAAAACAGCATGAATCAACATGTACACCATTTTGATTATTACACCCACAATATCCATTTACGTTATTGCTCCATGAAGACATGTTGATCACTTCCTTTACATGCAATCTTTTAAGTACAATCACCGAGTTAGAAAACATCTATCTAAATAACAAAGAAATACTTTACCTATTAGGGATAAACACAGATTTATTCCATACATTCTAGTAATTATTACATGCGATTCTCACTCTTTTTGCTTGTACTTTCGCCCCATCTCCACAGATTATTAACCATACACATTACACTTTCGTACACAGCCAAGTTCCCATTTAAACTTTCCACATTCGCCAATCTTTTTAGTAAAGAAGCTTATTCTTCATAAATAGCGACTATAACATATAAAAATCCGTATAATTTATTGTTTTTAGTCAAAATTTTAAAAAAATATTGACACTTAAATTATCCTCATAGTATGATTTGGTTGTTGTAATTGATAACCATTTTCACTTACGGTGCCAGTTACAAAAAACACTTAATTTGGGGGCAGAAGATGAAAAGAATTATCAGTATTTTCATAGTAATTCTTCTATTCGCTGTTGGATGTGGACAGCAAAAAGAGGAGAAAAAAGAAACAAAAGCGGACAATAAAAGTCAAGCTATAACGATTAAACACGCTGAAGGGGAAACGAAGTTAGATAAACCAGCGAAAAAAGTAGTTGTACTTGAGTGGGTATATTCAGAAGACTTATTAGCACTTGGTGTTCAGCCAGTAGGGATGGCAGACATTAAGAATTATAATAAATGGGTAAATACAAAAACAAAACCGAGTAAAGATGTTGTAGATGTAGGGACACGTCAACAACCAAACTTAGAAGAAATTAGCCGTTTAAAACCAGACTTAATTATCACAGCTTCATTCCGTGGTAAAGCAATTAAAAATGAATTAGAGCAAATTGCAACAACAGTTATGTTTGATCCATCAACAAGCAATAACGATCACTTTGCTGAAATGACAGAAACATTTAAACAAATTGCAAAAGCAGTTGGAAAAGAAGAAGAAGGTAAAAAAGTATTAGCTGATATGGATAAAGCATTCGCTGATGCAAAAGAAAAAATTGAAAAAGCAGACTTAAAAGATAAAAACATCGCAATGGCACAAGCATTTACTGCTAAAAACGTACCAACATTCCGTATCTTAACTGACAATTCTTTAGCTTTACAAGTTACAAAAAAATTAGGTTTAACAAATACTTTTGAAGCAGGAAAATCTGAGCCAGATGGTTTCAAACAAACAACTGTAGAATCATTACAAAGTGTACAAGATTCAAACTTCATTTACATTGTAGCGGATGAAGATAACATTTTTGACACGCAACTAAAGGGCAACCCCGCTTGGGAAGAATTAAAGTTCAAAAAAGAAAACAAAATGTATAAATTAAAAGGCGACACTTGGATTTTCGGTGGTCCTGAGTCTGCAACATCTTTAGCAACACAAGTAGCAGATGTAATGACAGCGAAGAAGTGATTACGCGATGAATAGCCTACAACATACACTTCGAGCAAGTCTTGTATTCGGAGGAGGAGCAGCTCTCTTGCTCCTCCTTTTCTTTATTCATATCGGACAAGGTCAAGCAAACATTTCCTATAGTATGATTATTGATGCTCTTATCTCACCGAACCAATCGCTAGAACATCAAACTTTAATCATGCTTCGATTGCCTAGAGCCGTAATTGCCATTTTAGCTGGAGGTGCCCTTGCTGCATCTGGGGTTATTTTACAAACATTAACGAAAAATCCACTTGCTGAATCCAGTACAATGGGTATTCACTCTGGCGCATATTTCTTTCTAGTAACGGCTACAATTTTCTTACCGAAAGGTTTACAAATTAATTCTCTTCTGTTCACATTTATCGGCGGTGCTATTACTGCTTTATTTGTATACCGTATTTCTGGTGGAAAAAAGGGAACCCCACTCAGAATGGCATTAGCTGGTATGGTGGTTACATTAATGCTCTCTGCCTTTACCGGAACGATGCAGCTTTTCTATGAAAATGAAACAGCTGGTTTATTTTTATGGGGAGCTGGATCTCTTATTCAAAATAACTGGGATGGCGTTCAATTTGCTTTTCCATTTATCATTATTTCTTTCCTAGTTTTACTATTTATATCTCGTAAACTCAACATTCTCTTACTTGGTGATGATGTTGCTGTTTCTCTTGGTGAAAAAACAGCAGTAACACGTCTTATCGCCTTCATTGCTGCAATCTTTTTAACAGCAGTAATTGTTACTGTTGTTGGACCAATTGGATTTGTCGGCTTAGTTGCACCTCATTTAATGCGCCTTATCGGATACCGTCAACACTTTACTCTTCTTCTCTCTTCTTTCTTATGGGGGGCAGTATTATTGCTTGGAGCAGATGTTGTCGGTAGATTAATAGATCCAACCGGTGCAGAACTTCCTGTTGGGGCAGTCACAGCAATGATTGGATCTCCTTGGCTTATTTACTTAGTGTACCGAATGATGAAATCGAAACAATATATGAATGATAACGGTGCGAATGCAGCTGGAGCTAGCTCCCGCTATTACTCTTATAAAAAGGTAATCATTATATCTATCACACTTTGTATTGTGACGATTGCTCTTGGTATTACAATCGGTAGTAACGCTTATATCGAAAGCATTACTAATGTTATATCAGGTCAATTAACACAATTTGACAAAAATATGATGATGAATCTTCGTTTACCAAGAATGCTCGTTGCCGCTATTGCTGGTGCATGCCTTGCAATAAGTGGGCTTGTTTTCCAAGGTATATTACGAAACCCACTTGCCGATCCTTCTATTATTGGTATTTCATCGGGAGCTGGTGTCGGTGCTTTAACTGTTATGTATGTCTTTCCTGCACTTCCTGGTTTCTTCCTACCAATTGGTGCATTTATTGGTGGACTACTTGCAGTAGGAATTGTCCTCTTCTTCTCATGGAAATCAGGGTTTAGCCCCACAGCTCTTGCTTTAATAGGGATTGGTATTTCTGCACTTGGCTCAGCAATTATTCAAATCTTTATCGTTAGAGCCAATTTGAATGTTGCCGCTGCTTTAACATGGTTATCTGGCAGTACGTATGCAAGAGGGTGGAATCACTTAGAAAATATCATTCTATATCCATCTCTAATTCTTATATTCATTATCTTTTTCTTAATAAAACAACTTGACGTTCTCGTACTGGGAGACGATTTAGCAACTGGACTTGGGCAACCAGTAAATAAAACACGTCTTGCTCTAATTGTGCTAGCGACACTACTTGCATCAGTAAATATCGCTGCCGTCGGTACAATTGCCTTTTTAGGCCTTGTCGCACCTCACTTAGCAAGAATTGTTGTTGGTATGAACCATCAAAGACTATTTGTTTGTTCAGCACTATTTGGAGCAATCCTTCTTTCTGTTGCTGACTTACTTGGACGTACAATCGCATATCCGAAAGAAATTCCTTCTGGCCTTGTCGTTGCTGTACTTGGAGCACCTTATTTCTTATGGTTGATGAGGAAGAGTGGGAAGAAGGTTAATTAAAAAGGAGGCTTCGTTTTAGAAGCCTCCTTTTTACACATATATTCAATATATCTCTGTTGAAAATTATATTTAAATTAAATTTTTTAGTATACAAACTATCTCCTTTCAATCACTAACTATTTTTAACTAATTCAATAACCCATCTAGAAATAGAAGAAAAAATAGGAGAAACATTTCCTACAAACTTCGTAGTTTTTTCAATTGACTCATTACCTTTATCAACATATTCATTATACTGTTTTAACATATCTTTAGATGCGCTCTCATCTATATGCTCAAATTTTTGTTGCCACATATCTTCATTATTTTTATACTGTAATTCTTCTCTTTCATCAATAGGGTTATTTGGGACGTTCTCTATCCCATCATGTTCCTCAAGTAAACTTACATACTTCTCTTTTCTATAAAAGTTAAGATTTCTTTTTGGTAACATATCATAAAAATCTAGCACATCCGCTTCCACAATTTGAACAGCCAACTTAAGTTCAGCATCAATTCGCTCTACTAATGTTGCTATAGTATAAAATTTTTTATTCTCATATAAGTATTCTCGTAATGAATAAAAATCGACTACATTATTGCAATGCATAAAAACCTCAAAATCAACTTCTAACAATCTCTGTTGAATTTGTTGTGGTAATTTTAAAAAAAACACCTGTAATTTAATTGAATCCTCTACTAATTCGGGGTGTGCTACATTATAAATATTATCCATTTGTTTTTTCGCACTATAAAATTCTAAAAAATGTTTATAATATTGAGTGAAAACTTTTTGAAACTGCTCAATAATTTCTTTTAACTCGCTATCCATTTCCCCACTCCCTAAATCCTAATTTATAGAACACTATTCAATTATATCAAAATATTACCTTTTTTTACAAAAATATCTCCATTCAAACCCTTCCTAAAATGAACTCTTAAAAGCGCATTAATCGGTTTTACTACTAAAAGAATTTTTCACAGGGAAGATTCAATACATAGAGGGAATAACGTCTCTCTCACGAATTTAATCTATGAACAAAAATAGGAGGGATAACTATGTACCAAACTATTGACGGCTTCTTGCAATCATGGACATACGAAGCAGAGTCTACTCAGAAAATGCTTGATTCATTAACCGATGCATCTTTATCACAAGAAATTGCACCTGGGCACTGGACGTTAGGTAGAGTTGCTTGGCACATCGTGACGGCAATTCCTGTTATACTATCTGGCACAGGGCTAAAGTTTGAAGGAGAATTGAAAGATTATCCTGTTCCAACTTCTGCAAAAACAATTGCAGATGAATACCGTAAAGTAAACGCGGCTTTTGTTGAAACACTTCAAAGTAAATGGACTGATAAAGACTTAGCTACTATTAATGACTTCTTTGGTCGCCCTATGCCGAATTCTATATTTTTAATGACACTCATTAATCATCAAAATCACCACCGCGGACAAATGACGGTTTTAATGCGACAAGCTAGCTTAACAGTTCCTGGCGTATATGGCCCCGCAAAAGAAGAATGGGCTGCGACTGGAATGGAAGCTCCTAAAATGTAACGACAAAAAAGACAAGATGTTTACATATCTTGTCTTTTTCTGTAACTTGTTTCATGTGAAACTATTTTTTAAAATGGTTGTTTTATGGAATATATAGGTTAAAATGAATACATATTACGAAGAGGAGTAACCAAATTGAATACAAAAAATAAAAAAATAGCTATGGGAACTATTTTACTAACTTCTCTTATTGGAGTTATTAGTGTATCTCTTTATTTCACCTATTATGGTACCCCTTGGGGAAAACAAGCAGCAATTACGGACTCAAAAGAGTATATTACAAAATATTTTAATCTAGATGCAGAAGTCAAAAATACTTCTTACGATGCTAAAATGAATAGCTATGCAATCTCCTTTGAAACAAGTACCGACGGCGAGTTTACTATCGAATATAAAAGTCCTAATAACTTTAACATTTCTCCAGACGTGCAAAAGTATTTAAGCACACACTCTAAATTTACAGAGTAGTAACGAAGCGTACATATACAAAAAAGAGTTGGTGTAACGCCAACTCTTTTTCACATATTCTTATCATACAGTTATATCTTCCTTCTCTATATTTTTAATGCCGTAATACGCAATCACAACTCCAATTGCTGCGAGTGCTAGTTGAAGGGGAAGTAAAGTTGCTGTAGGAAACTCTGGGTTGGTATTCATTGCAATTGAGACAACGATAAGAGATGAAACAATTGTAGTTGGCACTGAACGTTTACGCATTCCGAAATATAATGGGATTAAACTCATCCCCGCAGTTGCAATGGCTAAAGGAACTAGTTTTATTCCTTCTTGCACCAATTGATCTACTGTGAATGAATTAGGAAGAATTGAAAAACAACTATCTATCCCAAAGAAGATTCCTACTACTAAAATGTTAGATACAATAACTGTTATAAATGTTACTATCGCTGTAATAGCCAACTTACTAGCCATCATTTTCTTTCGGTTAATGGGATAAGAAAACATGAGTAGTATTGTTTTATTTTTATATTCGCCAATTATTAACCTTGCTATTAATACACTACCAAAAATAATAAATGTTGCTCTTACTACTGTACTAGCCATTAACAAAATCATCTGCGGATCTCTTATTTCTGGATCTCCTTCTATTTGTGCAATGAAACTAACAAAGATTAATAATGCCAGTATAATAATATTTGCAATAACTGCTCCCCTCACATACCATCCAAACTTAAATTTCTTCAATTCTAACTTCATAAGACGTAGCATGATATTCCTCCTTCCTCCTTGGACTTAATCAATATAAATGACTCCTGTTTCACTTAAAATCTTCGCTTCATTTTTTGCATCACCAATCGTTCCTACTTTTATTTTGTCTGTATTTTTATCTTTCTTAATTCCTTTTAAATCCACTATTACGTCAGCCGAATTACTTTTAGCCATAAGCTTCAATGATGTAGGGACACCTTTATACCGTACGCCAATATCCCCTGATTCTGTTTCTACAAATAATGATTTTCCTTCTGTCATATCTTTCAGTAATACTTCCCCAGATGTTGAATTGATGTTCATATTTTTATTTTTTACATTTTTTACATAATTATCTCCAGTAGTGGAAGTTATATTTACTTCTTGTAATGAACTATCTTTTAACATTAAATCTCCGCTTTCGGATGTAAATTCACCCTTCTCTGCCGATAACCCTGTAATCATTCCATCTCCAGATTTTCCTTTTGTCACGATGCTTTTTACTACTATATCTCTTATTTTCACATCACCCGATTTATTATTTACTACAATTTTATCTATTTCTTTCTTCGGAATAGCTATAGATATACTATTTTTCTTCCTAAACGTGAAACCATTAAAAAATCTGTTCATCTTTTGTTTTTGTTTAATCATAATTTTATTTTCATCATTTTCTATTTTGACAGGATCTATCTCTTTATCTACTTGTTCACCTTGAGCGGAAATTACTATTTTATTAGCGTCTTTACTTTTAAATTCAAGATTCCAATTTTCATTGTCTACTTCTATTTCTTTTATATTATTGATTTCAAAAGACTTTTCTTTCTTAAAATCTTTCCCCTGAAACACCTTAAAACCAAAAACCGCACTAGCAATTGTAATGAATAATATTGCAATTACTATTATTTTTTTCACCATTCATACCCCAGTTCGTTTTTTGTTTTAAGCTTGCTTCACGCCACATCGATCTTGTCGATTTTACGAAACGATAGATAACTAATGAAAATTCCTAATAAACAGAGCACGATTGGGATAGCTATAAAATCAAACATACTTACTTGACCGTTTCCAGGTCCAAAGTTACCACTAATCAGCATACCAATTATTACTGCCGAAGTAATCGTTGTCGGTGTCGATTTCTTTCTCATTCCAAAAAACAAAGGAATTAAACTTATACCAGATATCATAAATGCACTTATAATAGTACCTGGAACGATAGCTATTATTTCACCTATCGTAGCTGGTGTTTCAATCAGTCCCATCATTGGACTCACAAAATAAACAAGCAAACTAATAATGAAAGTCGCGATAATGGTACTCACAAAACAAAAACAAAAAACAATTGTTAATTTCGCACTCATTAGCATTTTCCTTTGAAGCGGATACATAAATGATAGTTGTATCGTTTTATTCTTATACTCATCAATTACTAAACGTGATAAAATGACCGAACTAAAAATAATGAATGTTATCCTAATAAAAATATTTACTAAAGCCATATTCTGTGTGAAGTCAGAGAAGAGCATGTCTTCCTCGGCTTTCATTCCCAATGCCATAAGGCTTACTGCAGCGAAAATTGCTATAATACAAATTGCTACCCCTTTAAAGTAACTAGATAATTTATGTTTCTTCCATTCGAGCTTCATTAATCTAAGCATACAAACCACTCCTCCATTCTTTATATAACTGTCTTTATGCAGCTAACATTCTAATTCCAGCAGTAACGAAGCTTAACATTCCTATCACTAGTAGAATTAACAACCATTTCCGCTCTGGTTTTCTATAATATAAAATTCCACTTATTAGCATTACGATAAATCCACTTACCAGGTTCAGCCACAGTCCATTAAGCATGAATACCTTCTCCATCCATTACATTTAAGAAATATTCTTCTAAGGAACTATGTTTCTTATTAATACTTTCAATTTCCACATCGTTCATAATAAGTGCTTTTGAAATGGCCTGCTGAGACGCTGACGTATCATACACACGAATCATGGTTCCACTCATTATTTTGTAGTTTTTTATACCAAGTTTATCTTCTAAAATATAAGCTGCACGTTTCACATCAGGAACAGTGATTTCAATGTACTCTGTTTGCTTTCCGTTAATACTCTTCATTGAAACTTCTTTTATTAGTTTTCCATTTTGAATCACACCAATTGTATCGGCCATTAGTTCCATCTCACCTAAAATATGACTAGAAACTAATAATGTAATACCGTATTCTTTGCAGAGCATTTTAAATAATTCTCGTAACTCTTTAATACCAATTGGATCTAAACCGTTAATTGGTTCATCTAAAATGAGCAATTCTGGCTTTGTCACGATTGCCCTTGCAATACCGAGTCGTTGTTTCATTCCTAATGAAAAATCTTTTACTTTTTTATTATCTATCCCTTGTAGTTTCACTAAATGTAAAGCATGGTCAATTGCATTTTTATCGTAGTAGCCCATATATTCACAATGCAGGTCTAAGTTTTCTTTCGCCGTTAATTTATCATAAAAGATTGGGTATTCAATAATTGTCCCCATTCTTTTTAATACTTCATAAGATGTATCTGTTAATTTCTCACCGAAGATTTCAATATCACCACTCGTCGGTTTTATTAAATTTGTAATCATTTTCATAATCGTTGTTTTACCAGCACCGTTTGGTCCTAAAAAACCGTAAATTTCTCCTTTTTTCACATGCATGTTAACACCGGAAATAACTTCTTTCCCTTTAAACACTTTCGTTAACTGGTTTGTTTTTAATATATATGTCATGTTACTTTCCCCTTTCGCAATACTCTATATTTCTATAATAGACAACGGAAATCTCTTTTTTCTTACCCGTTTCTTACAAATTCCTTACGCTGAAAAAAAGCTTGTAGAATCTACTGCTCTACAAGCTAAAACTGCATCTTTGTTAATACAATTGTAAAAATTGTTTTTTCATACGGTTTACTAGAAAGGTGAATTTTTCCGTCCATCGCTTCCACAAGCCGTTTCGTAATCGTTAATCCTAGACCGCTTCCTTGGTACAATCTATTTCTTGAATCTTCAAGTGTGTACATACGCTCAAATACTTTATCAATATGAGATTCATCAATCCCTTTTCCTTTATCCCATACGTCTATATACACACTCGTTTCATCATCTCTTAACGTCATACCAAGTGCCTTTCCATCGTCTCCATATGTAATCGCATTTGATATTAAATTATTCAATACCCTACCTAATACTTCTACATTTCCAAGTGCGTATATATTTCTTTCTGGTATATCAATATGAACCTGAAAACCTTTCGTCGTCACTAAATCATAAAAAGATAAAATCTTCTCGCGGCAAACTTCATTCATATTTACTTTTGTCATTTCAATTGCTTTGTCACCAGATTCTAATTTTGCCAAGTCAAAAAACTTATGAATTAACTCCATCACTTCTAGTGTTTTCGTATGCACTTTTTCAAGTAATATTTGTTGTTCTTCTTTATTTATCGTTTTATCCTTATTTAACATTTCTGTATATCCAAGAATAACTGTTAGTGGTGTTTTCAAGTCATGCGAAATATTTGAAAGCATTTTTCTCATCGAAATTTCTACTTTTGCATGATCTGCATTCGTTTTCTGTTTTGCATCTAATAATTGATTAATTGCCACTAATAATTTTTGCAATTCTAGATCATCTGTCATAACGAGTAACGTCTCGCCTGTTTTGTCATTTACAATACTTTCTAACTTTTCATATGTGTATCGTAAATTTTTACTACTATTTTTTCTCATTCTATATTGCATATAAATAACACATAACAATATAAAAATAATACCTATTAACAAATTGACCATATTACATCACTTCCAACTTATAGCCGATGCCCCATAACGTTTTAATATATTCTGGATTAGATGGATCACTTTCGATTTTCTCACGCAATCTTCTCATATGAACATTAATAACGTTATCATCACCGTAATACTCTTCATTCCAAACTAACGTATATATTTGCGCTTTTGTAAATACACGATTTTGGTTCTTTACGAATAGCTTTAAAATCTCAAATTCTTTTAAAGTAAGTTTGAGAGCCTTCCCGTTTTTTTCAACTGTAAAATTAATTGGATCAATTGTTAAATCACCAATTTGAATCATTTTTTCTATTGTTTCTGTAGCCGAGTATTTCGTAGACCTCCGAATACCTGCTTTTACACGTGCAGCCAATTCAATCATAGAAAACGGCTTACAAATGTAATCATCTGCTCCAAGTCCTAATCCAACAGCTTTATCAACATCTGTATCTTTTGCCGACATCATTAAAATCGGAACTGCACTTTTTTCACGAATGATTCGTACAACCTCTAAGCCATCTAGCTTTGGCATCATAATGTCAAGGATAATCAAATCAAATGAACCTTTTAAATATGTGTTCACACCTTCTTCTCCATCAGACGCAATTGTTACTTGAAAGCCCTCTTTTATTAAATACTTTTCCACCATCTCTTGAATTGAGATATCATCTTCAACTAATAAAATATGATGTGACATATGTCTATCCCCTTTTTACAAACGTTAACAATCCAATTGTATCGTAACTACTACAGACTGGAAACAATTATATGAATTTTCAAACCAACTTCCCTTCCTTCCTTAACAATGATATGATGAAATTCACTACGATTGTTCATAATTAACTTTATATAAAGGAGACTTATCATGTCAGAAAATAAAAAAGTAAGCTTAGCTGATTTAATGCGCGAACAACTTGCAAAGAAAAAGCAAGGTAACGGTAATGGTCAGAATGCCAAAAACCAAAGCCAAGAAACGAAAAAATTACAAAACCAACAAACGAAGAAAGCAAACAACCAACGTAGACGTACAGGTGTGTAAATGAACGGACAAAAACGTTCTAATATCGCGCCCGGTCTTGAAGTTGATATTGTATTAAAACAAGATCAACGAACAGGCAAATTAACACGTGGAATTGTAAAAGATATTTTAACAAAATCCCCTTCCCATCCGCATGGCATTAAAGTACGATTGCAGGACGGGCAAGTCGGTAGAGTACAAAATATCGTTCAATAAGAAAAGGAGCTCAAGTAAACTCGAGCTCCTTTTCTTTATTAACCTTTAATTTTCTCGATGAAAACTACTTTTAAGTAGTCTCCTTCTTTAAACTGATCAATGGTACGGAAATCTTCTGGTAAAGAATGTTCTTCTAATATTTTATATTTGCCATTCATTTCTTTAAAGGCTGTATCGATAAAGCCTTTAAACTTTTTCATATCGAATGCGCTACAATTTGTAGAAGCAACGATAATACCGTTATTTTCTGTAATAGCAATTGTTTCTTTTAATAAATTTTTATAATCTTTTGCTGCACTAAATGTATATTTTTTTGATCGGGCGAAGCTTGGAGGATCAAGTACGACCATATCAAATTTCATCTTTTTCTTCGCTGCATATTTGAAGTAAAGAAATACATCTTCTACAATAATATCTTGTGCTTCATAATCAACTTCATTGACACTAAACTGCTCAATTGTTTTACTTAAACTACGATTTGCAAGGTCAACACTCGTCGTTTTACTCGCTCCGCCCAGCGCTGCAAATACAGAGAAAGCACCTGTATAAGAGAACATATTTAACACTGTTCTTCCCTTTGCATATTTATCACGAATTTGTTTTCGAACGTTACGTTGATCTAAAAATACACCAACCATTGCCCCGTCATTTAAATAAACAGCGAAGTTCACACCGTTCTCTTTTACGATAAGTGGAAACTCACCGCGCTCTCCTGCTACGAAATCATCACCTTCAATGTATTTCCCTTTCGTATCAAAACGCTTTTTCTCATAAATGCCTTTAAAGTTTGCTACTTTTTGAAGAGCTGCTATAATCTCATCTCTGAAAGTGTAAATCCCTTCACTATACCAACTTACTACGTAGTATCCGTCATAGTAATCAATAATTAATCCGCCAAGACCATCACCTTCACCATTCACCACACGGAATGCTGTCGTATCACTTAATTTATAAAATTGTTTTCGTTTATGTAAGGCAGATTTGATTTTACTTTCAAAGAAAGATTGATTAATTTGTTCACTCTCTTTTCTCGTTAAAATCCAGCCGTATCCTTTATTTTGTTTTCCATAATAACCTTTTCCGACAAAGTTGTTCTTCTCATCTACTACTTTGATGATTGTCCCTTCTTCACGAACATCGTTTAAATTTTGAATTGCATCTTTTAAAATAAGTGGATATCCACTTTTAATTTCTTTTATAAATTTCGGTTTTATTTTTATAGTTACTTCTGATCGCATATAATAACTTCCTTTCCATTTGCATGCTTTCTCTATAGGAAGCATTTAAAAAACGAGCCTGAAAAAACAGCCTCGTTTCACTATACCATATTATTGCTTTGCTAGTACAACTAGCTCATTCTCCCACTTAACCGCCACATATTTACTACGTTTTGAAATGGAAATCTTACTGTCCAAAATAATAGAAAAAAATTATATATTTCACATTTACCATTGACATTGATAATGATTTTCATTATCATTTAATGTATATGAGTTCTTGAAAATATAGCTACATTCTATAGGAGGAATAAACATGATTATTGTTACAAATACAGCTAAAATTACAAAGGGAAATGGACATAAATTAATTGAGCGTTTTAATAAAGTAGGTAAAGTTGAAACGATGCCAGGCTTTTTAGGTCTAGAAGTTCTTTTAACGCAAAATACAGTTGATTATGATGAAGTAACAATTAGCACTCGCTGGAATGCAAAAGAAGATTTCCAAGGTTGGACAAAGAGCGCCGCATTTAAAGATGCTCACTCACATCAAGGCGGGATGCCAGAATATATTCTTGATAATAAAATTGCTTACTATGATGTAAAAGTTGTACGTATGCCAATGGCTGCAGCACAGTAAAAACAGTTCTTTTTTAAAGTATAGAATATGAGAAGCGTTATCTATCACTTCTCATATTCTATACTTTTTTCTTTAATTTCTTTTTACTAATTTTGCGTGTACAACTAGCCTTCCAGCCTCTGGATCAAGCGCATAATCACAAGTAGAAAGTGTTACAATTTCATCATTAGCCGTCAATTCCGTATCCGTTTTGTACAGTGATTTTTCTTGAATTTCCTTTAAGAACGATGTATATGCTGCATCATTTTCAAAATCCGTTTCAATGTAATAAAAGTCCGTTGTTGTCGTGTATACTGAAAAAACTTCAACGTCGTATCCTTCAAATAATGTATCGTAATATAATTTACGATGGGACATGAAAAAGTCTTCGTCCAACATCTTTTTTAAACTACCAAACATAGAACCGTCTTTCATACGATGACCATATAAAATCGTATTGCGATTTCGAGATTTCACATCATTACGATGGTCCATAAAAATGCTTCCCGCTCTCATATCTTCACCTTTATAATTACGAAATAAATAGTACTCATTATCTTTTGCTTGAACGATTGGATAATTAATTTGTGTATCATCCATCGTAATCCATCCGACTATCTCTGGATTAATTTTCTGGAGATCCTGAAACTGTTTACGTACCTCTCCGTCTTCCGATTTTTCTTCCATTGGACTTCTTTTATAAATATGTTGTGCCTCAGCCATTACTTTACGATTTTCATAATAATCCATGAAAATCCCGCCCAACTCATACATTGAATAGAAAAAGATTCCTAAAAACGCAATTGTAAGTATGCGTTGAAAAAAAGAATTCTTTTTCCGTCCTTTCTTGCTATTCAAATTATCACCTCAAAACGGATTATGCTCAGCCTTTAGATTCCCATAGGTACCATGTACAATCCGGTATCTTCATCCTGCTTTACAATGACATCTACACCATATATTGCTTTAACCATTTCTTCTGTTATTACATCATTAGGATTACCTTTCGTAATGATCTCTCCATCTTTCATAACGATAATATGGTCGCTATAACGAATGGCTTGATTAATATCATGTAATACCATTACAATCGTTAGCCCATACACTTCATTTAACTCTTTCACTAACTCTAATATTTCTAGCTGATAGTAAATATCTAAATATGTTGTCGGTTCATCTAAGAAAAGCATTGGTGTATTTTGAGCTAATGTCATTGCGATCCAAACTCGCTGCCTCTCTCCACCAGATAAAGCATAGATTGGCTTATCACGCTTACTTTGTAAATTCGTACATACTAGTGCGCGCTCTATCGCTTCTCTATCTTCATCTGTTTGCGGAGAGAAAATATTTTTATATGGCATACGCCCAAAGCTTATTAGCTTTTCCACTGTAATATCTGCTGGAGCCTCATTTTGTTGATGGACAACTGCTAGCTTTCTAGCAAACTCTTTCGGTTTATATTCACTAATCGCTTTCCCATCAAGTATTACTTCTCCACTGCTAGGAACGTGATTTCTAGACATGACACTAAGTAATGTTGATTTCCCGCATCCATTCGGGCCAATGATTGTTGTAATTTTCCCAATTTCTATTTCACTACTAACAGACTTTAAACGATTTGTTACGTTATCGTATGAAAAGGTTACATTTTTAATTTCCATGAACTTTATCACTCTTTCTAAGCAAGAATATTAAGAATGGACCACCAATAACCGCCATAATTGTTGCTGCTGGAATTTCGTTAGGTGGCACAATTAACCTTCCAATCGTATCCGCCGTCAAAATTAATAACGCGCCTGCAAGAGCAGAAAATGGAATTAATACTTTATGGTCTGAACCGACTAATTGTCTTGAAATATGCGGAACTAGTAATCCTACAAAAGCAATAACACCTGCAATCGCTGTTGATACTGCCGCTAAGAGTACTGCAATGGCAGAAATAATAAGACGAACTCTCGTCACGTGCAAGCCTAAGTTTTTCGCAGTCTTATCTTGTAGCGATAATAAGTTACACCAAGCTCCTACGAACAGAGCAAGAATAAGACCAATCGTTCCATAAGTCACCATTATTTCTACATCGCCCCACGTCTTCATTGTTATGTTAGAAGTCGTCGTTTGCTTAATACTCTTAATAAAATACCCACAAATCGTAACGAATGATTCATTTAATCCAGTAAACATCGCATTAATGGCAATACCAATTAAAATAATGCGAAGCGGGCTTAACCCTGACTTCCATGAAAACGAATAAACGAGATAACACGCAAACGCACCACCTAAAAAGGCGAATACGGGTGTCCAGAAAAAGAATTGCGGGAACAATGTAATAATAACGAGTGTCATAAAACTAGCTCCTGAAGATATACCGATTACCCCAGCATCAGCGAGTGGATTCTTCATAACAGCTTGAAAAAGCACCCCTGAAACAGCAAGAGCCGCTCCAGTGAACAGCGCAATAATAATACGCGGGAAACGTAAATCTTTAATGACTTCAACATCTTCATTCCCACCTGTAAATATCCCTTGCACAAGTTCAACAATACCTACTTCTAAACTCCCTTTCATCGCTGACAATGATGTCATAACAATGAGCAATGCAGTAACAATGAGGAAACTCCAAGTTTTTTTATTCATTCTGCTCTTCCTTTATATTAAAATGCATCACGGATACATCATATTTTTCAATTCATCTAACGCTTCAATTGCTGCTAAATTGCCTGTCGTTCCAAATAAACGCTCTTCTAAATCGTAAACACGGTTATTTTTAACCGCAGCAAAGTGTTTCCAAATGTCATTTGTTTTAAATTCTTTATCAAACATTTTTACAACTTCATCAGGCATACCATGAGCTGCTCGTAAAATAATATCTGGATCAGCTTTCTTTAAATACTCTGTATTAGAAGCTAAATATTCTACTTGTTCACCTTGCACAATATTTTTACCACCTAGTTGTTTCACTAAATCTCCAATATAAGAATGCTCTGTTGCTACTAAATAACTGCCCGGCACACCTAATAAAATAAGCACTGTCGGTTCTTTCTTTCCTTTTACTTCCTTTTGAATGCTAGCAACCTTTTTATCTAACTTAGTTACTACTGCTTCAGCCTGCTTTTCACGTCCATATTTCTTACCTAAATCGCTAATAGAACTTTGCATATTTTTTAAACTCGTTAAATCTAAAAAGTTTGCTTTCATACCCACATCATCAAAAACTGGCTTTAATTCATATTCAAGTGTTGTCACAGATAACACTTCTGAAGGCTTTAATGACTTTACCTTTTCCATATCTGGACTCATTGGATTCCCAACTTCAGGTAAACCTTTATATCGCTTCGGTAAAGTTTTAGAACTTGTTGGAACGCCGACTAAATCTACTTCTAACGCATCCATAATTTCAGTAACAGCCACTGTTGTTGCAACAACGCGCTCCTTACTCTCACTCTTTACCTGCTTTGCTGTTTCTTTTTTTGGTGATGAGCACCCGGCTATACTCATTAACAAAATGATAGCCATTAGTACACTTACGATTTTCTTCACTCTCAATCACCACTCCCTTCCATACAATATGAAACAAGTCTTGATGCACGCGAACATGCATCAAGACTCCAAAAATTACAATCTACCTGCTCTATATTTACGAACTAGTAAAGCAAGTGAACCTAGCAGTAACACCATGTATAAACCAAGTTGTGCTGTATCTGCAGTTTTTGAGTTTTTCTCTTTTTTCGAATCATTTTTTGTATCTTCTTTTTTCTTCTGACCATCTGCATTTCGGTTAAAATCAGGAGTACCTACTGTTTTTACATTATCTACTTTCGGTGTAGTCACTGGATTTTTCGGATCAACTATTACTTTCGGGTTATTATTTCCACCTTGGTTTCCATTCCCACCTTGGTTGTCATTCCCGCCTTGGTTGTCGTTTCCTCCTTGGTTGTCGTTTCCTCCTTGGTTCCCTAAAGCTTTAATACTGTCTTGATCAAATACAAATTGAACATCGTAGAAATGGTGATAATTCATTGAATCAATATCTACTTTTACTTTTGCATTTAATTTTTTAGACAAATCGTTTACTTCTACTTCTACTACTCTTGTATTTTGTTCTTTATTTTCACTTAACACTTTTGCATTAACGAAAGAACCATTCTTCTCAAATTCAAATTTCGTAATCCATGTACTATTTGTTAATGTAAACGATACGTATTTCTTACCATCTTTTACTTTTAATACACCTGGGCTTTTTGTGTATGTGTTCATCATTGAGATTTCATCTGTTTGATCTTTTAACACTTTAAAGCCAATGCTGTATTCACCATCTTTAAGAGCTTTTGGATCAATTGTTGTGTTATTATCTTGGTTGTCGTTTCCACCTTGGTTGTTATTTCCTCCTTGGTTGTCGTTTCCTCCTTGGTTGTTATTTCCTCCTTGGTTGTCGTTTCCTCCTTGGTTATCTAACGGCTTAATGCTACCTTTATCAAATGCAAATTGAATATCGTAAAAATGGTGATAATTCATTGAATCGATATCTACTTTTACTTTTGCATTTAACTTTTTCGATAAATCTGGTACTTCTACTTCCACTACGCGTGTATCAGTTTTTTTATCTTCACTTATTACTTTTGCATCAACAAACGAACCATTTTTCTCAAATTCAAATTTTGTAATCCAAGAACTGTTCGTTAACGTAAATGATACATACTTCTTACCATCTTTTACTTTTAGCACACCTGGACTTTTTGTATATGTGTTCATCATTGAAATTTCGTCTGTTTGATCTTTTAATGCTTTAAAGTTGATGCTGTATTCACCATCTTTAATTGTTTCAGCATCTGGTTTTTTATTTTCATCTGGTTTTTCTGCTTCTGGTTTTTCTACTTCCGGTTTTTCTACTTCTGGTTTTTCTACTTCTGGTTTTTCTACTTCTGGTTTTTCTACTTCTGGTTTTTCTACTTCTGGTTTTTCTGCTTCCGGTTTTTCTACTTCTGGTTTTTCTGCTTCCGGTTTTTCTACTTCTGGTTTTTCTGCTTCCGGTTTTTCTACTTCTGGTTGTTTCTCTTCATTTTTAATTTGTTCAAGTTTATCTTGTTCAAATAAAAGTTGTACATCATGCGTTTGCTTATAATTTCTTGATGCCATTTCGATAAATACTTTTGTATTTAGTTTTTTAGATAAATCGTTTACTTCAAACTCTACTACTCTTGTATCTTTTTCCTTATCCTCACTCACTACTTTTGCATCAACAAATGCGCCATCTTTTTCCGTTTGGAAATTTTTAATTAATGAGCTACTTTTTAGTGTTACAATTGCTTTTTTCTTACCGTTTTCTACTTTTAATACTCCTGGATTTACCATGTAAGTATTCATCTTAGATTCTTCATCTGTTTGATCTTTTAATACTTTAAATGGAATGCTGTACGCACCATCTTTAATTGTGTTAGAATTTGGTTGTTGATCTGGGTCAGGCTTTTGGTCGGGCTTCTGACCTGGATCGGTAGTTTCATTTGGATCTGGCTTATTAGCTGGGTCCTCTTTTTCATTTGGTTTTTCTACATGAATTGGTGTAATGCTATTTTGATCAAATGCAATACGAACGTCGTACTCATGATGATAATTTAAAAAATCAATATCTACTTTTACTTTTGCGTTTAATACCTTCGCTACATCTTCTACATCAAATTCTACTACTCTTGTATCTTTTTCTTTATCTTCACTAATTACATTTGTCGCAACTAGCTTACCTGCTTTTTCTGTTTCAAACTTCGTAATCCATGAACTATTCGTTAATGTAAAGGATACTTTCTTTTTCCCATCTTTCACTTTTAAAGTTCCCGGGCTTACTGAATATTGATTCATCATCGATTCTTCATCTGATGTATCTTTTAAAACTTTGAAGCCAATTGAATATTCACCGTCAGCCAACTTGGTAGCTGCTTGAACTGCAAGTGGTTGTAATGTTGATACGAATGTAAATATCATTAAAAACATAGCAACAATAATTTTTGTATACCTGTTCAATGGAACGACTCTCCCTTTTGAAAATTATTTAATACTGTTCCCATCAAATACAAAGCGAATATCATACGAAGCATTATAATTAATAATTGGAATATTAATTTTCACCTTGCCATTTAGTTTTTTTGACAAGTCAGCAACTTCAAATTCTACAACTCTAGTATTATCTTTTTTGTTTTCACTTAACACGGTTGTTTCTACAAATTGACCATCTTTTTCTACTTGGAAACTTTTAATAGAAGCACTATCTTTCACTTTAAATGAAACATATTGTTTTCCATTTTTAACTGTTAATGTTGCTGGGCTTTCAAAATAACTATTCATTCTAGACGATTCATCTTTATCGCCTTTCCATACAGTAAAAGCAATATTATATTTTCCATCAGCTAGTTTTGTAGCAGCCTTTGCATCTTGTAAACCTAGTGTTGCGATAAATGTAAATAAAACAGCAAATACGGCAATAATCATTTTAAATTGTTTAAACATATATTCATCACCCTTCAAAAGATTTATTTACTCAATTTCACTTTACGAATTAAGAAAGCACCTGAAATAAGAATTAACGCTGCAAACAATCCAATACGTGCTTCATCGCCTGTTTTTGGGTTATCTGTTTTTTCAGCTTTTCCATTTTCATTTTCATTTTTTGTTTCTTTGTTCGCTTCTTTAGCTGTTTCCTTACTCTCTACTTTTGTTTTCTCTTCTTTTACTTGTGTATCTGTTTTCGCTTGATCATTATTTTTTGTTGTAGCAGCTACGCCGTTATCGCCACCTACAGCTTTTACATTTGCATCAAAAGCAAAACGAATTGTGTAGTGGTGGTCATAGTTTGCATTTGGTACAACAACATGAATTTTTACAGCTGCTGGTTTGGATAAATCATCTACTTTAAACTCTACTGTTCTTTTATCTGCCGATTCATCTTTACTAACAACTTTCGCATCAACAAAATTCCCGTTCTCTGGTGCTTTAAATTCTGTAATCCAAGCACTATGATTCATCGGAACTTGTACTCTCATCTCACCGTTTTTCACTATTAATTTTGCTGGCTTTTCAAAATAGTCATTTGCCATTGAAGCTGAATCATTTTCCGCTTTTTGAATTACGTAATTAATATCGTAAGTACCATCAGCTAGTTTTGCTGATGCATTCCCGTATGGCATTACAAGAAAAGCTAGCATACATACGAACGTTATAATAAAAGCGGGTAATACAGAAACCTTTTTCATTTTTCTTGTTTCCTCCTTTGTTATCTTTCACTTCACTTTTTGAAAATGATAATTATTCTCAATTTATAAGAAAAAAAATAATCTCTTCTACCTATTATTTAATTAGCATTCTTTTATGTAACATAAGCATTATTGATTATCATTCTCATTGAATGTTAAAAATAATATCTCACCCTATTCCTTATATGAAGGCATAGAAACTGAGAAAAAATTACAAAACTCATTTATTGATTATCATTCTCAATATAAATCAAAAAAAATAAACTATCTCTTCTCCTCTTCTTTCACCTCTTCCCCCTAACAACACTTTAGTTATAGAAACCCCTTTTCCCTCACTTCCCTTCCAATATTTCCACAACTAAGTCAATCTTAGCCTACTCATAAATTTTTTGTCAACTATATTACGTATAAAATTTTTAATATCTGAATTTCTCTATATATGGCTTTTTCTACAAAAAAAGAGACTTTCTATTATAGAAAGCCTCTTTTCTCTATTTTTCTACAGCAATTTCCTGCTTTTGAAACTTAGAAACTATATAACCAAATCCTATACCGATTATGCCTGGAACTAACCAACCAATTCCTACACTATATAATGGAATCTTATCTAAAATAGGTGCTAGCGCTGCAATTTGAAGGTTTGCATTGTGTAACCCATCAAAGAAACTTATTGCAAATGCTCCTACAATCCCGCCCACATACATCGCTAATGGAAGACGAACGTAGTTTTCAACAAGTGATAATACGATAAGTACGATTCCAATTGGATAAATGGCGATTAAGATTGGTAATGCTAATGCATTTAACTGAGTTAACCCAAGGTTTGCTACCATAAATGCTAATACACAGAAAATAAAAACGACTTTTTGATAAGAAAGCTTTGGTAATAAGGAAGAGAAGTAATCACCACAAGCTGCAACAATACCTACAGAAGTTGTTAAACATGCTGCTGTAATTGCGATCCCTAGTAATAAAGTTCCGTAGCTACCAAATAAATGATTCACGACATTTGTTAAAATAATTCCTCCGTTTGCGCCCATTCCAAGCGATACACTAGAAGCTCCAAGATACGCAAGCGCTAAATACACAAGTAGTAAACCAAGCGCTGCAATAAATCCTGCAAAGATTGTTACTTTTGCAATACTATTTTTATTTGTAATGCCTTTTTCTTTTAACGCATGAATTACAACATTTCCGAATACCAGTGCTGCAAGTCCATCTAAAGTTAAATATCCATCAATAAATCCTTTAAAGAGAGGAGCACTATACGCTTCTGTCGGTGCACCAAATTCTCCAATTGGTGTAATAAGTGCTTTACCTACGATAATTGCAATAACAGCTAATAGTATTGGAGTTAGCACTTTACCAATACGCCCCACTAATTTCGAAGGATTTAAAGCTAAATAGAAAGTGACTGCAAAGAAAATAAGTGTAAAGATAACAAGTGGATATGACTGACCAGCTATCTCACTTGGTAAAAACGGTGCAACACTCATCTCATAAGCTACTGTTCCTGTACGCGGCACACTTACGAATACGCCTAAACATAAATAAATTGCAGTGATAAAAACAAGTGCGAATATAGGATGTACACGTCCTGCTAGCTCATTAATATCTCCCTTTAAAGCTATAACAATTACTCCTAATAAAGGTAGTCCAACCCCTGTTACGATAAAACCAAACAGCGCGATCCATACGTCCGTTCCAGCACCTTGCCCTAACGCTGGTGGAAAAATCATATTGCCTGCACCAAAAAACAGTGCAAATAACATTAAACTTATTGCAAACATCTCTGAAAACTTTAAAGATGATTTCATTTCTACTAACCTCCTAAAATAATTAATTGACAAAATATTCTGAATTAAAATCCGTCACATATCCTCTTTCAAGCATACTTCCCCGTAAAAGAACGCAAAAAACACCCGTCCCTAACAAAGGGACGAGTGTTGAAATCGTGGTTCCACCCTTATTCTAATAAAATGAATTTATAGCAAAATAAGCTCATTTTATAGCTCGTGTAAATTGATAACGGTTTTATCCGTCAAGAATTACAATGCATCATGTATGCAGTTCACTCTTGAAGTTTAGAGGTGGTAAGCTTGTCTTTTCGTATTAGGAAGCTCACAGCCTAAGGCTCCCCTCTCTGAGAATCGTAAAATACAACTCATGTCCTCATCATTACTTTTATAAAATATCTTGTCGAAACTTGTTGTTTTTTATTATATGGGCTATTTTTTAAAAAATCAATAGTTTTATTTTTTCTGACAAAAAAATATAGGGAGAAAATTTTTCCTCCCTATAACTGCCCTTTTAATATCTCTAATTCCTCAGTTGCAATGTTCCGCCATTTTCCTACTCCAAGCTCATTTAGCTCTATATTCATAATGCGCACTCGCTTTAGCTTTATTACAGTAAATCCGAAAGCACGACTCATTCTACGAATTTGCCTGTTCATTCCTTGCGTTAAAACGATACGAAATGTTGATTGATCGACTCTCGTCACTTTGCACGGCTTCGTCATACCATCTTTAATCTTTACACCGCTGGACATCTCATCAATAAACCAGTCCGTAAAAGGTTTATCGACTGTGACAACATATTCTTTCTCGTGTTCGTGATCACCGTGTAAAATTTGATTGGCAATCGCGCCATCATTCGTTAATAAAATAAGTCCTTCTGATGCTTTATCTAATCGCCCAACTGGAAAGATTCGCTCTGGGTAATTGATATAATCAATAATATTATCTTCAATATGATCAGCTGCTGTACAAGTAATTCCGACTGGTTTATGAAATGCGATATACACCTTTTCTTTCTCTTCTTTCGCAATAACCTGTCCATCAATCGTTACAACATCACCATCGCTCACAAGTGCACCGTGCGTACATATTTCGCCATTAATAGCCACGCGTCCAGCTTTAATAAGGCGGTCTGTTTCACGTCTTGAGCATGATTTTGCTTCGCTTATGTATTGGTTGATTTTCATGTTTTATTCCTTTTCATATATAATAAAAACGTCAATCTATGGCAATATCATTATGCCACGATTGACGCTTTTTCACTTCGCAAAAACAACTAAATAAATAACCCCAATCACCAAAAATATTCCACAACAAGCTAACAATACTTTTGCAAGTTTGTCCATAAACATATAATGGTTTCCCCTTTGTTTCGTTGTTTGCTATTTTAATTCGACAACTGTTACGCCTAGGCCTCCCTCGCCCATGTCACCGTAACGGTAATTCTTCACGCCGCGATGCTTCTTCAAGTAATCTTGTACACCTTGGCGAAGCGCTCCTGTTCCTTTACCGTGAATGATTGATACACGAGGATAACTTGCAAGCTGGGCATCGTCTAAATATTTTTCAACGCGCATCATTGCATCTTCATAACGTTCACCGCGAAGATCAAGTTCCAATGAAACGTGGTAATCTCTACCCTTCACACTTGCGACTGCTTTTTTCTCTGTTTGCTTCGGTGTGTTAATGTATTCCATGTTAGATTCTTTTACTTTCATCTTCAGAATACCGATTTGTACGCTCCACTCTGTATCACTTACTTTTTCAAGTAATTGACCCTTTTGACCGAACGTTAATACTTTTACTTCATCACCTGCGCGTAACTGTTGTTTCGGCGCAGTGTTTTTCACGTTTACTTTTTGTTTCTTCACAAGCTCTGGCGCTGTTCCTTCTAGACGGCTCTTCGCTTCAATAAGCTCATGGTCTTTCACATTTACAAGCTGTGCTTTACGCAATTGACGAAGTTCTTGAATAATACCTTCTGCTTCTTTCTTCGCAGCTTCGACTTTTTCTTCCCCTTCTTTTTGCGCTTTTAATAGTTTTTCATCACGCTCATCGTTAAACTCAATAATTTGACGTTGCAACTCACGATGAAGTTTCTCAGATTGTTTGCGAAGTGCCTCTGCTTCGTTCCAGTCACGCTCTGCATTCTTTTGACTTTCTTCTAACTTCGCAATCATATTCTCAATTTTGTTTGTATCTGTACTAATGTGGTTACGTGCTTGGTCAATAACGCGATCAGATAATCCAAGGCGCTTCGAAATTTCAAAGGCGTTACTACGACCTGGTACACCGATTAATAATTTATACGTTGGGCTTAATGTGTTCACATCGAACTCAACACTCGCATTAATAACTTGCTCACGGTTATATCCGTACGCTTTTAATTCTGGGTAATGCGTCGTAGCAACAACGCGAGCACCGCGGTTACATACTTCATCTAAAATCGAAATTGCTAGTGCAGCACCTTCTTGCGGGTCTGTTCCAGCACCTAATTCATCAAATAAAACTAAGCTTTCAAAATCAGCTTTTTCTAAAATATCTACAATGTTCACCATATGTGAGGAGAACGTACTTAAGCTTTGTTCAATCGACTGCTCATCACCGATATCAGCAAAGATATTTTTAAATACACAAATCTCTGACTCATCCATTACTGGAATGTGAAGACCAGATTGCGCCATTAATACACAAATACCAACTGTTTTCAGCGTAACTGTTTTACCACCTGTATTCGGTCCTGTAATAACAATTGTTGTGAAATCTTTACCTAGCATAATGTTATTTGGCACAATAATTTCTGGATCGATTAGCGGATGACGAGCTTGTCTTAAATCCATATAACGCTCGTTATTTACAATTGGTTTCGTTGCTTTAATTCGTTTCGCATAAAAAGCTTTCGCAAAGATGAAATCAAGATTTGCAACTACTTCTACGTTTGATAAAACGATATCGGCTTCTACTGCCACTTCTTCTGTTAACATTAATAAGATGCGTTCAATTTCTTGTTTTTCTTTCACTCGTGCTTCTTGTAGTGCATTATTTAATTCTACAATTACTTGTGGTTCAATAAATAATGTTTGTCCAGAAGCAGATTGGTCGTGAACAATACCGCCATATACGCCGCGGTATTCTTGTTTTACTGGGATTACGTAACGTTCATTACGAATTGTTACAATCGAGTCAGACAGCATCTTTTGCGCGTTTGAAGAACGCGTCATATTTTCTAACTTTTCACGAATACGGCTTTCCGCAGTACGAATTTGAGTACGAATACCACGCAGTTTATCACTCGCACTATCGACTACTTCACCGCCATCACCGATGCAATTTGTAATTTTCTTTTCTAACTCATATAAAGATACAATTTGAGCGACATGAGTTTCTAAAATCGGAAGCTCGACACCGTTATCAGCCATATCTTCAATGAAACGTTTCATATTACGGCTACCATACATCGTATTCGCAATATCAAGTAGTTCATTTGGGCTTAACATACTTCCAATCTTTGCACGCTTCACATTCGAGCGAATATCCGTAATGCCACCTAATGGTGCACTACCTTTTAAACGAATGACTTTCGCTGCTTCATCCGTTGTATCTTGCATTTCTACAATTTCTTCAAAATCAGTGCTCGGCACTAAATTCTTCACTTTATCACGGCCAAGTGAAGAGGCTGTATGTTCAAGTAATTGTTCTTTTACTTTATTGTATTCTAATACACGCAACGTTCTTTCTAACATGTTGCAGGTCCCCCTTGTGTTACTTATTACGTTTAATATAGTCTAATAAACGTTCAATATCCCATGTGTTAATCACGTTATCTTTTTGAATCCAACCTTTACGTGCTGCAGCTACACCTGTTTCCATATCTTCTAACATTTCAAGTGTATGAGCATCCGTATTAATCGCTACTTTTACACCAGCATCTTGTGCTTGTTTTAATAATTTCGCGCTTAAATCTAGACGGTTCGGATTCGCATTTAATTCTAAAACTGTATTTGTCTCTTTTGCGAGTTCAATTAATAAATCTGTATCTACATCATAACCCTCACGGCGCCCGAGAAGACGTCCTGTCGGATGGGCAATCATTGTGACATGTTTATTCTCAAGTGCAGTACGCAGACGCTTCATAATCGTTTCACGGTCTTGTGAGAAGCTAGAGTGAATCGCTCCAATGACATAGTCTAATTCTTCTAATACTTCATCATCAAAATCAAGAGAGGCATCTGGTAAAATGTCCATTTCAATTCCGCGTAAAATTGTAATGTCTGGATACTTTTCATTCATACGTTCAATTTCTTTCGCTTGCTCACGAAGACGCTCTTTCGTTAAACCATTCGCTACTTTCAAATATTGCGAGTGATCAGTAATCGCCATAAACTTGTATCCACGAGCACGGCACGCTTGTACCATTTCTTCAATAGAAAAAGCACCGTCACTCCAAGTTGTATGCATATGTAAATCACCTTGTATATCGGAAAACTGAATTAAGTTCGGATACTCTTTAATTAATTCAATTTCTTTTCCATCTTCACGCACTTCTGGCGGAATAAATGGCAGACCGAAATGAGCGAAGAAGTCTTCTTCAGTCTCAAATGTTTTCACTTCACCTGTTTCCAAGTTCTCTACACCGTACTCACTAATTTTCTCGCCTTTATCTTTTGCGATTTGACGCATTTTTACGTTATGGTCCTTTGATCCTGTGAAATGGTGAAGAGTTGTAATAAACTCTTCTGGTTTTACTAAACGAAAATCGATTGAAATATCATATTCATATTGAAGACGGACAGAAACTTTTGTATCTCCACTTGCGATTACTTCAATCATATTATCGAATTGTAGTAAATGCTCACGTACCGCTGCTGGTTCTGTCGTTGCAATGATAAAATCTAAATCTTTCACTGTCTCACGAACACGGCGTAAGCTACCAGCGCGAGAGAAACGAATGACTTCAGCAATATTCGACAATTTCTCCTCTATTTCCCCGGCAATAGGTAATACCATCGCAATTGGTAAACGCTCTGGACGAGAGCCTACTTGATCGATTGCTTCTAATATTTTCTCTTCTGTCTTCTTACCGAAACCTGCTAAAGCCTGTACTTTATTTTCCTCACAAACAGCTTTTAGCGATTCCATGTCAACAACACCAAGTTCTTTATATAACTTAGCCACCTTTTTACCACCAAGTCCTGGTAGTTTTAATAACGGCAATAAGCTACTTGGTACTTCTTTCTCAAGTTCTTGTAATACTTCAGATGTTCCCGATTCTATATATTCTTGAATAACGGCTGCTGTTCCTTTTCCGATTCCTGGAATCTTTGTGAAATCTTCAATTTCAGAAAGACTACGATCGTCACTTTCTAATGCTGCTGCCGCTTTACGAAATGCAGATATTTTAAATGGATTCGCACCCTTTAGTTCCATAAAAAGCCCGATTGTCTCTAATAATTTGATAACTTGTTTTTTATTTACTTTCATCATTGCCCCGCCTTTCTTTCATAGAAAAAAACTTCTCTTTCCGAAAAAAGAGAAGTTATACTCTGCTACCTGTCTGCCATAGTTCCTTCACCTTTTCAGATAGAATCGGTGTATCGTCTACAATTATTTTGCTAATTGATGATTTTTGTAATGGTGTTTGTACTTGTTCAATCGGAAGAATATTTCCAATGATAATTAAGACAAACAAAATAATATATACTTCTAAAAATCCGAGGATTGCCCCCGCAAACGCATTTACTTGCTTTAAAACCGGTATTTCTGCAAACATATTTAACAAATTACCAAGTAATGAAAGTGCAATTTTAGTGATAATAAACAATATGATAAACGCAAGCGCTTGATAAAATACTGTCTCAATATTATTTGCATCAATCCATTCTGGAACAGATACGTTTTTATCAAATGGATACGGAATAAATTTCGCAAGTGCTGGCGCTAAATCTTTACAGTACCAGTATGCAACAAGGTATGCGATAATAAAGCTTGTTAACTTTACAAGTTGCAGAATAAACCCTCTGCGTAAACCGAGGAAAAATCCCATAACAAGCAGTAAAATGATAATAATATCAATCATGTTATTCCATTCCTTTTTTTGTCATACTTTCTTTCAATTTCTCATGTTCTTCTTTTAATTTTATGTAATCGTGTATGACGTTTACCGCCGTCAATACCGCTAGTCTACTCGTGTCAAGCGAAGGATTCTTGGCATTGAGTTCGCGCATTTTATCATCCACAATCGCTGCTACCATGCGGATATGACTTGTACTTTCATCGCCAACAACTGAATATTGCTGACCATAGATTTCTACATTAATTCGACTTTTCTTTCCCTTTTGTTGTGACAACTCACCGGCCTCCAATCACGTACAGAATCCTAAAGTTTATCATACCATGAACCTTCATAATATGGAAACAGAAAGAACAATCCGATATGATAAAAATAACAATATAAAAAAAAGGGGCGACCATTATGTCAAATTCTATCGTAATTCAAACAAATTCTACAGTAATTGAAGACATGAAACAACAATATAAACATTCGCTTAGCCCAAAAATTCCACAAGGCGGAATCTTCATGGCCAAGGTACCATCTTGCACAATTACAGCGTATAAATCTGGAAAAGTAATGTTCCAAGGAGGCCGCGCTGAAGCAGAAGCTTCTCGTTGGCAAACTGTCTCTCAAACACCGAAAACAGCTGTAAAAAAATCTGTCGATTCCCATCGTTATGCGCCGCCCGCTTCCATCGGTACAATGTCTATTGTAGGGTCTGATGAAGTTGGTACGGGAGATTTCTTTGGACCGATGACAGTCGTTGCTGTATATGTGGATGCAAAGCAAATTCCACTACTAAAAGAACTTGGTGTAAAAGACTCTAAAAACTTAAATGACGATCAAATTACTGCCATTGCGAAACAACTTCTACACGTTGTTCCTTACAGCTCCCTTGTCCTTCATAATGAAAAATATAACGAGCTATTTGATAAAGGAAACAACCAAGGTAAGTTAAAAGCTTTACTACACAATAAAGCTATTACAAACTTATTAGCTAAAATGGCACCTACAAAACCTGAAGGCGTCTTAATCGATCAATTCACACAACCTGATACATACTATAAATATTTAGCAAAACAAAAACAGGTACAGCGTGAAAATGTTTATTTCGCTACGAAAGGTGAAAGCGTCCATTTAGCAGTAGCCGCTGCTTCTATTTTAGCTCGCTACTCATTCGTAAAACAGTTTGACGAACTAAGTAAAAAAGCTGGTATGCCACTTCCAAAAGGTGCTGGTAAACAAGTTGATATCGCTGCTGCTAAATTAATTCAAAAGCTTGGTAAAGAACGATTACCTGAGTTTGTGAAACTGCATTTCGCTAATACGGAGAAGGCGCTTCGCTTATTAAAATAGTATCGACAAAAACAGGAGCCTACAAACGCCTGTTTTTTGTTTCACCCTACTATTGTCCTTATAGTTTTGTTATAATTATAATATACAGATTATTCTAACAAAAGAGGAGATCCCCATTGCTACTTATACAAATGATTCTAAATATTTTACTAGGCGATCCACACGAAAGACAGTTTGAAATTAGGGAAAACATTCAGCTATTAAGTGAACAACGAGCGTTCAACGATTTAATAGAGCGCTATGGCCGATCTTTCTTATTAAACTTTCGGATTCGAAAATTTATCGGGAAACACGATGCTCGCTCGTTAATACATAATCCAGCAAAACTACAACACTTCTGTGAGGAACTTGAATGTATGATTAGAAAGAGGAGGTTTTTCATACGAACGCTGTAAAAGTTAAAAAGATATTATATGTTTTCGTACACCTCGTAGGCCCACTTTCTTACTTCACTATTTCTACCATTTGGGGAGCTTTTTTCACTACTAAATCCACATTCGAAAATATATCTGATAATCTTGGCGTGATGGCCATCTATTACGTGTTCATGAGTTTACTGTGGTTTTTCTATTTCGATCGATTAGACAAAGATGTCGATAACATTACAAAAGAAATTAACGATAAGAAGATGTAATACATGAAAAAAGGAGAGTCGCCAAGACTCTCCTTTTTTATGTTAGCTTCGTTTCTGCTTCTTATTTGATGAAGGTACTTTATGTGAACCTGTTTCATGTGTCGTCGTTCCTTGTCCTTCTACTTCTGGAGAACCAAGGCTTGACCTTGAATGATCTTTTTTCACTTTTTTACTCATTTATATTCACCCCTTCGCGTTACTTTTTGCTACGGGGTCATAAACTATGCAAACAAAAAAGCGAGAGGAAATCCTCTCGCTTTTTTCATATTTTAGAACTCAGAAGAACCTGGAGTTCTTGGGAATGGAATTACGTCACGGATGTTAGCCATACCAGTGATGTACATTAGGAAGCGCTCGAAACCTAGACCGAATCCAGCGTGTTTTGTACCGCCGTATTTTCTAAGTTCTAAGTACCACCAGTAGTCCTCTTCGTTCATACCTAATTCTTTAATTCTGTCTACTAAAACGTCCATTCTTTCTTCACGTTGACTTCCGCCGATTAATTCGCCGATGCCAGGAACTAGAAGGTCAGTAGCAGCTACTGTTTTTCCATCTTCATTCATACGCATGTAGAACGCTTTAATGTCTTTCGGGTAGTCAGTTACGAATACAGGGCGTTTGAAGATCTCTTCTGATAAGTATCTTTCATGCTCTGTTTGTAAGTCAATACCCCATTCTACTGGGTATTTGAAGTCAGCACCTGATTCTTGAAGTACTTTAATTGCTTCTGTATATGTGATGCGACCGAAGTCAGAGTTAATCACGTTGTTCATACGCTCTAGAACTGTTTTATCAACGAAGCTGTTGAAGAAGTCCATCTCTTCTGGTGCATGCTCTAATACATATTTCATTGCATATTTCAGCATATCTTCTGTAAGATCCATTACATCGCCTAACTCAGCGAATGCAATCTCAGGCTCAACCATCCAGAACTCAGCAGCGTGGCGAGTTGTGTTTGAGTTTTCCGCACGGAATGTAGGTCCGAATGTATATACATCACGGAATGCTAATGCATAAGCTTCAGCGTTCAGCTGTCCACTTACTGTTAAGTTTGTTTCTTTACCGAAGAAGTCTTTTGATTCATCAACTTTTCCGTCTTCACCTTTTGGTAGGTTATTTAAATCTTGCGTTGTTACGCGGAACATTTCGCCAGCACCTTCTGTATCACTACCAGTGATGATTGGTGTGTGAACATGTACAAATCCACGCTCTTGGAAGAACTGGTGAATCGCAAATGCTGCGATAGAACGTACGCGGAACGTTGCAGAGAATGCATTTGTTCTTGGACGTAAGTGAGCGATTGTACGTAAGTATTCAAACGTATGACGCTTCTTTTGAAGTGGGTAATCAGAATCTGATAAGCCCTCGATATCAATTTTTTCTGCTTTAATTTCAAATGGTTGCTTCGCTCCAGGCGTTGCAATTACTTTACCTTCTACTTTCACCGAAGAGCTAAGTGGAAGCTTTGCAATTTCTTTAAAGTTCTCTAATTCTGTATCGAAAACGATTTGAACGCTTTTGAAGAAGCTACCGTCGTTTAATTCGATGAAACCAAATGCTTTTGAATCACGTAAGTTACGAATCCACCCTGATACTTGTACTGTTTGACCTGCATACTTTTCTGTATCTCTATACAGACTTTTTACTAATGTGTTTTCCATAGTGAAATTCTCCTTTGCTGATATATTTAAATACAAAAAAACCTTTCATCCATAAAGGGACGAAAGGTTAAACTTCGCGGTACCACCCAATTTGTCATAAAGACCAACTTTAACTCGTATGTAATACATACTTCCCGGTTTGTAACAGGCCGGATTCCCGTCTAAGTCTACTCTTGAATACAAGATTCAATTTCGGTTAGCAACTCCAAGGTGTTCTTCACATATACCGCCTCATCAGGCTCTCACCGCCCCTGACTCGCTTTGGATTATAGTATATACTACTTTTCCTTATCATCGTCTTTCATTTTGTTAAACTAAAATTAATGTACTACATTCGAGAGAAAGATGCAAGATGCCAGAAAATATATAAGCGATTTTTGTAATATATCGACTTACCGACATCTGTCGACGATTGTGCAATAAAAAAAATTGCCGGAATGAATCCGGCAATTTTCTAATTACTTACGTAACTCCGCACCAAATTTCTCTTCTACCGTTGTTAATACACGGTTATGCGCTTCTGTTACTTCTTCATCTGTTAACGTACGTTCTGCATCGAAGTAAGTCATAGAGAATGCAAGTGATTTCTTGCCTTCTTCCATTTTTTCACCTTCGTATAAGTCGAATAATGTTACATCTTTCAGAAGTTCTCCGCCAGCTTCAGCAATAACTTGCTTCATTTCACCAGCTTTTGTTTCTTTTGTTACTACAACAGCCATGTCGCGTGTCATAGATGGGAAACGTGGAATTGCTGAGTAGTAAGTTTCTTCAGCGTCTGCACCGAATACTTTTACAAGAGATAATTCAAATACGAATGTATTTTTCACATCTAATTGTTTTTCTGCTTCTGGGTGCAATTGACCGATGAAGCCAATTACTTCGCCATCTAATACGATGTCAGCTGTACGGCCTGGGTGCATACCTTCACGTTTTGCTGGTGCATATGTGATTTGGTTTGAAACGCCAAGTACGTCGAATAGTCCTTCTAGTACACCTTTCACAACGAAGAAGTCTACTACTTTCTTCTCACCTTGCCATGCATGGTGAAGAGCAAGACCTGTCATAACACCTGCAAGGTGTTGTTCTTCTTTCGGAAGTTCTCCTGCTTCTGTTGGTAAGAAGATAGAACCTACTTCGTACAAAGCAACGCTGTCGTTTTTACGAGCAACATTGTATGAAACTGCTTCTAGCAATTGTGGCACTAAGCTTAAACGAAGTTGGCTGCGCTCTTCGCTCATTGGAAGCGCAAGGTTTACAGGTGCTTTTTCGTTTGGCTCAACCATATATTGTTTCGCTTTGTCAGCGCTTGTTAATGAATACGTGATTGCTTCATATAAACCAGCACCCTCTAAGAAGCGACGTACTTTACGACGTTTCGTTTGTGCTGATGTTAATTTACCACGAGTCATTGTTCCAAAAGGTAATGTAACTGGAATGTGGTCATAACCGTATAGACGGCCCACTTCTTCTACTAAGTCTTCTGAAATTGTAATATCAGGACGACGTGCTGGTACATTTACATGGAATGTTCCTTCTACTTCTGTGAATGGGAATTTCAAGTTTGTAAACATTGTACCCATTTCACTCGCAGAAATATTTGTACCTAATACACGGTTTACTTTTTCAGCAGTAACAGATACTGTACGCTCTTGTACTTGTAAGTTGTCAGCTTCTACTACACCTTCAAGCGCTTCACCGCCAGCATATTTCGCCATTAAAGCAGCTGCGTGTTGAATTGCTTCAAATGTACGTGTTGGGTCGATTCCTTTTTCGAAACGTGCACTTGATTCACTACGAAGACCTAAGTCTTTTGATGTACGACGCACTGTTTGACCTGCAAAGTATGCAGACTCAATTAGAACGTTTACTGTCTCATTTGTAACTTCAGAATCCGCTCCGCCCATTACACCAGCAACAGCTAAGGCTTTTGTTCCGTTTGTAATTACAAGGTGGTGGCTTTGTAATGTACGCTCTTGATCATCTAACGTTTCAATTTTTTCGCCTTCTTTTGCAAGACGAACAACGATTTCCTTTGAACCTAATTTATCGTAATCGAATGCATGTAACGGTTGACCGTATTCCATCAAAATGTAGTTTGTAATATCAACTACGTTGCTAATTGGACGAATGCCAGCTGCCATAAGACGAGTTTGCATCCACATTGGTGATGGACCAATCTTTACGTTTTTAACCATTTTTGCAATGTATAATGGGTTTTCTTCTTTCGCTTCTACACTTACAGAAATATAATCAGAAGTTTTTTCTGCTGTTTCTTGTAATTCGATAGCTGGAAGTTTTACTTCGCGGCCGTAAATAGCAGCCACTTCATATGCAACACCTAACATGTTTAAGCAATCTGCACGGTTTGGTGTTAAACCAAGCTCAAGTACTTCATCGTGTAAGTTTAAAATTTCAAGTGCATCTGCACCAACTTCAGCGTCACTTGGGAAGATGAAGATACCATCTGCATATTCTTTTGAAACTAACTTTCCATCAATGCCAAGCTCTTGAAGAGCACAAACCATACCGTGAGAAGCTTCACCACGTAGTTTTGCTTTTTTAATTTTGAAGTTACCAGGAAGTACAGCACCAACTTTTGCAACTGGTACTTTTAAACCTTTTGCAATGTTAGCAGCTCCACAAATAATTTGAACTGGCTCTTCTTCACCGATATCGATTAAGCATTTGCTTAATTTATCAGCTTCTGGGTGTTTTTCACATTCTAATACGTGACCAACTACAACACCTTTTACACCTTTATTTAATACTTCAACGCCTTCTACTTCAATACCACTTTTCGTGATTTTGTCTGCTAGTTCTTGTGCTGTTACATCTTTAATATCTACATACTCTTGTAACCAACGATATGATACGAACATATTTATCCTCTCCTTCCCTTACGCTCGTTTGAATTGTTGTAGGAAACGTACATCATTTGTATAGAAATGACGAATGTCATCTACGCCGTATTTCAACATTGCGATACGCTCTGCGCCCATACCGAATGCGAAACCTTGATATTCTTTTGAATCATAACCAGCCATTTCAAGTACGTTCGGGTGAACCATACCTGCGCCTAAAATTTCAATCCAGCCAGTTCCTTTACAAGTGCCGCAACCTTTGCCATGACACATCATACAAGAAATATCCATCTCTACAGATGGCTCTGTGAATGGGAAGAAACTTGGACGAAGACGGATTTCACGATCTTCACCGAACATCTTTTTCACGAATACTTGCAGTGTACCTTTTAAGTCACTCATACGAATGTTTTTATCAATTACAAGACCTTCAATTTGCATGAACTGATGTGAATGCGTCGCATCATCATCATCGCGGCGATACACTTTACCAGGACAGATAATTTTGATTGGGCCTTTTTCTTTATTATTTTCCATCGTACGTGCTTGCACAGAAGATGTATGTGTACGTAGTAACGTTTCTTCTGTAATGTAGAATGTATCTTGCATGTCACGTGCTGGGTGATCTTTCGGTAAGTTTAGTGCTTCGAAGTTGTAGTAGTCTTTTTCTACTTCTGTTCCTTCAGCTACTTCATAACCCATACCGATGAATACATCTTCAATTTGTTCAACAACAGCTGTTAACGGATGGTGACAACCTGTTTCAACAGGACGACCTGGTAATGTAACATCAATTGTTTCCGTAGCTAATTTCGCTTCAATTACTGCTTTTTCTAAGTTGCTAATTTTGTCTTCTAGACGCGTTTGAATCGCTTCACGTACTTCATTCACTAATGCTCCCATACGTGGACGCTCTTCTGCTGATAATTTTCCCATGCCGCGTAACACTTCTGTAATTGGACCTTTTTTTCCTAAATACGCTACGCGTACGTCGTTTAAGCCCTTTAGCTCTTTCGCTTCTTCAATAAGCTCTAACGCTTTTTGCTTTAGCTCTTTTAAACGTGCTTCCATTTTGGAACCCTCCTAATTTTAAAAATAAAAAAACCTCGCTCCCAAAAAGGGACGAGGTAAATTCGCGGTACCACCCTAAATTGACAGAACAAGTCTGCCCACTCATTAGTTATAACGATCAATTCTGACCGGAACGCCTTTACATATATATGGTCCTGGCGTCAACTCCAGAGGTGAATTCACTTCCGTCTACCATAAGAATGCTTTCAGTCTACGGCATTCTCTCCCTATATGGCGATTTTGTAAGCTACTCTTCTCTATCAACGTTTTTCGTTATTTAACTTTTAATATAATGTACTTCAACTTATTATAAGAAGTTTTTTATTTGTTCGCAACCGGGCTTTGCAAATAATACGTTAAAATCCCTGCTGCAACCGCAACATTTAATGATTCTGCCCCACCGTAAATCGGAATATACAAGTTTTGATCCGTTTTTGCAAGAATTTCTTGGCGTACGCCATTTCCTTCATTTCCAACAATTAATGCAAAACTTCCAGCCGGAGTTACTTCACCATACGGAACTCCATTTTCAAGAGCTGTTCCATATACAGGAACGTTATTTTCTTTTAACTTGTCTACCCATTCTTCTAAGTTCCCTTTTACAATTGGCAAGTGGAAAATAGAACCTTGTGTAGAGCGGAGTACTTTACTATTGTAAACATCAACACAACCTTCTCCAAGCACAACGGCGTGAATACCAGCTGCATCAGCTGTACGAATAATTGTTCCTAAATTACCTGGGTCTTGCAGGCCATCTAATAAAAGGAATTTACCATCAGTAAGAGCTACTTCTTTCTCATGCTTCTCACAAACAGCAAATACACCTTGCGTCGTTTCTGTTTCACGAAGTATTTTTACAATCGCCTCAGGCACGATATACATTTCCACATCATTAACTGTCCAATCCTTCGGAAGGTCTGTCTGATCTGAAACGATAAGTTCTGTTACAATTCCTGCCTTCAGAGCTTCCTCGACTAAGTGAAATCCTTCTACAAAAAATAAACCTTTTTTATCGCGTTCTTTTTTCGTTTGCAGCTTTTTCCACTGCTTTACACGCGGATTTTGTACTGAATCAATGTTTTTCATAATATGTATTTCCCTCTCTTCTTGTCTTATCATTATAGCCTATTTTTCATACATATTTACATAAAAAAGAACAAAAACTAACGTCAGTTTCAATTCTGAAGAAGAGGTGAAAGCAATGAGTTTTAATTTACGCGGTGCCGTATTAGCGAATGTATCTGGTAATTCACAAGATCAATTACAAGAAACAATTGTCGATGCAATTCAAAGCGGTGAAGAAAAAATGCTTCCAGGTCTTGGCGTTTTATTTGAAGTCATTTGGAAAAACGCTGATGAAAATGAAAAGCACGAAATGTTAGAAACACTAGAGCAAGGATTAAAAAAATAAGCAATTTGAAAATCACCTTCGCATAAGCTAAGGTGATTTTTTTACGAAAAAAATTTTTCTTCTCCTAAACATTTCTACTTTACTAACGAACTATGATGGAGTACAATGTTCAAAATACATTTAAACCGATCGATTTTTCTTCGTATACATCATTAGATAAAAGGAGTGAATGTTTTATGCACCGTATTACGCTTGAACAAGTTTTTAAACATCACATTACACAAAAATACGTAAACCGTTCTGGAATGGTCCACGCGATCGCTGTCGCTTACCATGCGTTTCACCTAGCCAAAAAGCATCACGCCTCAGTCGATGCTGCAACAAAAGCCGGTTTCCTTCATGATATCGGACATCATACGTGGTACACAGGCGGCGAATGGGACTATGACTTATATAAAAAGAATGATATCCATGCAATTAAAGGTGCTGAAAGAGCACATAAATTGCTTATTAGATTAGGAGAACATCCAAAACTAGCAAAAGAAATTTCTATCGCAATTCTTCTGCATACAGATTCTTTCTTAGTGGAACAAGAAATTGAAAGAACATCTCTTCAAAACATTATTAAATGGGCAGACGAAGCAGATGAAGAACCAGGCGGAGCTCATCATTATAGAACGATTTCTTATGAAAAAGCACTTAAAGCTATTCAGCAATTAGATCGATTGGTAGAGCGTGAATTGCAAATAGAGCAAGCCAAATTGAATAACAAGACAGAACATAGTTATCAATGAGAAAGAGGCATCACTACAGGGTGATACCTCTTTTATTATTTTATGGAAAATAAACCTTTATCCCGCATTAACGGGCAGTAAGACCCCCACCTCGAAATTCAGCAAAGACGAGGAAGTTAGGTGGGGAATCAACTGCCCGTAAAAGCCCGATTGGTGAGGGCTGATAATCAGTGGGGGATGAACCTCCCCAATGATTAAAGTTTCACTTTATATGTAATATTTAAATGTTACATTCAAAAATATTTTACTTTATAATTAAATATACAAATATAAAAGAGGTGATTTTACAAATGCAACCCGCTACACAGCTTCCTAATGAACAAAAACACTCGATGTCATGGGGACAATTTATTAGCTCTGTTTTATTCGCCTTTTTTGGAACTGGACTTATTACTGTGTTCCTCGCAATGCCATTAACAATTTATACAGCAGGTCTTACAGATAAAAAACAAGTTGCCCTGTATGAATCTATTGCAAATACTGCAAGTACCGTATTACAACTAGCTGTATTGTTATTCTTCATTTTTAAATTCGAACCCGCAAAAAAATTACTACTAAAATCTTTTAACTTTAAAACACTGAAAGAATGGCGCACATACGTATACTTACTTCTTTTCTTCGTTATCAACATCATACTCAATTACATCTTGTTAAATTATGTGTTCCAAGACGCAACAAAGCAGCAATCTTCCGCACTAAGCTTAGACGTCTTTAAGCAATATCAAATATTATTACTTCTCAGCTTTGCAATACTCACACCCATTTTTGAAGAACTTATTTTCCGTGGTTTTATACTTCGCTTCTTCTCAGAACGCTTTCCATTTTGGATTGCAGCCATCGTAACAAGTTTCTTCTTCGGTATCGCTCATACATACTCACTTGGGGTAATGGTAATTACTTTCTTTATGGGATTATTAATGGCCATTTTATGTAAAAAAACAAAGTCCATTATTCCAGCTATGTTATTTCATATTATAAATAACATGTTGGCATTCTTGAGTTAAAAAGGGGTATCATCGCGATACCTCTCTTTACTCTTTTATCATAACTTCAAACCCTTCTACGGTTACGTTTTTGATAATCCGTATCGTTATTACCCATTTCCTTCAATTTATATATACTCATTAATAATATCCAAAATAAACCTCATGTAGTAAAATATAACTTAATTCACATGAAGGAGTTTACATATGTTCAGTATTATTTGGATGCTTTTCACGCCACTTCTCTTACTATGCGGGATTGCTGGTGGTATTTTTTTAATAGTAACAGGGATTAAATATCGGAAATTACTCGTTGGTTTAATGGGGCTACTTAGCCTATCCTTTGTCACACTACCTTTTGTTCTTTTAAGTGTAGGGATTCATATCGATACAATTTTCCCGATTCCAACTGCTCTTTACTGGACCCTATTTTCTTTAACTGGATTATTAGCAGGGGTAAGTGGAGTACAAGCCAAAATTAAAAGTATACGTAATATGGGATTCATTATTTTTACCATTGGAATATTAGGTGTTATCTTCTGGGAGCTCATGTCTGTAGGTGATTCATTCTATATATAATATTTTTTAGCAACCTACAAATCGGAGGTAATACAGAAGTGTTTGGAATATTAACTTGGATGATTTTAGCTCTTACTTTAATGTTATGCGTATTTATCGTTGGTATTTTTTTAATTATTTATGGTATTAAATATCATAAATCACTCACTATTATAGCTGGTTTAATTAGCATATTATTTATCGTTGTTCCTATCGTTTGTATAGGTTCTGGAATAGATTTAGAGGGGATGGTTCCAATTTATGGAAATTTATATTGGTGCTTCTTCTCTTTAGCTGGACTATTAGCTATTATAAGCGGCAGACACATGTCAAGTATTCGTTCTATGGGGATAATTTTGTTTCTAGCAGGGCTGTGCTTCGTAACTGGTTATCATTTTTTATATCTCACTCTATAAAAAGACAAAAAAGCAGGGAAATTAATTCCCTGCTTTTCTATTTTGTTTATTGCCTGATGGTAAGAAGAACGATAACACCCAAGCAATCCCTGCAAGTATCGTTGCAATTAAGAAGGCATCGTTAATACCGTTAATTGCAGATAGCTTTGAAATTTGTCCATATAATAGTTGTGTGCTCATCGCGTCTCCTGCTTGAGCTGATCCAGCTAAGGCCGCTAAGCTTTGACCCATGCCGTGTACTTTATCAACTAAAATTGGGTTTGATGTTGTTAACATGTTGCCGTAATCTGCTACGTGAGCAGTCGTTTGTTGCGTCATAAGTGTAATTAAAATCGCTGTTCCGATTGAACCCGCTACTTGTCTTGACGTATTTTGCGTTGCTGTACCGTGAGAAATTAATTTCATCGGCAGCGCGTTCATACCAGCTGTCATAATTGGCATCATAATGAATGACATACCAATTGAACGTATAATATAATCCGTCATAATAACGCTATACGGTGTATCCATCGATAATTTTGTAAATTCATATGTCGCATACGTCGTAATTGCCAATCCAATTATCGCTAATGGACGAATGCCATATTTATCGAATAATTTACCCGCCACTGGTCCCATGATCCCCATAATTAATGATCCTGGAAGAAGTAGTAAACCAGATTCAATTGGCGTAAAGCCACGAATGTTTTGCAGATATACTGGAAGCAATAACATACCTCCGAATAATGCCATCGTAACGATTGCGTTAATTACTAAAGTAAAAGTAAATACTGGATATTTAAATACTTGTAAATCAAGCATTTTATTGTCCGTTGTTAACTCTCTCCAAATAAATAACGCTAAACCAATTACACCGATAACAAGTGAAATAATGACTTCTGCACTAGTCCAACTATTATTTCCAGCTTCACTAAATCCGTACAATAAGCTTCCTAGTCCAATACTTGAACTAACCACACCGAATATATCTAATTTCGTTTTAGACACTGGCTGAGCTAGTGTAAAGAATTTTAAAGATAGGAACGTAATAATTAAACCAATAATAAACATCGCATAGAACATTAAGTTCCAGCTATAGTTTTCAATCACCCAACCTGTTACAGTTGGTCCGATAGCTGGCGCTAAAATCATCGCTACACCTAGTAATCCCATCGCCGCTCCGCGTTTATGAGGCGGGAATAACGTCATAAAGATATTCATACCAACCGGCATTAAAATACCCGCACCAACTGCTTGAATTACGCGACCTGTCATCATCATTGTAAAGTTTCCTGAAGTAGCACAAATGATAGATCCTACCGTGAAGAATAACATTGCTGCTACGAATAATTTACGATACGTAAATCGTGAAACTAAAAAGGCACTAATCGGTACTAAAATACCATTTACAAGCATGAAGCCTGTAATTAACCATTGTGCTGTTGAAGTTGATACATTAAATTCATTCATTAACGGAGGTAATGCAACGTTAATGATTGTTTGGTTTAAAATAGAAACGAACATGCCGAGAATTAATACAGCTACAACTGCTTTTACGTTCACATTCTCTACAGGCATAGACATTTGTTTTTTCGGCACTTCTTTTTCTTGTTTTACTTCTTCTTGCTTTCCTGTTTCTAACTCAACTACATTAGAAATTTCCGATTCTTGCTTTCGTTCAATTTCTTTCTCTTCTGTTTCAACTTTACTTACTTCTATTTTACTTACGGCTGGGACTTGTTCTTCTCCCATTTTCGTTTTTTTCTTTCGTAAAAGACGATTTACAAGGAAGAAGACGATTATACAAAATAGTGCATATCCTGCAATTACAATTGAGGACATCTCATCTCCCCCTTACTTATGAATACGAACTGTCACATTCATGCCAGGAACAATATTTACTGATTTGCTATGATCTAAAGAAACTTTAACTGGTACTACTTGTGTTACTTTCGTATAGTTCGCTGTTGCGTTGCTTGATGGCAACATAGAGAATGTATTCGCTGTTGTTAAGCCAACTTGTTCTACTTTTCCTGTTAACGTTGTATCTGGGTATGCATCTACATACACATCTACATCTTGACCTTTTTGAACATCATCAACATCTGTTTCTTCAATGTTTGCTGTTACCCATAAATTGTTCATATCAAATGCATAAGCAATCGGGCTACCTGCTCCAACGAAAGCATTTGTTGTTGCGTTTGATTGTACAACTGTTGCATTTTGTGGAATTGTTACATCTACTGTTTGTTCTCCATTAGCTGCCGCTACAGTAACAGTACCTAATTTATCGTTCTCATTATAATTTTTTCCTACTTCAGCTTTCCAGTCAGTTAGTTTACCTGCTACTGGTGAAGCAACCGGAATTACCTTTCCATCAATCTTTGCATTGTCTGTTTTTAAGTAATTTTCCGTTTGATTGTAATAGTAATAACCGCCAATACCGCCGCCAACTAGTACAATTAATGTGATAATGTTGATAATTACCATTCTTCGAAACTGATTCATTGCATTCCTCTCCTTATATCGCATATAATTTTTTTCTAAACTATTTATGTCCTTATTGTTTAGATTGTTTAATTGTTAATTATATTAACCTTTTAACAAAAAAATCACACCATCTGCAGCGTAAATCGAAATTTATCTACCTGCGAGCGGTGCTGATTTCTGAAGGACTATCGTTTATAATTATAAATAATTATTTTGAATCTACAACCGACAATTTACGTATGAAATGTCGTTTAAACAACAATATAATACCAATATGTTGTTTAAGTACAGAAAATTAAACGAGGGGAAATAAAAATGTCTATTAAAAATACAAATGATCCACGTGTAAAACGGACGAGACAACTCATACAGGATGCTTTTGTCGCTTTAGTAGGCGAAAAAGGTTTTGAAAATGTTACTGTTCAACATATTGCAGAACGCGCTCCTGTAAACCGCGCTACATTTTATAGCCATTACCACGATAAATATGACTTACTAGACAAAAGCATTGAAGAAATGTTAGAAAAGCTAACTGAAGTAATTAAACCGAGAAATAGAAATAAAGAAGATTTCCAATTAACATTTGATTCGCCACATCCAAGTTTTTTGGCCTTGTTCGAACATATTGCAGAAAACACTAACTTCTATAACGTCATGCTTGGTGATAAAGCTGCCGGAAACTATACGTATAAGATGATGAAAGCAATTCAAACGCATTTAACATTAAGCCTCTCTATTTCACAACCTAACGATGAAAAACTAATGGTTCCACGCGATATTCTCATTAGTTATGTTACTGGTGCCCATCTAGGGATGATTATGTCATGGCTTAAAAGAGGAATGATATATACCCCGCATTTTATGGCGATGCAATTAACTCGTTTAATTATTTTAGGCGCTCATACTGCAGCGGGATTAGAACGGCCTTTTTAAAACATAAAAAAGCGAAGGAGAATCTCCTTCGCTTTTTCTATTAATTAAATGTAATGTTATGTACAGCCTCTTTATCAAGACGTTTAATAACTTCTACAATTAACTTCACTGCATTTTCATAATCATCACGATGTAACATTGCCGCATGAGAATGGATATAGCGCGTTGCAATTGTAATTGCCATAGAAGGAATACCATTTACAGCAATGTGAATCGCACCCGCATCCGTTCCTCCGCCCGCTACTGAATCATATTGATACGGGATTTGTAATTCATCAGCAACATCAACTACGAAATCACGTAAACCTGTATGTCCAATAACAGAAGCATCATATAAAATGATTTGTGGTCCATCGCCCATTTTACTTTGCGCTTCTTTTGACGTTACACCCGGTGTATCTCCAGCGATACCAACATCTACTGCGAACGCGATATCTGGTTTAATATAATTCGCAGATGTTTTTGCGCCACGAAGACCAACTTCTTCTTGTACAGTTCCAACGCCGTATACAACGTTTGGATGCTTTTCATCTTTTAGTTGTTTTAATACGTCAATTGCAATTGCACAACCGATTCGGTTATCCCACGCTTTTGCAAGTAACATTTTTTCGTTCTTCATCACTTGGAATTCAAAGTACGGTACAACTTGATCTCCTGGTCGTACGCCCCACTCCATCGCTTCTTCTTGGCTAGAAGCACCGATATCGATGAACATGTCTTTAATTTCAACTGGCTTTTTACGAGCTTCTGGAGGTAAAATGTGCGGTGGTTTTGAACCAATTACACCTGTTACATCTCCTTTACGCGTTACAATCGTCACGCGCTGTGCAAGCATAACTTGTGACCACCAGCCACCAACCGTTTGGAAGCGAAGGAAACCTTTGTCATCGATTTGTGTAATCATAAATCCAACTTCATCTAAATGACCTGCAACCATAATTTTCGGGCCGTTTTCTTCCCCTACTTTTTTCGCAACTAAACTCCCTAAATTATCAGTAGAAAGTTCGTCCGCAAACGGCTCGATATATTTCTTCATTACTTCACGTGGTTCACGTTCGTTACCAGCAATACCACGTGCATCCGTTAATTCTTTTAGCATTGTCAATGTCGCGTCTAATTTTGTCATTGCCAACACCCTCCTTTTTCTTCAGTCAATTCATTATACAATAATTAAATTGAAATATTCAAAAATTAAATTAGTATCCTTGTGTTTGACGCTGATGATTTACCTCATTTTTATCTAAATATGCTTTTTCAATCTCTTCTTGCTCAAATTCAAGTGCTTGTCCAAGTCGAAGATAGCTCGTAAATAATTCAATATAGTTTGTAATAGATGGTTGATCTGTAAAACGAATTACTTTCGCATATGTGTCTAAGAAAATTTCCACTTGTGTTTTATTCGTTTGTGCACATTTATAGAATAAGAAGTTTTTATCAATACCTAAATCAATTCCGATTGATAAAATAAAATGCAAACCATCTACGTATTCTTCTAATATTACTTCACGTTCCGAAGCTGGTTTGTTGCTCCAATATTTAAAACAACGTGTTTCATTTGCAAGTTCACCAATTTCTACAAGAAGAGCTAACATTTTTTCTTTTAACAATTTTTTCGGTTGTAAGTCATGTTCTTTTGCAATACGGTCATCTAATTCTTTTTGTAATTTAAATAGTTGTAGTAAGTCCATTCTATTGTCCTCCTCCAACATCGCATTTTACGCAACAATGTTGTTTCATCTCAAAGTTCATTATTATGTTTCAGTTCTTATGAATAAGTCAGCTATCTACCTCTTTATAAAATAGCTTGTCCTTAATTTGCAAATACGTTTCAGTCATCACTCTTAAATTGTTCATCTGATGAAAGTTCCATATCATCTTTCCATTATAGCAGTGTCGTTTCGGCTAGGAAAGATACTCTTCTTTCCAAACGTGCATAATTAAAAAAAGCCAGGAGGATTCTCCTGACTTCATATGTATATTCTTCTATATCGCTATAGTTTTTACGTTGATTTTGTCATATCGATAACAACACATCCGTTAATCTTTAGAACTTCAAACTTCTCTCTGAACACAAACAAAAAACCTTAGAAGAAAATTCTTCTAAGGTTTCAACTAATTAATTAGTTAATGTTGTTTTTTGCAACTGTTGCTAATTCAGCGAAAGCTTTTTCGTCATGAACAGCTAAGTCAGCAAGCATCTTACGGTTAACTTCGATGCCAGCATTTTTAAGACCGTGCATTAAGCGGCTGTAAGAAAGACCATTCATACGAGCTGCTGCGTTGATACGTGTAATCCATAATTTACGGAAGTCACGTTTCTTTTGACGGCGGTCACGGAATGCATACATTAGAGATTTCATAACCTGTTGGTTAGCAACCTTGAATAATGTATTTTTTGAACCGTAGTAACCTTTTGCTAATTTAATTACTTTTTTACGACGTTGACGAGTAACTGTACCACCTTTTACTCTTGGCATAATATTACCTCCTAATTGTTCTATATATCAGCCGAACTTATTTTAAGTTGTCAAGCATTTGACGAATGCGTTTGAAGTCACCAGCGCTTACTACACCAGCTTTACGTAGTTTACGTTTAGCTTTTGTAGATTTGTTAGCGAATAAATGGCTTGTGTAAGCGTGAGAACGTTTCAGTTTACCTGATCCAGTCTTTTTGAAACGCTTTGCAGCGCCGCGATGAGTTTTTTGTTTAGGCATAGGTATTTCCTCCTCTATCTATTACTTATCGTTTTTCGGTGCTAAAACTAAGAACATACTGCGTCCTTCCATTTTAGGCTTAGATTCAACTGTACTAACTTCAGCACAAGCTTCTGAGAAGCGATCTAAAACACGTTGACCGATTTCTTTATGAGTAATGGCACGTCCTTTAAAGCGAATTGACGCTTTAACCTTGTCGCCTTTCTCTAAAAACTTGATAGCATTACGAAGTTTTGTGTTAAAGTCGTGTTCATCAATTGTTGGACTTAAACGAACTTCTTTCATGCTAATTACTTTTTGATTTTTGCGCTGCTCTTTTTCTTTCTTCTGTTGCTCAAAGCGGAATTTACCGTAGTCCATAATGCGGCATACTGGCGGTTTCGCATTTGGAGCAACTAATACTAAATCAAGATTAAGATTTGCAGCTAAGTCTAAAGCGTCATTACGAGACTTGATTCCAAGTTGATCGCCATTTGCGCCAACTAAACGTACTTCACGTGCACGAATTTGCTCGTTAATCATCATATCCTTGCTAATAGTAAGCCACCTCCAAGGTTTTCTCAGAACATATTTTGTAGTCATAGAACCCGACAAAAAAAGTGCGGGCATACGACACCCACACTTGTAAAATCTTAAGTAAGAAATACATTTACCTGCTAACTGCGAATGCGTCCATCAGGTGAGAAGCGGGTGCTTCTACTTGTTCCACAAAACAATATTCTATTATCCTTGATGAGTTTATCATAGGACATGACGTCTGTCAAGAAGACGCGATGTGTTTTACTAACAACAAGAAATATTGTAACAAACAACTAACATACTTGCAATACTTTTTTATGATAAGTGTTACATGGTTATTTTTTCTAGTTTTTCTCTTTTATATTACAAAGAAAAGCCGCGGTATACCGCGGCTTTTTCTTATCGTTTTCCTTCTACTTTAATCATATCAACAAAAGCATCTAATGCGATTGTTTCTGATTTTTGTTCACCATATTTACGTACGTTTACGCCGTTTTCAGTTACTTCATTGTCACCTACTACAAGCATGTACGGAATTTTTTGCATTTGTGCTTCACGGATTTTGTAACCGATCTTCTCTTCACGAGTGTCTAATTCAACACGGATACCAGCACGACGCAATTCGTCTTGTACTTTCTTCGCATAGTCTAAATGTACTTGCGGAGAAACTGGAATTACTTGTACTTGAACTGGAGCTAACCAAGTTGGGAATGCACCTTTGTATTCTTCAATTAAGAAGGCTACGAAGCGTTCCATAGTTGATACAACACCACGGTGAATTACAACTGGACGATGTTGCTTACCGTCTTCGCCAACATAAGTTAATTCAAAGCGTTCTGGAAGTAAGAAGTCTAATTGTACAGTTGAAAGTGTTTCGTCTTTTCCAAGAGCAGTACGAACTTGAACATCAAGTTTTGGACCGTAGAATGCTGCTTCACCTTCAGCTTCATAGTAATCAAGACCCATTTCATCCATAGCTTCTTTTAACATACCTTGTGCTTTTTCCCACATCTCATCATCCGCATAATACTTTTTAGTATCTGCTGGATCACGATAAGATAGACGGAATGAGTAGTTCTCTAAACCGAAATCTTTGTACACTTCTAGAGTTAAGTTTACAACACGTTTTAACTCTTCTTTAATTTGATCTGGACGAACGAAAATGTGCGCATCGTTTAAAGTCATTCCGCGTACACGTTGTAATCCAGATAACGCACCTGACATTTCATAACGGTGCATTGTTCCAAGTTCCGCAATACGGATTGGTAATTCACGGTAGCTGTGAATATCATTTTTATAAACCATCATATGGTGAGGACAGTTCATTGGACGAAGAACTAATTCTTCATTATCCATTTCCATTGATGGGAACATGCCATCACGGTAGTGATTCCAGTGACCAGAAGTTTCATATAACTCTCTACTTCCTAATACTGGAGTGTATACGTGATCATAGCCTAAGCTTGCTTCTTTATCAACGATGTAACGCTCGATAATACGACGAATTGTTGCACCCTTTGGTAACCAAAGTGGTAAACCTTGTCCTACTTTTTGGCTATTAGTAAATAGTTTTAATTCTTTACCTAATTTACGGTGATCGCGCTCTTTCGCTTCTTCAAGCATACGTAAGTGCTCATCTAATTCTGCTTTCTTAACGAATGCAGTACCGTAAATACGTTGTAACATTTTATTATTGCTATCGCCGCGCCAGTAAGCACCTGCAACGCTTAATAATTTAAACACTTTAATTTTCCCTGTAGATGGAAGGTGAACACCACGGCAAAGGTCGAAGAATTCGCCTTGCTCATAGATTGAAATAACTGCATCCTCTGGAAGATCGTTAATTAAATCTAATTTTAACTCATCACCAATTTCTTCAAAGCGACGAAGTGCTTCTGCACGTGGTACTTCATGACGAACGATTTCTAAGTTTTCGTTCACGATTTTTTGCATTTCTTTTTCGATTTTCTTGAAGTCTTCAACTGTAATTGCTTCTTCCATATCGATATCGTAATAGAAGCCATTTTCAATTACTGGACCAATGCCAAGCTCAAGCTTAACATCTTTATATAAACGTTTTAACGCTTGTGCTAAAAGGTGGGCTGTTGAATGGCGTAAAATATATAAGCCATCTTCAGAATCTAATGTAATAATAGAAACTGCACCATCTTCTTCGATTGGTGTAACAAGATCGATCATCTCATCGTTTAATTTTCCAGCTACAGCTTTTTTCTTTAAGCCTGGGCTAATAGAAGCTGCGATTTCTTCAGTTGTTACGCCTTTTGGAAACTCCTTCACAGCTCCATCAGGGAAAGTAATTTTAACTACATCTGCCATCACTGGTCACTCCTCTTTTTCTCAAAATAAAAAACACTCATCCCGTAAAAAGGGACGAGTGTTGAATTCGTGGTTCCACCCTTGTTCCAATTAACATAATTGTTAATTGCTCAAGTTCAACATAACGGTGTTGTCCGTTAGCAATTACTAGAAAAACCGTTCACTGCTAAAGTTTAGAGGTGGTAAGTAATAATCCCGTACTAGGAAGCTCACACCCTAAGGCTTCCCTCTCTGAAAATCGTAGAAAACTACTCATGTCCTCATCATGACATTTCGATATATTTCATTTATGTAGGTAATTATATGCTCAAAAACTTAGAAAATCAAGGGCGTTACCTTTATTTTTTAAATTTTTCACATTGCGCTCAAAATCATGTAATCCATGTAATTGGACCCGTTCTTGAAACACATTTCGCAAAGTAATAATCATATTATGGTCTTGTTCTTTCGTATATAAATAAATCTTTTTGGGCGAAATAGAAAGAAGCGGCGCAATTACTTTCGTATCAATATATACATCATTTTGCTTTAATAATTCCTCATCTATATATTGGACCAACTTCTCCTGTTTTAAACGTCTACCTTTATCATCATAAAAGATAAAGCTTTCATCAAAAATAAGATGCACGCAGGACAAGCGTGATTTACGGCTACTTACTTGTTGCCGAAGCGTCTCAATGAACATTTGGTATTCTTGCTCCATCTTATATTCATCAATTGCCACTTCCGCAAGTTTAGCCACCATTTCCCTATATGTACGAAGACGAAAACGGATATATGATGAAAACGAGAATGAGAGCGGATCACAAAGCCAATTATTTAAAGAAGACTTAATATATGACTCAAATGCGTTACGCGTTAAATCCTGAGCTACACCTTTTCTTCTTCCCTTTAAAATCTCATGTGCCATGTGCAATATTTGATGACACTCTTCTTGTTCTTCATAAAAAAACTTTTCTTTTAAAATCGTATAAATCCACTCATTTTGTTTCACATTCACAATGAAATACACCATTACTGGCAATAAGATCTTTTCAATATAATTCGATTCACGTACTGGTATGTGAATTACCACTTTTTGTTCCTGTAAATACACACTCGTTTCCTTATATAATACTTCCGCTCTTTTCAGCAATTGTCTATATACGTGCATAGCATCATTTTTTTCTTCGAAGCAAATTTCAATCACTTTTGTCCCCCCTTTTATCCCTGCTCTAAAGGACTGTATCTATACGTTACAAATCCTATAAGAGTCCGTCCCGCGTGAATTTCACTCTTAGTAGAATTACATTTCCTATCGTTAGAAAATCCACTCAATATGGCTTGCTAATTTTATATATATTAAGGGAGGGAGAAAAAAATGATACAAGCTACTATGAATTTTTTTATTGTATACTTTACTTATTACTAAAGGGGGGTATCTGAATATTTGAATATAAATTCATAAAAGTCGAATTTCATTGGGGGCTCACTCGCTCAAAACTAGCTGAAGACTACCAAGAAATTATTCAAGAACATGCTAGAGATGACTGGAGGTTCGTACAGATTGTTGCCCCTACGATTGGCAGTTCTGGACAACCTGAATATTTCGATCTCATATTTGAAAAGAAAATATCACTATAATACAAAAGAGCAAGCTTCTCAGCTTGCTCTTTTACTTATGACGACGGTTTTTCCCACCAATTGGAATTGGTTTGGCTAAATATTTAATTCGTTCCATAATACGTGCTGCCTTCATTTCTTCAGCCTCACCACGTTGTGTATACGTTAAATGATGTTCCAATTGTTTAAAATCAAAATTAGACGTAAAGAACGTCGGTAAGTTTTCTAACATACGGAATTGCAAGATTGCACCAAGTACATCGTCACGCACAAAGCTCGACATCGCTTCTGCCCCGATATCATCTAACATTAAAACTTGTACGCGTTTAACCGCATCAATCTTTTCGCCAATCGAATTATCTTGAATCGAACTTTTAATTTCACGTAAAAATTCCGGGAAGTATACGAGCATCGAACTTATTTTCTTTCGAGCAAGCTCGTTCGCAATTGCTCCTAAAAGGTACGTTTTTCCTACACCAAATTTACCGTACAAATATAAACCTTGTGCTTTTTTACCTGGTTCATATGTACTTAAAAATTCATTCGCTGCGCCAATTGCATCGATACGTGCATTTAAGTCAGAAGGGTCTAAGTTTTCCATAGTTGCCTGTAAAATATCCGTTGGCATATATACACTTTGAACGAGTTTTTCATATTTCTTTCTCTCGTCATATGCTACTTTTCTAACGCAACGATCGTATTGAATATCAATCATCTTCCCTTGAATAACAAGCTTTGGCTCGTATCCTTGTAGCATATTTTTACATGCACCTAAATCCGGACAATCCACGCAACCTACACTTTGTCCAATATATTCATATAACTTCACAAGACTGCGCTCAATCATAGAAGTCGTTACTTCACCTTTATGTTCGTCAATAAATTCTTTTACACGCGGGTGCGCCATTACTTCTGCCTTTAATACTTCATATCTATTTTTAAAGTTTTCATTTTCCATTAATTTTGTAAATGAATTTTGAATATGCTCCATTTTCTCACCTCAAAGAGCGTTCATTCTCTTCTATTAATCACGCTTATATTTTTTTAACACTTCTTCTAATCGTTTTCGTTCATCTTCTAGCGTACTTGCATCTTTTTCTACACTTACATCTTTCTTCGCCGTTTCTTTCTCTTGTTCTTTCGGCTCTTCTTCCTTAAGCCAATCTGGCACCATTTCTTTTCGTACCGTTTTCTTCGCCGTACGGCCTTTTTTCTTCGTCTCAGCCCACTCTTGATATTGACGGTTCTCTTCTTTCGCTAACGCCATCGCGTCCGCTACTGTACCGACCTTTTTACGTGCCCAATGCCCAGCAATCTTCTCGACATACGTTTTCGCAAGTTTCATATCTGAGCGTAGCATAACGTAATAAATAAGTACATTCACAACTCCTGGTGTCAATTTTTGATTAATCATGACATCTTCAACGATTTGCAAGTCCGCTTTCGTTGCCTCTGCACCACCAGAAATCTCTTTCAATAGTTGTTTTGGCGAGATTTCCTCTAGCTGCTTTATTAACATCTCCTCTTGTGATGAAGGCTCTTTCTCTTTCATCGTACGTGCAGCATGAGGCTGTACTCTTTCACTTAGTACCGGTAATGCTTGACCATTTTCAAATTGATACCAATCGCGCGCTCCTTTTCTAAGCCTTTCCATATCAATTGTTTGCATCTCTGTCACCGCACCAAGAACGATATTTTGCATCGATAACACATCTACACCATACACGTAAGCAAGTGTTATAACGCAGTCTCTTACTTGATCTGTAATCGCCTTTTTAGGAACAAGAGCGGACAATCCATCTACAAATAAAGAGAAATCAAAGAAATCATTCCAAACTTTCGGAGCGTCTCCCTTCTCGTTACTTGGCATAGTTGTCGTTTTTGGAATACGAAGGTCTTCTTGCGCATGCTCAAGCTGTCCTGGATTAAACGAACCAAACACATCATTGAAAGAGCGCGTAACATTTTCATAAGAAGCAAAATCAAATTCTTCTTCTAAGAAATATTGCTTTACTTGATTATATTTTGTCCGACTCAATCGATTGTATAAAAAGATACTTAAAACAATATCATCAAAAAACTGCTTCGGAGATAAAGGTGGTTGCAACTCATATATGAACATTCGAATATCTTTTTCTTTCTTAATATATACCTTCAAAAGCCCAATTGCCTCTAACTTTACTCGTTCCTCATATATTTCAGGAAGTTGCATTTGCATAGTCACCATAAGGGAATGATGTGTATTCTCTTTTCCAAATACACGATCTTGCTCTAGCTCCCCCCATAGTGTCATGTATAAGCTAAAAGCTCTACTACCTATTAACGGCTGATACAACATCGTTAATACTTTTCGGTCGTAATTATGCAGTAGCCCTTTCGCACTTACTTTATAACGATCAATCGGCAATAGCTCCATCCATGACTGTTTTTCCATTCTTGCTTTTCCTTTCTCTCATCCAATCTATCCTCTACTTCATTCCTTCTATCTTCATTATATAAATTCTTAGTGAAAAAGAGCTATTAGCTTTCGCTTCTAGCTCTCTTATCCTATTACTTACGGTATGTAAAGAGAATAAAATACAACTTCTACTCTCTTTCTTTTTGCAGTATATCTTTTAATTCTTCAATAAATACATTTAAATCTTTAAATTGACGATATACAGAAGCAAAACGTACATAAGCAACATCATCAATATCGCGAAGTTCTTCCATAACAATTTCACCAATCATATCACTTTTCACTTCTGATATACCTAAATTACGCAGTTCACGTTCCACGCTTTGTGTTACTTCTTCTAATTGTCTTAAAGATACTGGTCTTTTTTCACACGCTTTAATTAAACCGCGTAAAATCTTTTCTTTATTAAACTCTTCTCGTGTGCCTTCTTTTTTAACAACGATAAGAGGTGACTCTTCTACCCTTTCAAAGGTCGTAAAGCGACTTAAACAACTTTCACACTCTCTTCTTCTTCGAATAGAGCGCCCCTCGTCTACCGGACGCGAATCTAACACTCTTGTACCATTATGAGAACAGGATGGACAACGCAATTCATTCACTCCTTTACACTATACTCTTTATTTTTCTCTACTCAATTCACCTAAAATATATATACAATATTATATAACTCATTCTAACTCTCTTACCACTTTAAGTTTCAGCGCATCACTTTATCATCTCATACTTAAAAATAAGATGGTATATAGGGCACTACCTCATTTGCAAGAGTCCAATGTATTCAACTAACGAGTACGTTATATTTTTCCTTTTTTATAAACTAAAAAAGAGGTGCATTATACACCTCTTTACATTTTAAATCAATTATGTTCTTTTTTAAAGAGCTTTTGTTTCTCTCTGCTTAATTTCGAAGCTACCAGTGCCTCGAGGAAGCTCGATGCTCTCACGCGTTTTCGCGTTTAAACCTTCTGCAATATATTCTGCAGCAACATTTGGATCAATACGATCCCCACAAGTATAAACATCAATACTTGCGTAACCGTGCTCCGGAAAGCTATGAATTGTTAAATGTGATTCTGAGATAATTACTACTCCACTTACACCTTGTGGTGCAAATTTATGGAAAGCAACCTCACGCACTTCAGCACCAGCTCTTAGTGCTGCATCCACAAATAATTGTTCAATATACGGCATGTCATTAAGCTTGTCGAAATCGCAATCCCAAAGTTCAGCGATCACGTGACGACCCATCGTATCCATAGTATCCATTCTACAGTTCCCCCTTGTAAATTTATTCTAACTGTTCGAATTGAAAACTAATTTGCAATTTGGCTTGCTCCACTACCACGGGGGAAAGTTAGTCCAGAGAGGTCCTAACCCTTTAAGTAGTGACTACGTACCTCAGCTCTTAAGTTTACGAGTGTTAGTATACTTTGTTTATTTTCATTTTGCAACAACAGTTTTTTCGATTTTCTGTCATATTTTCCTCTTTACTTTTCCCTAAAAAAAATAAACGATTCACAAATGCAGTAATCACAACGTTTCGTGGTATGTCCACTTTTTAAAATATACTTATATAATTTTTTTCCTTTTCAGAAAAAAATAAAAAAAGAGGGCAAATATTGCCTTGCCCTCTCCTCCCTTATTCACTTAAATGTGTTGCACATTTTCTTGTTTCGCTAACTCTTCAACAACTAACGTTACAAGATCTACAACACGACGAGAGTAGCCCCACTCGTTATCATACCAAGCAAGTACTTTCACTTTACGATCACCCATTACCATTGTAGATAAACCATCGATAATAGCTGAATGTGTATTTGTATTAAAGTCGATAGATACTAAAGGCTCTTCGCTGAATTCTACAATACCTTTTAACGCACCGTTTGCAACAGTTTTGAATGCATCATTAATAGCTTCAACTGTCACATCGCGTTTTACATCTACTACTAAGTCAACAAGAGACACGTTTGGTGTTGGTACACGAAGTGCCATACCATGAAGTTTTCCGTTTAAGTGCGGAAGAACTTTTGCTAGCGCTTTCGCAGCACCTGTCGTTGTCGGAATGATTGATTGTCCGCAAGCACGTGCTCTTCTTAAATCTTTATGTGGGTTATCAATATTTTTTTGGTCATTTGTATAAGCGTGAACTGTCGTCATTAAACCGTTTTCAATTCCAAACTGCTCATCTAACACCTTCACAACAGGCGCTAAACAGTTTGTTGTACAAGATGCATTTGAAATAACAGTATGTTTTGTAATATCTAATTGGTCTTCGTTCACACCAACTACAATTGTTACATCTTCATTTTTACCAGGCGCTGTTAAAATAACTTTTTTCGCTCCAGCTTCAACGTGAAGAATTGCTTTTTCTTTTGAATTAAATTTACCAGTTGCTTCAATTACAACTTCAACACCTAAATCTGTCCAAGGCAATTCCTTTGGATCGCGGTTGTTTAAAAGGCGAATCATTTTTCCATCAACTAATAAGTGATCTTCAAATGCTTCTACTGTTCCGTCAAACTTGCCATGAACTGTATCATATTTAATTAAGTGTGCTAACGTTTCAGATGGATAGCTTGCATTGATTGCTACAATTTCGAATGCGCTTTCTTTTATTGCTTGACGAAATACCATTCTCCCAATACGTCCAAATCCATTAATTGCCACACGAGTCATAATATGTTATCCCCCTTGAATGCGTTATACTATTTATCTCCAATCCCAATAATAGTATAACACAAAAAGGAGATATGTCACTAAGCATTTTCATTAATTTCACAATTTTTTAGTCAATAATGTTCCACTTCTTTAAAATTACCTGCAATTGTGTTTTCGTTCCCATAATTGTGCCATCATTATTTATCACTTCATCTGCATTTTTCACTTTTTCTTCTAACGGCATTTGAGATTGAATACGAGCTGTTGCTTCTTCTTCTGAAAAGTTATTTCGTTTCATTAAACGTTCTAATTGCGTATGCGGCTTAACCGCTACAACTAAAATGCGGTCAACGAGACTTGTTAATTTGCTTTCAAATAAGAGAGGAATATCTAACACAACCGCTTGCATACCTTCTTTTATGTACATTTCCTTTTTCCTATTCATTTCCTCACGCACTGCAGGATGCACAATTTTATTTAACTGCAATCGTTTTTCTTCATTATAGAAAACGATGCTTCCCAATCTTGGACGATCTAGTTCCCCATCTTGTTGTAACACTTCCGCTCCAAACACTTCTACTATTTTGTTATATGCTGGTTTTCCTTGTTCTACAACTTCTCTTGCAATAACATCTGCATCAATAACTGGTATACTTAGCTCACGAAACATTTCTGATACCGTACTTTTTCCGCTTGCAATGCCTCCCGTTAATCCAATTACTACTGTCATAATAATCCTCCTCATAATAAAAGGCGCGAAACCAATGTTCCACGCCCATACTTACATTTTCCAAATTCCAATTATAATGAGTAATACCCCAGGCAGGAATGTAAATTTTTGTAACCACTTCATATTCGATAAAACCGTTCCAAGTTTCATTCCAATAAATAAAAACAAAGAACTCATAATTGCAACTAATATCGCCATCATAGCAGGTGCATACCCTAATAAAGATGCACCAATTCCGGCACCAAATGAGTCTACAGAAAGAGCGATACCAAGAAGCAATGCCTCTCCTGCAGAAATGGTGCCTGATTTATCAAAATCTGCTACAGTCGGTTTCCGTAAAATTTGAATCACTAGCCCTAGCGAGGCAATCTCTAATTTCCAGACCTTCTCCTCTTGCTTCGGTTCTTCTTTTTTCTCACTTCGAAAAAATTGATACAATACCCAAATCCCTATTCCAATAAGAACAAGCCCACCGATACGCGTTGCGATAACAGGTGAAAATACTTTCGCGATCATATGTCCAATTCCCATTGAAACAAGCATAACAGCCGCTGAACACATTCCGATAATTATAATTGATCTTAGTGGAATTCTTACGCTTCTTAAACCATATGTTAGCCCTACACTACAGCTATCTAAGCTTAATGTAAAAGCTAATAAAATAAGAGATAAATAAAGGTACATCGGTAAGCTCCTCCCTTATACATAGCTCTGCTGTATGTATATGACAAATGCCTATCCGATGTTATCTCTTTTCTATATTCTTGGCTGACAAATTGGGCAGTAATGCGTTCCTCTTCCGCCAACAACTGTTTTTTCTAATATCGTACCGCAAGTTACACACGGTTCTCCTTTTTTTCCGTATACATTTAGGAGTTCTTGGAACGAACCAATTTGCCCTTGTGAGTTGATATACGTTCGAATTGTACTTCCGCCACGCTTCACTGCTTCGCCTAGCGTTGTAACGGTAGCCTCATAAATTCGCTCAATTTCTTCTATTGTCAAAGACGAAGCTTCTCGTTCCGGATGAATTTGAGAACGGAATAAAACTTCATCTACATATATATTTCCAAGCCCTACTAAAAGACGCTGGTCCAATAGCACAACTTTTATTTTACGATTTGTCTTTTGCAATCTTTCTTGTAAATACCGTGGTGTCAATTCAGCATCAAACGGCTCCGGACCTAAGTCAGCAAGAGGCATTTGGTTCATCTCTTCACCTTTCTTAAAGAGATGCATCGTACCAAACTTTCTCACATCTTTATAATGTAATTCAGTTCCATCTGTAAATAAGAAACGGACGTGCGTATGTTTATCAATCGGCTCATCCTCTTGATGTAGTAAAAACTTACCTTCCATACGCAAATGTGAAACAATAACATAATTTGTTACATATAGAAGCAAAAACTTTCCTCTTCGCTTTATATTTTCAATCTTCTCGCCTTTTAGCATTTCTTTAAAGATTTCTGCATCATCTGGTCGTTTCACTATTTTTGGATAAGTAACAATAACATCTTCAATCGTTTTTCCTGTTACAAGATTTTCAAGTGTCCGTCTGACGTTTTCAACCTCTGGTAATTCAGGCATTTCATCACTTCCTTATTTTGCGTCGTACCAAGTTGGACCGTAAGAATAATCAACTTTCAGCGGAACTGCGAGTTCAATTGCATGCTCCATTACTTCAGGTACAAGCTTCTCTAATTTTTCAATTTCTTCTTTTGGCGCTTCAAATATCAATTCATCGTGTACTTGCAGAAGAAGACGTGCTTGTAATCCTTCTTCTTCTAAACGATCCGCCATAATAATCATCGCTTTTTTAATAATATCTGCTGCAGTACCTTGAATTGGTGTATTCATCGCTGTACGCTCAGCAAAGCTACGTAAATTGAAATTACGACTCGTAATTTCTGGAATATAACGACGACGATTTAATAATGTAGCCACATATCCTTTTTGTTTCGCATCTTTTACGATGTCCTCCATGTATTCTTGTACACCAGGGAAACTTTCTAAATACTTTTCAATAAATTCCGCTGCTGCTTTTCTTGTAATTCCTAAGTTTTGTGAAAGACCATAATCACTAATACCATACACAATTCCGAAGTTAACAGCTTTCGCTTGTCGTCTCATATTTGAAGTTACTTCATCTTTTTCAACGCCAAATACATCCATAGCTGTTTTCGTATGAATATCCATGTCATGCTGGAATGCTTCAACTAGCCCTTTATCATTTGCAATATGAGCTAATACACGCAATTCGATTTGTGAATAATCAGCCGCATACATAATCCAACCTTCTTCTGATGGAACAAATGCCTGACGAATCTTTCTTCCTTCTTCTAATCGAATCGGGATATTTTGCAAGTTCGGATCCGTTGAACTTAATCGACCTGTTTGCGTTAACACTTGATTAAAGCGAGTATGAATTTTAGATGAATCTTCATGTACAACTTTCAGTAAACCTTCAATATAAGTTGAATTTAGCTTCCCTAATTGACGATAATGTAAAATGTTTGGAATAATTTCATGGCGATCCATAAGTTTGTCTAATACATCAGCTGACGTAGAATAACCTGTTTTCGTCTTTTTAATAACCGGTAAGTTTAAGTTCTCAAACAGAATTACACCAAGCTGCTTCGGTGAATTAATATTAAATTCTGTTCCCGCAAGCTTATAAATTTCCTGTTCCATTTCCTTTAATCTACCTGCGAGTTCTTCTCCCATATTACGAAGACGCTCCGTATCAACTTTTACACCTTTTACTTCCATATCAGCTAATACACGCGCAAGTGGCAATTCTAACTCTGTAAACAGTTCATATTGCTCATTCTTCTTTAACTCTTCAACGAATGTTTGCTTTACATCATATAATACATGCACTTTACGAGCCACATGCTCCGCTACTACTTCTAACTCTGGAACAGCACGCTTCGCACCTTTTCCGTAAACTTCTTCATCTGATTTCACAGCATGCGTTTCTTTCATTTTCGCTACAGTACGGAAATCTTTATCTGTATCAGCCGGGTCAAGTAAATAAGCAGCGATTAATAGATCAAAGTCAATCCCTTGCATATCTATCCCATTCCATTTCAGTGCAACGATTGCTCGCTTTGCATCAAATGTATGCTTTCTCATTTCTCCATTTGCAAGCCATGCTTTAAATGCATCCGATGCAAGAGCAATATCCTTCTGAATAAAGTAGCAACCATTTTCATTTTGAATACCAAAGCCTTGAATGTCCGCCTTATGATAATTATCTTCTTGCACTTCAACAATAAGTGCACTATCTTGCTGAAGCATTTCTTCTGTAACTTCTTCCACAATATCAAATGTAATATCATCTAATTCAGCTGGAGCTGTTTCTTCTGGCGTAACGCCTAATTTATTTAAAAGAGATGTAAATCCTAAACTCTCGAACATTGGAATCACATCACTTGCTTCATATCCTTTATACGCCATATCATCCACATGAACTGTAATCGGCGCATCTGTAATAATAGTCGCTAGATCTTTACTCATAAGAGCTTGTTCTTTATTTTCTTCCAGTTTTTCTTTTAATTTCTTCCCGCTTACTTGATCTAGATTTTCATACACTTCTTCAACCGTTCCAAACTGTGTTAACAATTTAATCGCCGTTTTTTCACCAACTCCTGGTACACCCGGAATATTATCTGATTGGTCTCCCATTAAACCTTTCATATCGATAATTTGCTTTGGTGATAAGCTATATTTTTCAAATAAAGATTCTTTCGTATATTCATCTACTTCCGTAATCCCTTTTCGCGGAATACATACAAGCGTGTTATCAGAAACAAGTTGAAGTAAATCTTTATCTCCTGAAATAACTTTTACACTTGCTCCTTGTTCACTCGCTTCTTTTGCTAGCGTTCCCATAATATCATCCGCTTCATAATTTTCTAATTCATAACGCGGTACATTGAACGCATCCAGCATCTCACGAATAAACGGGAACTGCTCTGATAATTCAGGTGGAGTCTTTTGACGTCCTCCTTTATACTCACTATACGTTTTATGACGGAAGGTTGTTTTGCCTGCATCAAACGCCACTAACATATGAGTTGGCTTTTCTTCCTCTAATATTCTCATTAACATCATTGTAAAACCGTAAATTGCGTTCGTATGTATACCTTTGTCGTTATTTAAAAGCGGTAGTGCAAAGAAAGCACGATACGCGATATTATTACCATCTACTAATACGACCTTTTTTTCCAAAATTGAAACCTCCCCATACAAATTTGAAATGATTTTTTTCACAGAAAAAAACCGTTCCTTTCCTCTCTCTATATTAACATGACTAATAGAGAGAAGAAAAATAACGGTTATTTTCTTTCATATATAAAACAGACTTATATTGGCATAAAGGGAAGTGACGAGAACAGCTTAACTATTCTCGTCCAAAATTACTCCTTGGATGAAGGGGTTTTCATGTATTATATTAACAGAGCTTTATTAATATTTAATTAAGCCATTGTTAATATATTGTAAACATCCTTCATCCTATTTTTCAGTTGCTGATTTTGGTAAAACAACTGTAAATGTTGTCCCTTCCCCAACTTCACTATCCACTGTAATTGTACCGTGATGCGCCTCTACTAAATGCTTTACAATTGATAATCCGAGGCCTGTACCACCAGTATTTCTACTTCTCGCTTTATCCACTCGGTAAAAGCGTTCAAAAATACGCGGAATTTCCTCTTTACTAATACCAATTCCAGTATCCGATACTTTTATATAAGCATTATACTTATCTTCCGCTAACTCTACTGAAACAACGCCTCCAGCCGGTGTATATACGATCGCGTTATTTATTAAATTAATAAAGATTTGTTTCAAACGACTTGGATCTCCAATAACAGAAGCACGTTTTAATACATTCACTTGTAAAGAGATTTCTTTTTCTCCTGCTTTATTATCAAGCACCATATGAATATCTTCAAGCAGCCCCTTCATGTCAACGGTTCCCATATTTAATTTAAATCCTTGTTGTTCGATCTTTGACAAATCTAATAAATCTTCAATTAATCCTTGCATGCGCTCACTTTCTTTTAAAATAATGTGCAAGAAATGTTCGCAGAATTTTTTATTATCCATCGCTCCGTCTAAGAGTGTTTCTGAAAAACCTTTAATAGAAGTAATCGGTGTCTTTAATTCATGAGAAACATTCGCTAAAAAGTCTTTTCTCATTTGTTCTAATTTCTTTAACTCTGTTATGTCATGGAATACGAGAACAATCCCTTTCCATTCATGGTTTGTCCCGATAATCGGCGCTCCATATACTTCGAAATGCTTCCGCTCAATTCCAAGTGGCAATAACATTTGTTTACGCACTTTCACTTCTGTCATAAAGATTTCTTCTACAAGCTCAATAATTTCTGTATGATGAAACGATTCATAATATAAGCGATCTAAATATTCTTCATCTGTTACGTGGAAAGTTTCCTTATAAGAGCGGTTTACAAGGTTTATATACCCGCGGCTATCAATTAAAATCATTCCGCTTCCCATATTTTCAATTAACGTATGCAGACGATCTTGCTGCATTTCTTGTTCAAGTGTCATCTCTTGTAAGTTACGAGCTAAAATATTAATCGCTTTACTCAGCATTCCTGTTTCATCCGAATGACTTTCGTATGCACGTGCTTTATAATTACCCTTTGCCAATTCAATTGCAACTTTTGTAACCGATTCAATCGGCCTAATATATTGCCCTGTAATTTTCATACCTAAAAATACAACTACGAGACAAGCAATAACAAATCCGATAATTAATAATCCCCACGTTTTTTGATGTACGTCTCTTAAAGGATCGATTGTACTTTTCACCAAAACGTATCCTTGTTTTCCTTCTACATCTTGAACGAACACCGTATGATAAAATTCATTCTTTCGATCTGTCTCTTTCGTAATCACTTTACTTCGTTGTTTTGCCACTTCCGAAGAAAGTTCTTTAATCGTTTCTGGACTAAATGCCAATTCTTGTCCTTTTCTATATTGAACTTTCTTTTTTTCATCCACAAATACGATAGAAGCTGGTATTTTTTCTTCTAACTTTTCAAATACGTATGGATTTTTTAAGACATTATCAAAACCTTGCTCTTCTGCTAACGCCGCAACATACTCTGTCTCTTTTACCATTCTCTCTTTAGCATGATCTATATAGTAGTTTTCAAACACAGTTTCTAGCAATAAACCTAGTCCAACTAAAATAAATACAATAAGAGAAACAAATGTAAAAAGAAGCCTGGAACGAAATTTATTCATTCCCTTTTGGCTCCTCTAATTTATATCCTAAACCACGTATCGTTTTAATGTACGTCGGTTTTTTCGTATTTTGTTCAATTTTATCGCGCAAATGGCTAATATGAACATCAACAATTCGCGTATCACCAGCAAAATCATAATTCCATACAGCACTTAATAATTGATCACGAGTCAACACGCGACTTTTATTTTTCGCAAGATACACAAGTAGTTCAAATTCTTTTGGTGTTAATTCAAGCTTTCTTCCTTGGAAATAAGCCTCATAAAACTCCGGTAAAATTTTAAGTTCTGCAATTGTGATGCTATCTTCATCTGGCGCTTCTGCAACTTGTTCTTCTTGTTGTAATTTCGTGCGGCGCAAAATCGCCTTCACACGAGCAACAACTTCCCTTGGACTAAATGGCTTCGTCATATAATCATCTGCCCCAAGTTCAAGGCCTAGCACCTTATCAAACTCATCATCTTTTGCCGTTAACATTAAAATCGGCGTCATAACGCGCTGCAATCGTAATTCTTTACACACTTCCATACCATCCATTTTCGGAAGCATTAAATCTAATATAATTAAATCTGGGCGTTCTGTTGTCGCTTTTTGAAGCGCCATTTCTCCATCCATCGCTGTTATAACTTCAAACCCAGCTTGTTGTAAATTAAATTCGATTAAAGTTAAGATAAATTCCTCATCATCAACTACTAAAATACGATTGTTCATTCTTTTCCTCCAAGTTATAGACTTGAAACCTTCTTCATCCTAGTATTTTCCCCGTTATTCTCATCATACTAGAAAACAAGGTCCCTCTCAATATAATTGTCTATTCATGGAGATCGTTTGTGTAGAATTGAGAAAATAGAAGTAATTACGATTCACCTGCAACTACACAGGATTTTGCCAAACTTTATAGATTACTCTCTCTTCTTTAAAGCTCACTTCCGTATGAACTATAAAATCTTGATTTTGTGCTAGGAAAAACGAAAGAGCATACGCTATTTTATAATCCGGTGTTTCATATCCATCAAATACTCTCCCGTACATTTCATTCGCAACCCCGTCTGCCCACACTTCAGCTTCTCTTACCGTTTCAAAGATAACGTTTTCTCCTTTCCACCTCATCTTAAAGAATCACTCCTTCCATTGACTTAAATTATCAAACTATAATATAGTAAATATTGTTAATCTAATAATTCGAATATAAAAAGGGGTCTATTATGCGACTATTACTACCTATTTTAACTTTAGTAGTAACATGTTTCCTTACTTTTAACGTACCGAGCTGGGATACGATTAAAACGGGGTGCTCAGAATTTGCTGAAGGGTTCAAAGAAGGATTTTTCAACTAAAAATAGCGCTAGCATCCTTATTCAAGGTATGCTAGCGCTATTCATATTTTCATCTTTTAAAAATTATCTAATGCTTTTTCCATAATGGAAACAGATTTAAAAGGCGGCGTGACTGTTAATGAACCTTTTACAACAGTTTCTCCTTTTTCATCATGAGCAGATACAAGCATATCAATTGTATGTTCCTCCTCAGAAACAGCCACAACTTCAAAGTGGATTTGTAACGTTTCATAATGGTGAACATGCTTCACGAACGTAAGGTCCTTTCTCGTAATATGACTTCCTGGACCCGGTAAATATTTCGTAACCGCCGTTGTAATCATTCCCGTTAGCATAATGCTTGGTACAATCGGCTTTTCATACGGAGTTTGGGATGCGTAATCATGCTGAATATATAATGGATTGGCATCATTCGTTAACCCTAAGTACAATAACAAATCTTTATCCTCAATTTTTTCAGTGATAGATAATTTCTCTCCTACTGTAATTTCATCCATTTTACGACCAATTTGAACTTTTTTCTTTAACATGTTACAACCCCCTCCGATTTTTTCACCTTATTATCCTACTAAAAGCGATACCTTATCCGAAATTTACTATGATGAGGGCAATGTATAGTATAAATCTATAGTTTCATTATAGGATACCACAAATGATAGCGTTTTCATATTATTTCAAAAAAACAATTCGGTAAATAGTAGAAAAAGATTCGGAATCCCGAATCTTTTTCACTACTATTCAATTATTAAACAAGAACTTTCATTACGTTACGTACAGATTCTACAGAGCGATCTAACGCTTCTTTTTCATCTGCAAGAAGTTCTAATTCAATAATTTTTTCAATTCCGTTACCACCTAGAATTACTGGTACCCCTAAGTAAAGGTCACTATAACCATACTCACCTTCAAGGTACGCAATAGCTGGTAATACACGGCGTTGATCTTTTAAGATTGCTTCTGTCATTTCAACTAAAGAAGCTGCTGGTGCGTAATATGCACTACCGTTTCCTAATAAGCCTACAATCTCACCGCCACCTTTACGTGTACGTTCTACGATTGCTTCTAAACGCTCTTTCGGAATTAACGTTTCTAACGGAATACCGCCTGCATAAGAATAACGCACAAGAGGTACCATGTCGTCACCGTGTCCACCAAGAACAAATCCTGTAATGTCTTTCACAGAAAGATTTAATTCTTGTGCGATGAATGTACGGAAACGAGCTGTATCTAATACGCCCGATTGGCCAATTACACGCTCTTTCGGGAATCCTGCTTCTTTAAATACAGAATATGTCATTGCATCAACTGGATTTGTTAACACAACAATAATTGCATTTGGTGAATGTTTTGCAATGTCGCGCGTAATACTTTTCATAATTTTAGAGTTCGTTGCTACTAAGTCATCACGGCTCATACCAGGCTTACGTGCAATACCTGCTGTAATAACGACAACGTCAGAATCAGCAGTATCTGCGTAATCAGATGTTCCAATAATGTTAGCATCAAAACCTTGTACTGGGCTCGCTTCTAACATATCTAACGCTTTCCCTTTTGTTGGATTTTCCAGTTGTGGAATGTCCACTAATACAACATCTGCAAGTTCTTTTTGTGCTAATAAGAATGCCGTTGTTGCTCCTGTAAATCCTGCACCGATGACTGAAACTTTCTTGCGTTTGATTGTCATAATTTACCCCCCGCTTTAATTATGCGTTTTTGATTATCGCTACATCCATGTTTTTAATAAGCTCATTAGCAAACTCAGAACACTTCACTTCTGTTGCGCCTTCCATTAGGCGAGCGAAGTCATATGTTACTACTTTTGATGCAATTGTTTTCTCAACTGAATCTGTTACTAATTTCGCTGCTTCATTCCATCCTAAGTGTTCTAATAATAATACACCTGAAAGAAGAACTGAAGATGGGTTTACTTTATCTAAACCTGCATATTTTGGAGCTGTACCGTGTGTAGCTTCAAAGATAGCATGTCCAGTCACATAGTTAATGTTTGCACCAGGTGCAATACCAATTCCACCTACTTGTGCAGCAAGTGCATCAGAGATATAGTCACCATTTAAGTTCATTGTTGCAACAACATCGAACTCACGTGGACGAGTTAAAATTTGTTGTAAGAAGATGTCTGCAATAGAATCTTTTACGATGATTTTTCCAGCCACTTCAGCGTCTGCCATCGCTTTATTTGCTGCATCTTTACCATCTTTTTCAACAATGCGATCATATTCAGCCCAAGTAAATACTTTGTCGCCGAATTCTTGTTCCGCTACTTCGTAACCCCAGTTTTTGAAAGCACCTTCTGTAAATTTCATAATGTTTCCTTTATGAACTAATGTAACAGAAGAGCGTTTTTCATTAATTGCATATTGAATTGCAGCACGAACAAGACGCTTTGTCCCTTCTTCTGAGATTGGTTTAATACCAATACCAGATGTTTCTGGGAAGCGGATTTTATTAACACCCATTGCTTCTTTTAAGAAAGTAAGAACTTTTTCTGCTTCTGGAGATCCTTGTGCATATTCAATTCCAGCATAAATGTCTTCTGTATTTTCACGGAAAATAACCATATCAGTATCTTCCGGACGTTTTACAGGTGAAGGAACACCTTCAAAATAACGAACTGGACGTAGACATACATATAGATCTAATTCTTGACGAAGTGCTACGTTTAGAGAACGAATACCACCGCCAACTGGAGTTGTAAGTGGACCTTTAATTGCGATTAAATATTCGCGAATTAAATTTAAAGTTTCTTCTGGTAACCACTCGCCTGTTTGGTTGAATGCTTTTTCCCCTGCAAGCACTTCTTTCCAAACGATTTTCTTCTCACCATCATAAGCTTTTTCAACTGCTGCTTCTATTACGCGAGATGCAGCTGCCCAAATATCAGGACCAATTCCATCTCCTTCAATAAATGGAATAATCGGATTGTTTGGTACATTCATAACACCATTAGTTACAGTAATTTTTTCACCTGTCGTCAATGTGATAACCCCCATGTTTGAAATTTCATATGTATGAAACTGAGGGAATAACCCCTCAGTTCAAACCGTTAGTCAAATTAAAATATTCTAATCATTACATCTTTCCGAAAAAATCAGACTTTTGAAAGCGTATTTTCACTATCGAAATAGTGTTTTTCACTTATCTTTGTGCGATTGGAACATACACTTGATGCGTTGGTCCATTATAATCAGCACGCGGACGGATTAAACGGTTGTTTTCATATTGTTCTAGAATATGAGCTAACCAGCCTGACATACGGCTAATTGCAAAAATAGGTGTAAATAAGTCATGGTCAATTCCTAAACAATGGTATACAGAAGCTGAATAGAAATCGACATTTGGTGGAAGACCTTTTTCTTTTGTTACAATGTCTTCAATTTTGATAGACATATTATACCATTTGTCTTCTCCTAAAAGCACGCATAATCTCTTAGACATTTCACGTAAGTGTTTTGCACGTGGATCACCTTGCTCATACACACGGTGGCCAAAGCCCATGATTTTCACTTTATTTTGAAGAGCATTATGAATATATGACTCTACATTTTCTTCTTCGCCAATTTCAGTTAACATCTTCATTACATTTTCATTTGCCCCACCGTGAAGAGGACCTTTTAATGCACCGATTGCTGCTGTAATACCAGAATATACATCTGACAGTGTAGCTACGCAAACACGTGCAGTAAATGTAGAAGCGTTTAACTCATGATCTGCATGAAGTACAAGTGCCTTATCAAAAGCTTCAATTTCAACTTCATTTGGCTCGCGATCATTTAACATGTACAAGAAGTTTGCAGCTAATGATAAATCTTTTCTTGGCTCAACAATATCTAAACCTTTACGGATTCTCGCGTAAGCAGCAACTAAAGTTCCCACTTGAGCCTGTAATTTAACCGCTTTCAAATAATTGGACTTTTCATCCATAATTTCAGCGCTCTCATCGTATAATGATAGCATGGAAATTGCAGTTCGTAAAACAGACATCGGATGTGCAATTTTTAAATCTACTTGTTTCAAATATGTTAAAATCTCACCTGGAACTTTATAGTATTCAGATACAATTTCATTAAATTCCGCTAGTTCTTTTTCATTAGGAAGCTTGCGGTGCCATAATAAGTACACTACTTCTTCAAACGTAGCATTCTCAGCTAAATCATCAATATTATACCCAACATAAGTTAATGTATCATCAATAATAGAGCTCACAGATGATGTTGTTGCTACTACCCCTTCTAAACCTCGAATAACAGTCATGACATTCTCTCCTTTTCCTGAAAATTCTCCCAACCTTGCTCCTTATATCTATTTGCTCCCCTTATGAATTATGAACGCCCGTTCACTCTTTAGGCAAGCAAAATGCACGATCATGCAAATTTGTTGCGATGTTCCCCTCTTATTGTCCATTGTTTACATGGAAAGCATGAGCGTGAATGTCTCCCCGAATCCTCACGCTCAAAACAACAAGTTAGTGAGGAAAATACATTCCGAAGAGTTTTATGATAAAAACAACATAAAACAATATCATTATAAAATTGTTTTATGTTGTTTTTATTTTATCTGGTGTAAAGTCTCTGCTGTTATGTAACTTTTCAAAGTTTCTAATCCTATTATAAACAATTATCTGACTTTTGTGAACAGAAAGAATTCAAAAATTTTATATTACTATAAAATTCCTTATTTAAACATTTGTATAATACTCATAACCGCATAGGCAATTCCAGCCCCAATTAACGGACCAACAGCAACCCCATTAAATAGCGCAACCGCTATAATTGTCCCAAAAACAAGCGCAGTTGTAATGTGAGGATCCGTTGTCAACAATTGTACGCCGCCTTTCGCTAACAAAGCGACCGCTACACCTGAAGCTAAAGCAATCCACGCATAATAAGATTTTGCCGCTTCTCCAAGTTGTTTAAAACCTATTTCCCCCGTCGCAATCGGTACGAGCACCGCTATTGTAATGACCGTTACACCTAGGTTAATTCCTTTCGTTTGTAGATAAGGAAAGACCTTATCTCCTAAAAACGTAAACTTCAATAAAAATAACACACCAATAGCCACAGTAAGCGATTGGTTTTTCGCAATAAGTCCTATAATAAGTAGTATGAATAAAAATAACGTTGACTGACTAATCATGTTTGCACTTCCTTTCTGAAAATAATGAACTCATTTCCAAACAAAAATACCTTTAAACCTATCGTTATACATGATATATCGATGCCTATTCAACATGAATCACTTCATTTTTTATGTATTTTAAAATGATAAATTGAGACTTTCACCATAAAAATTTAAGCATGTATACATTTTAAAAAACAGGCGTCTCTTCTTTCTTTTCTAATTAGAAACAGGTAAAATAAAAAGAAGAGAAAATGAAGTTTTTACCATATAGTAGAAGCATCAACACCAAGCTTTCACAGTCACTCACATACTGAAAAAGCAAGAAAAATCCATCATTCCACTATAACATAAAGTGAAACTTTAATCAGTGGGGCATTTTCCACTGATTATTAGTTGAACCAATCGGGCTTTTACGGGCAGTTTATCTCCATCTAACTCCTTTGATCCAGCCACACTTCGGGTAGGAGATTTACTGCCCGTTAATGCGGGGTAAAGTGAAACTTTAATCAGTGGGGCACACTCGTTATAAGTTGAACGAATTAGGATAATCCAAATTGGAATGGGAGGTATACATCTTTGAACCGAAACTTACTATATATGATATTGCGACTCATATTTGTCATTGTAGCAACGGTAGCTGGGTTCTATGTATTACTATACATGTCAGGGCTTATCTATCCTTTTATTATCGCTTTTGCATTTGCTTATTTGATTAATCCTGTCGTCAATTTCCTTAATCAAAAACTACAATTTCCTCGCGCACTAGCAGTACTCGTTAGCTTAATTCTCGTATTTGGAGCTATCGTTGGACTTGTTACATATCTTGTGACTGAAGCAATATCTGCCACAACATACTTACTACAACTTGTTACAGTAAAGTTTCCAGATATCGTTACATTCGCCCAGCAATTTGCACTTAATCATATTATGCCTCTCTACGATGATTTAATCTCTAAATTTAATCATCTTGGAGAACCACAGCGCTATACAATTACACAAAACATTCAAAACTTAGGAACAGAGGCAACAACACAAATGAAAGAACTTTTAACCGCCATTATAAGCGGGTTAACGAATTTCATTAGTGCACTGCCAACAACTTTAACTGTCCTTGTATTCATTTTATTAGCCACTTTCTTCATTAGTTACGATTGGCACCGTCTTGCTCAAAAAGCAAGAAAATTACTACCAAATCGTGTACATGGCTACGGAAAAACTATTTTTGTCGACTTAAAAAAAGCTTTATTCGGTTTTGTGAAAGCACAACTTACACTCGTATCTATGACAACCGTTATTGTACTGATCGGACTTTTAATATTACGCGTACCATACGCCATTACTATTGCGATTATTACAGGAGTTGTAGATTTACTACCATATTTAGGAACAGGCGCAGTCTTCGTTCCATGGGTTATATACGTATTTTTCACTGGCGATACCGCATTCGCCATTGGTCTTCTCATTTTATACATCGTCGTGATTGTCCAAAGACAAATTATGGAACCGAAAGTACTTTCATCTAACATCGGTCTCGATCCATTAGCAACACTCGTCGCTCTATTTGTCGGCTTTAAACTTTTTGGCTTTTTAGGATTAATCATCGGTCCAGTCACCTTAGTACTACTTAATACATTACACAAAGCTAATGTCTTCCATGACTTGTGGAAATATATTAAAGGTTCACCTTCAAAATAACAGTTTCTAATTCATACAAAAAATCAAGCTATAATCAGTGGGAAATTCCCACTGATTATTCCTTTTACCTATTTTTCACACTACTCACACGCAACAAGAGCATTACCCAGAAACAGGATAATCCTCTTGTTTTTTTGCATAAAAAAAACACATATTCTAGCTAAAAATACATTTTTATTCTATTTTATCTATAATTATTACTTACATTTATTACTTTTTATGTAAATGAATAAATATACAAAATGGCATAAAATAAGGCTTCAACTAACAATCACCACCTTTTATATGAATTCTTTACACCAATCGCTCCTTTATATACAAAAGCAAAACTTTAATTTGGCTGCATTTCGCACCATCTTATTCATCCAAATTAATAGCACTAAAAAATCACACGTTTAATCGAAGCACAACAAGAGTTCAAACGAAAATTATATAGCAAATATAATAAGCGGACATTTTGTTCATCCCCACTCATCATCCCCCCACAAATAGTGCGGTAAAGCAAAGCCTCAATCAGAAAGCTCCCCTCCTCTTACAAGACAAAAAAATAGCACTTAGATCGTTATAATCTAAGCGCTACTTCTGAATGATAATAGTAGAGTTCTTTCTAAACTTCCATTCCATCCACTTCATAACAAGCGGCTTCAATAAAGCTCTCGTAATAGGGATCACGCAGATAAACCCTAGCACATCTGTCACATAACCAGGAAGCACTAAGAGAATACCTCCTACAAATACAAAAATACCATCTAGTACTGCCTCACCTGGCATTTCCCCTCTATTCAACTTAGATTGAATCTCTCCAAGCACTTTAAATCCTTGTCTTTTCGCCAAATACACACCTACTACACCTGTAAATACAATCATAGCGAACGTAGACCATAAACCTATTACATGACTTGATCCGATTAAGACCGTAATCTCAATCGCCGGTATTAAAATAAACAAGAATAGTAACCACTTCATAGTTCTACACCTCTCTCACAACTCACTTTTAACACCCTCACAACGCCTATATACATCATATGAAATATAATACCCTTTCATATTAAAACCCATAACAAACAGCTTTTAAAAGCAATTCTAGGCGTTTTAAGCTAACTCTATCTCGTTTTTGTGTAAAAAAAAGAGAAGGACTCCGATCCTTCTCTCCGTATTACTTATAGCACTTCCGCATGTCCATTATAAACAATTCCGCGTGCTGCATCAACTGTTACTTCTTGGCCATTTTTTAAAGTTGCTGTTACGCCGTTTACACCAACGATAACAGGAATACCGATTGATACGCCTACAACAGCAGCATGGCTTGTTAAGCCACCTTCTTCTACAACTAAAGCAGCAGCTTTTTCGATTGCAGGAATCATATCTTTATCAGTGCTTGTTGTAACAAGGATATCACCTTCGTTTACGTTCGCTACAGCTTCAGCAGCTGTTTTTGCTACAACTACTTTACCTTTTGCAGCTTTACGACCGATTCCTTGTCCTTTAGCAACTTCTTCACCAACAACGTGGATTTTCATTAAGTTTGTTGTACCAGTTTCAGCAACTGGAACACCAGCAGTAATTACTACAGTATCTCCAAGGCCGATTAGACCTGCATCCATACCTGTTTGAATTGCTGTATCTAACATTTCGTCAGTTGAAGCTGCGCGCTTCTCAGCCATAAATGCTTGTACACCCCAAACAAGTGCAAGACGACGTCCTACTTGCTCGTCAGATGTTACAGCTACGATTGGAGATTTTGGACGGTATTTAGAGATCATTTTCGCAGTATGTCCACTTTCTGTTGGAGCTACGATTGCAGCTACATCAAGAGCAAGTGCTGTATGCGCAACAGATTGGCTAATTGCATCTGTAATTGTTGGAGTGAACTCTTTAATACGTTTTTTGAACATATCTTCGTATTGTAATGATTTTTCAACACGTACTGCAATGTTAGCCATCATTGTTACTGCTTCTACCGGATATTGACCAGCAGCTGTTTCACCTGAAAGCATGATTGCATCTGTACCATCGAAGATTGCGTTAGCTACGTCACTTGCTTCAGCACGAGTTGGACGTGGGTTACGTTGCATAGAGTCTAACATTTGTGTCGCAGTAATAACTGGTTTACCTAACACGTTACATTTTTTGATTAGACGTTTTTGTACTAATGGTACTTCTTCTGGTGGAATTTCTACACCCATATCACCACGAGCTACCATTAAACCGTCAGAAACTTCTAAGATTGAATCGATGTTGTCGATACCTTCTTGGTTTTCGATTTTCGGTACGATTTGGATGTATTGAGCGCCATGCTCTTCTAATAATTCACGGATTTCTAATACGTCAGACGCTTTACGTACGAATGAAGCTGCGATGAAATCAACTTTTTGCTCGATACCGAAGATGATATCTTTTACGTCTTTTTCAGTGATACCAGGAAGCTTAATGCTTACGTTTGGTACGTTAACACCTTTTTTATTTTTTACAGTTCCGCTGTTAAGAACTTTTGTACGGATGTTTCCATCAGCTTTTTCGATTACTTCTAGTTCGATAAGACCGTCATCGATTAGAATGCGAGAACCTGGGTCTACATCGTCATAAAGACCAGCATAAGATACAGAGAACTTCTCTGCAGTACCTAATACTTGCTCAGTAGAAAGAACTACTTCTGCACCTGTTACAAGCTCAGCTTGTCCGTCTACGAAGTCGTGAGTACGGATTTCTGGACCTTTTGTATCAAGTAAGATACCAACTGTTTTACCAGTTTTCTTTGAAGCTTCACGAATGTTTTTAATACGAGCTCCGTGCTCTTCATGGCTACCATGAGAGAAGTTTAAACGAGCAACGTTCATACCTGCTTCGATTAATTGCTCTAATTTTTCAATACTTTCACTAGCAGGACCTATAGTACATACAATTTTAGTTTTACGCATATTGCACCTCCGAAAATTATGAAACCGTTCCCAAATATCTGACATTACGCCGATTAGATGGATAATTCTTTAGATAATTGATACATATCTTTATCGATTGTATGCTTTTGAGCTAACGCTTCGATAATATCATGATCAACAAGTTTGTTATCTTGAATACCTACACAACGTCCACCTCTACCAGCAATTAATAATTCAACTGCTCTTGCGCCAAGACGACTTGCTAATACACGGTCTTGTGCACTTGGTGATCCGCCACGTTGTACGTGACCTAATACAGTTACACGAGTATCAAAGTTTGTTGCTTCTTCAATGTGCTTACCGATGTCAATTGCACTTCCAACACCTTCAGCTACAACGATAATACTGTGTTTTTTACCACGTTCACTACCGCGCTTCAGACGAGCGATAACATCATCCATGTCATACTCTTCTTCTGGAATTAAGATTGTTTCTGCACCATCAGCTAAACCAGCCCATAATGCAATATCACCAGCGTGACGTCCCATTACTTCGATAACATATGTACGTTCATGAGATGTAGCTGTGTCACGGATTTTATCAATTGCATCAATAACAGTGTTTAAAGCTGTATCGAAACCAATTGTGAAGTCTGTTCCAGGGATATCATTGTCGATTGTACCTGGTACACCAACACATGGGAATCCTTGTTCAGTTAATTTTTTAGCGCCTTGGTAAGAACCATCTCCACCAATAACAACAAGTCCTTCGATACCATGTTTCTTTAATTGCTCGATACCTTTTAGTCGTACTTCTGGGTCTTTAAACTCAGGACATCTTGCTGTATATAATTTCGTACCACCGCGGTGGATAATATCGCCAACAGAACCAAGTTCTAATTTTTCAATGTGACCAGAAATTAATCCAGCGTATCCATGGTAAATACCATATACTTCAATATCATGGAAAATCGCTTTACGAACAACTGCACGAATGGCAGCATTCATACCAGGTGAATCTCCACCACTTGTTAATACACCAATACGTTTCATTTGTACTCACCTCATAAAGATTATTTGCCTTATAATAAAATAACACGAAAAAATATAAAAACACAATGGAGAAGATGTGTCTTTTCATAATAAAAACGTGCATTCGCGAAGAGGAACGCACGCTTTTCTTATTTTATCCCAATGGAAGCGTTTGAAAACGAAACTTGCCCAATTTTCATATATTTTTCATAACGTTTTTCGATTAATTCATCTTTCGAAATTCCGTTTAATTGTTCAAAAGTTTTTCTAATCATTAAGTCTATATTTTCTGACTGTTTTAAAAGATTACGGTGAGCTCCACCTTTTGCCTCTGGAATAATTTCATCAATTACACCTAATTCTTTCAAATCTGCTGCTGTAATTTTCATTGCTTCTGCAGCTTCCTTTGCTTTTCCTGCATCTTTCCAAAGAATTGCCGCTGCACCCTCTGGTGTAATAACAGAATAAGTGGAATTTTCTAGCATATGAATGTAATCTCCTACTCCAAGACCTAGCGCACCACCACTACCGCCTTCACCGATAACGATACAAATAACTGGTACCGTTAAACCTGCCATCTCAAATAGGTTGCGGGCAATAGCTTCACTTTGTCCACGTTCTTCAGCTGCTTTACCAGGATAAGCTCCCTTCGTATCGATGAAACAAATAATAGGACGATTAAACTTTTCCGCTTGTTTCATGAGACGCAGTGCTTTTCGATATCCTTCTGGATGAGGCATTCCAAAGTTACGGCGAATATTTTCTTTCGTATCTTTTCCGCGCTGATGCCCAATTACAGTTACAGGCATCCCTTTATATTTCGCAATGCCGCCGACAATCGCTGCATCATCGCCAAATAGACGATCTCCATGACATTCGAAAAAATCAGTAAATAAGTGCTCAATATAATCGAGCGTTGTCGGTCGTTCTGCATGACGAGCAATTTGAACACGGTCCCATACTTTTAGATTGCCGTATATATCTTCCTCTAAATTTTCTAGCTTTTCTTCCAAAATACGAATCTCCTCACTGAAGTCCATCTGGCTGTTTTTCGTATAGTCTTTCAGTTCACGAATCTTATTTCTTAGCTCAACAACTGGTTTTTCAAATTCTAGCTCTGCCATACAGCCATTTCCCCTCCTTGATGAACTTCTAAAATCTTGCGAAGCGATTCTCTCATATCATCACGATGCACCACCGCATCTAATTGACCATGATCTAGTAAGAATTCTGCCGTCTGGAAATCTTCCGGTAGTTTCTCACGCACCGTTTGTTCAATTACACGTCTACCAGCAAATCCGATAAGTGCACCTGGTTCTGCAAGATTATAATCACCAAGTGAAGCGAAACTCGCTGAAACCCCGCCCGTCGTTGGGTGAGTCATAACAGAAATAAATAACCCTCCTGCATTACTATGCTTTTTCAAAGCTACGCTTGTTTTTGCCATTTGCATTAAACTTAATATCCCTTCTTGCATACGGGCACCACCCGAAGCAGTAAAGATAATAAATGGAACTTGTAAGTCGTACGCCTTTTCAACCGCACGGGCGATTTTTTCTCCTACTACAGAGCCCATGCTCCCCATTCGAAAACGAGAATCCATTACTGCAACAACAACAAGCATGTCATCAATTGTTCCTTCACCAGTTACAACCGCTTCGTTCAATTCAGTCTTCTTACGATCGCTCTCTAGTTTCTCTTCATAACCTGGAAACTCGAGTGGATTTAATGAAACCATTTCTTTGTCATACTCACGGAATGACCCTTCGTCCAATATACTATCAAGACGTTCCCATGCATTCATAGGATGATGATATCCACAATTCACACATACTTTTAAATTTTTTAGAAGTTCTTTCGTATACATGATTTTTTTACATTCCGGACATTTTGTCATAACGCCATCTGGCACATCTTTTCGTACTTGTTCTGAAGGTATTGCAGCGTACTTTTTCTTTTTCACGAATAAATCTCTTAGCACAATTTGACCCCCTTCGTTGAGAGCTAAGGTTAGCGTAAGAAGAAAATGGGGCTAACACCAAAGTTTGATGTTAGCCTTATCTTCTCAATCTGTCTAATAACCTCACTCTTTACGTTTAACTTTAACCGCTACGCGGTAGAATGTTTGTCATAACGTGTCATGGTCATTTCGACAAATTTTATACATTACGAGTGAAACTGTATATTCTCTACTAATTCATCGTAAATTTTTAGTGCATCATTTTCTTGTTTTTCTTCCAAAGTAGCATAAAGCTTTCTATACATATCGATAGAATCTCTTGAAACTTTACAAGAAAGAGTTGCTACGTAATCATTTACGATCATCCAAATGCGATATAGTAAATAATTATCGACTTGTTCAATAAGTGTTTTAAAGAACGTTTGATGAAGCGTTGGGATTGAGCTTTCATTTTCTTCAAGTACTTGGTGTAATCTACTTAGTACTTTAGAAAACGTTTCTTTCGGTAAATTACATACAATTCGAATCATATCTTTCTCAAGCAATCGTTTTGTTTGTAATAAATCACGAATTGTTTTCTCATCTTGCAGTAAGAACGGAGCAATTAATTGTACAAGACCGTTATCATAAAAGTTTCGAATAAACGTCCCTTCACCACGTCTCGTTTCAATCAATCCTACCAGTTCTAAAGCACGCAATGCTTCTCTTACAGAGGAACGTCCTACGTTTAAACGTGAACTTAACTCGCGCTCAGACGGCAAACGATCCCCCGCTACCAATCCATCCTCTTCCATAATGGAACGAATTTTTTTTACAATTTCGAGATATACTTTTGTATTTGATGATGTCAATGGAAATTCCTCGCTTATTCTTTACCAATCAGCGCTAATTGTTTTGTTTTTTCAGCGATCTCATTTGGATCTACTTGACGGCGAGCTACTCCTGTCTCCATTGCTGCTTTTGCAACGTAAGCCGCTACTTGAGGCGCTACACGCGCGTCAAATGGTGCCGGAATAATATAGTCTGCATTTAACTCGTCTTCTGCTACAAGCTCAGCAATAGCCTGTACAGCTGCCATCTTCATTTCTTCGTTAATTTGTGTCGCATGTACGTCAAGTGCACCGCGGAAAATACCAGGGAACGCCAGTACATTATTTACTTGGTTCGGGAAGTCAGAACGACCTGTTCCAACAACAGCTGCGCCCGCTGCTTTTGCCAATTCTGGCATAATTTCTGGAACTGGATTTGCCATTGCAAAAATAATCGCATTGTCATTCATTGTACGAACCATCTCTTCTGTTAATGCACCTTCTGCAGATACACCAATGAATACGTCCGCACCTTGTACAACATCAGCTAAAGAACCTTCTATACGATTCTTATTTGTATATTTTGCAACTTCATCCTTCACCGGATTCATACCTGTAGGACGACCATCATAGATTGCCCCTTTACGGTCACACATAATAATGTCGCGTACACCATAGCGATATAAAAGTTTAATAATTGCAATACCTGCTGCACCTGCGCCATTTGCGACAACTTTAATGTCAGACATTTTCTTTCCAACTAATTTCAGTGCATTTACAAGACCTGCTACTGTTACGATAGCTGTTCCGTGTTGATCATCATGGAAGATAGGAATATTTGTTTCTTTTTTCAAACGCTCTTCAATAATGAAGCAGTTTGGTGCTGCGATATCTTCTAAGTTAACGCCGCCAAAAGTTGGCTCCATTAATTTTACAGTTTCAACAATTTTATCTACATCGTTTGTATTTAAGGCAATCGGGAATGCATCTACACCAGCAAAGCTCTTGAATAATACAGCTTTACCTTCCATTACTGGAAGAGATGCTTCAGGTCCAATGTTACCAAGACCAAGTACAGCTGTTCCATCTGTCACAACTGCTACCATATTTCCCTTCATCGTATATTCATATACCTTACTTTTATCGTCATAAATTTCTTTACAAGGTTCTGCAACCCCTGGAGAATATGCAAGACTTAAATCTTTTGCATTTTCTACTTTTACTTTTGATACAGTTTCTAATTTTCCTTGATGCACTTTATGCATGTGAAGTGCTTCTTCACGAAGTGTTGACAAACTATCCACTCTCCTCAAATTATTCTTGCTGATATCAATTTCTCCAAGTGGTCTGACCACGAACACTACTACTATAATAATCGAAGTGTAGGGAAATTGTCCATTATATTTTCACAACTACATTTTCTTCCCCGACAATTTTACGAAGTGCTCCTAAACATTCTTCACTTGGATGAATCGATAAACTTCGAGATAATTGTACCATTTTATGTTCCTTTTCATAATAAATTAGTACTTTCGCAAAACCTGAATAGTCGAACAATATTTTCGTAACCTGATTTAAAAGCTTTTTCTCATACTGAGACGGCAATTTCACGTAAACAGATGCATCTTTCTTTTCTTCATAAACATCCATTTCCTCTAGCGGATATAGTCCATTTACAATCCATTGCAGCTTATGATTTCTTAGCTCAATCATGCCGTCAACTAAAACAATTGCTCCTTCTTGTAACTTATCCGAGAAATGTATATACGTTTCCGGGAAGAGGACCGCTTCCATTTCATCATTTTGATCACAGAATGTAATAAATGCCATCTTTTGAAACTTTTTCGTACGAATCACTCTCACACTTGTTATATACACAATAGCTCTTTGTACTTTTTTCTTGTGTCGCATCGCCTGAGCGAGAGATGGAATTTCTAATTCTTTTGATAACTTTACATACTGCGCAGTCGGATAACTTGATAAATAAAAGCCAAGTGCTTCTTTCTCTTTATTTAGTTGTTCAATAAAAGATAGCTCTTCTCCTTGTACGTATTTTGATTTTGGAACAGCATCCCCTAAATCACGCGCGAGATTTGCGTACTCCAACGCCCCTTTAAGACTTTTCCATAAATTCGTTCTCGAAACACCAAAATCATCAAAACATCCCGACCAGACGAAAGCTTCTAAATTGCGCTCTGTTACAAACTTTGACGGCATACGGAGACAAAATTCAAATAAATCTTCGAACATTTTTTTCTCTCGTTCTTCTAATAATGCCGTCACTGTAGCCATTCCAATATTTCGAATCGAAAGTAAACTGTAACGTATCGCATTCCCCTCTATTTGGAAGTTGTAACCACTTTTTTGAAGAGACGGCGGCAAAACATGAAAACCCTTTCGCTTCGTTTCTCGTATATACTGTACAATTTTATCTTCATTTCCAATTGCACTTGATAATAGTGCCGTCATAAATTCCAGCGTATAGTTCGCTTTTAAGTAGGCAAGCTGATATCCGATCATACTGTAAGCTACAGCGTGACTTCGGTTAAAACCGTAATTCGCAAATCTTACAATTAAATCATAAATTTTCTCAGCAGACGTCTCATCGTAACCATTTTGCAAACAACCTTGGACAAAATGCTTACGTTCCTGATCTAAAATATCACGATTCTTTTTACTCACTGCACGGCGCAGTAAATCTGCTTCACCAAGCGAAAACCCTGCTAACTTCGATGCAATTTGCATAATTTGTTCTTGGTATACAATGACGCCGTATGTTCTTTCTAAAATTGGCTTTAAATCCGGATGTAAATATTCAATTTTTCTTTTTCCATGTTTCGATTCAATAAAGGTCGGTATCTGTTCCATCGGTCCCGGTCTGTATAATGAGTTAACAGCTACGATATCTTCAAACTCATTCGGTTTTAACCCGCGAAGTACATTTCGCATACCACCTGACTCAAGCTGGAATACACCTGTTGTATCCCCTCTCCCTAATAATTGGAACGTCTTTTCATCTTGAAGAGGTAAGTTTCTTATATCGATTTCTTTTCCTGTTTTGTTCGCGATAAATTTTATAATATTTTCAAGTAACGTTAAATTACGTAATCCTAAAAAGTCCATCTTAAGCAACCCAAGTTCTTCTAGCGCATCGGCTGGATATTGCGTAACATAAACATCGTTATGTCCTTCTTGAATTGCTACACTGCCTGTTAGCGGTTCTTGACTCATAATAACGCCAGCCGCATGAATAGACGTATGACGTGGTAAACCTTCTACACGTTTTGCGATTTCAAACACACGCTCATGCAGAAGATTCCCTTGTATAAACTCACGAAGTGATTGTGATTCTTCATATGCATCTTTTAACGTTATACCAAGCTTTGATGGGATAAGTTTTGAAAATATATCAATATCTCGCGGCGGAAGCCCCATTACGCGGGCAATGTCTCTAATTGCCGCTTTTGCTGCAAGCGTACCAAACGTTACAATTTGCGCAACACGGAGCTGACCGTATTTATCTTTCACATAGCGAATCATCTCATCACGTCTTACGTCTGGAAAATCAATATCAATATCGGGAAGCGTCACACGTTCAGGATTTAAAAACCTTTCAAATAATAGATCGTATTCAATCGGATCAATATCTGTAATTTCTAATACGTATGAGACGAGTGAACCAGCTGCCGATCCACGACCTGGTCCTGTTAAAATATGATTTTCATGTGCATACTTCATAAAATCCCATACGATGAGGAAATAATCACTAAATCCCATACGAGAAATAACATTTAATTCATGATTTAAACGCTTTATATGCACTTCTTTCGGCGCACCATATCGTTTCCGTAAACCTTCTTCACAAACACGACGCAAGTATATATCACTCGTTTCATTAGACGAAACAGGAAACTTCGGAAGTTGATTTACATGGAACGGTATTTCTACTTGGCAACGCTCTGCAATTTTCATTGTATTTTGGATTGCTTCCGGCGCATGGGAAAATAGTGCTTCCATTTCATCCGATGACTTTAAATAATATTGATCTGTTTTCAGCCTCGGCCTATCTGGATCAGTCATTTTCGTTCCACTTTCAACAGATAGTAAACATTCGTGAACAAGTGCGTCACTTTGATTGATATAGCGCACATCGTTTGTTGCAACGACTGGAATATTAACCCTACTAATAAATTCAGGTATTTTCTCTTGTAAAAGCAACTCATCTTGAATCGCATGATGCTGCAAACTCATATAAAAATGGCCGAACATATTTTGATATGTGCGAGCTACTTCTTCAGCCTGACTCTCATTGTCTTCTAGTAATAATTGCTCAATTTCGCCATCTTTACCTGGTGAAATAGCAATTAATCCTTTCGCATAATGCGCAAGCCACTTCTTAGGAATACCTTCTTTGGATTTTGTCATAATACTGCTAGAAATCTTTAATAAATTTTGGTAGCCTATTTCATTCTCAGCAAGTAATACAAGTGGATAAGACCTTTCTTCTTCTTCACTAAAAATAGAAGCGGTTAATCCAATAACAGGCTGTATACCATGTTTCTTACATGCTTTATAAAACGGAATAACGCCATACATAACATTTTCATCCGTAATAGCCAGCGATGAAAAACCAAGTTCTTTCGCCCTGACTACAAGCTCATCAATTTTACAAGCACTTTTTAATAAACTAAAAACGGTTTGACATTGTAAATGCACAAACTTCACTGTTGTACCCTCTCTTTACCTATTTGACTACTTTTATTATAGGTGATGAGGAAAGCGGAAATCAAAACATACTTCTTATACTTTGTCCATATATATGAAGAAGAAAGGGGAATGACGATGGATGTAAGAGAACATACTTTTTTCTCTCTGCTTATTATTAGTTATTTTATTGCCTTTGGGGTTATACTTGGCGGTTCATTAATTGGTGGATTTGGTGCGTTTCTTATCGGAAAACCAGCTCTAACTTACATTAATCAATTCGCCCAAAATTTAAGAATTTGGGCACTCGTTGCAGCAATTGGTGGAACATTCGATACCTTTTATAGCTTTGAAAGAAGTTTCTTTGGCGGAGATATGAAAGATATCGTAAAACAAATTCTCCTTATTTTTTTCGCAACTGGTGGTATGCAAACAGGTCTCATTATTATTAAATGGCTAACGCAGGAACATGTATGAGAGTACCAAGTGCCAATACAGCAAAAAGATGGTACTTAGTATTAGCTGGTGCTGCTGTCGGAGGCGTGTTGAGCTGGTTTATTTTTTTGTACATATACGGTGTTTTTCAAGAAGAACAAGCTAGTAAAATAGCAGAACAAAGAGAAATTATAGAAAAACAAGAAGCAAAGCTCCACGTCCTTCTCGAAGATCAAGAAAAATTGAACACTGAAAATAAACGGCTCTTAACCATTCAAGAGATTAAAATAAAACTTATCAATCGAGAAAAATACGATTTAGACAATCTTACACTCGAAAATATGACTACATCTATCCATAATGATCTCCAGCATCTTTTAACGAAAAACATTCAAAGTATCGCAAAAAATAAAGACCTACTCAAAAAGGTAATCGAAAACAAAACGTACAAACATTACGATCGACTATACCGTTTTAAAGTCGATACAATATCTTTTGATACAGTGCTTGAAATTAGCATTACTATAGAAAAGGAAAAATAAAGAAGGAGGGCTTTAGCGCCGCTCCTTCTTTTCGTTCTAACATATAGTCCCTTATTTACAAATCTCACGTAAATCAGCAAAAAGACGATCCGCTTCTTCCCAAGAAGATGCCTTGGCACCAGAAGCCATCGGATGTCCTCCGCCGTTATATTGCATTGCCAATTTGTTTATAACTGGTCCTTTTGAACGAAGACGAACACGAATTACGTCGTCTTCCTCTAAAAATAGAACCCACGCCTTTAATCCATCAATATTGCCAAGCGCTCCAACAACACCAGATGCTTCAGAAGGAAGTACATCAAATTCTTCTAATACTTCTTTCGTTAATTTAATGTAAGCTGCTCCTTCTTCTACCATCGTAAAGTTTTGTAAAATATAACCGTTTAAACGAGCAATTTTTTCTTTTGTCTTATACATTTCATTGTATAAATCTGTGAATTTCACACCCATGTCAACAAGCTCACTTACGTAACGAAGTGTTTTTGCTGTCGTATTTGGGAATAAGAAACGACCTGTATCTCCAACAATTCCTGCTAAAATAAGGCGGGCTGCTTCTTTTGTTATTTTTAATCCTTTATCTTTTCCATAGTTATAAAACTCATAAATCATTTCACTTGTCGAACTCGCTGTCGTATCTACCCACGTAATATCTCCATATGGATCTTCATTTGGATGATGATCAATTTTAATTAACATCTTCCCTTTTGTATAGCGTTGATCGTCAACACGTTCTTGATTCGCAGTATCACAAACAATAACAAGCGCATTTTCGTATATACTATCTTCAATATCATCCATTACTCGTAAGTATGCTAACGACGGTTCATTGTACCCAACCGTATAAATATTTTTCTCTGGAAACGATTCTTTTAGAATTGTACCAAGGCCACCCTGTGAACCTAATGCATCTGGATCCGGACGCACGTGGCGATGAATAATAATTGTATCAAACTCTTTAATTGCTCCTAAAATTTGCTCATGCATATGTATAATCTCCTTTTTAATCAACTTCTTCACTTTATCTCTCATTATAACGGAAAGTATTTCATACATGCGAACAATTGCTTTATAATAAAAGTTAGAAAGTTTAGATATTTCTTTTTTCTCCACTATTTTTTTCATAAAACGATGGGAGTGTTCATTATGCCAGTATTAGTCTTCTGTATTATCGTCTCATTTATGTTGTATCTCTTCTACAAAACAAAATACTTTCGTACAAACCGCCCAATGGAGAAAGGTTGGCTCTCTGGAAAATCCGCAATGGCACTCGGTTCATTCGTCTTATTCTTCGGGATAAACCAATTCTTTTTAGAACTTTCAACCGCTCGTATTATCGTTGGTATCTTATTCGTTCTATTTGGTAGTGCAAGTGTATTTAATGGATTTCGCCAATACAAACATTTCTTACCATTAGCAGTTAAAGAAGCAGAAGTCTATGAAACAACGTAAAAAAGCATCAAAATTGTGATGCTTTTTTACGTCCTCTAACTTTTAAAATCATATATGCGACAAACGCAGATGGTATATTAAATGGGTTACCTTGTACGTGAAAATGTAATTGTTCTTCTCCAAAAGACATTTTTTCATATAGCTCTCGCTGAGATAATCCTGTCTTTTCCTTTTTTTCATGTAAACCTTGTAAATATAAATATTGGATCGGTATCATTACAAGAAAGTAAAATAGTGCGATACTACCAAAAAAGAGTACGGCTGACGACATAATGTATACCACCTTCCACAAATCCATTTTCTTACAATATAATCATAACACAATATACAACCAAATTGAATTACTATTCTGTCTTTTCTTGCGTTACTTTTCCACTCCACCCCATACATATTTCACTAAAACTCTCATCTAAAATCATGCCTTTCAAATTTAAAACAACAAAAAAAATGGAACAAATCAAAACGATTTGTTCCATCTTTTTATTTATCAATTAACTGAACCATAAGTAATGCTTTTCCAACGACATTACCTTCATGATGCACCTCTACATCAACCTTACCAAATTTACGCCCAATTTCTAATACTTTCGGATGAACGGATACAACATTATCAATTTGAACCGGCTTTACGAAATAAATTGTTAAGTTTTCAACAATTAAATCGCTTTTCTTTTGCGCACGAATAACGCGATTTGTCGCTTCTGTCACAATTGTTGCAAATACACCGTACGATAACGTTCCGATTGAGTTCGTCATTTGCGGCGTCACTGAAAATTGATATAGATGCTCATTTTTCGCTTCTTTTGGCGTCATAAATTGATTCGTTACAATATCATCAATTGTTTCTCCAACTTGTGGCTGACGTTGAATCATTTGCAGTGCCTGAAGTACATCTTGACGGCTAATGATACCTTGCAGTTTATTTCCTTCCTCAACGACAGGAAGTAATTCAATTCCTTCCCACACCATCATACGTGCCGCAGCTGCGACAGACATTTTACCATTCACTGTAATTGGGTGTTTTGTCATTACTTTATCAATTGGTGTTTCTTTCGCTACACCGATCATGTCTTTTGAAGTTACGATTCCTAGCACTTTTTTATTTTCATCGACAATTGGATATCTTCCGTGCATTGTCTCTTCATTATATGCATGCCATTGCTGTACTGTATCATGTGGCTTTAAATATAACGTTTCTTCAATTGGTGTTAAAATATCCTCAACAAGTACAATTTCTTTCTTAATCAGTTGATCATAAATTGCACGGTTAATTAACGTTGCGACCGTAAATGTATCGTAGCTACTTGAAATAATCGGCAGCTTTAATTCGTCTGCTAATTTCTTCACATGATCTTCCGTATCAAATCCACCCGTAATTAATACAGCAGCTCCAGTTTCTAGCGCTAATTGATGTGCATTCGTACGGTTACCAATAATGAGTAAATTCCCAGCTTCTGTATAGCGCATCATCGCTTCTAATTTCATAGCTCCGATTACGAATTTATTTAATGTTTTATGTAGTCCTTCTCTGCCCCCAAGTACTTGACCGTCGACAATGTTAACGACTTCTGCATATGTCAGTTTTTCGATATTTTCTTTCTTCTTTTGTTCAATTCGAATTGTTCCGACACGTTCAATTGTACTAACATACCCTTTATTTTCTGCATCTTTAATTGCACGGTAAGCTGTCCCTTCACTTACACTCAAATCTTTCGCAATTTGTCTTACAGAAATTTTATGGCCTACTGGCAGGCTATTAATATGTTCTAAAATTTGGTTATGCTTGGTAGCCAAATGGTTTCACCATACTTTCTTTTCCCTAAATTCTTCATGTGTTGTACTTTCAGTATACTATATTTTCAAAACTGTTACACTCTCTCTTTGCATACCTGTACTATTTTTTTTATAACAAAATGACTCTTACATTCCACCAGTCATTCTATTACAACAATGTAATGCTATTGTCATCTCATTCGATAGTTCGCCCACTTGATTCCCTATACAATGAAGACAAGAAATAAAACAAAGGAGCGTACACATGATGAAAAAATTTTTAGAGGTTGTAGGTGCTGTATTTTTAGCTTTCGTAGATGGGAAAAAAGTTGCAATGGAATTGAATGAAACACCTGAACAACCACGTACCAAAAGAAAAGAATCACCAAAACAAATACAAGCATTAAAAGCTGTCCTACACACGTAAAAAACCCTTCACTTTTCTTTTCAAATGAAGGGTTTCTTTTCTATAGTGTAATACTTTCTCCAGCTTCTAATACTTTCCCTGTACAATTTTGTAGCTTTTCTACAAATTGATATGGATCTTGTTCAATAACTGGGAACGTATTGTAATGCATCGGTACAACAGTTTTCGCATTAATCCATTTTGCCGCTAGTACAGCATCTTCTGGTCCCATTGTGAAATTATCACCAATTGGTAAAAATGCTAGATCAACTTTATTTAATTCCCCAATTAACTTCATATCAGAGAATAGTGCAGTATCTCCTGCGTGGTACACTGTTTTCTCTTCTGCTGTAAATAAAATACCTGCTGGCATACCTGTATATGTAATCGTCTTATTTGCTTCATCAATATAACTAGAGCCGTGGAATGCTTGTGTAAACTTCACTTTTCCGAAGTCAAATTCATGTGAACCACCAATATGCATCGGATGTGTATTTACACCTTGCCAACTTAAAAATGTTGCTAGTTCAAATGGCGCTACAACAACTGCATTATTTTTCTTCGCAAGTTCTACTGTATCTCCAACATGATCACCGTGTCCATGCGATAAAAGGATTGCATCTACTTTTACATCTTCAGCTTTTAAATCTGTTTTCGGATTACCTGTTAAAAACGGGTCAATTAAAATAACTTTTCCATTCGCCTCAATTTTCACAACTGAATGCCCATGATAAGATACTTTCATTATTACATTCCTCCCCTATTCACATTCTCACTTTTTATTCTACATGATTTTTCAATTCCCTGTCTTTTCTAACATCTATTTACTTGTCATAACGCTTTCTTCCGAGTTAAAGTTATATTTGTAATTAAATATCTCGGGGGTGCCAATCGATGAATGCTAGATTAGAAAATTTAATGCAATGGCTAAAAGAAAAAAACGTAGAAGCTGCGTTCTTAACTTCTACACCGAACGTCTTCTACATGACGAACTTCCACTGTGAACCGCATGAAAGATTACTTGGTATGTTTGTATTCCAAGAAAAAGAACCTATTTTAATTTGTCCTAAAATGGAAGAAGGTCAAGCACGTAACGCTGGCTGGGCACATGAAATTATCGGATTTACTGATACTGACAGACCATGGGATATGATTGCAAAAGCAATTAAAGACCGCGGCATCAATGCAAATGCAGTTGCAATTGAAAAAGAACATTTAAACGTAGAGCGCTACGAAGAATTAACGAAATTATTCCCAAATGCAGCTTTCAAATCAGCTGAGGAGAAAGTTCGCGAACTTCGTTTAATTAAAGATGAAAAAGAACTTTCTATTTTACGCGAAGCAGCTAAAATGGCGGACTACGCTGTTGAAGTTGGTGTAAATGCAATTAAAGAAAACCGTAGCGAGCTAGAAGTATTAGCAATTATTGAACACGAATTAAAAACAAAAGGCATACATAAGATGTCATTTGATACGATGGTATTAGCGGGTGCAAACTCCGCTCTTCCACACGGTATTCCTGGCGCAAACAAAATGAAGCGCGGTGATTTCGTACTATTTGATTTAGGTGTAATCATTGAAGGTTATTGCTCTGATATTACACGTACAGTAGCATTCGGTGAGATTTCTGAAGAGCAAACTCGCATTTACAACACTGTACTTGCTGGACAACTACAAGCAGTTGAAGCATGTAAACCAGGTGTTACACTTGGCGCAATCGATAACGCTGCTCGTTCTGTTATCGCAGATGCAGGTTACGGAGACTTCTTCCCGCACCGACTTGGTCATGGACTTGGAATTAGCGTACACGAATATCCAGATGTAAAAGCTGGTAACGAGTCTCCATTAAAAGAAGGTATGGTCTTCACAATCGAACCTGGTATTTACGTACCAAACGTAGGTGGCGTTCGTATTGAAGATGATATTTACATTACAAAAGACGGATCAGAAATTTTAACGAAATTCCCGAAAGAATTACAATTTGTAAAATAATAAAAAGGCAGCGTGAATGCTGCCTTTTTTTATTCCTCTACTATTTCAAATTTCTCTACAATCATTCTTGCTGGATAGCTTTCAAGTATTTGAGAAAACCATACTTTTATTTTATCCCCTGTTTTTAACTGTTTATATGCGTCTTTGTCCTTAAAGCTCAAGACTATATGTGATGGATGCTCTTTATTCATTTGTTGTTCTATATAATTTTGTAACTCTACTTTTGTGTTAAACGTTTTATCATCGACAAAAAATACCGTGTCATTTCTTAATATGATATACCCTTCTTTAGGGACTTCTTTTACCGTTACCTGCTCTACTTGTTTTGTAGTACAAGCTGATAATATGACTAGAAATACATTTAAAAACATAACAATTTTCACATGCCTATTCATTTTTAACTCCTTACTTTAGGCTATTTCAAATTTAACACCATCTTCTCCTCATACTTATCATCCCATTTAATTACAACTTCTATCGGTTCATCTTTAGATAGAGGTGCACAACTTACACAAGAAGATTTTATTTCAACCCTTGCTCCTTTATGAACTTCTGACGTTTGTGTCATTGTACTAAAGGCTCCATTAATAGCAATCTCTAAGTTTTTAAATTCTGTCTTTCCATCCCCACCCTTATATTGAAACGTAAACATTCCATCTTCACTGTCATCCTTAATATGCCCTTTATATTGTCCAGTCCAACTTTTGCTCTCGCTAGAAAAATTAACATACGAAATGGAACAGCTTCCTAAAAAGAAAATACTAATAAAAAAGAATAATGCTCTCTTCATAATGCCCTCTCCATTCAAATGCACTTATTTATCCCGCATTTACGGACAGTAAGATCCCCACATCAAAATTCGGTGAAAGCAAAGAAGTTAGGTGGGGAATCCCCCCCACTAATTAAAGTTTCACTTCATTGCCTATTCCTTCCTTTTATTATACTATTAAAATACAGAATTTTCTAAAACATGAGGTTTATATGTTACAACAACAGTTAGAAAAAATTCGTAATAATAATTACATCATAGATAACACACTTCATATTGATTCTTTAAGTTCCAGTATGCTTGAACATATCGGTGTTACTGATAGCTACTTAAGGGACAAACTCATCTACTCTACTTTTTATCATCTCATCAAAAATCGCTATCTTTCACACACACAATTACAGAAACTATTATTAGAAAGCATCGGTGAAAAATATTTATTGTATAAGATTCATTCAGATGATGAAGATGCTGTATTTACTCGTGCATTTACAACCTTATTAATTGCGCTCATTATAGATGCAGATACAACTCATAATTTCTTATCACAGAATGATATTTTAACTGTAAAAGATCAATTAATTCTATATATGAACAATGAACATGATTTCCGCGGATATGTGCAAGACCACGGATGGGCACATAGTATCGCACATGCTTCCGATACATTTGAGGCGCTTGTTCATAGTCCTAAACTAGAAACTTTACATTACGAAGAGATATTAAAAACTTTGTTAAACAAAGTTTTTGTCCATTCTATTTACTATAAATACGAAGAAGACGAGCGTCTCGTTTATCCGATTGTCGCAATGCTGCAAAATGGCCTAAAAGAAGAAATACTCATATTAGCCCTTCGTGACTTAGTAGCTCAATTACCGGTCCAAAAACAAGCACTACCTATTGAATCGTACGAGTTTTTATATGGAAATACAAAATCTTTCTTACGTAGCTTATTTTTCAGACTACGCACACTTTCTATATGTGAAGAAACCGAATTCGAAATTGAAAAATTGCTACAAGAGCTTCCAAAATATTATTAAAAAAGAAGGCCACTCAAAAAGTGCCTTCTTCTATTTCACTAATATTTAATTGAAATTTCACGATCCAAACTGAGAAAAGGTGGACAAGAAGCGCAAACGCCATACATGCTCCACTTAAAAAAGTTAGTATAGGATGCGAATACACGTGCCCCAATCCATAGGATATCGCCACGAAAAACATTGTTATGTAAATATAAATTGCTCCATGTATTTGCCTCATATAAACCTCCTTTTCCCATATTATAACATAAATTTTCTGATTATTCACATTAATTGCTTGTAATCAATATTTCTCAACTGTTACACCTCTTACAGCAGCCTTAATATACGGTGACCCTTGTAAACTTTGTAAATCCTCTGTTTTTCCTGTTACGACTATACCGTATATTGGTAGGTCTTTTGGTTTGGTGTTTTTTATTTCTTTATAATATTGTTCAAAATAATCACTTGGTATACCTTCACTATTTTTTGTTAAATACTTCATTTGGTACAGAAACTCTTTTGAGTTTATTGTTAAATCGTTTTTCACATCTTCTTTTACTTTTGCATAACTTCCTTCAAATCCAAAAACATTTCTAGCCATTTCCGCATTTAATACTGCGCCATTTTTAGGATCTTTTAACCCTACATAAGAATCACTTTTCTTTTCATTATATGTATCTACCCAAAACCAAACTGGCTGTACACTTTTCGGAAGCATCTCAATAATTTGTTCAGCTGTATACGATTTATCAAAAGATAAGGCTACTTCTGCAACTTTATTTTGCAAATCTCCAATATTTTTCAGGTCATCCACATAATTTTTATAAGTAACGAAAGGTAAATAAAACCTCATTTCCCTCTGCATTGTTTGCACATTATAATCTGGTATCGTAACAGCCTCTTCACCCCTTTTTTCCTCATCTAGACTAACAAGTTCACCATTGTAATGCTTCATACTATAACTCCATATACCAGATTCGTATATATCATTTACCCATTTCACTGGTTGACCAGCTATATTTTTATAAGAGTTATATATTACTGTACTTCCTGTCATACCAAGACTTAAATACATGCTTCCGCTGAAACGGATATTAGGCCCTTGAACCATATGTAGTGCATTCATTTCTCTTTCCATTTTTCTAAATGTTTGCTGAGAAAAGTAAGTTGCACCCAAAAACAAAGTTACTATAACCATAATGGACGCACAAATAGAAATAAGCCAGTTTCTCCAAAACTGCTTCCTCTTCGCTCTCTTCATCAAAGTCTTCATCTGCTTATCATTCATATTCAAATCAAAGTCCTTCCGACTCATCATTTCTCCTCCTATACAGTTTTTTAAATTGATTTCTTGCACGGTACAAGCTTGTTTTTACTGTATCTTCTTTCATACTTAATAAAATGGCAATTTCCTTATAAGATAGTTCATACTCATATTTCAACAGTAAAATATGACGATATTCCTCCGTCATCGTCTCCAATATTTCTTGTACTTCTCCTTGTAACTCACTTGTTAAAAGCACTTCATCTAATGACTTTTGCCCAATAAGAACGACTGATTCAATTGCGATTGGATTTAGTCTTTTTTCTTTCCGGTGCAAATCTCGGTGCTGGTTGATTGCAACTCTAAATAGCCACGGTGCTAAATGTCCTAACGGTATTTCCTCCATAAGCAATAAAGCTTTATACAACGTATCTTGCACAATATCTTCTGCTTCTTTTCTATCAGCTCCAATCTTAATTAAATATCCAAACACAGCTTTTGATTTCTCTATTAATAACGATTCAAACGTATCATGACTCATTCGGCTCTCCTCTCTATATACTCAACGTTTGAGAGCGTAAAATGTATACAGCTTTTCAAAAAAAAATCCCATAATAAAAAGCACATCCATTTTGATGCGCTTCTCTGAAATACTATTCTATTATTTCATCGCTTCCTTCACAACATCTTGAATCATAACAACTTCTGTTTTCATATCAATAGACGGTGCTTCTTCATCGATACATTCATACCAAAATGCTAAGTGCTTTTTATCAATTTCATGATGCGAATTTTCGACAAAAATACCACCTTCTCCTTGCACAGAATACCAATATAAGTACTCTTCTCCATCTCTTATTTCCCGGAAAATTGTCTCAACGTACATTTTTTCGTCGTTTAATGTCAAAAGCACTTCTTTCAAATTGTCATTAAGAAGCTGCATCCATTCATCTACTCGATGACTCTTACCAGGCTTAACTTTAAATCTTGTTAATTCTACATTCATTTTTATTCCCCCGTTTTCTTACGTACAAACAAACTATATTCTATTGGATGATAAAAACTTAATTTACTAGCTAATTTTCGCGAAGGAATATTGTCTACATAACAATCCCAGCTCGGTATAATGTCATTTTGCATGCAATGTTCAATGAACCTTGTTGCAACAGCTTGAGCTAATCCTTTCCCTTGATGTGCTTCATGTGTTGCAATATCTATTTCAGCAAAACCATTCCCGCTAAATATTGAGACACATTCAGCTACAATTATCCCATCTTGTTCTATACAAAATCCAAAACCACTGTTCAAAAACGTTTCTTTTGATCCCCAATACTCTTTGTAGTACTCCTCTTTAAATTCACTGCTGCGCTCTATATCTCTTCTATCAATACGCTTCACTTCATATGTATTTTTGTTAAAATCTCGTTGACTCTCTTCAAAGGTTACGCTTTGAAATTTCATTCGCGGGATGTCCCGAAGTACATTACTAAAACGCTCTTCTATCATCATTTCCCACTCTTCACTCGAAGTGAACAGTGTAAATCTCTTCTCTGTTTTTTCAATAGCCGTTTTTAAATATGAAAATAACTCTTCGTTATAATTTTGATCATCCGTATCACCAAATAAATAATAGATACCATTAGCTGTAATAATTAATCCTGCTGTTAATTGCCCGTTTATAAAAACCTCGCCATCTATCATTTGATCACATACCGCATAAGCAAACGTCGTCGTTCTTGTATTACCTTCTAAAACCGGAAGAACTTTTCTATAATCGGCTACAGATAATTTTTTCATAATTGCTCCACTTTAATCGTATCAGCCTCTATATGTTCAAAACAAAGATTTACCGTTCTCTTTAATGCTCTCGTTCTATGAATCGTACATGCTGGAATTAAAATAGAATCATTTGGCTTTAAAACCGCTGTTTCTCCATCTTCAAAATCAATAAGTAATTCTCCCTCTAGCACAATAAATAATTCATCCGAATTAGAATGATAGTGCCAATCATATTCACCAGTAAATACAGCGATTCGTAAACAATGACTGTTTATATTTGAAACGACGAAGTTTTTATGTTGATCTTGAATGTCTTTTGTTAATTCTATTAAGTTCACAGTTTCCATATTTCATCCCATCCTTTCGTTAGTCGTTCTTCTGAAAAATTAACTTAACCTCCACCATCACTTGAGCTACTACAATCACTACTACTGTAGTGACCGAATCCACTTGATGAGCTTGAAGTGTATGAAGATCTTTTGCTTCTTTTTCTATCTTTTTTACTTTCATGACTAGGCCATACTGTAGCAAAGAGTATAACGAATAAGGCTAATTCTATTACAACAAGTATAAATTCTAGAATGCTCTCAATAATATTGGGAGTTATCCCAAAACTGTAAAACACTCCAAATGAATACATACACAAAATTACATACAGAGCCATACAAATATACCGGAATGTTTTTTCTATCATAATGACTACTTTTTGTGAAAAAGGTATGTTCTGTTCCTGTTTTTTCTTTATGTACTTTTGTCTTTTAGCTTGCTTTTGCTTCCTTTTTTTACTCCCCATTGAATCCCCTCTTTTATTATATAATTCTAAATTATCATAATAAAAATCGATTTACACCAATAAATAACAATTATTCACATGTTATTTCCCCATATAAAAAAGACCCTCCTTATGAAAAGGAAGGTCTCAAATGTATTTCTATTATGATAAAGCAGGAGCTTTTTCAAGTAGCTCTTTCGCATCAGCGTATTGTAAGCCGTGAGCTTCTGCAACTGCTTCGAATGTTACATATCCATCTAATGTGTTAATACCTTTTAATAATGCAGAGTTGCCTAGGCAAGCATCTTTATAGCCTTTGTTCGCAATTTGTACTGCATATGGTACTGTTACGTTTGTTAATGCAAGAGTTGACGTACGTGGAACCGCACCTGGCATATTAGCAACTGCATAATGAACAACGCCATGTTTTTCGTAAGTTGGGTTGTCATGAGTTGTAATACGATCAGTTGTTTCGAAAATACCACCTTGGTCAATCGCAATATCTACAACGACAGAACCCGGTTCCATTGATTGAATCATTTCTTCAGTTACAAGTTTTGGCGCTTTTGCACCTGGAATTAATACTGCTCCAATAACAAGGTCAGATTCTTTAACAGCTTCTGCAATGTTGTATGGATTAGACATTAATGTTTTTACTTGGTTACCGAAAATATCATCTAATTGACGAAGACGTTCTGCACTTAAGTCAATGATTGTTACATCTGCACCTAAACCTACTGCAATCTTAGCTGCGTTTGTACCAGCTTGACCACCGCCGATGATTGTTACTTTGCCGCGTTTTACCCCTGGAACGCCTGCAAGTAAAATACCTTTACCGCCTTTGTTTTTCTCAAGGAATTGTGCACCGATTTGTGCAGACATACGACCAGCTACTTCACTCATAGGTGCAAGTAATGGTAAAGAACGATTGTCTAATTGTACTGTTTCGTATGCGATTGATGCAACTTTGTTATCGATTAATGCTTTCGTTAATTCTGGTTCTGGAGCTAAGTGTAAGTATGTGAATAAAATTAAACCTTCACGGAAATAGCCGTATTCACTTGCTACTGGCTCTTTTACCTTCATAACCATATCTTGATTCCATGCTTCTTCAGCAGTTTCTACAAGTTTCGCACCAGCTTGTACGTATTCTTCATCTGTAAAGCCAGATCCTAAACCTGCTCCTTTTTGAACAAAAACTTCGTGACCATTTTGTACTAAATGTACTGCTCCCGCTGGCGTCATTGCCACACGGTTTTCATTGTTCTTAATTTCTGTTGGAATACCGATACGCATGATTAGTTCCCCCTTGAGTTATGAAATGACCCCTGAATCATTTTTTAAAGCGCTTTCTACGCTCTTATATTTTAACATAATATCTCAATATTTGACAAAAAATAATACAAGTTTTCCGATAGATTTAATTTTATATTAAAGGACAGTATTATCCGCACCTCTCAGCACAATGGATAAACTGTCCAATTATTCGAAACTTCATCTTATTTTATTCTATCGATGTCTATGAATAACATCCACTGCACCAGTCACTTCAATAATTGTACCAGTAATCATATCGGAATCGTCCTCACATAAAAACGAAATGGTTCTTGCAATATCTTCACCTGTTCCAGATCTACCAATCGGTGTGTTATGCTCTTTCAGCTGACGTGCTTCTTGAATAGTTGCCTCTTTCATATCGCCAATAATATCACCAGGACATACCATGTTCGCAGTGATACCATACTCCGCTTCTTCATAAGCAACTGTTTTCGTTAATGAAACAAGTCCTACTTTCGCTGCGGCAAAAGCTGAACGATAAATCCATCCCGGTGCACTATCCGCCCCTTGAAATCCGTAATTAATAATACGGCCAAAGTTCTGTTTTCTCATGACCGGAACAACAAGTTTTAATAAATGAAATACCGCTGTTAAATTTCCCTGAATCATTTCATTCCATTCATTTTCTTCATAATCAACTAACTTTTTTCGTTCAAATACATATGGACCAGCATTATTAATTAAAAAGTCAATTTTGCCAAAACGGCTCATCGCTTCTTCTACTATTTTATGTAAATCTTCCTTTTTCGTGACATCTGCTTGCACGAATTGTAGACGCTCTTCCACATCTTTATATGTTTCTTTCATCGTTTCCATAGCCGTGATATCGCTATGATACGTTACTGTTACTGAATAGCCTTTAGCCAATAACTTTTCTGTTACTTGCTTCCCTAAACCTTTCGTACCGGCTGTAATGAGCGCATGTCTCACAAAACTGCCCCCTTTTAAATTGCTATACTTCATATGTAACAAGTTCTCGCTCCAATTACAACTAAAATGAATTGAAACAGAGTTTTCAAAATTCTGTAACGTTTCTGGCAAGCACGTTACCAAAATTTGTTTTATAATTAAGTTGTAAACAGTTATAAAACAGATTGGGAGGAATTTACTATGAATAATACATATACAAATATTTTAATCGCGGTGGATGGTTCTAAAGAAGCAGAAAAAGCCTTTAAAAAAGCAATCCAAGTCGCAAAGCGCAACAATGCAACATTAACAATTGCTCATATCGTTGATGTAAAAGCGTACTCAGCTGTAGAGGCTTATAGCCGTGCAATTGCTGAACGTGCAAATCTATTTGCAGAAGACTTATTAGAAGACTACAAAAAAACTGCTCTTGAAGCTGGTCTTGAAAAAATTGAAACTGTATTAGAATTTGGTAATCCTAAATCTAAAATTTCAAAAGAAATCGCTCCAAACCATAAAGTAGATTTAATTATGTGTGGCGCGACTGGTTTAAATGCTGTTGAGCGTTTCCTAATTGGTAGCGTCTCTGAACATATTATTCGCTATGCGAAATGCGATGTCCTTGTTGTTCGTGGTGATGAGGAGCAAGGTGATCTTTAATTTATAGATAAAACACCAAGTCCACATAGGCTTGGTGTTTTTCATTTTATCAACTTCACTATAAACACAAGACATGCTACGACAACAACGGTAATTGCCAACACATAGGGCGGAAGAAACTTCAAAGACCATAATGCCATCATAATCGTCGCAACCGTTAAGTACGTTCGTCTTGCACCTTCTGTCATTTTTTTACGAAATAAGAAAACGTACAAATAACCAATTGGTGGCGTAATAAAGCAAAGAACGTATATGATTTTTGATTTTAAATACCACTTTTGTTCTCCAAGTTTCTTTATATCTCCTTCTATTCTCTTATGCTCTTGTTCTTTCGCTTCTTCTACAAGCGGATTTTCCCCTTCGCCTCGCTTTTCTTTCATATAAGGAAGAAAGTGCATAAAAAAATAGTATGCGAATACGAATGCTCCAAATCCAATATTTACTCTTTCTAATGGAATATGTTCACTAAAAAAAGCAGCAGTAAGCACTACAGACAAACAGTATGTCATCATCCAAAATGAACGTTTTCTCTTTTTCCGTTCCATTTCTTTTTTGCCTTGTATATCTTTTCTTTTCGAAAGCCATATAGAAATAAAGCAATCTACTACAAATAGAGCAAAAATAAATATCGCAACGTGTACTGTTTCTAAATCCTCAAATGAAAAGATATTTGGGAATGCAACATGCAATACAATTAGCGTGTACAAGATTAGCCCTATAAAATAAATACGTCTCATTTTTCATCCCTTTCTTATTTCCTAACATTACGTTAACATACATTTTTTAGAAATAGACGGACAAAATATATATGTGTAAAAAAGGAGGATGCTATATGGATGATTCTGAACGCATTATTTTAGACGTGAACGGAAAAGAAATTGAAATGCTAGATACAATTCGCACTCATTTTAAAGAGAAACATGGCGTTGAACTAAGTAATGGTGCATTGCTTCGTGATTTGATGGATATTGAGTATATTCGAATTACAGAAGATCGACATAAGTATGATTAATTTTGGGCTATAAAAAAAAGAAGGTAAGCTTCTCTCCATCAAGATTAGCGTACCTTCTTCCCTATAAAATCAATCAACTTCTAACAAACTCTCCAACTAACCCCTTCGCCTTCTCCAAAGCGTTTTTGATTTGTTCAAACCCTGTCCCACCAGCACTGTTACGACGCTTTACAGCCGCATATGGTGAAAGAACTTCATACAAATCTTCTTCAAATAAAGAGCTCATTTCTTGATATGTTTCAAGCGGGACATCTAATAAATAAATTCCTTTTTGTGTGCAATGTAGCACTAACTTCCCAACAATTTCATGAGCTTGACGGAATGGTAGTCCTTTGTTTGCTAAGTAGTCGGCAATTTCTGTTGCGTTGGAGAAATCTTGCGTCACAGCTTGCCCCATTTTTTCTTTGTTTACAGTCATCGTTTCAAGCATGCCCGCCATAATATGAAGGCATCCTTCTACTGTTTTGACTGTATCAAACATTCCTTCTTTATCTTCTTGTAAGTCTTTATTGTAAGCGAGTGGTAATCCTTTCATTACTGTAAGTAAACTGAATAAATTACCGTATACTCTGCCTGTTTTACCACGGATTAGTTCCGCCATATCCGGATTTTTCTTTTGCGGCATAATGCTACTTCCTGTCGCGTATTGATCGCTCATTTCAATAAATTGAAACTCTTGGCTACTCCATAAAATAAGTTCTTCACAAAAGCGTGATAAGTGCATCATAAGTATAGATGAGTTACTTAAAAACTCCAGTATGAAATCACGATCACTTACTGCATCTAAACTATTTTCATAGATTCCATTAAACCCAAGAAGTTCCGCACTATATTCTCGGTCGATCGGGAATGTCGTCCCAGCTAGCGCTCCTGCTCCTAATGGGGAGATATTAATACGCTTTAATGAATCTTCATAACGATTCACATCACGCTCTAACATCCAAAAGTAAGCAAGAATATGATGAGCAAATGAAATCGGCTGGGCACGCTGCAAGTGCGTATAGCCCGGCATAATGGTTTCAATATTATTTTCTGCTTGTTGAACAAGAACAGTTTGCAATTGTTTTGTAGCTTTTATAATATGTTCTACCTTTTCTTTTAAATACAAATGCATATCTGTCGCCACTTGATCGTTACGACTTCGGCCTGTATGAAGTTTCCCTCCTACTTCACCGATTTTTTCAATTAACATCTTTTCAATATTTAAATGAATATCTTCAGCTTCAACCGAAAAATGTAATTTATTTTGTTTCACTTCTTCTAATAAATATTGAAGACCTATCTTTATTTTCTCTGCTTCTTCTTTCGTCACGATGCCCTGCTTTGCTAGCATCGTGACGTGCGCAATACTTCCTTTTATATCTTGATTTACTAATTGTTGATCGAAGGAGATGGATGCTCCGAACTCTTCAACCCATGCTTCCGCTTCTTTTGTAAAACGTCCGCCCCAAAGTTTGCTCACGCTTCCACCTTCTTTTGATTCACTTGGCTGTATACTTTCGTCGGTAAACCGAATAATGAAATGAATCCAACTGCTGCATCATGATTAAATTCATCTTGAGCAGTATATGTTGCTAATTTTTCATCGTATAAAGAGTATTCAGATTTACGTCCTTCTACAATCGCATGACCTTTAAATAATTTCACACGCACTGTACCTGTTACATTCTTTTGCGTTTCTTGTAAAAATGCATGAAGCGCTTGTTTTAAAGGTGAGAACCATAAACCGTTATAAATAAGTTCTGTTATTTTCTGTTCAATCACTGGTTTAAAATGCGCTACTTCTTTTACGTGTGTTAAATCTTCCAACTCTTTATGCGCAGTGATTAACGTCATTGCTGCTGGGCATTCGTATACTTCACGAGATTTAATACCGACAAGACGATTTTCTACGTGATCAATACGTCCAACACCGTGTTTTCCAGCAAGCGCATTTAACGTTTTAATTAATTCTGAAAGTGAATATGCAGTACCATTTAAAGTAGTCGGTACGCCTGCTTCAAATCCGATTTCTACAAACTCTGGTTTATTCGGTGTATCTTCTAATGCCAATGTCATCTCATATGCATCTTCTGGCGGCGCTGCCCATGGATCTTCTAAAATTCCACATTCGTTGCTGCGTCCCCATAAGTTTTGATCGATTGAAAACGGGCTATCTAAATTAATCGGAATTGGTACATCGTTTTCTTTTGCATATGCAATTTCTTCTTCACGTGACCATTTCCATTCACGTACAGGCGCAATCACTTCTAAGTAAGGATTTAATGCTTGGATAGAAACTTCAAAACGAACTTGGTCATTTCCTTTCCCTGTACATCCGTGTGCAACTGCAGTTGCGCCTTCTTGTTCTGCGATTTCCACTAATTTCTTCGCAATAAGCGGACGAGATAATGCAGAGACAAGAGGGTATTTCCCTTCGTATAATGTGTGTGCTTGCATCGCCATCAATGCATATTCATTCGCGAATTCTTCTTGAACATCAATCATATATGATTTAATTGCACCTACTGAAAGTGCCTTTTCTTTTACAAATGCTAAATCTTTACCTTCCCCTAAGTCTAAACAAAGCGCGATAATATCATAATTCTTCTCTTGTAACCATTTAATTGCAACGGAAGTATCAAGACCTCCGGAATATGCTAATACAACTTTTTTCTTCTCCATTTTGCATCCCCCTAAAGAATAAATATTCATTTTCTTTTATAATAATTCATACTTTACCACCTTTCACAAAATGTATCAAGAGTCATTTTCAAATTTTTTCAAACAATTTCGTCGAACTTCTTTCTGTTTTTCTGTACAATATAAGCAGGAAAACGGGGGTGAACTTATGGAAAAGTATTTCTTATACGATGAACATCTAGGAATTGAAATTCCGCATTTACAAGAAGACTGGGAAGAAATCCCCAAAAAAATGCAACATGCTATTTTACTAAAATGGGAACAAGTTCGCGGGAAAATTCCTGATCGTATAAAAGAACTTGAGCACTATATTAATACAAAACAACATTATTTAAATAACGAAGAAGACTTCGAAGTTTCTTGTAAACTAAATTCAGAAATTGCCGATCTTGCTTCCATCATTAATGACCTTTGGCTTTGGTATCGACTCACTCAAAATGTATCTGAGGGAAAAGCACACCAATGAAAAAAGCATGCCCCTCAATTACTTTGGGTCATGCTTTTTTGTCGTAACATGATTTACAATATATTTCTTGTGCTGTTTTCGCCAAACATACATCGAATGGACCAACTAATATACTTCTTTCTTTCGGCAACTTTACAAAAGCAACAAGCTCTTCTTCATATTGAATTTTTTTCTGACATGAAACGCATATTAATTCTTTTCTTTTGAACATATCTTTTAACATGTCTTCACTCTCCCCTTCATCTATCTATATTAATATGCTCTCATAATAGTTAAGACTTGTAAAAAAATGACACATTCCGAATCGAATGATTCATATACTATGTACAAAAGGAGGTCTAAAGCTTATGCGTGCTTTCATTATTATCGCTTTAACTTTTTTAAGTGTGATTAGTTGGGATGCGTTTTTTAAAGATAAAAGTGATGAAAAGAATACAACTGAATAAAACCCTTTTTTTCTTACTTATTGGACAAACCGTTACAAACTGTCCAATCCTCCGAAATAACTTAGGCTTTTCTACAAAAATATTTAAACATAACATTTTTTGTAGATTCCCTCCGTTTATTGTCGGTTTCCATCCGCATACATTTTTTAAAAGTATGATATAATAGTATAAATCTTGAAGGAAGGGATTTTGATATCATGATCGCTCGAAGGAGCATGTGGCATCGTATTGACGAATCATACACGTAGCGTATTTTTTAGCTCAGATACTTTAGTCTAGCGAAAAAAATACGAGAGTGGGGAAATTATGATTGCCCGAAGGATAATTTGGCAAAAAAAAGACTCTTCTTACACATAGCGTTTTGTTTAGGACTTAATTGTTACTAACTAAACAAAACACAGAAGAGCAGGATTGCTAAATGACGAATCCTACTCCACGTTTTGTTTAGTCGTTTTAAGACTTAAACTAAAACGAAGGTAGGGAGAATTGATGGACGAGAGGATTATTCGTTATTTCTTCAGCGACATATAGCGTAGTTAGTTTTTTCGTAAACTAACTGAAAGCTACATGTGAGCTCGTAGTTAGTTTACAACACAAAAAGGACTACTAACTACGGAAAGAAGGAATAACGATGAGGAACATCCAAAGTCGGCAAATTATTAAAGAAATTTTTATGGTTTTAATCGGTTCATTTATTTTAGCAGCAGCGCTATATCACATTCACTTCCAAAACCACTTAACAGAAGGTGGCTTTGTAGGAATTGCACTATTCATTCAAAACTTTTATGATATTTCACCATCTATTTCAACTGTATTAATGGATATCCCAATTATTTTACTATGTGCTTCATTTTTAGGTAGAAAAATGGTTGGCTATTCATTCTTAGGTTCAATTTCATTCGGAGTATTTTATTCCTTTATGGAAAATTATTCTCCATTTACGGTAGATTTATCAAATAACTTATTTATAGCTGCAGTAGTTGGCGGTGCGTTAGCTGGTATTGGACTCGGTTTTATATTGCGATTTGGCGGTGCAACCGGTGGAGACGATATTTTAACAATTGTATTAAGTAAACGAACTCGTTTTACAATTGGGCAAATTTTCTTCGTCTTTGACGCGATTGTTCTTGCGCTTTCATTATATTATTTAAATTGGACAGAAATTGCTTTTACTATTCTTTCGATTGCCGTACAGGCAAAAACATTGGATTTAATTTATTATCCAAAAACAGAAAAAACAGCAGAAAAGCAGCCAGTATCTGTTCCAATGTCCAAAAAACATGCAACAAATTAAAAAAGCGAAAGGCTTCGGCCTCTCGCTTTTTTTTTATGCTCTTTTTTCTTTCTCGACTATATGGCGCACTTGATAAAATCTATTTGCAAATTCAGTAACGTTTCTTGTTAAACGATAATTCACTGTAGATCCAATTGCCATTCCAATTACCGGAATACCTTGGAATAATTTACGACGAAGAGCATAAATCGAAAATGTCTTCAAAATTTGTTTTAACACAACTTCAGTAGAAGCTGTTTGTAACACTGCTTCGTCTCCTTCATAAAAGAACGAATCTTCTTGTTCCAGCTCTTGCAATAAATTGTACCATGCGTATTGCTGAAGTCTTCCTGGTAGTAATGACGCGTGAAACACCTTTAACGCAAGCATCATTTCGTATGGCTTGTTCACATCATGTCCAAATGATGTTGCAATAAGTTGGACTGCCTTCACATTTAACGCGATCATAACCGGAAAATCCGCCGTTAATAATAATAAACCTCCAGCACCTGTCGCCCCGCCTTGCACAAATGAATATAGACGATGACGTGCTGTTTGCTGCTCTGCTATGTATGTTAACTGATCAATAGATAATGCTTTCAAATCTTCAAGCTGTTCAATCGATTCATCAAATAATCTCGATGTTCCTAAAATCCGATTACGTGCGTCTAACTGTGCTTGTGAACTTTGAATAAATGCATGCAAATGAAAGAGCCATCCATCTGCTTTCGTGAAGAATTCTTTTCGCTTTTTCTCAGGTAATTTCGCAACTGTAGTATGTAACCATTTATCAAACACTTTTTGAAAATCGGTCGCTTCTTGCTCAACTAATTGCGCTTCCCATTCTTTTATATTGTCTAAAATGGCTTGTTCTCGCTTCGATCGCATCGTAACAACCACCTCGTTCGATTTTTTTCTATTGTAACATATTTCTGCTTATTCTTTACAAATATGCTTGTATATCTCTTTTCACATACCCTTTATGAGTGACATAAAATAATAGCAAAAAGGATGAGATACTTCACATGAATCTATCCAATCTAAAACAAAACTATAACGCAGTATTCAGCTTAGGACAAAACTGTTGGCCTGCTTGGGCATTATATCAATTAGAATTATCACCATTTTTTGGCGTTATTGATTTTATGCTAAGTCCTTCATTAACGAAAGTAAATTTATTATTACAAAATCGATTTGACCGTTTTTTAAATTTCGAAAATCTATCCTTCATCTCATTTTGGGATGATGATGCCAAATTAAGATTAAGGGACAACCTTTATGAAATTGACTCCTGTCATGACTTTAAAACAGATGTAAACACACCAAATTATTGGCCTTCTTATACAGAAATTAAGTTAAACTATGAACATCGAATTAATCGTTTTCTAACTACAATTGAAACGGCAGAATCCATATTGTTTATTCGAACTGGAGGAACATATGAAGAAGCATGTTCCCTAGAACAAATTTTATCTCAAATCGTTACACATACATTCTCTGTCCTATTACTAATTCCTGCCGATATACCAACTATCACCCAAGAAGATTGGGGATTACAACGTACTTGCGTTATGAAATGTCCTATTATGGATGTATACCAATACAATGAAGCATTTTGGAAAGACTTATTTGATGGAATTACAGTTAGACCACACACTTAAATACACGATACTTTTATCACACCATACATTATAATCGTCCTTATACGAAACAAATAAGGAGTGATTCTATATGTATCCACGTGCAAAAGCTTTCGGTCTTGCTGTACATCAAGATCGCCTTCTCGTACAAGAATATCATACAGAAGGCGAAACATATTATCGTCCTCTTGGCGGTTCCATTGAACTGGGTGAAAAATCAGCACATACTGTTATTCGGGAGTTTACAGAAGAGCTTCATACGGAGATAGAAATCATCAATTATTTAGGTTGTTTAGAAAATGTCTTTCATCTAGATGGGGGCATTGGTCATGAAATTATTCAACTATATTCTTTGCGTTTATTAGACACGTCACTATATGAAATGAAAATATTAAATATACAAGATGAGGAAACAGTAGCGTATGCGAAATGGATTCCTATTACGGCATTCATTCAGAAAGAAAAAATATTATATCCGGATGGAGTTTTAAAATATATCCAAAAGAAAAAAGACGAAATCCTATAGGATCTCGTCTTTCTTTTCATATATTAACCAATATCTCCAAGACGTAGTACGTCACGAGCAATCATAACTTCTTCGTCAGTTGGAATTACGATAATTTTTACTGGAGAGTGTGGGAAGCTGATGAATGCTTCTTCACCGAATACGTTATTACGTTTTGCATCAAAGTATACGCCCATGTACTCAAGGCCTTCTAATACGCGCTCACGAATAATCGCACTGTTTTCACCTACACCAGCTGTGAAGATGATTGCGTCTACACCTTTCATACGAGCAGTGTAAGAACCGATGTATTTGTGGATACGGCTTACGAATACATCAAGTGCTACTTTCGCACGGTGGTCGCCTTCTTCTTCTTTCGCAATGATGTCACGTAGGTCACTAGAGTAACCAGTAAGACCTAACATACCACTCTTCTTGTTTAATACGTTAACTACTTCTTCTACTGTTTGGCCTGTTTTTTCCATGATGTATGGAATTAACGCAGGGTCAAGGTTACCAGAACGTGTACCCATTGTTACACCAGCAAGTGGAGTGAAGCCCATAGAAGTATCGATAGATTTACCGCCTTCTACTGCTGCGATACTTGCACCGTTACCTAAGTGACAAGAAAGTAAGCTTAAGCTTTCAATTGGACGACCTAATAATTCAGCCGCACGCTCAGTTACATATTTATGAGAAGTTCCGTGGAAACCGTATTTACGGATGCCGAATTTTTCATAGTACTCATACGGTAGGCTGTATAGGAATGCAGATTCCGGCATTGTTTGGTGGAATGCTGTATCGAATACTGCTACTGCTGGTACGTTTGGTAATACTTCTTGGAATGCTTTAATACCAACAACGTTTGCTGGGTTATGAAGTGGTGCTAAATCGCTTAATTCTTCGATATCAGCTAATACTTCATCAGTAATTAAAACAGAGTCAGCAAATTTTTCGCCGCCGTGAACAACACGGTGACCGATACCGCCAATCTCATCTAGAGATTTAACGATTCCGTTTTCAGTTAACTTTTTAAGAAGCATATTAACTGCTACTGCGTGATCTGGAATGTTTGTAATTTCTTTTTGTTTTTCGCCATCTACAGTAATAGTGAAGATACTATCTTCTAAACCGATACGTTCTACTAAACCTTTTGTTAATACTGTTTCACTTGGCATTTCAAATAATTGGAATTTTAAGGAAGAGCTTCCTGCGTTAATCGCGATGATTTTTGACATCTAGTCTTTCGCCCCTTTTTCTCTTGGTAGTTGTGTGGATGTTTCCACAAACCGCTCGATTTTATCTGATCAAATTCACTAAATATGAAAACGTTTCATCATTAGCAAATTTTATACTCACGATTTTAATTTAAACATCGTCCGACATATATTTCAAGTGAAAAAATTGTAACACCAAGAAAAAATATATATTACAGATTTCAAAAAAATTCAGTTAAATCTAGTATATATTTAAAAATATGACATATTATATAAAACTGTACTACATGAATCACTAACTCTGTTACATATACCCAGCTTTATTTATGTGTTGCAAACCAAGTATTTAATTGATCCATAATGTTCTCCATCGCCTTCATGTTAGAGAATTTAGGCAACTCCACTAATAACGCCTGTTTTGGCATTGTTACATTAGCGCCTTTCTTTTGGAGAACAAATATACTTTTTGCATTTTTCTCGTTTTTAAACATGGAAACAGGAAGCTGTAATAACCCTTGAATAAAGCATGTTTCTTTAATAAATGCATGTAATTTTGGTGCCTGGTCACTTTCAAAAATGAAGTTTGGTACTAAGAAGAATAAGTACCCGCCCTCTTTCGTATGTTTCACACTTTGTTCAATAAATAAGTGATGAGCATACGACATTCCTTCATCTGCTTTTAATTTATATTCACTGGCACCGATTTCGTTTGGATAGTAACCAATCGGTAAGTCTGAAACGACTGCATCAACTGGATCGATATAAAGTGGTGCTAGTCCATCTTGATGGAAGAATTCGATTGCATGCTTTTGTAAATTTGCATTTACTAAAGCAAGTTTAATTAGCACTTCATCCACTTCTACACCAAATCCACTCATTGTTAGTCCTTCTTTGGCGCTATTAAACACTGTAGTCATTAAATTTCCTGTTCCAATTGCAGGATCTAAAACTGTAATTTCGTTTTGACCTTGCATAAATTTATGGAATAAGTAACTCATGAACATCCCAACTGCATCAGGCGTCATTTCATGATTGGCTTGTACGCCTTCTTTCATTCCTTTTAAGATGGCTAACTGAAATGCTTTACGAATTTCTTCACCTTTATATGTTTCTTCATTAAACGTACTATATTCACGATTCAGCCTTTCAATTGCTGATTCGGATAATTCCTCTTGTAAAATCGCTCCCTCAAACAAGTTATCACCTGTTTCTACAAGCGCCTCTAAATATGTCACATCTAATTCTTTACGTAAAACTACCGCAGAAGAATCAAAAATAGAAAATAATGTTTCCACTGTCTGACTCACGTACATTCCTCCTTCTCTCTTTTACACATAACTTATATCATACCACAAAGTGATTTTTTCCAAAAAGAAAAAGCGACCTCCTGTAAAGAGCTCCCTCTCAAGTTATATATGATATAACGTTTTTTCTCATATATCGGCACCGTTACGCAGCGATATATGAGAAAAAACGACCTCTTTATAAGAGGTCATTTCCTTCACATTACTTTGCAGATTTAGCTGCTTCTAATGCTGCTTCATAGTTTGGATGGCTTGTACCTTCGCCTACGTATTCTACGTAAACTACTTTGTCGTTGCTATCTACTACGAATACTGCACGAGCAAGTAAACGAAGTTCTTTCATTACTAAGCCGTAAGCTTCACCGAATGAAAGGTCACGGTGGTCAGAAAGTGTTACAACATTTTCTAAACCGTTTGCTGCACACCAGCGTTTTTGAGCGAATGGTAAATCAGCGCTAATTGTTAATACTTTTGCGTTTTCAATACCTGCTGCATCTTGGTTAAAACGACGTGTTTGTGCATCACACACACCTGTGTCGATTGAAGGTACAACACTAATTAATTTTACTTCGCCTTTGTATGTTTCTAAACTTACTGGAGATAAGTCGTTTGCTAATACTTGGAAGTTTGGCGCTTGATCGCCAACTTTAACTTCTGTTCCAACTAAAGTCATTGGATTACCTTTAAAAGTTACGTTTGCCACTTGAAAATCCTCCCTTATTTAAACAAAATATGTACAATGTAAATGATAGTTTGTCCCTATCGATAATGCAAATAAAATCGCTTTATTTACAAAAAAATAAAAGAAGCTAACCTATTGATTAGCTTCTTTATTCGTTAAATTTGAAATTCAGGATCATCTTCTTTTCGTTTATCCATCATTTCTTTCACTTTATCAACAGCTTGTGGCGCTAATTCAATTATTTTATCGATGACATGCGTTTGCTTATCTAAATGTAATACTTTTACACCATCTCCATTTATAACAAGAAAGGCAACAGGATTAATAGAAACTCCTCCTCCACTTCCTCCGCCAAATGGATGACGGCCTGAATGTTCTACCCTACCAAATTCACTTCCACCAGCAGCAAATCCGAAACTTACTTTCGAAACAGTAAGAATTACACTTCCATCTGCCGCTTTAATTGGGTCACCAACAATTGTATTTACATCAGTCATTTGTTTTAAATGCTGCATTGCGGTTGTCATTAAACCTTGAATTGGATGGTCCATTCTATATCCCCCCTATGCTTGAACAGATTTTTCTGTCATACCAGATTTTTGCTGCCTCATAAATATGAGCAATTTCACCGCTGTTTTTATAGTACGAAATATACGAAAAGATGCTGTTAACTCGCATCTCGATGCAAATCCTTTCCCTTGAAAAACAGGAGTAATTTCAAATTCTGGTACATCGACAATATGCATATATTGTCCGACAACTCCAGCAGCCATTCCTTTTGTCCCCCATGCATATCCAGTGACAATTCCAGTACTAGCTGCGTCGCCTGCTCCAATTTGCGTATGCCATTTCCAACCATTGATTTTCACTCGTTTGAGAAAATCTTTAACGATAGTATGAACTTTTTGAAGCCTTTTTATCAGTTCCCCAATACTGTCAAGTTGCGCCATAATTTTATTATCTAGTCCGCCGTCCTCTTCAGCTTTTTCGATTTTCTGTCCTGTTTTTTTCTGCTGTTTTTCAATTCTTTCCAATACATCAAATGTATATCGAATCATCCATATTTTCACTTGAAATAAACATTGCTTTTCCATTTCTGAATATAAAAATGTCACCTTAAGCGATATTTTCGACAATAGTATAAGCAAAATAAAAAGGAGAAGAATTATTATTCCAATTACGAGCCACTTCATACGTATCATCCTTTCACTCCGTACCCATTATCGACAACTTTATTCATCATTAAACAGAGTTCCATAAGATTGAATATAAAAATTTTTCTAAAAATAAAAAGGTATTTTGACAATTTGTATCGAAATATATTATTTGAACATATCATCAGGGAACGGACTCTAATGATATGTAGCACGAAAAACAGAAAATTTAACTGCAGTGGAGGGATACATAATGGCAGATCGTCGCAATTTATTTTTCTTTTATGGTGATGACAAAGCAACGCTCGTTGAAAAAATGAAACCAATCTATCGTATTTTAGAAGAGAATGGATTTACCATATTAGATCATCCAAAAAATGCAAACGCTATCGTCAGTGTTGGAGATGATGCAACCTTCTTACAAGCCGTTCGTAAAACTGGTTTTAGAGAAGATTGCTTATACGCAGGGATTTCTACGAAAGATGAAACTTCGTTCTACTGCGATTTCCACATTGATCACGTTGATACAGCCCTTCAAGAAATTACAAAAAATGAAATTGAAGTGCGAAAATATCCAACAATTCAGGTAGATGTAGATCACAGTACATCTTTCCATTGTTTAAATGAGTTCTCATTACGTTCTAGCATTATTAAAACATTCGTTGTAGATGTTCACGTTGATGATTTATATTTCGAAACATTTAGAGGAGACGGTTTAGTAGTTTCTACCCCAACAGGAAGTACTGCTTACAATAAATCATTGCATGGTGCAGTTGTTGACCCACTTATTCCATGTTTCCAAGTAAGCGAACTAGCATCTTTAAACAACAACACTTACCGTACGCTCGGTTCACCGTTCATTTTAAATCACGAACGTACATTAACTTTAAAACTAAGACCAGACGGTAACGATTATCCTGTTATTGGCATGGATAACGAAGCGCTTAGCATTAAACAAGTGGAAAAAGCTGTTGTACGCTTAAGCGATAAACAAATTAAAACAGTTAAATTAAAAAATAATTCGTTCTGGGAAAAAGTACAGAGAACGTTTTTATAGGATTAAAATAACCGCAGAATTATGGAATTCCATAATTCTGCGGTTATTTATTTACCCCGATTGACGCGAACAATAATCTCTTACTATCCGGCCGTTATTCTTGTCAGTTTTTGTCGGTAAGTCGATATATTTTAATAATCGCTGATATATTTCGAGTTACGGTCGATATATTCCGAAAATCGCTGATATATTTTTACACATCTTTTCTATAGACAACTCGGCCATCTATTACGGTCATTTCTGCTTGTACTTCTTTTATTTCTTCTGCCTCAATTTCAAAAATATTGCGGTCTAATATTGTAAAGTCTGCTTCATATCCTTTTGTAATTTGCCCACGTTTCGCTTCTTTTCCGATTGCATAGGCACTTCCTGTTGTAAATAAAGAAACAGCCTCATAAACCGTTAATCTCTCCTCAGGCATATAGCATACACCGTCAATAAAACTTCTACGTGTAACAGCGCTATATATGCCTAGAAACGGATTTACTTGTTCAATAGGAGCATCTGAACCACCATTACAATGTAGTCCTGCTTCCAGTAATGTCTTCCAAGCATACGCATAACGAAGACGGTGTTCTCCCAGTTTTTCAATGACTGACGGAAAATCTGATGAAAGAAAGACTGGCTGTATATCGATAATGGCTTGCAAGTTTTTCATTCTTTCTATCAACTCTTCACGAGCAAGCTGACAATGAATAATGCGGTCACGTAACCCTTTTGCTGGTGGATATAATTCGAGTGCATCAATGACATATTCAAGCGATAAATCACCGATAGTATGAATCGCAACTGGCATATGTAAATCTCGTGCTTTCTTCACTAATTCCGCAAGTTCTTCACGTGAGAAAATCGCAACCCCATTTGTTTCCTTCGCATCTTCATACGGTTCACTTAATAATGCTGTTCTTCCTCCAAAAGAACCGTCAGAAAAAATTTTCATTGCCCCAAATTCAATATAATGTTCATGTTCATTTTCATATTCTTTTCGTTCATGTGCTACTTCATGGTGAACGAGCAAATGTGCTTTAAATGGCATTTCTTTTATAACGTGAGAAAACGCATTATATGTTTTTCTAAAACCACCGTAGTAATTTAAATCTTCCGTATGCCCGCCAACAAGTCCGTATTTCCAGCAATCTTTAATCGCTGTTTGCAAAGCTCTTTGTAAATACGCTTCATCAATTTCAGGCTGAACATGTTTAATTAATTCTTGTCCTTGTTCATATAAAAGTCCCGTTAACTTATTTGATGAATCCCTACCGATTTTCCCGCCTTTTGGATTTTGCGTCGCTTCTGTTATGTTCGCTTCTTGCAATATGTATGAATTCACCCATGTAACGTGACGACAAACTCGCTTTAATAAAATGGGGTGTTCTTTCGAAATTTCATCTAAATCACGCGCGTGAACATCTTTCGTATCTGTAAAGTTATTTTCATTCCATCCTTCTCCAATAATCCAAGAGCCCTTTGGAGCTTCTTCCACTCGCTTCTGAACAAGAGTAAGCACTTCACCATAAGATGTACAATTTGATAAATCTAGACGGAGTAATCTCTCTCCATGCCCAATAAGATGCATATGACTATCAACGAGACCTGGGATCATTGTTTTTCCTTCTAAATCATACAATTTCCCCATCGAATATTGGGCTTCTAGCTCTTCTTTACTCCCAATATCAACGATTATGCCGTTTTCAACGTAAATCGCATCCGCTGTTTCAGTTTCTTCCTTCATCGTGTAAATAGTGCCGCCGTACCAAATTTCTCCCATATATTTCATCTCCTCTACTTTATTGTATAGAAAAAAGCACCATTTCAAAACATGGTGCTTTTCTAAAAATTACTTTTGTTCAGTAGTAGACGTTGTAACTTGCCATTCAATATTAAATTTATCTTTTACTTGTCCGTATGCTGGGCTCCAGAATGTTTCTTGAAGTGGCATCATAACCTCTCCACCTTCTTGTAACTTATCGAATACTTCTTTTGCTTTTTCTGCATTACTAATTTGAATTGCGATTGTTACTTGAGATCCGATTGCATGTCCTTGACCTGGGAATGTATCAGAAATCATAAGATCCGTATTACCAACTTTTAAAGTAGCGTGTAAAACGCGCTCTTTCGCTTCAGCTGGAATAGGGTATTCTGGATTTTCAGGCATGTCACCAAAAGTTTGCATGACTTCTACTTTTGCATCTAAAGCCTCTTTATAAAACTGTACAGCTTCTTGCCCACTACCATCTAAAACTAAGTACGGATTAATACCTAAAATCATACGGACACCTCTTTTTTAAGTTTATAAAATCGAACTTGTGTTCGTTTTTATATTATCATTGTTTTACATTTCATTCAACTATTTACTTCACTGTTTTCAAAATTATTTTGACGGAATCTCCATCTCTTGTTTTCTAAGTTCAATACGGCGAATTTTTCCAGAAATCGTTTTTGGTAGTTCATCTACAAATTCAATTTTGCGAGGGTATTTATATGGTGCAGTGAGTTCTTTGACGTGTTGTTGGAGTGTTGGAATTAATGTTTCTTCGTTCTTTTCTATATTCTCTCTTAATACGATAAATGCCTTCACGACACTTCCGCGAATTTCATCAGGACTTGCGACAACCGCACATTCTCTTACGTAAGGATGTTTTACAAGCGCATCCTCTACTTCAAACGGCCCGATTGTATAACCAGAGCTAATAATGATATCATCACCACGTCCTTCAAACCAGAAGTAGCCATCTTCATCTTTCTTCGCTTTATCACCTGTAATATAATAATCACCGCGGAATTGCATCGCTGTACGCTCATCGTCTTTATAATATTGTTTAAAGAGTGCCGGCGTTTCAATGTGAACTGCAATATCACCAACTTCACCTACTTTAACTGGAATACCTTCCTCATTTACGATATCGACGTGGTTACCTGGCGTTGGTTTCCCCATTGATCCTGGTCTAATATCCATCCCTTTCATTACACCAACAAGTAGTGTATTTTCCGTTTGCCCATAGCCGTCTCTTACTGTAATATCAAAGTGCTTTTGGAACGTTCCAATGACTTCTCTATTTAACGGCTCACCTGCGGATACAGCGCTATGTAACGCCTCTAAATTGTACTGACTTAAATCTTCTACCTTTGCCATTAATCTATACTCAGTCGGTGTACAACAAAGCACATTCACCTTATTATCGCCTAATAAATTTAAGTACGTTTTCGGTTCAAACTTACCGTTGTACACAAATCCTGTTGCCCCTGAACCGAGAGTTGCTAAAAACGGGCTCCAAATCCATTTTTGCCACCCTGGACTAGCCGTTGCCCATACAACATCATTCTCTTCAATTCCGAGCCAATTCGGGGCGCTTGTACGTAAATGAGCGTATGCCCACGCGTGCGTATGAACAACACCTTTCGGGTTTCCTGTCGTCCCAGACGTGTAAGATAAAAAGACCATATCTTCTTTATCTGTTTTCTCCATTTCTAACATGTCACTTTCTGTTTCTAATGCTGTTTTTAAATTGATCCACCCGTCTACTGACTGCTCGCTCAGGACGAATTTTTGAAGGGATTCCATTGCTTCTATATCATCAAACTGTCCAATGTACGGCTCATAGCTTACTATCGCTTTTACTTCGCCATGTCCAATTCGATATTCAATATCTTTTTTACGCAACATTTCCGAACTTGGAATTACGACAAATCCCGCTTTAATCGCAGCGATATACGTCATGTACGCTTCAATTAAACGCGGCATCATAATAAGGAGCTTGTCCCCTTTTTGTAAGCCACTTTTTATAAAAGCGTTTCCAATTTTATTTGCCCCTTGCATTAATTCAAAATATGTAACTTCTCGTCTATTCCCTTTATCATCTTGCCAAATTAAAGCAAGCTTCTCTTTATCGTCTGTATATTTCTCTATTTCTGAAACTAAATTATAAGATGGTGGTGCCAACAATTCCTCTCTCTTCATAAACATCCTCCTTTTTCTTTATGCCTCCCTTATATAATAAAGAATTTTCAGTAAATTTTGAACCCTCTTCTTTTGACAATTTTTTTATGCTTTTGTCGAAATGAATTTATACTAATATGAACAACAAAAAGAAAGAGCGGGAGAACCCGCTCTTTCTAAGCCATCATATGGGATTATTTTTGGTAACCGCCTAATTGTTGCTCAGCTAGTGAAACTAGACGTTTAGTGATTTCACCACCAACAGAACCGTTAGCGCGAGCTGTTGCATCAGCTCCAAGTTGAACACCAAACTCTTGAGCGATTTCGTATTTCATTTGGTCTAATGCTGATTCAGCACCAGGAACCGCTAATTTATTTGTGCTACGTGACATGTTATATCACCTCCTTGTGAGTATAGAGTGTGATAAATAACATGACTTCATACACGTTTTAAATATGGTAATTTATGGTTTTAGAAAAGTTCTTCAAATTTTTCTTCTTCCGCCACTACTTCAACCGTTTGTAATACCATTGTTTCTTTGTTCGCTACAGCTTCTTCGATTAACGGTGTGAAATCGTATTTCGCTTCAAATCGATTTGCTTTTTCACGCTTCGGCTTCGTCGCCGGGCTAGCTGGTGTGAATACTGTACAGCAATCTTCGTATGGACGAATTGAAATATCATACGTGCCGATTTCTTCAGCAATTTTAATAATTTCTAATTTATCCATCGTAATAAGCGGACGAATAACTGGGTAGTTTGTTACTTCGTTAATCGTATGCATGCTATCTAATGTTTGGCTTGCTACTTGTCCAAGACTTTCACCAGTTGTGATTGCAAGTGCGTTACGCTCCTCAGCAATCTGCTCTGTAATACGCATCATCATACGGCGCATAACCGTCATTGAATAGCTAGATGGGATTTCTTTATTAATCGTTTTTTGCACTTCTGTAAACGGAATAAGGTGAAGCGTTACACGTTTACAGTATTTCGTTAACTCTTGTGCTAAATCGATTACTTTTTGTTTTGCACGCTCACTTGTGAAAGGTGGGCTATGGAAGTGAACTGCTTCCACAGATACGCCGCGTTTCATCGTTAAGTACGCTGCTACTGGGCTATCAATACCACCAGAAAGAAGTACCATTACTTTTCCGCCAACGCCAACTGGTAAACCGCCAGCTCCCATGTGCTCACCACACATAATATAGCTGTAACCACTGCGAATTTCTACACGTACATTCACATCTGGATTATGGACGTCTACTGTGATATCCTCTGTATTTTCTAAAATGTGCCCACCGATTTCTGGAAGTAACTCCATCGTCTTCATTGGGAAGCGCTTATCAGAACGGTGCACTGTAATTTTAAATGTTTTCACATCATCTTTTACTTGTAAGAACGCTGCTAATGCACCTTTTTTAATGTCTTCTAATTCTGATGGTACTTTCATCGCTAAGTTAAACTTATGAATACCAAATACGTCTTTCAATCTTTCAGAGATTGCTTCATGATCTTCACCGTTTAACTGGATGTACATACGGTCATGCGTTGCATCAATTTTAATATTTGGGAACTTTTTCAGTTTGAACTTCACGTTATCTTTTAATGTGCTTACAAATTTAGAACGGTTTTTACCTTTTGTCGTCATTTCTCCGTAACGCACTAAAATATATTCATATGTCATCATATTTCTTTACCTCATCACTTCATATAATTTTGGCATCGTCTCTTTTACAATACCTTCAAATTGTTTTACTTCTTCCATCGTGTTGTCTGGTGCCAAACTAATACGAATAGCGCTTGCAGCTGCTGCATGCGGCACTCCCATTGACACTAACACTCTGCTCACTTCATTTGCTTTTGAAGAACAAGCAGACTTCGTCGATACATATACACCGTGCTCTTCTAAAGCATGAACGACTACTTCTGGTTTTAAACCAACAAATGATACATTTAAAATGTGCGGTGCTGCATATGCAAGCGATGTATTAATCGTCACATCTTCCATCTCTTTAAAGAAGCTGACAAGCTCTACTTGTAAACTTTGCAAATGAGCTACCTTTTCTTTCACTTGTTCCATTGTCATGCGAAGTGCTTTCACCATCGCTACAATGCCAGGTAAATTCTCTGTACCAGAGCGATACTTAAGCTCTTGTTGACCACCTGATAAAATCGGATCTAATCTTACGCCATCACGTATATAAAGAAGACCCGTTCCTTTTACACTGTGGAATTTATGTCCAGATATTGAGCAAAGATCAATATGAGAAGCATATAAATCAAGCGGTACTTTTCCTATCCCTTGTACATGATCTACATGGAATCTTATTTTCGGATGATTCGATAATAACGTTCCAATTTCAGCAACGGGCTGAATTGCTCCAGTTTCGTTGTTCACATGAATAATTGACACAAGAATCGTATCTTCACGAAGTGCTCGTTTTACATCCTCTACCGATACGACACCGTGCTCGTTAACCGGTAAATATGTTACATCAAATCCGAGTTCTTCTAATTGCTTATATGCCTCAAACACAGACGCGTGTTCAATATTTGTTGTAATGATATGTTTGCCGCGCGAACGATTCCTCATCGCTATCCCTTTAATCGCAAGGTTGTTCCCTTCCGTTCCACCTGATGTGAAAATAATTTCAGAAGGTTTAACGTGAAGAAGCTGCGCTGCAATCGTTCTTGATTGTGTTAATAGACGCTCTGCCTCTCCTCCAAGCGAATGAATAGAAGAAGGATTACCAAAATATTTCCCAGCAACCGTCACGTACGATTGAAGAGCTTCTGGATATGGCTTCGTCGTCGCACTATTATCAAAATAGATCATCGTTCTTCCCCTTTCAGCGCTATCACATCATATAATCATATCATAAATACGTGTCATTACGCTAAGACTACGCAAAGGTTCCGTTTTATCCCGATTAGTGAATAATAATAATTAGTGAGATACCCCCACTGATTACAGTTTCACTTTATTTTGAAACGAATAACCTTACTGTATTCCGCTATTCATTATAGCAACATCGCCTGCAAAATTACACAAAAAAACAAACCCTTTTATGAAAGGGTTTGTTCATTGTCTACATATTCAGCTATTTTTTGAACAACACCAGGTTCAAGTTGCTCTAGTACAGAAGCGGCTTGTTCTAAAGCTGCATCGTATTGATATTCACGGAATAATTTCTCCGCATAATTTAAGCTTTCTGCAAGGCTTTCATCATGACTGCGGTAACGGTTACCGTATTGAATTAATTTTTCAACTAAATACGCTTGTCCAATTAATTCTTCTGTCATTTCAGCTACACCGTTCACAGTTGTGTATGCTTCTTCTAAACTGCTATTTACAGCGTTCATATTTAACGGCTTCACTTCTAATTGTTCATATACAGCTTGCATTGCCATTTGCCCTCTTTTTAAATCTTCCATAATACTCTCTGGAAGACCTGGCAAATTCGACTTTTGCATAAAGCGTTTCGTTTCGAAAATAGTATTTCGCATTTCTTGTAACTTCTCACGCGCTTCAAATTCTTCTTTACGCATCGTTTGCAGCATTTCTTTATATTCTGCATGAAGTACTTTTAACGTTTCACATTGCTCATAAACCTCTTCTAGTTCCTCACGAATAATAGAGAAGGCAATATCTTGTTCAGCAACGCGTAATTGTAGCATTTCAAAACGTTTCGTTAAAATGTGCATTTGCTTTTCAATTACTTTTTGAGATTCAATATCCTTATCTTGCAATTGATAGCTTTGTTTCACAAGTTGTGTTTCTGTTTTCGTTTCAATCGTTTCGATACGTATTTCTTCTAAGTCTTCATAAACAGAAAGTGTTTTTTGCTCCACATAATGTCTCGCATGCACCTCTTGCTCAAGTTGATCATAGAAACCATCTAAACGAGTTTTTAAGTCTTCCACTTTTTCAGCCGCTTCTGTTATATGAAGCTCCTGTATATCCATTAAACATGTGTTTAGTTGTGTCGTCATATCACGAACTTCTTTAGGGACTTCCAAATACTCTAATACATAACCTTGTCTTACCATATCATTATGACCCTGTAATAAATCTTCCAGTTGAACTGGTAGCGTCGCTTGACACTCTACTAATAAATCTGGAATTTGGTGAATAATGATTTCTAAACCAGCTAAACCTTCTTCTAAACTAATAACAATTTCTCTCGCTTTTAAGTAGTCACCATTATCTGTTGCTTCTTCAAAACTTTTAAATTTATTAGATTCAGCGTCTAGCATCTCTTCGATTTTCTGCTCTGCTGCCCCATACATATGTCTATGAGCAAGAACACTCTTTTTCATACTACGATATGTATCACGTAACCCTTCAATTTCCGAGCTATTTTTCTCATGGCTTTCTAACAATTGCTGTAATTCATTTAAAACACCTGTAATACGATTATCAGCGTCATCTAAACCACTTATGGATTCGTTCATCGCATGCTTTGCTTTTCGGAAGGAGAATTGCGAGGCGAATTTTCGCGCTTGCGCTAAATCTTTGTCAGCTTTCGGAAGGGTTGTTGATACAATTTCATCCCATTCTTCACGCCATTTACCAAACAGTTCTTCTGTTTGACCCGTCATGTTTAAATCTTTTACCCGTTTTAGTTCATCTGCCACAGGTTTATCTTTTATCTCTTGTTTCCACTGCTCCAGTGCTTCAATATCTTTATATGAACGATTTCTTATCACAAGCTCTATCATGAGCAGCACTAGAATAGAGCTTACTACAATGATAACGATCGTCAGGATAGAATCCATGCAAAAAAGCCTCCTAGTTATATCTCTTTTTTTGTCCGTTCCGTTTATGAAATGGAAGGCATTATGTATAAAAAGGGAATTCCCCTATATTTAACAACTAACAATGTACTAATCATACCATGTAATGGCTTGTTTTTGACCTAGTTTTTTTTAAAATTTCATGTTTCTTTCAATGCGATTGTAATCTTTCTCAATATTCCGCCTACCTCACTACCTATCCTCAAATGATTGTAATAACAAACAATCTTTCGTATGAGATACGAAATAAATTTTCCGCATGAGTGGTGGTTCAACAGAAATTCCATGTACATTTCCCTGCCTTACAGACTGCTCTACTGCCCTTTCTGGAAGTAAAGTGATGCCAAGGCCAGCTTTTACCATTGCAAGCATCGGTTCTGCGTAAGATGTTTCCACAGCTATAGTTGGTTTTACACCTATCTCATGAAACATGTTCATAATCATTTTCCTTACATCGCATATTTTTGGATATACAATTAATTTTTCATTTTGCAGCTCTTCTATTTGAATGACTTTCTTCTCTTTATACGGATGATTATTTGAAATGACACAAACAATTTTCTCTTGTTGCACTTCTTTTATATACGTAGCACCTTCTACTACTGAATCGATGAACATCGCGTCGATCTCCCGCGCTTTAAATAAATCTCTTAATACTTCCGTATGTCCGATTTGCCACTCTACTTCGAACTCATCACCTAATACATCTTTACACTCTAATATGTAATGCTCTGCTAAACTCGGTAGTATACCAATTGAAAACTTTCGGTTCTCTTGATACCCCCTCATTTCTGTTTTCACTTCATTTATTTGTTCCAAAATCGGTAGCATTCTTTTTATAAATAACTCTCCTGCCTCCGTTAACTCCACTCCTTGCGCAGAACGCTTAAGTAAAGTAACCTCTAAATCCGCTTCTAACTTTTGAATTTGCTTACTAAGCGCTGGTTGAGATATATGTAAAATCTTACTTGCCTTTGATAAACTTCGCGTATGCTTCACTTCGATAAACGATCGTACTGCCTCCAAATCCATCGTACACACCTCTAACAAAAAGTTATAACCGTTATAAGAAATCGATATTTCCTCCTATAAACAATTACTCTTTATACTTATTTCATCAACTTACTATAACGAAATGTAAAGGGGAAAGATACTCTTGAACAAAAAACAAATGCTACTCGGATCCTTTCTATGCTTACTCGCCGTAACTGCCTGGGGATTTATGTTTCCTGTAATGGCAAATGCCCTGCAATTTATCGATCCGTTCTTCTTCACAACGATTCGCTATGGATCAGCAGCTATTATTTTTCTTATTTTGCTATTAATTACTGAAGGGAAGACTTCACTCCGCTTAGAAAAAAGAACACTTTCTCTGTTCTTTTACGGGACAGTCGGTTTCGCAGGATATGGTTTTCTCGTTTTCTACGGACAACAACTTGCCGGGCCTTCTGGAGCAATCCATGCAGCGATGATTCAGTCTCTCATGCCACTAATTGCCTTATCATTACAATGGATAACAAAAAACAAGCGCCCACAAAACTACACATTCCTTTGTATGTTCGTTGCATTACTCGGTGTTATGCTTGTCATTTCAAAAGGAAATATTCACTTATTATTTGGAGCTGCAAGCCACTTATCGACAAATATATTGATGCTATGCGGCGTTACTTGCTGGGTCATTTATACAAACGGGGGTGCTCGTTTTCAATCTTGGTCACCACTTCGATATACGACATTAACTTGTTTATTTGGCTCCATTTCACTCATAGTTATTGTTACTTTCTTAACGTATACAAATATAGTTACTATGCCGTCACTGCGTACAGTTGTGAGTGTTCGTTTTGAGCTCTTTTATATGTCGATTATCGCAGGAGTTATCGCTGTATTTTGCTGGAATATGGGAAATCGCTATATTTCATCTATTAACGGCATATTATTTATGAATTTAGTTCCTATCCTTGCACTGATTGGTTCTATGTTTCGAGGTTATCCAGTCGATAAAATCGAAATTGCTGGAGCTGCATTAACAATTATCGCGCTATTATGTAACAATTTATGGCAAAGAAAAGTAAACATAAGAATCCCCACCTCAGTTCGTTAGGTGGGGATTCTTCACATATGAACAGCTCTTGGCCATTCATGGTACATATTCGCTTTACATAATGCTTGTTCCATCCATTGCTCAATCTCTTTCGTGTACATTTCTATGAAAAATGTCTCAGACGGGAAAGAATGCAGTACTTCTGATATATATTGTGGATATAAAAACGGCATATTTATCATGCCTTTTAATTGCGTCATAAACATTGTAAATGATACTTTCTGAAATTCTTGTTTCATTTGTCCTTGTCTAATAATTTGCTCTATATAATATCTTTCTTTAGAAAAATAAACGGTCATCACTTCACGAATTAATGTCGTATCAAGCGAAAGCTCTCGGTAGAAGAAACGTGTTAGTTCTCTATTTTCAAATTGATATCGTAACATCCCACGCACCATTTGCACCATCACATCTTTAGCCGACAAATACTCTCTCTGTTCAAACGAAATTTCAATCACATGAATATACCCTTCTAAAAAATCAGTAATAAGCTGTTCTAATAAACCTTGCTTCCCAGCAAAATAATATGAAATATTCGCTACATTCACATCCGCTCGCTTTGCAATGTCTCGCACCGACGTTCCATCATAACCTTTCGTATTAAACAACGATATTGCCGCATCAATTACTTTTTGTTTCGTCTGCTTCATGCGCTCACTTCCTCTCAATGAACAGCTATAGTTTAAATTTCTTGACTTTTAAGACAAATTCCTTTAATTTTCTATCGACAAAGTCATGTGAAATACATCGTATTTTGCTAATATTTTACACATCTCGATAAAAAAGGAGCTGTTTCCATGTTTACTAAAGAAAGTTATGCAGGATCTCGCGTGCAGCAATATGAGACAGTAATTAAACAACTGGATGCGTTATTAACTGGCGAATCAAACGTAGTCGCAAACTTATCAAATGCGTCCGCATTATTAAACCAATTTTTAGATCGCGTTAATTGGGTTGGCTTTTACGTAACAGAAGGAAATCAGCTTGTCCTTGGACCGTTCCAAGGAATGCCTGCTTGCGTACGCATTCCATTTGGACGAGGCGTTTGCGGCGTAGCAGCTGAAACGAAAACAACGCAGCTTGTAGCGGACGTTCACCAATTCCCAGGTCACATCGCTTGCGATAGTGCTTCTAATTCAGAAATCGTTGTACCGATTGTGAAAGAAGGAGCTGTCATTGGTGTACTTGACATTGATAGTCCTGAAAAGAATCGTTTTGATGAAGTAGATCAGCGCTATTTAGAAAAGTTTGTGGAAACACTCCTAAAACATATGTAAAAAGAAAAGAGCGAGTTATCGATTTAGTACGTCCTGTACAAAACCGATAGCTCACTCTTTTTTTATTGATTAACAGTAGATATTTTCTTTAATGCTTGCTCTAAATCAGAAACGATATCCTCCCAAGATTCTAAACCAACCGATAAGCGTATTAAATTATCGAAAATGCCCATTTCTTTTCTTAGTTCAGCTGGAATCGCAGCGTGCGTCATCGTTGCTGGATGCTGAATTAACGTTTCTGTATCTCCTAAACTCACCGCAATTGTAATAAAGTGGAGGTCATTAATAAATGCTTGCGTCTCTTCTTTTCCGCCTTTTACTGAAAAAGAAATAACACCGCCCCCGCGCTTCATTTGACGAGATGCTAATTCCCCTTCTGGATACCAAACACCTTCTACCGCATCATGTTTTCTTAAGAACGATACAATTTTTTCTGCATTATCACAATGACGATCCATTCTTACCGCTAACGTCTTTAACCCGCGTAATAATAACCACGCATCAAACGGCGCCATAATGCCGCCGATATCTTTTCGCATCGGGCGAATCTTTTCAGCTAACGCTTTCGTTTTACAAATTGTTACACCCGCTACAACGTCACCATGGCCACCAATATATTTTGTCGCACTATGCACAACAGCATCACAGCCAAGCTCAAGCGGTCTTTGTAAATAAGGTGAACAAAACGTATTATCAACAATGACAAGTAAACCATTTTGCTTCGCAACCTGAATAACTTGTTTTAAATCGATTAATTTCATTGTTGGATTAATCGGTGTTTCAACGAAAATAAGCTTTGTATTTGGACGAATTTTATTTTCAATATCAACCTCTGTCTCCATCTCACAAAACGAATGCGTAATCATAAATTTTTCTTCTAACACTTCTAAAAAACCGTACGTACACCCATATAATCCATTTGAACAAATAATATGATCCCCAGCCTTTAAAAAACCGATTAAAGTTGCTGAAATAGCTGCCATACCAGATCCGAAGGCAAGTGCTTCTTCTCCTCCTTCTAACACCGCCATACGTTCTTCAAATAATTTCACAGTCGGATTTCCAAGCCTTGAGTAAATATAAGATGGATCCACTCCCGCAAAACTCGCCTCTCCTTGCTGCGCAGTCTCAAATGTAAACGTAGAGGTTTGAAATAAAGGTGGTGTTAAACTTCCTTTATGTTCCTCAGGTGTATAACCGTGATGAATTAACGCTGTCTCCATATGCTTCTTTTTCATAAAAACATCCCCTTTATGTTTTTATTACCGCATATTCACCAGTAAAAAACTGATGAACGTTTTTACTACATTTTATGTAAGCGTTTTATTTGTGTTTCTATCTCTTCTTTTATATTGTTTTAAATTCCTTCTTATATTAATTTCCAAAATTTATATGCATAAAACAAAAACGTACTCGCTTGACGAAACTCTGGGTAAAAGATATAATAGCGTTTGTGTAAAATAAAAAGGCAGCCTTGTAATGTGAGTTTATCGTTTGTATTTTGTTCCTCTACGGAGGTGTATCTCGTAACTCCCTGCTGCTGGAGCGAAGGTACATGAAAACAAAATGCCCGTAAATATCGATTACGTCTGTTTTTATTTTACGTAAATAAAAACATTTTTAAAGGAGGAGTCAACTATGGCTCGTTATACAGGTCCAGCTTGGAAACTGTCTCGTCGTCTTGGAATCTCTCTAAGCGGCACAGGAAAAGAATTAGAAAAACGCCCTTACGCACCAGGTCCTCACGGTCCTAACCAACGTAAGAAACTTTCAGAATACGGTTTACAATTACAAGAGAAACAAAAACTTCGTCACATGTACGGCATGACTGAGCGTCAATTCCGTCGCACATTTGACCAAGCAGGTAAAATGCCTGGTAAGCACGGCGAAAACTTCATGATCCTTCTTGAAGCTCGTCTTGACAACTTAGTTTACCGTATGGGCTTAGCTCGCACTCGTCGTGCAGCTCGCCAATTAGTAAACCACGGTCACATCATGGTTGATGGCGCTCGCGTAGATATCCCATCTTACCGTGTAAAACCTGGTCAAACTATCAGCGTTCGCGAAAAATCTAACAGCCTTGTTGTTGTTAAAGAAGCGATCGAAGTTAACAACTTCGTACCAGAATACTTAACTTTCGATGCTGACAAATTAGAAGCTACTTACACTCGTCACGCTGAGCGTGCTGAGTTACCAGCTGAAATCAACGAAGCATTAATCGTAGAGTTCTACTCTCGTTAATGACAAAAAGCCAATCCTGTGGATTGGCTTTTTTCAATTCCCCCATTATTTTTATATCCTACATAACATAAAAATCCCAATACCCTATACTCCCATCTAAAACAAAAAGAATAACCTCCCTGTTTCCATAAAGAACTCTGTTATATTATGAATTTTCACGGAATAACAATAATATTAAAGATTTTTAAACTTTATAACGAGGAGACATTGATATGGAATTCAGAAATGACATAAACAAAATAGCTAACCAAATTTTAGAACGAACAGAGTACATAACTAATGAAGAAATGACCAAGCAATCATTAATTATTCCTTTTCTTCAAAAACTAGGTTATGACGTTTTTAATCCTTTAGAAGTTAGACCTGAGTATGTTGCAGACTTCGGAACTAAGAAGGGAGAAAAAGTCGATTATGCGGTTTTTAAAAATGGGGTTCCAATTATTTTAATCGAGGCAAAATCTGTAACAGAAAATCTCCTTAAACACGATGCGCAACTATCTAGATATTTCAATGCCTTACCTGATGTCAAAGTAGGGGTACTAACTAATGGTCTAGAATACAAGTTTTATACTGATTTAACAAATGACAATGTGATGGATGAAAAACCTTTCTTCACATTCAGCATGGATAATTTAACCAATTTAGATATTGAAACGATTGAAACTTTTACAAAAGAAAATTTTGAAGCTGAAGAAATCGTAAAATATGCTGAAGAGCTTATTTATATGACCAATTTAAACTCTACAATTAAAGAACTATTTAAAAATCCTTCAGATGACTTCCTTCGTTTTCTAATTAGAGACTTTAGCTCAACTAGAATTACAAATAACGTTTTAGAGCGATTCCGACCAATCGTTAAAAAAGCAATTAATCGAACACTATTAGAAATAATCAGTGATGGTTTAACACCAAAAGAAACAAAAACATCGGAGAAAATAGAAACAAGCCTAGTTGCAGCTGCTTCTACTGAAATAATTGAAGACATTAACAAAGAAGACAAAACAGATAGAGTTTTCACTACAGAAAATGAACTAACCGCATTTAACATTGTTAAAGAGATTTTAACTGAGCATCAAAGAGATATCAGTAACCTCAAATATAAAGATACCATTAGTTATTTTTGTATCATGAATCGTGTAATCACAAAATGGTTTATACGTCTCTTCCTTGATGGCGATGCAAAATCCTTAGTTGTAAGACTCGATTTAGAAGCTACTAAACAGCTATGCCCTAATTTTGTGGTTGAACAAGCCCCAAAATCACAGGGAGTGAGTAGAATTTTTATTGATAACGTTAATGACTTAAAAGATCTGGAAGCACTTATTACTTCGTGCTATGATCAAATTTTAGCTAATGTTTAAAAGAGAAAAATGTACGCTCTTTTTCCAACAACCTGACAAAAAGCCAATCCAATGGATTGGCTTTTGAAGTTTATATATAAAATAAAGTTATTTATTTTCCTCTTTTTGAACATATACATAAGCATCTTTCTGCTCTTTATGTATATCAACCTTCGAATTCTCTGCAAGCTGACCCGCATTTAGCAAAGAAAAAATAATGAGCGCTTCTAGTGACATTTTGTTTTACCACTCCTTTCTAGTTGTTATACATTTATCATACCGCTTACATGTGATTTCCGTATGAACTCGAAAAGGAGATTAAAACAAAAAAGCTTTGAGGAATTTCCCCAAAGCTTTTTATTTATTAGTAACGAATTAAGAAATATTTCTTCTTACCGCGGCGAATGATTGTAAATTTACCTTCGATGCGGTCGTTTTCTGTTACAACGTAGTCTAACGCTTGTGTACGCTCACCGTTTACGTAGATTGCGCCGTTCGTTACATCTTCACGTGCTTGACGTTTTGATGGAGAGATTTTGCTTTCTACAAGTAAGTCGATTAATACTGTATCTTCTGCAGTACGTTCTACAGATGGTACGTCTTTGAATCCTTGTTCAATTTCGCTTGCAGTTAGTTCTGCTACAGAACCGCTGAATAGTGCAGCTGAAATTTTGATTGCTTGCTCTAATGCTTCTTCGCCGTGAACAAGTTTTGTCATTTCAGAACCTAATGCTTTTTGTGCTGCACGTTTTTCTGGCGCTTCAGCTACTTGCTTTTCAAGCTCAAGAATTTCTTCATGAGATAAGAATGTGAAGTATTTTAAGTATTTAACAACATCGCGGTCATCTGTGTTAATCCAGAATTGGTAGAACTCGTAAGGAGTTGTTTTCTCTGGGTCTAACCAAATTGCGCCACCTTCTGTTTTACCAAACTTCGTACCGTCAGATTTAGTAACAAGTGGAATTGTTAAACCGAATGCTTTCGCATCTTCCTCTGATTTACGGATTAATTCAAGACCAGCTGTAATGTTACCCCATTGGTCACTACCACCGATTTGCAGACGGCAATTATGGTGTTGGTATAAGTTTAAGAAGTCGTATGATTGTAAAATCATGTAACTGAACTCAGTGAATGAAATACCAGTTTCTAAACGAGATGCTACTGTATCTTTTGCTAACATATAGTTTAAACCGAAGTTTTTACCGATATCGCGTAAGAATGAAATTACATCTAAGTTACCAAGCCAGTCATAGTTGTTAGCCATTGTTGCTGGGTTGTCCACGTTTTCGAACTCTAAGAAGTTTGAAAGTTGGTTTTTAATGCTTTCTGTGTAGTAAGCAACTGTATCTTTCGTATTTAATGTACGCTCTGCTTTTTTACCACTTGGGTCACCAATCATACCAGTACCACCACCAACAAGTGCGATTGGTTGGTGACCAGCTAATTGGAAACGACGTAACATTAATACTGGTAACATATGACCGATGTGTAAGCTATCTGCTGTCGGATCGAAACCACAGTATAATTTAACGCTTTCTTTTTCTAATAATTGCTCAAGGCCCTCAGCATCTGTTTGCTGATTAATTAGACCGCGAAATTCAAGATCTTGTAAAATACCCATATCCTACATACTCTCCTTTAAGTTCATTACTGGCGTGAAGGTTGAAAACATAAAAAAATCGCCCCTTCAAATAAGGGACGATTTTGATTATCGCGTTACCACCCTAGTTGCAGGCCAAAAAGCCTACCACCTTATTTACATAACGGCTTAGCACCGTCTTTTCCCTTTTGAATACAATTCAATCGAAAAAAGATGCTCTAGGGGCGTAATTCGCGATCATCTATGTGCTGATTTCCACCGACCATCAGCTCTCTAAAACAGGGAAATGATCACTACTTCTCCCTTTCCACGCTCAATTATTCATATACTTTTCTTTATACCATCATTTATATAGGCGTGTCAAATAGAGGTCCGGTTTCTCTTCTTGTCAATCCTTTACAACGTCGCAAGAAGTAATTTATTAGACATATAAAAGCCTCCCTCATCTATTCTTTCATAAATGTATACAGACGAGGAAGACACTTCGTTCAAATATTATTTTAATTTTTTTATAATCTTTGCGGGATTCCCGCCAACTACTACATTATTAGGCACATCTTTCGTTACGACAGCACCAGATGCGATCACCGCATTGTCTCCAATTGTTACACCTGGATTAATAATTGCTTTTCCGCCAATCCATACGTTATCGCCAATTGTAACTGGTTTTCCGTATTCTGATCCGCTTATACGCTCTACTGGATCAAGCGGGTGCGTTGCTGTATAAATGTGAACACCTGGAGCTAACATACAGTTCACTCCGATTGTTACCGGGCATACGTCTAAAATCGTACAGTCAAAGTTCGCGTAAAAATTTTCACCGACATGAATGTTATAGCCGTAATCACATCTAAAAGAAGATTCAAGATGAATGTTATCTCCAGTCGTTCCAAATAATTCTTTTACGATTTCGCTACGCTCTTTTAATTGCTCTTCTGGCGTATCATTTAATTTTCTCGTTAATATACGTGCTTGCTCTCTTTCTTGTACTAAAACTGGATCAGCCGGTATGTACATTTCTCCTAGTATCATCTTTTCTTTTTCTGTTTTCATCATACTCCCCCCTTTAACTTATATATATAAGTTAATAATAACATAAAAAAGGTCTGAACATTTTTCGTTCAGACCTTTCTCTCTTAATCTTCCATCGTTGATAAGTCACCTGTTGGTAAGTTTAATTCCCACGCTTTTAATACGCGGCGCATAATTTTACCACTTCTCGTTTTCGGTAATTTATCTCTAAATTCAATTTGTCGTGGCGCCGCATGAGCTGCTAGACCTTTCTTTACAAATTGACGAATTTCTTCTTTTAATTCATCAGATGGTTCGTATCCTGCTCGAAGTGCGATAAATGCTTTAATAATTTCGCCGCGCACTGGATCAGGAATACCAATTACACCTGCTTCTGCAACAGCAGCATGCTCGATTAATTTACTTTCTACTTCAAACGGACCAACGCGCTCACCTGACGTCATAATTACATCATCAATACGTCCTTGGAACCAGAAGTATCCATCTTCATCCATATATGCAGAGTCACCTGATACGTACCAATCTCCCGGCATGAAATAAGATTCATACTTTTGCTGGTTATTCCAGATTGCACGCATCATAGATGGCCAACCTTTCGCAATCGCTAAGTTACCCATTGTGTATGGAGGCACTTCATTTCCTTCATTATCAACAATCGCTGCTTTTACACCTGGAATTGGTTTACCCATTGAACCTGGACGGATTTCCATACAAGGGTAGTTACAAATAACTTGTCCACCTGTTTCTGTCATCCACCACGTATCATGAATACGAAGTCCAAATGCATTCATACCCCAGCGAATTACTTCTGGATTTAACGGTTCACCAACGCTTAATACGTGACGAACTTGTGATAAGTCATATTTTTTAATTGCGTCTTGTCCAGCTCCCATTAACATACGGAACGCTGTTGGTGCGCTGTACCAAACCGTCACACCGTAATCTTGCAGTGCTTCATACCAAGCTTCTGGACTAAAGCGTCCACCTAAAATAACATTTGATGCTCCGACTAACCACGGTGCGAAAATGCCGTAAGCAGTTCCCGTTACCCAGCCTGGGTCAGCTGTGCACCAATACACGTCATCTTCTTTTAAATCTAATACCCATTTCGCCGTTTGATAGTGCTGAACCATTGCGTTTTGCGCATGAAGCACACCTTTTGGCTTACCAGTAGAACCAGACGTATAGTGAAGAATTAAACCGTCTTCACGGCCTAACCATTCGATATGTAATTCTTTTGAAGCTTGTTCAAATAAAGGATTGAACGCTACCGTTTTACCGCCTTCTTCTACATTATCCCCAACAAGGAAAACTGTTTTTAAAGCAGGTAAATCATTTAATGGTACGCGCTCTAACAATTCAGGCGTTGTAATTAACACCTTTGCTTCGCTATCTTCTAAACGATCGCGAACTGCGCCTTCCATAAATGCTTCAAATAGCGGTCCAACAATTGCTCCTAATTTCACTGCACCTAAAAGTGCGAAATATAACTCTGGAGAACGTGGCATAAAAATAAAAACGCGATCGCCTTTTTCTACATCGCCATAATTTTTCAGGACGTTTCCTGCTTTATTAGAAAAATCCTTCATTTCCTTAAATGTATATTTCTCTTTTCGCGATCCATCTTGATAATAAAGGGCTACTTTATTCTTTCGATTGGATTTCGCATGCTTATCAATTGCCTCATACGCCATATTTACTCGGCCTGTTTCATTCCAAGTAAAGTTTTTATTAACCTCTTCCCAGTTAAAATTCGCGTATGCCTCATCATAATTCGGCAAATTATTTTCTCCTTTAATGACAGGAAGCGTTTCTACTTTCATACTTTACATCCCCCTCCTATGTATTCTATTATCTATTATAATGATATTATTTAAAATTTTCAGTATATTTGTTGATTTTTAGACAAATTTTTAATGACAAAATTCGATTCACATCGCATATATTATAAAGTACGATATTAATAGATTCACAAACCCTCAAGGTGGTGAGCAATACATTGATTCATAAAAAAATATACAATGCTAGAAACTTAAAAACAGCGAAAGGCACTTTAATTATTGAAGGCCCTGTCTCTACACATAATCTCGAAATGTATGAATTTCATCCAGATTTAGTTGCGTTTCGTCCTGCTGAACAGCAATATAAAGCAATTGTCGAAATTTCTAAATTACCAGAAGCTCGACTCATTATTGCTAGACATGACCAAATGATTGTTGGATATGTTACATATTTATATCCTGATCCACTTGAACGATGGTCAGAAGGAAAAATGGAAAACTTAATTGAGCTCGGGGCAATTGAAGTAGTCCCAGCCTTCCGCGGGAGTTCTGTCGGAAAGAACTTACTAGAGGTTTCTATGATGGACGATTATATGGAAGATTACATTATATTGACGACTGAATATTATTGGCACTGGGATTTGAAACAAACAGGATTGAATGTGTGGGAATACCGAAAAGTAATGGAAAAGATGATGAATGCCGGCGGGTTACAATGGATGGCTACAGACGATCCTGAAATTTGTTCACATCCCGCCAACTGTTTAATGGTCCGCATCGGTAAACGCGTTGATACGGATTCTATTCAAGCTTTTGATCGTCTACGTTTTCACAATCGTTTTATGTATTAATAAAGGGGGCAACTGGAATGATTGTAGAAGAAATTATGAATCAAAATGTAGTTACACTACATCCAAACGATACAATCGAAACAGCAATCCGAACGATTCGCACGAAAGGCATTCGGCACATTCCAATTGTCGATCAAAATAATCACGTCGTAGGCATTATTTCTGATCGGGATGTAAGAGATGCAAGTCCGTCTATTCTAGATGAACAAGTTTCACTCGATATGCTACAGCAACCGCTTGAACTTATTATGAAACATCCTGTAATGACTTGCCACCCTCTCGATTTCGTTGAGGAAATTGCTACTTTATTTTTTGAAAATAAAATTGGCTGCCTTCCTGTTACAAAGGCTGGTAAGTTAGTTGGTATCATCTCAGAATCTACAGTACTGCACACGTTAGTGAAATTAACAGGGGCACATCAACCGAGTTCACAAATTGAAATTCAAGTAAAAAACGAACCTGGTATTCTTGGAAAAGTCGTTGCTATTTTTAGTGATTTACAAATAAATATCGTGAGCGTTCTCGTCTATCCAGCAAAAGATGAGAATGATAAAGTACTTGTTTTCCGCATTCAAACGATGAATCCTCTAAAAGTGATTGATGCACTTGAAGCAGAAGGCTACCGCGTATTATGGCCAAACATCATGGGGATGCAAGCATGAGTAGCGCGTTTATTTATTCGGATGACTTTCGGGGCTATTCATTTAGCCCTGATCATCCTTTTAACCAACTGCGCGTCACACTTACGTATGATTTATTACAAAAGGGCGGTTTCATCTCTTCTTCCCAAATCATCTCACCACGGATGGCTACAGATGAAGAGATTGCCTACGTTCATACAGAGGAGTACATAAATGCGGTAAAACGTGCTGGAGAAGGAAAGTTAGAAAAATCAATTGCAATGACCTACGGACTCGGAACAGAAGATACACCGATGTTCCCAAATATGCACGAAGCAAGCGCATTGCTCGTTGGCGGTACATTAACAGCTGTCGATGCTGTTCTTTCTGGGAAAGTAAAACACGCTCTCAATTTAGGTGGCGGCCTACATCACGGCTTTCGCGGCAAAGCATCTGGCTTTTGTATTTATAACGACAGTTCTATCGCAATGAAATATATTCAAAAGAAATACGGTTTACGCGTCCTATATATTGATACAGACGCTCATCACGGTGATGGTGTACAGTGGTCATTTTATGATGACCCTAACGTATGCACCATTTCATTACATGAAACTGGTCGCTATTTATTCCCTGGAACTGGCGCTGTAAACGAACGTGGACAAGGTAATGGTTATAGTTATTCTTTTAACGTTCCACTCGATGCTTTTACAGAAGATGAATCGTTCTTAGAATCATATCGAACTGTTGTAAAAGAAGTTGCAGCGTACTTTAAACCGGATATTATTTTAACGCAAAATGGTGCTGACGCACATTATTATGACCCACTTACACACCTTTGTGCGACCATGAATATTTACCGCGAAATACCGAAACTCGCTCGTGAAATTGCTAATGAATATTGCGACGGTCGCTGGATCGCTGTCGGTGGTGGCGGCTATGACCATTGGCGCGTCGTTCCAAGAGCTTGGGCGCTCATTTGGCTCGAAATGAACAACATCCAAAACATCTCAGGTTATCTCCCTCCAGAATGGATTGAAGCTTGGAAAGGACAAGCAGAAACAGAACTTCCCCTCACATGGGAAGATCCAGACAACATGTATAAACCTATCCCCCGTAAACCAGAAATTGAAGAAAAAAACGCATTAACTGTAGCGAAATCCCTTGAAATTATTCGGAATAATATGACAAAATCTTTATACTAACGAAAAGGAGGCTCGTTTTTGAATAGCCTCCTTTTATTTATTGTCGGTTTCTGTCGGTAAGTCAATATATTTTAATAATCGCTGATATATTTTCATTTCATAACAGCCTGGCCCAACTTTTATGAGAAAAGGTAGTGATATTATGTGGAAACGACAAATGATCCACACGAAACGTGGTACATTTGAACTCTTTACAAAAGGAGATGGCGAATCACTTTGTATTACACATCACTATTCACAATTTAATGAAACTGGTGATTACTTTGCGGATGTTTTTACTGCTACGCATCGTGTATTTCTCATTAATTTACGAGATACTGGTCGCTCTGTAACCGCCCATTCAGAAAACGAATTAAGCATGATTGAAACAATCCACGACTTAGAAGCAATACGAGAAGCATTACAACTTCCAACATGGCATTTCGCTGGTCATTCAACAGGTGGTATGCTTGGACTTTTATATGCGATTACATATACAAATTCCTTACAATCATTAGTCGTAGCAGGAGCTGCAGCAAGTAACTATACCGAAACACCATTTTGCATTTATCATCCCGAACATTCACAATTTCATTATATGCAAGAGCTCATCGAAAACTTAAAAAGCCCTCACCTTACAAGTGAAGGACGGAAAAAACTATCTACTAAGAGAACAAAATTATCATTGTATAAACCAGAAAACTACAACTCTTATTTTTGTAAACCAATTAAAAAAACAATGTCCGTTAGCCGGATGAATGCTTTCGTCAATGAATATCCTTCATTTGATTTAAGAGAGTATTTACCTTCCATCCAAACAAAGACACTTATTATATGCGGAAGATATGATGTACAGTGCCCAATTCAGTATTCTATCAAGATGCATGATGGGATACGTAATTCTATCTTCATTCCATTTGAAAACAGCAACCATTATCCTTTTTTAGAAGAGGCTACTCAGTTTACTTCTACTACTCAAACATTTTATAAATCATTGCAACAAGGAACTCTAAAATAGTATGTTAAGGTCGCAAGCTAATTTTCCAACAAAAAGCTCACAGCCTCTATAAGGCTATGAGCTTTTTCAAAAGAAATATTTCACACTAGTAACAACCAAAAAAAGAACAGAGAAAATCACTAAACCTAAATCAATAAATACTGACTTTTTATCTCCTTCTTTTAAACTTATCATAAAACTAGAAATTATTTTAATTGCAAAAAAGACCATCATAAATAACCAACCGAAATGATCATTCGTAGAATCTTCATCATAAAACATTTGTATTGCACCTATTAATAATAAAACAAGTATAATATTAATCCCGATTCTTAAAGTCTTGTTTGATTTATTATCTTTTAATGTATCCCCCAATATGTAGCACGCCCTCTCATGCTCTCCTATGTGTATCTCTTTATATCCTAACACGAATTACCTATTTTTTCCTTTCATTTGGATAATATATAAAAAACCTGCCAATTACTCGGCAGGTACATTACACGTTAAAGCGATAACCAGCTCCCCACACGGTTTCAATATATTGCGGGTGGGCAGGGTCTCTTTCAATTTTTTCACGTAGCTTTCTAATGTGGACGACAACCGTGGCTAAATCACCAGCGGAATCTAATCCCCAAATGCGTTCAAATAACTGTTCTTTATTTAATACTTGGTTTGGATGTGTGACAAAGAATGTTAATAAATCAAATTCCTTCGTTGTAAACGCCACTTCTTCATTGTTTATAAAAACTTTTCTCGCTCGTTGATCGATAGAAATTCCGTGAATATATAACGTATCACGTTGCTTACTTACATTTCCTAATAATCTTTCATAACGGGCAATATGTGCTTTTACTCTTGCGACTAATTCACTTGGGCTAAACGGTTTCGTTATATAATCATCCGCTCCTAATCCGAGTCCGCGAATTTTATCTATATCTTCTTTTTTTGCTGAAACAAGTAGAATCGGAATATCTTTTACAGCACGTATTTGTTTACAAATTTCGAATCCGTTCATTTTCGGAAGCATAATATCTAAAATAATTAAATCATAGTCTTCTTGCAAGGCTGTTTGTAAACCTATTTCTCCTGAATGCTCTACATCAACTTGGAAATCATTAATTTCTAAATAATCTCGCTGTAATTCTGCAATACTTACTTCATCTTCTATTAGTAAAATTCTTTTCAATTTACTCACCACATTCCTCTACTTTTTCCAATGAGAAGAAAATGCTTGTGCCTTTACCAAGCTCGCTTTCCGCCCAAATTTCCCCGCCATGTTCTTCAACAATTTGCTTCGCTATCGCTAAACCAAGTCCACTTCCACCTGTGCTAGAATTTCGCGATTGTTCCGCACGATAAAAACGTTCAAAGATATACGGTAGCGTATCAGATTCTATACCTGATCCATTGTCCATCACTTTCACAATAACTTTATTGTTATCACTCGATACTGTTACAGTAATTTTCTTCTCTTCTTTATCCATGTACTTCACACTATTATGAATTAAATTTGATATAACTCTATTTATCTTTTCGCAATCAGCCGTTACATATAATGGCGATGAATATAATTGTAAGTTAACTTCTATACCTTCTTCACTTAAATCCATCTGCATCTCTTCTATTAATTCTTGCATAAACGTATTTAATTCAACTGTCTCAAATTGGAATGGAACTCGATTCAAATCGAGCTTCGAAAACAAAAAGAGTTCATCAATGAGTGTGTCCATATGTTTTGCCTTCGTGTGAATTGTCGTTAAATACTTATCCATTTTTTCTGGCGTATTTGCTACCCCGTCCTTTATTCCCTCTACATATCCGATAATAGATGTAATCGGTGTTTTTAAATCATGCGATATGTTTGAAATAAGTTCTTTTCGATTTTCTTCATACTGCGTTTGTACTTCAATCGATTCTTTTAACTTCTTCCTCATTTCCTCAAATCCTTGATTTAATTGACCTATTTCATCGTGCGATGTAACTGGCATTTGAAAATCTAAATTTCCTTCTTTAATTTTCTCTGTTGCGCCTTTCAATACAAAAATTGGTTTTATTACACTTCTTGAAACGAGATAACTTAATAACCCAATAAGTAAAATAGCTAATAGTAAAAGCGATACGAATAAGATTGGAAATAATTTTTGTGTAAGGTCTACAAATGAACTTTGCTTTTTTAGTACAAATATACTCCCTTCTTCTTTCTCTGCAAAATAAAAATCAAATTTTACATATCGATAAAATGTATCACCTAGTTCCGTTGTACCACGACTATTAATATTTGCTTCTTCAAATTTCGGAAGGGCTTCTGTTAAAGTCGAACTTTCAAAACCCTTTGTAGCATAAGAAATGTTTTCTCCCTTTCTTACAATTATTTTCACGCCTTCTTTTTCAATTGATGAAACGAACGATTCATCTAATAATTGAGATTGATGTTGCTTTGCCGCTAATTTTAATTCAAGATAGGCATTCTCTTCTTCTGGCGTAAGCGGCTTTTGAATGTAAGAACTTTTATAGAAATTTTTCACTGCTTCCAAGTCACCTGTTATCGAAAAAACAATTAAAAATCCCGCGACTAATATGAGCGTAATAGAAACGAGAATTACAGCAATATAAGAAAATAAAAACCTTGTTTTAATAGACATCATTTACATCCTCACTTTACCCATCCTTCATATTCATAAGCATAAAAATATATGTTCAAATACTCAAGCGATTTTATAGTAATTTTAGCGTCAGTTTATAAAAATTTAATGTTCCTATTTTACAGTTGAAATTAGGAGGTTGAAATTCCATGTTCAAAAAAACATTCAGTATGATATGTTGCGTAATTTTTTTACAAGGATGCTCGCAAGAACAAGAAGTAAAAAAGGAGATGACAAACATGGAGACTGCACTACTAGCAGCTACTGAAAAAAATGAAACGAATACTGTTATATCTTTACTAAAACAAGGCGCAAATATAAATGCGACGGATAATCAAGGACGCACTCCGCTTATGATTGCTACATACAAAAATGATGTAAAAACCGCAAAAGCGCTTATCGAATCTGGTGCTGATGTAAATATCCAAGATGACATGAAAAACAATCCCTTTCTATACGCCGGTGCGGAAGGTTACTTAGACATTTTAAAATTAACAATTGATGCTGGTGCAGATCCTACGATTACAAATCGTTACGGTGGAACAGCTCTTATCCCAGCCTCAGAACATGGCTATATTGAAGTTATAAAAGAACTCCTCACTCGAACAAATATTGATGTAAATCATGTAAATAACCTCGGATGGACAGCTTTAATGGAAGCCATCGTACTAAATAACGGAAACGAAACACAGCAACAAGTCATTCGCCTTCTTATTGAGCACGGTGCAGATGTAAATATTCCAGACCATGATGGTGTTACCCCGTTAGAGCATGCTCGCACTTATCACTTTGAAGAGATAGAGAAGATTTTGTTAGAAGGCCGTAAGTAAAAAGCTAATTTTTGCCTTCCTCCCCCACCCTATGCTACATTTAAGCCGTTACATTAATATTAATAGGGTGGGATTAAAAATGAACAAACCTAAAATTGGGATGATTGGACTTGGAAGTATTGCGCAAAAGGCCTATCTTCCAACACTTACAAAAGAAACAGATTGGAACTTTGTAGGGGCGTTTACACCTAACGAGGAGAAAAGAAAACAAGTTTGCCAGCAATACCGGATTCAAGACTTTCATTCTATTGAAATGTTAGCTTCGGAATGCGATGCAATCTTCGTGCATAGTTCAACTGCATCACATTATGAAATCGTTTCTGAACTTCTGAAAAAAGGGATCGACGTTTATGTTGATAAGCCGCTAGCAGCTACAGTGGAACAAGCTGAGCAACTAGTCGAGTTGAGCGAGAAATACAACCGAAAATTAATGGTCGGATTTAATCGCAGATTCGTTCCTATGTATGTCGCTGCCAAAGAACAGGCTAATGATATTTCATGGATTCGAATTGAAAAGCATCGCACAAATAAAGTCGGGCCATATACGTACGATTTCACTATGTTAGATGATTATTTACACATTGTAGATACAGCTCGCTGGTTAGCTAATAATGACCTTAACGTCGTTCACAATATGATGCAAATCAATGAAAAGAATGAACTTCTTTACGGACATCATACATATACAACTCCAAGTGGACTGTTACTTTCTACTGCAATGCATCGCCATGCCGGTACAAATTTAGAACAAATTGAACTTGTAACGCCAGGGAAAATCATTCGCGTAAAAAATATGAATACATTTGAAATTGAACAGGAAAACTCAGTTTCACAAAGTGGTTCCCCATCATGGGATACGACGTTAAAACAACGTGGTTTTGAAGATGCTGTTCATCATTTTATTGAGTGTGTACAAGGCGATACAAAGCCTGTTGTAGATGGATTAGAAGGATTAAAAACGCAGCAAATGCTACAATCTTTACTAGATGATGTAAACAAAATGTAAAACGGATACATTTTTCAGAATTTACTTTCATTCCCATTTCCTCTTTATTTCTCTCGTAAATTTCTATAGAATATGTTGATAGGAATTATAAATTTCATATTGAATCGTGGAAAGGATGGGATTAACACATGTGGAACGAGTTTAAAAAATTCGCATTCAAAGGTAATGTAATCGATTTAGCTGTCGGGGTTGTAATCGGTGCTGCATTCGGTAAAATCGTTAGTTCTTTAGTAAAAGATATCATCACACCATTACTTGGTATGGTATTAGGTGGCGTTGACTTTACAGATTTAAAAATTACATTCGGTAAATCATCTATTATGTATGGTAACTTCATCCAAACTATTTTTGATTTCTTAATTATTGCAGCTGCTATCTTTATGTTTGTTAAAGTTTTCAACAAACTAACATCTAAAAGAGAAGAAGAAAAAGAGGAAGAACTTCCAGAACCAACAAAAGAAGAAGAACTTCTTGGCGAAATTCGCGACTTACTAAAACAGCAAAACTCTTCTAAAGATAGAGCATAATTGAACGGATAAAAAGGCATGTCCCTCGGGACATGCCTTTTCTATATGCTATAACGTTTCCGAATTCATATGAATAAATAAAATAATACCAGCAACCATAAGTACCATAATGCTACCTGCAAATAGTGTAATACCAATAAACATTAAACTTGTGCTCATATCTACTGATACACTTTCAATAAAAATAGAAATTACATACGTGATAAGGGCAATTCCTGCAAGAATACTTCCTGGAGCAAATCGCTTTAAGCCATTTTGTTTTAACGTCATATATGCAAAAATAGCAGTCATACAAAGCGTAATTATCCAAAGAACGATCATCTCTTCTCCCCCCTCACAAGCCTTTTCTTTCTATTATACATGACATTGCCCTATAATAGGTAAATTTGCACTTATGTGACATATAACAAGGAATCATACAATTTATAGAGAAATCTTCTAAATAAGCTATAAACTAGGGAGAATTTCAATTGGAAGATGATATTGTAGGATATTTTAAACAAGTAGAGCGATTCGATTAAATTACAATTGACTTAGACAAAGATGAAACCATTATTACTGGCCATGTGAAACAATATGATCCTTCTAGATTAGAACAGTTAATACAAAGTTTTAAAACGCACTGCCCAAACATGCCTTGAACATAATTTACGAAGCGCTGAAGAACTTTTTGCATTTTTGAAAAGAAATTGACCACTAGGAAAATATGGATATTTTTCATATAAATTGATATAATTACCATATACAAATATTCTTTGTAAGGGAGTGTTCATAATGATTTGGATTTCACTAATCGTATTAGCTTATTTCATCATTCTCGTCCCAATACAGTACAACTACATTAAAATGCTCAAAGAAAAACAGAAAAAAATGAATGTCTCACAAAACGAACTATATGACAACATGTCTTATGAAGAATCCCAAGTGCATTACCATTATCAAAGTAACTTATTTACAATACCTGCTTCGCTTGTCGCAAGTATTATTTATAAAGTGAAACATGCAGCATAATGTGTACGCTGTAAAATTATTGTTTGAGTCTGTTCATGCTGGTGAGCCTGATCCTACGAAAATTGATGAGCATTATGAAGAGAATCACGATACACTTTTTGAAGAAAGTATTATTCTTGTTAAAGCAAACAGTTTAGAAGAAGCTCATGAACTAGGTGAAAATATAGCTATACAATCGGAGCACACATACGATAATATGTATGATGAGCAAATCACATGGACGTTCCGAAAAGTGTTACATGTGTTTGAATTAGACGATACCCCATTTGAAACTGGAAAAGAATTGTACGCAAGATTTTTACACGTTAAGAAAAATGAAACCGTAGATACAGTAATTGAAAAATATTATCCTGAATATGAATAAAAGCTCACAGCAATCGCTGTGAGCTTTTTTATACTTACTTCGTTGAATCTCTAAATTGGATACGGTGAGGTAAGATGACAGTGTGATCTTCCACTTTTTCTTTGTTCATATACTTTGTTAATAGACGCATTGCTACTGCACCGATATCATACATCGGTTGTACAACTGTTGAAAGTTGCGGACGAACCATTAATGCAAGGCGTGTATTATCGAAACCAAGTACTTCTACGTCAGTTGGTACGTTTAATCCAGCGTCTTGTGCTGCGTGGATTACACCTAGTGCCATTTCATCAGACGATACGAAGATTGCTGTTGGCTTTTCATCATTGCTCCAAAGCTTTTCAAATGCTTCGATACCTGAGTCATATGTGTAATCTCCATCGATTACAAGATTTTCATCATATGAAATACCTTCTTCTTCTAAAGCTTTTTTATAACCTTGTAACTTCTTCGCGCTTCCCGCTTTATCAATGAATGGACCAGAGACGAAACCGATACGCTTATGTCCTTGCTCAATAAAGTGCTTCATTGCATCGTAAGCTGCTTGTGTATAATCAATATTTACTGATGGCGTTTCATTTTGCTCATCGAATGACGCTGCTAATACAATTGGTACTGGAGATTTTTTAAATTCTTCAATGTGAATGTCTGTAATATCTTCACCCATGAAAACAATTCCGTCCACTTGCTTTCCAAGCATCGTATTTAATAAATGGAACTCTTTCTCTTTGTTTTGGTCAGAGTTACTTAAAATGATGTTATATTTGTACATTGTTGCGATATCTTCAATTCCACGTGCAAGTTCTGCATAAAACGTATTTGAGATATCAGGAATAATAACACCTACTGTAGTTGTCTTCTTACTTGCTAGTCCACGTGCTACCGCATTTGGGCGGTACCCTAAACGATCAATTGCTTCTAATACTTTCTTTCTTGTTGTAGGCTTTACATTTGGGTTACCGTTCACAACGCGTGATACGGTAGCCATTGAAACGTTCGCTTCGCGCGCTACATCATAGATTGTTACGTTCATCTCATCGCACACTCCTTCTATTTTTGTTATCTATTTTTATGTATCGGTTACTTGAATGAAAAAAAGACATCAACTCTATTTGCAGATGCCACCAATCGTCCCGAGTTCTTCCTTTTACTAATGATACGATAAAAACGCAGGCTCATACAATATTTTCCCGCAAAAGTTTCGAAAAAATTCGCTTCTTTTCTCGTATTTTCGTATTTTTTATGAAAAAAGAGCATTTTTTGTAAAAAAATAGATGTTTCCTAAGTAGAAATCTTATTTTAAGCGGTACGATAGTAAATGAAATTTATATCGACGATTTTTCGAATATATGAACCGTAACTCGAAATATATCAGCGATTTTCCAAATATATCTACCACAACTCTAATTATATCAGCGATTTTTTAAATATATCAACTTACCAACAAAAATCGACAATGACAGTCTCTATACAGATGCCCCAAAACGCCTTATTGGAACAGCTCATTAAAAGTTTTTATAATTTACTTCCAAATGATTTTAATTCATTCATAAAATCATTGAACTGCGGAATATTCATTTGCTGCGCCTCATCTGATAAAGCTACAGCGGGATTTGGATGTACTTCAGCCATAATTGCGTCTGCACCAATTGCCATCGCTGCTTTTGCAGTTGATAAGAGAAGGTCACGTCGCCCTGTAGAATGCGTTACATCGACAACAACAGGTAATGTGTTTCTTTCTTTAAAATCGGTACAGCGGAAATATCAAGCGTCTTACGCGTCACTCTTTCATACGTGCGAATACCTCGTTCACATAAAATAATGTTCCCATTTCTCTTTGCCATAATATATTCTGCCGCATTAATGAATTCTTCAATCGTTGCTGATAGACCACGTTTTAATAATACTGGTTTATTTACAGCACCAGCTGCCCTTAGCAAATCAAAGTTTTGCATATTGTGAGTGCCAATTTGAATAACATCAACGTAATCTAATGACATCTCAATATCATTTGGATTTAAAATTTCACTAATAACAGCCAAATCATATTTATCTGCTACTTGGCGTAAAATTTGTAATCCTGCTAATCCAAGACCTTGAAAATCATACGGTGAAGTATGTGGCTTGAAAGCACCACCACGCATTAATTTCAACAATCGTATCTTCTATTTTTTCTTACAAGACACAAGTAGTGCTTTACGATGATCCTCTTCTTGTAACTCTAAGCCAACTTGAAAAATTTGTTTGAAAATATGTTGTAAAGTCGAAGTTTCAAATGGACCATTATTATTCTCTACAATTAAATCCAGCATATTTCTTTCACGTACAGGAGCAAAACGTTTCACACCTTATACTTCTTTTAAAGTACCAACTTCTTGTACGAGACGACCTCTTTCGTTTAATAACTCTAATATTTGTAAATTAAGTTGATCAATTTCAGAACGTAAACGACCTAATTGTTGTGATGCCATAAAAAAGCCACATCTTTCAAATTCCTATATATTACTTTTTTAAGATAACTTATTATAGTTGATACATATACGATTGTCACACGATATACAGCAATGAATTATCATCAAAAAACATTGTATATTTTCATTTAAAATAAAAAAAAGACAGTTTACATACTGTCTTTTTTACAAGAAGGAAACAAACGGTTTATCACTGTTTTTCTCTTTTATAATAACGGCCTCAATTTTACTCTCGGACTTGATCTGTAATTGTACTTTCGCATCTTTAGGCAATTTGTCCAACATACCTTGCGCAGCCAATTGGGTAAGAGCCATTAATTCTGTTTTACCGTTATATTTAATAACAATATTCATATTTAATGTATCCATTTGATCTTTCTTATAAGAAACTTTTGCGTTGACTGGAATAAAATCTCCAGTAGAAAAACCTTTTATTTCCTTAGCAAAGTTAGTTATTTTTGTATTATCTTCTCCATGTGCTTGTGTAAATTCATCAGAAGGATATGAATACGACTTTTCATCAATTGTACTCCAATTTCCAAGGTTCGTATCATTCTTTTGAACAGTAGCACTAGCAATATACGTACCATTTTTTAAAGAACTTGTACTTTCTTGCTTAAAGATAGCAAACGTAATTGGAGATTTGTTATATTTATCATTTTTGTTAATAGCTTCAATAAGTTGTTTAGCAACTTCAGACCCTTTAGACATAGCTTCTTCATTCGATACACTTGAAGACATAGCTAAGCCAATCATAACACCAGATAAACTTAATTCATTTGAATTCTGTTTTCCGAAATAGTCTTGTTCTATAATATTCGTCAAAACTGGCGCTTCTACTTTCGCAACTAGTTCATCAACTAGTTTCTCTGGAATATACTGATTTAATTGCAGTACGTGGCTCTCTGTATCAAATTGCTGCGTTGCAATATTTATTAAACCATTTTCATACTCTGCTAAATCTAATTTAGAATTTGTTTTTATATTAGCTGTATTAATAACCTTTTGTTCTTTTAAAGGAATAACAGTTCTATAATAATCTTTAGAAACAGCAGTTCTCGGAATCATACTTTTTTCTTTTGTATCTTTTTGTATAACTTCATCCTTCTTACTAATCGTATTACTATTGTTACTACAAGCTCCCAGTAATAAACTTACGACTGCGAAGGATAATGCCATTTTCTTCATTACTTAAAACCTACTTTCAACAATCTAGTTATTTAGTTTGAACTATTAATAGTGTACCATTAAATATATTTCAACAAAAACAAAAAAAAGAAGCAAGCACCTTTAGCTTGCTTCTTTTTACTTTATATTCTCTTCTAAAGCATCTTTTTTAATATTCCAATGAGATGTATTCCATACTACCATACCATCTTTTATGTATAATACTTGCGGGGATTCATGTCTAATACTGTATTGTTCTGCAACACGATTTGACACATCTCTTGCATCTTGTACGTATAAGTAATACGCTGGCACTTCTCTTTCTTCACTGCAATACGCTTGAAATTCTGTGTATGCACCGTGACTAATCGGGCATGTCGTACTATGTTTAAAAAGAACATACGGCTCATTCTTTTCTACTAAGACCTCAAGCTCTTCAATTGTTTCAAGCTTTGTCATATTCATCACGATTCACCTCTCATACGAAATCTAGAGCGCTGCTCTTTCTTTTCAGCGTTTTTCTCAATTCTTTCTAATTTACGCTCTTCTTTTTCAACCTTCTTCTCTTGTCTCGACGCACGGTAATGATTGTATACTTCAATCGCCGCACTGCTCCACTGTACAACTTGCGCTACTTTATCAGCGTTATTTTCAATTTCGTCCGTTACAGAGTCTGATACATTACGAAGCTTCGTATTTAAGGATTGGATTGTCGTTCCAATCCCATCTACACCCGCTACCACTTTATTTAATGACTGTGACTTCTGTTGAATATCATCAGCTAACGCATTCGTTTTATGTAATAATTGCTCTGTCTCTACGCTAATTCCTTGCATTTGTTTTTCTAAACCTTCTAACGTGCTTGCAACGTTTTCTAACGTCTTCTGAACCGATAACAACGTTCTGCATACATACACTACTAATACTGCGAAAGCAACCGCGATAATAGCCGCACTTACATATAAAAGAACTTGCATTTCATCACTTCCTTTATCTTTTTCATACTTTCCCCTATTATACAATCATTTTCCGTTTCATTCTAATCCCTATCTCATCATTAGAATTTTCATACTTATTCGTTAACTGTAACATAAATCATTCAACAAATTCCACTAAGTAGGTTACAATAGGAGAGGATACATAATTAGTAGGGAGGCTTTACACATGAAAGATCCACGTATTGAAAAGTTAGCATACAATTTAATTAACTACTCTATCCGCTTACAAAAAGGTGAAAAAGTATTAATTGAAAACTTTGGCTTACAAAAAGAACTTGTAACTGCACTTGTAAAAGAAGCATATGCAGCTGGTGGTTTCCCATTCGTCTCTTTAAAAGATCATCAAGTAGATCGCTCTTTATTAATGGGTGCTACTGAAGAACATTTCGAACAAATCGCTGCATATGAAGCAAGCGTAATGAAAGACATGGACGCTTATATCGGTCTTCGCTCTGGCGATAATATTAATGAACAAGCTGACGTTCCAAGTGAGCGTATGAAAGTTCATGGCCAAACAGTTGGCAAAAAAGTTCATAGAGACATTCGCGTTCCAAAAACACGCTGGGTTGTTCTTCGCTACCCAAATGCTTCTATGGCACAGCTTGCTAAAATGAGTACAGAAGCTTTCGAAGACTTCTACTTTGAAGTATGTAATTTAGACTACGGTAAAATGGATAAGGCGATGGATAGCCTTGTTACATTAATGAATAAAACAGATAAAGTTCGTTTAACTGGTCCTGGAACTGACTTAACATTCTCTATTAAAGACATTCCAGCAATTAAATGCTCAGGTCATTTAAACATTCCAGATGGTGAAGTATACTCTGCACCAGTTCGTGACTCTGTTAACGGTACAGTTTCTTACAACACACCATCTCCTTACAACGGTTATACATTTGAAAATGTACAACTTAAGTTCGAGAACGGCCAAATCGTTGAAGCAACTGCAAACGATTCAGAACGCATTAATAAAATCTTCGATACAGACGAAGGCGCACGCTACGTTGGTGAATTCGCAATCGGCGTAAACCCATACATCTTACATCCAATGGGAGACATCCTATTCGATGAAAAAATCGATGGCAGCTTCCACTTCACTCCTGGACAAGCTTACGACGATGCATGGAATGGTAACAACTCAAACATCCATTGGGACTTAGTATGCATCCAACGCCCTGAATACGGTGGCGGTGAAATTTACTTCGACGACGTACTAATCCGTAAAGACGGACGCTTCGTTGTACCTGAATTAGAAGCTTTAAACCCAGAGAACTTAAAATAATAAAAAACGCTCGGAATTATATCCGAGCGTTTTTTTATTATCCTCACCCTATATTGATCTACTGTTCTTACTTTTTGTTTGCTGAAAATGAAAATAATATAAAAGCGCCACTGCGATAGTACCTATTAATATCGGTTCATATAAGGGCAGATCCCATTTCATATATACTCTAGTGCAAATAGCAAACACAAGCAAAATTTCCAAACAAAACAAAGGTTTTACATATTTCATTTCTTACCTACCATTTCTATTTTCACATGTGGATTTTCTTTCTCGATAAGCGCCAAAAATTCATTCATATTTTGCGGCATCGCAATTATATGTACTTTATATGCATTCGTCGTAATTTCAAGCGATTTCCCAACTTGACGAATTATTCTTATCTCTTTCAATACAATATCGTCATTTAAAACACCGTACTTTAATAAGCCATTTTCTACTTTATGTTTTTTAATAAATACTTCCCAAACAAGTGGTACATTTACAATGAAGCATAAACCCATCCCAATCAACGCCGATATCCAATGCGCTTTATTAGTGAAAAGCATGACAATTGGATATATACACATAAAAGCTAACGTAAGACAAACAAAAATGACTACTGACTTACTTCTTTGAATTGGAAAGTTCATACCTACACCCCCTAATCCAAATTATACCACTATTTCCATTTTAGTTCATAGAAAAAGGCCATTTCTAAATGACCTTTTTCACAATGTACCTATAAAATCTCTTATCTACCTGTAACACTGGAAAATTTTTCGGCAACTGATCTATACTCACACTTTGAAAACCATTCTTTTCATAAAAACGATGTGCCGCTAAAAATTTTATTGTTGTTCCTAAGTAAATATCTTTCAATTTTTTATCCTCAGCCCATGAAATTGCTGTTTGAAGCAACATATGTGATGCGCCCCATTCTTTTCCGCGAAACTCTTTTTGTACGAACATTTTTCTTAGCGCTACTTGATGATTCTCAATATCTAATAAAGCTACTGTTCCAACTACTTTACCATCATAAATTGCTACCCAAAAGTTTCCGTGATCCTTTTGATAGAATGTTTCTATTTCAAGTAAATCAGGTTGCTCTTCTTTCGTAATGGGAACATTATACTCTTTTTGCTGAATATGAACGATAAGATCTACTACTTCCTCTTGAAACGTACTTTCATACGGAACAATACGAATTTTCTCGTTCATCGAATTTCTTTCCACTCTGAAGCTAATAAACTATATACAGCGACATCATGGAAATGATCATATAACCATTCTTCATCTCGTAAAATACCATCTAACTTAAACCCTAAACGCTCTGGAATAGCGCGACTTTTCACATTTTCAACACCGCATCGGATTTCCATTTTATTTAATTTTAAATTCTCAAATGCATATTGAAGCACAGCCTTCACGCTACGCGTCATAACGCCTTTTCCTCCAGTATCTTCTGCAAGGTAATACCCAAGACTCGCGGCTTTCTTCCCCCAGCTCACTGGATGAATACCTACCATCCCAACGAGCTTTCCTTTGTAACGTATACCACTTTTAAAACCGTCTCCCTCTGCAAATTTCTTTAACCACATCGGAAAAATCTCATCATAAGCATCAGCAGATTTTGTCCCATCTATCCAAGGGAGCCATTTTCGTAAATGATTACGGTTTTGATCTAATAATTGATATAATTCCTCTTTATGATGTTTTTCTAGTAATTGTAGTTCGATTTCGTCATCTACTCGGAGTGTGAACATGCTTTTTAGTCCCCTTTTTAGTTTTCTTATTATTCTAACATTTTTAGGTGTAAAAAGTTAAATATTAACACTTTCTTTTGATTTTCTTTGTATAAAACCAGAAGAATACGATACTCCCGTAATAACTAATATCATTCCTACAGATTGTGCAGATGTTATATTGACTCCTTCAATAAAAGAAATAAGTATTGTAACAACAGGCACTAGATTAAAAAATAATGATGTCCTTGCTGCACCAATTTGAGCAATTCCATTATTCCACCATAAGTAACCAAGCACACTCATTCCAATTGCCATAAAGAGAATTGCTCCCCATGCCAACAAAGGAATTTCTAAAACTGGTACTATACTTTTTTGTGTAGAAGATATGATAATAAAGGCAAGTGCACCAATAGTCATCGTATATGTCGTCGTTTGTATTGGATTACCAGTTTTAATAAACCGTCTGCCTAGCACGCCGTATAACGCCCAGCAAATATTCCCTAATAAAATATAAAAATCCCCTTTTGAAAATGATAAATGTTGTAGTATTGTAAACGAACCTTGTGTAAGTACAAAAACAACGCCAATTAGTGCAAGTAACATTCCAATAGCTTGGCGCTTCACAATTTTCTCTCGTAAAATGACACTTGCTAACAGCGTCGTAACGAGAGGATTTGTCGCCATAATAAGTGCACCATTAACAGCTTCTGTATATTTCATTCCTAAAAAGAAAAAGAAATTAAAGCCGAATACACCAACAATACCTAGCAAAAGATAATAGGTCCTATTCTGCATCCATACTTTCAAATCAAAATCTTTTCGTATTTTTAACAAACATAACATCACAAATGCAGCAATCCCAAAACGCCATGCTGCTATATGAATTACGTCGAAATACTGCACCGCATATTTCGACGCATTAAATGTCCCACCAGTAAATATCGCAAAACCTAATAACTGCGTATATACTTTATTTTTCATTGCCGGCCTCCAAGTCCTTATCTTCTAGAAAACCGTAATAAATTTCTAACTTCTCCTCCGTTAGCTGAACAACTTTTTGCAATTGTTCCTGCTGTTCTTTTAATCGCTCCAAGTGCGTTGTTAAAATGGAAATTCTCTTTTTTACTTTCGCTGGTACTTCCTCTTTCTTCTGCCTAATTTCCTCTATAATGCACCCATCACTTGCAAACTCAGCCATCTCTTCTAATGACATCCCAGTTTGTTTTAATGAATATAAAAATTTTAATAAACGTACATCGCCTTCTGTATATTGACGAATACCGCTATATCGCGTTGGTGGTGGTAATAAACCTAATTTCTCATAGTAGCGCAAAGTGTGAATGCCCATCCCTGTTAATTCTGCTACTTCACCGATTTTATACATGTTCTCTCCCCCTTGTTTTTACATTTTCATCTTACAACCTAGAGTTAGCTCTAGGTCAATACATAAATAAAAGTTGAACACAACAAAAAAGACGCACAGCCAAGCTATGCGTCTTTTCTATTATTTCTCTGCAACTTGAACTTCTTTTACGTAAGCCGCTTCGAATTTTTGGATGTCACCTGCGCCCATGAAAATTAGAACGCCGTTTTTATGTTTCTTTAATACATCCGTTGTTGTATCTGTAATTAATTCTGCACCGTCAATACGCTTTTGCAGATCTTCGATTGTTAATTCACCTTTGTTTTCACGTGCTGATCCGAAAATATCACATAAGTATACTTGGTCAGCTTTGCTTAGGCTTTCTGCGAACTCATCTAAGAACTTTTCTGTACGTGAGAATGTATGTGGCTGGAATACAGCGACAATTTCACGCTCTGGATGTTTTTGACGAGCAGCTTCAATCGTTGCATTAATTTCTGTCGGATGGTGTGCGTAGTCATCGATGATTACTTGCTCTCCCATCGGCTTTTCATTAAAGCGACGTTTTACGCCTTCAAAAGTTGTTAATTGATGTTTTACTGCTTCTACATCAACGTTTTCATAATGACAAAGCGCGATTACTGCTAATGCATTTAATACGCTATGGTTGCCGTATCCTGTAATTTTGAACGTGTCATAGTACGTATTACGAACGAATACATCGAATATCGTGCCATCTGTTCTCTTTTGAATGTTACGTGCTTGGAAATCATTATCTTCTCCAAATCCATAGAAAATAACAGGTACTTTCGCTTGAATTTTTTGAAGTTCTTCATCATCTCCACATGCAATAATGCCTTTTTTCACTTGCAATGCCATCTCTTGGAATGCACTGAATACATCATTGATGTCTGCAAAATAATCTGGATGATCAAAATCAATATTCGTCATAATTGCATAGTCTGGATTGTAAGACAAGAAATGACGACGATACTCACAAGCTTCAAATACAAAATACTTACTATTTTCTACCCCATGCCCTGTTCCATCTCCAATAAGGTAAGATGTCGGGTGTGCACCTTGCATTACATGGGCTAACAAACCTGTTGTTGATGTTTTTCCGTGTGCACCAGTTACAGCAACACTTGTGTATTGGCTCATCAGGTCACCTAAGAAGTGATGGTAACGATGGACTGGGATGTTTAATTCTTTTGCTGCTACGATTTCTTCATGCGTATCAGGAAATGCATTTCCTGCAATAATCACTTGTCCTTCTTCTACATTATTCTTATCAAAAGGAAGGATCGAGATACTACGCTTTTCCAACGCTGTTTGTGTAAAGAAACGCTTTTCATAATCAGACCCTTGAACAGTATGCTTCATATCATGAAGAATTTGCGCTAATGAACTCATTCCTGTTCCTTTAATTCCTACAAAATGGTAAACTGTCATCTTAAAGAACCTCCAACATTTCGAACTAATACAACGGCCTATCTATAAGACAGTATATGAATCTTTTCTTATTTTGGTAATCATCATACATTTTTGATGTAGTGAAGTTATTCTTTCCCTTCACTTATCAGGATAAACTCGTACGTACTTCTTTATATGTCCATAACAAGTCCATTATAGCAAAAAAGAAGCCGCTATACTATGATAACAGAAAAACTGATAGGGTCAATCACCTATCAGTTTTTCTCTCTTTTACATATCTTCTCTTTTTTCTAATTGAACACGCTCTAAACGCGGGTTTGGACGATATTTACGACCAGCTTTTGCTTCTGGTTTCCCATTTAACTCTACATTATCACCAGTAAAGCCAATATTCATTTTTAACAAGCTACTTCCTACCCCGTATATGTCAACAGGTACCTTTTGAGCTTCAAATTCACGAATACGCTTTTCATCAAATCCACCAGTTACAACGATGTCTACATGCTGGAATCCTTCTTCATCAAGCGCCTTGCGAAGTGCAAATACAAGCGATGGGTTTACACCACGTGGATCAAATGTTCCAAGTACTTCTGGGTGGCGAATAAAGTATTGATCAATCATTGTGCGAGACGTATCTACACGCACACCTTTTAATGTTGATCCAAATTCACGCGCTACACGAAGTGCATCTGTAATAACATCATTATTGTAATCAATGAGTACAACTAATTCATCTTCTGGGAATTTCTTATGATATGCTTTTGCCGCTTCTACAACATCACCATTAAACATTTGAATTAATGCGTGAGGCATTGTCCCCATACCACTTCTGCCCCACCATTCATTCATCGCATGCGTCGCTTGTGCGCTCATACCTCCGATGTATGCTGCATAACCATCACCAGCTTGTTGTGTATAATGATCGTCACGATCTCCCATGAAAATAACTGGTTTTTCTTTATCTACACTACGTGCAGCTTGGACAACATTATATACGTTTGTTGCAACCGATGTACGACGAGCTAAAATCCCATCAATTACACCTTCTAAAAATCCGAAATTCTCATAAGGACCATGAATTGTTAACACTGTTTCAAATGGACTAATTTTATCGCCATCTTTTAAAGAGTGAATCTCAAGTTCCTCAGGATTTTTAGCGAATGTTTGCAGCAATGCAATCACTTCATCCGTTCCGCAAAGGACTGCATTTTCTTTTTGGAAAAATTGCATCGTTACAACACTTTTCGGGCGAAATTCTTCAATAATTTCTCTAGTTTTTAAAAAGTAAACGGCGGAGAACCAACCTTCCCCAACGCGTTCGTCAAATTTAAATGTTTTATTTGTTAGTCGATTTATTTCACCTTTTAATTTTAATTCAATTTCTTTCATGTCGCTTTACTCCCTACTTTACTATCCAACATTTTCTATTAGTATACAGCAAAACCGTGGACTATACATTCGTTTCCTGCATAGCAGCAAATTCATCCTCAGAAATAAGGACATCTCTCGGCTTAGTTCCTCTCGCTTCAGAAATAATCCCTTGCGATTCCATCTCTTCAATGAGACGTGCTGCGCGATTATAACCAATACGGAATTTTCGCTGTACAGAAGATGTGGACGCTCCCCCTTGTTCTACAACAAATTGACATGCATCAAAGAACAGCTCATCTTCCGACTCAGCCTGTTCTGTTTTCGCTAATAAATCCTCTTGCTTAAATAAGTAATTCGGCTTCATTTGCTTTCTCACATGATCAACTGTTTTTTCAATCTCATCATCCGATACATATACACCTTGTACACGAACTGGCTTAGATGTGCCGTTCCCTAAAAATAACATATCACCACGGCCAAGTAATTTTTCCGCGCCCCCAATATCGATAATCGTACGTGAATCAACTTGAGATGATACAGTAAACGCAATACGCGTTGGAATATTTGATTTAATTAAACCTGTAATAACATCTACAGATGGACGCTGCGTCGCAACTAATAAATGAATGCCACAAGCACGTGCTTTTTGCGCAATACGACAAATCGCTTCCTCAACATCACCCGGTGCTACCATCATTAAATCGGCTAACTCATCAATAACGATAACGATATAAGGTAATGTCTCACCTGGAATATCTCGCTCGCTTACAATTGTATTATAGCGAGTTAAATCACGAGCACCAGCATGAGCAAACAATTCATAACGACGCTCCATTTCATCAACTGCCCACTTTAACGCAGCTGTCGCTGCTTTTACATCCGTAATAACAGGTGCTACAAGATGCGGAACAGAATTGTATGGCGCAAGCTCAACCATCTTCGGATCAATTAACATTAACTTTACTTCATGTGGTTTCGCTTTATATAAAATACTCGTTAAAATCGCGTTAATACACACACTTTTACCTGAACCCGTTGCACCCGCAATAAGTCCGTGCGGCATTTTCCGAATATCCGTTACAATTGGATCACCTGAAATATCAAGTCCAAGCGCAACAGTAAGTGGCGATTCACTCTTTGTGAATACAGGACTTCTTAAAATCTCACGAAGAAATACCGGCTTACTTTCTTTATTTGGAACTTCAATTCCAATCGCACTCTTTCCTGGAATCGGCGCTTCAATACGAATATCTTTCGCAGCTAAACTTAACTTAATATCATCACTTAAATTTGTAATTTTATTTACTTTCACGCCTGGGTCTGGTTGTACTTCAAAACGAGTTACTGCTGGCCCTTGCGATACATTAATAACATGTGCTCCAACATGAAAATTATTAAACGTTGTATCTAATAATTCTTTTTGCTCATCTAACCACTCTGTATTATCTAGTGTTGATTGCTGTGGAATTGACAACAACGCTAATGGTGGAACAGTATATGTCGGTGGTGTGTGCAATACATTTCGCATATCGTTCTCTCTTTGATTTACAACATATGCCTTCTCTTTTACTTCCGTACTTGAAATTGGCTTTTGTACTTGCTCTACCACTACTTGCTGCATTGGTTGTTCTTCCACTTGTGGTTCTGCTACTACTTGCTGCATTGGTTGTTCTTCCACTTGTGGTTCTGCTACTACTTGCTGCAG
>NZ_JBXAHT010000002.1:103721-179042 GCF_058795375.1 Bacillus sp. GW823-FHT06A10 | reverse complement strand
TTTTTCTTCCACTTGTGGTTCTGCTACTACTTGCTGCATTGGTTGTTCTTCCACTTGTGGTTCTGCTACTACTTGCTGCACTGGGCTTTCTTCCACTTGTGATTCTACTACCACCTGCTGCATTGGCTGTTCTTCCACTTGTGGTTCTGCTACCTCTTGTTGTACTGGCTTATTCTCTACTCGTACATTAGCAGAAGGCTGCATTGCATTTGCTCTAGCTGCATGTCTTTCCATTAATCGTGTTCTATCTTGTTTCAACATAACAACATTAAATGGTACATGACGCTTTTTCTCACGTTTTGGTTCTTCTTTTTTTACAACGGGTTGTTCTTCTACGACCGGCACTTCTTCTTCAACTGATTGCTCTTCTACGACCGGTGCTTCTTCTTCAACTCGTTTATTTTCTTCTGTTTCTGCAATTAAAACATTCGCAAAGCTTTGAACATCGTTCTTTGTCTGTTCATCAGCCTCAGCTACATGTATGAATTCATTGTTTTGTTCAATTACTTCATCTTCTTGCTGAATTTCCTCAAGTGCTACAAATGTCTCTACTACAGGCGCTTTTGTTTCTGCGATCACTTCTACTTCTTCTAGCTCTTCTGTTTCCGCAATTACTTCCACTTCTTCTAACTCTTCCGTTTCCGCAATTACTTCTACTTCTTCTAGCTCTTCTGTTTCCGCAATTACTTCCACTTCTTCTAGCTCTTCCGTTTCCGCAATCACTTCTACTTCTTCTAGCTCTTCTGTTTCCGCAATTACTTCCACTTCTTCTGACTCTTCTGCTTCTGCGATTACTTCTACTTCTTCTGACTCTTCCGTTTCTGCAATTACTTCTACTTCTTCTAGCTCTTCCGTTTCCGCAATTACTTCCACTTCTTCTAGCTCTTCCGTTTCCGCAATTACTTCTACTTCTTCTAGCTCTTCTGTTTCCGCAATTACTTCTACTTCTTCTGACTCTTCCGTTTCTGCAATTACTTCCACTTCTTCTGATTCTTCTGTTTCTGCAATCACTTCTACTTCTTCTGATTCTTCTGTTTCTGCGATTACTTCCACTTCTTCTGATTCTTCTGTTTCTGCAATTACTTCTACTTCTTCTAGCTCTTCTGTTTCTGCAATCACTTCTACTTCTTCTGACTCTTCCGTTTCTGCAATCACTTCTACTTCTTCTAGCTCTTCTGTTTCTGCAATCACTTCTACTTCTTCTGACTCTTCCGTTTCTGCAATTACTTCCACTTCTTCTAGCTCTTCTGTTTCTGTAATTACTTCCACTTCTTCTAGCTCTTCTGTTTCTGTAATTACTTCCACTTCTTCTAGCTCTTCTGGTATTTCCACAATGATTGTTTCTTCAAGTTTTTCTTCTGCTTTGACAATCACTGATTCTTCTGGAGCTTGCTTTTCTACTTCAATAGTAGGTTGTTTTATTTCTGTATTACGTTTAATTTCTTCTGATAATATTGTATCCTCGTGCTCTACTTTAGAAGCTACTAATTCTTCTTGTAGATTGTTTTCGTTTAACACCACTACATCTTTTTCTAGCTTAGCACTTTCCATCTGCTCAGCTACTGTTTTATGAAGTAATTCATCCGCTGAAACTTCCTGCGGTGTACTCATTTCTTTAATCACTTCTTTTTCTTCTACTAAAGGCACTTGGCGTTCAATTTCATAACCGTTTTTCTCTAGCCATTGATCAACAACTGATTTTTCTTCTTTTTTGCTCTGTTGGCCTTTCTGTTCAACTACTTCACCTGGAGCAGAAGACGTTGCTTGTCCTTCTGAGAAATCAGATAATTTATATCCTTTTTTCTCTAACCATGCATCAACAACTGCTTTTCCCTCTACAGATATTTCAAGATCTTCTCTTTCTTTTACTTCCTCCTGCTTTTCAACCTTTTTCTCTACTGAAGGACGATTATATCCATAAATTGGCGAAATCATTTCTGTTGGACGAAATGGTCTACGGTTATTCTCTTGCGAAGGTGCAGATGCCTTTTTAACGACAGACTCCCGCACCGGTTCATATTGCACTTCCGGCTCTTCATATGTAGAAACTACCTTTTCCACATACGGTCGTCTGCTTCTTTCCACCTTTATTCCTCTTTGGGCAGTCGGTTCTTCATATGCTACTCCTTGAACAGGTTGTTCTTCAAAGCGATTTACTTCGCTTTCATCCTCTTCATCGAACCCATTATCCGGTACTAAAGGAAAACGGCATTTACCTGCATTCCTACTTGCCATTTGTGCTTCTCTTGCTTCAGTGTAGTGGTTTACACGAGGAATTTTCGGCTGACTTTCAATTTGCTTTGGTACTTCTTTATTCATCGCTGTTTGTTCTTCCTCTTTGTTAAACAGCTTTTTCATCCAATCTAACATGCTTACCACTCTTTCTACTAAATAGTAACATCCTTTATTGTATCAGCATTCGGCAAAAAGTGCAGGTAAAATTAAGCATGTCATATTTATCCACAATATTCTAATTTACGAGTGTTTTCATATGGAAAAACGCAGCCTTTCATGTAAGACTGCGCTTAAGCTTTACTCTTCCGATATGCATCTACACTATCCGTTACACTTTGCAATAAAGAATTTACATACTGCGGGTCAGATAATTTTTTATCTTCTTCCTGGTTTGACATAAACCCAAGTTCTAATAGTACGCCAGGTACTTTGGACCAATTGAATCCAGAAAGGTCATCCCTAAATTTAATTCCATTTACTTTTACTTGCTGGTTCTCCCTCATTTTATTTACAATCATTTGAGAGATTTGAAGACTTTCCGCATAAATCTCTTTCGTATACGGACTTCCTTCTGCCGGCGTCAATACAGCAAATCCACTTTCGTTTGGATTTTCAGAACCATCTGCATGAAGACGTAAAAATAAATTAGCCTTATGATTATTTGCGAATGTCGCCCGTTCTTTATTACTTATATCAACGTCTTGTGATGTTCTCGTCATTAATACTTGTATCCCTTTTGCTTCAAGCTTTTCTTTTAATAAAAAAGCCATTTCTAATACAAGTACAGCCTCTCTCTTTTTCGTCACAACACCTGTTGTACCGTCTGTCACTTTATATTTTTGCGTTGTTGCCCCTGGTCCAATTGGCTCTAAATTTAAATTCGCTTTTTGTTGATGCCCTGGATCAATAACGACGAGAAACTTTCCTTGCTTTTCATTACTCTCTACTTTTTGTTCATTATTTTGCACTGGTTGCTCAATTGGCGGCACAGTTGTAATTTCTTCTTTCTTTTCCTCGGCTGATACTTCCTCTTGCCTCTGTTCTACTTGCGATTCTTCGTTCTTTTCTTGTTCTTGCTGCTTTTCTACCGGTGCGTCTTCTTTGGTATCTTTGTTTTTCTCTTGTATAGAAGATGTAGTTTCTTTTTTCGGCTGCTCTTGTGAACAACCGGCCATATATATTCCAATGAATGCAATCATGCTCATTATTTTTATATACTTCATACTTCTCTCCCATCACTTTGCACCGGATTCAAAGTTTTTCTTATAATTGCCCTATAATCTCATCCATATTTCCAATATAAACTGGCTGCCATGTTTCTGTACCACGTTCTGCAGTATAAACTGGATAAGCGTCATCATCTATATTTACGAAAACTGGATCGCCCATATCCGTTTCATATCCAATTGCAATCCATCCTTCTTGCCACTTTCCGTGTTCTTCACTTATTAATGACTTTTTATGTTTATCATATCGGTAACCGATTTGTCCTTTTTCTAATTCACTTTCACTAAACACATATATTTCATAAGTACATAGCTCAACATCTTGCTGTTTTGAAGTTTCAATTCGTTTTAGAAGTTCTGCGATTTTTGGTTGTTGTTTCATACGTCTATCCCCTTCTATTTTTCTAAATTTTAACTAGTTTGTTTATAAAATACAATATAGATTTTAAGACAAAAGGTGACACCTTTATCATATTTACGATTTTTGGAGTATATCTATCACAACTCTCAATATATTAACGATTCAACACGAAATTTCGACTTACCAACAAAAATGACAAAAAAGAGAGGCTGCCCAAAAGGACAACCTCTCTTTTCTTATATCAATTAAAATTTAAATTCTTGTCCAACTTCAAAGCTATCTTCTAATACAAGAATACCTTTTTCTTGTGGAGCGTCTGGAAGCTCTAATTCACGTGCAGAGCAGATCATTCCAGAAGAAGGAACACCGCGAAGCTCAGCTGGCTTGATTAACATACCGCTTGGCATTACAGCACCGATTTTTGCAACGACAACTTTTTGTCCTGCATCAACGTTTGGTGCGCCACATACGATTTGTAATGTTTCTGTACCGATTTCTACTTTACAGATGTTTAACTTATCAGCATTTGGATGCTTTTCTTTTTCAGCTACATAACCTACAACAAATTTCGGAGAAAGATCTGCTTCTACTGTTTCTTCAAAGCCGTTCTTCGCTAAAATTTCGTTGATTTTCTCAACAAGCTCTTTCGTTAATGTAAGGTTACCTGTTTCTGTTACTTCTAAATAAGAAGATGCATTAAAGATGTTGAATCCTCCCGTTACGTTGCTTTCACGATCATAAACGCGAGCAACATCTCCTTTGCGATCAAAAGTACGGTTCTCTAAAGTAATATCTTGTAAGGCAACAATTAAAGTGTCACCAATTCCTTCAAGGTTGTAAAAAACGTTCACTTCGTTCATCCTTTCTCTTTTCCATCTGTCTTCTTCCGATTCTTCGCTAAAATAAAGATTGGTTCAAAGTCTCCATCTTCATATACGAATGAAAGTGATGTAATCGGAACATGCCCTTCGGCAAAAAATTTCATTGTCATTTGTGCAATAATATCATAACCGATTTCGTTAACGATATCAGCAATAATTAATACATCTTGGTGAGGAACAGCAACAACCATGTCACCAGAAATCTTTTCACGCATCGATTGTAGTAACGATTCGTTTAAAATACGCGTCGCGTCATATCCATCATTTGTGTTTAAAAAGTAGAATGTATTACCCGCTACTGTGTCTTGTTTAAATTCATAACCTAATGAACGAGCATTGAATAATGCCATTTCACGTACTTGCTGTTCTGTAAGTTCTAATTTTTGTAACAGACGCTCATCGATTAGTCGATACGTTTTATTCGAATCTAACGCATAGTAAATACGTGTTTCCGCCGTATGATCCGTCATAATAAACGGATTTCCTTCTTCTGCTTGTTTCGGGAAAGAAGTAGAGCGAATAACAGGTAAAATTTTCGCTCCGCTATTTTCTTCTTTATGCATCGCAATTAGCGCTTCTTGTACATAATAAGCAACCTCTTCAATTGCTTTTTCTTTATTCACTTCCCATTTTGCCACAACTCCTGGAAGCGATACGTTAATACCTTTTTTAGAGTCTTTCTGTTCAATACGTAGAACTTCTTTCTCGCTATCATACTGAAAGTCCCATTCTGGGCGAGATAATTTCTTCATTAACTCGTCTTTCATCTTTTTACTTGTCATCTTCATCTCTTTTTCCTCCCTTCCAAAAAAATAACCTCCCCCGCGAAGGTAGAGGTTGTTTTACAATTCAATTGGCAAATTGCCTTATTTTAAACCTTCAATAAACTCTTCGATTTGTTCTTGTGTTTTACGATCTTTGTTTACATAGCGACCAGTTTCTTCACCCTTATTGTACGCTACAAAGCTCGGAATGCCAAATACGTCTAATTTTACACATAGATCAATAAACTCATCACGATCTACATAGTAAAATGAGAAATCACTATATTTCTCTTCTACTTCTGGCATAAATGGGTCTACAAAACGGCAGTCTGGGCACCATTCTGCTGAGAACATAAAGACTACATTCTCTTCATTTTTTAATTGTTGGAATTGCTCCATGCTTTCTAATGACTTCATCTATATTTCCTCCTCTAACGAGTGCATGTTTTCATGTTATAATCTTTCTTTTATACTACCATACATCACGCATGGTGCAAGGTTTATGCTTGCTTTTCGTCATACTTATATTGCCCAACAAGTAACTTAACAACGTGTACAAATAATTCCGTGCGATCAACATAATCATCTGTAAAAATACCGATTGCACCTTCGTGACTACGAATATCTTTTCTATGTACAAACTCTTCCATCACTTCACTTAACTCCTTGCCCTCTTCAAGAGGTGCTAAAAAATCATCCGGTAACGTAATACGTGCCCCGCCGGCAACAAATATTTTACCATCACTTGTTGCTAGCGCGCCCCAATTACACATAAATAAACCGTACTCCGTTTTCATTACGCCGCCTTCTAGCCCAATACCAATTTGAGCTCCTCCTTCCTCTAGCGCTCGCTTCGCTCTATTAATCGCTCCTTGCATCGTCTCTTCATCTGAAAACGGCTGATTTGCTACTCCTGAAGGAACAGAAAGAGATGTAATTTCAGCATCTTTCCAAACCTTCTCCACAGCGCCAACCTTCGTTTTATTCTTCGATCCAACTACTACCTTCATTTCGTTCACCTCTATAAAAATTCATCATTCTATTCTAATATCCGCATCAGATACGAACTAAGCATCAACCACTACCACATATCACCAAGTCATCTATTCAGCCTAAAAAAGAAGGGTTTTTCTAGCAAAATTACCGTCTTCGAAAACAAAAACAGCCTTCCTCTCTTTTCCTATCCAGGGTCTTAATACACCATTCGAGCACCAATCAGGCACTGACCGCTCCCACCCATGGATGGGTCATCTATTCAATCTAAAAAAGAAGGGTTTTCTAACAATATTACCGTCTTCAAAAACAAAAACAGCCTTCCTCTCTTTTCCTATCTAGGGTCTTAATACACCATTCGAGCACCAATTAGGCACTGACCGTTTCCACTCATGGATGGGTCATCTATTCAAACCAAAAAAAGAAAGGCTCTTCAGCCCTTCTTCCTCTCTACGCGTTATTCTTAATTGTCTCTAACGTCGTTTTATCCGTTGCTCTTACAAGCTTCGTAATTAATTCTTTCGCCGCTGCATAATCATCAACATGTAAAATTGAAGCATGTGTATGAATGTAGCGTGCGCAAACACCAATTACTGCTGATGGGATACCAGAGTTACTTGTATGTACACGGCCCGCATCTGTACCACCTTGTGAAATAAAGTATTGGTACGGAATGTTGTTTGTTTCTGCTGTATCTAAAATGAATTCGCGCATTCCTCTATGTGTTACCATCGTGCGATCGTAAATACGAAGAAGGGCACCTTTTCCTAATTGACCGAACTGCGTTTTGTCACCAGATGCATCGTTTGCTGGACTTGCATCAAGCGCATAGAAAATGTCTGGTTGAATCATATTTGCAGCGGTTTGCGCTCCGCGAAGACCTACTTCTTCTTGTACAGTAGCACCAGAATATAATGTATTTGGTAATGTTTCATCTTTTAATTCTTTTAACAATTCGATTGCAAGACCACATCCGTAACGGTTGTCCCAAGCTTTCGCCATAATTTTCTTCTCATTTGCCATCGGTGTGAATGGGCAAATCGGCACGATTTGTTGTCCTGGTTTTACACCAATTTCAATCGCATCTTCATAACTATCTGCACCTATATCAATTAACATATTTTTTATATCCATCGGTTTTGCACGTTGCGCGTCACTTAATAAATGAGGAGGAATAGAACCAACAACCCCAATAACAGGACCATTCTTCGTCATAACTTGTACACGCTGCGCTAATAAAACTTGGCTCCACCAGCCGCCTAACGTTTGAAAACGAAGCATTCCGTTTTTCGTAATTTGCGTAACCATGAAACCTACTTCATCCATATGACCTGCTACAAGAACACGCGGGCCAGTTTCGTCCCCTTTTTTCAGACCAAATACGCTACCTAAACCGTCTTGTACAATTTCATCCGCATATTTGCTTAATTCTTGTTTCATAAAACGGCGTACATCATGTTCAAAACCTGATGCACCTTGTAATTCTGTTAACGTACGAAATAATTGCAATGTCTCTTTATTCACGAAGTCCCCTTCTTTCAAACCTTAGTAGAATACCTCTTTTATTGTAACGAAATTTTCGAAATGTTTCTAGTTTCTTCTTTTTTAGCTGTATTTGCTTTATAATTATTATTGGTACACTATTTTTATTTTATAGAATTGAGGTGAATATATGAGCTGGAAAGGTTTAGTAGCAGGTCTTGGCGTTGGGTTCGCAGCTGGTTATCTCGTTGCAAACAAAGTACAAGAACAATCCCATATTTCTTCAGAAAAAGCATTGAAAATGGTGAAACAAGCATTAAGTCATAAAGGTGAAATTACTGGCTCTTGGGTACATATGGTTCCAGAGACATTTGAAAAATATGATGTCGCATATGAAGTTTATCGCGGCGGTCTTACAACAATGTTAGATGATATACAAGAACGATTTGAATTTTTAGTTGATGCTAAAACAGGTACTGTTTTAGAGGTTATAGCAGCATAAAACGGAGGGTTCCCATTAGGTGAACCTCTTATTTTTTTGAAATTGCGGGTATTGATTAAAATTATATCAGCGTAACTCAAATTATATCGGCGATTTTTTAAATATATCGACTTACCAACAAAACCCGACAATAAAAAAGAAGCTGCTCCAATAAATATGATGGAACAACCTCCTATTTTTATGCTTCTATACTCGTTTTCCGTTCTATTTTTTCTACGATATGACCTTCCTCATTCCACTTTACTGCACGGTAATATGCGTCATGATAAAACGTAAACCATGCCTCTTTTTCAGCACCATACTTCATCCATTTTTGTTTATTTTCAATCGAGGTCATCGGATAATCATCGTATGCCATTACCCATAATACATTTTGATGCGCGTGCGTCGGCAAGAGATCTGCTAAATGTAGCATCGTTTCCCCTTGACTCTCCAAAATGATGACTGCATGTCCATCACTATGCCCACCCGTATGTGCCATCTTGATTTCATCTGTAATTTCTATTTCTTGCTGAAACGTAACAACTTGATCTACAATCGGTTCCCAATTTTCCTTCCAATATGTATTACGGGATCTAATATTTGGGTTCCTCATTTCATTCCACTCTGTTTCACTTACGTAAACTTTCGCATTTGGAAACGCTGGTACAAGGTGATCCCCATCCCATTTTGTTAGGCCAGATGCATGATCAAAATGAAGGTGTGTCATTAAAACATATTGAATATCTTCAGGCTTTAATCCCTGTTTTTCTAACGATTCATAAACCGATGATTCTTCTGTTACACCTTGATTTCGTTTCATCTTCTCATCCAACTTACCGTTTCCTATTCCTGAATCAATGAGCATATTTCCATCTTTCGTTTGTAAAAGTAACGGATCTGTTCGTAAGTAAATATGATTTGTGTCATTATGTTTATATTTACGTGACCAAAGTACTTTCGGCACAACACCAAACATTGCCCCTCCATCTAAATGTGTATTTCCGCCTTTTAACCACGTTACTTTTATATCTCCAATTTGTAACTGTTCCATTACACATCCCCCTTTCAATTAATCTTAACATAAAATTCTGATTATTTTAGATGTAAAAAAACCTATGCATTACTGCATAGGCTCTGTACGATATTTTGCTTCAACTCGGTAAATACGATGACCTTTACTAGAGAATTTCTCTTCGTATTCAGTCATGATGTTACCTTCAAAGTCGCTGTTATGAAGATCTAAGCTTAAGTAAGTTAGTAACATACCATACTCAGCCATACTCATAAGAGAATATTCAAATAAACCTTGGTTATCTGTTTTGAAATGAATTTCTCCGCCTTCTACTAACACTTCTTCATAATTGCGTAAAAACGTTTTATACGTTAAACGACGCTTCGTATGACGCTTCTTTGGCCATGGATCTGAGAAGTTTAAATAAACGCGATCAATCTCACCTTTTGCAAAGAAAACTGTTAAATCTTCAGCATCTTTATTAATTAACTTTAAGTTCGGCACTTCTTCTTCAATTAATTTATCAAGTGCATCTACAACAACACTTGTGAATTTTTCAATTCCAATATAATTAATATGTGGATTCGCTTTTGCCATATCATACATAAAGCGGCCACGCCCTGTACCTACTTCAATATGAATTGGTTGTTCATTTCCAAATACTTCTTTCCAGTTACCAGCGCGCTCCTCTGGGTTTCCGATTACGATATGTGAATACTCGTTAATTCGATCCATTGCATATGGTTTATGTCTTAAACGCATAGATGTCTCCCTCTCTTTACAAAACTATTTTAAAGGAATAATTCCTTCTTTCTTTTTTTAATCAATCTACCAAACAAAAAACCAAGTACGTACGAGCACTCGGTCCGTTTCTTTCAAGTATAAGATGTACCATTTTGATAAAAACTACATACAGCATTAAACATTCCATGACGAAACAGCTTTTTCTCTTACATTTGAAGAGAAAAACAATCGAAAGGATGATCCGTTCATGCCAATTAATCAACAACATCAATTAGAAGTGCTGAAAGATATTTTAGTCAACCACCAAAGTGATTGCTGCGGGACAGTTTCAGAATGCGAGCAATTAGAGCGCCTCATTCAATCGTTACTCGCAAACGATAATATAAGTAGTGACGCTAAAACAATGCTAAACGATGTATATTCTTATAGTCAATCGGGTAAATCTTCCTCTAATTTGGACAACCATATTTCCAATAATCAAGAACAACTTACTCAGTGGATTGCTGGAATGGACAATTTTTCTTAAGTATTATTCTGAAGCAAGTAGTTGCTGTAAATATTGATGCCAATATTCAGCTTCTGCTTGCTGTTTTTTTGTTGTATGCCATTGAATAGACAAAATCGTTTGTGCTATCACATACCATCTCATGCGCCTAAGCAGCGATTCATCCATTTCAATATCATAAAAACCGAGCCACTCACTCCACTCCTGGCGCGGAATGTACCAATATAATAACATACCAAGGTCTAGAGCTGGGTCAGCAATTACAGCTCCATCCCAATCAATTAAAAACAACTCATCTTCATCCGACAATATCCAGTTGTTATGGTTTACATCACAATGGCATACAACGAATTCATTGTATTCAATAGCTTTTAATGAATCCATTAAATATTGAAGGCCTTGCTGAATTGTTTCATCATCCCTTATATCTCCTCTTAAAACGAGTTGCAGTTGTTGTAATAACTCTTGTGCGTGAAGCGGTTGCTTCCCAAGTCTTTGAATCATCTGTACAAGCGCTTTAGAGGAGTGAATTTTCTTCAAAAGTTTCGCAACACGTTCTAGTTTCATATCCTCTGGCTCTAACTTCTGTCCCGGAAGCCATTTTTGAGCAGAAATTACATCACCGTTCGTTACCCTTCTTGTCCAAAGTAATTTTGGAACAATTCCTTCTGCTGACAATACCGCTAAAAAGGGCGATGTATTCCGCTTTAAAAATAACTTCTGTTGTCCGTTTTGCGCAATATATGCATCGCCCGTTACTCCACCAGCCGGTACAAGACTCCACTCTTTTCCTAATAATTGTTCCAACCATTCCATATTCATTACCCGTTAACAAATCCTTATCTTTTATAGTTATGAAAAGAAAAACCGCAACATTTCTACACATGTTGTGGATTCATATATTTTACTGTAAATGAAAAGAAAAATTAGCCTCAGCCAAAAATTCTCTATTTTATTTTACAAAACCTGTCATAGAATGACAACTTATCAAAATCGTCACCTTTGTCAATTCTACATTTATTACATTCTCATCGTCAAGTAGCGATTTGTCACATTATCGTCAATATATACGTGCTAATTGGAGCGAGCCTAAGTTCCTTTCCTCTAAATGAAGAAATTGGCTCTATTTTCGCTTGCTTTTCGTCTACTATCACATGCCACGTTTCTTCTTTCGGAAGTTGCACAGTTTTAGCTTCTAAACCGCTATTAAATAAAACGACAATCTCTTTCCACGACCCAAACGATTCTGCATGCTCTAGGTGATATGCAAGTACTTCTGTAGATGTTTGTAAAAAAGTCATATGTTTTTTTATAAGGTCTGCGTTTTGTAATCGGAATGCCCCATGCTCTTTACGAATCGCAATTAAACCTTTTATATAGTTAACGGTCTCTATTTCTTTCTCTTTTTGATCCCAATCTAATTGATTGATCTCATCATTTGCATTATAGCTATTTTCATTTCCTTTCTTCGTACGATAAAACTCTTGTCCTGCATGTAAGAAAGGAATACCTTGTGAAAGAATAACCATTGCGCTCGCTAGCAGGTGACGTTTTTTCAAAATCGCTTCTGATTCTTCATTACTGCGCACTAGTTTATCCCACATCGTCATATTATCATGACATTCTACATAGTTAATGCTTTGCGCCGGCTCTAGAAACAGCCCTGTTTCTTTCATACTTAAAAGACTTCCTGCTGCAATATACTGCAAATGATTACAGTCTACATGCCCACCAAATGCAAAACCACGCTTATTTATATGAAATGTACTCCCTTTTATCCCATCACGAAATTGATCATTAAACTGCGCCATATGTGGCATTTTCTTCGCATTATTTAACGTTGCTTTTTCCTCACGAGGAAGCGGTGTTTGTAAATCCCATCCTTCTCCTAATAACAAAGCATCTCGTTTTATGTTTCGCACTTCTTTTTCTATCATATTCATTGTATCAACATCTAAAATTCCCATTAAGTCGAATCGGAATCCATCGACATTGTATTCAGTAAGCCAATATAAAATAGACTCTACAATGAATTTCCTCATCATTTTCCGTTCAGATGCTATATCATTTCCGACTCCCGTCCCATTAGAAGGCATACCATCTTCACCATGACGAAAATAGTATCCTGGAACAAGCTTTTCAAATGATGATAGCTCTCTTTCATAAACATGATTATATACAACATCTATAATTACCCTAATGCCATGCTCATGAAATGTCTCGATCAACTGTTTACACTCTACTATCCTGTTATACGGATCAGAGGGATTTGTAGCATAAAATCCTGTTGGTGCATTGTAATATAATGGATTATACCCCCAATTATAGGCAGATGAAGGATTCGCCTCATCTACACCACCGAAACAATATAACGGTAATAGTTCAACATGTGTAACACCTAAATCTTTTATATGAGACAACCCTGTTAAAGTCCCGTTCCGTCCTGTTGTTCCCTCTTCCATCAATCCTTTATATGTTCCCTTTTGAATCACTCCACTATTTTGATGTATAGTCGCATCACGAATATGCAGTTCATACAATATGGCATCTGTCATTGATTGTAATGGTGGTAATCCTTCTCTTCTTGTTACATTCGTTTTTTCTAAATCGATAACAACACCGTGTTTTCCGTTTACCGTCACCGACTTTGCATAAGGATCTACAGCTTCGTTCCATATTAAATTAATACAAACAAGAAATGTATAGCGTGCTCCGTCTAAATCACCTTGTAATGTTTGAATCCAAACTCCGTTTTCTCCCCTGTACATTTCATGATCGGCATATTCTTTATCGCTCTTATAAATTCTTACTTTCGCAAGCCTTGCAGTTGGGGCCCATACTTTAAATGTCGTTTCTTCTTTTTGATACACAGCACCTAAATCTGTACCTTCGTAATAATACTTTTCATCGAAAATTGTTGTTCGAATAACAGCACCTATTTGTAAATCCGTTTCTTCATTCCGTTCATCTCGTACTGTATAATACTTTCCCACATCTAGCGGCTCTTCTATAAAGCACTCATACTTCGTTGCATCTGGAAGCGCAATCGTATGAGCAATCGGTAAATCTTTCACATTACTTCCTTCTTGCAAACGAAATGTCCGACTTGTTCCATACGCATGTGGGAGCAAAATTGTAATTTTATTCATTTCATCTAAATAGGCATCAAATGGACGTTTTACTTTCAACATAAAAAAATCACCATCATTCTCAAAGTTAAAATAAAGTGAAACTTTAATGAGCGAGATAAAATGAGCTGCAAATGATAAGGCTTTTCTTATCAACAAGACTCTATACAGTAACTCCATTCTTCTCTATAGTATATTCACCTGCATAAAAAACGTTTTCACCATTCTATTTTTGTAATTTTATTTCAGCAATCGATTTATACTTCGGGGTTTCTTTCACGTGGGATTCGTATAAAGTAATTGTATCTGCTTGAAATGATATTTCAGGGACTTCTTTTATACTTTCTAAATGAAACTTTTCTTCTCCTATCCATTTACGAGCAACAGTAATATGCGGATGATATGGGCGTGTTTCTAGAGAAAATCCATTTTCTTCACAAATGGCATGTACTTGCTTTTGCAACTGAAACAAATCGTGATTCTCACTTACCTTCGCCCAAAAAATACGGGGCTGATCTTCTCTACCAAACGTTGAAAAACCTTGTAACGTGAACGATAGTTCTTTTGTTTTTGTAAGTGTTTGTAATCCATTCTTTATCCCTTTTAACTGTTCTTCTGTCGCACCTCCTAAAAAGGAAAGGGTAATATGATAATCTTCCTTATGTACCCACGAGCGAAATGGTAATTCCTCATTCGTATCCTCTTTATAGTTAGACAGCACTTCTTTTATATGATTTGGTAAAGTAATTGCGACAAAATAATGCCTATCCATGTACACCGTCTCCTTCTTTCTATTGTTGCTTTTCTTTCTTATCTCATTCAATTAAAAAGAAGCCGCCCTCTAAAGTAGAGAGCGGTCATTATTCATATATCGGCGATTAAAGTTTCACTTTACTTTGCTAATTCATGAATTGCTTGAGCGTAAATTGCTGTTGCTTTTAATAAGTCTTCAATTTCAATGTACTCATCTTTTTGATGCGCAAGTTCTTCTTTTCCAGGGAATAGCGGTCCAAATGCCACACCAGCTTTTAATGAGCGAGCATAAGTACCTCCGCCGATTGCTAACAATTCAGCTTTTTCACCTGTTTGTTCTTCATACACACGTTGCAACGTACGGATTAACTCGTGATCTTTATCAACGTGATGCGGACGAGAGTTAGAATAGTCTGCTACTGCAAATCCATACGTACCTACATATTCTTTTAACTTTGCAATCATTTCTTCAAAGTTAGTCGTAACTGGGTAACGTACGTTTAATCCTAAATTACCACCATTCTCTTTCGTATAAGAAAGGCGACCAACATTCACTGTTAATGGACCGCTAATTTCATCTTTATAAGCAATAGTAGCTTTTTCACCAAAAATATCACCAGTAAATGTTTCTGTTGCAAATGTCGCAAATGCAGTTGCTTTTCCATCAAGTGAAACTGTAGTTAAGAAGTTTGCTAATAATAAACCTGCATTTTCTCCTTTTTCAGGAGTAGATCCGTGCGCTGAAATTCCTTCTATTTGCAACGTCACTGTATTGCCTTCTATAGTCGATTTCCCTATTTTTTTAGCAGTTTGTAAATACTCTTCATATGCTACTGTAAGTGCATTTACATCTTCTCCTGTAATAACCGCTTCTGCAAAATCAGGAACCATATTTAAACGGCGCCCTGAATCAAATGAAACAAGTTCATATGTACCTTTTTTCTCTTCACTATCATTTTGCACAACTTGTATATCAGAAATTCCTTTTTCTGCATTAATAATTGGAAAGTCTGCATCTGGTGCAAAACCGATTGTTGGCATTTCTTCGTTTTTAAAGTAGTGATCTACACATTTCCAATTGCTTTCCTCATCTGTTCCTATAATCATACGAACACGTTTTGAAAGAGGTAAGCCTAATTCTTTCACAATTTTCATCGCATAATATGCTGCCATCGTTGGGCCTTTATCGTCAATTGCACCACGTGCAAAAATCTTTCCGTCGCGAATATCCGCACTATACGCAGGAGTCGTCCAGCCATCTCCTTCTGGTACAACATCAACGTGACAAAGAATACCTACTAACTCTTCTCCTTGTCCCATTTCAAGATGACCTGCATATCCTTCTAAATTTTTAGAAGCAAAACCTTCAGCTTCTCCTTTATGTAACATGAAAGATAGCGCTTTTTCTACACCTTCACCGAATGGTGCGCCTTCTTTCGCGGATTCTTCTTCCCATACACTTTTAATTTGTAAAAATTGTTGTGTATCACGAATTAAATCATCTTTTCGTTTTGCAACTTCTTCAGTCCAATTAATCGCTGACATCACGCATCCATCCTTCACTATATTATCTCTTTCATCATAGCAAACCGAAATCCCTTATGCCATACACGAAAACTAAATACCGAACAATTGTAATATTTCAGACATTTCTTATTAGTTTTTCTTTTATTTTTTCAAAAAAATTTGCAGGAATTTGGCGTTTTACGTAGAATTTTATGTGTTAGTTGACTGACCATATATACAATGTCAACTACCAATATTTTTCTATATAAATATTTGTTAAACTTTTGTAAAATTTAAGTAGATTAAAGCATGAATTTTATCATGTAGAGTACAATGGTAGTAACGACCTTCTTTCCTGAATGGGGTCAAAAAAACTAGTAGAGGAGTGGTTTTCTCTTGAAACCTACAACTACTCGTATGCTAACACGCATTAAATCAATTTATATGTACATCAATGAAAACGGAACGGTAACGACGAAAGACCTTGTAGATGAGTTCGGGATCACACCGCGAACGATACAACGTGATCTAAATGTGTTGCAGTTTAATGAACTCGTGTATAGCCCTTGCCGCGGTAAGTGGACAACAACAGGAAAGAAAGTGAGAATGACCTCATAACGAAAAATAATTGTATGTAAATAAATACATACCCCTTTCTAACTATTAGAAAGGGGTTTTTTCTGTACCTATAAAGGTACTACTTTTCAGTATCTACTTGATATGTTCTTAACATTTCTACTTCTTCATCTGTTAGCTCTCGGTATTGTCCAAGTTCTAGTTCTTCATCTAATACTAACGGACCCATCTCTGTTCTCTTTAGGTAGACTACTTTTTTCCCTACCGCTTCAAACATACGCTTCACTTGATGGAATTTCCCTTCCGTAATCACAAGCTCAATTTCAGAAATATCATCGCTTTTCAATATTGTAAGCGCACCTGGCTTTGTTTCATAGCCATCGTCTAAAATAACACCTTTAGCAAACTCTTTTACATCCTCTTCTGTTACTACTCCTGCAACGTGTGCATAATATTTTTTCGGCACATGCTTTTTCGGAGATAATAATTGATGTGATAACTTCCCATCATTTGTTATCAATAAGAAACCTTCCGTATCGATATCAAGTCGTCCAACTGGGAACGGATCAAAGATTGCATCTTCTAATTCTAATAAATCTATTACTGTTTCATGATTATCATCTTCCGTCGCTGAAATAACACCTTGTGGTTTATGCATCATTAAGTAAACAAACTCTTTGTATTCCACAACTTCACCGTGAATCATAACTTCTTGCTCTTCTACATTTACATGAACTTTCGCATCTTTTACTGGCGTTCCATCAATTTTCACAACGCCATCTTTCAATAATTTCTTTACTTCTTTTCTACTTCCATATCCCATATTCGCTAATAATTTATCTAATCTCACGTTTTTCACCTTCTTTATTTATCATAGAAAAGGGGACGTAATTACGCCCCTCTTGATTTCAACTTTATTTTAAATCTACTACCAAGTTTACGTTGAATTTTATCTAATGCTTCTCCGCCAAATACTCTTTCAAGTACTCCTGTGCGAATTGCTAACAATCCGTAAACAAGACCGCCAATACCTGCACAAATCGCAACTGTTATAAGAGCACCAATACGGCCATCAGGCGAAATCATGAAGGATAGAAGCCATTGTGATAGTTTTACAGCAACGACCATTATAAGTGTCAGTACTGCAATTTGGAATGTTCTTTTATATACAACACCGAATGAATAGTGTGCGTATTTTTTAATTTGTCGATTTGTATACCAAACAGAAGCTAAGAAACCAACTGCGGTCGCTAGAATTGCTCCTACTGTACCGAAATAACGAATAAAGATTACGTTACATACAAATTTCAAAATAACACCCATAATAAGCGCGACAATCGCATGCTTTTGCTGATTAATCCCTTGAAGAATTGCCGCTGTTACTGTAAATAAAGCAAATAACAATGCAACTGGTGCATACCACATTAATACTTGTCCACCTAATGGATCTGAGTCATAGAAAGCAGTGTAAATTGGATATGCAAGTGTTGAAATACCGATAACTGCTGGCAATGTTAAAAACATATTTGCTTGGAATGTTTGTGTAATTTGTAATTTCAAATAGCGGTATTGTTTTTCAGTAAATGATTTTGTAATTGCTGGTACAAGCGTTAAACTAAACGCTGTTGCAAGTGATACAGGAATCATAATTAACTTATGCGTCCACATTGTGAAAATACCAAGCGCTCGCTCTGCGATATCACCTTGACCAATCGCCTGCATAATTGAGTTAAATGTCAATGTATCAATTTGTTGATATAAAGGAATTGTTAACCCAATTACAACGTAAGGAATCGCATATGCGAATAACTCTTTAAACAATTGAACAGTACTTACTGTTGATTCTGGTACAGTTTGTTCAATTAAATATTGATCCAAATATTTTTTACGTTTTAACCAGTACCAAATTAACACACCGAGTGCTCCAACCGCTGAAACGAACGCAGCAAATGTCGCTACTCCAACTGCTGTTGCAACTGTACCGCCAAGTACTTTAATAACGATAAAACTACCAGCTAATAAAAAGACGATACGAATAATTTGTTCAATAATTTGTGAAACGGTAGTTGGTCCCATAGACTGGTGACCTTGGAAATAACCACGAATTAAACTCGCTGCTGGTACAACAATAAGTGCGAAACTTACAAGACGAATGATCGTCGTAACTTCTCCTACATTATTGTGTATACTTTGTTTACCAAGCATCGCTTCTGCAAACAGTGGCGCCGTCATGTACAGTACTAGGAACGAAAGAACTCCTGTTACTATCATCATAACCATTCCCGAGCGGAACATTCTCCGGCTCGTTTTATAATCGCCAAGCGCATTATATTTGGAAACAAATTTTGAAACAGCAAGCGGCACACCTGCCGTTGCGATACTTAAAAAGATCGTATATGGAATGTATCCATATGTATAGAGCGTTCCGCCTTCTGTGCCTACTAATGCATGAAACGGAAAGACGTAAATCATGCCTAAGAACTTTACTAAAAATGTCCCTAGCGTAACAATAAGCGTTCCGCGCAGAAATTTCGAATCGGACATACAAAAATCCTCCTACATCTACATAAAGTGAAACTATAATTAGTTGGAGACTTCTCTCCTACTCCTTATTAGTTGAACCATTCGAGCATTTACAGGCTAACAGACTCCCTATTTACTTCTCCTAAATCTTGAGGTTTTAGTCTTATCGCCTACAAATAGCAGGATAGTGCTGAACTCTAACTTTTGTATTGTACCACAATTCTCTCATTAAGCAGTACTTCACTCTATTTTTCTTTTAAGGGAAAACATGCTATTCTTTTAGGCAGGAAATGTAGAAAATGAGGTCGATATATTATGCATTATGATGTTATTGTCATCGGCGGCGGTCCTTCTGGGCTAATGGCTGCAATTGGTGCTGCAGAAGAAGGCGCAAATGTCTTACTTCTTGATAAAGGAAATAAACTTGGGCGTAAACTTGCGATTTCTGGTGGCGGACGCTGCAACGTAACAAACCGTCTACCACTTGATGAAATTGTTAAACATATACCAGGAAACGGTCGCTTCTTATACAGCGCTTTTTCTATTTTTAATAATGAAGATATTATTACATTCTTCGAAAATCTCGGTGTTAAATTGAAAGAAGAAGACCACGGTCGCATGTTCCCTGTGTCAAACAAAGCGCAATCTGTTGTAGACGCACTTTTAACACGATTAAAAAACTTAGGTGTAAAAATCCGTACAAATACGCCTGTTGAAACGATTGAATATGAAAATGGTCAAACGAAAGCAGTTGTACTGCAAACAGGCGAAGTGTTAGAAACAAATCACGTCGTTATCGCTGTTGGCGGAAAATCTGTTCCTCAAACTGGTTCCACTGGAGACGGATACGCTTGGGCTGAAAAAGCAGGTCATACAATTACAGAATTATTCCCAACAGAAGTACCTATCCTGTCAAACGAGCCGTTTATACGTGATCGCTCATTACAAGGTCTTGCTTTACGTGATATAAACTTAAGCGTATTAAACCCGAAAGGAAAAGCTATCATTTCTCACAAAATGGACATGCTCTTCACTCATTTTGGCCTATCTGGTCCTGCTGCTCTTCGCTGTAGTCAATTCGTCGTGAAAGCACTGAAAAAGTTTAAAACGAACACAATACAAATGAGTATTGATGCATTGCCAGAGGAAAATAGTGAGCAATTATTTCAGCGCATGCTGAAACAAATGAAAGAAGATCCGAAAAAAGGAATTAAAAACGTTTTAAAAGGTTATGTCCCTGAACGTTACTTCCTATTCTTATTAGAAAAAAATGAAATTGACGGTAGTGAACAAGCTGGACAAGTTTCTCACGAAAAGATTCGTGCACTTGTGAAAGACTTTAAAGAGTTTACTGTGAATGTAAATGGTACGCAGTCAATTGAAAAAGCATTCGTTACTGGCGGAGGTGTATCCGTGAAAGAAATTAATCCGAAAGAAATGTCTTCTAAATTTACGAACGGCTTATATTTCTGCGGAGAAGTTCTTGATATCCACGGTTATACTGGTGGCTATAATATTACATCAGCACTTGTTACTGGTAGAATTGCTGGAACGACAGCTGGAGAAAACGCGAAAATGCAATATTAAAAAAAGAAACAGGGATTCCTGTTTCTTTTTTAATATTGCCATGAAATCATTATCGGCGATTCCACAGATATATCAGCGATTCTGTAATTATATCGGCGATTTTCCAAATTTATCAGCGATTCTACAACTTATATCGGCGATTTCTCAAATATATCGACTTACCGACAAGAAGCGACAAACATCTGCTCCATGTAACTTTCCATTGCTTTTTTGTTGCTTTATATACCTTAGTACCTTTATATTTTATATTGTTGAATATTTAAAAAAGGGTAAGGGGAAAACAAATGAGAAAAAAAGTCATGATGTCTTTAATGTTAATGACGTTTCTTTCTGCGGTAGAAGGAACGATTGTTAGTACAGCAATCCCTCGTATAACGAGTGATTTGTCAGGCGTCGAACTTGTTAGTTGGGTATATGCAATTTATATGCTTGCAACAGCTGTTTCGACTCCAATATACGGAAAGCTCGCTGATTTATTCGGTCGTAAAAAGGTTTTACTGATTGGGGCTACAATCTTTTTAGTCGGTTCTGCACTTTGCGGAGTCGTTACATCGATGGAACAATTAATTTTCTTCCGCGCGCTTCAAGGTATCGGTGCTGGTGCTGTTATGCCAATCACAATGACGATTATTGGAGACTTATATAGCGAAGCGAAAGACCGCGCGAAAGCACAAGGTTGGATGAGTGCCGTTTGGGGTGTATCCGGTGTTATCGGACCGTTAGTAGGTGGATTTTTAGTTGATTCCCTTTCTTGGCGTTATATCTTCTTCTTAAACGTTCCATTCGGAATTATCGCTTGCTTAATGATTGTAATTTACTACAAAGAATCTATTAAGCCCGCTAAACACCATATCGACTATCTTGGTGCGACAGTCTTCTCATTAAGTACAATCGCTCTACTATATGCATTATTAACAGGTAGCAGTAAGCAAAACTGGGGAGACATAACAATTATCGGCCTATTAATCTTCGCCGTCGTTTCATTTATTATTTTCTTATTCATCGAGAAAAAATCTCCGGAACCATTAATTCCGCTAGCACTTTTCTCTAACCGTACATTATCTACGATAAATATATTAACTCTTATTGCTGGCGCAATGATTATTAGTATTACTGTGTATCTTCCAATTTGGAGCCAGGGTGTTTTAGGAAAAAATGCAACAGAAGCTGGACTCATTTTAATGCCAATTCCTGTTATGTGGACATTTGGGGCTATGTTCTCGGGTAACTTAGTTGGCAAGTTAAAAACGAAACAAATTATTTTACTTGGAGCTAGCATCTTATCAGTTGCTACGTTCTTATTATTTACACTATCAACAAATTCACCATCGTTCCTTATTTATGTAGCAGTCGGATTATTCGGCTTAGGAATGGGGCTTGTGACACCGATTTACATGGTAACAATTCAAGCAGCCGTGCCAGCTCATACACGCGGGACAGCTGTTGGTTTAAATACATTTATTAATACATTTAGTCAAACGTTAGGTGCTGCAATATTCGGTACAATCTTTAATACGATGATTCACGCACGTGGTATTAAAAATCTTGATCTTGTATCTGGTGGACATGGCGGTACTACAGCAAACGTAGTAACCGAATCACAATCCGCATTAGCATCAAGCGTACATGTCATTTATATGAGCACTTTCGTATTAGCAGTATTTACATTAATTATTGCTTGGCTTTTATTAAAGCCAGCTACACAAACAAGTGAGCAACAATAAAAAGGATGACCATTTTGGTCATCCTTTTTTTATTCTTCATTCTCCACAATATGTTTCAGCATGGATAATTTATTATCCCAAAAACGTTCATAATACGAGAGCCACTGTTGTAATTCTTCTAATGGTTCTGGATGCAAACGATATATCTTCTCTCTTCCGCTTTTTCTTCCACTTACTAAATTCGCTTCTGAAAGAATATGAAGGTGCTTTACAACCGCAGTACGACTCATCGGAAAATGATCCGTTATTTTGGAAATCGGTAACTCTTTGTCACTTAATAACCGTATTACTTCTCGGCGGGTTGGATCAGCAATTGCTTGAAATACATCATATTTCGCTGCTGACGAGGACACTTAGCCTTCGACAACCTTTTTCAGTTTTTCATTTACAATCGCTACCCAACCACCGCTCATTCTATCGCGAATAATAGAGCTCTTCGCATTCGCTTTCGGAAGAATTTCATCAGGATGTTTCCAGCCGCCGTGAATTAACGTAAATTCTGTTTTGTTATCTCCTAAGTCTTTCAAATTAAATGAAACAACCCAGCCATCTGTATCCCATGAGAAAGATAAATAGTTTGGCTCATCAATTTCTAACACTTTACATGGTGATGGCCCAAATGGCGATTGCACATGAAATTCATGTCCTACTTCTAATACAAAATCATTTGGCATAAACCATGACGCAATTCCTTCTGCAGTTGATACTACACTCCATACCTTTTGAATAGACGCGTTAAAAACGATTGTTTGTTTAATATCATTTAATGTATTTTGTTGTTCCATGTTCATTCTCCTTTACTCGGCGTTATAACATAACACCTTTTGGTTGCACTTCGATAATATAACACCTTTTAGTTTCATGTCAATGCTAATTCTTTTACTGTTGAGAAATTCTCAACATTTTTTCAACAGGACAAACACCCTCTTAGCATTTCCTCATAATATACTCACAAAGGCAATACAAAATAAAAACTTCTCTCAACATGAAACTCCATCATCCATATTGAAAGAAGCGCCTTACTTATATCATGCGTACTTCGTCTCTCCTCCTTCCCTCAGGGACAATACGCGAGATATGACAAATCAGAAGGAATATGCCCACCATTTGAGTAGGTAGTTATTTCTCTTCTCCTCAACATTTCCTTAGGAGCGAAATGACTACCGACTCACTTTTTTCAAACAAAATAAAAAGGGGTTGAACGCTATGTTCTATTGCATTAACTGCTCTGATATTCACCATGAAAAACATCCGAATGATAAAGTATTTAAAAACGGTTTTTATATTGATCCATTTTTAGGTGATCGTTATCACCTTGGTATGTGTAAAGATGCCCAAAATCATGAAACAGGGGAGCCTCTTTTAACGACAAAGAAATTAGGCACACCCCAATCTATTATGAACGTATTACCGACACATGTTGTCCCAACATAAAACATAAAAAAGAGCTGGGTGAGCCAGCTCTTTTTTATGCTTTATAAACGATCATTGCTGAAAAACAATAAATTTGGTTTTCATCGTCGTTAATGGAAACACCAACTTGATACTTAATATCTACAAAGTTGCTATCATCAATCTTTTTCAAAAAAACATTCACAGCGTCTTCTAAGTCTTTTTCGTGACTTTCATCAAACACTTTCACACGAATCATGTTAACACCGTCCTAGATCGCAGCCCTCCGCCGCTTGATTATTGCCACGGTGCGTATCTATGATGCGATAAAACTTTCCATTCTCATATATATATCCGTCTTCTAACACATATTCTTTATCTTCAGTATAGACATAAAACTTACCTATCATAAATTTACTCGTATATAATTCCAAATAATTTGGTCTAAATTTAGCTACAACTTTATTTGTAATATCAATTTTTATTGTGCGCCCCACCTTCTCTCCCTCCTTTGCAAAGAACGGATTTAGGTATATTGTATTAGCGCTTTTACATTTTATGCTTAAAAATAAGTGGATATGCCTTCTTTCTTCACCTGTACTATTTTTCTGAAAAAATCACTATAAATAAGGTCCCAAAAAAAACATAAAAAAGCACTTTATCTTATTGACTCGAATATAAATATTATGTTATTATATAAAATTTGACATTTTTACATACGTATGCTATCATTAAAAGTGGTTACCACATATGGAGGTGGATGATTTGTTTCAAATTGGTGATAAAATCGTTTATCCAATGCACGGTGCAGGAATCATTGAAGCAATTGAAGAGAAAGAAATATTAGGTACTTCACGTCAATATTGTGTGATACGCATCATTAGTAAAGATATGCAAGTAATGCTTCCGATGGAACAATTAAAAAAATCAGGTATTCGTTATATCGTTGATCGAGGTACGTTAGATGATATACTTCTTGAATTTCAAAACGGGGAGTCAGACCCATCACTCTCATGGAAACAAAGATATACAATGAATATGGAAAAAATGAAAAACGGCAATTTACAAGATAGCGCAGAAGTTGTTCGGGATTTACTTCGCCGTAATAAAGAGCGAGCATTAAATGCGAGCGAAAAACAAATGCTAGATAATGCCCGAAAAATGATGATCAGCGAAGTCGCGCTCGTACAAAATGTTACTGAACATCAAGCAACAGAATTTCTTCAAGATACAATTAATCACTAAATTTAAAATAGCTGGCCGCTATTTTTTTTGTAAAAAAAGGGACGAAGAGTTTTATCTCTTCGTCCTTTTATATTACCCACGCCCAGCTTGAAACGATGGATATAACGTCATTCCACCATCTGCAAATAGCGTAATTCCCGTTACATAACTCGCCTCTGAAGAAGCGAGCCAAGTTGCTACTGCTGCAATTTCTTCTGGTTTTCCAATGTAGCCCATCGGTATCATACTTTCTACGTCAGCACGTTTTTTAGGATCAGCAAACTTTTCTGCATTGATCGGCGTATTAATTGCACCTGGTCCTATATTATTTACTCGAATACCTTTTGGCGCATATTCTAGCGCTAACGTTTCTGTCATCAGTTTAATGCCACCCTTACTCGCTGCATAGTGCACAAATAGTGGCCACGGAATTTTCTCATGAACACTAGACATATTAATGACAGACCCTTTAATGTCATGTTCTACAAAATATTTAATCGCTTCTCTACTTCCTAAGAAAGCACCTGTTAAATTTGTATTGATTACTTTATTCCAATCTTCAAGTGGCATTTCATGCGATGGTACTGCATTTTCTATCCCTGCATTATTAATCATAACGTCGAGCGTACCAAATTCTTTCACAGCAGATTGAATGAGATTCACAACATCTGATTCGACGGTTACATCACCTTTTACAGCAATCGCTTCTCCGCCTACCTTTTTAATTTCTTCTAACACATCATTTGCTTCTGATTCTCGTGAGCGATAATTAATAACCACTTTCGCTTTTTCCTTAGCAAACCTTACTCCCATCGCCCTACCAAGACCAGTTGCTGATCCTGTAATAACGACCACTTTTCCTTCTAAATCACTATACATTTCAATACCTCCTTTAACTTTTTGCTATACCTAACATAATTCCGGCTGCAATAATAAAAACGATACCGACAACGATACCCGTTAATTGGCGTTTCGTTTTCTTTTCACCTAATATAAGGATCCCACCAAGCGTGGAAATAATAATCCCCATTTGCGATAGCGAGAAACTTGTTGCGACTCCAACACGCGGCTGCGAAATGAATAAAAACATATTTCCAGCTGCCCAAATTAATCCTGGAATAATATTTCGGATTGCATATTTATTGAATGGATGATGTTTAAAGGTAAGCAAAATCCCTCCTAATACCATACCAACTGCTTGTGGTAATAAAGCTGACCAACCATCTACGTTAAATAATCTAATCACTACTACGTAAACTAAATAACCGACTGTTGAAATTAATAAAATTATGATACCTCTTTTAAAATTTGCTGCTTGCTCTGCATTCTTTTCTTCTTCACTTTGAAGTGATGTTAAAATAACACCGACAATAATACAAACGAGCGCTAAAATCCCAAGGACGACCGATATTGTCGTGGACCATTCATGAAATACGATAACGCCAAATAAAGTCGTCGCAACTAATTGAAGTCCTGTTGAAATTGGCATCGTCCTCGAAACGCCCATTAAATCAATACTTTTCAATTGATTCGCCTGACCAAGCGCCCAAAATAAACCTGACACAACTCCAACCCCAATCACGGTAGGTGTTAATACTGGCTTCATAAAAATATAAACAACAATTGAGAAAATAAGTGCTCCAAACGTTGTTCCAAGCGTTTGACTATACGGTCCCCCGCCCAGTTTTACGTTAAATAACACAATACTCCCCCAAAATATAGCTGGTAAAATTGCTAAAAATATATCCATCGCCCATTACCTTTCTCTGTAAAATGTCATAAATTTAAACTTTAATCATCCCGCAAATAGCGGAATAAGTTACCGCTCTCAATCATTAGAATGAGCTTTCATTTTTTCTTTTTTGCGAGCACAAATCTTTTCTACAATATCATTAGAAACATTTTTTTCTCGCTCCACATTTTTTACCTTTATATGATCTAAATAATCCTCCAAAGTAAGTGTAACTTTGTCATTTGGCGGATTATGCGCCCCTTGAAATGTAAGAAATTGTAGCGTCACTTCAAATCTAGGAACAAATTCATCTTTCCTGCCGAGACGCTTTATATTTATAACTGCATCACATTCATATTGATCTTCTGTCACTTGTCTAATAACCGAATAGTACCTATTCAATAACGCACTCTCTAAAAGCTGTTCTCTTGATTCTTTCGCGAAAGAATCGCTTGGAGAAGAGAAAAAGATAGAACATATCGCTGTAATAATTACACATATTTTTTTCATAACGTCCTCCTTATCCTATAAGTTAGTGTTCTCAAAAACGCCATAAAAAAAACGACTTCCCCTACTTAGGAAAGTCGTTTTAATGAATCCAATATTAACCACCACTCACTGGTGGTATAAGTGCAACCACATCACCATCTTGGACCCTGTCATCTTCATTTGCGTATTCTTCATTAATCGCAACCATAATTGGCTCTGAAACTGGTACATTATATTCTTTCGCAACAACATCTTTTAACTCTGCAACCGTAATATTTTCTTTCTCTATTTGTAATTCACTTGTCCCTGCTTCTTCTTGCAAGTGCGCAAATAACAATACTCTAATCATACTTATAGCTCCTTCCCAGGCTCTCCCGCCGGATATGGTGTTTTTTCTAATTGATCACCAATCCATGAGTCACCATCTTCCCAAAACTCCTTTTTCCAAATCGGAACAATTTGTTTTATGCGTTCCATAATATATTCATTTGCTTCATAAGCCGCTTTACGGTGTGGTGTTGAAACAGCAACAACAACCGCTATATCAGAAATTTGCAACGTACCGATGCGATGTGTAATCGCAACATATGTACCCGGCCATTTCTCTTTCACTTCCAGACCAATTTTCTCTAGCATCTTTTCTGCCATCGTCTTATAAGCAACATACTCTAAGTATAATGTACGACGCCCTTTCGTAAACTCTCTAACCGTTCCAATAAATGTTGTAACAGCACCGCATTCACGTCGAATCACTTTCTTCGTTACCTCTTCAATCGAGATTTCTGTATCAATTACTTCATAATATGTATTTGTCATTTCGCACTCCTAACCGTTTGTAAAAACCAGTCTATGTACAACTCTTCTTCTGTTATATGAAATACTTTATATTCTTCTCGTATATTTGCCGGGACATCATACCACGTAATAATCGCCACTATATTTTCTACTTCATGTAAAAGTTCAACGTCTTCCGCAGAACGAAGTAACACTACTTTCGGGTAGTTCTCTTTTTTATAGCCCTCTATTAAAATTGTATCCACTTCAAAAAACTCATATAAGCGAATAATTTCTTGCAAGGACCATTTCTTTCTTAGTGAAGAAAGTGAAAGCAATCCAGCACCTTCTACACTACTTACGACAGCACCAGCTTTACGGTGCCTTTCGCTATCTTTTTGCGCTACTTCTGGAAAACCTCCGTGCCCGTGATGTTTAATTGTAGAAACTTTCATTTCACTTTCAGCTAACACATGCACAATTTTCTCTACAAGTGTCGTTTTTCCGCTATTTTGATATCCTACTATTTGTAAGATTGAAGGGGCTTTGCCCATGGCCAATCACATCCCTCAGAGTGCTCTAACAATAATACGGATACTTTCATTCCGGTCTCAAATCCTCTCGTTCCTCCAGGTAACACGATAAAAGCATTCGCATCTGCAAGTGAAGATACCGCACTCGATTTATCTAAACCAACCGGCATCGCTTGTAACGCTCCGTCCACAATTGTTACGTTCGCTCTTACGAAACGAGTAAATGGATTTGGCTTTGGAAAATCTTTTTGTAAAATAGCATCCGCTCTATATACGTGAGGTTCCTTCGCATACAAATATGTTTTTATAATTGGATGCACAAATAATTCAAAGCCTACATAACAAGCAGAAGGATTTCCTGATAAACCGAAGAGTAACTTTCCATCAACTTCAGCTACTGTCGTTACACTTCCGGGCCTCATGGCTATCTTATTAAAGAGTACATTCGCCTGTAACCTTTCATAAATAGCTGGTAAGTAGTCATAATCTCCTACTGATACACCGCCTGTTGTAATTAAAATGTCGACCTCATCCACCGCTGATTGAACAGCTGTAAAACATGCATCTAACTCATCCGCGAGTTGACCATAATAACGAACTTTCCCGCCAGCTTTCATAATTTGAGCTGCGATCATATACGAGTTACTATTTCTAATTTTCCCCGGTTCTAAAGGCTCATGTACTTCTAATAATTCACTTCCTGTCGTTACAATACCGACAACAGGCTGTTTTACAACTTTCACAGTGCTATATCCAAACGTTGCTAGTAAGGCTGCAATCCCTGGGTTAATTGCAACACCTTTCTTAACGAGAACTTGATTTTGTTTTATGTCTTCTCCTTTAAACGACACATTGTCACCGTTATTAAAAGGGCGTTTTAACTTCATATATGTTTTCCCGTTCTTCTCAAACCCTTCTGTCAGCTCGAGCATTACGACTGCATTACATTCTTCTGGAATAGCTGCTCCTGTCATAATACGAATCGCTTTAAAAGCTCCTACTTCTTCTAAAAAAACAGACCCCGCCCCGATTTCTCCTATTACTTCAAATTCAATTGGATTCTCTTGGGTTGCTCCTTTCGTATCTTCTGCTCGAATGGCGAAACCATCGTAAGGGGAACGATCAAAATGAGGAACGTCATGATCTGAGACAACATCTTCCCCGAGAATTCTCCCGTAACTTTCCGTAATAGAAATTTCTTCTACTTCACCATGCTTTGCATATTTCATTACCCGTTCTACTGCCTCAGCAACTTGAATTGGAATTCGTTTTTCTACCATCGTTTCTCACCTCATATTTGCAATTTTTTTTATCTCGATTAAACTTTATGTATTCAATAGAAATTACTTCAAGGAGGAATTCCATGTCTTCATTTACACATTTTAATGACCAAGGACGCGCAAAAATGGTTGATATAAGCGACAAAAAAACAACCGTTCGAACAGCAATTGCGTGCTCTAGCATTGTCGTTACGAAAGAAATTTACGATAAAATCTCTCACAATGAAATTGGGAAAGGTGACGTATTAGCAGTTGCGCAAATCGCAGGCATTATGGCTGCGAAACGAACTTCTGATATTATCCCAATGTGCCATCCTTTATTATTAAAAGGTGTTGACGTTTCTTTCGATTGGAAACAATCAGAAGAACAATATCGTTTACTCATTGAAGTAAAAGTTAAAACAGAAGGTAGCACCGGTGTTGAAATGGAAGCTTTAACAGCTGCTTCCGCTACCGCTCTTACTGTGTATGATATGTGTAAAGCTATCGATAAAGGTATGATTATCGGCGAAACGTACTTACTTGAAAAAACAGGTGGAAAAAGTGGAGATTATACGAGAAATTCATAATCCTCTCTCCGTTGAACCTAAAGGATTCCCTTTAGGTTCAACCTATATATCTTGCATATAAACTTTTCGCTACATTCATATCATTCGTCCCATGAATAAACGCCCTGCCATCTGTAAATAAAACAAAACGATATTCTTCTACCGGAAATGATAATAAATAAGGTGTCGCCTTTATCTCTACGCTTCTTTGTAAGCGCTTTTTAATTTCTTCTAAATTAAAATTCTTCCGCACACCCGGGCGAATTTGTACTGTATTTCGCCCACATAACACTTCTGTTTTTGTTTGTGCTTCAAATGTTAAACTCGGATATGTACGTAACCTTCCGCAAGATAAACAAGTATCTTTTTTCTGCCTATTCACTTTAAATGCCATCTGTTGATTATTCCAAAGATCAAACGATAACATCGTTTCACGAAGCGCCCCAAAGTCTTCTACTAATATTTTCAGCGCTTCCGTAATTTGATGCGCAACTACTAATTGTACTGCCGGTTGTATAATACCAGCTGTGTCACATGTTGCTCCGCTCGCCGGATGCTCCATTAAACAGCGAAAACACGGTGTTTTCCCTGGTAAAATTGTATACGTTACTCCGTAACTCCCGACGCACCCACCATATATCCACGGAATATTATACTTTTGTGAAATATCATTAATGAGAAGACGCGTTTCAAAATTATCTGTCGCATCTAATATTAAATCTACATCATTCACTAATTCTTCCATTTCTTGCACCGTTACATCTGTCACAACAGGATTTATTTCCACCTCAGAATTAATTGCTTGTAAATGTTCTGCAGCCGCTATCGCCTTCGGTTTATACTGCTTTGCATCTTCTTCCGTATATAGTTGTTGTCTTTGTAAATTACTCCATTCTACATAATCCCGATCAGCAATCGTTACTTTTCCAACCCCTGCTCTAACAATCGCTTCTGCATTTGCCGCACCGAGAGCACCAGCACCAATAATAAGCACATGCTTCTCTCTTATTTTTCTCTGTCCTTCTTCTCCAACACCAGAAAATAATATTTGTCTTGAATATCGCTCCTGCATGCGATAGCCCCCTTTCTTATCCTCCTATATAAGACATTTCGATTTTCGGACGATTTTTTGCACTTTCTTCTGTTCGTTCATCCGAATACCTATCTTTTCTATTCATCCATACATCTTGTATAACACTTAATAACTCCTCATCCGAAAGATTTCCTCTAAGAAGTTCTCTTACATCCAAACCCTCTGTCGCAAATAAGCACGTATAAAACTTTCCATCTGCCGAAATTCTCGCCCTCGTACAAGAGGCACAAAATGACTCAGAGACAGATGTAATAAAACCAACTTCAACATTTGTTCCAACATACCGATATCGCTTCGCAACTTCACCAAAGTAATGCGCTTCAGCCGGCTCAAGCGGATACACCTTATGAATCATCTCAATTAATTCTCGTTTTGTAACGACTTGATCAAAATTCCACCCATTTGTACTACCAACATCCATAAACTCAATAAACCGAAGCGTGATTCCTTGCTCTTTAAAATACGCAGCCATCGGAAGTACTTGATGATCGTTCATCCCTTTTTTCACAACCATATTTACCTTTACTTCCAGTCCCGCCTCTTTAGCTGCTATAATTCCCTTAATTACCGGTTTCGTATTAATATTTCGACCATTAATATTCTTAAATATGTCATCATCTATCGCATCTAAACTAACATTCACTCTATGTAATCCAGCTTCTTTTAATGCCTTCGCTTGTTTCGTTAAATGAATAGCATTTGTCGTTAACCCTATATCTATTAGCCCATCAATTTTCACAAGACGTGCAATAAGTTTTGTTAAATCTTTACGAAGCAGTGGCTCACCGCCAGTAAGTCTAATTTTCCGTACACCGATGCTAACAAATAATTTTGCCAAACGCTCAATTTCATCAAAAGTTAGTAAAAACTCGTCTTTCAAAAAAGCATATTCTGGCCCAAATATTTCCGCTGGCATACAATATGTACATCTAAAATTGCAACGATCAATGACAGATATACGTAAATCTTGAAGTGGGCGTCCAAAAAAATCTTTAACCATCTCCTGCATCGCCACCCTCCCTTTCTGCCAAATTTCTTTCTTTTCATTCTATTATAATATATTTTCGAACTGCGATGTTTTTGCTCAAGTGAATAAAGTGAAACTTTAAATAATTAGAGGGTATCCACTCCCCCTGGTTAACGAGGTTTACTTACAAATACAAGGATAAAAAACCTTGAAACATAAAAGTTTCAAGGTTTTCTGCTTATTAACTTAATCTAATAATAGTTAGAGTAGCCCCTGGCGTTGCCGTAGATAATGTAGCTACTGCAACTACTCCAAATAACTGTAAGCTAACAGCAGCTCCAGCAGGCAAGTTAGTGATTATTGTTGCACTAAATGAACCAGTAGCGACTGTCGGGGCATTTATCGTTCCCGCAAGCGGACTGCCATTTACAGTTATACGAGAACTTACAAGTAAACCTGCCGTTAAATTAATTGTATAGGCTATATAATAGTTTCCTGCATTCGCAACTGTAAATACAGTATTTCCACCACTAACGGTTATTCCTGGGCCAATATTTTGATTGTTCGGTAATGGTACGTTCGTACCACCTAATAAAACGGAAATAGCGGTTCCTGATGTATTATTCGCAAACGCATACGTTGCAGTTGTACTAACTCCAGTCGCTCCTGTGGCTCCGGTTGCTCCAGCTCCTGTTGGACCAGTTGGACCTTGAATCCCTTGTGAACCTGTTGGACCTGTATCCCCAGTTGGACCTTGTGAACCCGTTGCTCCAGTTGCCCCCGCTGGACCTTGGATTCCTTGTGGACCTGTCGCTCCGGTTGCTCCTGTAGCTCCCGTTGGGCCTTGAATTCCTTGTGGGCCTTGGATTCCTTGTGGACCTTGAATTCCTTGTGGACCTGTCGCTCCGGTTGCTCCTGTAGCTCCCGTTGGACCTTGAATTCCTTGCGGGCCTTGGATTCCTTGTGGGCCTTGAATTCCTTGGAGACCTGTCGCTCCGGTTGCTCCTGTAGCTCCCGTTGGACCTTGAATTCCTTGCGGGCCTTGAATTCCTTGGGGGCCTTGTGGGCCGGTCGGGCCTATGTCACCTTGCGGACCTTGGATTCCCTGTGGGCCTTGTGCCCCAGTTGCCCCCGTCGCTCCTTGGATTCCTTGAGGACCTTGTGGACCTTGAATTCCTTGTGGGCCGGTTGGACCTATGTCGCCTTGTGGGCCTTGAATTCCTTGGGGACCTTGTGCTCCAGTTGCCCCCGTTACTCCTTGGATTCCTTGGGGACCTTGAATACCCTGTGGACCGGTTGGACCTATCTCTCCTTGAACACCTTGGATTCCTTGCGGACCCTGTAAACCCGTCACTCCGGTTGCTCCCGTTGCTCCTGTCGCTCCTGTCACTCCAGTTGAGCCTGTCGCCCCGGTATCTCCTGTTACTCCTGTCGTACCTGTTGCTCCTGTCGGGCCAGGTGGTCCACCTGATGGACCTGTCACTCCTGCCGGACCTGATGGCCCCGTTGGGCCGGTCGGTCCTGCTGGTCCTCCTGACGGGCCAGTCACCCCTGTTGGACCGGTTACTCCTGTTGGACCGGTAGTTCCTTCTCCCGTCGCTCCGGTTGCCCCCGTATCTCCTGTTGCTCCCGTCGGACCTTGTATCCCTTGAATCCCTTGTGGGCCTTGAACTCCTTGTGCACCTGTTGCTCCTTGAATCCCTTGTATTCCTTGCACTCCTTGTGCGCCCATCGGACCTGTTGGACCAATCGCCCCTTGTATACCTTGCACTCCTTGGGGACCCTCTGGACCCGTTGCTCCTATTTCCCCTTGTATCCCTTGAATTCCAGTTGCTCCTTGTGCTCCAGTTGCTCCCGTTATCCCTTGCACACCTTGGATTCCCTGTATTCCTTGTGGACCCTGTGGGCCTGTTGCTCCTACCGGTCCTTGAATGCCTTGTATCCCCTGAGGACCCTCTGGACCCGTTGCTCCAACTGGCCCTGGCACACCTTGGATTCCTTGCGGGCCCTGAAGTCCCTCTGGGCCTTCTGGACCTGTTGGACCTATCTCTCCTTGTATCCCTTGGATTCCAGTTGGACCTTGTGGCCCAGTCGGACCTATGTCACCTTGCGGACCTTGGATTCCCTGTGGACCTTGTGCTCCTGTTCCCCCTGTCGCTCCTTGGATTCCTTGAGAACCTTGTGGGCCTTGAATTCCTTGTGGGCCGGTTGGACCTATGTCGCCTTGTGGGCCTTGAATCCCTTGCGGACCTTGATCTCCAGTGGCCCCCGTTACTCCTTGAATTCCTTGGGGACCTTGAACACCTTGGGGACCCGTCGGACCTATCTCTCCCTGCACACCTTGGATTCCTTGCGGACCTTGCAAACCCGTCACTCCGGTTGCTCCCGTTTCTCCTGTCGCTCCTGTCACTCCAGTTGAGCCTGTCGCCCCAGTATCTCCTGTTACTCCTGTCGCACCTGTTGCTCCTGTCGGGCCAGGTGGTCCACCAGATGGACCAGTTACTCCCGCCGGACCTGATGGCCCCGTTGGGCCGGTCGGTCCTGCTGGTCCTCCAGATGGGCCTGTTACCCCTGTTGGACCGGTTACTCCTGTTGGGCCTGTAGTGCCTTCCCCTGTCGCACCTGTTGCTCCTGTATCTCCTGTTGCCCCCGTCGGACCTTGGATTCCTTGAATTCCCTGTGGACCTTGCACTCCTTGTGCGCCCGTCGCTCCTTGAATTCCTTGTACTCCTTGCACACCTTGGGGACCCATCGGACCTGTTGGACCAATCTCCCCTTGAGCACCTTGCACTCCTTGGGGACCCTCTGGACCCGTTGCTCCTATTTCCCCTTGTATCCCTTGAATTCCAGTTGCTCCTTGTACTCCAGTTGCTCCCGTTATCCCTTGCACACCTTGTATTCCCTGTATTCCTTGGGGACCTTGTGGGCCTGTTGTTCCTACCGGTCCTTGAATACCTTGTATCCCCTGAGGACCCTCTGGACCCGTTGCTCCAACTGGCCCTGGCACACCTTGGATTCCTTGCGGGCCCTGAAGTCCCTCTGGGCCTTCTGGACCTGTTGGTCCTATATCACCCATCGGACCTTGTATCCCTTGAACTCCCTGTGGGCCTGTTGCTCCTGATGGCCCTGGTACTCCTTGGATTCCTTGTGGACCTTGATCTCCTGTTGCTCCTGTGGCCCCTTGAGGCCCTATAGCCCCCTGTATTCCTTGTGGACCTTGATTCCCTGTTGCTCCCGTTGCCCCTTGAATACCTTGCACTCCTTGTATTCCTTGTTCACCAGTTACTCCCGTCGGACCAGGAATACCTTGAATACCCTGCGGACCTTCTGGACCTGTTGGCCCAATTGGCCCTTGAATCCCTTGGATTCCTTGCAAGCCCTGTGCTCCCGTGCTTCCAGTCGGACCTGTACTTCCCGTTGCTCCTGTTACCCCTGTACTTCCTGTAGCCCCAGTATTCCCCGTTGCTCCAGTCGCACCTGTACTTCCACTTGGTCCACCACCCGGACCTGTCGCACCAGTCGGCCCCGTCGGACCAGGAGGTCCTCCTGACGGGCCAGTGATCCCTGTTGGACCGGTTACTCCCGTCGGACCTGTTATCCCCTGACCAGTCGCTCCGGTTGCACCTGTATTTCCACTCGGTCCTTGTGTTCCTTGTATCCCTTGTGCTCCTTGTATTCCTTGTGGACCAGTTGCACCCGGTAACCCTTGGACGCCTTGAATTCCTTGAGGTCCCTCAGGTCCCGTCGCTCCAATTGGCCCCTGTAATCCCTGTATCCCTTGTATACCTTGTGCCCCAGTCGCTCCCGTTGGACCAATCGGACCTTGTAACCCTTGCACCCCTTGAGGTCCTGTCGCTCCAGTTTCTCCTTGTGGTCCTCTCAATCCTTGTGGCCCCTGCTGTCCTTCTGGTCCAGTTGCACCTATTGGCCCAACTGATCCTTGTATCCCTTGCACACCTTGAGGTCCTGTCGGGCCCATCTCCCCCATCGGACCTTGTAATCCTCTTGGTCCTTGAGGACCAGTTGGACCCCGTGGACCTGTTGGGCCAGTAATCCCTATACCTGTAAATCCAGTTGGAACAGGAGGGAAAGTAGGCCCAATAAGTTCGGGGGGAATTCTAAAATTAGAGCTTAACGAATTTTGCCCCCCATTATTATCACGTTTCTTCACACTTTCACCACCTACAAACCGTCTTTTTCATAATAAATAAACCTCTTCTTAATCTATTTACAAAAATAATTTCCAAGACTATTTTTATTTTAAATAATAAAAACTCCCTTAATTCCTTAAGGGAGTCCAGCAACTGAATCCATATTATCTGTATTAGGGACAGCTTGTGCTATACCCGATGCATTTACACTTTGCCCCATATTTATTCCTGTTACAGTACCAGCAGGAGTGCCTCTTGTATATGTTGTCGTCACCGAATCACCCGGCTGTAAACAAAGCTTTGTCTCCGTCCCTATTACTGTAACAACATCAATCCAAGTGCACCCCATTGAACCACTATATGATTTCGAAGCAGTAAATGAAGTATCACTCAAATTATCACCGGTAAATATATTTCCAGTGTTATTCACAATAACAAATTCTTTTATATGAGCAGGCATAATTACACTCTACCTTTCCTCTATGAACCTAATGTACGTGTACTAGTTGCTAATGGCGGAAGAAACACTGATGTTCTAATGACTGCTTCTGGCTGTCTTTTCCCATTTAAAAAAATAGCCGCACTCGACCCTCCAGCACCTGCATATACTTTTGCTACAGCTAAAGGCGAGATATCATAACAGTCGCCGACATTAACAGCTCCTGTATTATTAATAATTTTTACTTTACGCAAGTTAATCCCCATTGACCCCTCCTCCTTTTTTATACTGTATGCAAAAGAAAAAAACTTGAAACAGACTCGTTTCAAGTTTTTAACTATTAACTATTTCGTTTCACCTTCATATTGAAGCATACCGCCAACCATATTCACTGTTTTAAATCCTTGCTCATTTAAATAATGACATACATTTTCACTGCGCATTCCTGAACGACAAATAAAGATATATTCATTCTCTTTATTAAAGAAATCTACTTTATGTGGGATATCGCCCATTTTAATATGTACAGCTTCTGGAATCTTTCCTGCCGCTACTTCTTCATCTTCTCTTACATCTACTAAAAATAACGTTTCTCCATTTTCTAAACGCTCTTGTACCTCTTCTGTAGTAATTGTATTAACTTCTGTCATATGTAGTTCCTCCTTATATACAATAAAACCTTTAGTTTCTTTTTCACAAACATTCTCTACCAATTTTAGCACGCAAAAGAAAGAACGCAAAGAATCGAAAAACTATTTCTCAATTTTCTCTAAAAATTTATTCTTTACAAACATAACTAGCACATTGTATCCTCAATATACTTGTTTTATGAAAGGAGTCGATTAAAATGACGCTTTTTCTTTTCATTATGGGCATTGTGTTCTTACTCGCTGCAATTATTGCTCTTAGTATGAAAAATAATAGAAAAATAAACTCCCCACAAGAAATGTCATTCTTATTTCTATTGCTTAGCATAGCGTTTTTCGGTATAGCAATCGCTACATATATTTTCCGTCTACAAATTATGTAAAAAAAGGTGCCTATTACAAACATTGCACCTTTTCCCCATCATTTGTCTTCTACACAAAACTAGATACTTTCCGATTCAAAAATTCATAAACTTTCTTTTCAAATAAATGAATATCAAATGCTCCTGCCATATGCCCATTTATACTTTCTATCTCATACACTTCCGCATATTTTCCTTGTTTTTGCAAAATATCTACCATTTTATAATTATAACGAGACGGCTGAAGCAAATCTTGTTTACACGGAATCATAAGTACATTCGCTTCTATGTTAGAAAGAGATTCTTCTAGTGAAGAAAACCCATGTGCAATATCATGCAATAAAACTGCCTTCGCAGTATACATCCATGAATTTGCATCTACTAACTCTATACTTCTATATGTCGCTTTATTTATCTCTTTTTCAAATGATGTTAATGTAGAAAACTTTTTATAAGGTTCTATCTCTATACTATTACGAGGAAATGCCATTTCATAAAAATGCTCATCAAACGCGTTCATAAACATCATTCTATTTGCTAAATGAAGCCCTTTTATCGGCTGCTCTTCTCCGTATTTTCCATCTTTCCAACTTGGATCCAGTTGAATTGCCTCAATCGCATTTTGTGCTACGTTTACAGACGTAATAATTGGATTTTGTGGGTTCGTAATAACGCCAATCATCCGCTCTACCATATGTGGATAGTGAACCGCCCATTGTTGTGCAATCATTCCCCCCGCCGACGGTCCGATTACAGCGTGTAACCTTGAAATTCCCATACCTTTTATTAACTCATATTGCATACGAGCTACATCAAGAAATGTAAAAACCGGAAAATCCACAGCATATTCTTTTCCAGTTTCTGGATTAATCGATTTCGGTCCTGTTGTAATCACATATGGATTCCTCGCCTGCACATTACAAAGATTATCCGTACATATAACAAAATACTTATTTGTATCAATTGCTTTCCCAGGTCCAATGAGCCCATCCCACCAACCAGACTCCTCATCATGCACTGTATATTTTCCTGCCGCATGACTTGTTGCACTAAAATAATGACAAACCAAAATCACATTTGACCTTTCTCTATTCAACGTACCATATGTCTCGTATCCCATTTGAACAGGAATTTCCCTGCCATTTTCAAACGTAAACTCTTTTAAAACAAACTTCTCCTTTTTTACAATTTGCACAGACTCTCCCTCTCCCCGTTATAGTATGAACTGCTTACTAAAGATTTTTTTCTATGCAAACTAATCTCCTTCTTCTTTTCATAAATAAATGAATAATATACAAAATTAGCCACAAAATAGCACTATATTACAAGATTAAAGAGGGCGTACATATGATTTGGAATTGGTTACGTAAGAAAAAAAAATCAAATACACCAGAAGCAAACGAAACAGATAACTGGGAGCAGCATTCTAACAATCAAGAGGATGATAACAAAGAACAGACTAGAAGTATGAAACATAATAAAGGTAAAAATAACGAGCAAAAAGATTCTTCTCAGGATAAGCAACAAAGTGCTAAACAGGAGGACTCGTCTCAAGATAAACAACAAAGCGCTAAACAAGAGGATTCCTCTCAAGGTAAGCAACAAAGTGCTAAACAAGAGGATTCCTCTCAAGATAAACAACAAAGTGCTAAACAAGAGGATTCCTCTCAAGGTAAGCAACAAAGTGCTAAACAAGACGAACCTTCTCAAGAACAACAGCAACATTCTAAGCAAGACAACTCAGAGCAAAATCAACAACACTCTAAGCAAGACAACTCGGAGCAAGGGCAACAGCAACATTCTAAGCAAAACGACTCCGAGCAGGATCAACAACAAAGTGCTAAACAAGACAAATCTTCTCAAGGACAACAGCAGCAAAACTCTAAAGGTAATAGTATTTATGACTTTACAAAACCAGAAAAAGATCGTATTCATTCTTTACAAAATTTAATAGAGAAGCTGAAAAAGTCTAGTGATTTTGTAAATTATCATACATCCGACGATGAAACGATGCCTTATTGGATTTCTTACTATCGACCTTCACTTGATGGAGAAAAATTACAAAAGTATTTAATGCCCACTCTTTTAGAACGACCTAACGCATCACTAGAAGAGCTGAAGGAACATATCCCGATGAGCGGCATTACAATTACGAACGACTTACAAAAAATTGAGGATATGGTTTTAAAGGGGCATGCGATTATTCAATTGAATCAGCAAGATCAAAAATGTATGCTTGCAAACATTGCAATTGATAATTATCGTGCACCAACCCCTCCTTTAAACGAATCAACTGTTATTGGTCCGCAAGAAGGTTTTGTAGAGGATATTGATACAAACATTAATTTAGTTCGAAAACGTCTTCCTGTTTTGGATTTACAAACAAAAGAAATGATTATCGGCGAGTTTTCCAAAACAAAAGTTGTCATGATGTATTTAGACAACCTCGCTGAAAAAGATAATGTAGATTTTCTAGAAGAATCATTACGCGCTCTTGAGTATGATCAAATTAATGATAGTGCTTATATACAAGAATTGATGGGTGAAAAATCGATCTTCCCTCTCTATATTAATACAGAACGCACTGATAGAGTTACAAAAGCACTAATTGATGGAAAAATCGCTATTTTCGTTGATGGTTCTCCAAGTGTTTTACTAACACCTGTATCCTATTTCGATTTTTTCATTTCACCAGAAGACTATAACGTCTCCTGGATGTACGCTACATTTTCAAGGATTTTAAGATTAATTGCCGTTCTATTTTCAATTTGCGCTACACCATTATACGTTGCAGTTTTAAATTATCATTATGAACTTATTCCAAGTGATTTACTTGAAACTTTGATTTTATCAAGGGCACAAGTACCATTCCCACCTTTAATTGAAGCGCTCTTTTTAGAACTTGCAATTGATTTATTAAGAGAAGCCGGCGCAAGGTTACCAATGAAAGTTGGTCAAACGCTCGGTATTGTAGGCGGTATCGTAATCGGGCAAGCATCTGTACAAGCTGGTTTAACGAGCAATATTTTATTAATTATCGTTGCCTTATCAGCACTTGCTTCCTTTATTACACCTATTTATAAAATGGGTAACGCTGTTCGATTACTACGCTTTCCTTTTCTTATGTTTGCAGAAATAGGCGGATTGTTCGGGATTTCTCTTGGATTTATCTTCTTATTTACTCATCTATTCAGGCTTACTTCTTTACGCAAGCCATACGCTTTGTTTTATCCAACAAGACAACAATCTGTTAAAGATTCTTGGATTCGTTTTCCTTTAACAATGATTGATACAAGAGATGTACAAGCAAGGCCACAACATGTAAAAAAAGCAGCGAAAGGAATTTCAACAAAACATAGATCAGACTTTGATGATTAAGAAATGAGGTGCATTCGATGAGTAAAGTTCAAGAAAAATATCAAATATCTCCTGTCTTTGTTTTCTTCTTAATTCACGGTGCACAGTTCGGTGCTGGAGTTCTCGGATTCGCTCGAATTATCGCAAAAGCCGCTGGATACGACGGCTGGATGGGAGTTATAATCACGGGAATTTTCATCCATATTATTATATGGATGATGTATGTCTTATTAAAAGAAACAAATGGGAATTTAGTTGATTTACATCGGCAAACATTTGGAAAATGGCTAGGAAATGGCATTAGCATCATCTTTATGGCTTATTTTTTAATCGTTAGTATTTCAGTCATCCGAACATATGTTGAAATTATTCAAGTATGGATGTTTCCTACCGCTTCCACCTTTATGTTAACACTCTTTTTATGCTTAGTTAGCTATTACATTATCTCTTCTGGATTTCGTGTAATTACCGGTATTTGCGTCATCTCTGTTGGTGGTACATTAGGATATTTATTTCTAAGCTTATTCGTTTTGAAATATTCACATTGGGATAATTTACTACCTATATTCACACATTCTTTTTCAGACATTTTAAAATCCGCTCAACTGTCAATCTACAGTATGACCGGTTTTGAGATTTACCTCATGGTGTATCCATTTGTGAAAAAGCCTATGCAATCTCATAAATACGCTCAGCTTGGAGCACTATTTTCAAATCTTCTATATCTATTTAGTACCCTTTTAGCCTTTGCATTTTTTAGTGAGAAGCAATTGTTAAAAACAATATGGGCACAACTTTCTATGACCCAAGTCATTCAATTACCATTTATAGAAAGACTCGAATATATTGCAATTTCAGGCTATGCACTCGTTATTATTTCAAGTTTTATCCTCCCTTTATGGGCGTCAATGAGAGGAACTCATGAAATATTCCGTGTAAAACAAAGGGGTGTTTTAATTGCTTTTATCTTTATCACTCTCATTGTTTCGCAACTTTTAACAAACAGACACGATATTAATAACTTTATTAGTAATGTATCAAAAGTTAGTTTTTGGCTCATTTATGTATACATCCCAATCCTATTTATTATTGTGTGGGTGAAAAGAAAATGGAAAAAATCAAAAGCACAAGCAAATTAATACTTATTTCTTGTATAACATTCTTCAGTCTAATTGGATGTTTACAAAAAAATATTATCGATGATGTACAACTTATTCAAGGAAGCGTTTTTGATGTCGCAAAAGATAATAAAGTAAAAGTGACATTCGTTTGTCCCATTCAAAAAAAAGGAAATAAAGTTCAAGTTTTTGAAGGCAGTGCAAATGCGGTAAAACAAGTAAAAGCAGACACATCTTTAGAGTCTTCTCAACCTTTTGCTAGTGGACAAATGCGTGTCGCTCTATATACGATAAGACTTGCCAAAACAGGAATGTCTACTTCATTCGATACATTACTCCGAGATGTGAATATAGGGAACGCTTTATATGCTGCTTTATTAGATGGGAATGGTACTGAACTTTTAAAAGGCAAATATTCGACTTCATACAACGTTGCAATTTATATAAAAAAATTGCTAGAACATAACATGGAGACCGGACCTTTACCAGCGGATAATCTACATATAGGAGCATTTCGCTATTATCAAGAAGGAAAAGACTACTATATTCCCATTCTAAAGAAGCATGGTGATAAAATAAAAATTACCGGAATTGGCCTTTTTAAAAAGGATAAATATATCGGTAAAATTGCGGAAAAAGATATGTTCATATTTAAAGGACTATTAGAGAAACATAAATTAGATTCACATGAATTTAAAACAGATTCTGCGTACGTAATGATTAATAATATTCGTTCTGTTCCAACTTACGATATAAAAATTAAAAACGGAAAGCCTTCTTTTTTCATTCACGTTCGTCTTGACGCACGTATTCAAGAACTATCAAAACAAATTAACTTAGAAAATAACAAGAACACAAAAAACATTGAAAAAGATGTCCAAAAACAATTAGATAAACAAGCTGCTAAGTTAATTAAGCAATTTAAATCTTTAGGCGTCGATCCTCTCGGACTAGGTGCAAAGTATAAACAACATTATCGCCCATTCAAATTAGAAGAATGGAGACAAATGTATAAAGATGTTCCGGTTCATATAAAATACACCGTAAATATTACAAATTCTGGTGTCATTGAATGAGAAATGATTGAACTCCTCTCTCCAGCATGATACAACGGAGAGAGGAGTTTTTTATTATCAAATAGAGAGAGAAGATATTTATGGGGGAGCTTATGTCTAAAAAATTAGTAAAGCCTATTTTAAATGGTATTTTATTTCTCGGCGTCTTTTTATTTGCTCATACATACTTAAAAAATGTTTCCTTCACACGTTACTTGCTTGTCGTTATACCAATGTTACTCGTCGGTATTTTTGGCATCGATCTTATTTCATCGCTTTTAATAAAAAAAGAAGAATAACGAGCGAACATCTTATTTCGATAAGATGTTCTTTTCATTTCATAATCACCTTATGTTACAATAAACTTCGGCATAACGTAAGAAAGGATGAAACAACATGACAAACGAAAAAGGTTTAGATAAAGGATACGAACTTGTTGCGAAAATGCATGAAGTATTCGGACATCCTGTGACAAATACTCCAACAAAATTAACAGAAGAGCGTGCAAAAATCCGTGCAAGTTTTATGCAGGAAGAACTAGAAGAATTTCTAGAGGCAACGACTGTTGAAGATCAATACGATGCACTGATTGACCTTATTTACTTTGCATTCGGAACGTTTGCAGAAATGGGCGTACGTCCAGATAAAGGATTCGAAATTGTAAACAACGCCAACATGGCAAAACTATTCCCTGATGGGAAGCCTCGATTCCGTGAAGGCGACGGTAAGATTCTAAAGCCAGAAGGCTGGCAAGCACCGGAACCACAACTTCGTGCTGAAATTGAACGTCAGCGTCAAGAAGCTGAAAAAAACTGCTAGGATTTCCTAGCAGTTTTTTATTATGGCTTTTTTTCTGCCAATCATTAATGACCCACGTGCCCTGCGTGTCCTGCTGCTCCACTAATACTAGCTGCTCCTGCTGCTGCCCCTGCTCCTCCTGCTCCAATTCCACCTGTCCAAGGAGAAGATTGTTGCTGTTGTTGATATTGCTGATATTGTTGATGATGTTGGTGCTGTTGACCTTGGTGTCCATGATGTTGGCCTTGGTGCCCATGATGACCGTGTTGGCCTTGATGACCTTGATGACCTTGGTGATGGTGGTGACCTTGGTGTCCATGATGTTGGCCTTGGTGGTGATGTCCATGGTGACCATGTTGGCCTTGGTGAGTTTGATAAAGAACAGCTTGCGGATGAATGTGGTGGTGACCTTGATGATGTACTTGTTGTTGGTGATGACCATGATGGCCTTGGTGACCTTGATGGTGATGATGACCATGATGGCCTTGGTGACCTTGATGGTGATGATGACCGTGGTGGCCATGTTGGCCTTGATGGTGATGATGACCATGATGGCCTTGGTGGCCTTGGTGGTGGTGATGTACATGATGACCGTGGTGGCCTTGGTGATGGTGATGTACATGATGATCGTGAACACCCTGTGGATAACCACCTACTCCTCCTGCCACTACACCTACTCCCGGTACAGGGAATCCTGTCTGCACTCCTCCAACGAAAGAAGGAAATGTAGTTGGTCCCCCTACTGGAATTCCTGTCTGTACGCCAGCTACTGATGTTGGAAATCCTCCTGTTACTGTAGGCATTCCAGCCCCTGATGTCGAAAATCCTCCCATTAATGTAGGCATTCCAGTTTGCATGCCAGCTACCGATGTTGGAAATCCTCCTGCTGCTCCACCCATCCAGCTCGGAATTCCACCGTATCCTTGTTGTCCTCCTCCCATTAACATCATTTGTTCATAACTATCCGATCCACCCCCGAAGAAACCATGTGGTGCATTATTGTCCATCCCTTTCATTCCTTTCACCTCTTCTGCTCAATTTTACCTACCTTTTTTATCATATTTCCTAGTGAAGAATAGGTGTTTGTCTTTATAAGAATTCCTCAACAAACAAATTAAAGGAAAAGATGCAAAACGCCTTTAAAGTAAACTTCTTTATAAATTAAAAACTTATATAAAAGTGATCCAAAGATTATTTTTTACACAAAAAAGCTCAGAGTATAAATACTCTGAGCTTTCATTTAGAATAAATTAGTTTGCAACAACGTTAACAAGTTTTCCAGGAACAACAATTACTTTACGAACTGTTTTCCCTTCAATTTGGTCTTGAATTGCTTCAAGTGCAAGTTGTTCCATTTCTTCTTTTGATGCGTCTTTACTCATTGTTAGTTTTGCGCGAACTTTACCCATAACTTGAACAACGATTTCAACTTCATCTTCTACAAGTTTAGACTCATCAAATGTTGGCCAGCTTGCATATGTGATTGTTTCATTGTATCCAAGTTTGCTCCATAGCTCTTCCCCGATATGAGGTGCAACTGGTGCAATCATTTTTACGAAACCTTCTACATATTCTCTTGGAAGTGTTTCAGCTTTGTATGCATCGTTGATGAATACCATCATTTGAGAAATCGCTGTGTTGAAGCGAAGCTCTGCATAGTCTTCTGTTACTTTCTTCACTGTTTGATGGTAAGCTTTTTCAAGCTCTTTATTTGGTGCGTCAGTAATTTTCTCACTTAATTCACCGTTATCTTGAACGAATAGACGCCATACGCGGTCTAGGAAACGACGAGCTCCGTCAAGACCATTTTCAGACCAAGCGATTGAAGCATCTAATGGTCCCATGAACATTTCGTATAGACGAAGTGTATCTGCACCGTGGCTTGCTACGATATCATCAGGGTTTACAACGTTACCTTTTGATTTACTCATTTTCTCGTTGTTTTCACCTAGAATCATACCTTGGTTGAATAATTGTTGGAACGGTTCTTTCGTTGGAACTACACCGATATCGTATAATACTTTATGCCAGAAACGAGCATATAGTAAGTGAAGTACAGCGTGCTCTGCACCACCGATATAAATATCAACTGGAAGCCATTGTTTTACTTTTTCAGGATCTACAAGTGCTTCGCTATTGTTTGGATCGATGTAACGTAGGTAATACCAACAGCTACCAGCCCATTGCGGCATTGTATTTGTTTCACGACGACCTTTTTTACCAGTCTCAGGATCAACAACATTTACCCACTCGTCAATGTTAGCAAGTGGTGATTCACCTGTACCTGAAGGACGGATGTTTTCTGTTTTCGGAAGAACTAATGGTAATTCCTCTTCTTTCACAGCTGTCATTGTACCATCTTCCCAGTGAATTACTGGAATTGGCTCACCCCAGTAACGTTGACGGCTGAATAACCAGTCACGTAGACGGTACGTTACTTTTTGATTTCCTGCGCTCGTTACTTCAAGCCATTCAATCATTTTTGCGATTGCTTCTTCTTTATTTAATCCATCAAGGAATGCTGAGTTTACGTGTGCACCATCACCTGTGTACACTTCTTTCGTAATATCTCCGCCTTTTACAACTTCCTTCATTGGAAGATTAAATACTGATGCGAATTCATAATCACGCTCATCGTGAGCTGGAACTGCCATTACAGCACCTGTTCCGTAAGTTGCAAGAACATAGTCAGCAATCCAGATTGGTAATTTCTCACCGTTTACTGGGTTAACTGCGTAAGCACCAGTGAATACACCAGTTTTTTCTTTCGCAAGTTCTGTACGCTCTAGGTCACTCTTCATTTTTACAGCGTTAATGTAAGCTTCTACCGCTTCTTTTTGTTCTGCTGTTGTAATTTCTGCAACAAGTGCATGTTCCGGAGCAAGTACACAATATGTTGCACCAAATAGTGTATCAGGACGCGTTGTGAAAACTGTGAACTTCTCATCTGTACCGTCGATGTTGAAGTGTACTTCTGCACCTTCAGAACGACCGATCCAGTTACGTTGCATATCTTTTAAACTTTCAGGCCAATCAAGCTCATCTAGATCTTCTAATAGACGATCTCCGTAAGCTGTAATTTTTAACATCCACTGTCTCATCGGACGACGCTCAACTGGATGTCCACCACGCTCACTCTTACCGTCAATGATTTCTTCGTTTGCAAGTACTGTACCAAGTGCTGGACACCAGTTTACAGGTACTTCATCAACGTAAGCTAAGCCTTTTTCAAATAGTTTTAAGAAGATCCATTGTGTCCACTTATAGTAGTTTGGATCTGTTGTATTTACTTCACGGTCCCAATCATAAGAGAAACCTAATGATTTAATTTGGTTACGGAACGTATTAATATTATGCTCTGTAAATTCAGCTGGGCTGTTTCCAGTATCAAGTGCATATTGCTCTGCTGGAAGACCAAATGCATCCCATCCCATTGGATGAAGAACGTTATACCCTTGCATACGCTTCATACGAGATAAAATATCTGTCGCTGTATAACCTTCTGGATGTCCTACGTGTAGGCCTGCACCTGATGGATATGGGAACATATCTAGTGCATAAAATTTTGGTTTTTCTGTCTCATCTGGCGTACGGAATGTTTTATTCTCTTCCCAGTACCCTTGCCACTTCTTCTCAATATCTTGATGATTAAAGCTCATGAGATACCCTCCTTGAAATTCTATTTATTTTCACCGCCCAAAATACAAAAAACCTCTCATCCCTAGAAAGGGACGAGAGGTTATAGATTCCCGCGGTACCACCCTAAATTAATGTAAAAATATACATTCGCTTAGATCCGTAACGTGGATTAACGGCAATTGCTACTATTAGTTTCACAACTGCAACTCAAAGGCGAGTTCATAACGAAACGTGGATTGACTTGCACCGACCGTCAACTCTCTAAACCAGCTTCTATTACTACTACTCCTTCTCACTGTTATTACACATATAAGTTAAGTGAACTATCCTTCATCTAGTATCTCTTAAGAGCTTACTTAAAGCGAGGACTTCTCGGTTAATCGTTACTCTTAATAACTAACGAATTCATCTTAAGACAGCCGAGCTATCTCCCTTGTTCTAAAGGTTGTTTTATTTAAATATATTCTAAAACATGTGAACATGTTCCGTCAAACTAAACTGCAATTTTTTCTTCAACTGCTTCTTCTACTTTTACTCGTTTATCATAAATACTCGTTGCTATAAGCGCTACTACAAGCATTACCATGATTGCTATAAACAATACTTCCATATTGTATAAATCCACAATTGCTCCGCCAACGACCGGCCCGAACATTTTCCCTACAGTCGCCGCACTATTTACGACCCCTTGATAAAACCCTAATTTATCTTTTGGTGCAAGTATATTTGCAATCGTTGGAACCGCAGGCCATACAAATAACTCACCAATTGTTAATGTTACCATCGCAATGAGGAACATCGTAAATTGCTGCGCTTGACTTAGCACAATGAATGACGCCGCAAAAATGAAAATTCCAATCATAATTTGTTGCTTTAAAGAACGCTTCATCCAGCGAATTAACATACTAACTAACGGCTGCGCACAAACGATCATCGCTCCGTTTATCGTCCATAATAAACTATAGTGGCGAAGGCTAATATTCAATTCTTGCATATGTGTTGCAATCGCTCCTTGCCACTGTACGTATGTAACCCAGCATAAAGCATATGCTACACATACGATAAGAAGTGCTTTGAATCCAGGTGTAAGTGACCAACCTTTTTTCGTCTCGACTTCTTTTTGCACTCCTGGCTCTTTCTTGTCTTCCATACCACGGAATCCAATAAAAGCAATTAAGAAGAAAACAAAGTATAAAATAAAGTTCGCTAAGAAAATATAATCAAAACGATATGAAGCAACTAAACCACCGCACGCTGTTCCAATCGCAATACCAACGTTTTGTCCAACGTACATCGCATTAAACGCTCGTCTTCCGCCCTCTGGCCAAACCGTACCAACCATCGCGTACATCGATGGGAAGACCATCCCAGAACCGAAGCCGATTAACGCTAGCCACACAACATATAACGGCCAACCGTGGAAGAACACAAGACCTAAAATCGATACAAGTGTAATGACAATCCCTACTAAAATTGATTTATAACCGCCCCATTTATCAAATAAAACACCGCCGAGCAAGTTTCCGATTACACCAGTAAGCGAGTTGATCATTAATACCATTCCGGCCACAGATAAAGATTTGCCTAGGTGATCATGCAAATAAATTGTATTAAAAGGCCATAAAAAAGAAGCACCCGTGACATTAATAATCATCCCAGCTACTAATAGCCATACTTTCCTTGGCATAGTTTCCCCTCCTATTCTATTTTTTTCGTTCATATATATAACAGTAAAATTGTAGTCGTTTTTAAATAGGAAGGCAACTGATTAATAGTTGATGAAATTCAGATAATGGTTTTGCGGTAAATGAAATTATATTGATTACTTCTTGGATTATATCAGCGATTATTAGAATATATCGGCGCAACTACAAATATATCAGCGATTATCAAAATATATCGGCGCAACTACAAATATATCAGCGATTATTAAAATATATCGACTTACCGACAAAAAACGACGACAGTAACAATATATAAAAGGGTAGACTGCATGAAATTTTCATGCAGTCTACCCTTATTTGTACTATCCAACTTCTTTTTCTCGCTTCGCACTTTCTTTAGCGCTCCATTTAAATATTTTATCTAGTAAGGAATATATTCTCCCAGATTCTTTCGTTAACAAAGGTCCTAACGATGCTAATATTAAAACATACAAAGCTGAGAATGGTTTAATCGTTGCCATTAAGCCGCCCGCAATTCCAATATTCGCGACGATAATGGAAAATTCTCCGCGTGATACAAGTGTTAAACCGATATTCGTAGAAGCCTTATGCGATAACCCAGCTTTACGCCCCGCAACCATTCCAGCAGTAAAATTACCGATAAGAGTAATGAAAACTGCTCCTAATGCCAACCACACTGCTCCGCCAAGTGAAAATGGGTCTATACTTAAACCGAAGCTGAAAAAGAATATAGCTCCAAAGAAATCACGAAACGGAACGACAAGCTGTTCAATTCGATCACTATGCTCTGTTTCAGAAAAAACGAGTCCTAGTAATAATGCTCCAATTGCCTCTGCAACATGAATCGTTTCTGAAAATCCTGCTACAAAGAATAAAATAGCGAATATTACGATAATAAAAATTTCATTGGACGAAATATCTAACATTTTATTTAAGAATCGTGTAGCTTTTCTAGCAACTACAAAGAATAGTAGCATATACCCTACTGCGATTAAAATAGATGTAAGAGCACCTACAAATGACGTTGCCCCTCCGAGTACTAATCCTGAAACGACTGATAAATATACCGCTAAAAAGATATCATCAAACATAATGATTCCTAAAATTAGCTCCGTCTCTTTATTACCAGATCTTCTTAAATCAACAATTACTTTCGCAACAATTGCACTCGATGAAATTGTTATGATCCCAGCAATAATTAATGTTTCTAATAAGGGGAAACCCATTATATATCCGTAAAGTAAACCTAATATAAAATTAAGCGATATATGAACAGTTCCCCCAAAAGCAATTGATTTTCCTGATTTAATTAATTTTTTAATTGAGAATTCTAAGCCTAAATAGAATAAGAGGAATATAACGCCAACACGGCCGAGGAAGGAAATAACTTCTCCACTTTCAATAAATCTTAAATCGATAAGCCCTAAATCTGGGGCATGTGGTCCCACTAGCATACCGAGTATAATGAGAAACGGAATAATCGAGAACTTTAACTTTGCAGCGAGAATAGCTGCAAAAGCGACTAATACTAACGCAGTTCCAACTTCAAAGATTAAAGTATCCATCGATTATGAATCCCCTCCTACTGAAAGCAACTCATTAATAATTCTTTTTACTTCATGTCTTTCGCCTGATAATACGAGCATATCGCCAGCTTCAATGATAGAATCTGGGCCTGGATTAAAGAACTTCTTCATATTCTTTTTCAAAATGGCAATAATCGTTACGTTATATGTGTTTCGAACATGTAAACTACCAATTGTTTTTTGTACAACTGGTGCATTATTTTCCACCTTAAACCACTCAATTGATAATCCCTCAAAAGCCATTTCAATCGTATCTAAAGCTTGTGGCCTATATACCATTCCGCCCAATATAGCTGCAATTTGTCTCGCTTCAGAATCACGAAGAGAGACACTTGAAATACTCTCTTCATGATCAGCATCAAAATGGTACATTTCTCTTCGGCCATCATCATGAATAACGATAACCATCTTTTCATTACCTTTTGTAATCACTTCAAACTTACATCCAATACCCGGCAGTTCACTCTCTCTAATATTCATATTTTCCGCCTCCTAATTTTTTAGTTACGGCTTTTATAAATCGACATCAATCTCCGTTTTAAAGGTCTCATCCTTTGAGATACCTAAATACTTTAGTGTCTCTGATGGAGTCGCGTGATGAAAATGTTTTTGCAATAGCGCAATCGCTATCCCTCTTTTGTACGCATGAAATCCGAACGTTTTTCGCATTGAATTCGTTCCGATTTTACCAACAACTCCAACTGCTTCTGCAGCATTATGAATTACACGATACGCTTGTTGGCGCGTAATTGAATTTGGCGTTTTATTAGATTGAAATACGTAATTTTCTCTTTTAACGCCAATAGATTGTACGTAATCTAAAAGCGCTTCTTTTACTTTTGTATTTAAATAAATATCTTGTTTAAATTTTTCATCTTTCACAGGAAGAGCATAAAACTCTTTAACAGTCCCGTCTTCATTTAATACATCTTCAAATTTCATGCTAAGTAGTTCTGTAATTTTTAATCCTGTGTTAATTCCAATAACAAATAAAAGATAATCTCGCTGGGAGTGCTCTTTTAAATATTTTTTCATAGCCTCAATTTGGCTTATATCTTTTAATGCCTCTACAACTTCCATACATGTATTCTCCTCATCTTATGAACGGTAATTTTCTCATTATGTTGTCCATTTTACCTTATCATGCTATGAGATTTCCATGTGTTATCCATTATTTTCACAATATACTCAGGTGGTTCTGAAAACTTTCAATGTGGAAACTTACGATTGTATAAATACGTTGCGGTAAAAAAATGTGGGGATAAAAGTTCAGCTTCTTTCTACAGATTGGATTCCTCCTTTCCTTATACAGCTACTTCTACTTTTATATTACGTTACTTACTTACATTATATTATACATTTCAGTAACATTAAAGTGTTTTTTTCTGAAAATAATAAAAACCGAGCGTTTTTGCTCGGTTTTTATTATTAATCTTCTTTCGGAAGAACAATTCCTTTATACAATTGAACGGTAATGAAGTAATAAATCGCATAAATAACTACGAAAATTACAATTGGTACCCAAATACGGAAGTACGGATCGATTAAAATAAATCCGAAAATATTCATACCAACTAATACGTGAGCGATACCCACAATTGCTGGGAATAAGAATACTAAGAATAACTCTTTATAAATCGATTTCGTTAGTAACTCACGGCGCACACCGATTTTACGAAGCATTTGATAACGCGTAATATCTTTTGATGCACCAGAAAGAATTTTAAACATAAGGCAGCTTGCCATCATTGCTAAGAACGCAATTCCAAGGAAGAATCCCATAAATACTGTTCCACTCGCAATGCCATAGAACCCACTATAAGCTTGATATTTACTATCCATTTGTTCAGCTTTTACATTTTTATATTTATCTAGCTGCAACTCATCAAGTTTTTTCCATTCTTTTTTATATGTTAAAAAATCATCTGTTTTTCCGATAAATGCTATACCTTCTTTACCATTTATCCCATCGTACATTTTTTGATCTACAATTTTAATTGCATGATCATTGTATAAATAATATGGATGGATTGTACTAAAAGCATCTGTCCATTCCGCTGAAAGTTCTTTAGTATTCGCATCTTTTTGATTCATCTCTCTAGAAACTGCACCTACCGGTAGTTCCTCTGAAACTTTTTTCGTATTTACTAAATCCTTCATAGACTTCATCTTTGCCATATCTTTTACGAAAGGACGATTTTTCTCTAAATCTTCTTTTACATAGTAAACGTATTTATCATCAACTTTATAACGATATTCGCTTTTCTCTTTAAATGTAATACCATCTAAAATTTTCTTTTCTTCAGCTGTTGGATTATGAACTACTGAATCATATATTACTAAACCATCTACCATTTTTATAACGTTATTTTTAAATGCCATACCACCTGAAATTGCACCAGCTCCAAGTGCAACTAACATTGCCACTGTTGCAAGTACTTTCGTTAAACTATTAATTCGGAAGTTTAATTGTGCAAATGTAAAAGCATTAAGTCCTTTTTCACTACGCTTTTTATTACTTTTTAACTTTTTAATAATGACTGGAAGAAGTGAGCCAAATAGCATGTAAGTACCAGCTGTCGTTGTAATTAATGCAATAAGGATTCCCATCTCTTTTAGTTTTTCCATATAGATCATAGATGCATAACCTATACCTAATAAAATAACAGCAAGGAATGCCACTACAACTGTCTTTTTACCTTTTACTGCAACACGCTCTGTTTGTGCATCTGCATGTACTAGTTGCAATACAGAAATACGTGACAATTTAATACTGTTCATAATTGCTGATAATACAAATAGTGCAAAGAAGAAGATGCAAGTAACAGTCATAGATGGTAGATAAAATGCTTTATACCCTTCACCAGCAAATTCAAGCTGTTTCATTAATAACTGTCCAATACCTTCTGCAAGTCCTACTCCAACTGCAATCCCGATTGCAAGAGACGCAGCACCTAATACGATTGTTTCAATAAACATAAGTAATGTAACTTTATGTTTTTTCGCACCTAACATCATATACATACCGAACTCTTTTTGACGAAGAGATAATAAGAAAGAGTTTGCATATAAAATGTAGAAGAACGTTATAATTGCTAATAAAAATGAACCTGCTTGGAATACGAATCCAATAGATTTAATCACTGAATTAGATTCTAAAAATGCTTTATTCAGTGCTAACGTTTGGAACATGTAAAAAATTGAAATCGACATGACAAGACCAACAAGTAAGACGATATAATCTTTCAGCTTACTTTTCAGCCCCGACATGGAAAGTTTAAATAACATACTGGAACCTCCTTTCTTACGCCTTTTGTGTACCTAAATCTGCAAGTACATCTAAAATTTCTTTGTAGAACTCTTCACGCGTACCACCGCGATGAATTTCTTTATATAGCTCACCATCTTGAATGAATAAAATACGCTGACAGTAACTTGCACTATATGGATCATGCGTAACCATCATAATCGATACGCCTTGATCTTTATTTAAGTTTGTCATCGCATCAAGTAAACTCGTTGCATTTTTAGAATCAAGCGCTCCTGTTGGCTCGTCCCCTAAAATAATTGCCGGCTCATGCACAAGTGCACGCGCTGCTGCTGAACGTTGTTTCTGTCCACCAGATACTTCAGATGGATACTTTTGAAGAATTTCTGTAATCCCTAACATATCCGCTACTTTTTCTACTTTCGGTCCAATATTACGTGATGCGACACCTTGAAGAGATAATGGAAGTGCGATGTTTTCATAAATAGATAAGTTCTCTAATAGGTTAAAGTCTTGGAAAATGAATCCTAATTTTTGTGAACGGAAATCAGAAAGTTCACCTTGCTTCATTTTCGTAATATCCGTACCCGCAATTTCAACAACGCCGCCCGTTGCTTTATCAAGTGTTGAAATTACGTTTAATAATGTCGTTTTACCAGAACCAGATGGTCCCATAATCCCTACAAACTCACCCTCTTGAATTGAGAATGAAACACCTTTTAATGCATGTGATTGGTTCTCACCTTTTTTACCGTACACTTTTTGAACGTTTTTCACGTCTACAACTGGTTTCGTCATATATATCCTCCTACGCTTGTTTTTCCATTACCTATTTTGCGCTTTTTAGAGGCGAACTGCTATTTGTTAACATTACATTTACCTTACACTTTTGTAATATAAAAAAGGTGTGCTTGTAAGTTTGGCTTTTACTACTTTAAATATTAGTGACATATTGAATCGGTAAATGAAATTATATCGGCGATTTTTCAAATATATCGACCGTAATTCCAAATATATCGGCGCAACTACAAAAGCTGAAAATAAAAAATGGGCTGCTCCACAAAAGGAACAGCCCACTTCTCTCTTTATTTCTTTAAAGGTGTTACCGTCCAGTACGTAATAACACGCCAAATCCATTCTAATGGACCCATTTTAAAGATTTTCATCCAAATTACGCTAAAGACAATTTGAATTGCATAAATTGCAATACACACATATAAAGTCTGCATGTACGTTAAGTTTTCTGCAAAGTTAAATACACTTCCTGCGATTAAAATCATTGCAGTTTGTCCAATATAATTCGTTAAAGCCATGCGGCCATAATATTTCAATGGTGCTAATAATGTTTGAACTGGTTTTAACTGAAGTAATAAAATTAATGCTCCTACATAGAAAGCTGAAATAATTGGTCCAACTGTAATGCCAATTTTTAAGAATTGACCTGCAGCGTCCACTGTTCCATCCTCATTCATGAGCATCATATTTACAAATGGTTCGGCAGGAACGTGTCCATATTGATACCATAACGCGACAACACTTAAAACAAACATAATTCCTGTAAAAATAGCGACTTGTTTAATTTTTGCTGAAAGATTTTCAAATACTTTATACTGCCCCGCAGCAAGACCTAATAAAATTAACCCTAATGGTAATAATTCCTTAGCTGCCATAATACTAAAAGCTATCGTAAGAATAAGACCAATTACTACATTCACTTCTTTTTTCGCTTTATAAAACGGTAAAACGATTAACCCACAAATTGCGTATAACGCTAGTGCTTCTCCAGGCTGAAACATTTGATGAATTAAACCAAAAATAAATAATGCTACTAAGCGACGTAAAAATAAAACATAGCCATTTTTCCCTTTCGCAATCGCTCTTGAAATAAAGATATAGAATCCCACTCCAAATAAGAATGAGAAGATTGAGAAGAAACGACCTTCTACAAATAAGTATAAAAATCTTTGATAGCTAGCATCCACTGTATTAGGATCTGGAATTTTAATGTTAAGTAATGCGAGAATATTTACTAAAATAATTCCCAGTAGTGCAAAGCCACGAATGTAATCTAACTCATCAATTCGCTTGTTTGTAATATTGTTCCCCATAAAGCAACTCCTTGTATAAAATTTAATCCTTCCTTACTCTACTGGAGAAAGCTGCTCACAACTATCGACAAACCTTACATAAATCTTACATTATTGTCATATAGCAAAATAAAACCAGGTCATATTTCGACCTGGTTTACTCTGATTGTTTTGATTTTTGAGGTTGTCCTTTTTTACTATTACGCTGTTTTACTTGAACAATCGGATCAAGTTCATTCGAAAACTCAGCGTTATGTCCATTTTGTGTTTTTTGCTCTGGATTATTTTGATCTGAACGTTTCGCCATTACATTCACTCCTTATTAGTGCGGTGTAATAATCATTTGATGTTGCAATTGGCGAATTGCCATACGTGCTCTATTTAATTGCTCACGTTGCTCATCATTCGCATGTTGTTGCATCGTTTGTAAATCGTTATATGCTTGTTCTAATTGCAACTGCGCATCCGAATACTCCATCGTATTATAATGCTCTTGTCTCATACCTTGGTCTAATTGTTCTTTCGCATATTCCACCGCTTGTTCCGCTTGTGTAATATACGATTCAAGTGATTGACGCTCTGCCATAATTGTCCCTCCTTGCTTCAATTCCCCTTTAGTGTGTCCCTTCCTTATGAACCTTATGAGTATGTTATAATGGATTTTGTGTTATTTTGACTCGGCTTAGGAGGGAAAGTAATGAAGGTTCAAAACCCTTTTCCATATACAAACGACAATAAACGTTATCATACATGGAATTATCATTTACGAAATGAATTTGGTGAAAAAATCTTTAAAGTTTCATTAGATGCTGGCTTCGATTGCCCGAACCGTGACGGTACAGTTGCTTATGGCGGTTGTACATTTTGCAGTGCTGCTGGATCTGGTGACTTCGCTGGCGATCGCCGCGATGATGTTATAACGCAATATCATGAAATGAAAGAAAAAATGCGCTCAAAGTGGAAAGATGGAAAATGTATCGCTTATTTCCAGGCGTACACAAATACACATGCACCACTTGAAGTGTTAAAAGAAAAATTCGAACCGCTTCTAGCAGAAAAAGACGTTGTCGGTCTTTCTATCGCAACTCGTCCAGATTGTTTACCAGACGATGTTGTTGAATATTTAGCGGACTTAAATAAACGCACGTACCTTTGGGTTGAACTCGGACTACAGACCGTTCATGAACGTACTGCAAATCTTATTAATCGCGCTCACGATTATCCGTCTTATGTGGAAGGTGTAAATAAATTACGTAAGCATGGCATTCGAGTTTGCTCTCATATTATTAACGGTCTTCCTCTTGAAGATTACGACATGATGATGGAAACAGCACGTGAAGTAGCGAAGCTTGACGTACAAGGAATTAAAATCCACTTACTTCATTTATTAAAAGGAACGCCAATGGTGAAGCAATATGAAAAAGGACAACTCGAATTCCTTTCTCTTGAGGATTACGTAAGCCTCGTTGTTGACCAACTTGAAATTATTCCAGAAGACGTAATTGTGCACCGCATCACAGGTGACGGTCCGCCTGATTTAATGATCGGTCCAATGTGGAGCTTAAATAAATGGGAAGTATTAAATTCCATCGATGCAGAATTTGTACGCCGCGGAAGCTGGCAAGGAAAATATGCAAATGAGGAGAAACAAAAATGAAATTAGAACGTGTATTACCGTTTGCTCGTACTCTCTTGCAAACGGCAGTAAAAGAAGGCGATTACGCTGTAGATGCAACTTTAGGAAACGGCCATGACACTTGCTTCCTAGCTGAAATCGTTGGAGATAACGGAAAAGTATTTGGATTTGATATTCAAAAAGAGGCGATTGAAAGCTCAACAACTCGTCTAAAAGAAAAAAAACTTTTCGAACGTACTGTTTTAGTTCACGATAGTCACGATACACTTCTATCCGTATTACCGGAAGACGCACAAGGAAAAGTAACAGGTGCAATTTTCAACTTAGGTTACCTTCCTGGCGGAGACAAACATATCGTCACAAAACCGAACTCAACAATCTCGGCGATCGAGCAATTATTAGAAGTAATGGCGCCTGAAGGTATCATCGTCCTTGTCATTTACCACGGACATCCAGAAGGACAAGTAGAACGCGACGCTGTACTTAAATTTGCCGAAGAATTAGACCAAAAACAAGCACACGTACTGCAATACGGCTTCATTAACCAACAAAACAACCCGCCATTTATTGTGGCGATTGAGAAACGATAATATATCAACGATTTTTCAATTATATCTATCGTAACTCGGGATATATCAACGATTTTTTCGATATATCTATCATAACTTACAATATATCAACGATTTCTCGGATATATCGATTGTTCGACAAAACATAACAAAAAAAAGACGTGCATTCACTGCACGTCTTTTTTTATTCTCCTATATAATGGATATATACATTCTTAAAGGAGACGAAACAATGATCGGAATACTAGCAGGAATGGGTCCAAAATCAACTGGACCATTCGTCGATACAGTTGTAGCAAGGTGCCAAACAATATACGGAGCAAAGTATGATATGGACTTTCCTCATATGATGATTTACTCGTGCCCAACACCGTTTTACATGGATCGCCCTATTGATCACGAAGCGATGAAAAAAGCAATTATTGACGGAGCACAAAAACTTGAAAGTACTGGCGCAAGCTTTATTGCTATGCCGTGTAATACGGCGCATCTTTATTTTGAAGAATTACAGCGTTCGCTTTCTATCCCGATTTTAAATATAGTCGATGAAACGTTACAAGCAATTCCTGAAAATACAAAAAGAGTCGCTCTTCTCGCAACAGAAGCAACTGTTCAAGCTAGGATTTACCAAGATGGGATTGCAAAGCGTAATATAGAATACATTCATCATGAAAAATGGCAGGAAAGCATTAATCAAATTATTACTTACATTAAATCTGGAGAGATTGAAGAAGCTCGCGAATTGTGGAATGCGCTCGTTTTACAACTGAGAGATGAAGTAGATACTGCAATTATCGCGTGTACCGATTTGAATGTGGTGGCGAATGAGGATTTTGTTGATTCCTCTCAATATCTTGCTGAAGCGGTTGTTGAAATGTATTTATCAAATAAGAAGAAACATTTATAAACGTTGAAAACCCTAAAAACTTTTAACTTTCTTCACAATTCTTTCAAAGTAATCACACTTAATCTCGCTATATTAAATAAGTAGTTATTCATATAGGGAAGGTTAGGGGAACTGAAAGTATGAAACAAAATCGTTCGCTTCATTACATTTTTTGGCGTTGGCATTTTTATGCTGGACTTTTTATTACGCCGCTTCTTATTACTTTGTCACTGAGCGGAATTGGGTATTTATTTCGGGAGGAAGTTGAAGATTTCATCTATAAAGATTTATATTTTGGAAAGAGCGCTCAAACAGAATCTATTTCGATGGCTGATTCTATTTCCTTAACAGAGAAAAAATATCCACATTATAGCGTGGCGAAAATTAGTGAGTTTAATGGGGATTATAATACGAGACTTACGATTGCAAATGAGTATACTGGGCAACAAAAATATGTGTATTTAGATAGTAATAATCAAATTGTTGGGGATCAAAACGCAAGTGAAACGTTTGCCAATATAATGAGGGAATTACATAGTTCTCTTTTAGTTGGTGGCACTGTCGTCAACTATACTGTAGAACTTGCAGCATGCTGGACAATCTTTTTAATCGTAACCGGATTGTACATGAGTATACGCCAATTCAAAAACACACCATCATCCAATAAGCGAGAAAAAGCAAAAAGACGTCATTCTATTATCGGTATTATATTTACAATTCCTCTCTTTCTGCTAATCGCATCTGGATTGCCATGGTCAGGATTTATGGGGAACCAAATTTATAAAATTGCATCTTCTAATGAATCACTCGGATATCCAAAATTGTACATGGCACCGCCTGAATCAAAGGTAAAAGAATTGCCGTGGGCAACAAGAAAAGAAGCTCCTCCTGAATCGAATTCAAATGAACCGAAAGCAATTTCTGTCGATGAATTACAAAAAGGAATTGAAATAAAGAAGCCACATGTTATTTCACTACCAGCTGATCCGAAAGGTGTATTCACTGTTTCGAAATCGAGCGGTTCTGGTATTACAGGGATGCATGTTGCACCAAGTGAAGAGATAACAGCTTACTTTGATCAATATAGCGGGGAACTCATTTCAAAAACGGACTATCGTGATTATGGATTACTTGCACAATGGTTCACTTACGGTATTCCGCTTCATGAAGGACATTTATTCGGATGGCCAAATAAAATATTATGCTTACTAACGACATTATCTCTACTACTTCTCATTTATTACGGAATAAAAATGTGGTTAGCAAGAAAGCCGAAAGGAAAATTAGCAGCACCTCCAAAACAAAGAGATAAGAAAAGTATATTCGCTTTCTTTATCATGATGGTTATATTAGGCGCTGTCATGCCTTTATTCGGACTATCTGTTTTAGTTATTTTTGCAATTGAACTTCTCATATATGTATTTTCAAAAATACGATCATAATAAAAAGAAAACCACTCTACATGAGTGGTTTTCTTCATCACTGCGCCATTTTCTTTCGGTACATCTTCCCGTTCCAATAGAAGAATCTTGAAGTGAGGCCTCCGTACTTTACAATGCGCCGTGCCATTTTGTGCATATTCTTTTGTGCTGATACTTTTTGATCTGATAAATAAATACCAAGTAATCCTCGGCTTATAAGACGATGAAACTTCGCATGAGGCAAATCACCAATGCTCTTCTCTGCTTCTTCTACAAAGTGTTTCATACGATCTAATATAGCTTGCTCGTTTTCATAATAACTACAGAAATTCAAATCTCCGCCTATGCGGTCTTCTTCTTGATCGATGAAATAATCAAGTAAGATATGAAGTCCTTGTACGTAAGGAAAGTATCCTTGTCTAATTTTCGCAATATCTTCATCATGTAATTCATCATGAAATGCATATGCTACAAGGCAGAAAATTCCAAGCGTAGAACCGGCACATGCTGAAAATTCAAACCAGCTCATCTCAGGTAAGTTTTCTTTATGTGCTTCAAACCATGTTTTCAGGCGCGGTTCTCTCTCTTCTAACTTCACGTGTTTATGAATTTGTAAATCACAATAATAACAAGCAAGTTCATGGAGAACAGGAGCGATTTTGTCATAGTGCTTCGTTTTCTTTAAAACATCTTGGCACGTTTCAACAAGTTCATCTAAATAACCACCATCATCTTGATCATCACGGTAACGATAATAATTACCGCCACCTTCCACTTCAGGTGATAGTGCCATTAACATTGATTCATGTAGCGCGGCAAAATCATTCGGATCAAGTGATGTACTGCGATCACATAAATTATCTAAATAGTCACTGATTGTTTGATACGCTACGATAAAACGAATACATTCCTCTCGGTGTTCATTTGCTAGCAGCGATAAAATGCCACCACCCTCACAATGAAACGTTTTATGCTCAATACTTGCGATTGCCTGACTATGAAGCTCATCATTCGGAATATGGTAGGCACGCTCTTTCCACATCGCTAGCTCATGGTGTACAACCGGAAACACATCACGGTATACTTTCGCCATGAGCGTTATGGGATTACTCGGTACGTTCACTTCTTCCTTCATCTCCTCTATTAAATGTACAAATAATGATTTATTTGTTTGTTTTTACTATATTATTGACATGTATTTCAGTAAATGACTGAATATAATTCAAAATTTCATCACGCTCATACTCATTTAATAACTCGTGATAACAATTCGGCCATTCTTTATATGCCTTATCACCTATTTTAACATTATCAAACCACATGCGGACACGTGTTTTATCTACAAGTTTATCCTCACATGCTTGCATTAGCAAGAGCGGAACGTCTGGAAAATCGTCTATTTTTTTATGAGCAATTTCGATAGACTTAATCAATTCACTATACCAACGTACTGATACTTTGCGCAAGAACAATGAATCATTCTCCATTGCATCTCTCACTTCATGATTCCTTGTTGACATTTCCACCGTAAGATTCGTTGCAAATTGCAATTTTGGAGCCACAACATTTAATATTTTTGAAGCAAATTGAAGCGGGGCAGAGGGTCCAGTCACTACCCCTAAACAAGGCGAACTCAAAATAATACCCTCTACATCTTCTCTCTTCGTTTCTTGCATCATACGAATGACGATAAGACCACCCATACTATGACCGAATAGAAAAATAGGTAACCTATACTTTCTTGCTTCTTTCACCCATAATTTAACTTCCTCTATGTATTCATCAAATGAATCAATATGTCCTCTATTTCTTGAAGTTGTTCCATGTGATGGAAGATCCCCCATCACGACGTGGTAGCCGATGTGATTCCACATTTCCGCAACGGCTTCGTAACGTCCGTGATATTCCATTGCGCCGTGCACGATAACAATGACAGCTTTCGCTTCCTCTGCTTCATAATTCCACATACGGACCTCCTCCATTTCACTCTTTCTCATAATTTGATACACTAAAACTAGTCTCTAGGAAAGGAAGACTTTACATGATATATCCTTACAAAGAAAAAAAACCGAAAATTGCGAGTAGTGCTTTTATCGCTGACTATGTTACGATTACAGGCGACGTTTCCGTTGGCGAGGAATCAAGTATTTGGTTTAATACGGTCATCCGTGGTGATGTGTCACCAACAATCATTGGAGACCGAGTAAATGTACAAGACCAATGTACACTCCACCAAAGCCCTCAATATCCTCTTATTTTAGAAGATGATGTTACAGTTGGGCATCAAGTTATTTTACATAGCTGTCATATTAAAAAGGATGCTTTAATTGGAATGGGATCCATTATATTAGATGGTGCTGAAATTGGTGAAGGAGCTTTTATCGGCGCTGGAAGCCTCGTTTCACAAGGAAAGAAAATTCCACCAAACACGTTAGCTTTCGGTCGTCCCGCGAAAGTCATTCGTGAATTAACAGAAGAAGACCGTAAAGATATGGAGCGTATTCGTACGCAGTATGTTGAAAAAGGTCAATATTATAAATCACTACAAAAATGATTTTACTGCTGCCATAATACTGGCAGCTTTTTTTATATAAAAACTAACTTTTTCTTTACAAAACATTATTACTCCCTCAACAAAATCTTATTAAAATAAAAGCTAATATCTCCATATATATGTAAACGAGGGAGGAGAATTTTCATGAAGGTCAGTGGATTATATAAAATAGAATGTTACATTTTTAAAGGAATTAATCGCTACTTTGATCAAAAAACATTAAATATCTTTTTCAGCAATATAACCCATATCGGTGGTGCTACTTTCTCCATTGCACTTACACTTTTCTTTTTAATTTTTGCAAAAGGGACTTTACACCAAGCGGCAATCGCTGCTGCTATTTCTTTAGCAATTAGCCATATTCCTGTACAAATATTAAAAAGGTGGTATCCACGAAAACGTCCGTATTTAACAATTCAGGATGCGAAATATCCAGTCCATCCATTAAAAGACCACTCTTTCCCGTCTGGTCATACAACAGCCGTTTTCTCTGTCTTCATTCCATTTATTTGCTATAATCCAAGCTTACTTGCTTTCCTATTACCGTTAGCATTATGCGTCGGTATTTCTCGTATTTATTTAGGGCTTCACTATCCGTCAGATGTATTCGTCGGCATGTGCCTTGGCACTTGCTCTGGCATCATCTCTTTTTATCAATTCATCCCACTTTTCACATAAAGGAGTGATATGATGAGAGTCGCCATTTTTACCGATACTTTTACGCCACAAGTTAACGGGGTTGCGAAAACGTTAGAACGATTAACAAGTTACTTTCAAAAAGAACAGATCGCCTATTCTGTTTTCGCCCCTCAACATACAGCTGAAGATAATTTCGTGGCTAATGTGAACAAGATGAGAAGTATCCCGTTAACAATATTATATCCAGAATGTCGCTTTTCTTTTCCTACTCCGCGTATTAAACGGGAACTTCATTCCTTTAAACCTGACATTATTCACATTGCCACACCTTTCAACATGGGACTTTGTGGACTGTATTACGCCAAAAAGTTAAACATCCCAGTTGTCGGTTCTTATCATACTGATTTCGATGCGTATTTACGCTATTACAAAATTGAATTTCTCTCCAATATGCTTTGGAACTATTTAAAATGGTTTCATAGTCATATGCAAAAAAATTTCGTTCCCTCCCCTGAAACATTACATCAATTAAAAAATAAAGGCTTTCAGGCCCTCTCCATTTGGGGACGTGGTGTAGATTGCACACTCTTTCATCCAGCTTACAATACAGACCTATTCCGAAAAAAATATAATATTACAGCGAAGTACGTTCTTTCCTATGTAGGACGAATTGCTCCTGAAAAAGATATTGATACGTTGCAAAACCTTATCGTTAAAACATCGCATACTCGAAACGACATTCATTGGCTCATCGCAGGAGACGGACCTCTAGCAACAAATTTGCGTGAAGCTGTTCCACAAACAAATGTCACTTTTACTGGCTATTTACAAAGTGCAGATTTAGCTGAAGCATATGCTTGTTCTAACATAATGGTATTTCCATCAGCTACTGAAACATTCGGAAATGTCGTACTTGAATCACTCGCATGTGGCACACCTGTCATTGGTGCAAATAGTGGCGGGGTTAAAAATATTATTACAGATGGAAAAACGGGAATTCTTTGTCCCCCTAAAAATGAGGATGCATTTCTATCATCCATTTATTCTTTATTGCAAAATGAAGAAAAACTTGAGCAGATGGGAATAGCAGCTTCATCTTTTGCAAAATCAAAAAGCTGGGATGAGATCTTTCGCGGCTTACTTAACCAGTATGAAGAAGTCCTTCAGCATACCGCATCAGAGTTACTTGCTTGAACAGAAAAACTCCCTTCAAAAAACGAAGGGAGTTTATTACACACTTGTAAATTTTAGTTGAATGAATGATACATAAGGTGAAATATCATTTATTTCCATATTCATTATAGCAAAAATAAACATAACTAAACAGACTTGTAATAAAAACCCATAAAAATTAATATATGGTTATACAGTGTTTTTGCTGTATAATGATTTTAAGAATTCCCCTTAAAATCAACTTACTCACATACCTTTATACAGCAATTGTTCCCCAATTCTGTATATCAAAAAACCTTTCATTCATTTGAAAGGTTTTTTTGAGCCTGCACATATTCTTCTTTTGTATTTACATTTATAAACCAATCTGTATTCGCTTGTACATCTTCTCCAGCAACATACTTCACATTACATTGTGATAAAAGCTGCCCCATACTTCTTTTCTCTTCCTGAAGTAAAGCATAAATCTTTTCTTTCACACGGTTATGATACGCTGCAAGTAGCGGCTGTTTTCTTCCATTAATAATAGGTACAACTGCATCATATTCATTGCTCGTTTGCTCCAGTAAAATGGTAAACCATTCATGCGAAACATTTGGCGCATCGCAAGGCATAATAGCATACCAATCTGCTTCTATGTATTCCATTCCGGATACAATACCGGCCAGCGGTCCATTCCCTTTATAGTGCGGGATATCTTCTATAACAGGAACTTGTACGAATTGCTCTACTCGCTCTTTTATATCAGAATGACTAATGACTACAACTTCTTGGAGCGCACTTGTCATCTCTTTCAAAATATGCTCAATAAAAGTACTACCTTGCCAGCTCGCTAACGCTTTCGGCTCACCAAATCTACTCGACATACCGCCCGCTAATACAATTCCAGCCCACCTACTCATTGGCGATGTAGCTCAAATGTAATATGGCCTAATTCCGGTAAAATTAATTTATTCATCGCAAGGCGAACCGCCCCGCTCGATCCTGGCATCGAGAAAACTACTTTGCGCCCAATTGTACCCCCAATCGCTCTACTTAACATTGCGCTGCTCCCGATATCTTCTAAATAACTAATCATGCGGAACAACTCACCAAACCCGACAATCTCTTTATCTAATAGAGCTGACACTGCTTCAATTGTTACATCACGCTTCGTAATACCAGTACCGCCATTTGTTAATACAACATCTACATCTTCCTTATGATAACCAGCTAACACTGCTTGCTGAATACTTTCTTTATCATCTTTTACAATTTCATAAGAGGTTACTGTATGGCCCGCTTCTTTTAACAATTCATGTAATAGTTGTCCGCTCTTATCCGTTTCTTCCGTACGTGTATCGGAAATCGTAACAATCTTGCAACGCACTTCTTTTGGAGCTTGTTTTTTATGTTCAGTTACACTCATTTTTTATCTTTCCTTTCTTAAAGACTTTTCTTCATTTTATCATACATATCTTTACACAATTATGTATGAAGCCAATCATGCGCCATGATACAATATAAGTATACTAACCCACAAAAAGGAAACTGCACTTTCTTATACTCCTAGACTACATATCTTTAGTTACTCTTTATATTTTCTACATAATAGAATTCAATTTTAAAACTTGTACTAAAAAATAAATTGGAGGTCTACATAGTATGGAACTTTATAAAAAATTAACAACAACATTCATCCTCTTATTCATCGCTTCAATCACTGTCGGCTTTTCCTTAAAAGGTGCAATTCCATACGCTACATTAGTAAGCATTATATTCGCGACACTATTTTTACTAAACAGTGCCTTTTGCGCAGGTAAAGCACGTCAAATGAAAGGTTGATTGCATATCTTCCAGAAGAAATCCACCCTTTGTAAATCATGTAAAAGGAAATACAAACGTATGAAAAGGCATGGATTCATATGCCTTTTCCAGCAAGTGGCATGACTAATACGAAAAAGTATATTGAGCTAGAAGGCGAAGTATATTGCAAATCATGCATTCAAATTGTAAGTAAAACGAAATAAAAAAAGCTTTGCGCTCACCGCGCAAAGCTTTTTTTCATATATTATAGACCAGCTTGCTCTTTTAAAGCTGCAGCTTTGTCTGTACGTTCCCATGAAAGATCTACATCAGTACGTCCGAAGTGGCCGTAAGCTGCTGTTTGTTTGTAAATTGGGCGACGTAAGTCTAGCATTTTAATAATACCAGCTGGGCGAAGATCGAAGTTGTTACGAACTAGTTCTACTAGTACGTCTTCAGATACTTTACCTGTGCCGAATGTATCAACTGAAATTGATACTGGTTGTGCTACACCGATTGCGTATGCAAGTTGTACTTCTGCTTTGTCAGCAAGACCAGCTGCTACGATGTTTTTCGCAACATAACGAGCTGCATATGCTGCAGAACGGTCAACTTTTGTTGCATCTTTACCAGAGAATGCACCGCCGCCATGGCGAGCGTATCCACCGTAAGTATCAACGATGATTTTACGTCCTGTTAAACCAGCATCACCTTGTGGTCCACCAATTACGAAGCGGCCAGTTGGATTAATGAAGAATTTCGTTTCTCCATCCATTAATTCTGCTGGTACTACAGCTTTAATTACGTGCTCTTTTAAGTCGCGATCGATTTCTTCCCATGTAACATCTGGGTGATGTTGTGTAGAAATTACGATAGTATCAACACGTACTGGTTTACCATTTTCATCATACTCAACTGTAACTTGCGTTTTTCCATCTGGACGTAAGTATGATAATGTATCATCTTTACGTACTTCAGTTAAACGGCGAGCTAATTTGTGAGCAAGCGAGATTGGAAGTGGCATTAACTCTTGTGTTTCATTACATGCGAAACCAAACATTAAACCTTGGTCTCCTGCACCAATTGCCTCAATCTCAGCGTCAGTCATTTGACCTTCGCGTGCTTCTAGCGCTTGGTCAACACCCATAGCGATGTCAGCAGACTGCTCATCGATAGATGTTAAAACAGCACAAGTTTCTGCATCGAATCCGTATTTTGCGCGTGTGTAACCAATGCCTTGAATTGTTTCACGAACGATTTTTGGAATATCTACGTAAGTAGAAGTCGTAATTTCCCCCGCTACCAATACTAAACCAGTTGTTACAGTTGTTTCACAAGCTACACGTGCATTTGCGTCTTTTGATAAGATCGCATCTAAAATTGAATCAGAAATTTGGTCACAAATTTTATCTGGATGTCCTTCAGTTACAGACTCAGATGTGAACAGATGACGTTTTTTTGTCATGTGGTAAACCTCCCTACAGTAATTGTATATATTGTACGGAACTCATCCTTAATTTGCCACAAACTGCGACATACATTTATTCTCCCACACAAGCATACAGAAAAACCTTTCCTACTTTACATAGAGGAAAGGTTTAATTTGCTACTTGCATACTGCTTTTTGCCCTTCGCTCTTATCGTTCGAGACCTGTAGCCTCGCACAGGTTTTAGCACCTATTCACCTGCATTTATCAATACAAGTGAGGTTGCTGGGCTTCATCGGGCCTGTCCCTCCGCCAGCTCGGGATAAGAGAGTATCCGTCCCAACCTATACTAAAGAAATGATATTCATTTGTCAATTAATATTCACATTTTCCTGAAAGTTTTTCTCAATACGCCTGAAATGAAATATTAATAGGGAAATAATACATTCACACAAACAAAAAGAAATAAATAGTATACATTATTTATATAATTGTGTTATACTCTTGTTGGGGATTACGAGAAATATTTCATTAAATGAAAAGGATGGTATATAAATATGAGTACTGTGAATGTCCAAATTGGTTTACACGAATTATTGAACGGAAGCAATGCACAGATTCAACTAAGTGTTCCGCAATTAGTGGAAAAAGTATTAATGCGAAATGAAGGGAAATTAACTTCGACTGGTGCCGTTTCTGCTTCAACTGGAAAATATACAGGACGTTCTCCTAAAGATAAATTTATTGTGAAAGAAGCATCGGTTGCTGACAAAATTGCTTGGGGAGCTGTGAACCAACCGATTTCTGAAGAACATTTTAATAAATTATATACTAAAGTTTTAGAATACTTAAAAGAAAAAGAAGAGTTATTCGTCTTCAAAGGATTTGCAGGCGCTGACCGCAATTACCGCCTACCAATTCAAGTTATTAACGAATATGCATGGCACAATTTATTTGTACATCAATTATTCATTCGTCCAACTGAAGAAGAATTAACAACTCATGAATCAGAGTTCACAATTGTTTCTGCACCGAATTTCAAAGCTGATCCAGCTGTTGACGGTACAAACTCTGAAGCATTCATTATGGTTTCATTCGAAAAACGTATCGTACTAATTGGTGGTACAGAATACGCTGGAGAAATGAAAAAATCAATCTTCTCTATTATGAACTTCTTATTACCTGAACAAGATATCCTTTCTATGCATTGCTCTGCAAACGTAGGTGAAGAAGGCGACGTAGCACTATTCTTCGGTTTATCTGGAACAGGTAAAACAACATTATCTGCTGATCCAAACCGTAAATTAATCGGTGATGATGAGCACGGTTGGTCTGATAACGGTGTATTCAATATTGAAGGCGGTTGCTATGCAAAATGTGTAAACCTTTCTCACGAGAAAGAACCACAAATTTTCGATGCAATCAAATTTGGATCTGTTTTAGAAAACGTTATCATTAATGACCAAACGCGTATCGCCGACTACAACGATACTACTTTAACAGAAAATACTCGTGCTGCATACCCTATGCATGCGATCGACAATATCGTACTGCCAAGTGTTGCTGGACACCCAAATACAATTATTTTCTTAACTGCTGATGCATCTGGCGTATTGCCTCCAATCAGTAAGTTATCAAAAGAGCAAGCTATGTATCATTTCTTAAGTGGTTACACTAGTAAACTAGCAGGAACAGAGCGCGGCGTTACATCTCCGCAAGCTACATTCTCAACTTGCTTCGGTTCACCATTCTTACCACTTGATGCATCTCGCTACGCTGAAATGCTTGGTGAAAAAATCGAGAAACACGATGCGAAAGTATTCCTAGTAAACACTGGCTGGACTGGCGGCGAGTACGGAGTTGGTAAACGTATGAACTTAGGTTATACTCGTGCAATGATTCAAGCAGCATTAAGCGGCGAACTTGCAAAAACTGAAACAGCTAAACATGACATCTTCGGTCTTGAAGTTCCACTTCACGTACCAGGTGTACCTGACGAAGTGTTAATGCCTGAACAAACTTGGGCTGATAAAGCTGCTTACAAAGCAAAAGCAATCGAGCTTGCAAATGAATTCAAAGAGAACTTCAAAAAGTTCGAAAGCGTTTCTGAAGATATCATTAACTTAGGCGGTCCAATCGCTTAAATTAAAACTTTCTGTTGGAATAACCCTTTACTCATATGAATAAGTGTCGTGTAACCGTAAAGTTTCGCGTACTCACCGACAAAACCCAATGCGGCTTAACGGTTACACACACTTACATAAAAAAGAAGCTTACGTGAAAACGTAAGCTTCTTTCTATATCTTATATAAAGTGAAATGCTAATCTCTTCATCTGTGACCTAGATTATAAAATTACAGCTTCGAATATATACATTATATCACTACTCGCTACATCTCTCGAGTTTCACATCGTATGGGGTTAAAAAAGGCCCTGACCGCTTCTATTTGTGGCTGGATCATCTATTCCATCTAAAAAGAAGTCTTTTATCTTTTTATCTCTTTTAGCTCTTTGTTAGTTCTTTCTCATCTTTCATGCTATAGTATCCTAAATTCACAACGATTAAGAAATAACCACCCATAATCCCTACTGCAAATGCCCACATAACCATGTGGTGCTCAATTTCGTACATAATAATAGCACCCAAAATGGCAGCTGCAAAACGGTTAAACATACCGAGTGTCGGTGCTTTCGTCTTCTTTACAATACTATCTCCAAGCTTCTCAATTCTTCTCCCTAGAAGCCAAACGCAATACATACTTACAATAAGCCCAATTCCAGCGCCTAAAAAGTGTGCTGAAAACGGTGTTAACATCCAACCTAGTAACAAAATACCTAGTATATAATACGATTGGATTTTAAATGATCTTAGTGACATACTAATCATGCTGTACCTCTCTTCATTCGTTCTTATCTATCCAACAAAAAATTTCTTTCAAATTCATATTCCTTACATCCATTTCACTCAAATTAAAAACAACATAAACAGTATGTTTATGTTGTTTAAATGCTTTTAGAAAATAATATTATACAAGATTTCAAACATTATATTCTCATATTTTGTGACGGTTTTTCAAACTTTTTTCGTCCATTTATGAAAAAAATGATATCAATTTATGAACATACGGATATGATGTAATAAGCACACAAATAAAGGGGGCGTCTAATGATTTATTTTTTAATGGCTCTCATTCATCTCATTATCCCTGCACTTATCGGACTTTCGTTGTATTGGTACACGAAAAACCATAGCATTTTTTACGCTGTCCTCGGTGTTCTTCTTCCAGGTATTATTCTTATTACACTCTTCCGTATTCCATTTTTAAACTTAATTCCACTTATTACTGCTATCTTATTTCTCATCTTCTTACCAAAAATAAAAAAATAGGAAAGCAGATCATAGGTGATCTGTTTTCCTATTTTGATATAGGTTCCCCTGCAATAGAATGAACTTTTACTTTCTCCGATTTCACAAACCATAAACCGACAAAAATGATAATTCCACCGATGATTTGTTGAAACGATACATATTCATTTGCCCAGACAGCTGCAAATAAAACAGCTACAAGCGGCGTTATATACATATATACCATCGTATGTGACGCCCCAATTTTTTGAACACCAACATACCACATTACTAGACCAAATACTGTGACAAAGAAAATAGAATATAGTAAAGCAAATAGTGTCATTCCGTGAGTAATGTGAAATGGCATGACAAACACATGCGGACCACTTAACAATAATAGCGGAATCGCACCCACTAATGCAGACCATGCTGTAACACGTAATGCTGAATATTTTTTAATTAATGGTCCTGCTAAAACAGGATAAAGCCCCCAGCATATTGATGTAATAAGTCCAATTCCATTGCCATAAAAAGAACTAGTAAGTGAATGTCCTGCTACTAAAACTAATGCTGCACCAACAAAAGCAATCATAGAACCGATTAACTTTCGAGAAGAAAAATTTTCTTGTTTCAGAAAAATCGCAAATACAGTTGTAAAAATAGGTGAAATAGAAATGAGTAAAGAGGCATTTGTAGCGGATGTATATTTGACAGTTTCCATAAATAACGTTTGATACAGTATAATACCTACAACGCTAACGATGATTAGTCTAGGTATATCCTTTCGCTCCATATAAACCGACTTTTCAATAAAAAAGGTAAGAAGTAACAGGAGCGGTGCCGCCGCCATCATACGAAGTGCAGTAAATTCAATTGCTGTAAATTCTAAAAATCCATACTTTGCAATCGTATAGTTAATCCCCCAAATAATAACAACACTTAAAATTAATAACTCAATTCCCCATCTTCTCATGCGTATCCCCTCCGCAAAGAAGATTATACAGAAAATTCAATCACATGTACATTTCATTATGTGAAAAAATCTTTTTACTATTGAAACGTTTTGGTAAATGAAATTATATCGGCGATTTCCCAAATATATCAGCGCAACTCCATTTATATCAGCGATTTTTTCAATATATCGACTTATCAACAAAAATCGACAATAATAGCGACTTATAAAATAAAAAAATGTGAGTCCAAAATACATTTTGGACTCACATTTCCTTTACTATACTCGAACGTGTAATTTCATATTTGGATTATAAAACTGGCTTGGGCTCTTCAACTGAAAAGTTCCTCCACCTTCATGCCAATCAACCGTTAACTTATCGTCCATAAATACAAGCTTTGTACGATCAGCGATAAAATTCATTGTGCTTGATTCAATATCCACATCGCGCTCATCTTTCTCTGCTACAGCTACTAAATCGATGATTCCGCTCATAACACAACCGCAACCCTCATTATCGTAAAATAACTTTATATATTTCGCTTCACTTGGAATCGTATCCATAATCTTTTTATATGCTGCTTCTGTTACAGTAACGTACATATGTTAATCTTCATCCTCTCTTCTCTTATCATTTATATATTGTATCACCATTTTTCTTAAAAGTTATATACAGAAAATTAAGACTAATATACAATGTATGTCATAAAGTTTCAGCAATCGAGCTTTTATGAGTAGTTCATGCAGGAGAAAGGATGTTTACTATCTGTGTTCAAACTACAACGATATCCTATGTTATTAGGTCTATTTAGTAGTTTCTTCATTTCTAGCGGAATGCTATTACAGCATGTACTTCCCTATTCTCCTTCTATTGGCTGGATTCTAGGTTTTATTTGTTTCCTATCCGCTTCTTATTTTGCTACGAAGAATACAAACAACTCATAAAGCAAGAATCATCTTAAGGAGGATTATCAAACATGCCAGCCTTAAAAAAAATAGAGCAATCACTCGATCACTTATTTCAAATTGAAAAATACGGAAAAGATAGCGCCTTTAGTCGATTTATCCCAGCCGTATATGATCCTATCAAATTTCCTTGGCAACAATTTTTCGAAGCAAATTTTGTAGATTTATTTAACGGCCTTATGATGCACGGATCTGAAAATGTAAACAAAGTATTTTTAGCTGTATTCCCTACAGATGACGTTCTTGAAACATTCATTTCACAATCCACACCCGGTGATTTACTCTTTATGCACCATCCCCTTGTAATGGAGTGCGGTGATCCAATTGGAAGATCAGGCCGCGGTTTCATACCAATTCCTGAAAAATATTTGCAAGGAATAAAGGAAAAACAACTTTCTATATATACATGTCACGTACCAATGGATTTTCATCAAACACATGGAACGAGTATTTCAATTGCAAAAGCATTAAATGCTACTGTAGTGGACAACTTTGCATATGGAGGTCCAGAACAAGAACCAGTTGGCCTTATTTGTGAAATAGATGAAACATCAACAGAAGCACTCCAAAAACATCTAAAACAACTCTTCCAGATTCCTTACACAGACTTCGAAGGTAAACGACATGATTCCATCAAAAAAATCGCAATTATCGCTGGATGTGGCGATGTTGTATCTTTAATGAAGGAAGCAGAAGAAAAAGGTGCTGAAGCATATATTACAGGAGAAATCCATTGCCATATCGACAATAATTACGGCCGACATAAATACTCGCTCATTATGGATTATGTAAAAGAAACGAATATGTCTCTAATTGGCGTGTCACACTCTGCCTCTGAATATTTAGTAAAAGAGACATTGATGTATGATTGGTTTAAAGAGAATTTTGATGTGGATGTTATTTTGCTTCCGCAGGAGAAATGGTGGCTCTAACACTACTTAATTCTCCTCCCGCTATCTTTTGAAATCTAGACACAAAATACGATCTGCCACACAAAATTATAGAATTCATAATATATATATAGTAGTTCTATTTTAAAAACTAGATTTTGAAAATATAGAAAGGAGAACATATATGTACCCACGTAATTATTTTAGTTGCGACGGCAGGCGCAACAGCGGTTCTAACGGAAACACTGGGCCCACGGGGAACACCGGATCCACGGGGAACACCGGATCCACGGGGAACACCGGACCCACGGGGAACACCGGACCCACGGGGAACACCGGACCCACGGGGAACACCGGACCCACGGG
>NZ_JBXAHT010000002.1:96732-103624 GCF_058795375.1 Bacillus sp. GW823-FHT06A10 | reverse complement strand
CGGACCCACGGGGAGCACCGGACCCACGGGGAACACCGGACCCACGGGGAACACCGGACCCACGGGGAACACCGGACCTACTGGTAATGCTGGACCTTCCGGAGCGGGTTTCCAAAGTACTACCACCTTCAGTCTAGCAGCGGCTCCCAACTATAAAAAAGGACAAGTTGTCACTTATACGGGCAGCGGCTATGTTGTAAAAAAAGATGCACCTCAAGGGTTTCCTAATATATCTCCAGATTATATCGTATTAGTAGAAAGTGGACCTACCGGTAGTACCGGACCTTCCGGCATCACTGGCCCTACGGGGAACACTGGGCCTACCGGCATTACTGGGCCTACAGGGAACACTGGGCCTACCGGCATTACTGGGCCTACAGGGAACACCGGACCTACGGGGAACACTGGGCCTACGGGATCTGCCGATAGTGCTTCAGCAAAAAGTATTGTTTTTCAAGGAACAAATGCTGGTTTTCAACGTATAGCGGGTTCTCCTGGAATTGACTCCAATGTTATTCCATATGTCACTGCTGGAGCCGGTAGTATTGTCGGCTTTTCTGCGTCTATAAATATAAATAATTTACCTGCTGCTATTTATACGATTAATATTTGCAGAAATGTCCCAACAAATCTCACAACCCCTTCTTCTAGCTACATCCTATCTACTATTACCTTAACTACTACTGACAAAATTACCGGAACTATGGTATTTTCCATTAAACCAACGGATAGCGGAGCAGGACAAATTCAAGTATTTAATCCTACTCCGGCAGTAGGTCCCGCTAATGTAACTTGGACTAGCATTACAACTGGAAACCCAGTTGCAAGAGGAGATGCTATATCCCTTTATATTACCCCTGGAATTACTGCAAGTGCTGTATATTCTGTTTTTCTAATTACTAACATATAGCAATTCATTTCATAAAAAAAGACCCGAGATTCGGGTCAACAAATAGAAATATAAATGAACTACAACAAATAACAGACAAAGCCATTATATATTTTTCGTAGTAAAACATCCATTAATTTCTTTTTACACTATCAATATATTATTTTTCGTTATCGTCCTCTTTTTTAGAACGTCTACCTAAGAAGAATACAAGAACTAATAATATAATTAACAGTAGTACTCCGCCGATAATGTAATATAATGTGTAGTCTTTTTTCGCTTCTACCGCTGTATCATTTAACTTATCAGCTGTCTTTCCTTCAATTGTAAATTTCTTCGTCCATTCCCATTTTTGATCGCCATCAGTGGCTTTCACTTCTACTCGGTACGTTCCTGGATCAAATGCTTTGTTTTCCCAGCTAATAGCATAATCAAAGTTTGAGTTTGGCGCCATTCTTAAATTTTCTTTTTTTGCTTCAAATAAAACGTCTCTACCTTTTTCTTTATATACTTTTGCATCAACACTTAAATTTTTTAACATTGCTGGCTTTACGTTTTGTAAATTTGCAGTAACAACGTTACGCCCGTTAATTTGTGTTGGCTTTACTTCGTTTAATTTCATGTCTGGTTTTACTTCAGCATCCGTCTCTTTTAAAACAACACCAATTGCGTATGCATACTTATTTTCAATTTGCACACCTTCATCTTTTTTCTTTGCATTCTCATCTTCTTTTTCTTTAAAGTATAAACCACCTAAAATAACACCATCAAACGACTCACTTGGCATTTCTAGGTTTATATCAACTGTCACTATGCTGTTAGCTGGGACTTTCGTTTCTTTTGGCATTTTAGCAATTTTAGAAAACGGATATTTCAAAGTAGAATCCGTTTTTGGTTCTACTGTACTATAATCTGTAATACCATTGCTATTCGTAATTGCTGTATTAGCAAACGATTCTACCACAACTTCTTTATTCGTATCATTTTTCATTTGGACTTGAATTGTTTGCTTTTGTCCAGGTTGCATTTTCAAATCAAAATACGTTTGATTTTTATCAATTTGATTTTCTGGTATAACTGCTGTCACAGCGAATTTCATTTCAGCTGCATATACTGAAAAAGCGTTTACCATGAAGAATGTAATTAATAGTAAGCTAGTAAATAGTTTTTTTACCATCTCTTATGTAATCCCCTTCATATCCATTTTATAGACAAGAAAGAGACAAGGTTAAAGCCATTCCCTTATCTCTTCTCATTTTCCTCTTTTATCTTAAAATTCCTCTTACTTACATAGGAGCGTCTGTTAGTTCCCAAGTTAGTGAAGTTGTGTATTGTGTTTGTTCTTTTTTCGTTTTACCTGGTACAGATAACTCTACGCTTTGTTTCGCTTCTGTTGCATCTTTACCAAACGTATTTACCCATGTACCTATACCTTGGTTTTCTTTTGCATCGATTAAATCAGATGCTGCACCACTTGGATTTAATGTGATAGATTGTTCTGCTGTTGGTGCGTCGCTACCTGCATTTGATTTCAAAGCTGAATTTTTTAATGTTAATGCCGCACCATCCAACGCTTTATCATCTGCAGTTTTGAATTGACCATTTTGTTTTACTGTTAAATGCCATCCAGCATTTGTACCACGATTATCTGTTACTTGAACGTAGTTCGGCACGTCAATTACAGAACCGTCTACTTTTTTCTTTACTTTATCTAATTCTGCAAAGTAGATTTCGTTATTCCCTGATGCTTTTTGTGTTTTAAAGTTGAAGTTAGATACATAATCAATACTTAGTGGACCATCTGTACCTTTTTTATCTGGATCAACTGGATCTACAGTTTCATCTGGATTCTCTGGATTAACAACATCAATTTTATCTGTATTTTTCTCGAATTTAATGAATGCTTTTGAGTCTAATTTCCCGCCATCTTTCTCAGCTGCAAATGCAGACGTTCCTACTGATACTGATGATAATGTTACCGCTCCAATTAATGCTACTTTTGCTAGTTTCATAGTTTTATACCCCTTTATGATCATTTTTAAAATTCAGTCATTCTTAATTTTAAATCTTGTATAAGCTTAGTTTGGTGTATCTTCTAAAGTCCAAGTTAACTCAGCTGAATATTTCGCACCTTTTTCTTTCGCTGTCGTACCTGGTACGAATAAGCTCACACTCTGTTTACCTTGTTCTGTTCCTTTACCGAATGCAGTCGTCCAATCACCCATACCTTTATTCTTTGCGGCAGTAGTAATTTCCACCGCATCTCCACCTGGAGCTAGCGTTACTTTATTTTTAAATGTTGTAGGTGCATATTGTGCATCAGTTACAGAATTTACAGCTGGGTTACTTAAGCTTAAAGCTGCATTTGTTAACTCACTATTACCACTTTTAAATTGTGCATTTTGCTTTACTTTCAATTTCCATCCTGCATTTGTACCACGGTTATCTGTTACAGATACGAAGTTAGGTACTTCAACTGTTTTGCTCCCTTGTTTCACTTTATCCAATTTTGCAAAGTATGTTTGATCATTACCAGAGATAACTTGCTCGCCGAAGTGTAAGTTAGAAACGTAGTTAATACTTAATGGACCTTTTGTTCCTTTTTCATGGTCACCAGGGTTCTCTGGTGTAACTTTTTCATTTGGATTTTCTGGATTGTTTGGATCTGTTGTGCTTGTATCTTCAATAAACGTTACATCGGTTTTTGATTTCATATTTGCTTTCTCTTCCGCAAATGCTGAAGTTCCTACTGCTGCAACTGATGTTAATGATACTGCACCGATTAATGCTAATTTTGCTAGTTTCATATGTACCTTCCCCTTTTCTCTGTTTTCATCTATTTTTTATTTTGAATACACTTGCTTTCCCCTAATTCTTTTGAATACATATAGAGATAAAACAATCGAAAACAATCCTATATATTGTTTGAAGTCCCGTGTCTGGCCTCCTGTTTTCGGTAAATATTTATCTCCATTTTTATTTTTATCAACTGTCTCTTTTTTTGTATTTATCTTTGTCGGATCAGTTGATGTATTTGGTGTATAGCTATTCGAAAATGTAATACCCGCTTTTGAATTCGTACTTGTAGCCGTTACTACATTTGCCATAAGAAACGGCACACATATAACTGTGGAAACGATAATACCAACTATTTTTTTCATTACTCTCTCCTTTCTAAAATTTATATATTTCATATATTTTTAGAGAGGAGCATCGGTTAATGTCCATTCTAGCTGTCCAGCATATTTAGTATTTGCTTTGACATTCGGCCCTGGTTTTACTTGTAAATGAATTCCTTCGTTTTCCTTCCAATTTAGTGAAACCTCCTCGTCGTTTTTAGAAATATACGAGAATGCTTCTATACTAGAGGTACTTAAAGGTGTATCCTTTCCATTTCGTTTGTAAATCAATGCTCCTGTCAATGTGTCATTTTGCGCTGAAGTTAATGGTGTGATTTCCTTTACATATACACTCCATTTTTGCTTTTTAACACGATCATCGGTTACCTTTAAAGGATTTGAAATCGTCTTCGGTGCGTATGTCGTTGTTTTCGATGGAATTGTTAAATCTCCAAATGTAATTTCTTTTGGTACGTCTACTAACTTTAAAGTCCCATCAACGACAGTAACCGGCACTTGAATCTCCGCTTGTACACCTTGCTTCGTTTCAATTACAACCGTTACAGTATGATTCCCTATTGCTTTGGTATCTGGAATATTGATTAACTTCACTACTGATATTGGTTTATCTACATCCAAATTCGTATCTACAGATAAATCTGTCACAAATTTAGAAATATCCATTTTTGTTAAATCTGTTCCTTGCACTACTTTTTGTGGGACTGGTTTCCCAGTTGGAATACCTTTATACCTTATTTTTGCGATTCCATCTCGATTACTATCTTGTCCATTCTTATCGCCATCTAAATAATTTTTAGCTGACACCGGTATTTCAAGATAACCATCTTTGTAATATTTCATTACATTAGCACCTTTTACAGGAGAACCTGTAATTGTCATTTCATAAATTTTCCCGTTGAATTCTTCTGTTTTTAACGCATTTACTTTCGCAACCGCAGTGACTTTATTGTTTGTCCTGCTAATATCAAAGAAGCTACTTACATCATCTCCACTCTCCACATCTTGAATGGAAACATCATTCACAGTAAAATCCTTATTCACTTCACTTTCTAATACAAAAGATTTCGCATAGTGAATCTCTTTCGATTGAGCAGGCATATTTTGATATACCTTATAAGAAAGTTGACGGGAATTATCTTCCACAATATCTCCTATTACACTTGGAGCTGGAATTTCAATTTGTGCAATCGCTAATTGGTCGTATGATACATTAACACCTGAAGCATTTAATCTAACTTCTAGCGGTAATTCTGTTAAATTATCAAATGTAATTGTCATATCTGCTTCTGGAGTAGCTACTGGACCTGCTGTTCCAGAAAACTCGATTTTATTATTCCCTTTGTCTTGATACCTAATTGAACTCGTATCATACACGTATAAATTCGTTAAATGACTACCATCATTACGTAACGTTACATTTTTATAACTATTTATCCTTTTGAAATTCCACATTGCCGTTAATGGTACTTTTTTACTTGTTCCGTGTTCATAAAATTCAAAGGAAGCATTATAAGTTTGTCCTGACCTTCCGTTCCCATATAATTGTAAAAAGTTTTTTGCATCACCTTTAGTTATTGGTGTTTTAACATCTACAGATGAAGCTGTCATAGAGTGAATATTAATACGGACATCAATCCATTTCCCTTGATATTCACCAGCTTTTTTTACTAATACGTACTGTTCTCTATTTGAATTTCTAAATGTATATTGACTTTGACCAGTTCTGTCATTGCTACTACCCTTTACCTCATATGTTACTTGTGGGCTCCAAACAAATCTAAAAGCATATTTACCCGAGATAGAAGGCCCTTCACCTGTTCTATTATTTATTACCTTTACATTTGGATATTTAAGAATACTTGTAACAGGACTAGCAGCTAGTAGAGATTGGCTCTTTAATACCTTCTCAGCTTGAATAGCAGGTAATTCCTGATTATTTTCGTTTATCCTATTGCTCTCTTTTAATTCATTTTCCTTTGGTACGAGTTCTTCATTAACCTTTTCTTTCGCTAAAGTCTTCGTTTCTTTTGGAACTTCAGCATTAGTAGAATTTATTTCTTGTTTTTTATTTTCTTCCGATACTTTCACTTTTTCACTTATTTCTTTTTTCATAACTTCCTCTGAAGCCTTTGGATTTTCATCAGAAATGGCTACATTTAAAGCCTCTTTTTTCTCTACAACATGTAGAGAAGGAGATTCAATTTTCTTTTCATTCCCTTCAAACTTCACTATCGGTTCAAATTTGTACTCTCCAGCTTTTTTCATTTGAATGACTACATATACGTCACCGATAAAATTACTTTGTTCATTCTTTTCAATTTTTACAATGTGATCTTCTGTTACTGAAATGTTTTGAATCGCTTTATTGTTTTCGTTCATTTTTTTCGTTTCTGCTTCATTGAACAGCTGTTCATTAGATAATTTCAGCTCGATATTAGCATCTTGTTTATTTGTATTTGTAATCTTTAATACTACATTTTCATCAACTTTTATTTCTTGTTTATCCATATGAACGATAAAACGTCCTTGCTCGTCGTTTGTAACCGCATAAACTTTCGTTGCAGAGTAATCTAGCACACCAACTTGCGTAAATAATATTCCTCCAGCGAGAAGTATACGCCCAAATTTACCTATTTGATTTTGCAATGTACTTCCCTCCCTCACTTCTTATGAACTGAATATTTCGAACATTGAATTTATTATTCAACTAAATTTACAATCATAATGTGTATTCCTAGAAAATAAAAAGCCTGGTTGCCTTTTCGATTTTCATACATCACAACATGTGTGAAAATCCAAACTGCAACCAGACTATCATAGTAATTTTCATTACCTTAGACTCTTAGCTTTGCGACCTATCCTT
>NZ_JBXAHT010000002.1:0-96635 GCF_058795375.1 Bacillus sp. GW823-FHT06A10 | reverse complement strand
CTGCAACCAGACTATCATAGTAATTTTCATTACCTTAGACTCTTAGCTTTGCGACCTATCCTTTCGAATAGTGTGCCAAAAATAGGTATTTATTTATCGTGTTTTGAATATACCATTAAAACCCAAAAAAGAAAATAGTTTTTTTAGAAAAAAACAATTAATTTTTATAGTCTAAATTTTTCACTGAAAAATCCATAATAAAAACTAAAAAAAAACATTTTGATCTTAGAAATACATCATACATTCTTTATCGATAAAATGAGATTTTTACTATCCACAAATAGCAAGATAAAATAGAAAAACATCACTTATTTGGAAGTGATGTTTTTTCTATTTAATGCAGTGGTAACATAACCTCAACCGTCGTTCCAACCCCAACTTCACTTTCAAAATTCATTTTACCGTTGTGGTCTTTAATAATTTTTTCTGTAACTACTAAACCTAGACCAGTTCCTGTTTCTTTCGTTGTATAAAAGGCTTCATTTAACTTTGGAATTTTATCTTTCGGAATGCCGCATCCCTCATCTTTCACTTGAATGATGATTCCATCTTTTACAGTAACTTTAATCGTAATTGTTCCGCCAACTGACATTGCTTCAATTGCATTTTTAATTAAATTAAAAAAGACCTGTTTTAATCGTTTTTCATCACATGTAATTGATGGTAAGTCTTTACTGTAAATACCTTGTATGTAGACTCCTTGTTTTAAAGCAGGCTTTTCCATAACTCGAATAACATAAGAGATAATTTCTTGTATGTTATGAGTTTCTGATTCTAGTGATTTAGATTTCTCAAATCCACTAAGTTCTGTAGCAATTATATGAATCCGATCTACTTCTTGTTTCATAATATCACTATAAATTTTATCCTCTGGATGCTTGTCTGCTTGTTTATTCACAAGTTTTTTTAAGTTTGCTAAAGGTCTTCTAATCTTATAACCAATAACCGTCGCCATTTTTCCAACAGCTGCTAGTTTTTCTGTCTGTTTTATTTCTTTGTCCATCATCTCAAGCGTACGAACGTAAGACTGAACCCTCAAAAATATAATCCAACATATGATAGTAAATACACTATATAATGCCATTGGGATTAAAACGAGAGAAGATTGAATAATGATTCCTGTAAGAGCGTACTTCCCGACAAGTATCGCTGGAACTAACCAGAAATATCTTTTGTTCACAAAGATTGGTGCGAACAAAATAAAAAATACTTCTACTATATTTCCACCGTCAAATTCCGCATCGCTACCATAATAAATCATAATGTTATGGATACAATCTAATACATTATAGCCAATTAGAATAATATACTTTACCACAAAAACATTCTTCCATTTCATAAAGTATATTCCAATGCAAAACAATACTACCGTCAAAAAGTAAAGCCATAAACCTAAACCATCTTCAAACTTTCCTACGCCTTCTTGCTCTCCCGCGATTAAAGGTACGATAAATTCATAGGCAAGATCATACACAAAAAATATAATAAAAAATAAACTTAAAAATACTTTCAACGCCTTTATTTCTTCATTTTTAAATATATAGCCTTTATTCATATGGTAACTCCTAGCTTTTCTTCCACTTGGATTTCAGTATTTCCACACTCCCTTGGGAGAATGATGTCTATTCTCGTTCCAGTATCTCTTTCACTTGAAATATGCAGCTCACCAAGGTGCTCGGCGACAATTCGATTCGCTACCGTAAGTCCCAGACCAATTTTATCTTGTTTCGTTGTATAAAAGGCCTCTGTAACACGGGTTAAGTTTTCTTGCTTAATACCATAACCATTATCGATTACGCTGATTATTACATATTCTTTCCCTTTATTCTCTAATTGCAAATGTAATATGCCACCTTGTTCCATTGCCTCTAAAGCATTTTTTATCGTATATAAAAAGACTCCTCTTATTTTTCGTTCATCACATTCAACTTCTATTGTTTTTTCTTCCACATTAGAAATAAACTGTACGTTTAATTCATTCATTTTTTCGCGAAGACTTGTTATTACTTGTAATACAATTTTTCCTACATCATGTTTCTTATAAATAGAAGGTTTGCATGTAGCAACTTCCATTAACTCACTTATCATATTATTCATATTTTCTATTTCAAAAATCATACGTTTATAAATAGGATCCTCTTCATGCTTCTCTCGTTGTAATTGCGTAAATCCTTTTAATGAAGCGAGTGGATTTTTAATTTCATGTCCAACCGTCGCTGCCATTTTTCCGATTACTGCTAATTTCTGTGATTCGCTAGCAATCGCAATACTTTCCTTTACGGCTGAAAGATATTGTAAAAATCGATTTAAAATGATATATGCAGCTATTAACATAAGCGTACACATAATAAGGAACATAAATGCTTTTATTTCCTCTAATACAAATAAATAAATTAAATATTTTCCTACAATAGAGGAAAGTAAAAACACATAGAATTTTTTATTTAAAAATATAGGTACAAAGAAAATGAGAATAATTTCTATTATATTTGTCGCATCAAACGCCGCTTTATTATAAAAAACATATGCAAATATATTAGCGATTTCTATCGCTATGTATGCAAATATCCATGCATATTTAACAAGGTTTGCCTTCTCTTTTTTCATTAAATATATATTCACGCACAGTATTGCTACTCCGCAAATAACTTGCCATATTATGTTGTATCCCTTATCCATTATTGATTTATCTTCTAATACGATTGCATAGAAAATTTGATATACAATAACAATGACATATAACACCCATAAAAGGATTTTTGCATTCTTTTCTTCTTCTTTATATGATAGAAAACTTTCTTTCACTTCAACACCCCTTCAAAATAATATCTCGAAGAATACCATTTATTATAATAAATGATTTTCATAGACAAACAAAGATAAATCGAACATTTGAGGAAAATCGTACCAAAAACGCAATATATTTAGACTATATACAGAGCATAAAATCTATGATCATTAATACGTATATTATGGAGGATGTTTTATATAGACGGCCTAAAAAGTAAAACAAAGCTTTTAGAATGGAGCCTATTGATAGAACAGGGGGAAATTTATGTTTATTACTGTCGAGAAAGATGTGCATATTTTTGTGCAAGACGTTAATCCTGGTCCAGGTAGTAAGACTGTTTTCTTCGTTCACGGATGGCCTTTAAATCATCAAATGTATCAATATCAACTCAATGTTTTACCAGAGCATGGCTTTCGCTGTATCGCCATGGATATACGAGGGAATGGACAATCTGATAAGCCATGGACTGGTTACACGTATGATCGATTAGCCGATGATATCGCAATTGTTCTAGAAGCACTCCAAGTAGAGAACGCTACGTTAGTCGGTTTCTCAGTTGGTGGTGCTCTTTCTATTCGATATATGTCTCGCTATAATGGGCGCCGCATTTCTAAGCTCGCATTAATTGACGCTGTCTCTCCCTCTTTCGTTAAAAATCAAGAGTCCCCTTACGGTGTACCGAAAGAACAAGCAGATGCTCTCATTAATCAAATGTATGCTAATTTACCAAAATTTTTAAATGATGTATCTTTATCCTTTTTCAATAGAAACTTAGGAGCTGCAACCCTTGAATGGTTTTCTTATCTCGGTATGCAGTCCGCTTCTTATGCCCTTATCAAAATTTTACAAGCAGCTGCAAATGAAGATGTAACGAAAGATTTAAATAAAATTAACGTCCCAACAAAAATCTTCCACGGCGTTCACGACCAACTAATTCCTTACAAAAGTGCTGAGCTTACGCAACAACGAATTAAAAATTCTCAGTTACATGCTCTTACAAATAGTGGTCATGGTTCACCAATCGATCAAGCGGATGAATTAAATAAAGAACTGATAAAATTTTTACAAACATAACAACTGCAATATAAGAATGAACGTTAACATAATCGTTTTTATAAAACATAAAATTCACACATTTCTCACAAATACACAAATAAAACGATTATATTTTCATATATACTAAATGTACAAGTAATACTCCCTAAACCCAGCTTGTCTGGTTACCCCGTTAAATACTATGAAAAAAGAACTTGTATCGTTATACAAGTTCTTTTTGTTTCTTTTATTTAAAGAGGATATCTTTACTATATTGATTTCCAACGAGTAAATCATATTGAAGCATTTTATATTGCTCTAACATTTCTTTTTGTTTCTTTGTTAAATCATTGATTACTTCTCCATTTTTATCAACTTTTAATTCATCTCTAAGCACTGGTATTTCCTTGTAAAGTTCCGATAAAAATTGATAAAATAAGGATTTATTTAATCCTGCATAATCAAAAATAAGATTAGAAAAATGAATTGGGCTTACTAAACCTAAATTATCATTTGGCATATCAAAGTTTGCATACATTAATAACGGAGTTTGCGCCATCGCTAAACGTTCGCTCGGTGTTTTTTCATTCGTTATATACCCATTTTCTTTATAAAAAGATTTATTTGTTCCTAATGATGGAAGATGATCTCCAAAGAATACTAATAATGTAGGTCTATCTAAATTATCTAGTTGCTCTATTAAATATTGAAGGGCCTCATCTGAACGTCTTAATCCTTCTGTATACGTCTCTAATTCTCCCTTTGATTCTTCATTTTCTAGACCGCTAATTTCTATTAGGTTTTCACCAAATCGGCCTTCTGTAAATGGAAAATGATTTTGCATCGTAACTGCATGAATAAATGTTGGCTGTTTTTGTCCCTCTAACTCAGCAATTATCTCTTTACTCATCGCTAAATCACTAATATAATCTCCATCAATATCCACATTTTCCATCGTGTCATCTGCATTAAACTTATCAAATCCTAACACCTTATATACATCGTCACGTTTAAAGAATGTGCGACCAAATGAATGAATTGCACTTGTGTAATAACCTTCTTTCTTCAACGCCGTAGGGATTGATGGAATTTCTTTCTTATTTGTAATGACCTGCTGATATGGTATAGAACCTGGCTTTAACAAACTCATCGAATAACTCGTTAATGCCTCAAATTCAACGTTCGCCGTATTTCCCCCAAATGTAGGAGAAATAGTTTGTCCACCAGGAAAGTTTTCTATATAATGATGTAAATTTGGTACAGGATCTTCACTAAAAGAAAGGTTAGTTACTTTCGTCGGATCCCAAAACGATTCACTCATTACAAAAATAATATTCGGTTTCTCTTTTTTCTTTTCATTCCCTATATTTCCACTATATTGTTTTTTTATATCGTTTGCTATTTGAAGCATATTTTCTTTAGAATAATTTTTTGGTTTTTCCATAACTGTTGTATCTAAATTGCTAATAAACCCAAGTACAAAACCATTTGAAGCATAGTTCTCATTTTGATTCCACAAAACAAAATCTACACCTGATTTTTGAAATACTTTATTCATAAATGTATTTGCAAAATTACCATACGCATATAGAACAAAAATAGATCCTACTACTAATAAGGCTCTTATTCCTAGATGAATCTTTACATTTTGAATATACCTTCTCATATATATCCCTGCTACAATACAAGCTACGATACTTACGATAATGATAAAAATATAACTCCAACTAAAATAGTCCATCACCATCGGTATAACAGATTGCATATGCGTAATTTGTGTGAAATCAGAAGGATATAACGGATCACCTCTGAAAATAAGCTTCAAATAATTTACAATACCTAAAATGACTAACGTACAGCTCGTTAAAACCATACTTAGAAAAACCTTACCTATTAAATTATATACAAGAATATATATTGCATAAATTACTACAAAACTTAATATAAACTGCATATTATAAAAGTAAATCCAATTCATTGCCTCTATGAAAATCATATTAACTTGCATGACAATATAAAATAACGCTACTGTATGAGCTAGTAAAAGTAATATAAAATGCACTCGCAGGGATGCTCTAAGTATAGACATCTCTTTTTTATTGAAATGCGTAATATAAAACGTTATGCCCCATATGAAAATCATCATAACACTTAAAACAAACTTTTGATTTAAATGATCTTTCATCATGTCTAAATTAAAAACCTTTAAAATCATAAACAGCATAGTTATTACTAATAAAGTCACCATACTACTTATAATGCTAGAAATTAATATATTTCTTTTTGGAAGATGAAAAAGTGTAGAACCATACTTCAATTCATTCCCTCGTTTCTATGTCTTAATTTCCCCCGCATCGAAAGAACTATTTCTATTAAAATAACATATATTACATATTTCGTCTGCATACTTGCTTCTATCATAAATGTTTTGTCTTAATATTCCCTTAATCAACCGTTAAATTATGGTATACAAATTACTCATTCTTGAAAAGCTTAATTTCAGCACTCCACTTTATGATATAATAACTATTTTTTAGAAATCCTTAATGCTATTAAAGATTCCACATGAAAATACGAAAGAATTAATAAACAGGCGTTGCACGTTTTTAACAACTATTACTATAACGAAAAGAACCTGCCACAAGACAGGTTCTTTTCGTTATTTTATGATAAAAGAGAAAATGATTATTATGTGTATTATATAAAGGGAAGCAGCCATATTTTCCATACGATACATACGAGTACTATAACCACAAAATCAAAAAAATCTAATCTCGGGCCTTTTTTCATATTCATATGTAGCCACATATGAAACCATTTTATTTTTGTATATTTATGGATGTTTTTCTTTGCAAATCGGTAAATAAGCATTTGCACGATAAAAAATCCGGCCACAAAAATAAATAATAAGATGAGAAATCCAATCACAAAATTCCTCCTATTTTTGTAGCGTTTTTTCTACTATCCGATTTTTCAAAACCCACTCTTCAAACTGGGCACTTCCAAATTCCCAGCTAAGATCGCGAGCATGTACAGAAAAAACGTAATGGCCAGCATATTCATCCATAAATCTCCCTAACTTTACATCGTCTTTCTCAATACCGTATACTCCAAAATTAAAATACACATCCCATACGTCTTCATTCTTCCTCTTATAAGCAATCGATTCCATATCACATTCTGTCCCGAAATAATCAAGATGTAAATGTACGCTATCATCGTATTCGTACTCCATTTTATCACCCCTTATATTTGTACTTCTTTATCACCCAAAAAATTCCTGCTATCTACACTCACATATGGGCAATTACCTACATATCATGCTTGTAGAGTGACTTCTAGGAGGTGTTATATAGTGAAAAAATTAATCGCGATTTTTTGCATCATGTTACTAGCTGTTTTTACTTTTGCTGCTTGTAGTAGTAAAAAAGAAGGTACGAAAGAACAAACTCAAAACATTCGCGTCGGCGAAGTTACCCATTCTCTCTTCTATGCCCCATTATATGTTGGGATTGAAAAAGGATTTTTTAAAGATGAAGGACTAAATATTGACCTACAAACAACAGCTGGTGGCGATAAAACGATGACCGCCCTATTATCTGGCGGAATTGATATCGCTCTCGTCGGTTCTGAAACGTCTATTTACGTTCATCAACAAGGAGCGAAAGACCCTGTCATTAACTTTGCACAGCTTACACAAACAGATGGGACATTTTTAGTTTCACGTAAAAAACTAGACTCTTTTAATTGGAATGACGTAAAAGGTGTTACATTTTTAGGACAGCGTAAAGGCGGCATGCCGCAAATGGTTGGAGAATACGTTTTAAAGAAAAATGGCATTGATCCTCATAAAGATACAAACTTAATTCAAAATATCGAGTTTGCTAATATTGCAAATGCCTTCTCATCTGGTACTGGAGAGTTTGTACAGCTCTTTGAACCGACTGCAAGTATACTTGAGAAAGAAGGTAAAGGTTATATCGTCGCTTCATTCGGAAATGAATCTGGTACTGTTCCTTATACAACGTTCATGGCAAAAGATAGTTTCTTAAAGAAAGATAAAGCTGCTGCTGAAAAGTTCACACGTGCTCTCTATAAAGCACAGCAATGGGTTGATACACATAGTTCAGAAGAGATTGCTGATGCTGTTTCCCCGCTATTTAAAGACACTTCAAAAGACATAACAGTAAAAGTAATTGAACGGTACAAAAAACAGCATTCTTATGCGACAAATCCACTACTAGATGCGGAAGAATGGAAACAGCTCCAAACTATTATGAAAGACGCTGGCGAATTACAAAAAGAAGTCCCACATGAAGCGCTCGTCAATACAAAAATTGCCGAAAGCGTTATTAAGAAATAGAGGCGAAGTGTATGAGTTTTTTACAAATACGTAACGTTTCTCACTGCTTTTTTGCAAAAGAGAATGCCAAACTTATTCTCGAAGATATGAGCTTACAAGTGGAAGAAGGCGAATTTATTTCTATACTCGGTCCAAGTGGTTGTGGTAAAACAACGCTCCTCTCAATCATTGCTGGACTACTTGATCCAATTGACGGTATCGTCTTTTTAGATGGTGAACCGATTACAACGAAAACATCATCTATGGGATATATGTTGCAACAAGATTACTTATTCCCTTGGAAAACGATTGAAGAAAATATTATGCTCGGACTTCATATTCGAAAGATTTATGATGAGCAGATGAAAGAACATACTTTAAATCTTTTAAAACAAGTCGGTCTGCATGGTGTAGAAGAACAATATCCTCGTGAACTATCCGGCGGTATGCGTCAACGTGCCGCTCTCGTTCGAACATTAGCGACTGATCCGAAAATTTTATTACTAGATGAACCATTCTCCGCACTCGATTATCAAACGAAGTTAAAACTAGAAGAACTCGTTTTCAACTTACTAAATAAATATAAGAAAACATCACTACTTGTTACTCATGATATTGAAGAAGCGATTGCGATGAGTGATCGTATTTATTTACTGCAAGCGAATCCCGGAAAAATCGCAAAAACCTTTATCGTCCCGGAAAGTATCCGTTCTTTATCACCGTTAGAAGCACGCCATCACTACGATTTCCCAGCCCTCTTTCAAGATATATGGAAGGAGCTGGAACGACTTGGATAATATAAAACAACTACATGAACAATTTCGAAAGAACGAACGCAGACGCGCTTGGATTGCTCGCTCGCTACAACTTTTACTACTTATTCTTTTCTTTGCACTATGGGAAATAGCTAGTAAAAAAGAATGGATTGATCCTTTACTCTTTAGCTCTCCTTCGAGTATTTGGGATCTCTTCTTAACGAAATGGATCGACGGTTCACTTTGGGTCCACATATGGACGACATTACTGGAAACTGGAGTAGGCTTCATTCTCGGAACAGTACTTGGTGCTATTATTGCCACGTTCCTTTGGTGGATGCCACTTCTAGCCCGCGTACTTGATCCTTATCTCGTCGTCCTAAATGCAATGCCAAAAGTTGCACTCGGTCCAATCATCATCGTTATTTTCGGCCCAAACATTTCATCTTCTATCGCAATGGGAGTAATCATTTCCATCATCATTACCATTCTCGTTATTTACAGTGCATTTCAAGAAGTCGATTCTAACTATATAAAAGTGATGGACACATTTGGTGCAAATAAATGGCAATGTTATAAGCAAGTCGTTCTCCCTGCATCCTTTCCAGCAATTATCTCAACGTTAAAAGTAAACGTTGGTTTATCCTGGGTCGGTGTTATTTTCGGAGAACTTCTCGTTTCCAAACAAGGACTTGGCTACTTAATTAGCTACGGATTCCAAGTCTTTAACTTCACACTCGTCTTACTTAGCGTACTACTCACATGTGTTCTTGCAACTCTTATGTATGTATTTGTTGAGGCATTTGAAAAAATTCTAATTGGAAAAAGAAAAAGAAGCTGACTCAAAACAGTACGCTATAGTCAGCTTCTTTCTTTTACCTTTTATCACACATTTTCGTTTCATTTGTAATGTTTCCATCCGCAACCGTAACTGTATGGAAACAGTCTTTCACACGTACTGTAACGACATTATCTTTTCGATCTATCACATGATAATCATTAAACTTTTCATTCAAAGCACTACGAATTTGCTCCCCTTCAAAAATCGGAAAACCGTGAGACATTACCCAAATGAGACCAGCAACAGCAAGAATCGTTTTCATACGTTTCATTACCTCCTCGAGAGTAAACTTATAGTCCCTACAACACGCGCATTATAATTGTGTCTAAATTGTGACATTTTTATACTAATTCTATTTTATACCGCCAGTTCCTTCTTCTTTTAAAGAAAAATACAGAATTTTCAATTTTATCAACATAAAAAAACGCAAAGAATTAAAAATTCTTCACGCTTTACTTTAACGAAACTATATCGAACGCATAACTCACATTAGTCTCCACTTTGTTGTTCTATCGTTTTCGAAACATCATATAATCCTGACAGCACTTCCGCTCTCATTTTTACAAGCTCAGGGAACTGATAGAAGAAAGCAATTTTCTTATATTTTAACTCTGTTCCTTCTTTCACTTTTTTTGAATCTTGTAAAATGAACGCTGTAAATGTATCTGCGATATCTTCCGTTACATTTGTTGTTCCATACAACGATACAAACTCATCATGCTTTTCTTTATAAAATTTAATTTGTGCCTCTTCATTTTCTTCTACTTTCTTTTCTGTCCACTCTTGCTCAATTGGTTTCCAAAATTCATTATAAAATTGGTTAATATACGAAGTTTTTCTCGCACATCCATTTTTCAAGAACACCGTTTTACATTTATTTCGATATGATGAAATGTCTTTCTCTTCATCAAATGCCTCTAAATATTTCCTATCCACTGGTACTTGTTTATGCCCAATCGTTAATACGTGAGCCGTTTCATGAATTAATGTTTTCATCACTTCATCTATATTCACCCCAGAATCGAGCACGTCTAAACTAAGCAACCAATCTCTCGGGTCATCCATACTTGGCATGACATGAGCAACAACGCCATCATAACCATCCGTTATTAGATCAAACCCTGTTATATTCTCACGATATTTCACTGGAATGAGAGTGCGATACATGTCCCATAAAGTTTCATGATACTCTCTATCTTGCCGTTGGCTTAACAAATCATCTTTTGCTACTTCGTCATCTGCAAAAGCTTTATTCAACCTCTTACGATCCAATTTCTCAAAATAAGGATCTACAATTCCATCACCATCGATATAATAAGAAGCTAAAAAGAAATAATTGTCATCCTCTTCTTTTTTCTGTTCCGCCTCTTTCATATTCATACTTTCATACTCTCCTATGTCATAATCCTCTACTTTTTCAAGTTCTGAAAGTCCCTCTATCTTTTTATATACTTTTTGTAATGTTTTATCTCCTATTTGCGTGCACTCTTCTTCTGTTTTACAAATTTTTTTTTCTTTCGTAACCTCGATAGCACTATCGCATCCTGCAACTAAACTGCTTGCTATAATACAACACACTAACTTGCCATACAGTTTCTTCATACAATCCCCCATTATTCCATTCTACAAAATATCATAATCATTTTTTTACGAATATGCGATAATTAATTATAAAAACTGCAAGGAGGCTTCTCATGATTCGTGCAATCTTATTCGACTTAGATGGAACACTATTAGATCGGCGCCAATCTTTAGAACAATTTATTTGTGAGCAATATAATCGCTTCTCCTCACATTTGATGATTATAGAGAAATCAGAGTATTGTTCTCGATTTCTTGAACTCGATAATAATGGCTATACGTGGAAGGATAAAGTATATGCTACTCTCCTTTCCGAATACAACATTACTACTTTAACGCAAGAGCAACTGCTACACGACTATATTACAAACTTCCAACATCATTGTATTCCTTTCAAAAACACGCATGAACTACTTCAACAGTTAAAACAGCGAAACATTAAAATTGGTATTATCACAAATGGTTTTACTGAATTTCAGATGAGCAACCTTCGAGCACTACATATACATACGTATACAAACACCATTCTCGTTTCAGAAGCTGAAGGAATTAAAAAACCTCACCCTGAAATTTTCGAACGTGCTTTGCAAAGACTAGATGTTAAGGCAGAAGAATGTCTTTATGTTGGAGATCATCCAGAAAACGATGTGCTTGGTTCTGAACAAGTAGGGATTCTTGGTGTTTGGAAAAAAGATTCGTTTTGGGGTGATTTTAAGCATTCACGTATCGTAGATGATTTGTTGGGGGTGCTTTCGTTTTTAGAGGTGGAGGTATCAACACAATAATAACAAATAAATTATATCAGCGATTTTCACAATATATCAATTCACCAACCAAAAGTAACAATAATAAGAGGAGGCGTTTTTCACAAACGCCTCCTCTTATTATTCATACACTGTAAACTGAGGTTTATTCGGATGATCTTTTACTAGCGCATCATCTGGAAACTTTGAAACTTTTTGATATACGGCAATGTCACCGATACAACCTGCTGTTAGTAGAATTCCTAAAAATGAGAGTGGCTCCAGATTCATAGCTAATCCCAATACAATTGGCAAAATTCCAGTTGGTAAAAACGGAAGCATTAACACTTTCTTCATTTGCTTTACTGTAACCGCCTGTTTAGAATGAGCATATGCAACACCTAATTTCCAATTAACGCCCCATTTTAGTTCACTCCACGGAACACCTCCGATATAGCGAAAGCCAATTAAATGTATCGCCTCATGAATACAAACGAGAACAATCATTGCGATAATAAAAAGAAACATCGTTAATAATGTAACTTCAACTTCAACTTGAACCCCACCTGAAAGAAATATATGCAAATAACCAATTCCAAACGACAAAGCAATTATTATAAAAAATAAAGAAAAGTTTAATTTAACCATCGAAACAGTAACAGTCGTTTCTTTTCTTTTATCCATCTTCCCCCTCCTAAAATGTAAATATATCTTTACAAAATTGTATAATATACCCAAAATTATGTAAAGATATATTTACATTTATTCTTACATACAAAAAAAGAAACCGGCTACTTTACTTCGTAAAACAGCCGATTTCTTCTATATGTTTCATCGTACGCGCTAATACGTCATCGCGCATTATAAAGCTAAATTTTCTATTCGTTTTAATGTTGTCAGGAATGTCTTTTAATAAAACAGACCCTTTCGTTTCTTCGTAATGCGTATGTTCTTCTACCGCACTAATTGTTGCAAAATAAATGTTTTTAATGATTATTTTGTCTTTTCCAGATACTTTGTATTGTCCTAAGTAAGTTAAATCAGAAACTATGCCGCCGGTTTCTTCATGAACCTCTCGAACTGCCGCTTCTTCCGGTGTTTCCCCTAGTTCTACTTTACCACCTGGAAATTCAAGACCGCGACGTAAATGATGTGTTAATAACCATTGATCCCCGTACCGGCATACAACCCAAACATGCTTTGGCTCAGGAGAAAATGGATAACGTTCAAACGATAATTGTACAGTGTTGTGGTAATAATCTTTAAATTTGTACATGCCATTACTCCCCTATTGATGGTTACAAGTTTTTCCTACCACAAATTGTAGCATATTCTCGCTTTTCTGCATAATATTATCCAATTACAATCCATTGATTATTCCCATTTGCGCGACTAATTCTTTCGTCTCATGATTTCCTAAATCGTAAATCATTTTATATGCTTTTTGTAGTTGTTCATCATATCGGTCATTATTTGAATCGTGATGATACTCAACAAATGGAACGTGGGAGCGTACAAATGACCCTAAATCTTCTACATAGGCTTGATCAAAGTGCTCTCGTAATTCCGTAATTTCCTCATCATTTGCGGAAATCTCAAAATTATACGTATCCGCCGTCTTCACTTGTGAAATTTGACCATTTCCTATTGATATATAATATGTTTTTTTCGTCTCCATGTAACACCCTTCTTTCATCCTTTTATTTTCTATTGTTTTCATCAATTACAAAATTATGTAAAATAAAGAAAAGGAGGGATTTTATGTTCAAAATATTAATTATCGGTATTATCATCGTCCTAATCATCCTCGTACTCTCCATCATGACAATTAATAAAGGCTATGCTTATAAACATTCCGTCGATAAACTAGAAGACAATCCTTATACAAAAAAGAATAAGGAGAATTCCTAATATGCTTCGTATACTTCGCATCATAGTAGCACTCACTGTGATCGTTATGTCGGCAATTGGATTATATACAGGTCAAAATAATTTTTTACCTCTTTCACAATTTCTATTAGGGGCTTTAATGTTTCTCATCGCATTTGAACAAATAAAGAAAAAGGAGGCAGCAACTGGATTTATTTGTATTATTGCCGGTGCTTTCATTTGGATTGTTCTCATCATTAGCTATATCAAATAAAAGGAGGTACATGCATGCTAAAAGGAGTACGGATTACTGTATCACTTATTGCTTTATGTATAGCAATCTATGGATTTTTTACTAGTAATAGAGAAATAATGCCGTATATGTTTATCTCTTTAGGAGTTATGGCCCTCATCATAAGTTTAGAGGAAATATTAAAAAGGCAAACAGGAGGTAGTGTGCTCGCTCTACTAGCAGGAGCCGCTGCTTTGTTTATTGGTTTCACAGAAATATTCCGATAAATGGTCTAAAGGAGGCTATACAATGCTAACTCTAACTATATTACGGAGTTTTTTAGCATTTCTCATGCTTCTCTTACTCATTCTAAGCACTTATATCCATGTTACCGATAATTTTTCACTTCTCCCATACGTACAATTTATTCTCAGTTGTTTCTTTATTCTTCTAGGAATTAATGAATTGAAATCCGGACGAAAATCAATGAGTATCCCGTATTTTTTCGTTTCCAGTCTCATATTCTTCTTTTTAATATCAAACTACTTTCGTTATATGTAGAATGAAATTTTGACCAATTTAGCATTTATAATTATTTTCTCTCAGTAACTATTTCTTTCTACTTAAGGGGGATTCCATGTTAAAAAACATTCAAATTATAATCTCCACTATCGCTCTTTCTCTCGCCCTATTTAGCTTCTTTGCAAACTTCACTATTCTTTTACCTTACGTGTTTATCCTTTTAAGTATTATGTGTATCCTTTTTGGAATCGATGAAATAAAGAAGCAGCAAAAAACGAAAGCATTTGTTTATTTTCTCTGTTCTGCCTTTGTTTTATATGTTGGAGTGTCTAGTATACTTTCATAAAAAAAGAACATGTTCGCTCTTAATAAAATAAAAAACTGCCCTTTCACAGGCAGTTTTTTATTTTATCCAAACACTTTCTCAAGTTCATCTTTATCTTGGCTTAACCAGAAGTTCATTAAGCGTTGTGCTCCTTCTAAGTCGTGAAGCTTCGCTTGACCACATTGTGTTTCATTTGCAGCTGGAATTTCTGTAATTTGAACCGCATCTTTTAATGTTAGTTCTAATAAATCAATGATTTCTCGTACTGTCGGTGTTCCGCTTACTACAAGATAATATCCTGTTTGGCAGCCCATCGGTGAAATATCGATAATATCAAAATGCGGATAACGATCAATATATTTACGTAAATTAAATGCTAATAAATGTTCTAACGTATGAATAACATCTGGTTTCATTGCTTGTTTATTCGGTTGGCAAAAACGAATATCGAATTTATTTACAATACCGTCACTACCTACATTGTGAACTCCGCAATGTCTTACATAAGGTGCCTTTACAATCGTATGATCTAATTCAAAGCTTTCTACTGATGGCATACAACATCTCTCCCGCTTTCAATTTAATTCCGTTATATCCAATATGATATAACGGAAATGCACATTAGTAAAGTATTATGTACAGTCGTGCTATAATACTTTAAGACTATGCTGAAAAGGAGACCATTATGAAACAGATTTTTATTGGGATTATACGCTTTTATCAAAAGTTCATTTCTCCGATGACACCACCAACTTGCCGCTTTTATCCGACTTGTTCTCATTACGGATTAGAGGCGTTTCAAAAACATGGTGCCCTCAAAGGCTTTTGGCTTACTTGTAAGCGTATATTAAAATGTCACCCTTTCCACCCGGGAGGATTTGATCCTGTCCCAGATAAAAAGGATGACAAAGTAAATTCTTAATTGTCGTAACCATTCACAACTAAATCTAATTTTCCTGTATCAGGATCTATAACAAGACCGTGAACAGGTACTTCTTCTGGAAGTAATGGATGGTTGCGAAGTATCGATACGCTATGTTCTACACTTTCTTCTACACTAGAGAACCCTTGTAGGAATCTTTCTAAATCGATTCCAGAATAACGGAGTGTATCTAATTTCTCATTTGTTATACCCCGCTCTTTCATCTTCTCAATTGTACTACTTGCTTGAATTTTTGCCATACCGCAATCGTGGTGACCAACTACACAAACTTCATCAGCACCAAGTTCATATACAGCAACTAAAATACTACGCATAATACTTCCGAATGGATGTGAGATAACAGCTCCTGCTACTTTAATAATTTTCACATCACCGTTACGCATATTCATTGCTTTTGGTAATAATTCAACAAGACGAGTATCCATACAAGAGATAATTACCATTTTTTTATTCGGGAATTTTCCCGTTTCATACTCTTCGTATCTTTTCTCTTCAACAAATTTTTCATTGTATTGTAAAATCTCTTCTAATGACTTCATAGTAAAAAACCCTCTTTTCTCTCATTTACATTACTTATATAGTGTACCAAAATATGAAAAACTCAAAAAGGATATCGCTTTATAGTAAAAATAAGATATTTTCAGATAATCGACATAATTCTTTCAAAATATACACACAGCTTTGTAACAAGTCTCACATACTTTAAACGTTTTTTCACTATAAACTGATTGTAGATAATGTAAAAAAGGAGTGAATATTTATTATGTCCGACGTTCTGTTACTGAGTCGTTTTCAATTTGCAATTACTATTTTTTATCACTTTTTATTTGTACCTTTGACAATCGGACTTGTCATTTTAGTAGCATGTATGGAAACTCAATACGCCCGCACATTGAATCCAACATACCGTAAAATGGCAAATTTCTGGGGTAAATTATTTACAATTAACTTCGTAATGGGGATTATAACTGGGATTACGATGGAATTCCAATTTGGAACGAACTGGTCTGAGTACTCCAAATATATGGGAGATATTTTCGGATCACCTCTCGCAATCGAAGCACTCGTTGCCTTCTTCTTAGAATCTACTTTCATGGGAATATGGTTATTCGGTAAAGACAAAATTTCACCAAAGTTCCGTGCCTTCTGTATGTGGATGGTTGCACTTGGAACAAACATTTCCGCACTTTGGATTATTACAGCAAATGGATTTATGCAAAACCCTGTTGGCTACGTAGTACGTAATGGCCGCGCTGAATTAAATGATTTCTGGGCACTCGTTACAAATCCATATGCTTGGAATATGTTCTTCCATACTGTCATTGGTTGTTATATCGTAGGTGCTTTCTTCGTTATGGCAATTAGTGCCTATCACTTATTACGTAAAAATGAAGTGGAATTCTTCAAAAAATCATTTAAGTTTGGTTTAATATTAGGCTTATTCGCCGCAACAATTACACCGTTTATGGGACATCAATCTGGTGTATCAGCAGCTAAATATCAACCAGCAAAAGGAGCTGCGATGGAAGCAGTTTGGGAAACTGGAAAAGGACAAGGCTTCTCAATTGTTCAAATTCCTGATGTAAAAAATGAGAAAAACTTTGAATTCCTTACGATTCCAAAACTCGGAAGCTTCTTCTATACAAACTCATTTGATGGCGAAATTGTTGGTTTAAAAGATATTCCGAAAGATGAACGTCCAAATGTTAACCTCGTGTATTATAGCTTCCGCTTAATGGTCGCACTTGGTATGTTCTTTATGGCATTAACTTGGTATGGCTTCTATTTAAACCGAAAAGGAAAACTAGAGAACTCAAAACGTTATTTAAAAATTACAATATGGTCTGTCTTACTTCCATACATTGCGATTAATGCTGGCTGGATTGTCGCTGAAGTAGGTCGTCAACCTTGGACAGTATATAAACTAATGCGTACCGCGGAATCTGTATCACCTATATCTGTTCCACAAATTTGGTTCTCATTAATTAGTTTAATTTTGTTCTACACTTTACTTTTAATAGCAGACGTATACTTAATGCTGAAGTTCGCGAAAAAAGGACCTGCAGCATTAGAAGATCCTGCTACTGAGGGAGGCGTGGCTCATGTCTCATGATATGCTTGCAATCATCTGGTTTGGTTTATGGGGCGTGATTTGGACAGTTTACTTCATTCTTGACGGGTATGCACTTGGTAATGGAATGATTTTTCCTTTCGTTACGAAAGATCGACAAGAACGAAATCAATTACAAGAAGCAATTGGGCCATTCTGGGGCGGTAATGAAGTATGGTTAATTACAGCTGGTGGCGCAACATTTGCTGCCTTCCCAGTCACATATGCAAATATGTTTAGTTATCTATATACACCGTTATTCTTAGTATTACTTGCACTGTTTGCGCGTGCCGCTGGACTGGAATTCATGCATAAAGATGATTCACCGATTTGGCAAAAAACTTGTAAATGGGCATTTGCAATTGGCAGTTTTTTAATTGCTTTCCTATTCGGTGTTACGTTCGCTAATCTTTATTACGGACTACAAATCGGAAAAAATGGTTATGAAGGAAATTTACTTAGCTTACTAAACCATTACGGTATTTTAGGAGGGTTGTTCTTCACTGCTATATTTGTCGTATCCGGTGCCCTTTGGGTCATGATTAAAACGACTGGTGAAGTATCCGACCGTGCTTATAAAATCGCAAGACCATTTTCAATGGCAGCAGCTATTATTTTAGCTATCTTCTATGTAGCAACTGCTAATCGGACAAACTTATTCCAAAACTTTACGGAATATCCGGTACTATTCATTCTTCCAGTACTTGCAATGCTAATGAGTGTACTCGCACTTATTATGGTGTACAAACATAAAATTGGCCTTGCCTTCACATTCGTTTGCCTAACAATCGCAATGTTTATGACAACTGGCTTTGCAGGTATGTTCCCAAGAATGTTACCATCTCGTATTAACGATGCATACAGTACAACGTTATACAACGCAGCCGGTAGTCAATTAAACTTAAAAATTATGTTCTTCGTTGCAATGGTCATGGTACCAATCGTTATTGGATATCAGCTTTGGAGCTACAGTATCTTTAAAAATAAAATTCATAAAGACTCTGCTAAAGGATATCACTAAAATAAAAAAGACACTTCGTTTGAAGTGTCTTTTTTTTGTACGTATGATTTTCGATAAGATGTTATATTTCTAATCTAACAACTACACTATAGAAGAATCATTAACAGCTCACAGCTAGATTGTATCATAGGGCAACTTCATCATTTTATGCAATTTTACATACTGTACTATAAAGTAAACTGTATCCCCTGATCATTCGCATCATTATCCCATACATCAGCTGTACTAATCCCGCTAAACGTTTGTACTTTCATTCCTGTATTTGAAGATCCCGATCCATTATAAGCCTTCGTCTTTTCAATCGGCTGTACGTTATATTTGTCACCTACATTAATTGTTCCATTGCAGTTTTCAATAATAACACCTTCCACAACTGCCGGCATTTTGTCACCCACTTTCATTTCTTTACTTTTATTTTATGAAAATCGCCTAGAAAAATAGCATGTTTCAATAAGAAAAAGCACTCAAATTGAGTGCTTTTCTTTAAGCATAAAGACAAGTTTGGAGACAGTTGACTTCTTCAAAATTTTATTAGGGGTAATATTTTGAAAAAGAAAGCCTTTCATATGTAGGTTAACACCACTGGAATATATAGTAAATTGATAATATTTATACGGAAGATTGCTAATGTTTAGTATAGATAGTTTACACTATGCTAACAGTGAAAACTATCTATACTAATAAAAAAAAGGTGCCTTCAAAGAAGCCACCTTTCAAAAACAGACACTATAAAACAGAATTATTTATTGTTATACGATTGTTAGATACAAAAAGTAGAGGGAAATGTTTGTATGAAATTCTGCTTTATAAAGTCTGTCTACAACTTATATTGTAATCCTCTTCATTTGAAAAAAAATATAATATGCACAATTGCATACAAAAAGAAAAAGCACTCTACTGAGTGCCTTTTCAACCATTTTACTTTTAATATATCGCTTTGAATATATTGTAACATACGTATCTATATATTTTATTGAGAAAATTCAAAATCATTTTTTCTTTCATTTTTACTTATAAAATCATGTAATATAAAAGGTATGTCAAATTCTTATACAAATTGAGGTGTACTATATTTATGATGTATTTCGGAATTATTCCTCTTATACTATTTATTATTTTTCTTATTTCCTATTTAAAAGATCCGCGAAAAATAATAAACGGCTTTTTATTTAATTCCTTTGTCTGTTTTTTCCTTCTTTTTTGTGTGATTATATCTGTAAATTCAAGTAGTGATGTCCTACGCTATATTATAATTTTACCTATTTTAGCACTTCTTATTATGCTTCCTTTCGGTATTGTTGCTTTAATGTTTGGGCTATTTCTTAATGCTAGAATTTTAATGAAGCGAGAAGGAAGACGGTTCACTAACTGTTTAACACTCCTTGCTGCTTTAGGGATGTTATTCTTTATGTTACTCCCTATCATAAACCCAGCAAGTTTGGTCTCATCGCATTTAGAGCCTATTTTTGCAGCTATTTCTCTTATAAGCTTCTATTTCTTTATACACTTATCTAACTTCTTAAGCGCATATTTTTTATACCAATTCAACAGACCAAGACGTAATCAAGATTTCATTATCGTTCTTGGTAGCGGCTTAATTAATGATAAAGTACCACCATTACTTGCAAGCCGCATTAATAAAGCTATCGACTTCTATTGGAAACAAGCAGCTGTAAATACACCACCAACAATTATTTTCTCTGGTGGTCAAGGTCCAGATGAAGGTCTTCCAGAGGCAGAAGCAATGCAAAATTATGCTGTTGAAAAAGGAATTCCTCTTGAACATACGGTGCAAGAAAATCGCTCTGTAAACACATATCAAAATATGTTGTTCTCTAAAGAAATTATGGATTCTTTAAAACCTGAAGGTAAATATAAAAGTATTTTTACAACGAATAATTTCCACCTTTTCCGTGCTGGCATATACGCTAGACAAGCTGGTCTTAATAGCCAAGGAATCGGGTCAAAAACTGCATTTTATTACTGGCCTAACGCAATGATTCGTGAATATGTTGCGATTGTCGTAATGGGACGTAAGCGCCATATGAAAATATGTGGAACTATTTTAGGTTTCGCTTTATTCGTATCAGTACTTAGTTTTATATTTTCTTAATAGCATCCCATCCTTTGAAAGGATGGGATTTCTTATACTGATTTCAAAAATATTTTAAAGATAATATGGTGATAATATTCCCTGCATACATCCATTAAAGGAGAATTTTTTCAAATTAAATGTTAAAATAAAATTTAGGTGTGAATTACGTAACAAATAAGAAACTAGTTTGAAACGAGGAAATTATATGGAGAAAATTATCAAAAACAAGCCCAATAAGCTAAAAATTGCTTCAAAAGCTTTGATGATTATTATTGGGGCATTTATCACAGCGTACGGATTAGAAGCAGTATTAATTCCAAATAACGTATCAGACGGTGGTGTGACTGGTTTAAGTATCGTTAGTTCAAGATTATTTGGATTGCCATTAGGAGCTCTAATCGCAGTTATTAACATTCCTTTCGTTTGGTTAGGGTATAAGCAAATCGGTAAAAGCTTTGCGATTTATTCTATTATCGGAATTGCTTCATTAGCAGTAGGTACCGTTGTCATGCACGGAATACCAGCTATTATTGAAGGCGATACATTATTAGTTACAGTTGTTGGTGGTATTATCATCGGTTTTGGTATGGGACTAGCATTACGTAACGGTGGGGCATTAGATGGAATCGATATGCTTGCTGTATTGCTTTCTCGTAAGTTACCATTTGGAACGAGTGACCTTATTTTATTCTTAAACATGTTCGTATTTATTTTCGTATCAACGGTATTCGGTCTTCAAGGAGCTATCCTTTCGGCAATTGCTTACTTTATCGCTTCGAAAGTGATTCATATCGTTGAAGTTGGTTTAAGTGGTTCAAAAGCATTTAAAATTATTACAAAAGAGCCTGAATTAATGGTAGAAACAATTCGCGATCGTTTAGGCCGAAGTGCAACATATAACGAAGTATACGGTGGTTATTCAAGAGAGAAATTCAAAGAAATTTCTTGCGTAATTAACCGTTTAGAAGAAAGTAAAATGAAAGAACTTATTAATGAAATCGATCCACACGCCTTTATTACAGTTTATGACGTAGCAGAAGTAAAAGGCGGTAATTTCAAGAAACGTGATATTCATTAATCGTTATATAAAAGAGGGTATGCCAAAATTTTGGCACACCCTCTTTTTATTATTAAGTTGCTATAGTTGTCAGTTTTTTTTTCAGTAAGTAGATATATTTTTACTCGCCCCACCGACTCCCACGTTTAATCCACGCTACATACTTTTGAAAAGCCGTCACTTCATGTTGAAAACGCAGCGGGATATACAACAATAAAGTGCATATACACAGTATCCATAGAATACCTACTACAAAATGAAATTTCATTGTCGTGCTAATAAACAAGCTGAGGAATAATACAAGGAACATAATTACACTAAATCTTTTATACGTAGTCATACTATCCCCTCCTTATACTTCAATTGTACCAGTTATAAGGAATTATTTTCCACAAAAAAGACCAAAAAGCAACTTACACTTTTCGGTCTCTCTACTATCTTCTCTTCGTAATTTTCCCTGAACCACCAACCCTCGTTTTCGGGGGTGATGTATTCCTTGGCGGCGTTTTAATAGATGATTTTGGCTTCACATCTGATCCGCTTGAACCACCTGGTGTTTTCGTAATTTTCCCCTTGCTTCCAGTAGAAGGTGGGGGCGTCGTATTACTTCCTTTTTCAGTAATACTTCCCTTATCACCTACTGATGGTTTCGAATCTACATTATCGCCTCGCTTAATGATAGACCCTTTCCCTTCCTTCGTAATTGGAGGTGGGGTTTTCTTTTCTTCTTTCGTAGGTGGTCTCTCTGGAATGACTGGTTTATGATTTTGTCTATCGTTATATCCACGATAATCACCGTATGATGATTTTCGTGAACCGAATATATCGTTTAATATGCTACCCATAATATATCCTTGCAAGAAGGACGGTTGGTAGTTTTGACGGACAAATTCTTCATTACTTACTTCAATTAACGTATCAGATGGTTTCTCTTTATCCTTTTGAAGATTATACATTTTATCCGAATAAACGAGAAACATTTGATTTTCGTCTTCTTTAGATGCTTGTTTCGGTTTCCTTTCGGCTATAAGTTCCTTCGCGACTTCAGGAACTGACCGATTGGCGGCCCTATACACGTAAGATTCTTGTTTACCTTCCTTTGCGACAGACTCAAGCGGATAACGGTCTTGAATCGACTTTGTCTGCCCGCCTTGACAACCTGATAAGGCATAACCAGCAACAACAAGTAATGTAACGATAGCAAGTATAGGGATCACAAACGATTTAATCATGGTAAACAATCGGTTTGACATGATTACGCCCCCTTACGTTGCTCTTATAATTTGTACATCAGCAGGAATGATTGCTTCTCCCTCATACATCATTGTGCGACCATTTTGCCATTCAATACGCAATAATTTTCGATTATCTGATTGGAATTCCCATACATACTGTTCCTCTGAAGCTGAGAATGGTGTTTTCCCCATCACAACAACACGTCCGTTATATTGTTCTTCCATATGATACTCAGTATCATCCATTTCAATTGTCGTCGGAATTTCCTCAATTGAATCTAAGCGACCATCAATTGGTGTATATAATTTGTAATACGTATTTTCACGATCTTCAATTTTTAAATAACGAATGTCTTTCCCGTCTTGCAGTGTTAAAACAATTTCCTTGCGAGAATGCATACTCGTTTTCCCAGTTAATTCGTACATGACTAATGAAACTTCAATCATATCACCAGGAGCTAACGTTAAAAGACTCTTTTCCGGCTTCGGTGGCTCTGGACTTTTCATTATATTTTTAATTCGTTTAAATAAACTCATGATCTACCCCTCCTTTTCTCTTTATAAACAAGCACCTAAAATAAGTGCACCAACAATATGTAATGATCCGGCTAACATCGCGTGAGCAACACTACCTTCTTTCGTACCTTCTTCTAAATCAAGACCAGACATTTTCTTTAATACGAATTCGATAAACATTTCTACCACTAATAAAATAACGAAAGAAACTGCTGATGCAAGAAGTGCTTGCCATAAATCATTTGCTTTCGTTATCGATTGAGATAAAATGTACCCTTGTGCAAATAATTTCATAATAAAACGAGTTGTTACAGCTGTATTTCCATTTTTGATTTCTTTTAAATCATTGTATTTTGTAAAAATCGAATCAACCCACATAATTGCAAATAAAAGTACTGCACTCGCTCCAGTCCATACAAGCATGGCTAATACATTTGTCCATGTCATTGCAAAACCTCCTCTAAATATAAAGTGAAACTTTAATCAGTGGGGAGGTGTTCATTCCCCGCTGATTATTAGTTGAACCAATCGGGCATTTACGGGCAGCAGCTCTCCCCCCACCTCTCTGCTTTCACAAAAAGTAGAGGTGGGAGTCTTACTGCCCGTTAATGCGGGGTAATAGAAAACCGACATGAATATATTTAGACATGTCGGTTCATTTGTCTCTATTCTATATTATTTCTCATACTGCTTCATAATACGAGCTAATTCATCGTCAACAGCAGAATTTTTGTTTAAGCTTGCGAATTCATCATCTAATGACTTTTCTTTCTTATAAACTTCACCGCTTGCTTCCGCTTCAGCCTCTAATTGAAGAGCTTTCTCTTCCATACGGCTTAAACCAGCTTTTGCTGAATTTGAATCAAATCCAGACATCGCCTGATTAATATTCTTCTGTGCTTTCGCTGCATTTACACGTGCTACAAGTGTTTCACGTTTATTTTTCAGCTCATTTAATTGTTTGCGCATTTCTTCTAGCTTAAGGCGCAGGTTATCAGCAGCAGCTTTATTTTGCTCATAGCTTGCTTTATACTCATTCATTTTTTGCTCTGCATTTTGTTTTTCTTCTAATGCACGACGCGCAAGATCTAAGTTATTAGCTTGAACAGCCATATGAGCTTGCTCTTCACGTTTTTTCACAAGTGCTTCTTGCTCTTCAAATAATATTTTGAATTTCTTCTCAAGTGCGATTTGAGCTGCTACACTTTTCTCAGCCTCTTGTACATCGGCTTGCATATCGCGTAAATATTGATCCGTCATCTTAACTGGATCTTCCGCTTTTTCAATTAACGAGTACACATTCGACATTGTTAAATCTCTTAATCGTTTAAATACAGACATCTAAATTCCTCCTATGATATACCTCATATTTCAAATTCACTACTTGGAAAACTGAAAAATCTCCCTTTACAGTAAAGAATATTCATTTTTACAGCCTATGTGTTTATTATAACAAAACTAATATGTCCTTACATGTTATTTCCAAAATACATCCATTATAATATGACATTCTATATACAATATTGCATTTCTAATATATTCTCATTATCCCTCTTTGAAATTAACTTACTTTTGTACAATTTCACTAAATTACATAAGTGTAATGTTACTGTAAGCTAACTCGATAGTTGCATTCCGATATTTCTTATACACTAATACCAGAAGCAACAAACAAGCTTCTTCACATGTAAGCACTAATACAAAAATTGTATTTACTATAAAACATATAAAAGGAGAAATCATCATGAAAAAATTAGTAGGAATCGGATTAGCAGCAGCAATTTCATTTGGAGCATTATCAGGTTGTTCTTTATTAGGAGAGAAAGCGAACGGTTTTGTACTGTACGGCTCAGAAGAACAAGTTCAACAAATTACAGATAAAAACAAAAAAGAAGTGAAAGAAAAAGACTTCTATAAAATGAAAATGACAACATTAGATGGTAAAAAAGTTCTTGTAATGGATAAGAAAACTGGTGAAGAACTAGTGAAAAAAGAGTTACTTAGCAAAGTTGATGAAAAAGACAACACGAAACCACTTGATAAATTACCAGCTGTAACAACAGAACAAGGTGTATTATTCGCAAAAGAGAAAGTAGAAAATGCTACACTTGATGGAGCGAAATTAAAATATGAAGGCAACACAATTATCGGAAGTGGTCGTGCATATACAGATATGTATGCGATTGTTGATGACGCAACTTACAGCAATGTAAAAGGTGATGAAAAATCTGTAGGTGTATTAAAATTTGATAAAGACCCGAGTAAAGAATTCCCTGGTTACAAAGGCGTAGAAGCTTCTCAACTTGTAAAAATTAAAAAGTAAAACAAAAAAGCTTTGCGAAATTCGCAAAGCTTTTTTCTATTTATTATGAGCAATTTGCTCCATATCCGGGCTACAAGTTTGCGACTGACATGACTTATTTAAAGAACATGCCGCGCATTTTCCTTTTTTACTTCTCTTTACAAAATTAACTAACGTATATGCTGCATAACCAAAAATGATAGCTCCAATTATAATATTGACCATCATCACAATACATCTCCTTCTAGAATCCGAGTAAGGATCCAACTTGGTATATAATGAGCGTTAATACATAAGCAACTACGAGTGGATAAACGACTGAAAAAATCGTCCATTTCGCTGATCCTGTTTCACGTTTAATAACAGCTACGGTCGCTAAACACGGAACATATAATAAAATAAAGAACATAAATGCATAAGCTGATAATGCTGTATAATGTGCTCCCATTACATTTCCAAGCACATCTTCTTTAACCGCATAAATAATTGCCATTGTAGAAACGACAACTTCTTTCGCTAAAAATCCTGTTAAAAGGGATGCCGCAGCTTGCCACGTTCCAAAGCCGAGCGGTGCAAATAATGGTGCGATAAATCCACCAATCATCGCTAAGTAGCTATCTCCCATATCAACGCCAAATCCTGATGGACCTGCATAGTTTAATAACCAAATAACAACCGAACCACCAAAGATGAATGTACCAGCTTTACGAACAAATCCCTTTCCTTTCTCCCACGTGCTCAGCCATAACGTTTTCGCTTGTGGCACACGATAAGGCGGTAGTTCAATTACGAAAATAGATTTTTCTGCTTTCAAAATCGTAAGAGACATAATTTTTGTAACGAGTAATGCCAGAACAATACCTGCGACATATAAAGAAAATACAACAGTCGCCTGACTATTAGGGAAGAATACGCCCGCAAATAATGCATATACAGGTAATCGTGCTGAACAAGACATAAACGGTGTTACTAAAATGGTAAGTAAACGTTCTTTCTCCTGTTCAATGGTTCTCGCTGCCATAATACCTGGAACGTTACATCCAAAACCAATAATCATCGGAATAAAAGCTTTACCGTTTAAGCCAAAGAACTCCATAATTCTATCCATAACAACTGCAATTCGCGCCATATATCCTGAGTCTTCTAATAATGAAATGAAAAAGAATAGTGCAAAGATTTGTGGTACGAATACTAATACAGCACCAACACCGGCAATAATACCTTCTGTAACGAGTGCTTGAATAAAATCAGAAGCTCCAATACTTGTAAGTCCAGCCGTCACCCAATCCGTAAGCTGACCACCAAAAAACTCATCTAACATATCCGATAAAGGTGTACCAATCCACGTAAACGTAACCTGAAAAATAAAAAACATAACTGCTAAAAAGATTGGAAGTCCTAAAATTTTATGTGTAATTAATCTATCAATTTTTTCTGAAAAAGGAATTTTTCCTTCTTTCTCATGCTTCATAACATTTGTTTTTAACTTTTCAATATACGCTTCACGAGTTTTGTAAATGTGCTCTTCTAACGTACAATCAAGTTTTCCTTCTAAGCGAGATCGAATGGCTATGAGTTCCTTATAAATTGGTAATGCTTTCATTTCTTTTTCTACTACTTCGTTATTGCTTAAAAATTGAAGTGCTAACCATCTCGGATGCTCATAATTCGCTGTCTCTAAAAGAGCAATTACTTCTCCAATTCCTTCATCCATTTGTACACCATATGAAATAAGGAATGGCTTTTTCTCCTTTTTGTCATTTTCTTTAAGAGTCGCAAGTAGTTCTTCACAACCTTTTCCACTTCTTGCAACGACAGGAACGACTGTTACACCTAATAGTTCTGATAATCGTTTTACATCAATGACAATTCCTCTTTGCTTCGCCACATCAACCATATTTAAACCAATTGAGACCGGCTTACCAAATTCAAGTAATTGCAACGTTAAATGCATATTTCTCTCAAACTGCGAAGAATCTACGATATTTAACATATGATTAAATTCTTCTGTTAATAGAAAGTTTGTTACAACACCTTCATCACGTGAAACTGGATTTAAATCATACACACCTGGTAAATCAATTAATGTTCCTTGTCTATCTTTTAATTTACCAACCTTTTTTTCTACTGTTACACCGCTCCAGTTTCCTACGTATTCATAAGAACCAGTAAGTGCATTAAATAATGATGTCTTCCCTGTATTCGGATTCCCTAGCAAAGCTACCTTATTCACGCTAATTCCACCTTTATCATTTTCGCGTCACAATGACGAATACTAATTAACTGTCCACGACACTCCAATGTACAAGGACCTTTGAACATCGCCTTCTGTTTCAAGCGAAGTTCGCTTCCTTCCGCAAGACCGAAAGCAGCTAGTCTACGCTTTAATAGCTGATCTAAAGACTGAATACTTTTTACTAACACTTTCTCTCCAATTTTAATATCTACTAAGCTCATAACCTTCCCCCTCAGAAGAGAATGATAATTATTTTCAAAAAAATTATACCACACCCAATTTCTCTTGTACTATACCCTTTTGCTTCATATTTATTAACATTTCGCTACAATTCTATTTCAATTATTGTCATACAGCATTTGTTTGCCATTCTCATCCATTTCGCTTACAATAAACAATAGCAAATAAAGAATCTCGTTATCACTGGGGGAGCCATGCCGCTGAGAGGGAACACTTCGTTCCGACCCTTCGAACCTGTTAGTTAATGCTAACGCAGGGATTGTGCAAACGTCCGAAATACATACCTCATTTTTATTTACGTATTTCGTATCCTCCTATGATATCTATTCTTTTTTGTACAACTTGGATTTAGGGGGAGACAACATGCGTAACACTAATTTACAAGCGATGATCGAATCTGCTATTCTTGCAGCCTTCGCCATGATTATCGATATTTTACCATTATCACTTAAACTTCCAACAGGCGGTTCTATCTCATTCGCTATGATTCCTATTTTTATTATTGCTTACCGCTGGGGCTTTAAATCAGCTTTCTTAGGTGGTTTAGTTTGGGGACTATTACAAATAGTCGTGGGGGATGCTTACATTTTAACACCTGTTCAAGCATTCATTGAGTACTTCATTGCCTTTGCTTTTATCGGATTTGCTGGCTTATTCTATCGTCCAATTCAAAAAGCACTTTTAACGTCTAATGAAAATAGTGAAGAACATTCAAGTTTAGGTAGTCGCAATGAACAACCTTCAGCAAAACAAAACCATGGTAAGAAAATCCTTGTTTACATTATCCTTGCTACATTTGTCGGTAGCTTTGCTCGCTATTTCTGTCACTTTATTGCCGGTATTATTTTCTGGGGACAATATGCGCCGAAAGGTCAATCAGCTGTGTTATATTCATTAATCGTAAATGGAAGTACAATGCTTGGTTCTTTTATTTTATGTACAGTTTTACTTATATTTTTATTCCTCACTTCCCCACGCTTATTCAAAAGCATCAGTGCTTATCAAATGAATACACAAAAAAAGGGCGCTTAATGAGCGCTCTTTTTTCATATCGTAATATTAATTAAAAATACAATAAATGCGCAAAAGAAAATAAATACCATTATACTTAGCCAATTGCTATGCACGGTTCATCGACTCCTTACATAACCTCATTTTCTAACCAGATTATATCGCTTAAAAATAAAGATTAGGTAAAGATAATATGAAAATAAATTAAAAAAAGCGTAGCATGCATTATCTACGCTTTTTTCGGTAAGTAAAAGTAAAATAATACACCGTCTTCTGTATTTTTCACTCCATATTCAGCATCGTGTAATTCTAAAATATTTTTAGAAATGGCAAGCCCAAGCCCCGTCCCACCTTGTGAACGCTGACGAGCTGTATCCACTCGATAAAAACGATCCCAAATTTTATCTAATTGTTCTTCTTCAATGTGAGTACCTTTATTTTCAATGCACACTTTTATACGATCCTTCTCATCTATTGTAGAAATAATAATATCTTCTTTATTTGGTGTATAACGTATGGCATTCGTAATGAAATTCACGATGACTTGTTCAATCCGGCCTTGATTTGCAATCACTTCAAATGAACATATATTTTTATGAACACAAAGCTCTTTTTTCTCTATTTCCACAGATAGATGTTCACATATGTCTTCAATTACTGTATCAATATAAAACGAATCCTTTTTCATTTTATATGTACCAGATTCAAATTTAGCTAACTCAAGCATATCCAAAATTAACGTATCCATTTTGTCTACTTCTCTCTCCATCGCCTGAAAATAATACTCTTTTTTATGTTCAGCTACCCCGTCTTTTAAAATAGAAATACAGCTTTTCATAATACTTAGCGGTGTTTTTAATTCATGTGAAACACCAGAAATGAATTCTTTTCGCGTCTTTTCTAACTTTCTTTCCTTTTCAATATCTTCTTCTAACTGCCCAATATGCGAATGGAGTTTATTTGATAGCACATTAATATTTTTCGATAAATCTCCAATTTCATCTTTTGAAGTAATCGGTATTTTTTCTGTAAAATCTAATTGTGCTATTTTCTTCGTCGTATCATTTATTTTTAATAATGGTTTTGCAATTTGTTTTGAATAATAAAACGAAGCTAAAAAAATAAGAACGACTACAAATGCAATGATATAGATGTAATAATCTTGCACCATTTGTACAGCTTCATCTACGGGCTGTAAAGAAGCCATCGCATAAATATATGTTACTGATCCATCTTTTTCTTTTATTGGTTTCATTAATAATTTATATTTTATATCATTCTTTTCATAGTCCATTGTCTTTGTTGAATACTCTATTTGATTACTCTCTTTTAGTAATACATCCGTTTGAAATTCTTTTATACTATCCAAAAATAAAGTATTTTTATAAATTGGATTTACGGGGCCTTTTACATCTGGAAACTGTACTTTCGTAACACGCCCTCCTATGTAAACATCTGGTTCTGGGGCAGCTTGCTCCTGAACGGCTGGCCTCTTCTCCTTAACAACTTGTTCCCCGGTTGCTTTCTTTTTTTCCTCATATAATTTTCTCATTTTCTCATTAAATGCTTTTTCTAGCGGTTTATTAGATCCGCTTAAATTCTGTTTAGATAAAGAAAAAGAGAATGGAATAAAACTATCTTCTTTTCTCACTCCAGAAAAATAAATTTCTTGCCCTAAAAAATGCTCTGATAATTTATTATCAATCTCCTCTATATTGACGAGATTACCTAAGGGAATTTTGAATATTTGTTGTCCAAAGCTCTTTTGTTGCCTACGATCTATCGTTACTTCAAAATAAAAATCATCTGCATGTTTTAAATTCCCGTTCTTATCTAATGTCGTAATCCACGTATTATTTTCTCTTAAAAAGTCTTGCTCAAGTTTCTGAATTCCTTCTACGTTTCCTGTGTAGTTTAAATAATTCTTCTCAAAGGAATTTAAATTTACTTTAATATCTTCCACTTTTCGATTCGCATAATATTGTTTGAAAAATATCGTTTGTCCAATAAATATCGTCGCTAAAATCAACATACATAATGCTGTTGTAAGAGTAAATAATTTTAGTACAATTCCTTTTCTCATATATTCCCCTCAAATTTATAACCAGTTCGTACTACAGTTGTAATGTACTTTGCTTTCTCTCCTAATTTATTTCTTAAATTACGAATATGGCTATTCACCGTTCGATCATCGCCAGCAAATTCATATCCCCAAATTCTTGAAATGAGTTGCTCTCGCGTTAAAACGATTCCTTGATTTTTCATGAAATACGCTAATATTTCAAATTCTGTATGCGTTAAATTAATATCAGTTCGATTTACCGTAACAGTGCGCGACGGAAAATGAACGTGAATATCGTGGATTGATAATGTATCATCTTCATTCTCTAAAAGTTGCTTTGTCACTTTTCTGCTTTCTAACAACCTTTTCGCTCTTGCTAATAAAATTGGCGGACTATACGGCTTCGTCACATAATCATTTGCCCCAAGTTCAAAACCAAGTAACGTATCGTCTTCATCTACGCGCGCCGTCAGCATAATAATAGGCACCTCAGACGTCTTCCTAATTCTTCGGCAAACAGACCATCCATCGAGTTCTGGCAACATAATATCTAAAATAACTAAATCAACCTCTTCTTCTTCAAATACAACTAAAGCCTCTTTCCCGTCCCTCGCTTCAAACACTACATATTGTTCACTTAAAAAATAATCTTTTAATATTTCACGTAATATGTCTTCATCTTCAACAATTAAAATGTTTTTTGACATAACTGATATATCCCCCTCCTGCTTTCAAAAACTATAATTTCATTTTGAATAACTGCCAGTTAACTTCGCCTCGATAATATATCTATCTGGTGCATCCCCTATATAATCAAATGGGTAACAAGTTGTCAGTGTTAATATCGGTTCTTCTTTTTTTATAATAACAGTACGATCATCCGCATGAGTAATCCATGTCTTTTGAATTTCATATGTGTACGTTTTATTATCATACTCTAAAACAAGGGTATCCTTTTCTTTCAACTCCCCTAAATCTGTAAATACAGTATCTCGATGTCCACTCAGTACAGTATGTCCCCCTCCAGATGGAGTTGTCGTTAATTTACTAACGAACATACCAACTCCTTTTTTCAGAGTCGTATCATCCGCTCCCCAATATATAGAAAATTTCTTCTTTATTTTCGGTATGTTTAACATCGCTACCTTTTCTCCTTCTTTATGTTCTATTTGAGAAGAAGGCACTTGAGAGGTTACAGGTGTTTCATGAGAAAGTTGAGTATCTTGTATATTTTTAAGGCTCTTTATTTCTTCTGCCGTTAATTGCCCGGCAGAGCTTCTTCCTTTATACCATTCCACAGCGTAATAGGATCCCATGAATAGCCCTATAGCCATCAATATGATACCGATATAATTGAGTAACTTCATTCTTCATTCCTCCATGCCAAAAATGGTAGGAGTAACCTACCATTTTTAATATATGAAATTATCCCATTCTTTATAGGAAAATATTTTATTTACGCTTTAACCTTATTACGACGATTCAAACCAAATAATGTACCTATCGCTACAAGACATGCACTTAATCCCATCATTGCTACATTATTTGATGCTGTATTTGGTAATTTTTCACCTTGTACCACTGGCTTTACTACTTCTTTTTTAGCTACTTCATTCTTTTGTTCGACTTTTATCGCTGCTTCTTTTTTTGCCATATCATTTTTTAACTGTTCTTGCGCTATTCTCTTTTTCTCTTCTTCACTCTTTTTCTCAGCTTTTATTGCTTCCTCTTTTTTAGCCATATCATTTTTTTCTTGTACTTGGGCCGCTTGTTTTTTCTCTACTTCATTTTTTTTCTGTTCCTTAATTGCTTCTTCTTTTTTAGCTTTATCTTGTTGCACTTGCGCTTCTTCTTCCTTTGTTACTGTTCCAGTATCCGCACTCGCTACTGAAGAATATCCTACTGTTAAAAGTGCCATTGCACAAATTGGTAATAGTCTCTTTTTCATTTTCATTCTCTCCTTATATTTTATTCACATCAACTCGCATCGGATGTATTACTAGAATAAGCAAGCGATATAAATATAAGATGCAGATGAAATATATTTCATTTAAAGATTTCATTGTAGAAAAAGAAAAAACATCGCAATATGTACGATGTTTTTTCGGGTGTGTGTCTCAATATTTACATGTTACTTTCGCGTGATTTGGAAGTAGAACGGGCCGGAGCGATAACTAATTGTCTCGGCTCAGTTTTCTTGAAGTGATTTTTGACGTTACACTTACGACGTTGAACAACCCACGCTTTAATAGGGTTTGTTAAAATAATCTTTTGCTCTTCGTTAGGGGCCTCTTCTTCAAACCTACAACTTTCGCTCCATTTATTCCATTTCATTGTAAATTTAGAAGAAGAATGATCATCTTCACGATCAAACAAGTGCAAAAAATCCATTTTTCCATCTAGCATTACGGTGTTACTAGTCGCTAAAAAAGAAAAGGTCGTCCAACGTTTCTCCATGCCCTCCTACTCCTTTTTCACATATAGAGTGCCTAAAACTTAATTTACCTAAAATATGCTTGCCTTTTACCTTACACCCATAGTTTATCCAAAATGCTATTATGCAACTATCGATTTGCCTTACAACTACCTTACATTTTTGTAAGAAACAAAAAAAACCTTCACTCTATATAATGAAGGTTTCTTACTTTTTATCTATATGATCTCTCATATCATCAAGTCCAGCTTCTTTTAGCTGCGACATCATACCGTGCGAAATTGCTCCTAACACTAAAGTCATTCCAATTAATGAAATACGAATCGCAGGTACATCAATTACGTAAGCCAACAGGCCAAGAACAATTGTTAAAAGTAATGCTTTTATAAATGTTACACTTGTGTACTGTTTCTTCTTCATCATATTCACCCTTTATGAAAGCGTTTTCTTAATATACTTAGTATATCATATCATCAGATGATTTTGTCGTTATCTTTGTAAAAAATTACTATCTCCTTTGACTTTTTCTATTCTATCCTTTACAGTCGAAATGTTCGCAAGTTTTACACTGTAGGAGGATTACAATGAATATTGAAATAAAAGACACTTTAATTTCTGAAGAACAATTACAAGCAAAAGTTAAAGAATTAGCACTTCAAATCGAACGTGACTTTGAAGGAGAAGAAATCGTAGTTATCGCAGTATTAAAAGGTTCATTCGTATTTGCTGCTGATTTAATTCGTCACATCAAAAATGATGTAACAATTGACTTTATTTCTGCATCTAGCTACGGAAATCAAACAGAAACAACAGGAAAAGTGAAACTACTAAAAGATATCGACGTAAACATTACTGGGAAAAACGTAATTGTTGTAGAAGATATTATCGATTCTGGTTTAACACTTCATTTCCTAAAAGACCACTTCTTTATGCATAAACCAAAGGCACTCAAGTTCTGTACATTACTTGATAAGCCAGAACGCCGTAAAGTAGACTTAACAGCTGAGTATGTTGGCTTCCAAATTCCAGACGAATTCATCGTTGGATACGGTATCGACTGTGCTGAGAAATATCGTAACTTACCATTTATCGCTTCAGTTGTAACGGAATAATCGTATAACTTAAAAAATTGATAGTACATAAAATGTATATCGGCGATTTTTTAAATATATCGACTTACCGACAATAACTGACAATGTTAGCATCCAATTAATAGGGAGAAGCTGTTCTAAAATACATGGGAACAGCTCCTTTCTTGCCATTACAAACTACAGGGAGAGATGAAAAATGACAAAGACAAAATTTGAAAAAGTACTCCTTATCGTAAATCCGAAAGCTGGTCAAGGTGACTTACATACAAATTTAACGAAAATCGTACCACCTCTTGCCGCAGCTTTTCCTGATTTACATATCCTTCATACGAAAAAACAAGGTGATGCAACAAAATATTGCCAAGAGTTTGCTAGTAAAGTAGATTTAATTATCGTCTTTGGTGGTGATGGAACAGTATTTGAATGCACAAATGGCTTAGCACCTCTCGAAAATAGACCTACACTTGCAATCATTCCAGGCGGAACTTGCAACGACTTCTCTCGCACACTTGGTGTTCCGCAAAACATTGCAGAAGCGGCAAAACTTATTACAAAAGAACATATAAAACCAGTTGACGTTGCAAAAGCAAATGGACAACATTTCTTAAACTTCTGGGGCATTGGTCTCGTATCTGAAGTATCAAACAATATCGATGCAGAAGAAAAAGCAAAGCTTGGTAAAATCGGTTACTATTTAAGCACAATTCGAACTGTAAAAAATGCTGAAACATTCCCAGTAAAAATTACTTATGACGGACAAGTATATGAAGACGAAGCTGTCCTTGTCATGGTTGGAAATGGTGAATATCTTGGTGGTATTCCATCCTTTATTCCGAACGTTAAATGTGATGACGGAACACTTGATATTTTCGTAGTCAAATCAACAGGTATTCAAGCATTTAAAGATTACATCGGAAAGAAACTATTCGAGGATTCAAATGAAAATGACATCTTCCACGTAAAAGCGAAATCCATTCATATTGAAACGAAAGAAGAAAAAGAAGTAGATACAGATGGAGAAAGTTCGCTTCATACACCTTGTCACATTGAATTATTAACAGGACACTTTACGATGATTTATAATCCTGCGGTTGTGTAAAGAAAAAAACGAGTGCTAGCACTCGTTTTTTTCTCTTCTAATCTAGCTATGTCGTTGAATCATTTCTTGTATTTCTTTAACTCTCTCTAAAGTAATTCCATTTCTTTGTTCGATTGCTAAAGGATGCTCGGTTGGCTCTAATTCAACATACGGTGCCGTTCGAACTTCTCTTATATGTACATTTGTTTTTAAATTTAATGTTTCTGGATAAAATGGTATTTCTACAGATAACCAACCAAAATAAGGATCACTATTTTCTCGGCCTATCTCATCCCACTTTTCTAATACTTCATCATAACTTTCTTTACTAAGTGATACCCAAACAGTCCATATGAAATTTTCGTGGTAGTCAATGATAGGAATCTCTAAACATCCTCTAATAAAATAATGTTCATCATCCATTACACAAAGATCCGATGTTAAATGGAAGCGTCCCTCTCTTTCATAGGGCGCTACCTCGTAATAATAATATGGCGCTTCACTTCCGTAGCATAGAGGTAGTGCAAAACGATGCATTTGTACTTTTTCTCCGGATTTTCTTCTTCTTTTCATTTGTTATTCTTTCTCCTATCCTTTTCAGTCACAATCAAACTCTACCCAATTTCTCCAATGCGTATTAGCATTTTCATTCACAATAACACTTGGATCTTTCTTCTCTATTGCAGAGGCTACTGATTGGAAGAATTCATTTTCACTTACTTTTTCGTCTTCAACATGTTTCCATTCTTCCGTTTCATACGCTACTTCCCAGTCGCCTTCTAAACCGAACTCTTCTAAAATTTCTCCTTTATCCCACCACAATAATTTTTGAGCTTCCTCATTAGTAGCAAGCATACGCATGAAGTATGTTGGATAATGCTCTGTCGTTTGTACTTCTATTCCATTATTTATATAATCTTCTTCTGTAAATTCATATTCAAAATGATGCTCGCGAATTTTTAAACTGCCGTTATAAATATTCGGTATAAATTCACCTTCATCATCAAACAACTCATAATCGCCATTATTTAATTGTAAAATGCAATCATCACCCATTGAATGAGTAATTCTATCGCCATATACTTGAATATCATTACATACACCTAATGAACCTACACCCACAATTTGAAACACCATTAGCCAATCCTTAGCATCTTTAAAGAAAAGAGAGAATTTCACTTGTGAAATATCCATATATTCATTATCAAAGGCAGGAAATTCATAGTTACTTTGCTTTTTATCTAATAGTTTTAAAATATCTTTTTGCATATGTATCATCTTCACCCCGATATAAACAAAAATATTTTTTTAATTTCACTAGAGTATAACATAACCATACTTACCTGTGACATTCTAATAAAACTACTAAAAAATAGAAGAATGGCTTGTTTGCATACTCTAGTTCTTTTTATGTACAATGAAGGAAAGAAGTACCTTCATATAAGGGAGAGGACAAACTTTGTTCAACCAACAATTAGTTAATTTACGCATTGATTTTGCATTTAAACAATTGTTTGGTACGAATGGTAGCGAAGATATTCTAATTGCATTTTTAAATGCTATGTTACAAGAGTCTTTAGAGTCGCCCATTGCTTCTCTACAACTAGAAGATCCACATTTACACAGGGAATATGAAGAGGATAAGTTATCTATTTTAGACATTTCAGCAACATTAGACACAGGAACAAAAGTCAATGTAGAAATACAACTCAATAATAATCACGATATGGTTAAACGCAGTTTATATTATTGGGGAAGACTATACACATCTCAACTACAAAAAGGGATGCCCTACAGTGCACTTCACAAAACCATCACCATAAACTTACTAAACTTCGTAATGTTTTCGGAACACCCAGCCTTCCATACAACAAGCATATTATGGAATACACAACAACAAAAACTCCTGAGTGACGACATTGAAATCCACATTATAGAAATTCCAAAGTTAACTGAACAATGGCATGAAGAAAAAGTAAATCCGTGGAAAGATCCATTTGTTCGTTGGCTTTTATTGCTTTCGGCAAATGAGGATGAGCACTTAACTAAACTATTGGAGGATATTGCTATGAACGAAGATCCTATTTTACAAAAAGCGATAAATAAATGGGAACGTATGAGTCAAGATTCTTCTTTCCGGCAAGCCTATGACGCAAGGGAGAAAGTTTTAATGGATGAAGCAGCAAAATTCGCCCATGCAGAGACAGAAGGAATAAAAAGAGGAATGGAACAAGGAATTAAAAAAGGGCTTGAAAAAGGGCTTGAAAAAGGCATTGAACAGGGCATTGAACAAGGCATTGAAAAAGGCATTGAAAAAGGCATTGAACAAGGTCGAAAAGAAGGAGTTCAACAGGGGAAAATTCAAATGATTAAAAATATGTATGATCTTGGTATACCACTTGAAACGATTGCTAAGGCAAGTAAATTAAGTTTGCATGAGATTGAGCATATTTTAGGACATAAATAGTCATAAAAAAAGAGCTTGAATAGTTTCAAGCTCTTTTTTTATCAACTCTCCTCAATATCATCCAATTGAGTCTTATAACACTCATCACACTCTGGCCTCGTAGGAAGAATCCCTCTTTCATCAGGTAATAAAACCCTCAAAACTTCTCGATCCATCTCTGCAAAAGACTTCATAATAATGGGATATCTTTCTCTAAAAAGGTTAACATCCATACAGTTTTTCCTTTATCGTTCATCAGCAGCACTTTATGGTTTAACTTCCAAGCCACTTCACTAACATGATCAAACATCTTTGTTAATACGCCTTAATCAATTTCAAGCCATCCCATTCCCATAGAAAGAAATAACAGCCCAATTACAAAAAAGAGACCCCCAGTTAAAAAATAGAACGGTGCTCCGTGCAATGGATCACTAAATAACTCTATCAAATTTCCAGCTACTACTTTCCATTTCTCTTTCTTTGAATTTTTTTCTTTTATTTCTTTAACAAATCGATAGATACTTATACTAATCAAAATAATTCCTATTAATAGGCATCCTACTATGATTAAAATCTCCAAATATAACACTCCATGTGTACATTTATATTTATTTTCGTTTACATACTATTGTTATTCATAATCCATTTTAGCTAATAAACAAACGAAAGAGAACTAGGTGGATTAATGTTTACTTAAAAATAAAAAGTCCGAAACTATATAAAGTGATTTCGGACTTTTTATTTTTAAAATATTAAATTACATTTCGAACAAAAAGGAGCTGAATTTCCTCTTCTAATTTTCGTATCACATTTTGGACAATATACATATCGTTCCTCTACCTTTTGTCGTTCTATCATGTGTAAGGATACTATTTTCATACTGCACATAATTCCAATTAAGATAAGGCTAAAAATGAGTAGCACAACGCTCTTCCTCCCTTAACTACTTACCTATATTTTACCATTAAATAAAGATAATTTTATACTTATAATCCTATCTTGTCCTTCATACTGGAAGAAACTTTCTTTACTTCTATTTACTCATCAGCGTGATTCTTTTTTGTCTATATAAATAAAGAATACCTGTAACTATAAAAACAATCACGCCAAAATACACGCCATATTCTATCGCAATCGCTACAATACTTTCAATATGCTTTCCAAATAAAGCACCGAGCACAAAATAAACGAGTGTCCAAACAAATCCTGTCGTATAAGAATACAATGCATACGTCTTAAATGACATGTTATTCATTCCAACTAAATACGGCACGATATGTCTTACAACTGGTATGAAATAGCTTGTAACTAACGCGTACTGTCCGTATTTATCAACCATTTCTTGTGATTTTATTAAATACTTTGCTTTTTTCTTTTTCATCAATTTATGGAGTACCTTCGTGCCAAATACCTTCCCTAATATATATCCTAAAGAAAGCCCTGATACAACACCTAAATATGTTAATACAAATGAAGGAACAACACTTAATATACCTACTGAAGATACGAAACCACCACTCATAACAATCATTTCATCTGGAATTGGCATACCGATAATACCTAACCATAAACAGAAAAATAATGCCCAATAACCGTATTGCTCGATATAGGATAATAATTCATGTAATTCCATTATGCATACGCTCTCCTTAGTTCTTTTTTGCAACTAAAGACGTAGGCTGGCGGGAAATTGAGCCATACTTTTTCTAGTGTAATTTCAGGGAAGAAATGCTGTATAAACCCTTTTTTCACAAGTGAATATTGAAATGTAATGAACTCACCATTCTCATGTATCGCTTCCATCGCATTATTTAAAATGCGCTTTGAAACTTCTTCTGGTAAAGAAGTGAAAGGCAACCCTGATAAAACGTAATCAATGCATTCTATATTGAGCTCCTCCATATACTTCTTTATATTTTCAGCTGAACCGTGTACAACAATGACATTCTGCTCATCTTTAAACTTTTTTTTTAATTCTTTGAAAAATACTTCATTAATTTCAATAAGAAGAAATATTGTTTCCTTCTTTTTTCTCTTCATAATCTCTTTCGTAAAAACCCCTGTGCCAGGCCCTAACTCTACAATACATTTCGCTTTATTAAAATCAATTACATCGACCATTTTCTTCGCTAATATTTTTGAACTTGGCGCAATTGCACCAGTATGTTTTGGATGCTTTATAAATTCATGTAAAAATGTAATGAGCTGCATGTAAACCTCTCCTCATTCGTTCGATAGTTTTTAACTTGTGTCTAAGTATAACTATCGTTTCTTAATAAAAATTGAGGAAGTTTCTTAAGATTTTATGAAGAATAAAAAAACAGCTATCGCGTGTAGCGATAGCTGCCCCTTATTACTTCGCACTCACGATCTTATAATAAGAACGAACCGTTAAGAAGTAATATCCAATATAGATGACACCGTATACTCCAATACTAATGAGAAGCGGAATCATAATTTCAAATGGTAATATATTTGATAAACCTTTTAGTGCAAATAAACTGTGTAAAATACCGATTACTAACGGAATAGCGAAGATAAAGCTTACTTGTTTTGCGATAGCTTTCTTCATTTCTTGCTTCGTTACACCAACTTTATGAAGGACAATGTAACGATCACGGTCAGCACTTGCTTCTGTTAATTGTTTAAAGTAAATGATTGAGCCTGTTGCTAATAGGAATACTAATCCTAAGAATAACCCAATAAACATCATTAAGCCTGTCGTTTCAAGCCCCATTTGGAACCCTGTATAGAAATCGTTAAATGGTTTTAAAACTTCTGATTCTCCAGCTGGCATAATACTTGCTAATTTTGCTGTTAACTCTTTACTATTTCGCTCACCTTTTACATCAATATTTTTTACAGTACGCGTTTCGTTTACTTGTTTCACTTGCTCATATGTTTTATCAGGAACGATTACAAATAGTTCATTTAAATTTGTAAGGCTTCTATTATTTACACCTTTAATTTTTAATTCTTTTGACTCATTTCCAACAGGGAATACAGCTGTATTTCCTGTATAAAGAGGACCAAAATCAAGTTTCTCAATATATAAGCTATCATATACGAAAGCTTCATTCGCACTTAAATTTACAGGTTCTACATCTAAATGTTTCACATGTTTATTAAAGCTTGATTGAGAAATAAGCTGGTACTGATTCGTAACATTATAGTGTGTGTTCAGAACTTGATCAGCTCTTTCACCTTTAAATGTTCCTTTCACAGGAATCATTTCAACTTCTGATTCATAGGTGACTGGGTGATTATTCTTCTCTCCAGCAAGTATTTCATTTACTTTTTTATCTAATGCTGCATCTTTTTTCTCATAGGAATAACTATACGGCGCAGCAACTTTTGATTGCGTAAATGTGTTGTAATACATCGTAACTGACGTACCAACCGCTGTTAATGTAACTGCACTTAAAATAGCGATTGTCGCCAATGATTTCGCATTTCCTTTAATACGATATAGTAACTGCGATGTCGTTACCATATTCATACCATTATAAAATGCTGACTTATTATTTCTTGCACGTTTCAATACAAATACTGTGAAGAACATGAACAGTAAATAAGTCCCTGCTACTGTCGCTAATAAAATATATAATGCAACGACCATAAAGTCTGCATACATAACTGCTTTCATGTACATTAGCGCTAAAAAATAACCTGAACCGATTAAGAAAACTGAAATTAATGCCATAATGACAGATCCTTTTGGCATTGCTTCTCCTTCACGTTCTGCACGGAAAAGTTCAATTAACTTAAAGCGATAAATTAAACGATATCCTTGAAGTGATGTATATAAAATAATCACAAAGAAAATAATTGCTGTATCAATAATGGCAGCCATCGGTACTTCGAAATGAACGTTTAAATTTAATCCCATCATATTTACTAATAACTCAAGGAATAATTTCGAAAGGACACTACCGATCGCAATCCCGATTACTAATGACATTAATCCCATTAACATATTTTCATAAAAGAGCATTTTACCAATTTGTCTTTTACGAATACCTAATAACGAATATAAGCCAACTTCTTTTTTACGTTTACGTGTAAAGAATCCGTTCGAATATATAATGAACACTGCTACGAAAATGATAAGCATCACACTTGAAACTTGGAATGCTCCGCTAATTTTTTTTGAAGCTTCTGCTGCTTTTTCCATTTGTGAATTATATTGCAGTGCTTTAAATGTAAAATAAATAACGATACTAAAAATCATAGATGCGAAATATACAAAGTAGTCTTTAAAGTTCCGCTGTATGTTGCGGAGGGCAATGCTAGATAAGGTCATCAGCCATACCTCCAGAAATAGAAGACATTACGTCAACGACTTTTTGGAAGAACTGTTTACGCGTTGATTCACCACGGTGCAATTCTTTATATAGTTCACCATCTTTAATGAAAATAACTCGTTTACAATAACTTGCTGCAAATGCATCATGCGTTACCATTAAAATTGTTGAGTTATCATATTCATTTAATGACTTCATACTTTCAAGTAAATCTGTTGCAGATTTAGAATCAAGCGCTCCAGTTGGCTCGTCTCCGAAAATCATACTTGGATTCGTAACGATTGCACGTGATGCTGCGCAGCGCTGCTTCTGTCCACCTGACACTTGATATGGGAACTGACTTAAAATATGATCAATACCAAATTTCTTTGAGATTTCAAGAACGCGGCGATCAATCTCACTCGCTTTCACCTTTGATAACGCAAGTGGTAAAGCAATATTCTCTTTCACTGTTAACGTATCTAATAAGTTATAATCTTGGAAAATGAAACCTAAATGATCGCGGCGGAATAATGCTAACTTATCATCATTCATTTTCACAATATCTTTTCCATCAATTAAAATTTCACCGTTCGTCGCATTATCAATTGTAGAAAGAACATTTAGTAAAGTCGTCTTACCAGAACCAGAAGGTCCCATAATTCCAACGAACTCACCTTCTTTTACTTGTAAGTTAATACCTTTTAACGCTGCAAATTTATTACCACCCGTGTCATATACTTTTTCAATATTTTTTGCTTCTAATACTGTTTTCATCTCGACATCCCTCATTTCTTCTATTCTCTATTTTCAACTATATACACTCTCTACTCTTGCCACTATCGATATTTCTTACACAAACATGACAGTTATGTAAGGCACATAAGTAAAGAAATCAAAAAGTTAACATAATGAATTAAAGTACTTTGTTACTATAACATTGGGATATCATACCATCCATTCATTCTCCTTACAGGAACATTACAATTTTGTAAGGTGAAAAAGTTACCTACAAAGTTGTGCACGAAATGTCGGATGGGGCCATTTCGTTCCTGCTATTCTATGTACAGAGGAGGTCATAATATGGATTCACTTAAAAATATGAATGCTGCAATGCGCTATATTGAAGATAACCTTACGAATGAAATTGATTTTAAAGAAGTTGCAAAAATAGCTTACTGCTCCGAATATCATTTCAAGAGAATGTTTTCTTTTTTAGCTGGCATATCATTATCAGAATATATTCGCTGTAGACGTCTTACTCTCGCTGCCTTTGAACTAAAAAACAACAATGTAAAAGTCATTGATATCGCTATAAAATATGGATACAACTCACCAGATTCATTCGCTCGTGCATTTCAAAACTTGCACGGTATAACACCTTCAGAGGCCCGAAATAGTAGCCATTCTTTGAAGGCTTATTCACCAATGACCTTCCAATTATCCATTCAAGGAGGAAATGAAATGAACTATCGAATTGAAGAAAAAGAGCCCTTTCGAATTATAGGTATTACAAAACGAGTACCAATCGTTTTTAACGGTGTAAATAAAGAAATTGCTTCTATGTGGAAAAGTTTAAACCCAGAGTCTATTCAAACATTAAAGTCCCTTTCAAACATTGAACCTACTGGAATTATTAGTGCTTCTACTAATTTTTCTGAAGGAAGAATGGAAGAAAAAGGAGAACTCGATCATTATATTGGAGTAGCCACAACAAAGGATTGTCCAGAGCAGTTTAAACAACTCGAAGTCGCAGCTTCAACATGGGCTATATTCGAAGCTGTCGGCCCATTTCCTGATGCACTACAAAATGTATGGGGACGTATTTATTCTGAATGGTTCCCTTCTTCGAACTATGAACTAGCGGAAGGACCGGAAGTATTGTGGAATGAACAGAAAGACATATCTTATCCAAACTTTAAAAGTGAAATTTGGATACCGGTTTTGAAGAAGTGATAAAAAAACAAAGCTGCTCTTCCCTAAAAGGAAAAGCAGCTTTATTTACATTTTCAACTCTTCTTTATAAATACTATATGACTTTATTTTTGATACGATAATACATATTAATATGATTCCAATTCCCATAAAAATATTAAATGGATCTGGAAGCAAAGCCCCGGCATATATACAAAGTGAACCTATTACAAATACTCTCGAAGCAAATCTATGTGTTTTTCTCCAAACTACAGGATTTTCTAATGTCCAGCCCATTCGGATGCCTACTAACCCGTTTGGCTTCGTTTGTTGCATGTAATTACCTAGTACAAGAAACAATGTTCCAAGTCCAAAATTAAATGCAATGGAGCCCGATGCAATATAATTAGACGCTGCTAATAGCGCAAATAAGTTACAGCCGAATCCTATCAAAAGAATAGCATAACGGATTGCGGAAAGGACTTTAGCATGCTGTTTATACTTATCTTTCGTTACGTCAATATACCCAAGAGCTAGCCATATCAAATACAGCAACATCATGCTACCTATTGAAACAGAACTTGCTTCTACTTTAGAAAAATATCCATCTACTACTCCTGACGCATTATAATGACGTGGAATTTGTTCTGGTAAATGTGGCCATACAATATACCATCCAATTGCAATACCAATAATTAAACTCCATGGTAATACGTGTCTTTTCATCCTCTCTCCCCCATAATTTTTTATTAAGCCCCTATTTCTTTTTTATAAGCAATATATGAATATCCCATTGTTAATCCTACTGCACCGGTAATAATGCCAATGATTAGGAAACCTTTCCACGCTGCCGGAGCAAAAATACTTAAAATCATAATAACGCCTAATACAACAAACACCTTTCCGCTAAAACGGTGCGTTTTTCTCCACACTTCTTCGTTACTTAATGTCCACGGTGTTTTTATACCTACAAAGTAGTTTGGTTTACATTGTGGTAAATAATTGCCGATGATTATAAATAAAAGACCAACAAGAATATGCGGTGTACTATTCATTGGAATGTCATAACCTAATCCAGCCCCAATTCCAATGGTACTTACTAAAAATAATAGGAATAATACGCTATAATTCATTACATTATAACCTTTAGAAAACTTCTCATAATTCCTATGTTTCGGATCTATCTTAGGCAATACAGTCAATAAAGCATATATAAAAACCATAATTGCTACATCAAAAATCAACATTCCCATTTTTGACATATGCCCATTTACTTCACCATCAATGTTCCAATGACTCGGAACCTCTCCCGGTAAATAAGGCCATGCAGCACACCATGCAATAATCGTTAAAGCAATTAATAATAACGGAAATATATGCTTCCTCATTTCCCCTCTTCCCCCTTATTCGTAAATGTAAACACCCAAGTCAATAAATCTTGAAAGACCGTTGTGTTTAAAGAGTACACAACGAATTGCCCTTTCTTTTCATCTTGAATAAGTTCAGCATTTTTAAGTGCGCTTAAGTGGTGTGAAATACTTGGTTTTGTCATATTGAAATGTTCAGCAATCTCACCAGCGGTTAGATCACCTTCTTTTAATAAGTCTAAAATTTTTCGCCTTGTTGGATCTGCTAATGCTTTGAATGCTTGATTCAATGTCTTTCTTCCTTTCGATAATTAGACATTTAGATATTTATCTAAATGTTAAACCGATTACCGTTATTTGTCAATTTAATCCAGCGCCCTTTTTACTTTTCTCACTTTTAACCTATACTGTTTACTAGCTTATCTTTCAACATAATGAAAAGACTTGAAACACATGATACACTATAGCTACAATTGTTTTTTTTGAGGAGGAATATACATATGTATAAAATTTTAATCGTTGAAGACGATCCAAATATTTCATCATTACTGCAATCTCACATTCAGAAGTACGGTTATGAGGCTGTGGTAGCGGAGAATTTCGATGATATTATGGAATCGTTTAACGCTGTGAAACCACATCTTGTTTTACTTGATGTAAACTTACCGAAATTCGATGGTTTCTACTGGTGCCGTCAAATTCGTCATGAATCTACTTGTCCAATTATTTTCATTTCAGCTCGTGCTGGTGAGATGGAACAAATTATGGCAATTGAAAGCGGTGCGGATGATTACATTACAAAACCGTTCCACTACGATGTTGTAATGGCGAAAATTAAAGGACAATTACGTCGTATTTACGGTGATTATGCACCAAATATTTCTGAACGTATCGTTGAAGTAGAAGGTTTAAAACTATTCCCAGAACGTCCTGAAATTCACTTCGGATCTGAACAAGTTCTTTTAACGAAGAAAGAAGCTATTTTAGCTGAAATGTTATTATCTAAATTCCCTCGTACAGCGAGCCGTGAAGATTTATTAGCTGCGCTTTGGGATGACGAGAGCTTCGTTGAAGAAAATACATTAAACGTAAACATTACGCGTCTTCGTAAAAAGTTTAATGAGCTTGGCATTGAGAACTCTATTGAAACAGTACGTGGACTTGGATATCGCTTTAACGCAACTTGGAGTGAATAAGCATGAAGCTATTTTTACGTGATCATTTTGCATTTTTCCTACTGTACGTTTTAAACTTCGGTATCATTTTCGTTCTTTATGATGCAGTAGATGGATTTCAAAACAATAAATTTTACTTCGTCGTTTTAAGTTTATATTTATTTATTTGTTTCCTCGCTTACCGTTACGTTCGCAATCGTAGAATGTACCATAGATTAAGCGAGCAACCAGAAAAAATGGAAGATGCGTTTATTGAAAGAGCAACTGCTCCGATGCCTCACGGTGTCAATGAACTCGTACGTACACAGTACCGTCTCTTCCAAAAAGAACTACAATCGTATGAAGTAAAACAACAAGAACATCAATTATTCATTAACCATTGGGTACATCAAATGAAAACACCTGTTTCTGTTATGCAGCTTATGGTGCTAGAAATGGAAGATGAGCATTTAATTCCAAAGTTTAAAAAAGAATTAGAGCGTCTAAACCAAGGGCTTGATATGGCTTTATACATGGCTAGGTTAAATAACTTCCATGAAGATTTCCATGTCGAGACGATTTCATTAAAAGATACGGTAACAAAAAATATTAACGGATTAAAAGAACTATTCATTCGTAATGGTGTCTTCCCTGTTTTAGAAGTCCATTCTGATTTAAAAGTTGCTTCTGATGCAAAATGGCTAAAATTTATCATCTATCAGTTAATGACAAATGCTGTTCGTTACTCTGGTGAGCGCGGAAAGAAAGTTTTCTTATCTGCTTACCGAAACGGAAAAGATATTATTTTAGAAGTTCGCGATGAAGGTGTTGGTATTCCGCAAGAAGATATTCGAAGAGTATTTGAACCATTTTACACTGGGAAAAACGGTCGCGCATTCGGAGAATCTACTGGTATGGGACTTTATATTGTAAGTAAAATTTGTGATTATTTAGGTCACTCTGTCAAACTAGATTCTGAAGTTGGTAAAGGAACGACGATTAAAATCATCTTCCACAACGCTGCAAATAATCAAGCAGAACATACGGAGAAGGTGACCGAAGCATGATCGTAACATATGCAAGCAAAATGTATGAGAACTCACTCTCATACATTTTTTGCAATACAACTACTTCTATATCTTCTAGCCGGAGGTATAATCTATGACATTTTGGCAATTTGCATTTAAAAACGTCACGCGCAACTCAAGAGCTTATTTTGCTTACTTTGTTAGTAGCTCCTTTTCCATTGCTGTGTTCTTTTCGTTTGCTGTTTACTTATTCCATCCGAAATTACAAAACTTTGACATGACTTCTGAAATTTCAGGATTAATGATATTTTCAGAAGTAGTAATTGTATTTTTCTCTTTCTTCTTTTTACTATATTCCATTGGTACTTTTTTAAAAGTTAGAAAAAAACAATTTGGTGTTTTGACCATTTTAGGAATATCGAGAAAACAATTACATCGTCTTGTTTTTATGGAGAATATGTTAATCGGGATTTTATCTATCTTTTTCGGCATGCAGTTTGGAGTTGTTTTTTCTCAATTTTTCTTATTAGTAACATCCAAACTTACGCATGTTCCAGGAATATATTTATACGGTCCTACTAACGCGTTTATTTTAACAACCATTGTTTTCCTTAGTCTTTTTATCATTGTATCTGCATTCACACCAATGCTTATTCGTACAAAAAAAGCGGTACACCTTTTAAAAACAAATGGTGGAAAACAAAAAGAAAGAAAACCATCCATACTTGTTTCATTATTTGGTGCGATTTGTTTATTTGGTGGTTATGCGTTAGCTGGAAATCCTAAATATTTCGTATCAGTAAGCCCGCAAATCGGTGTTATATATATGGTTTCAAGTATTTTCGTTATCCCAATGCTTGTTACAATCGGAACATATTTCTTCTTTTCACAAATTAGTTTCTTACTGATTTATATTTTAAAGAAAAGAAGGAAGTTTTATATGAAACGGATTAATATGCTTTGGATTTCGGATTTAGCGAGCCGTATTCGAACGAATATTAATATGCTTTTTATTGTAGCAATGCTATCTACAATTGCTTTCACAATGATTACGTTTCTATATGGATTCGGGAAATTTATTAAGCTAGAAGTTAATAGAACTTCTCCTTTTCCAATTTCTTATTTTTCTTATGATGCGAATCCTTTTGTTACAGAGCATTTAAATTGGCTTGAGCAACAATTACAAAAAGAGCATTTCCCCTATCAAAAAATAAAAGCTGATATATATGAAACACCACTAAAAGAAGATAAAGATATAGCTATTTATAATGACGTATACGCAATTAAGCAAAGTGACTATAACAAACTTGCATATTCTTTACGAATGAAACAACTATTTATGGATGATAACGAAGCATATGTGCTAACAGGGACATCTTATATCACCATATTCAACGAATTTGAGCAAAGCTACAAAAGAGATTACATTACACTCTCTAGTACAAATACGAAATTACGAGTGAAAGGCTATGAGCATGTGAATGCAATTCCATCTGGCTTTTCATATCAAACGATAGTTTTGCCTGATGTTATCGTAAATAACTTACCTAGCACCGTAAAGCATATATCAGCATACAATTACAAAATTCAAAACTGGGAACAGACATATGAAATTGCTGATAATTTTATAGAAAAAGTTCAAAAAGATCGAAATAAATCCCAGTATGAAGGACCTCTTATTCGTTCCTTTGAATCAGCAGGATCGTTATACAAAATAACATCAGGCAGTGCTGCATTTTTCCTAATTGGGACATTTTTAGGAGTTATTTTCTTCATTGGAGCTGGTAGCGTTCTTTACTTTAGAATGTATACGGATTTGACGAACGAACAAGAGAAATATATAACGATTTCTAAAATCGGTGTAACAGATACAGAGATGAAACGATCTGCAACCATTCAACTTAGTATTTTATTTTTCATTCCGTACATTATGGCATCCATTCATACAATGTTCGCAACAAAAATGCTACAAGATGTAATTGGTTTATCTCTGTTCAAAGAGGTTTCAGCCGTTCTTATTATTTTTGGATTCGTTGAAATCGTATTTTTCGTATTCATTCGTTCACTTTATATGCAAAAATTATCACAATACACGAGTGGACAAAATATTTAAAACAAACTTGATGAAAAGAGTATTTCTTATGCTCTTCTCATCTTCACCCTATCAGGAGGTTCAGGTGAATGACATTTTGGCAGTTTGCATTTAAAAACGTGACGCGGAACGCCAGAGCTTATTTCGCCTATTTTGTAAGCAGTGCGTTCTCCATCGCAATCTTTTTCTCATTTGCAGTTTATTTATTTCATCCTAAATTGCATATGACAGACGTGAATTATTCTCTGAACATATTAATGACAATTTCAGAAGTTGTCATTGTGTTCTTTTCATTTTTCTTTTTACTGTATTCAATCGGGACGTTTTTAAAAGTACGAAAAAAACAGTTCGGGATTTTAACAGTACTTGGCATATCCCAAAAACAATTAAAGCGACTCATATTTATAGAAAATATGTTAATTGGTGCTCTTTCTATATTTTTTGGCATTCAACTTGGAGTTGTCTTTTCACAGTTCTTTTTATTAGTTACCGCCAAAATTACACACGTACCTGGTTTATATTTATATCCGCCTACAAGTGCTATCGTTTTAACTATCATCATCTTTCTCGGGCTCTTCATTCTCGTATCATCTTTTACACCGATGCTCATTCGCACGAGAAAAGCCGTACGTCTTTTAAAAGAAGGAAAACAACAAAAAGAAAGAAAAGCATCCGTGCTCATCTCTCTATTTGGTGCGGCATGTTTAATAACTGGATATGTATTAGAATCCAATCCATTATATTTTATGTCGTTAGGCGATATCATTGGGCTTTTATATGCCGTCTCTAGTATATTTGTTATTCCATCGCTTATTGCAGCTGGAACATACTTTTTCTTTTCACAAATTAGTTTTTTACTTATTCGTATTTTAAAAATGCGAAGAACGTTTTATATGAAACGAATTAATATGCTTTGGATTTCGGATTTAGCAGCGCGCATTCGGACAAACATTAACATGCTTTTTATTGTAGCGATGCTATCAACACTCGCTTTTACAATGATTACATTCTTATACGGTTTTGGGAATTTTACAAAGTTTGATGCAATTAGACAGAACCCTTTCCCGTTTACGTATTTATCGCATACTGAAAATACATTAGCTGATGAACATTTAAACTGGTTAGAGCAGAAATTTAATGAAGAGCACTTTACTTATACAAAATTTAAAACGGATATATATGAGGTATCTTCAGCTGAAGATAACACGCAGCTCTATTACGCAATTAAACAAAGTGACTATAATGTACTTGCTAAAGCATTAAATTGGGAAAAACTCACGGTAAATAAGAATGAATCTTATATTCTTATGAAAGACTTAGATGATCAAGTTATTGGAACACTTCACAATGAAGAAAAGAAAAATACTCTTACACTTACTCAAAACAATTTACAACTACAAGTGAAAGAATATAAAAGTTATAGCCCATTCCCAAACAGCTTAATATACCAATTACTCATACTATCTGATGAAAATGTAGAATCCTTATCCACAGTTTCCAAACAAATGAGTGTATATAACTTCAAAGTTACAGATTGGGAAAAAGCACATAATATCGGTTCATCGTTTATAACAAAAATTGATAACGATAATGCAGCAATTCAAGCAGAGCATCCACCTTTCCATGCAAGTGAAGCGAGCGATTCCCTATATAAGACAAAACTAAATGTCGCTTCGTTCTTCTTAATTGGTACTTTCTTAGGTGTTATCTTCTTTATCGGTGCTGGTAGTGTTCTTTACTTCCGAATGTATACAGATTTAACAAATGAGCAAGAAAAATATATAACGATTACGAAAATTGGCTTAACTGAAACTGAAATGAAACGTTCAGCGACAATTCAGCTTGCGATTCTTTTCTTCGTGCCTTACATCATGGCGTCAATCCATACGATGTTTGCGACAAAGATGCTACAAGAAGTTTTACATCTCTCGTTCTTCGCTGAGATTACAGTCGTACTGTTGATTTTTGGAACAGTTGAAATTTTATTTTTCCTTTTAATTCGTTCCTTTTATATGCAAAAATTATCACAACATATTAAGTTTTAAAAGTAGAAAGGTGATTACTATGGAAGAAGTATTACACATAAAAAACGTCTCAAAAGTATATGAGGGAAAAGTCCCTCATACTGCTTTAAAAAATATAAATTTACACGTAGATAAAGGGGAATTCGTTGCCATTATGGGTCCATCTGGTAGCGGGAAATCTACATTTTTAAACGTTATTTCTACAATTGATTCTCCTACTTCTGGTGACGTCGTTATTAACGGAAAAAAACCACACACATTTCGTAGAGAGAAGTTAGCTATTTTCCGCCGCCAAGAATTAGGATTTGTTTTCCAAAACTTTAACCTACTAGATACACTAACAATCGGTGAAAATATCGTACTACCTTTAACATTAGATAATGTTCCATTAAAAGAAATGGATGAAAAGCTTGATAACATTTCAAAAAAGCTTGGAATTGATCATATTTTGGACAAACGTATTTTTGAAGTTTCTGGAGGACAAGCACAGCGTACTGCAGTAGCACGTGCTGTTATTCATCACCCTTCTCTCTTACTAGCCGATGAACCGACAGGGAACCTGGATTCAAAAGCCGCTATTGATGTAATGGAGTTATTTACGAAATTAAACAAAGAAGAAGATGCAACGATTTTAATGGTTACGCACGATCCATTTGCAGCAAGTTATTGTAACCGTGTTATTTTCATTAAAGATGGAGAGCTTTACAATGAACTGCACCGCGGATTATATCGCGAGAAGTTTTATCAAGAAATATTAGATGTTCTAGCCTTATTAGGAGGAAGACGTGGATGACGTTTTGGCAATTCGCATTTAAAAATGTCTCACGTAATTCAAAAGCATATTTCGCCTACTTTGTAAGTAGTGCGTTTTCTATCATGGTTTTCTTTTCATTTACTGTATACGCGTATCATCCACGCTTACAGAGTGTACAAAGCTTTCAAGAACGTGATCCTCTAATGAATTTAGCTAGTACAGCACAGCTTGTGATTGTTATGTTCTCGTTCTTCTTTCTCTTATATTCAATTGGAACATTTTTAAATGTACGGAAGCAGCAATTCGGGATACTCACTATTCTTGGTATCTCACAGAGACAATTAAAAAGATTGTTATTTACCGAAAACATGATAATTGGGATATTATCCATCTTTATCGGCATTCAAGGTGGACTTGTATTTTCTAACTTTTTCTTATTAGTCACTTCGAAATTAACAAACGCGAAAGGTCTCTATTTATATTGGCCAACAGAAGCGATTATCGTTACAACCGTAACGTTTATCATTTTATTTTTAATCGTTTCTACATTTACACCAATGTTTATTCGTACTCGAAAAACAACGAAGCTTATTAAGGGTGTTAACAAAGAGAAGAGCGAAAAAAAACCATCTATACTCATTTCACTATTTGCTTTAACTTGTTTAGGACTATGTTATTATATTGCCGGTTATCCGCAAGGCTACATAACGGAAAAAAATGCACAAAATGGATCTGTATTCTTAATTATGCTATCTATTTTACCGCTTGTAGTGATTGGGACGTATTTATTTTTTTCACAAACATTTCTTCTCTTTATCTATATTTTAAAGAAACGAAGAAAGTTTTACTTAAAACAAATAAATATGTTATGGATTTCAGATTTAGTTTCTCGTACACGCAGTAATATTAATGTACTCTTTATTGTTTCTATGCTATCTGCACTTGCATTTACAATTATTATCGGGTTATTTGCTGCAAACAATAATACGAAAGCACCCATACTAGAAAGATATCCAATACCATTCACCTATACATCAGAAGGTGTTAATGCATTTGAACAAAAGCATATTACTACGATTGAAACTGAACTTACAAATGCTAATTTTCAATATGACAAATATAAGTTTACCGTTTTAAAAGATACAGCTTCAAAAGAGTCAATTGCCATTATGAAAATGAGTGATTATAACGCAATAGCACAGCAATTAAACAGACCAGAAATCACTCTCGATTCTTCACAAGTTTATAATATTTCTCGCTATTCACCAGCGTTATTAAATCTCGTGTCTAACCCATTTGCGAAGCAGAACACAATTACACTTGGCTCTAATAAAAAGGAATTTCAAATTAAAGGTTTTATTAATAGAGGAATTGAGCCTCCCTTTGCATTACCTCACTTAATTGTGATGCAAGATGAAGTAATTGAAAATATGATTCCTCATATTGAAACAATTACAGTCTATAACTACTTCGTGGAAAATTGGGAAAATGCAATTGTCCCAACAAAAAATATATTAAAAAGCTTAGATCATGATGCAGAAATTTTGTATGAAGCACATAAAAATGAAGAAAATTTCATTAAACCATTTTATATTTATACAGCTACGGATGAACTCGTTCATAGTAAAGGAAATGCAGTCGCTCAATTCTTTATTTGGGCATTTCTCGGCTTTATTTTCTTTATCGGAGCAGCTAGTGTTTTATATTTCCGTATGTATAATGACTTAACAACTGAAAGACAAAAGTATATTACGATTACAAAGCTTGGCTTAACTGAATCAGAAATGTTTCGCTCTGCAACGATTCAATTAGGAATTTTATTTTTCGTTCCTTACATCGTTGCTGGTGTTCACACATTATTTGCGGTTAAGTTTTTACAAAGCATGTTTTCTTTCTCCTTACTAAAAGAGACATGTATCGTACTCACCTTTTTCGGGATTATCGAGATCATTTTCTTCTTCTTAATCCGTTCTCTGTACATTAATAAATTATCACAGCATATAAAAATATGAATAAAATAGCCTTGTGCAATATGCACAAGGCTATTTTCAATAGTTTTTAATAATTAGCAGCAATATCCACCGTAGCCGCCTGCGTAACCGCCGTAACCACCATAGCCACAACCGCCGCCTCCGCCGAAGCAGCTAGCACCGATGATAATTAATAAAATAAACAATACGATTAGAAGCGCAAAACCGCCTCCGCAACCATGTCTGCGGTTACAATCATCATGTCTGTGTTCACACTTTTCGCTCATTACCCTATTCCTCCTTTAGTATCATTCATAACAAGTTCACCTTGCTCTAAATGAGGGGATTCCATTTATATTATGTTTTCAGGGCGAATAGGAAGCTTGGCTTACCTAAAAACGGGCTTGTTTTAGGAATTGGGCTTAATCAAAAAAAAGATACCTATTCAGGTATCCTTTAAAGAAACATATTCAACAAAAGAGCAAAACCAAATGCAATAAATGATAACAATGTTTCCAGCACCGTCCACGTTTTAAATGTTTCCTTCACCGTCAAACCTAAATACTCTTTTACAAGCCAGAACCCTGCATCATTTACGTGAGAAAACATTAATGAACCTGCACCGGTTGCAATAACGAGAAGCTCTAAATTCACACCAGACATGTGCTGAATAACTGGTGAAACAATCCCTGCTGCTGTCGTTAATGCTACTGTAGCTGAACCTGTTGCAATTCGAATTAAACCAGCTACCATGAAAGCTAATACGATTGGTGATAACGAAATATGTTCTGCCATTTGTGCAATAGCTGTTCCAACGCCGCTTTCAATTAATATTTGTTTAAATCCACCGCCTGCACCAATTATTAAAATAATAGAACCGACAGGCAATAAACTTTCATCTGTTAATTTTTTAATCATCTTTTTATTAATACCTTGTTTGATACCAAGTAAATAAAATGCTGCGAAACATGAAATAAGTAAGGCGATTACTGGACTTCCTATAAATACGAAAAATTCAGTCAATTTTTTCGGTAATGAAATATATGGTGCAACTACTGATAAAATCATCAATACAACTGGTAATAAAATAATAAAGAATGAAACTTTACGACTTGGCAAATCAGTTGATACTGTCGTAACTCGAACAAGCTCCGGTTCATTTTCAGGTATAACCCTCTTATGTACCCACTTTGCAAATATTGGGCCTGCTATAATAGCCGTCGGTAACGCGATAATTAATGAATATAAAAGTACCTTTCCTAAGTTCGCGTTATAAATACCGATTGCAGTCATGGCACCTGGATGCGGAGGTACTAGCCCATGTACGATAGATAATCCCGCAATAACAGGTAAAGCAATTAATAATATGTTTTGCTTCGTTGTTTTTCGAATTGAAATTACAAGTGGTAATAAAATAACAATACCTACTTCAAAAAAGACGGGAATCCCTATAACAAACCCTGCAAATAACATAGCCCAAGGTAATTTTTTTACGCCGAAAAATCGAATAAAGAAATCTGCAACTTGCATGCCTGCCCCTGAATCAGACATCATTTTCCCTAATATAGTTCCAAGTGCCAAAATACCAACTAAATGTCCTAGTACACTACCAACACCAGTTTCATAGGCAGCCACTATTTTCGTTAAGTTCAGTCCAGACATAATAGCTAAAAATAAACTCGCAACTGTTAAACTAATAAATGCATGCCATTTCCACCATGATACCCCTAAAATAACAATTGTGATCGCAAGTAACGTGACGATTAATAAGTATATATCCATCTCTCATTCTCCTTACTTTTATCCCGATTGGTGTGGGCTAATAATTAGTGGGTGATGCCCTCCTCCACTAATTAAAGTTTTACTTTATAAAAAAAGAGGGAACATCCCCTCTTTTTATACGTCATAATTCACTACATAATGCTGCATTTCTGTATTGTAGTAGCCTTCGCTATATTCAATTACTTCGCCAACTTCATCATAAGAATAGCGCATACGTTTTAATAACGCTGTTCCCTCTTTTTCACCTAGCGCTTCTGCAACGAAGCTAGGCGCAAGCCCAACAGCGAATTCATCTCTGAAGTTTTCTAAATGTATACCTCGGTCTTCAACTAAATCATAAAGCGATTGTAAATCAAAGTCCGATAAATCTGTACTTGCCATTCCTGCTGAGAAATAGTGCGTATAATGAATGTACGGTGCATCATTTAACGTATATAAACGTTCGATACGGAAACTCTCTTTCCCGAATAATCGAAATGGCACTGTTCCTTCTTCATTATGCACGACTTCTGCTTTTAGCAATTTCTTCTGTACTTTATATCCTTCTTCCACTAATACTTCTGTAAATTTCTTACCCTTTGACAGTTTTGTCGCAGAAGTATTACGAATCACTTTCGTTCCTTTACCACTTTTCTTTTCCAAGTATCCTTCTTGAGCGAGTTCTTTAATGGCATTACGCACTGTAATCTTACTAACTTTGAACTCTTCTTCTAATTGCGGTTCTGAAGGAATATTCGTATGAATCGCATATACGCCATGCAATATTCGATCACGAATAATATTTTTTATTTGTAAATATAATGGTCCTTTTTTCCTCGTTACGTTCACTGTTACACCCACTACCTTTCTACATCACCTACTGATGCCGTCATCGCCCGAAGTATATCTTTCTCTGATGACATTGGCGTATCACCGACGATTGTATGTGCTAGCATTCCAGCTGCTGACGCAAATGAAACAGCTTTCTCTGGTGCAAACTCTTCTATCTCGCCATGAATAATCCCGCTCGTATAAGCATCTCCAGCACCTATTCTATCATATACAGAAAACGTAAGTGTTTTTGCAAAAGTGAACGAACCATCTTTACATATAAACCCGCGAAGCCAATGTGTATTATCACTGTTAATAGAGCGATGAGTACCAGCGATTGTAGCGATATGATACGTTTCAGCTACCTTTGGAATGAGATCCAGCAGCTGCGCCTCACGCTCCGTCTCTTCTGTTTTCATCCCAAGAACGAACATCGCATCTTTTTCATTCATCATAACGATATTAGCAAGTCCTAGCATTTCTTCATAATGCGGTTTTGCCTGTTCATATCCGTCTTCTCCCCAAAGTGAGGGACGATAATTACAATCAAAAACGACGGTTCCTCCGTTTTCTTTAACTGCTCTCGCTAAAGATTTCATATGATGACGCACCGTATCATTCATCGCAAGTGTAATACCGCAAAAATGAACGATATCAATTTCCTTTGCGATTTCTTCAAATTGATACATTTCTTCACATGCCGTATTGAAGCTACTTTCTAATCGATTCGAATATGTAACGCGGCTTGCACGTGCACCGAATCCATTTTCTAAAAAATACATACCTACATATTTACCGCCTCTTGAAACAAGAGAAGTTTGAATCCCTAACTTTTGAATGTAAGATACAGCTGCATCTCCAACCGAATTTTCCGGTAAAGTTGAAATAAGAAGCCCTTCATGCCCTAAGTGAGAAAGTGCCGCTACAACGTTCACACCTGTACCTGAAAATGAGTAATTTAACGTGTTAGCTTGCGACAACAATTCATATCCAGGTACTTGCAGGCGCATCATTACTTCGCCGAACGCTGCAATTTTCTTACGCATATTGATCAACTAGCTTTTTCACGACTGCTAATAATTCACGAACATCTTCTACTTTCGTATTACCAGTTTCTTTATCAATAATAGAAGAGTATACGTGCGGGATAACTTGCTCTACATTTGCCTCAAGCGCAATACGTACAATTGTTTCAAAGTTTTCTTTATCAATTCCACCTGTTGGCTCTAATGCGAATCCTTCTTCTGCACAAGCTTTCGCAACTGCGCGATATTCTTCTTCGTGAGCTAGCCCTTTCATCGGGAAGTATTTCAATGAATTTCCGCCCATATCACGTACAAGTGCGATCGCTGTTTTAATTGGAACGATTGCTTTTTCTTCTCCAGCCGCACTAATTGGGCCAGTAGAAACATTTACGTAACCTACTTTTCCTGTTGGTGATACTAAACTATTAATCCAGCTATCTTTTTCGCCGAGATTTGCACGCGTTGCTCCAACTGAAGGGAACACTTGGTTAATATGGCTACCAGGATAATGCTTCGCAATTTCAGCTACAACTGCTGCTTGGCGATTATCTCCTGCGCCTAGTCCGATTGATACAGCGTCATCAATTTCTTTTCCGTATGCCTTCATAGCTGTAACAGCTTCTTCTACTGTTGGATAGTCTTTTGATAACACTCCCACTACTACATAACCTTCTGCTGCTTCAAAAATATCTTTTGCATTTTCTATATTGTTTGCTAATACATTTAATGCTACGCGGCCTTTATAAAAACGTTTTTGAATGTTTGTCATTTTAGTTTCCCCCTACGATTTCTCTCAATTTTTCTTCAATCACATGTATGTCATCACCTTGAAGTGGACGTGGATCAATATCAAAGAATCCTTGTCTTACTCCGTAATCACGTGTATAAATGGCGATTTCCCCTTCGCGTAATGCAGTCACAACATCTCTTGCTGATTTGTTTAACTCTTTCTCGTTAATATGAATACGAGCTCTAAAGATTGCTCTTCCAGCTTCATCTTGAACGATCGTTACATTTACACCATTTAATTCTTTTAGCGGCATAAGTACTTGTAGCAATTCTTTTTCTTGCTCGCTCTTATCTTCTTTTACTCCGTACTCATCAAGCGCTTGAAGTAAGCCAAAAGTTGTCTCTTTCCCGACTTTCATACTTCTTCCGATGCAATGTAATTGCACTTTCAGCCATTCGATATATTTTCGTTTACCGCCAACAATACCAGAAGTAGGTCCTTCAATTGCCTTTGAACCACTATAAATGGCAAGGTCTGAATACTTCACATATTTTTGAATGTCTTCTTCAGCTGCCGCATCAACGATAAGTGGTACGTTATTTCGCTGCGCTACTTCCCATGCTTCTTCAACAGAAATCATATTTTTTTGCACTGCATGATGTGATTTCACATAAAGAATTGCTGCTGTATTTTCGCCAATCGCATCTTCAATATGTTCTGCTTTCCCTTCATTTGCGTAGCCAACTTCAACGAGTTTTCCTCCACCTAAGTAAATCATCGTTTCAACAGGAGCACCGTATTGAACGTTATGACCTTTTAACATAATCACTTCGTTTTTCGCGATTACTTCTTGATGAAGTCTTTCACTTTTACGGCGATTTCCTTCTGTAACGATACCAGCGATAGAAAGCGCAATTCCGCTCGATGCTGAATTCACAACGACCGCTGCCTCTGAATCTAGAATTCTCGCAATATGGTCTCCTGCTTTATCTACTAAATCAGCAATTTCCACATAATTTTGTCCACCATGTTTCATCGCATCCATTACTGTATCTGTAGGAGCAGATACACCTAAAATACTCATTCTACCGCTCGCATTAATCACTCTTTTTAATCCGTACTTAGCATTCAATGAATGACCCATTAATTACAACCCCTTTCGTATCAATTCTTTTTTCAGCAATGCGCTGATCCCCTTCTGAATCAATTAACGTAACCTTCTCATCTTTAACCGTAAATAAAGTTAAGTTTGCAATATCCCCTTCTTGAATACGGCCAAGCTCTGGTTTCTTAAGCCACTCTGCCGCATTTTTCGTAACCGCATCAATCACTTCTTCTAGTGGATAACCTAAGTAAAGGAATTTCGAAAGAACGTGAGCCATACTATACACTGGACCATGTATACGATTCCTCCGGTAAATATCCGTACTAATTGTATTAAAGGCAATATCGTGACGCTTCGCCGCTTCTGCTACTTTAAAAGAAAAGCTAGCATTACCGTGACCAACATCTAAATGCACGCCGCGATTCACCGCATCTAACAACACAGGTAGCGGTTTCCCTTCTTCATCAAATAAATTATTTTCTTTCCCGTTTAAATAATGTGTAATCACATCATCTTTTTCTAAAAGAGGTACAACTTCCTCTATACGGGGAGGCGCTGAACCGATATGTACCATAATCGGTAATAATGTTTCTTGAGATAAAGCGCGCGCTACATGCAGCGGTTCAATTCCACTATCACAAACGACACTTTTACTCATTCTCGCCTTTAACCCAACGATTACATCTTTATACTTTTCTACTGCTTCTATCGCTTTCTCTTTATCTATCCATTCCATATTGGATAATTCATCAATTCGTTTCAAACCGATGCGAGAAATATTTAAAAAGGCAAATAAATTTGTCTTTGCCCGCTCTCTACTTTTTACTAAATCTGCAATGCGATCAGCACCGCAACTACCCGCATCAACAATTGTCGTTACCCCTTGCTTAACGCCAATTTCATCTACCTCATCGCCATACGGATCAAACTCTGGAAAAGCGTGAACGTGCAAATCAATCCAGCCACTCGATACGTAAGTACCAGAGTAATCAAGAACCTTTCCACCCTCGCCAGCACCAGCTTTCGTCACCTGTGCGATTTTGTTATTTTCAATTACAATGTCAATCTCTTCCCCGTTCACACGTTTCACATTACGTAGTACGAATCGTTCTGTCATTGTATTTCCACCCTTTTCTATAAGAAGCCATAAGAATACGCTTACATTAAAGTTTCATTTTATATCTCTTTCACACGTTTAGCGTAACACAAAAAAAGGGAGAAGTAAATATAACGTTATAATGTTTAAAAATACATAAAAAGATGCTCCTCCAAAATGCTAATAGTATAGGAAATTATATCAACGATTTTTTGAATATATCTATCATAACTTACAATATATCAACGATTTTTCAATTATATCTATCATAACTTATAATATATTAACGATTCGACAAAGAATATCGATTTACCGACAAAAAACGTCACTTCCTTTCTTATATAAGAAAAGGCTGTCCCAAATGGCACAGCCTTTTTCTCTATTCCTGAACCGTCACAATAACCCCATCCATATTGTTCCCGGAAATTTCATACTGCTTGTTTGCTGGAACGTTCACTTTCGTATTCTCAGAAACTTTATAATAAGAAACAGTATATTTCTTACCTTCTACTTCAGTTGAAACCTCTTTTTCCTCTTTTAAAAACTCTAAATATTCCTCTAGTGTAAAATTCTTTTTTTGCATAATTGCGCTATGAGGTAGGCCGACATAACGGATATGCCATGGCTCATATTGAATTCCAGTAATGTTACTTTTATTTTTCGGATAACGTAATACAAAGCCATGCTTCCATACGTTCTCTTCAATCCATTTTCCTTCAGGCGCTTTCTCCATTTTCTTTTGAGTAGACCCAATGTCCAGTGATAATCCTAAATTATGTTCACTGTATCCTGCTGGAAGTGCATAATCAGATCCCATTTTTTCATATAGCTGTTTTTGCTCTTGGAAATCTCTATAACCACTACTAATCAAAAAATGGTTAACACTTTCTTTTCCAGCCGCATCGACAACGTTCAAAAACTTTTTCACAACATCCTTTGATAAACGAAGATTTCTATCAAATATTACATAACCTCTTACTAATTCACTATTATGATTTACATTTATAATATCAGACCTAATACTATCTTTTTTTACTGGATAATCCCTGTTAACTAATAATAAATCGCCCTTATAAATTTGTTCCTTCGTAATCTCTTTCCCCTCGGTGTTTGCCGCCTTTACTAGCTCATCTTTCCCGACAATTTTAACATCGATTTCCTTTTGAAATAACGGTGATATATAAACGCCTACACATACTGTGAATGCTATAAAAAAAGAAATAAATACCCACTTTTTCATTTCTAGTTCCTCCTTAACGTAACTTACGTATAGAATAGAAAAAACTATTAAAATAAAAAGTGGGGTAAAGTTTAAATTTTTATTAAATTGTTACATTCTCGTCTTTTGGCAATCGTACTTCAAATAGCGTTCTAACTACATTGCTCTCAGCAGAAATCGTACCGTTATGTTGCTCGACAATATTTTTCGCAATGAATAGTCCTAGGCCAGTCCCGCCACGGTTCTCAGTTCTCGCTTTATCACCTGTATAAAACATATCAAAAAGATACGGTAAATCTTCTTCTGGAATGCTATCTCCATAATTCATAATTTGTACGACAACTTCTCCATTATCAACATATCCATTCATATCAACAAATTGCCCATCATACCCGTAACGAACGGCATTTGTTAACAAGTTTTCAAATACTCTAGCTAACAATTTCCCATCACCGTGCATCGGTAAATGAGGATCCACATTCAATCTAGCTTCTAAATGATGTTTTTCTAATAACGGATACAATTCCTCCTCTAACTGTATAAGCAACTCACTTATATCAATCGGCTTTTTATCCAGTTTTAGCATGCCATAATTCATACGTGTAATTTCAAATAGCTCATCAATTAAACTTTCCAGCCTTTGCGATTTCGTATATGCAATTGTGGAGAAATGTTTAATTTGTTCTTTTGTTAAATTTTCATCTTTAAGAATTAAATCTAAATATCCTAACACGGATGTTAACGGTGTTCTTAAATCATGAGCTAAATTCACAACAAGCTGATCTTTACTACTTTCTGCAAAATCTCCTCTTTCAACAGCTTCTTTTAACTTTTCACTTGCAACATTTATTTCACGCGCGATATTTCCAAACTCATCATTTGATGAAACTTGAACTTTATTCGTAAAGTTACCGTTCGCAAGATGATGAATCCCATTAGAAATTTCATCAAAGTATTTTAAATACGTTTTTGTCAAAAAGAAGAAAAAGATAATAGATAACGGAATAAAGAAAATTAAAAAGAAGTTAATGTCTCCAAATTCCCTTACCATTGACCTAAATTGTGCTAAAGGCTCTTCGTAGCGAACCATCGTTTTATAATACAACTGCAATCCTTTATAAATTATATAAGTTACAGTTGCTGCAAGCACCATACTTAACGCAAATAAGGCAATCATTTTAAATCGAAAACTTTTCATCATATTAGCCATTGAAAGTATAACCTACTCCCCACACTGTTTTTATTAATTTATCCTTTCTTTTATCTTCTCCAAGTTTCTTCCGCAAAGTACGAATATGTACCATTACTGTATTTCCACCTTCATAATAATCATCCGCCCATACGTGCTGAAAAATATTTTCCACATTGTATACTTTCTTCGGATGACTCGCTAATAAATATAAAATATCGAACTCTTTCGGCGTTAATTCAATTTGCTCACCATACACATCAACCGTCCTGCGCTCAGGATTAATTACGACTCCGCCTATTTCTAAAGCAGATTTACTCTCCGCTACTTTCGGTTGATTTAACGTAAAAAACCTACGCAGTTGTGCATTTACACGTGCAACTAATTCTATTGGTGTGAAAGGCTTCGTCATATAATCATCCGCACCTAGTACAAGACCTGTCACCTTATCAAAGTCCGAAGTTTTCGCGCTTAAAAAAATAATCGGCATATGATGTTTCGCGCGAATTTGACGCGTCACCTCATAACCATCCATTTTCGGCATCATAATATCTAAAACTACCAAGTCGATTGGCTTCGTTTCAATAATATGAACTGCCTCTTCCCCATCCGCTGCTTTCACAACATGGTACCCTTCTTTTTCTAAATGTATCTCAATTAAGTCAGCAATTTCCGCCTCATCATCAGCTATTAAAATTGAAATGCGCTTCATTTTACTCCCCCTTTTCCATTCCATTTTTATACGCTCGATTGTAAACTAGTCTATCCAATTTGTACAATACGAAAAGGCTACTCGTTAAAGTAACCTTGGTAAATAAAATTATATCAGCTATTTTCCAAATATATCGACCGTAACTCAAATTATATCAGCGATTATTGAAATATATCGACTTACCGACAATGAACGACAAAATCCTCTCGCTACTTGCGGGCATCCTAATGAAACTTCCATTTACCGTTCAAACACAATCCGCTGCTTCGTGATTTCCGCCAGCCTTCCGCGATCTACTTCATACTCAGCATCAACGCTTTGCGGCACCATCACTTTCCCGCCCTCAAGCATCACTTCCGGTGAAATAATATCCCTCTTCCAATGTCTACTAGAAGCGGATATATCTCCTGGAATCATAAAGTTAGGTAATGAAGCAAGAGCAACATTTTGCGCTCGTGAAATCCCCATTTCTACCATACCACCGCACCAAACTGGTATGTTATGCTCCATGCAATAATTATGAATTTGAACCGACTCTGTTAATCCGCCTACTCGCCCTGGCTTAATGTTAACGATGCGGCAACTACCAAGCGTAATCGCAACGCGCGCATCTTCTAAACTATGGATACTTTCATCTAAACAAATCGGCGTTTCAATTTTCTTTTGCAACTCCGCGTGATCAAGAAAATCGTAATCCGCTAACGGTTGTTCAATCATCATTAATTGGAATTCATCTAGTCGTTTCAGCCTCTCCGTATCCGCTAATGTATACGCTGAATTCGCATCTGCCATTAGCGGGATATGCGGAAACTCTTTTCGAATTTCTTTTAATAACTCATAATCATGCTCTGGCTTTATTTTCACTTTAAAACGCTCGTATCCTTCTTCGGCGTACTTCTCGATTTGTTTTAACATAACCGGAATTGTATTGATCCCAATTACAACGCCGACTTCAATTTCATGACTAGTTCCGCCAAGTACTGTCGCTAGCGATTTCTTTTGACGCTTCGCATATAAATCCCAAACAGCCCCCTCTATTCCGGCTTTTGCCATTCGGTTTCTTTTTATATGTTGAAATAGACCCGGTACCTCATTCGGATGAGAAATTTCAGCCTTTAATAAATCAGGTATTAAAAAGTCTTGCAGTACATGCAGCGCTGTCTTCACCGTTTCTTCCGTATACCACGGTTCAGAGAATGCAACGACTTCCCCAAATCCGATGTACCCGTCCGTATCCTCTAATTCAATAACGATACTCTCACGCTTTTCGTAAGTCCCGTAGCTTGCAGCAAACGGGATTACGAGTGGCATTTCCGTTATATACAGTGTCGCTTTTTTTATTTCCACCTACATCTCCTCCACTAATTGTCTTAACTCTCGTCTTAACAATTTTTTCGAAGCGTTACGTGGTAATTCCTCTAAGAAACATGCTTTCTTCGGCACTTTATATTTCGCTAACTTCTCCTCGCAAAAATGAAGAATTTCTTCTTCTGTTACCGCCCCGCTTTTCACAACAAAAGCAGCTGGTACTTGTCCCCATTTATCGTCAGCCATGCCGACAACACCAGCTTCCGCTACTGCCGGATGAGAAAGCAACACTTCTTCAATTTGAGCTGGATATATATTCTCTCCGCCAGAAATAATTAAATCACTGCGACGATCTAATACGTATAAAAACCCTTCTTCGTCTAAATAACCGAGGTCGCCAGTATGAAGCCACCCGTTTTGAATAGTCTCTCGCGTCGCATCTTCACGGTTAAAGTAACCGCCTGTTACGTTCGGTCCTTTTACTACAATCTCACCTTCCTCAAATGGTGGCACTACTACGCCATCTTTTTCAATACGAAGTTGGCACTGAAATAGTGGTTTTCCAGCTGATCCTACTTTCGTTAACATGTAATCTGCGGATAACGTACAAATTTGCGAAGATGTTTCTGTCATACCGTACGTTTGATATACAGGAATCCCTTTTTCTACACATGCTTCTAATAGTGGTTTTGGCGCTGGTCCTCCGCCAAGTAACATGCATCGTAAAGAAGATGGATATGTCTCTGCCCCAAGTCGCTCTAATAAATCAGTTAACATTTTAGAAACGACAGAAATAATTGTTACTCCTCTTTTTTGAAGTGCTTTATGAATAAAATTAGCATCATATTTCGGAACAAGTAAAATACGCATGCCGTACATAATGTTTTTCATTAAAAGAGATAGCCCGCCAACATGGAACATCGGCATGCAGGCTAACCAACAATCATCATCACGAAGTCCTAAATTAAGCGACGAACCGACTGCGCTTGCCCAATGATTGCCGTACGTTAAAATAACGCCTTTCGGTTTGCCTGTCGTCCCAGACGTATAAATAATTGTCATCGCTTCTTCTAAAGAAAACTCTTCTTGTATAGAGGCTTCCTCTTTTGGTCCATTCATCACTTCGGCGAATGAATAAACAGGAACATCTTTAGCATCAAAATCTTGATCCGTTACTAAACAAACAACTTCAGCATCATCCATTTGCCAAAGTAGCTCTTCTCTTGAAAGACGCGTATTTAAAAGCACAGCTACTGCACCTACATAAGATAGGGCGTGAATAACTGTAATCATCTCCATACCATTTTTCATCAGAACAGCCACCTTTTGCCCTCGCTCCACTCCAACATGCGTGAGGTGTTCACAAACAGATACTACTTTTTCATGTAGCTCCATAAAAGTAACTTTCTCTTCCTCTATTTCAATTGCAGTGCGATCTGGTGTTAAAAATGCACGTTGCATTAACCAATTTGGCATCGTCTCCATCATTCATTCTCCTTTCATGAAAGAAAGAGACTTGATATGATATCAAGTCTCTTAGTTGTTTTGTTTCCGGTTTGACCTTATTCAGCTGCGCCTCCTAGCCCCTTCCGTCTAAGAACCTTCCGCACGAGAAAGTAAAAAACACTTTCTGTGCGAAAGAACCTTAGCCAACGGGGCTAAACAGTCGGCTCCGCTTTTAAAACATCCAGCTACAGCAGCTAGAATGTTCGGTGGCTTCACTTCTTCCTACGAGGCAAAAAGCGCCTCTACGTCAGAAGCTCCATCCCCCTCACATTCTAAGCGAGCCGCTTCCGCTTTTGATCAAGGGAAACGAGGGAATTGACCGAAGTCCGGACTGCGTTTTTCTTTGAATGCGTCGCGACCTTCTTTTGCTTCGTCAGTTGTGTAGTACAATAACGTCGCATCTCCAGCTAGTTGTTGAATACCAGCTAGACCGTCTGTGTCTGCGTTGAATGCAGCTTTTAGGAAACGAAGTGCCATTGGGCTGTTTGCTAAGATTTCTTGTGCCCATTGTACTGTTTCTGCTTCAAGCTCTTCTAATGGTACTACAGTGTTTACTAAGCCCATATCAAGTGCTTCCCCAGCACTATATTGACGGCATAGGTACCAAATTTCGCGAGCTTTCTTGTGGCCTACCATACGAGCTAAGTAACCAGCTCCGTATCCACCGTCAAAGCTTCCTACTTTAGGACCTGTTTGTCCGAATACAGCGTTGTCTGCAGCGATTGTTAAGTCACATACGATATGAAGTACGTGTCCTCCACCGATTGCATAACCTGCTACCATTGCGATAACTGGTTTAGGAATTGCGCGAATTAGACGTTGTAAGTCTAATACGTTTAGACGTGGGATTTGGTCGTCACCTACATATCCACCATGACCGCGAACTTTTTGGTCGCCGCCAGAACAGAATGCACGTCCACCTTCTCCTGTTAAAATGATAACGCCAACATTTGCATCATCACGAGCGTGTGCAAATGCATTGATTAACTCCATTACCGTTTTTGGACGGAATGCGTTATGTACTTCAGGGCGGTTAATCGAAATCTTTGCGATACCATTGTATGTTGAATAAATAATATCTTCGTAATTGCCTTCTGTTACCCATTCAATAGCCATTACAACTACCTCCTTGTATATTTCTGATCTCCTCTATAAGTGTGACTTCCTTCTTGCTGAAAAAAGCATCACTGCATAGTTTTTAGAAATCCCTTTACTATTGTATCAAACTTTTCCGGTTGTTCCACATGAATTGCATGGCCAGCACCATCAATTTTGACAATTTTCGCATCAGAAACGCATTTTTCGATGTTTTTTAATATGCGAAAGAACTTTTCATCATATTCTCCGTTCATTAAAAGAACAGGTATTTTTAAGTTTTTCAGCTCATCCCACCATGAAGGCTGAGCCCCTGTTCCCATGCCGCGCAAGCTATTCGCGAGCCCTTTTGGGTTGTTAGCAAGCCGTTCTTTTCGCACCGCTTCTTGTACGTTTTCTGCTAAACGTTTTTGCGTTTCAAAAAGCGGAATATTTTCCCACATAGAAACAAAACTTTGAACGCCTTCTCGCTCAATTTTATTAGCAAGTCGATCATCTTTTTCACGACGTTCTTTTCTATCTGCTTCGTTTTCGAGCCCAGCTGTACAGTTTTCTAATAAAAGAGAGTGTACATAATCTGGATATAGACATGCCATCGTAATCGCCAATCTACCGCCCATTGAATAGCCAAGTATATGTACTTTTTCAATATGAAGGTAATCTAATAGTTCTTTCATTTGCAATGCCACATTTCGGATGTCATAATGCGTCACATCTTCAGGGCTTTCCGTTTTTCCGTGCCCAACAATATCTACTAAAATGACTTGAAACTGCTCGCTCCATGAAGGGATAAAAGAACGCCACGTTTCCATGCTTCCCGTAAAACCATGAAGAAGTAGAAGTGGTTCCCCGCTTCCAACTACTTCATATTCATACGATACACCTTGCAGTGTTACGTTCATTTTGATTCACCTTGCAACGATGTAGTAATTACGTCCTGTGTTTTTGCCCATAACGTACGGTGCAATGTTAAGTTTTCATCACGGTTCGTACAAATTTCCACAACGTGTAAACCTTTTGTCGTTGCTCCCTTTTGTACTTCTTCACGGAATTGCTCCCAACCATTTACACGGCTAAATGAACCACCGTACATTTTGACAACGTGCTCATAATCAAGTCCAATTGGTGTTCCAAATAATGATTCAAAATGTTCCTTTTTCTCATATTGTGGTAAGAATGAGAAAATACCCCCGCCATCATTATTTACAACGACAATTGTTATGTTTAATTCATGTAATTTCGCTGCTAATAGCCCATTTAAATCGTGATAAAATGATAAATCACCAATCACTAATACAAGTGGATCGCAAATAATGCTCGCTCCTAAAGCTGTCGAAATGATTCCATCAATACCATTTACGCCACGGTTTGCCATCACATGGATGTTTTTATCCGATGTGAAGAAGAATGAGTCTGTATCACGAATTGGCATACTATTGCTCGCAAATAACGTTGCGTCTTCTGGTAATACGCGCACAATATCTGTAATAACCTTTCCTTCAAATGCAGTTTCATATGTTTCCATTTCACGAAGCGTTTCCTTCGTTTTTTCGTTTATATGTTGCCACATTACGAACCAATCATTCTTCTTCATAACTGGCATTTTTTCTATTACTGCCTTGCAAAATTCAATGTCACTTGCTTGCACAACTTCTGTCGCAACAAGAGCTGGATCTCTCCATTGTCCTGATTCATCGACAACGATATGAACTGCTTTCGTTTGTTTTTTTATGAACTGCGTTAATGATTTAGAAATAGGCATACCACCAAAGCGAATTAACACGTCCGGTTTCCATTTTTCTTTTAACTGCTCATTTCGTAAAAATGTATCATAACAGTCAATTACCATCGTTTTATCGTGGTGTCCGCTACGAATATTAGAAAGTGGGTCTGCTAATATAGGATAGCCAGTTTTTTCAGCTAGTTGCGTTGCAAACATTGCAATTTCTGAATGACTATCATCTCCACAAATAATAAGCCCCTTTTCCATATGTGAAAGGCGCCCTACAAGAGAATCTACATATTCACTCGGCATCGTCACGTTTCCTTGCTGAACTACTCCTGTATATTCACTACGTCCTTTATCCCATAAGCTTTCTAGTGAGAAATCAGGGATAAGTGGCTCGCGAACTGGAAAATTAAGATGAACAGGACCCTGCGGCGCTAAACAAGCACTTGCTACTATGCGCTGCGTCGTCATACGAGCGTAATGATACATCGCTTCACTCGCTTCTGGCAGTGCCATCTCTGTAAATTGTTTCACAAAAGTACCGTATAAATTAAATTGATTCATTGCTTGTGGTGCACCCACATCTCTTAATTCATGCGGTCTATCCGCTGTTAAGACGATAAGCGGGACCCTTGAATGAAAAGCTTCACATACAGCTGGATAGTAATTAGCTGCTGCTGTTCCTGACGTACATAATAATGCTACTGGGCGTTTTTTCGCTTTCGCAATACCGAGCGCGAAAAATCCTGCTGATCTTTCATCTACATGTAAATATGTGTTCATTCCTTCGTGTTGTTCCATTAGTAAAGCAATCGGCGTTGACCGTGAGCCTGGACTAATGACAACATCACATACATCTAGACGCGTCAGTTCATCCACGAACGCGCCTAAATAATATGATAATGCTTCTATATGATTGTTCATTTCATTAATTCCTCCAAAGCACCAAGCATCGGTCTAAACTTCAAACTTGTTTCTTCATATTCAAGCTGCGGGATTGAATCAATTACAATACCACAACCGGCAAATAAGGATGCTTTCTCGCCGTTTAATAATCCGCAGCGCAGTGCAACCGCAAATTCACCATTTCCTTCATCATCTATCCAGCCAATCGGTGCACCATACAATCCTCTGTCTAACAATTCAACATCACGAATCAGTTTCATCGCTTCCAAACGAGGTGTCCCGCCAAGAGCTGGTGTTGGATGTAATTCTTCTACCATTGTTAAAAGACTCGCATCGCCTTTTGCTTCTACAGGCGTATATAAGTGAATTAAGTTTTTCGTTGTTAATAAGCCTGGGCTTTCCGGAATATTAACGTATTCGCAATGTTCATTTAGTACCGAGCGAATCATGTTAACAACATACCCATGTTCAGCTAAATTCTTTTCATCATGAAGAAGCGCATTACTATTTCGTTCACTTTCTTCTATAGAATGACCATGACCGATTGAACCCGCAAGACACATCGATGTAAATTTCTCATCTTCTTTGCGAATTAATCTCTCAGGCGTCGCTCCTAAGAAGCATGCTCCTTTATAATCAAAAGAAAATACGTAACAATCTGGTTGACCAATGCGAAGTGCTTCTAAAACGAGAGCAGAATCAATCGAATGATTCATCTCTACTTTAAGTTCCCTCGCCAATACAACCTTCTGCACGTTACCCTGCTTCATCTCATCTTGTACTTTTTCAATTGCTTTCATCCAGCCTTTCGGATCCACTTCTACTTTAGAAATAACAGCTAATTTCGATCCGTTTAGCGCACATTTACTCTCTCCCAAAATTTTCTCTTCTAAAGAAATCATTTCGTTATAAAGAGTTTCTGCACAATCTGTTGCTGAAACAAATATATTCATCGTTAACCATGCTTTTTCATTTTTTACAGTTAATAAAAATGCTGGTAGTGAAAATGTCGTATCTTTAAACTCTTTCCATAGGTCCGTTTTCTCTTTTTCTGGATCAAAGGAAAAACCACCAAATAAAAGTGGACCCGTTCCAAATTCATATTCATCTCTTTGGACAAATGCATTCTCTTTTACTTTCTCCCACTCGTCGCGAGCGGTTTGAAAGCGCTTATGAGAAGAATTTGCTATAGTGAAAACAGAGCCAATTCCTGCAAATATTACATGCTGAGCCGGGTCTGCAAAATAACATCTATTTTCGAATGAAATCCTTTTTCCTGCTGCATAGAACAGAAGTGGATCCACCCAGTCTATTTGTTTTACAAAACTAACCAATGTTTTTTCGTTAGTTGCACGCTTGATAGCTGCAATAAGAACTTCTTGCAAACCTTTTTGTTTCGTTTGAATCACAATTGTCTCCCCCCTATGGGCGAAAAATAGTCATAATTACGCTTGATTTTAAGATACACCTCAAACGAAAGGCCTGTCAACGTTTAGCATTTCTGAGAAATTCACCTTCTCTTCCTAGAAAATAAACGTTGACACTAAATGATGCTTTTTCTACACTTAGTTGTGTACAATATGTGACCAAAGGAGGATTCACCATGGAAATGAACGTCAAAACGAATTCCTCTCCTACGGCGCCAAAGCCAAGTAAGCAAACAGGCTGGCGCATCTGGTGGAGTTTACTACGTCCCCATACATTAACAGCCGCTTTCGTACCTGTTTTCATCGGAACAGCATATTCGATGCAGGTCGGAGGTATAAATCAAATACATCTTCTTCTTTTCCTTATGATGCTTCTTGCTTGTCTTCTCATTCAAGCAGCAACAAACATGTTTAATGAATATTTTGATTATAAAAGAGGACTTGATCACGAAGGTTCAGTTGGTATCGGCGGCGCTATCGTTCGCGATGGCATTCAGCCAAAAACAGTGCTTAACTTAGCATTTGGATTTTTCGGCATCGCAATACTATTAGGTATTTATATTTGTATAAATTCTAGTTGGTGGCTTGCTGCAATCGGTCTTGTTTGTATGGCCGTTGCTTACCTTTATACAGGTGGCCCACTTCCAATTGCATATACACCATTTGGAGAGTTGACAGCCGGATTATTTATGGGTGTCATTATTATTGGGATTTCATTTTTTATTCAAACTGGCACTGTAACATCAGAAGTCATTTTACTATCTATTCCAAGCTCCATTTTAATTGGTGCCATTTTACTAGCTAATAATATTCGTGACTTGGATGGCGATAAAGAAAACGGTCGTAAAACGTTAGCAATTCTCGTTGGACGTGAAAGAGCTGTTGGTGTACTTGCTTCGATGTTCATCGTTTCCTACATTTGGACAATTGCTTTAATTATCGTGGGCATCGTATCACCATGGATGCTTATCGTATTTTTAAGTGCACCGAAAGCATTTAAAGCGACGAAAGGCTTTATCGGCAAAAGCATTCCAATGGAAATGGTACCTGCGATGATTGCAACAGCAAAAACAAATACAATCTTCGGTTTCCTAATGGGAATCGGATTATTACTTGGATACTTTCTATAAAAGGAGCTGCTTATACGGCTCCTTTTTCATATCTGAAATTCATCTCATAATTCCTACTCTCAACGCTCATACTATGTAAAGAAACTGAATTGTAGGAAGGTGGACGACTATGTTAACTCCACAACAAGTAGGTCAATTTAAATCCATTTTAGAAAAACAAAAACAAGAACTGGAACAAACGATACAAACTCATGAAAATACAGATCGTGCTTCTGAACGCGATTCAGTAGGAGAACTGTCTAGCTATGACAACCATCCAGGTGATATGGCTACAGAGCTATATGAACGGGAAAAAGACTTCGGGCTTATTGAACTTTGGCATAAACAGCTTGAGGGGACGAAACATGCCCTACAAAAAATAGAAGCGGGTACGTACGGCATTTGCGAGGTGTCTGGCGAAGAAATTCCATTTGAAAGATTGGAAGCAATGCCGACTGCTACAACATGCATACAGCACGCGACAAATAAGTTAAATATGAATACACGACCAGTTGAAGAAGAAGTGTTGTCTCCTTCTTTCCACAAGCATGATGAGGACCATTCTGTTGAGTACGATGCGGAAGATGCGTGGCAAGATGTCGCAAATTACGGAACATCTGAAACGCCGTCTGATTTAGAAAGACAAGATTCAAAAAACTATAATGGCATGTATGTAAATAGTGAAGAAAACGTAGGCTACGTGGAGGATTTTGAAAACTTTATCGGTACGGATATGTACGGGAAAAACCCACAAGTTTTCGCTACAGAAGAGCATGAAGAATATGAACAAATGCTTGATGATTTTGAAGAACGTACCTTCAAAGGTGAATTATCTTCAAATGAATCTAGTTCCAAAGAATAAAAAAAAGCATTCCGAAAATCGGAATGCTTTTTATCGCTAGCTAATTAGTTTTTTGTAACGTTAGCTGCTTGTGGTCCGCGGTTTCCTTCAACGATTTCGAAAGAAACTTCTTGACCTTCTTCTAAAGTTTTGAAGCCGTCGCCTTGGATAGCTGAGAAATGTACGAATACGTCTTCTCCGCCTTCAACTTCGATGAAGCCAAAACCTTTTTCGCCGTTAAACCATTTAACTTTACCTGTTTGCATGTCATGTACCTCCTAAATAAAAATGAAACTATGAATCCACATGAAAAGGTGGATATAAAGGACATGAATGTATAACAAGCTTACAGCCTTTAATACAACGTGCTTTATTTCCGTACCACATTATGTAGCTCAATAGTGCTTTCACTATATCATGCTATATCGAAAACGTCAAATGAGAACACTTTCATTCCATCATTTTTTATAATCCTAGTATAACCTTAAATTTTCATTCTATTTTTATTCAAAAATTAACAAAAATACAGTACTCTAATTCTTTTAACTTCTGTACAATATAATTACTACATATTTATGAGGTGAAAAAATGCAAGCACATGAAATCGAGTATAAGTTATATGGCGATGATATGCAGTTTGTTGAAATTGAATTAGATCCAAAAGAAAGCGTTATCGCAGAAGCTGGCGCAATGATGATGATGGAAGATTACATTGAAATGGAAACAATCTTTGGTGACGGTTCTGGCCCATCTAACGGTTTATTCGGCAAATTAATGGGCGCTGGTAAACGTCTCGTTACAGGCGAAAGTATGTTTATGACTGTATTTACAAATACAGGTCACGGCAAACGCCACGTCTCATTTGCTGCTCCTTATCCTGGTAAAATTATTCCTGTAGATTTAACAGAATATCAAGGAAAAGTAGTTTGTCAAAAAGATGCCTTTCTTTGTGCCGCAAAAGGTGTTTCTATCGGAATTGAATTTACGAAAAAAATAGGAACTGGTTTCTTCGGTGGTGAAGGGTTTATCATGCAGAAACTTGAAGGTGACGGCCTTGCTTTCATGCACGCAGGTGGAACTGTATATAAACGTGAATTAAAACCTGGTGAGAAACTTCGCATTGATACAGGTTGTCTCGTTGCCATGACAAAAGATATTAACTATGATATCGAATTCGTTGGTAAAGTAAAAACAGCTCTATTTGGCGGCGAGGGTTTATTCTTCGCAACATTAGAAGGTCCTGGAACAGTTTGGATTCAGTCCTTAACACTTAGCCGATTAGCAGCACGCCTTACAAGCCCAGCAGCGCAAAGTACTGGCGAAGGTAGTGTATTAGGTGGCCTTGGTCGTTTATTGGATGGGAAAGAGTAAAAAGGGCCCTTATGCAGGCTTGTCCATCGACTAATATAATACTAAAATTAAACACCCTTGCTTGCAGTAATGCAGTGAAAGGGTGTTTTAATTTACGTCTACAAACGAGAAAAAGCAGATGAAATAAAGTAATAAGGTTTACTTCAGTAAAATAAGGTATATTATATTTGTTGAATAGATTCTCTTTCAAGACAAGAAAAGTAGGTGAACAAAGTGGGAAAATATCAATTGGATTCCAAAAGTCAGGTAGCTGTGGCAAAGTTTCATGAAAAACAGAAGCCTGCCAAATTTGATAAAAAGCAGCAACTTGAACAATTACGTGCGGAGTATTTGAAAAAAAAGCAAAAACAAACAGATAAATAATATGTTTCGTTTCCCGAAATTTTCGGTATATAGTGCGAACAAACACAAGTAAATAGGTAATCATCGTTCAAATATATACAGGCTATTTTTTCAAACCTCTTACAAGCCCAGCATTATAAAGTACTGGTGAAAGTAGTATATTAGGTGGCCTTGTTCACCTTTTAGATGGAAAAGAGTAAAAAATGCCTCCAATGCAAAAAAACATCGGAGGCATTTCTCTAAAGTTTATGACTATGGCACTTTATTTTTACTGCGGAGGGCTATACATACCATTTCGAATCATATAATACTCCATCGCTTCATTAAGCCATGCCTCTTCTTCTTCCGTGTAAGGAGATGGCATCATATTATTATATTGTTCTTCTACATTCTCTAATTTACCTAGAGAATACATTGTCTCTTCACCAACATACTTAAGAGTCGCCGTCATATGTTCATCAACCAATTTTTGCACTTCTGAATCCTCAATTTGTCTTCCAAATAACCTTTTCACTTCTTTTGCTAAACGCACAAATTCTTTATCAAGTGCTATGCCCTCTTCTTCCGACTTATTATATAATCCATCAGCCAAGTCTTTTGATACATATCCTTCAAGCCATAAACGTTGTTCGTTTTCTTTTTGAATGCTGTTAATTAGACTCATTAATATGTCACTATCTAACTCTTCATCTTCCTCAAGACATACCATTGTTCGTTCAAGCGCCTTTATCGAAACTTCAATGTGTCTTCTCTTTTCTTCAAAGGCTTTTCTTTGTTGTTCCAACGTTTCTTTTAAATTTACATTCAAACTTGGCATTTTCAGCATAACGCGTATTTCTTCTAAACTATATCCTAATACTTTAATACTCACTATTTTCTGTAGTTCTAATATATCTTTTCCTTTGTACACACGGTGACCAGAGCTAACATTCTTTTCAGGCTTAAGTAGTCCAATTTCATCGTAATATTGTAGTGTCCGTATTGATGTGCCTGTCCTCTTTGCAAACTCACCAATTGAACAGCCTTCCCTTTTGCTCATCTTACACTCCTCCTAACAATATGTTTACAAAAATCATACTCCCTCACGTAACTGTAGGTTCAAGTCTTTTTTCCAAAAGAATGAATCAAGTTCCTCACCGCATATATTAAACTATACCTTTTCTTAAGGAGGGCTACCTTAATGCGTACTCCTTTATCCTTTGATAAAGACACTGCCATACTGTTAGCTTCTTGTTGTGAGTTAACGTATGAACAATATAAACAAAATGGTATTTTCGAAATACCAGATGGTTTTCAATATGTACAAGGTTTTCAAGGAAAGGCCATTCAAACAACAGAATGGTTCGGATTTATATTAGAATCTGAGGATACAATTATCGTTGCCTTCAGAGGCACTCAAACAGATCCAGATTGGATTATTGATTCTCTCGTCAATCAAAAACCTTATCCTTATGCTTTAAATGGCGGGAATGTCCATAACGGTTTTCTCTCTATTTATGAGTCTTGTCGTGATTCTATTATGGATATGCTCGTATCATTGCCAGCACATAAAAAACTGCTAGCTACTGGGCATAGTCTAGGTGGCGCGCTTGCCACATTACACATATTAGATGCACGTATAAATACTGCCTTCGCACAGTATGGACTTTATACATTCGCTTCTCCAAAAGTAGGAGATATCGCTTTTCGAAATTATTATAAACTACAAGTAGCTAGTAGCTTTCGTTTCGTCAACTTATTCGATGTCGTTCCACTTCTCCCTCCCCGAAACATAAATTTTAATGATCATGATTGGGAGTATGCACACGTCCATCACAACATGACATTTACAAAAAACACAAAATCCATTACAAATAATCATTCCATTACAACATACAAAACATGTCTGACTTCTCATTTTTAACCAGTAAACAATTGGAAATAAAATATTCGTATACTATAATAATCTATGAAGTTATTTTTGGATGAGGGGACCTTACATGTTAAAATTTATCTTCGCATTTTTCCTTATAGTAATTTTTACGGTTACAGGTTTCTTTACATTTTCATACTTTGCGACAGGAGAGTATGATGGGGCAGGTATCATATATACCACTGTTCCATTTCTTTCTTAAGCAAAATAAATAAAACGAGCTTAATTTTATTAAGCCCGTTTTATTTATTAATATCCATTTCTGTTGGTAAATCGATAATATATCTCCCAATATAGCAACCTCTTTAAAACTGTTTAACTGCATTACCAATACCCCAAATTTCATTACTGTACTGCAAAATCGTTCGATCGCTCGCAAAATGACCAGACTGTGCAATATTTAAAATCGACATTTCTAGCCACTTCGTTCGGTTCTCATAAGCTCTACCGACAGCTTCTTGCCTTTCAGCATATGGACCAAAATCTCGCAGAACGAAATATTCATCATTTTGAATAACGAGAGAATCGTAAATTGCTTCAAATTCGGCTCCCGACTGTGCAAAGAAACCATTCGTTAACTGATCTACTACCTTTTTAATGTGCCCATTGTGGTGATAATAATCACTTGCACGATATCCACCATTTTGATAGTAATGAAGAACCTCTTCTGCTGTTAAACCGAAAATGAAACAGTTATCATCACCGACCCGGTCTTTTATTTCAACGTTAGCACCGTCTAGCGTTCCGAGTGTAATCGCACCATTCATCATAAATTTCATATTACCTGTTCCCGATGCTTCTTTACTCGCCGTTGAAATTTGTTCACTTACATCCGCTGCCGGGAATATATCTTCCGCTAAAGAAACTCGATAGTTTTCTAGAAAGATAACTTTCATATATTGACTGACATACGAGTCATTATTTACTTTTCTTGCGAGTTCATTTATTAATTTAATAATTTTTTTCGCGTAATAATAGCCAGGTGATGCTTTCGCTCCAAAAATAAAAGTACGCGGATAAAATGTAAAACTAGCATCCTCTTTCAAACGGTTATACAAATATAAAATATGAAGAACATTTAATAATTGTCGTTTATAAGCATGTAATCTTTTCACTTGCACATCAAAAATAGAATTTGGATCAATGGTAATCCCCATTGTATTATGAATACGCTCCGCTAAAATCTCTTTACGCTCTTGTTTTACTTCTGCAAATTTCTCTTGGAAACTCGCATCATATTGAACTAATTGTAGCTCTTGAAGCTTAATCGGTTCTTTCTTCCACTCTGTTCCAATCGCCTCTGAAATGAGATTTGTTAACTGTGGATTTGCTTTCATAAGCCAGCGCCTATGAGCAATTCCATTCGTCTTATTATTAAACTTATCTGGATAAAATTCATAAAACAATCGCATTTCCCGCTGCTTTAATATTTCCGTATGAATTTTCGCTACACCATTTACGCTATGGCTACCGACAATCGCTAAATGAGCCATTTTCACAAGGTCATGTGCAATAATTGCCATTGCTTCAATACGATCCCACTCATACGGATACTGTTCCCAAAGTTCATGACAGAAACGTTCATTAATCTCTTCAATAATCATATAAATTCTCGGTAATAACGGTTTAAAAATGTGAATTGGCCACTTTTCGAGCGCTTCTGATAACGTCGTATGATTCGTATAAGAAATCGTCTGCGTCGTTATGTGCCAAGCTTCTTCCCATGTTAACTTTTCTTCGTCTAGTAAAATACGCATCAGTTCTGGAATTGCTAAAACCGGATGTGTATCGTTAATGTGAATCGCAATTTTTTCATGTAGTTGACGAAGGTGACCATATCTTTCTCTATGCATTCGAACGATATTTTGTAAACTTGCTGATACGAGGAAATACTGTTGTTTTAAACGAAGTATTTTCCCCTCATCATGCGTATCATCTGGATATAAAAACTCCGATACAGCCTCTGTTTCGCGCTTATATTTCAAAATATCTTTGCAGTTTTGCGGGAACGGAACTGGTTCAGCATTCCAAAGTCTAAGTGTATTTACAGTACTCGTCTCATAGCCTACTACCGGCACATCATATGGCACTGCCATAATGACTTCTGCATTTGTATGCCTAAACTCTAAACGCCCGTCAATTTCTAGCGGTTCAACACTGCCGAAATAACTTACTTCCACAGCTTGATCATGCCTTCTTACTTCCCATACATTTTCATGAAGAAGCCACTGTTCTGGAAATTCAACTTGATAACCATCAACAATTTTCTGATCAAACAAACCATGTTTATAACGAATTCCACAGCCGTGTCCTGGCAAGTTTAAAGATGCAAGTGAATCGAGAAAACAGGCTGCTAAGCGTCCAAGCCCACCATTACCAAGGCCTGCATCTGCTTCCACTTCTTCTAACTCTTGCAACGAAATCCCTAGTTCAGATAACCCCTGCTCGCATACATCTCTAATACCTAAATTCAAGATGTTACTTCCAAGCAAACGTCCAAGCAAAAACTCAATAGACAAGTAATACATTTGCTTTTGCTCTCCGGATCGATAACTCTCGTTCGTTGCAATCCATTGACTATTCATATACTCACGTACCATATGGCCGAGTGTATTATATTGATCACGAGTTGTAGAATCTTTAAAACTTTTACCATACATCGTCTCTAACTTTTCTAGAAAAGTTGATTTAAAACTTTCAACATGAGTAAACATTTTTTCACCACCTACATGTTATTCCATGAGACTTTTATACAATTCCTTATAAGCAAGAGCCGATTGCTCCCAGCTATAATCTTCAGTCATCGCTTGTTTTACAAGCTGCTCCCATACCGGTTTATCGTGATAGAATTCAATTGCACGATGAATCGTATGCAGCATGTCATGTGCATTAAAGTTCGTGAAACTGAAACCATTTCCTTCGCCTGTTTCTTCATCATAAGAATGTACTGTATCGTTTAATCCACCTGTTTCTCTTACAATTGGAATCGTACCGTACGCTAATGCGATAAGTTGTCCAAGTCCACACGGTTCAAACAGCGATGGCATTAAAAACAAATCGCTTCCCGCATACACTTGGTGAGCTAATTCTTCATTAAATCCGATATAAACTTTTACCTTCTCCGGATACTCATATGCCATCCACTCAAAGAATTGCTCATATTCCGAATCACCTGAACCTAAAATAATACATTGTACATCTTCTTCCATTATTTCGCGGAATACAGTACGTACTAAATCAAGCCCTTTTTGCTTCGTTAATCTCGTTACCATTGAAATAATTGGTGTATCCTCTTTTTCTGGCAAACCAAAATAACGCTGCAAAGCGCGTTTATTTTCACTTTTTTCATATAATGACTCTGCATCATACTGAGCCTTAATATACGAATCCGTTTCTGGATTATATACGCTCGTATCAATGCCATTTACAATACCGCTAAGCTTATCATTATATTTTCGCAGTAATCCATCTAACTTCTCACCAAAAAATTCATATTGAATTTCTTCTTTATACGTCGGGCTCACCGCTGTAATTTGATCCGAAGCGATAATACCGCCTTTCATAAAGTTTACGTTTCCATAAAACTCTAGCTGCTCACTATGAAAATATTCATCACCAAGCTCTAACAAGTCGTACATCACTTCAGGAGGAAATACTCCTTGAAACTGCAAGTTGTGAATCGTATATACCGTTTTAATACGCTCATATAACGGGTTATCTTGATACTTTTCACGAAGTAAGAAATTAACCATAGCCGTATGCCAATCGTGACTATGAAGAACATCCACTTCAAAATCAAGGTGCGGAATACACTCTAACACTGCTTTTGAGAAATAAGAAAAACGCTCCCCGTCATCATAATGACCATACAGAGAATCTCTCTTAAAATAATATTCATTATCTATTAAGTAATACGTAATTCCGTCTTGCTCACCTTTTAAAATTCCACAATATTGATTTCTCCACCCGAGCGGGACGTTAATTACTTTATGTAACGTACATCCATCTCTTAACTTTTGCGGAATGAGACTATAATTCGGAAGTATAATACGAACGTCCACTCCTAATTTTTTCAGCTCTTTTGGGAGCGCACCCGCTACATCAGCTAATCCTCCCGATTTCACAAACGGTACACATTCTGATACTGCAAATAAAATATTCACTTGTTGTCCCACTGCGCGAAAAGTTTTTATTACTCCTCTTGCAGCTTCCTCCCTTCGAGTTTTCATTTAAATTAAAACTTTAATCAGTGGGGGAAAAAGCCCCCACTGATTCTTTAGGAATAACTATTAATCGTACTGTTTTGTACGCTTCCTTTTTCTACAACATACGGCTCATCGATGTTTCCTTTTAATACGACACCGTCACCAATTTTCACGTCTTTATCAATAATAACACCGTCTATTATACAGTTATCTCCAATTTGGCTCTTTTGCATAATAATACTGTTACGAATAATTGATCCTTTTCCAATTTTAACTGAACGGGAAATAACACTGTTTTCTACCTCCCCCTCAATAATACTGCCATTTGCAATCATTGTATTTTTCACGACTGCACCCTTTAGATAACGAGTTGGTGGCTCATCTTTTACTTTCGTAAAGATCGGCGCTTCTTTCTTAAATAATTGCTTCCAAATAGCAGGTTGCAAAATTTCTAAGCTATGTTTATAGTAACTTTCAATCGAGTCAATAATTGCTACATATCCAGTATGCTCATATGTAGCAATATGTAATGATTTTCCGCGTTTTTCTCTCACTACATCAAATAAACTGTATTGCTCCACATCTTTATATGACTCAAATAAGTCTAACAATAATTGTTTCTTTAACACGTATGTTTGAAGCGAAACCCCTTCATGGCAAACTTCTGTAATATCAGCTGCCGTATGTATATGTCGCTCTAACACCGCTTGAAAATTTAATGCTGTTACGAGATGGCTATTCGTAATAACAACGTACTCTTCTCTGCTTCTTAGAAAATAATCAATATGTCTTCTAAAGTGCGCAAAAGACCCAAATTCATCTTGGTCACATTGGCAGTTTGGCGGGAATAAAAATAGTCCGTCTCGTTTTCTATCTAAATCCCACTGTTTTCCTGAACCAACATGGTCCATTAACGAACGATTTTTATGGCTTGTAAAAACTGCTACACTATGAATACTAGAATTCACCATATTTGAAAGCATGAAATCAATGAGTCGATAACGGCCCCCAAACGGTAACGCCGCTAGTGAACGATGCCCTGTTACTTTCTTTAAGGAAGGAAAACTTCCCGTTGCATTAATAATTCCTAACATTTTTTCTCCCATTCATTTCATCCCCCTTTTCTATTTCCCTTCAGCAATTAATACTACATCGTCAACATTCTTTTCTGGACGAATGATTGTTCCATCTTCAATAACCATTTCTGATCCAACAATCGCTCTTTCAATCACAACATTTTTACCAATCTTAGCCCCTGGCATAACGACAGAATCAATCACCATACTTCCTTCTTCCACCGTCACTCCTTGGAATAACACAGAATGCTTCACGTCCCCTTCAATGACGCACCCTTCGTTAATAAGCGATTCTTCTACTTTCGCCTTTTCAGCAATATATTGAGGCGGTTCGTTTGGATTGACAGAGTAAATACGCCAATTACGATCGTTTAAATTCAGTGATGTTTCATCGCGAAGCAAATCCATATTCGCTTCCCATAAGCTCTTCACCGTTCCAACATCTTTCCAATATCCTTCAAACGGATACGCCATTAACTTCTTCCCTTCATCCAATAAAAGCGGAAGTACATCTTTTCCAAAATCGTTACTAGATTCAGGGTTTCTCGCATCCATCTCTAAATACTCTTTCAAAATTGACCAATTAAAAATATAGATTCCCATTGATGCAAGATTACTTCTTGGAAATTGTGGTTTCTCTTCAAACTCAACAATCTCCATTTCTTCATTTGTATTCATAATGCCAAAGCGACTCGCTTCATCCCAAGGTACTTCAATAACAGAAATGGATACGTCCGATTCTTTCTCAATATGGTAATCTAGCATCTTACTGTAATCCATTTTATAAATATGGTCACCTGATAAAATAAGAACATACTCCGGTTCATACTGACTTAAATAGTTTAAATTTTGATAAATGGCACTTGCCGTACCTGTATACCACTTAACCCCTGAAGACTCCGCATAAGGAGGTAATACTGTGACCCCACCGTTTACTCGGTCTAAATCCCACGCATTTCCGATTCCGATATAATTATGAAGTTCAAGTGGTTGATATTGTGTTAAAATCCCAACCGTTTCAATACCAGAATTCGCACAGTTACTTAGCGTAAAATCAATAATGCGATATTTACCACCAAATGGAACAGCTGGCTTGGCTAAATTTTTTGTTAATGCACTTAAACGACTACCTTTTCCCCCTGCTAGTAACATTGCTACGCACTTTTGTTTTTGAGCCATCTTGTTTTTTGCTCCCCTTTCTCGTCTTCACTGGTCGTAATATGGATACGCCGAATGGTGGAATTGTAATCTCTACATGTGCCGCTTGATTATGGTACGGTTCTAGAATTGTCTTAAGACGTTTCTTATTCACTTGCCCCGAACCGCCATATTGCTGTGCATCACTGTTTAAAATCTCGTTATAATACTCGAAATCTGGTACACCTACTTTATAGTTTTCATATGTAGCTTTCGTAAAATTACATACGACAACTAACGCATCTTCTTGTTTATCCCCTTGGCGGATAAAAGAGAAAATACTTTGCTCATTATTATTAGCATCAATCCACTGAAAACCTTCAGGTGAATGGTCAAGCTGCCAAAGTGGTTTTGAGCGCTTATACAATGCTATGAGCTCATTAAAGTAATCATGCATATAACGATGCATTTCAAAATCATGTAAATTCCAATCTAAATCTTCAAGGTCTTTCCACTCATCAAACTGTCCGAATTCTCCTCCCATGAAAAGTAACTTCTTTCCTGGGTGAGTAAAGAAATATCCATATAATAAACGAAGTTGAGCAAACTTATCCCAGTAATCACCTGGCATTTTATTTAATAACGACTTTTTCCCATGAACGACTTCATCATGAGAAAGCGGTAATATGAAGTTTTCAGAGTACGCATATAGTAAAGAAAACGTCATTTTCTCATGAATGTGTTTCCTATATTCAGGCGCACACTCCATATATTTCAGCACGTCATTCATCCAGCCCATGTTCCATTTGTAATTGAATCCAAGCCCACCTTCATACGTTGGAGTTGTTACAAATGGCCAAGCTGTTGAATCTTCTGCCGTCATAAGAAAATCTTCATCCTCTGCAAACACTGCTTCATTTAACTCTCTTAAAAATGAAACAGCAAGCTCATTACTTTGCTCTTGTCCTTCTTTATTCCAGTACAACATATTCGCAACTGCATCTACTCTGAAACCATCAATATGGAAATATCTCATCCAAAATAACGCATTTGAAATTAAGAAATTACGTACCTCTCTCTTCCCTAAATCAAAATTGACAGTTCCCCATACTGGATTTTCTTGTACATCTTTATCTTTATATTCATAGGTCGGTGTGCCATCAAACAAATATAAACCGTGAGCATCTTTACAAAAATGCCCCGGCACCCAATCTAAAATGACACCGATTCCATATTTATGACATTCGTCGACAAAATGCATTAAATCATGCGGCGTACCAAATCTACTCGTCGCTGCATAATATCCCGTTCCTTGGTATCCCCAAGAACGATCATATGGATGCTCAACAAGCGGCATAATTTCAATATGTGTAAATTGATGTTCCACCACATACGGGATGAGCTCTTCAACCATTTCCCTGTAAGAGTACAGCGTTCCATCTTCTTTCTTTTTCCAAGAACCAAAATGTAATTCATAAACTGTCATCGCTTCTTTATAAATCGATTTTTTCTTTTTCTTACGATTCCAGTTTTTATCATTCCATTCATATCCTTTTATATCAAAAACTACAGATGCCGTATTCGGTCTTACTTCTGCATATACAGCATACGGATCTGCCTTTAAAATGACGTCACCAGCCAACGTTTCAATCGCATATTTATATATTTCTCCTTCTTCAATATGCGGTATAAATAAGGACCAAATGCCTTCTTCTGTCACTTGTAGCATCTTATGTTGCTCATAATCCCACTCATTAAAATCTCCAACAACACTCATTGCTTTCGCATGAGGAGCCCACACTGTGAACCGTACCCCTTGAATCTCACCTTCCGTCACAACATGTGCACCAAAGATGTTATAACTTTCATAGTACTTTTCTGTATGAAACTCATCTCGTTTCACTTCTTCACAATTTATTACACTCAATATGCTCACCTCACTTAGATGACAGAATTTTTTATACTTTAACTATTTCTGCGAAAAACTGCAATATCCTTGTTAATTTATAAAAAACATTCGTTTTTTTCTTAAAAATGTTAGTTTTTCTTCACATTTCCGTGTAAAATATCGAATTTTGACGAATATTCATTGTAAACGCTTCATTCTACTTCTATATTTCCTCCTATTATTTTTTTCTCAACCTTTATTTTATTAGGTTTATTCTATCTTTCACCCTATTTTCCACTTAAAATAACCATAAAATAATCTGTCATAAAAAAATGTTTCTCAACATTTTTTGTCATGATTTTATTGAAATGCGAAATTCATAAGCATATACTTGTTCTCAATAAAGAACCGTTATCTTTCGTAACTATAATTCATAGCGGACTACTATGTTTACTTATTTATCCTTGTTGCGAACGATTGCTATAAAAATTTAACTAGGGGGCTTTCTTATGTCATTAAAACGAAAAGTAGGAATGGGAGTTGTCACCGCTTCACTTGGTTTATCCCTTACATTCGGAGGTGTATTCGCCTATTTCAGTGATTCAGAAACATCGAGTAACTCATTTCAAGCTGGAACACTAGATCTTTCTCTTAATCCAAGTGTAATCGTTAATGTGAAAGATTTAAAACCAGGTGATTTTATTGAAAGGAACTTCAAGCTTGAAAATAAAGGTACATTGGATATCGCAAAAGTAGCACTTGAAACATCATATGAAGTTACAGATGCAAAGCAAAATAATGACGGTGAAGATTTAGGTGATCACATTATCGTCAAGTTTCTAGTGAATGATGGACAGCCATCTAATCCAAACGATGATCATGAGATTTTGTGGGAAACAAAACTATCAAAATTAAAAACTATGAAACCTGAAGATGTCGCTACGTCTCTAGAACGTCATAACTTAATAGATGGTATTAAATCTGGTGAAACAGATTACTTACACGTTCTCTTCTCATTTGAAGATAACGACCAAGATCAAAATAAATTTCAAGGTGATTCCCTGCAGCTAAACTGGACTTTCCATGCTGAGCAAACAGCAGGTGTGGAGAAATAATTTTTAAAAATATAAATTACCGGAGGCCTATAAATGAAAAAGAAAAATCGTTTTGTTACTGGAATTGTAACGGCTGGCGTTCTGTTTTCAACTGCCATTCCGTTCAATGTACTTGCTGAAAGTCCTATTAACCAAATTGAATCTTCAAATGCTCATTCTATATTATCGAAGCTTTCTAAAGAACAACGCCTGGCATTACAAACGGTAGATGCCAACCCTGGTTTTACAATTTCACCAGATATTAATACGAGTAGTTCTGAGCCTGTAAATATCATTGTAGAATTTCAAACTGCTCCAGTAAAGATTAATGAATTAAAACAAAAAGAAAAAGGATTACAATCTGCTCCTGAAAATATAAAAGCACGTATTGATCAAGAACATGAAGAATTCGAAAAAGGACTAAAACGTCTTTATCAATTCAGCCCATCAGTAAAATCAGGAAACTTCCAGTCTGTACAAATTAAACGCTCTTATAAGCATGCGCTAAATGGTGTTGCAATGACATTACCAGCAAATACAGTTGAAGAGTTGTTACGAATTGGTGTTGTAAAACGCATTTGGAAAGATTACGAAGTGAAATTAAATTTACCAAAACAAGCTGAGCAAAAAGCACCCCAAAAACTAACAGACAGCATCCCTCAAATCGGGATAGATAAGTTACATAGTGAGGGTATTACCGGAAAAGGAATTAAAGTTGGTGTATTAGATACAGGTATTGATTACAATCACCCTGACTTAAAAGACGTATATAAAGGCTATCGCGCAAAACCTGGTGAGGACTCTAGCAAAGTAGATCCAAATTCAGTAAAGGGTTGGGACTTTATTAATAATGATGCAGATCCAATGGAAACTACTTATTCAGAATGGCAACAATCTGGTGCTCCTGAATTTGATAACCGTGGTTCTTCCTTCTACACAGCCCACGGCACTCACGTAGCAGGTATCGTTTCTGCTCAAAAGAAGAACCAATCTGATTCAGCAGTAAAAGGTGTTGCACCTGACATTGAACTGTATAACTATCGTGTACTCGGTCCATACGGAAGTGGAGATAGTTCAGGTATTATCGCTGCAATTGATAAATCTATTTCTGACGGTATGAACGTTATTAACTTATCGTTAGGTGATGATAGCAACAATCCTCTTGATCCAACATCTATCGCTGTTAATAACGCGATGCTTTCAGGCGTTGTTACAGTCGTTGCTGCTGGTAACTCTGGACCGAATCCATCAACACTCGGATCACCAGGTGCTTCGCCATTTGCTATTACGGTTGGAGCCAGTGATAGCTCTATTTCCTTACCGAAACTATCAGGTCATGCTGGACAATTACAATTCCCTAACCTAATTTTGTTCGGCAAAAACTTCACTGATAAAATAGAAGATTTCAAGGGACAAACTTTACCTATTGAATCTGTAGGAATCGGTACGCCTGACGAGTTTAGTAAAAAAGATGTAAAAGGAAAAATCGCTCTCGTTGCACGTGGTACAACCTCATTTGATGAAAAAATTGCTAACGCAAAACAAGCAGGTGCAAAAGCCGTTATTATTTATAACAACGTGGATGGAGAAATTCCTTTCTACGTTGGTGAAAGCACAAAATACATTCCAGCATTCCGCCTAACGAAAGAAGACGGTGAAAAACTAAAAGCTCAAATTGAACAAGGTAGCACATCCTTAACTTTCGATGAAATTAATTACATTCAAACAGAAGGCGATCATCTTGCAGACTTTAGCTCACGCGGTCCTGTTACAGCAAATGATGATATTAAGCCTGATATTACAGCGCCTGGTGTCGCTGTCCTTTCAACAGTTCCTGAATATATTAACGACCCGCAAGAGGGTGAAAACTACGCTGTTTCCTATGAGCGTATGCAAGGAACATCTATGGCTTCCCCTCATATTGCTGGCGTTGCTGCTCTAATTTTACAAGAACACCCAGACTACTCTCCGTTCGATGTAAAAGCGTCTCTTATGAACACAGCTGATGATTTAAAAGAAAAATATTCGGTGTATGAAGTTGGAGCTGGGCGAGTAGATGCTTACAACGCCGTTCGTACAGAAACAAGCTTTAAAGTATTAGATACGACACAAACTGTTGTAAATGATGAAGTAATTGAAGTGCCCGAAGAAACTGGATCTATTGCATTCGGTAAGTTTTATCAAAAAGACGGTGAAGCTCTTGAACAAAAACGAAATATAAAAGTAACTAATCATAATAAACAAGAGAAAAAAGAATTTAAAACAGAAATTTCTTATACACCGGCTTCTTCTACTATTAACGATGCTGTCGCAAACGGTGTAAAAATCTCAGCTCCAGAAACAATTACTCTTGATGCTGGCAAAGCAGATGAAATTGAAGCAAAAATTAATGTTCCAGCCGGTGTAAAACAAGGCCGATATGAAGGATATATTCATATTACGAACACGAAAAATAAAGAAGAAACATATCAAATCCCATTCTCTATTCGTGTATCAGAGCCTGGTATTGAAAATGCAATACTATCAAGAAAAGCAATTTCAACTGATACATCTAAATTTAATCCATACGGTGAATCGTATGTTCACGGGGCATTCCAATTAAACAGCGAACTTGAAACGTTAGATCTTATCGTAAAAGATTCCAAAACAGATAAAGCTCTGGGCTTCATTGGGACATTAAACACAAGTGGACTAAAAACTGATGTGTATTACTACTTAGACTCATTCTTTAATGGAAAAGTGTATCCTTTTACAAATGATCCTGCAAAACCAATTGGTGATGAGAAAATCAACTTACCAGAAGGAGACTACACAATTGAGTTTGTCGGTTATGATAAGGCTGGGAAAGCACGTGTAAAAGGTGATTATGTTGTAATTGATAATACCCCACCAGAAGTGAAACTAACTGGATTAAAACCTGGTATTTACGAGTTAAATGAAGAAAATTATACAGTAGAAGATGGCAAAAAAGCACTATGGATTAAAGGAAATGTATACGATTCAAACGTTGACTACTTAAAAGGAAAAGGATTAAACATTACGCAAGAAGCGAATGGCGTTATGTACTATGACTATTCTCCATACTTGCATAAGTTTTTACCGATTAATGCAAATGGCGACTTTAAAGTTGGCATTACATCTGACTCCTTCAAAACGGAAGGTCCAATGAACACAGGCGTATATATTTTCGATTATGCAACTGCAGGAGCTGACTATCCAAGCGGTGTAAATAACTACTGGTTTATCCCACAAGGTGCTCAATATGCGAAAGCTAGTTACGATAAAAAAGAATTATATAAAAATGACGAGTTCACAGTAACACTAAACGCAAAACACGTAAAACAATTTGTTGCTGGGCAATTTAATGTAAACTTCCTAGAGAAGAACTTCAAATTTGCAAATGCGAAGTTTAATCCTGCTTTTGAAAAGCTACTTTCCGAAAAAGGAGTAACCGCAAAAGTAAATGAACCGAAACTAGAGGCAAGTTCGGTTACAGTTGGTGGCGCTATCGATGACAAAAACTTTGCTGGATTAGATGGTGATTTCCCGTTCATTGATGTAACTTTCAAAGTAGAAAATGATGAATTTTATGAAGCAAACGCTCAATTAGAGTCACCAATTTTTGTTTACTGGAAACAAGGTGAATCAGAACCAAATAGAATGCGTGTACTTCAAGATCAAACATTCTCAGTTATGTCCTTAAATTCACTAGTAGAAGGAAATATTAAACCTGGTGCATTCTTAAATGAACGTGGATATTTAGATGAAAAGTTTGATTATGCAAAGCTTGGCGTAAAAGTATACGCAACTGATTCTTACCGTCATAAGTTTGAAGGCTCACTAGATAAATATGGGTACTTCAAACTAAATGGACTTCCAGTTAATAAACGCGACTATAACCTATATGTAGAAGTGCCAGGACATTTAACAAGCCGCCTAACAACGAAACTTGGTACTGAAAAAGACGGTAAGCTGCTTGGCCAATATTATTATGCAAGACCTGACGAAAACCTTGCCGGCGATGTAAATGCTGATAAAGTAATCGATATTAAAGATGCTGAAATTATCGCTAGCAACTATGGTAAAAAAGGACTAACTGTAAAAGACGGAGACCTTAATAAAGATGGGATTGTCGACGAAAAAGATATTCGCTTCGTTGAAAAGAACTTCTTGAAAAAAGGGCCAGATGCATCTAAATCACAAACACCTGTAGAAAAATCAAAAAGCGGTACACTGACAGATATTTTAAAGAAATTGGGATTAACGCCTAAAAAATGATAAAGTGAAACTTTAATCAGTGGGGGGGTTCATCCCCCACTGATTATTAGTTGAACCAATCGGGCTTTTACGGGCAGGTGATCACCAAACTAACTTCTTTGCTTTCGCTGCATTTTGAGGTGGGGATCTTACTGCCCGTTAATGCGGGATAATAAAGAGCACTCTACGTAAAGTAGAGTGCTCTTTTCTATAAACGACCCTTATCCAGCAAAAGGGGTATATTGGGGATATACAAGGGAAACCGGAAAAGGAATTTATATTAAATTATATAAGTTCAGAGGTAAGAAGCAGTTTCCCACCTCTGAATTATTTAGCAATTATTATAGTACTGGTGCCATTGTTTCTTTTAATACTTTTACAGAATGAGCGAATTTCGCTTTTTCATCTTCATTTAGCTCAAGTTCTACGATTTCACGTACACCTTCGCGGTTAATTACAGCTGGAACACCTACGTAAGCATCTTTCTCTCCGTATTGACCTTCAAGGTATGCAGATACAGTTAATACGCTGTTCTCGTTGTTTAAGATTGCTTTAGTTACACGAAGTAGTGACATACCGATTCCGTAGTAAGTTGCACCTTTACGCTCGATAATATGGTAAGCTGCATCACGTACGTTTTCGAAGATTTTATCTAAGTCTTCTTGATTGTACTGTTCGTTGTTAGCTAAGATTGTTTCTAGTTTTTGTACACCGATAGTAGCGTGGCTCCATACTGGAAGTTCAGTGTCACCGTGTTCACCAACGATATAAGCATGAACGTTACGTGGATCTACATCTAAGTAGTCACCTAACATGTAACGGAAACGAGCAGAGTCTAAAGTAGTACCAGAACCGATTACGCGCTCTTTTGGTAAACCAGATTCTTTCCAAGTTACGTAAGTTAAAATGTCAACTGGGTTAGTTGCGATTAAGAAGATTCCATCGAATCCACTATCCATAATACCGCGAACGATTTGTTTAAAGATCTTTGTATTTTTCTCAACTAAGTCTAAACGAGTTTCACCTGGCTTTTGTGGTAATCCAGCAGTGATAACTACTAAATCTGCATCTTTACAATCTGCATAGCTACCGCTCCAAACTTTTGTTGGTGATGGAGAGAATGGTACCGCATGGCTTAAGTCCATTGCTTCCCCTTCTGCTTTTGCTTCATTAACATCTACTAATACGAACTCTTCAGCTACACCTTGGTTGATCATTGAGTAAGCGTAACTACAACCTACAGCTCCTGTTCCTACTAATACTACACGATTGATACCTTTTTTCATGGTAATTTCCCCTCTCTATTGTTCACATCTATTTTTTATGATTGTTTAAGTAATTAATTAAAATACTAATTTAATGTTGTTTAACTTCTTTACATTCATATTGTAGCACGTATTATTGTGAAAAAGTTCACAAATTATGACCTATTTGTGAACTTTTTCACATAGAGTGTAAAGTTATTAGAATAGGTGTGGAATCCATTTCAATGGAGGCGTTTTCTTTAGATTGTGAACAAAAAGAATGTGATTCGATTATTCCCTATAACTAAATTCAATTTCTATAATCAAACTAACACATTATCCCCTTATAAGCTGGACGTCAGTTGGCCTATATAGACTACGGTGAAATAAATGAATTAGCCTATACTTTATCACCTCCCTTTTAACCATTACTGTATATTAAAAAATATCCGTTAAAATTAAGCGTTCTTTTCTAGTAATAAACCATCCAATATAAGTGATAGGCCATGCAAAGCTTTAGACAACTGCATCTCTGCATCTTCAGAATTCGCAATCCAACAAGCAAGGTCCACTAGTCCGCCATTTATGAATCTTGCTAAGGCTTCACAGTCCGTTTTTTCAATAATAAAGTCCTTCATTAATTGTTGAAGTATCTCCGCCATCGTCGTTAAACATTGCGACTGTGATGATTGATAATAACTATTTCCTAATACTGCTGGTGCATCTCGAAGTACGATTCGCTGAATTTCTGGATTAAGTGCCATTGTTAAATACGCACGACAACGCCCAACAAATCCTTCCCATTTTCCTTCCGCCTCATTTGATACTTCCCCTAATTTATTATCCATTTCCATGTCAATTTCTTTTACAACTGCTTCTAACAACCCTTTTTTATCACCAAAATGATGATAAATTGCACCACGTGTTAAACCGACAGATGCTGTAAAATCATCCATAGACGTGTTTACATATCCAACTGTACCAAAAGCCTCTCTTGCTGCACTCAGCAATTTAGCACGTGTTTCAGTAATCATTTCTGCTCTCGTTTTTTTAACCATCTTTTCCTCCTATTTCTATTCATTCTCTTTATTCAAAATAAATCGCATTATAGTATCGTTCTCTATGTAAAAGAATAACTCCTTTGAACGTCAGCTCTCTATCCAGAGATAAAACATTTCAATTGACATACGCACCGTATGTTAATATGATATTGGCATACGGTGCGTATGTCAATTATTTCTAGCTTACAAGATAATATAACTTCTTACCCATCCCCTACATTGACTCACTGTCCCTTTTTATAGAAGGTATTAATGAAACAGAGGAGGAGTTAAAAGAATGAAGAATGTATATGTAAACGTCAAATACTTTGGTGATTATTATGTTTAATTCCTACCGTGAAATTTTCAGTGCTCCTGGTACAAAAGGATTCTCATTAGCAGGATTTATAGCTCGGATGCCCATATCAATGATGGGCATTGGTATTGTTACAATGTTATCTCAGTTACGTGGTGACTATTGGCTTGCTGGAGCTGTTGCAGCCACCTTTACATTATCATCAGCTTTACTAGCTCCTCATATTTCTCGGATGGCCGATCAATTAGGGCAATCTCGCATACTTCTTCCGACTACAGGTATCAGTGTTTTCTTTACGATCCTCTTACTTCTATGCACGAAATATGAAGCTCCTTATTGGACGCTATTTCTATCCGCCTTATGTGCAGGTTGTATGCCCAACATGTCAGCCATGGTGCGTGCACGTTGGACTAAACTATACCGTGGATCCCATAAATTGCATACAGCATTTTCCTTCGAGTCGGTTGTCGACGAAATTTGCTTCATAATTGGGCCTGTATTATCTGTCAGTTTAAGTGTTATGTTCTTCCCAGAAGCAGGCCCACTTTTATCATCTGTTTTTCTTACAATTGGGGTATGCCTATTCACCATGCAAAAAAGCACAGAACCGCCTGTACACCCTCACGACATTACAAACAAAGGAACAGTGTTTAAAATTGGTTCTTTACGAGTACTAGTATTCACACTCATCGCCATAGGGACTATATTTGGCACAATAGATGTCGTTAGTGTAGCTTTTGCTGAACATCAAGAAAACACGGTAGCTGCTAGCTTTGTGCTTTCTGTCTATGCAATCGGTTCATGCCTTGCAGGTCTAATTTTCGGTACTCTTAAACTCAATACTCCACCCTATAATCAGTTTTTAATAGCAGTCACACTGTCCATGATAACAATGCTGCCACTAGTTTTCGTAAACACTATTCCTTGGCTAGTAGTTATTGTTTTCTTTGCAGGGTTATCTGTCGCTCCTACAATGATTATTACTATGGGACTTGTGGAAAAAATCGTACCTGAATCAAAAATAACTGAAGGAATGACTTGGGCAATTACAGGACTTGGTATTGGAGTCTCCCTAGGATCGGCGATAGCTGGTTTAGTTATTGATAACTTTGGAGCTCGGGCAGGATTTAGTGTGGCTATTATAGCAGGAGGCCTTGCCTTAACTATTGCACTTTTAGGATACAAAACTCTTCACTCCGCATATAGTCATGCTGTTATGAAACCGGATGGCCGCTCAGCAGAGAGTTAAAACATATTCAAAAAATAGGATTACCTCTTTTCTTATGTATAAGAAGAGGTAATCCTATTTAAATTAATATAACTTTTTTAAATTGATTATTTATAATCTGTTATAGCTTCTTTTATATTTATACACAACAAAAAAGAGATAGCAGATTATGCTATCTCTTTTAGTATGACCCGTACGGGATTCGAACCCGTGTTACCGCCGTGAAAGGGCGGTGTCTTAACCACTTGACCAACGGGCCAATTACTGGCAGAGAAGAAGGGATTCGAACCCTCGCACCGCGTTCGCGATCTACTCCCTTAGCAGGGGAGCCCCTTGAGCCACTTGGGTACTTCTCTATAATATGGCTCCGCAGGTAGGACTCGAACCTACGACCGATCGGTTAACAGCCGATAGCTCTACCACTGAGCTACTGCGGA
>NZ_JBXAHT010000001.1:2665196-2923033 GCF_058795375.1 Bacillus sp. GW823-FHT06A10 | reverse complement strand
GTAGCGCCAGTAGCGCCCGTGTTACCTTGAGGTCCAGTAGCGCCGGTAGCGCCCGTGTTACCTCGAGGTCCAGTGGCACCGGTAGCGCCAGTAGCGCCCGTGTTACCTTGAGGTCCAGTAGCGCCGGTAGCGCCCGTGTTACCTCGAGGTCCAGTGGCACCGGTAGCGCCGGTAGCACCAGTAGCACCCGTGTTACCTTGAGGTCCAGTGGCACCGGTAGCGCCCGTGTTACCTCGAGGTCCAGTGGCACCGGTAGCGCCCGTGTTACCTCGAGGTCCGGTAGCACCAGTAGCGCCTGCTGGTCCAGTAGGTCCGGTAGGTCCTTGAATGAACGAAGCAGAATTAACTAGAGCAGTTTGTAATGCTGCTATTAATTTAAGAAGCTCTTGAAGTGTGCAAGGGTCAATTCGGAATAATTTTGTAATGTATAGTAAATAGTTAATGAGATTTTGAAGCTCAATAAATACAGCGCTTGCTACAAAGGTTGGATTTCTTAATATAGTTATTAAGTTTTTAATAATAGCTAACCCTTGTGCTTTCAGGGAGGAAGTAGCGTCTAGTGAACAAATAAATTTACTTAGTAGGTTCAATGTATCGATTAGATCTTCAATATTTTGGGGAGATGGATTTGCAAAAAGTGTTGGGATTATTTTTGTTAAATCAATAATAATCGCACGAAATGTTCTAAGTTGAGCTTTAGTAATTGGGATTGATGGAGTATTTGGGATTCGTCCAGCGCTACTTGGAAAGCATGGTTTGGAGAATTTGTTTTGATTGTCGTTATAACGAGACATTAAATCTCTCCTTTCTCACGAAAATGTGAACGAAACTCATCATAGTAGATGCAGAAATTAGTTAAATGGTCATAGTAAAATCGTTTGTTTAAAGAAAAAATAGAAAAAACGCCTTACAATAAGGCGTTTTTTCTATTTTCTGCGTATTGATAATATCGCTTTAATGAAATTTTTGATTTGAATCCAGCGAGTTTTATAATTTCTGATTCAGGAGTTTCTTTTTTTATTAAGTTTAAAATATAGGTGTTACGAAAATGTTGTCCTGAAATTCCTTTACGTAAATTGGCTCTAGCCACTTCGAGGCGAATCATTTTTTGTATAGCAATTTCCGTTAATGCCTTTGGTGCATCATTTTCATATACCCACCTGTATGTTCCACGGTTAAAATCAAATGCGACAAACAATGAATCATCACTATGATACTTAGGACGAACTGGTTCTGGGATACTTTTGTAATAATTATATAGTTGTTTTTTGTCTTCTTTTGCTAATGTAATTGTTCTTTCTACACCTGCGGTTGCTGGGATTGACAATGTGTTAGTTTCAAAGTGAACGTGATGCATTGTTAATGCTGTAAGTTCCTGTAAGGATAAACCGTAGTCGATCAATAGATTTAAAATAGCAATATTGCGATCCATTAATAAAGGGCGCACAGGAAGTTGTTTTTCTGAAAGTCCTTCTAATGAAGTGACTATATACTTTAATCTTTTTTCTTCATCAGGTGAAATGAAATCTTCGTTACGAAGTGTACGGTCTGGTTGAATAGATATTTCCATATTCTTCAATGGATTGGGAATGTTTAGAAAGTGATGCATTCTATTTAATACAGTAAATACACGATGCATCGTTTTTTCTGAGTAATGTCGATTCGTTTTTAAATCGGAAAAGTAATCTTCGTAGTCTTTTGTACAAAGTGTAGCCCATATATTACTGGAAGGGAGCTTTTTGTTTTTTTCTAACCAATGTCCGAAGTCTTCAACGTCATAAACATAACGTTTAATAGTTGAGGGTTTTCGGCCTTTATTCAATAAAAAAATAGAAAAGGCTTGTATTGTATCATGGAATTCCGTTGTCTCCATAGTCCCACCACCTTAATTATTTCTTATATTATAGCAAACTTTTCTGAAAATAGGCATTTACAAGGGGGACAGGAATAATAATATTTGGTGAGTGGATAAAGTGAAACTATAATCAGTGGGGATTTTGTTCATCCTCTGCGATTATTAGTTGAACCAATCGGGCATTTACGGGCGGTTATCGCCCGCTTAAATACCAAGCGTTTGCTGAATGTCGAGGTGGGAGTCTTACTGCTCGCAAATAGCGGGATAAAATGAGGTGATTGTATGGAACAATCGATGCGAAAGAAAAACAACAATCAAATTAATATTGTGTTAAACCATCGAAAGAAAATTTCTTTGCCAGCCGCAGAAAATAAAACGGTAATTTCAAATGAAACTACAATTAAACATGAAATGCTGCAGAGAATTGAAGAAGAGATGGGGAAGCTTGTTGGGATGGATGATATAAAAAAGATAATAAAAGAAATATATGCTTGGATTTATGTGAATAAAAAAAGACAAGAGAAGGGATTGAAGTCTGAGAAGCAAGTGCTTCATATGCTGTTTAAAGGGAATCCGGGTACAGGGAAGACAACTGTTGCTAGAATGATAGGAAAATTGCTGTTTGAGATGAATATTCTATCGAAAGGCCACTTGGTTGAAGCTGAACGTGCTGATCTTGTAGGAGAGTACATCGGCCATACAGCTCAAAAAACAAGAGACTTAATAAAAAAAGCAATGGGAGGTATTTTGTTTATTGATGAGGCGTATTCTTTAGCTCGAGGAGGAGAGAAGGACTTTGGAAAAGAAGCAATTGATACGCTTGTAAAACATATGGAAGATAAACAACATGGTTTTGTATTGATTTTAGCTGGATATTCAAGAGAGATGAATCACTTTCTTTCATTAAATCCAGGGCTGCAATCTCGTTTTCCATTTATTATTGAATTTGCGGATTACTCGGTAAATCAGCTATTGGAAATTGGAAAGAGAATGTATGAAGATCGTGAATATCAGTTATCAAAAGAAGCTGAATGGAAATTTAGGGATCATTTACATGCGGTGAAGTATTCGTCGCAAATTACATCGTTTAGTAATGGGCGATATGTACGGAATATTGTTGAAAAATCAATTCGTACACAGGCGATGCGGTTGTTGCAAGAAGATAAGTATGATAAAAATGATTTAATTGGAATATCGAGTATGGATTTGATGCTCGAAGAGGAGACGCACAGTACATAAACTGTGCGTCTATTTTTGTGTATAAGTTCGTTTACTCTTTTTTTGCTTTTTCTTGGTGCGCTTTATGGAAGCGTTCCATTTTAGCGCTCTTTTCGTGTGCTGAATTAGGGTCGTGTCCAAATTGGTTTACTGAACTTTTTTGAGCTCCTTTATTAACGTGGTTTGTCATTTGTATTCACCTCACTTTAAAAATTAGTATAAACATTATATAAAGAAAAAATCGTTAGAAAAGAAAAACCTCTTTACGATATGTAAAGAGGTTAGATTGCTATTTATGCATTGAACGTTCTTTCGTTTCGATACGTCTGTGCGGTAAATGCCATTTGTAATGAATAGAAACCATGCGGAAGCAAACAATTAAAATGAATAAAATGTAAAGGGCCCAATCGCTAACAATAATTTGAGCGCCAATTAAGAAACCTGCTAAAATTGTCCAAAAGGCATATACTTCAGCTCGAAGAACGAGAGGTTTTCTGCGGGCTAAAAGGTCGCGAATGATACCGCCGCCGATACCAGTTAAAACAGCTGCCACGATTGTGGCACTAATTGGTAAATTTAATTTTTGAGCATATAATGCTCCTTGTACAGCAAATGCTGATAAGCCGATAGCGTCAGTGATATTTTCCCACTTTTTCCAATGTCTAATTAACTTATTTGGAAAAAGAAAAATAATAGTCATTGATAAAAGTGCGATTTGGAATAACATGTCTTGTTGCCAAAACGCGACAATCGGATAACCGATTAATAAATTACGAAGGGCACCTCCCCCAAATGCGGTTGCCATTCCTAAAATATACACCCCGAAAATATCATAATCCTCTTCCATTGCAACAATGGCTCCGCTTAGTGCGAAAGCGATTGTGCCTATGATGCTAAAAATCTCCCATGCCATGAATTTTCTCCCCCGCTAACTAGATGAAATGTGCTTCCTCTGCTATTATATTAGAAGGTTTAAATTTCGAAAAGGATGAGTGAACATATTTGATGGAAGAAAAAGAAAAAGTCATATTAGTAGGCTGTCAATTGCCGCAAGATGATGATGAAAAATTTATGCATTCCATGAAAGAGCTTGCATCACTAGCTAAGACTGCGAGAGCGGAAGTGTTAGTTTCAACAACGCAAAAACGACCAAAGTTTCATCCGGCAACTTACATAGGTAAAGGGAAATTAGAAGAGCTTACAATGCTAACTGAAGAATTAGAGCCGGATGTTATTATATTTAATAATGAATTAACGCCGAGTCAAATTCGGAATTTATCCTCAGTATTAGATGCGAGAGTAATTGATCGAACGCAACTAATACTAGATATTTTTGCGCAACGTGCGAAGTCGAGGGAAGGTAAGCTTCAAGTAGAATTAGCTCAGTTGCAATATACAATGCCACGTCTTATGGGGCAAGGGTTGTCCTTATCACGTCTTGGTGGTGGTATTGGAACGAGAGGACCGGGTGAGACGAAACTTGAGACGGATCGTCGTCATATTCGATCGCGTATTGATGAAATAAAGAAACAACTTGCAGTTGTTGTGGAACACCGAAAAAGATATCGTGAGAGAAGAAAAGACAATAAAGTATTTCAAATTTCATTAATAGGCTATACAAATGCAGGGAAATCGACACTGTTTAATAGATTAACGGAAGCTAATACGTTTGAAGAAAACCTTCTGTTTGCAACACTAGACCCAACGACGAGGAAGATGCCCTTACCTTCTGGTTATACAGTATTACTAACTGATACTGTTGGTTTTATACAAGATTTACCCACTTCATTAATTGCTGCTTTTCGTTCAACACTGGAAGAAGCGGGGGAAGCAGATGTTATTTTACATGTAGTTGATTCTGCGGATCCTAACTACATAGGGCATGAAAAAACAGTAAAACGATTATTATCAGAACTTGAAATTAATCATATTCCTATTATTACGTTATATAATAAAAAAGATGAATTACATCAAAACTTTATTCCGTTTCCGAAAAGTGATTTCTTAATGACTAGTGCTTTTGAAGAAAGTGATTTATTGCGTATAAAAGAAGCGATAGAAATGAAAATGAAGAAAGAAATGGATCGTTATCGAGTAGAAATCCCTCCGAGTGAAGGTAAGTTATTAACGCTTTTAAAGACGGAAACGCTATTAGCAAAGATGGAGTTTCTGGAAGATAAATTTGTATATGATTGTGCAGGGTATATTTTTACTCATTCATCGCTTAATGTGCAATTAAAGAGATTTTTAGTGGAAGAAGGAGAAAATAAAAATGTTTGATCGTTTGAAAAATGGAGAAAAAATTGCTCCAATCGTAAAAGAAGTAGAGAATCAGATTACAGAAGTACATAAACGTGCGGATGAAGTAATTGAAAGTAATCAGTTTCGTGTATTAGAAAGTTTTCGTAAACATAAAATTAGTGACTCGCATTTTATCCCGACGACAGGTTATGGTTATGATGATATTGGCCGTGATACGTTAGAAAAAGTGTATGCTGATGTATTTGGGGCGGAAGCTGGACTTGTTCGTCCGCAAATTATTTCAGGTACTCACGCTATTTCTACAGCGTTATTCGGTATTTTACGTCCAGGAGATGAGTTATTGTACATTACTGGGAAACCGTATGATACGTTAGAGGAAATCGTTGGTGTGCGTGGGAAAGGTGTAGGTTCATTTAAAGAATATAATATTGGTTACAATGCAGTTCCGCTAACTGAAGGTGGGCTTGTTGATTTTGAAGCTGTTGCAGCAGCGATTCGTAGTAATACGAAAATGATCGGTATTCAGCGCTCGAAAGGTTATGCTACTCGTCCATCGTTTACTATTTCTCAAATTAAAGAGATGATCGCGTTTGTTAAAGAAATTAAACCTGATGTTGTTGTGTTTGTAGATAATTGTTATGGGGAGTTTATTGAAGAGCAAGAGCCGTGTCATGTTGGTGCAGATTTAATGGCGGGTTCGCTTATTAAAAACCCAGGCGGGGGAATTGTAAAAACTGGTGGTTACATTGTCGGTAAAGAACAGTATGTTGAAGCGTGTGCATATCGTTTAACATCTCCGGGAATTGGTGCGGAAGCTGGAGCGTCTTTATACAGTCTGCAAGAAATGTATCAAGGGTTCTTCTTAGCGCCACATGTTGCAGGACAAGCGCTGAAAGGTGCAATTTTTACAGCTGCGTTTTTAGAAAAGTTAGGAATGAACACGTCACCAGCGTGGAATGCACCAAGAACAGACTTAATTCAATCTGTTCAATTTGATGATAAAGACCGTATGGTTGCCTTCTGCCAAGCGATTCAATATGCATCTCCAATTAATTCGCATTTTACTCCGTATGCAAACTATATGCCAGGTTATGAAGATGATGTAATTATGGCGGCGGGAACATTTATTCAAGGTGCAAGTATTGAATTGTCTGCTGATGGTCCGATTAGACCACCGTATGTTGCATATGTGCAAGGTGGATTAACGTATTCGCATGTTAAAATTGCGATTTGTTCTGCGATTGATGAATTGATTGAAAAGAATTTATTAACAATTTCTTAAAGGGGAGCTGTCGATATCGGCAGCTTTTTTCGTATAAAAGTAACGATTTCTGCGATTAGAAAAAAGAATGAAAAAATTTATAAAAAATCATGTAAGAAAAGCTAACATCTATTGACACTAAACATAACATGTTATAAAATGAGAAGCAGTTAAGGCGAAGGAGGAACTGAAAAATGAAAGAAGATAGACGTTCTGCCCCGCTGTTTCCAATTGGTATTGTTATGGATTTAACACAATTGTCTGCACGTCAAATTCGCTACTATGAAGAGCATAATCTTGTTTCTCCAACCCGTACAAAGGGGAATCGTAGATTATTTTCATTTAACGATGTAGATAAGTTGTTAGAGATTAAAGATTTGTTAGATCAAGGCTTGAATATGGCTGGTATTAAGCAAGTGTTACTAATGAAAGAAAATCAAACAGAAGCAGTGAAAGTAAAAGAAGAAACGAAAGAAATTTCAAAAACTGAGCTTCGCAAAATACTTCGAGATGAACTACAACATACAGGTAGATTCAATCGAACTTCATTGCGACAAGGTGACATTTCAAGATTTTTTCACTAAAGATAACTGATTCTGAAGGCGATTAGAGGGACTAAGGAGGAATTTATAATGTCTAGATACACAAAAGAAGATATTTTCCGTTTGGCGAAAGAAGAGAATGTAAAGTATATCCGTTTACAATTTACGGACCTTTTAGGGGTAATTAAAAACGTAGAGATTCCAGTGAGACAATTAACGAAAGCTCTTGATAACAAAATGATGTTTGATGGATCTTCGATTGAAGGTTTCGTACGTATTGAAGAATCTGATATGTATTTATATCCTGATTTAGACACTTGGGTAATTTTCCCTTGGACAGCTGAAAAAGGTAAAGTAGCTCGACTAATCTGTGATATTTACAATGCAGATGGCACTCCATTTGATGGAGACCCACGTAACAACTTAAAACGTGTGTTAAAAGAAATGGAAGCTTTAGGATTTTCAGACTTCAATCTTGGACCAGAGCCAGAATTCTTCCTATTTAAGGTTGATGAAAAAGGAAATCCAACATTAGAATTAAACGATAACGGTGGATACTTCGACCTTGCGCCGATGGATTTAGGGGAAAACTGTCGTCGTGATATCGTTCTTGAACTTGAAGAAATGGGATTTGAAATTGAAGCATCTCACCATGAGGTTGCTCCAGGGCAGCATGAAATTGACTTTAAATATGCAAATGCAATTCGCTCATGTGATGACATTCAAACATTCAAACTTGTTGTAAAAACAATTGCTCGTAAACATGGTTTACACGCAACATTTATGCCGAAACCACTATACGGTGTGAACGGTTCAGGTATGCACTGTAACTTATCATTATTTAAAAATGGTGAGAACGTATTCTTTGATGCAAACGGTGACTTACAACTAAGTGATGATGCTCGTCACTTCATCGCAGGTATTTTAAAACATGCACCAGCATTTACAGCGATAGCAAATCCAACTGTAAACTCATATAAACGTCTAGTACCTGGATATGAAGCGCCTTGTTACGTAGCATGGTCTGCACAAAACCGTAGCCCGTTAGTACGTATTCCTGCATCTCGTGGTATTAGTACACGCGTAGAAGTACGTAGTGTTGACCCAGCTGCAAACCCATATTTAGTAATGGCTACATTATTAGCTGCAGGTCTTGATGGAATTAAAAACAAATTAACTCCACCAGCTGCAGTAGACCGTAACATCTATGTAATGACAAAAGAAGAGCGCGAAGAAGCAGGTATCGTTGACTTACCAGCAACATTAGCGCAAGCGTTAGTTACATTACAATCTAATGAAGTAGTATGCGGTGCACTAGGAGAACACTTACTTGAGCACTTCATCGAAGCGAAAGAGATTGAGTGGGATATCTTTAGAACACAAGTTCACCAATGGGAACGCGATCAATATATGTCTCTTTACTAAGAGGCTTGAACCCTTGATACAACTCGTATCAAGGGTTTTTTAATTCCCTATTATTACAATTTTATATGGTTGCAAAATGAAAAACAGCCACATAAAAGCCAATAATTAATAACAAGTAGTGATATCATAGAAAAACATTATCAGATAAATGTAAGTTTTATATAATTTGTGAAATGAAAAAGCCTTGATACTACGGTATCAGGGCTTTTTTAGTGAAGTTATTGGATATGTTAACTACTAGATAATGGATTGTTTTTGGTTATTTTGAATCATGTTACTAAGAAAATCTTTTCAAAAGAATTGATCTTATCTTTTTTAATCACTTGTGCTAAAACTTAATAATTCTTTACTGCCTTGTACAACGCGAGCGATGATTTTTATGTCCTCATCTGCAAGGCTATAAGTTTGTGGCTTGTGAATCAGATTATTACTCAATGATATTAACGTAATGATGCTCAGTTATAACACAGTCTTATTCAGAATTTCGTTAGTTCATTTTCTAAATTTAGGGAATAAATATAGCTTAGTACCTTGCAATAAACAATACTAAGTGGTATATTATGGATAAATCAGGTACCGTGTATTGAACAGTACTAAGATAGGGAAGGAGGATGGCACTTGAACGTTCAGTTTAAAAAAGGTGTGCTTGAACTTTGTGTATTAGCACTTGTAAAACGTAAAGATAGTTACGGTTATGAACTTGTTCAGCAAATCTCTAATAAATTTTTAATATCGGAAGGATCAGTATACCCTTTATTACGTCGTTTGACGAAAGAAGGGTATTTTCAAACGTATTTAAAGGAATCTACGGAAGGGCCACCTCGTAAATATTATCAATTAACAGAGCGAGGGGAGACGCAATTTCATTTGTTAGTAACAGAATGGCGTGATTTTGCGAAAGGGGTACAAGAAATTATTGAAGGGGTGGAATGGGATGAGTAAAGAAGGGTTTCTTAAAGAATTATCAAGTTATCTTAGAAAGTTACCAGAGGAAGAGAGGCAAGATATTTTATTGGATTATGAAGAGCACTTTCAGTTTGGACTAGAAGAGGGGAAAACTGAATCAGAAATAATTCAGGGCCTTGGTTCTCCGAAAGTAATCGCAAAAGAGTTACTTGCGATGTATCGCTTCGATGAAATGAAAAAAAATCCATCGACTTCAAATGTGACAAGAGCTGTTATGGCAGCGATTGGACTTAGTTTGTTTAATTTTATTATTGTGTTAGGCCCGTTAGTCGCAATTGTTGCTTTTATATTTTCTTTTTGGATTGGTGGTATTGCTAGTGTAGTAACACCATTTTTCGTTATTGGAAAAGTATTTATGGGTACTTTTATATGGTTGGATCTTTTCGTTAGTATAACGTTTGTTGGAGTAGGTTTATTGTTATGTATTATCGCTTTTTATAGTACAAAGTGGTTTAAGAGATTGTGTGTACGATATGTAATATGGAACTTCAAAATGATAAAAGGAGAGTAAATGATGAAAAAACTATTTTTAATCGCTATCGCTTGTATCATTATTGGAGTAATAGGAATTTCCCAAACATATGAAAAAGCAGTACAAACTGCTGAAAAAGGCGATAAAGAAGATGTAATTAAAAACGAAACATTAAAAAATATAGAAGTTAAGTTAGATGCCGGAGATATTGTTATCCAAAAATCTCCTGATTCTTCTTTTTATGTAAAGCAATCAGGAGATGTACGTAAACAAGAGATTCGTATTGCAGAAGATGGTGACACATTAAAAATTATTGGGGAAAGAGAAAAAGGTGCTTCATTTGATTTTTCTTTTTATGATTTTAGGTTTCAAACGTCTAAATTGACTCTCCTTGTGCCTGAACGCTCTTATCAAGATGTAAAAGTAAATTCATCTGCTGGACAAATCGAAATGAGTGATGTGAAAAGTGATAGCGTAAGTGTTAGAACACTTGCTGGAGAAGTAGAGTTGAAACAAGTAACGGCTAAGAATGTGGAAGGATCGACAAAAGCTGGTGAGGTGAACTTTAAGAAGGTATTAGGGAAAGTGACCGCAAAAACAAAAAGTGGGGAAATAAATATTCGAGATCATGATTCCAAGTATAATCTAGAAGCAAGTTCAACTGAGGGAGACATAGATATTACTTTATCGGAAAAACCACAAGATGCGGTAATTACTGGGCAAAGTGCTGCCGGAGATGTAACAATTTTTAATGAAGAAAATAATAACGTAACAATTGGCAATGGTAGTAAAAAGATTAGCGGTAAAACGGCTGCGGGAGATGTGACGATTGAAACTCGTTAATAAGAAATAGAATGTATGGAAATCTATCAAAATACAAAAAAGAAGATAATTACCGTATATAAATAAGGTAATTATCTTCTTTTTATTATTTTTAATGTAAATCACGATATACGCCAATTACTTTCCCGATAACTGACACTTGTTTTAAAATGATAGGTTCTAATGAAGAGTTTTCTGGTTGTAGACGGAAATGGTCTTTTTCTTTATAGAAACGTTTAACAGTTGCTTCGTTATCTTCTGTTAAAGCGACTACAATTTCACCATTATATGCAGACTGTTGTTGGCGAACAACAACTAAATCTCCATCGAAAATACCAGCTTCAATCATACTATCTCCAGAAATACGTAACATGAACACTTGGTCTGCTCCAGCAACAATACTAGCTGGAAGTGGGAAATGTTCCTCTACGCTTTCAACCGCTGTAATTGGTAAACCGGCAGTAACTTTTCCGACAATTGGAACTTGAATAACAGATTGTGTTTCCGTATCCATTCGGTCTTCACCTAAAATTTCAATGGCACGTGGTTTTGTTGGATCGCGTCGAATGTATCCTTTTTCTTCTAATCGTGATAAATGTCCGTGCACTGTAGAACTAGAAGCGAGGCCGACTGCTTGACCAATTTCACGTACGGAAGGTGGATATCCTTTTTCTTGTACTTTTAGCTTAATAAAGTCGAGAATGTCTTGCTGGCGTTTCGTTAACTTTTCCATGTTTTCTAACACCTCGTTTTCTTTCATTTTTCTTATTAATAAGTATAACATGTGAAAAAACATTCTACAAACATAAGTTCGAACAAATGGCGGATTTATGTTACACTATAGGGAAATAATAGGGAGAAAGAGGGGTTCAAAATGAATGCAATTATTTATGCACGTGTGAGTACAACGAAAGAAGCGCAAGAAACATCATTATTACGTCAAAAAGATGAATTATTGCATTTAGCTGAGCGCTATCAAATGAATGTTACTAAGGTGATTGAAGAGCAGGCTAGTGGATATACAATTGAACGTGACGGTATATTAGAGGTGCTGGATACAATTCGAGACGAACAAATTGATGTGTTACTTATACAAGATGAAACGCGCCTTGGTAGAGGAAATGCGAAGATCGCATTAATGCATTGTTTACATAAAGAAGGCATAAAAGTATATACGCATACACATAATGGTGAATTACAATTGTCGGATTCTGATTCGATGGTATTAGATATTATTGGTATTGTTGAAGAATATCAAAGAAAGATTCATAATTTGAAAATTAAACGAGGTATGCAACGTGCAGTAGAAAAAGGTTATCGTCCAGAAAATAATTTAAAAAATCGTCATTTAAGTGTAGGAAGAGAGAAAAAAGAAGTGCCAATTGAGGAAATTGTACGTTTGCGAAAAAGTGAACTCACGTTTGAAGAAATTGCAGCAACATTACGTGGATTTGGTCATAATGTTTCAAAGGCGACTGTACATCGTAGATATGTAGAGTATACGAAGCAATTGCTTGATAAAGAAGAGTAACTATTGTATGATAATAATCAGTTTTGATTAGAAGGGGGATTCGAGATGATTAATCACGAACTCGTTGAACGCATTAACTTCTTAGCGAAAAAAGCAAAAGCTGAAGGTTTAACTGAAGAAGAGCAACGTGAGCGTCAATCGCTACGTGAACAATATTTAAAAGGATTTCGTCAAAATATGTTAAACGAACTTAAAGGAATTAAAGTTGTTAACGAAGAAGGTACAGATGTTACACCGACGAAATTAAAAGCTTTAAAAAAGCAAGATAATGCAAAATTAAATTAAAAGATGGGCGAAGCCCATCTTTTTTTATTTGTAAAAATCGTTATTTAATAACTTTCCAGTTGTTATTAACGGTTGCTTCTATCGTTTTATGTTCCAATATATAATTAGCGATAAGTTCAGACATATCTGTGGGTATATCTTTTACTACCGGTTTGTTTTGAAACATAAAGAAATTTCCCCCGCCACTTGCACGATAATTATTCATTACAACTTCATATTCTTCATTCATATTAAGAGGAGCACTGTTATGCTGTAAAGATTCTACTCTTTCACCAATTGGTTTTGAAATGTTTAATACATATGAAATCCCTTCCCACATATCATAATTATAATGTTGTGGTTTTGGTTCTATGTAGGTAGGACTTACGATGATGGATCCATCTGTTTTTAATGTGAAATAAGAAGCAGAGAGTTCAAGAGCGGCTTTTATATCAGCTCCAGTTATTCTAATTACTTTTAATGTGTTTGGATAAATATAATTAGAAACGATGTCACGCATTGTTACATGTTCCGGGAAACCTGGAGATGTATTATGGAACAAACTTGTACAAGAAATTGATACCTTAGCTATATCCATCTGTATTTTATTTATGAATTCGATAAAAGGATGATCGTGCAAACGAGTTTGCATAGCATCTGAAATTTGCATGTCCCCCTGAATGATTCCAATAGGTTGATCAAGCCACTTTTGTGTTTTCTCTTCGTAATCGGCTACCAATGAAAGTACATCTTGGTCCGCTTCAATTCCTTGTACAGATAATAATTCAGAAGAGCTCTCTTTTTTTACCCATTTACGTTTCGTTTTTTCGAATGTTACTTTTACTTTGCCGACTGAGTGTCCATTGCATCCGGTCTGTAAAATTGTTACACCGTTAGCCATTGTGTGAGAAATTTCTCGGTGTTGATGACCTGTTAGTAAAAGATCTATGCCTTCAATTTCATGGCACATTGCATATCCTTGGTTTTCACCTGTTAACACGTCAGTAGGTTCCCCGGTTTGTAAATCTTTTTCAAATCCACCGTGATAGGCTACGACTAATAAATCGGGTTTCTCATGTTCGCGAATATAAGAAACCCATTTTTTTGTAGTCTTTAATGCATCTTCAAATAGTAAATCTTTAATGTGATGGGCCTGTTCCCAATTTGGGATGTAATGTGTTGTTACCCCTAAAATAGCGATTTTTATATTGGATTCAATCTGTTTGATTAAATAAGGTTTTCCGAAATAGGGTTTGTTTATGTTTTTATCTAATATGTTTGCTGATAGGTACGGGAAGTTCGCAGTAGTCACAGCATTATTTAATATATTCATCCCGTAATTAAATTCATGATTGCCGATAATTGCAGCGTCATATTGTAAGTAATTCGCTAATAAGGACATTGGATTTTTTTTGTTTTTTTCGTATGTAACGTAATGATAAGTAAATGGTGTTCCTTGAATAAAGTCGCCATTATCAATTAAAAGAACGTTTGTATTTTGGGAACGTTCTTTTTTTATAAGAGTAGAAATTTTAGCTAAACCAAGTTCTGCTGGGGAGTTATCTTGGTAGTGAATAGGATAAACAGTGCCATGTATATCGCTTGTTAATAAGATGTTTAAAGTTACAGTTTGATTTTGTTCCAATATGACTCACCTTTTCTATTGTTATCTTCCAATTAATCATATCAAATATGTGAAGTGAATTTTGATGTGAATGTATAGAATGTGTAAAGATTCTGTAAATACCCAATTGTGTATCAAAATATGTGATATATTTCTTCATGTTTACGGAAGGTTATTTTATAACAAGAAAAATGGAGGCATTAATATGTTGAAAAAAGTTTTTGCAATGAGTACAACAGTTGTACTAGCGGCCGGATTATTAAGTGGCTGCGGGACGAAAGAGTCCAGTGCAAGTAAAAATGAAGATACGAAAAAAGGTTATGTACCAAAGACCTTAAATGTTCAATTTGTTCCTTCTCAAAATGCGGATACGTTAGAGGCAAAGGCAAAACCATTGGAAAAGCTATTAAGCGATAAATTAAATATTCCGGTAAAAGTTAGTATTTCAACTAACTACAATACAATTGTAGAAGCGATGGCATCTAAACAAGTAGATGTAGGATTTTTACCGCCAACAGCGTACGTATTAGCACATGAAAAGAAGGCTGCAAATGTAATTTTGCAAGCACAACGTTTTGGAGTAGAGGATGAAACAGGAGCTCCTACAAAAGATTTAGTAGATTATTATAAATCTGAGTTTGTTGTTAAAAAAGACTCTAATATAAATAGTGTAAAAGATTTAAAAGGTAAAAAAATTGGTTATCAAGATGTAACATCATCAGCAGGATATGTATGGCCTGCAGCTGTTCTATTAAAAGAGGGAATTGATCCGCTAAAGGATGTGAAACCTGTTACATTAAAAGGGCATGATCAGTCACTTATTGCTCTTTTAAATGGTGATGTAGATGCAGCTGTTGTATTCCAAGATGCTCGTAATATTGTAAAAAAGGATTATCCGAATATATTTGATCAAACGAAAATAGTGAAATTTACTGAGAAAATTCCGAACGATACAATTTCTGTACGCTCGGATTTAGATGCAGAGTGGAGCAAGAAATTACAAGATGCTTTCATTGAAATTGGAAAAAATGAGGAAGGCCGTAAAATCATTAAAGAAGTATATTCTCATGAAGGATATATTAAATCTGATGATAGTAAATTTGATATTGTTCGTGAATATGGAAAGACAGTGAAGACGCAATAATACATAGTGAAATGGCGGCTAGCTGGAAGGTGTGAGATTTCAGTTAGTTTGCCGTTTTTTAGTTATTGATAATACATTGAAAGTAGGTAAGATGTGTGATAGAGTTTCGAAATGTTTCCAAAATGTATCCGAATGGCACAAGGGGATTGAATAATATAAATTTAAAGATTCAAAAAGGTGAGTTTATTGTAATGGTCGGATTATCCGGAGCTGGAAAATCTACACTTCTCAGATCCGTAAATCGTCTTCATGAGATTACCGAAGGAGAAATCATTATTGAAGGTGAGTCTATTACTTCTGCGAAAGGAAAAGGATTAAGGCGTATGCGCCGGGATATCGGTATGATCTTCCAAAGTTTTAACCTTGTAAAGCGATCAACAGTATTAAAAAATGTATTAGCTGGTCGTGTTGGATATCATTCCACATTACGTACAACGTTAGGTTTGTTTCCGAAAGAAGATGTGGAGCTCGCATTTCAAGCATTAAAAAGAGTGAATATTTTAGAAAAAGCATATGCGCGTGCTGATGAATTATCAGGAGGACAACAGCAACGTGTATCGATAGCTAGAGCATTGGCGCAAGAAGCAAAAATCATATTGGCAGATGAGCCTGTTGCATCGTTAGATCCACTTACGACAAAGCAAGTGCTAGATGATTTGAAAAAAATTAATGAAGATTTTGGAATCACGACAATTGTAAATTTACATTCTATTGATTTGGCTAGACAATATGCGACACGCATTATCGGATTACATGCAGGAGAAATTGTTTTTGACGGTTTAGTAGAAGAAGCAACGGATGAAAAATTTGCTGAAATTTATGGGGACGTTGCTCAGAAAAGCGAATTATTAGAGGTGGCAGTAAAATGAATGACGTGACGATATATTCAAATGAAATACCGAAGCCGCCGAGTAAATTGAAACATATGTTAACGTTTATTTTAGTTATTTTAATGCTGTGGAGTAGTAGTGTACAAGTAGATGCATCATTTTCAAAATTGGTAGACGGTTTTCCAAATATCGTAGATCTATTGAAAGAAATGGTGCCACCTGATTGGAGTTATTTTCAAGTTATTACAACAGCGATGTTAGATACAATACGTATGGCGATTATTGGGACGACCTTAGGAGCGATTTTAGCTATTCCACTTGCATTGTTTGCAGCAAGTAATGTGTTTACTAACACATTTTTATACAGTCTAGCTCGAATGATTTTAAATTTTATACGAACAATACCAGATTTATTATTGGCGGCTATTTTCGTAGCGATTTTTGGAATTGGGCCACTTCCAGGTATTTTGGCTCTTACTTTTTTTTCAATTGGACTTGTAGCGAAATTGTTGTATGAATCAATTGAATCAATTGACCCTGGCCCACTAGAAGCGATGACAGCTGTAGGGGCTACTAAGGTACAATGGATTGTTTATGGAGTCATTCCACAAGTAAAAGCACACTTTGTTTCCTATGTACTATATACATTTGAGGTGAATGTACGTGCAGCGGCTGTTCTAGGTTTAGTAGGAGCAGGTGGTATTGGACTATATTATGATCGTACACTTGGATTTTTACAATATCAACAAACTGCTTCTATAATTATCTATACCCTTATTGTTGTTTTGTTAATTGACTACATTAGTACATTGTTGCGGGAGAAACTATAATGAATAGAACGACGATGATTGTGCCAAAACCGAAGAAACCGAGTATATATCGCTGGATTATTTTAATAGCACTTACAGTTGTATATGTATGGGCCTTTTCAGGAGTACCATTAGAAGGGATAAAGGACACAGCAGGTGAAATCACGAAAGCAATTATGACAGGGATATTAAATCCAGACTGGTCGTATGTATCTTTGCCAGATGGTGAAGATTTATTGCATGGATTAATTGATACGTTGGCAATTGCGATATTAGGTACATTTATTTCTGCATTTTTATCTGTTCCGTTTGCCTTCTGGGCGGCAACGAATATGAGTAGTGGAAAATTAACTTCAGGATCTGGGAAATTTGTACTTAGTTTTGTTCGTACGTTTCCTGAATTAGTTATGGCTCTTTTATTTATAAAAGCTGTTGGTCCAGGCTCTTTTGCAGGAGTATTAGCTTTAGGATTACATTCTATTGGAATGTTAGGGAAACTATATTCAGAAGGAATTGAAAACATAGATAAAGGACCGACGGAAGCGTTGCTAGCAACAGGAGCAAACCGTTTTCAAATACTTTGGTATGCAGTGTTACCACAAGTGTTACCAGATTTTCTATCGTATACGTTATACAGATTTGAAATTAATGTACGATCCGCTGCGGTTTTAGGGGTTATTGGAGCGGGAGGGATTGGTACACCTTTAATTTTTGCGCTGAGTTCACGGAATTGGTCTCGTGTTGGGATTATTTTATTAGGTATTATTTTAATGGTAATTATAATTGATTTGATTTCAAGTTCGATTCGGAAACGGATTGTTTAACTTATTTGAAAAGCATCGAAGTTAGATGCTTTTTTATGTTTTTAAAAACGTATTTAAAAAAGTAAGAATAGAAGAAATTTGTATAAATATACAGATAATTCTCTTTCTTTTTAAAATAAAAATAATGAAAAAGTATGTCATATTGAATGCCTATACATTCCCGGAAACATTGATTTTTTTATAAAAAATCAAAAAAATATCAACATATTTGTCGATACATGTTGTATAATCTTGCGTGGGAAGCTATCATATAAATGTATAAAACGTTTACTAATATAAGCGAAGGGAAGAATAGCATGTCACATTCAATCGAACAACTTTCTATCAACACGATTCGCACATTATCCATCGATGCGATTGAAAAAGCAAACTCTGGTCACCCAGGAATGCCAATGGGTGCAGCACCAATGGCTTATACATTATGGACTCAATTTATGAAACACAATCCAAATAACCCAACGTGGTTTAACCGTGATCGTTTCGTATTATCTGCAGGTCATGGTTCAATGTTATTATACAGCCTACTTCACCTATCTGGTTATGATGTAACAATGGATGACTTAAAGAACTTCCGTCAATGGGGAAGCAAAACTCCAGGACATCCTGAGTACGGTCATACAGCTGGTGTAGATGCAACGACTGGTCCACTTGGACAAGGTATTGCAACTGCTGTAGGTATGGCAATGGCTGAAAGACATTTAGCTGCTAAATATAACCGTGATGCGTATAATGTAGTAGATCATTATACATACGCTATTTGTGGTGATGGAGATTTAATGGAAGGCGTTTCTGCTGAAGCATCTTCATTAGCTGCTCATTTACAATTAGGTCGCCTTGTTGTGCTTTATGATTCAAACGATATTTCATTAGATGGCGATTTAAATCGTTCATTCTCTGAAAGTGTAGAAGATCGTTACAAAGCATACGGATGGCAAGTAATCCGTGTTGAGGATGGAAACGATATTGAAGCAATCGCGAAAGCAATTGAAGAAGCGAAAGCTGACGAAAAACGCCCAACGCTAATTGAAGTAAGAACGACAATTGGTTTCGGTTCTCCAAACAAATCAGGAAAATCAGCTTCACATGGTTCTCCACTTGGTGTAGAAGAAACAAAATTAACGAAAGAAGCATATGCTTGGACTGCTGAGCAAGATTTCCACGTAGCAGAAGAGGTATACGACAACTTCCGTAAAACAGTACAAGATGTTGGTGAAACTACGCAAGCAGAGTGGAACACTATGCTAGGTGAATATGCACAAGCATACCCAGAATTAGCAAACGAATTCCAAGCAGCAATGAACGGTCAACTTCCAGAAGGTTGGGAGCAAAACTTACCAACTTATGAATTAGGATCAAAAGCAGCAACTCGTAATTCTTCTGGTGCTGTAATTAATGCAATTGCAGAGTCTGTACCATCATTCTTCGGTGGATCTGCTGACCTTGCTGGTTCTAACAAAACATACATGAATAACGAAAAAGACTTTACAAGAGATGATTACAGCGGTAAAAACATTTGGTACGGTGTACGTGAGTTCGCAATGGGTGCAGCAATGAACGGTATTGCATTACATGGCGGTTTAAAAACTTACGGTGGTACGTTCTTCGTATTCTCTGATTACTTACGTCCAGCAATTCGCCTTGCAGCATTAATGCAATTGCCAGTAACGTATGTATTCACACATGACAGTATCGCTGTTGGTGAAGATGGTCCAACACATGAACCAGTCGAGCAATTAGCAGCGCTTCGTGCAATGCCGAACGTTTCTGTTATCCGTCCAGCTGATGGTAACGAATCTGTTGCAGCTTGGAGACTGGCTTTAGAATCTACAAACAAACCAACTGCTTTAGTATTAACTCGTCAAGACCTTCCAACATTAGAAGGTGCAAAAGATGATACGTATGAAAAAGTAGCAAAAGGTGCATATGTAGTTTCTGCAAGCAAGAAAGAAACGGCTGATGTTATCTTACTTGCAACTGGATCTGAAGTAAGCCTAGCTGTTGAAGCTCAAAAAGCATTAGTAGCAGACGGTGTTGACGCAGCTGTTGTCAGCATGCCATCTATGGATCGTTTTGAAGCTCAAACTGCAGAGTACAAAGAATCTGTATTACCAAAAGCAGTAACAAAACGTTTCGCAATCGAAATGGGTGCTACATTCGGATGGCACCGTTACGTAGGTCTTGAAGGAGATGTGTTAGGTATCGATACATTCGGTGCTTCTGCTCCTGGTGAGAAGATTATGGAAGAGTATGGATTTACTGTAGAGAACGTTGTTCGTAAAGTAAAAGAAATGCTTTAATGATTTCAGAAAAATCTCTCCGGCATGGAGAGATTTTTCTATGTAAATGAGTTTTTTCGACAGAAAAAGTTTTTTATCTCTCCGCAGTCAGACAATCATTGCAAATTTTCTTATATATAATGAAGAGAAAAGGTTGTCCAGATTGGGAGGGGAAAAATGAAAACGTATGAATTGTATTTAATTCAAGAGGATATTGCGAAATCTTATTTTGGTCGTGAATATTTGTTTTTTGATTTATTTGCTCGATTTTCAGAATCTGGGTCCCTTTCGGAGAAAAAAGTGTTATATAAACAAATGATGTATATAACAAAACCATTGCAAGTAATGAAAATTCATCATAAATTAGAACAAGCTTTGCGCGTTCTTGGTAAATATGATAGAACACATCATACACATACACTTTATACGGGAGCGGAGTACGGTGAAATAATGGTGAAACCGCACTATATTCGTATGAATACCTCTGGAAATGTCTCTATGGAAACGACTTTCTTTGAGGTGTTAAGAAAGTGTGAATTAACATTTTTAGCTATGGATTATGAAAATACAAAGTACGGATGGCTGAATCCTCTAAAACAAGTACGAACATATGTGTAAAAATGTCGAATTGTATCTTGTCTTATTGAAAAGGTTTTAGTACACTGTAAGGTAGACAACATGAAGGAGGAAAATATATGCCAATTTGGTTAGGTATTCTAGTGGGCGTAGTAGCACTAGTAGCAGGCGTGGCGTTAGGATTTTTCATTGCCCGCAAATACATGATGAATTACTTACAAAAAAATCCACCAATTAACGAACAAATGTTAAAAATGATGATGATGCAAATGGGACAAAAACCTTCCCAAAAGAAAATCAATCAAATGATGAGCGCAATGAACAAGCAACAAATGAAATAAGCGCTAAAAGACACTCGCTAAGAGTGTCTTTCTTTTTGTTAGTTACAGTTTTTAAAACTTTTAAAAATTCTGTATTTTTGATAAACTGAAAACATCGCTCATTTTAAGGGAGGAGGAAAAAAATGAAAGTGTTTATGAATTTAGCGTGGTTTTTTAAACAAGAAAAACGAGCATACATAATCGGAATTATTTTATTATTCGGCGTTGCACTTTTAGAACTTGTAGCACCAAAAGTAATTGGAATCGTTGTAGATGAAATTAATGATGGAACATTGACGACCAATAAGTTACTAAATTTGGTTGTACTATTAGTAATTGTAGGTATTACGATGTACATATTACGTTACATATGGCGTATTATGATTTTCGGGTCTTCGTTAAAATTAGCTCGCCAATTACGAAAAAATTTATATGAACATTTTACAAAGATGAGTCCATCTTTCTATCAGTCAAATCGAACAGGTGATTTAATGGCACATGCGACCAATGATATTCAAGCGATCCAGCAAACTGCTGGAGCGGGTGTTTTAACGCTTGTTGATTCATTAGCTGTTGGGGGATGTGTACTCGTAGCGATGGGTTTTACAATTAGTTGGAAGTTAACATTGTTAAGTTTAATTCCGATGCCGATTGTAGCCATTTCGACAAATTATTATGGAACGTTATTACATAAAAGGTTTCATAAAGCACAGCAATCGTTTTCGGAAATTAATGATAAAGTGCAAGAGAGTATGAGTGGAATGAAAGTGATTCGATCGCTTGGACAAGAGAAAGAAGATTTGCAGGCGTTTCGAAAAAAATCAGAAGATGTTGTGCATAAAAATGTGTTAGTTGCACGTATTGATTCGTTATTTGATCCGACAATCGCTCTTATCGTTGGATTTTCTTTTTTAATTGCAGTATGTTACGGATCGGTATTAGTTGTAAGAGGTGAATTAACAGTAGGTGATCTCGTTACATTTACGACATATTTAGGTACCCTCGTTTGGCCAATGTTAGCGTTTGGATGGTTGTTCAATATTATGGAGCGTGGGCGTGCTTCATATGACCGTGTAGAAAAAATTCTTTCACAAAAATCAGATGTAGTAAATAGAGAAAATGCTGTACATACGATAGCGAGCGGTAATGTTTCGTTTGCCGTTGATTCATTTTCGTATAAGAAAAATGAACTGTTACATTTAAACGATATTCACTTTGATTTGAAGAAGGGCGAAACGCTAGGAGTTGTAGGACGTACAGGTGCAGGGAAAACGACTTTATTAAAATGTTTAATCCGTGAGTATGATCATTTTAATGGTGAATTAAAAGTTGGGGAGCGAGATATTCGAGATTTAACACTTCATGGTGTCCGTTCTGCTATTTCATATGTGCCACAAGATCATTTTTTATTTTCAGCAAGTATTGGTGAGAATATCGCCTTTGGAAAGGCGGATGCTACATATAATGAAATTACCCAAGCTGCAGATATTGCTTGTATTCATAATGATATCCTCCAATTTTCAGAAGGATATGAAACAGTAGTAGGGGAAAGAGGCGTTTCGTTATCTGGTGGTCAAAAACAGCGAATCTCTATTGCTCGTGCTTTATTAACAAATGCTGAAATTTTAATTTTGGATGATTGTTTATCAGCGGTAGATGCAAAAACAGAAGAGACAATTTTAAGTGCCTTAAAGAGGGAAAGAGCAGGGAAAACGACGATTATTACTGCACACCGATTAAGTGCAATTCAGCATGCCAATCTTATTCTTGTTGTTGATGAAGGTAGAATTGTACAAAGAGGTACACATGAGGAATTAATGAAGGAAAACGGCTGGTATAAAGAAATGTATGAAAGTCAGCAATTAGAAGCTTTAGTTGAGAAAGGAGGCGTATGATGGTAGAGAAGAAGCGAAGTGATTTAAGTAGATTGCTTTCTTATATGAAGCCATATAAAGGGTTGCTATCTTTAGCGTTTATCTTTTTAGTTGGTGCGACAGTAACGGAAATGATGGGGCCTTTTTTAATTAAACAATTCCTCGATGAACACCTAGTACCGCGGGATTTTGAACGATCAGCACTCGTTACTTTATTTGTAATTTACATAGTTGCTCATTTATTAAAAGTATTATTTACGTATTTAAATCTATTGTACTTTCAGAACATTGCTTTTAAGATTGTTCAAGATATGCGAGTTGAAGTATATGAACATGTTCAAAAGCTGTCATTAAGTTTCTTTGATCGTACGCCAATTGGTACGCTCGTATCTCGTATAACGAATGATACGGAAGCGATTAAAGATTTTTATGTCAGTGTATTATCAACATTTGTGAAAAATGTAGTCTTTTTAGTAGGTATTTTAATAGCGATGTTTTTATTAGATGTAAAATTAGCGTTATTTTCTCTCGTATTAATTCCGATAATGTTCGCGATTATGGTATTATATCGCCGGAAAAGTGCAGCTTTTTATTTAGAAGTACGTAATCAACTAAGCGTGTTAAATGCAAAATTGAACGAGTCCATACAAGGAATGAATATTGTTCAAGTGTTCAGACAAGAAAAACGTATGAGAAAAGAGTTTGAAGAAGTGAATAATAAACATTATAGTGCAGGGCGACGTACTTTGAAGTTAGACGCATTACTTTTACGACCAGCTACGGATTTAGTACATATTGTAGCTATTGCGTTAGTACTAGGTTTATTTGGGATTGATGCTTTAAAGAGCCCTGTTGAAGTAGGAGTTTTATATGCTTTTGTTAACTATATACATCGTTTCTTCCAACCTGTAAATGAGATGATGATGAAATTGTCCTTTTTCCAACAGGCACTTGTTTCGTCATCACGTGTATTTCATTTAATGGACGAGAAAGATTTAGCACCGGTTCAAAAAGGCAATGAGAATCCTCAAGTTGTGGATGGAGATATTGAATTTAAAAATGTTACTTTTTCGTATGATGGAAAGCGTGACGTTTTAAAAAATGTATCATTTCACGTGAAACAAGGGCAAACGGTTGCTTTTGTTGGGCATACTGGTAGCGGAAAAAGTACGATTATGAATTTGTTAATGCGATTTTATAATCTTAAGTCAGGAAATATTGTAATAGACGGTGTAGATTTAGAAAAATTTGAAGAACGAGAAATTAGAAAGAAAATAGGACTCGTATTGCAAGATGCATTTTTATTTGCTGGAAATGTAAAGCAAAATATTCGTATGTATAATGAAGAAATTACGGATGAAGAAGTAAAAGAAGCTGCTCGATTTGTGCAAGCGAATACGTTTATTGAAAAGTTACCAGAGCAGTATGAAACAGAAGTAGTAGAAAGAGGTGCAGCATTTTCAAGCGGTCAACGACAATTAATTGCTTTTGCTAGAACTATAGCAACGAATCCAAAAGTATTAGTATTAGATGAAGCAACAGCTAATATCGATACAGAAACAGAAGAGGCTATTCAAACAGCGTTGCAACAAATGCGAAAAGGTAGAACGACGATAGCCATTGCGCATAGGTTATCTACAATTCAAGATGCAGATCAAATTTTTGTGATGCATGATGGAGAGATAGTAGAAAGAGGAACACATCAAGAATTACTAAGTGAGCAAGGTTTGTATTATAATATGTACTTGTTACAAAATAAAGGGAGTTTGCAAAAGGCCTTGTAAATACAAGGTCTTTTTTATTTTGTATACAAAATATATTTACTCTTTGTTTCTATAGCATAAATGTCGTGTCCTCTTATGAAACTTGTACATATTGTATGTATACGAAGTAAAAAAATTGATAGGAGATTTTATATGCAAAACAGATCGAGTTCAAATGTTACGTTTATTGATGTGTCTCATTGGGAAGGGAATATTGATTGGAATGCAGTGAAGGCATCTGGAATTCCAGCAGCGTATGCAAAAGCGACAGAAGGTGTAAATTACATTGATCCTACTTTTACTAAAAATGTACAAGCAGCCCGAAGTGCGAATGTATTAATTGGTGCATACCATTTTGCACGTCCAGAACAAAATGATGCAATTTCAGAGGCGAAATATTTTGTGAGTATATTACAAAGTAACCAGACAGACTTAATGCCAGTTCTGGATTTAGAATCACCAAAAGATCCGAGTAATAGTAATTTAACTGGTAGCGCTATATCGAATTGGGCAAGAAGCTTCATAAATTATGTGAAACAGGCTACTGGAAAAGATGTAATGTTATATACAGGAGTTTGGTATATTAATGAGTTCGGAATTAGCGGATTAAGTGATATTCCACTTTGGATTGCTAAATACTCGAGTACACCGCCTGCTGATGCTGGTGGATGGACAGCGTGGACAGCATGGCAGTACACAGATTCTGGACAAATTTCAGGTGTAGGAAATTGTGATGTATCAGCTGCAGTTTCACTAGAAGCTTTACAAGGGAATGGAGCAAGTGGTGGAGGGAATGTTTCTCCGCCTAATAATGCAACTCCAGTGTACGGGGTTGCTATAATTAATGGAGATAATGTGAATTTGAGAAGTGGACCATCTTTGCAGTCTAGTGTAATTCGCCAATTGAATCGTGGCGAAACATATGAAGTTTGGGGAGAACAAGATGGATGGCTTTGTTTAGGGGCAAATCAGTGGGTATATAATGATCCGAGTTATATTCAGTATAAACATTATGTGGCGACTATTACTGGTGATAATGTAAATTTACGTGACGCTCCATCATTAAAAGGAAATGTTATAAGACAGTTACATCATGGTGAATCGTATCGAGTATGGAGTAAGCAAGATGGATGGCTTTGCTTAGGGACAAATCAATGGATATACTACGATCCAAGTTATATTCAGTATGGTGTACAATAGAGTGAAAATAAAAGGTGCCCCGTCAGAGGTGCCTTTTATCCCGCATTAACTGGCGGTAAGACCCCCACCTCAAAATTCAGCGGAAGCAAAGAAGTTAGGGGGGATCAATTGCCAGTAAACGCCCGATTGGTTCAACTAATAATCAGTGGGGAAGGAACAAAACCCCCACTGATTAAAGTTTCACTTTATTAAAAATATACAACTTTTACAAAGTCTATATCGAAACCATAGTATACTATAGTAGATATATTTTAAAAAAATAATAGAAAATGAAATAAAGGGGTAAAAATATGAATTATGTGCTAATAGGTGCGGTTTTAATATTATTAGCTGTAGTATTTGTGCTGTTTTATAAAAATAAACAGTTAGAATCAGAGAGTCAGCAAGTAGAATTTGAAAAGAAACAAGCAATTGAAACGTATGAAAACGAAATTGCAGCTACGGTGATAGAGCATAAAGAACAACAAAATAATTTAAAAAATATGGAACAGAAAAAATACAATGATTTACAAGTAAGTGCAAATAGAGAAATTGAAAATATGCGTATGATGAAAAATCAATTAGCTATGCAATATAGTAAAGAACGTAGTGAAATACAAAATAAACATAATAACGAAATACATATGTTTCAAAAATTAATTGCAAATTTACGAGAATATACTAAAAACGGCGCTGAAATGAATACGTACGAAACATTACATTATATGAAACGAGGATTCATAGAGCAAGGCATCATATTAGATGCTGAAATTGAAATCATGCCGAATGTTTTTATTAAAAATAATAGTGAAATAAACGATAATCGAATCCATCATCTCATCTTGTGCAAAACTGGTATTTATCTACTTGAGACGAAAGAATGGGGAGAGAAATTAATTCATGGTTTAACGAAAGAAAATGCTGGTATATATTCATTTATGATTGATGAAATGGGTAAGTATCAACAAGAAGTTGAAAAAGAAGAGACATTTGAATATATAGTAGGTAAAGATTCGTCAACTATGCAAGTGAAAAATGAAGGAAATCCAGTATATAAGGCGAAGAAACTATCTCAAATTTTATACAATTGTTTGAAAGAAATGCAGGCTAATAGTATAAAAGAAAAGGTAAAACCAGTTGTATATTTTTATAATGAAAATGGAAAAGAAATAATAGATCTTTCTAGTGAGGAAACACCTAGATTAAAAGATCGGGAGCAAATTGTAACGTTCTTCAGAAATGAAATCTTAGCAGGGAAAGTAGTATATACAGTGCAAGAATTAGAACAGATTCGAGAAATGATTAGCCGGATGAATTATATAGTGAGTTAAAAGGGGAGATCTTTCTGAACGCTATGCTACGTGGCATTTTGTATGTCTATTTTTGTTTGTATATAGTAATGTACATTGTATTTATATTCGTCATTGATATGGTCCATATACCCTTAAGTGTAAGGAGCATTTTTGTAGTATTCATACCATTTGTTTTATTAGTCATGATTCAAAGGGCTATTTTATATGTTTCTAAAAATCGTAATGAAGAAAAGAAGCAAATGTTGGGGGTTTTAATAGTAGCACTCATACCATTAATAGTGTGCACTGTACAACTAAGTGTAAATGAATATACATCAAAGTTTAATCAAAATAGATGGTTAAATCATGCAGATAAGCGGGTACATGTGGTAGATGATCTATTACAAAAATATAAATTAATAGGGAAATCAAATGAAGAAATTATCCAATTGTTAGGAGCTCCAACGGAAACGAGAAGTGGGGAAGAAGGAGTTACCACTTTGTATTATCTTGGGACTGAACGTGGCTTTATTCCAATAGATAGCGAACAGCTTGTTTTCCAATTTGATAGAGATGGAAAAGTCATGGAATATACGGTGCATAAAGATTAAAGAAACGTAGAGGGAAGCTATATGTTATAGCTTCTTTTTTATTTTTCAATATGTCACGGAAGGGGGAGAAGGTTTTTGAGTGGAATAAGGAATGAAAGCGGAGGTGATGCATATATATAGATGCATTGGGTGATTATTAGTCCGATTGGTGAGGGATAATAATTAATAAGTACGGACAAAAACCCCACTCATTAAAGTTTCACTTTATCATATTGTATAAATGAAAAGGAGGTAAGACGGTGAAAGCAATCCCGACTGATGTCCTGAGTAAAGAATTGATGGAAAGAGAAGGAGTTATCTCTATTACAGTAAAGGAATTTGAAAAGATAGAAGTAGCTGGAGTGGTGGTCGCTGGTCCAGCAGTTATTTTGATTAATCAAGATTAAGTACATATCATTGAAATAAAAAGCATCCATCTAGGATGCTTTTTATTTGTATGTAAGGATAAATATGATGGATAATTGTGTTACTGGAGGGAAAGTCTGTGGCAATAATTATAACAATGTTAGTAATGGGTATTTTATTAGGATTTGTTGGAGCTGGAGGAGCTGGGTTTATTATCGCGATACTCACTTTAGTATTCCAAATCCCTATTCATGTTGCTCTTGCAACATCTTTAACTGCAATGGCATTTACGACATTATCAGGTGTTGTAAGTCATTACCGTGAAGGTAATGTTGCACTTATTATAGGCGGGATTGTTGGGGGATTTGGCGCAATTGGCTCTTATATTGGTTCTAAATTTGGTTCACTTATACCAGCACATCTTCTTCATTGGTTTACAGCTGGGATGTTATTTTTATCGGCAATTTTTATGTTTATTAAATTAATTATGTTCCAAAACAAAGAAAAGTCGTCTTTATATAAACATAAAGAGTTTTCCGTGAACTACTTGTTGAAATGTGTATGCCTTGGATTAGTTACTGGAATGATGGCTGGTTCATTTGGGATTGGTTCTGCACCGTTTATTCAACTTGGATTAATGGTTCTATTGGGACTTACGATTCAGCAATCTGTAGGGACAACAATGCTTGTTATATTACCGATTGCAATTGGAGGCGGGATAGGATATAGTTCGGAAGGATATTTAGATTATATATTGTTATTACAAGTATTGATTGGGACCATGTTAGGGGCATACATTGGCGCGAAGTTTACAAATTATGCACCGCGAACGCTTTTGAGGTTTTCGATGATTATGACACCGGTTTTAGCTGGTTGTATGCTATTGATGGAATAAAGTGAAATTATAATCAGCAGGGGGTTACTGCCTACAAATAGCGGGATAAAATTAATATAGCAAACTATTAATATATTTTACGAATGAATTATATAGGTAATTCATATTTCCCATATAAAAGGATTTGTTTTAATATTATGAGTGTAAAGTTCGAGTATTCGAAGTACTACTTGAATTATATCCCTATCCCTTTTCTAAAAATGCGAACAAGTTTTGCCCTATTCTATTCAATAGTTAATTGCATAGAAATATATTGTTCGATGACCATTATGGAACGTACATAATGGGAAAATCCCGATCCTTAAAGAGGATGCCCCTAATCTTCATGTGAAAATATGATCGGATATGAAAGCTGACCAATTTATGGTCAGCTTTCTTTTTGTTCGAAAATTATTTCTTCTTTAATTTCTGTTTGCAATAATACAGTTTTTCCAAAGCGACGTTTGCATTCCGCGCGCACTTTTTCAAGGGCTAGTAGCTGAGTAGTGGCGGGAACTGTGACAATAGCTTGGCGAGGTTTTCGATTTTCTTCACAAAAGACACATTCCACGACATAATTAGAAATCATATTTTCATCCTTCCAGTTTTAATTTCTAAGAAGGGATTGTCTATGAAGTTGATGTAACTTTTCGTCATTGTTTTATTATTTCCTCTTTTTTTCAAGGGGAAAATAATAAAGAAGGCGAATTTTAGTAGGGGAGGGATGTTTATGGAGAGATGGATAGGTAGTGCAGCGGTATGTGTAAATGAAAGAAATGAAGTTTTAATGGTACTGCAGGGCAAAGAGGGAGAAGAAAAAAGGTGGTCTGTCCCAAGTGGAGGACTTGAAAAGGGAGAGACACTAGAAGAATGTTGTATCAGGGAAGTTTGGGAAGAAACAGGTTACAATGTGGAAGTTGTAAATAAAATATATGAAAAAGAGGGTATTACATACGGTGTTCCAGTGTATGTCCATTATTATTTTGTTAAACAAATAGGCGGTAATATGAAAATCCAAGACCCTGATGAGTTAATACATGAAATTGCTTGGAAAGGGATACATGAAGTTGAACAATTGTGTTTAGCTTTTCCAGAGGATTATGAATTGCTGTGCCAATATATAGATAAAGAAGCAAGTATGTAAATACTTGCTTCTTTAATGTATCCAAGACAAGAAAAGCGGAACGATAACTAAACTAGCGCCTGCTGTTAAAAGCATAGATAAACTTGCAATTGTTCCTTCCACAGGACCGATTTCGAATGCTTTTGATGTACCGGTTCCATTTGCGCTTGTTCCTAACATAATACCTTTTGCGATTGCTGTTTTAATACGGCAAATACGTATGAGAGAAGGGCCGAGCAATGCTCCTGTTAAGGCAGTTAAAACGACAAATACAGCAGTTAATTGTGACATACCACCAATCATTTCTGAAATAGCCATTGCGATTGGTGTTGTTACGATATGTGGCGCTAAACTATGTTCTAGTGATGAATCAATTTGAAAATAATTTGCTAGTAGTGCTGAAGTAATGACTGATAAAAACGAACCGACAATGACATTAAGTAAGATAGCCATTCCATGTTTCTTTAATAAATCAAAGTATTTATAGATTGGCCATGCAAAAGCAACTGTTGCGGGTTTTAATAATTCAGTTAACCAGTGACCACCAGATTCATATGTTTCATAAGGTGTATCTAATCCGAGCAATAAAGCAATTAAAATAATGGGACAGACGAGAAGAGGAGAAAGTAGACTCCAATTCCAACGTTGATACATTTTTTTTGATAGCCAATATGTGAATAGTGTTAATAGTAAACAAAGAAATCCGATCATTGCGTTGATCCTTTCCGCTTTAGTAGCAATTCTGTTAAAAGTCCTGTAACTAAGGTAACGCAAAGAGTGCTAATCATAATAATTAAAATGAGATCGATTCCATATTGTGTTAGTGTATCTCTGTAACGTATGACAGCGACTGCAGAAGGGATGAAAAATAAAATAAGTTCTTTTAATAAAAAATCTGCTCCGTCCTGTATCCATTCTTTTTTAACTAGGTTAAATTTTAATGAAATTAATAATAAAAAAATACCGATTATACTTCCTGGAACTGGGAGGTGTGCCTGTTTTGCAATCCATTCACCTGTCCAAGCGAAACAAAATAGTAATAAAATTTGTCCGCTTAACTTCCACCATTTCATACAGTAACCACCTCTTTCTTTTTTTACATAAAAATTGTAAAAAAGAATTAACAATTTCTACTATACGTTCATTCAAAATATTTGTCTAATATATAAATTATATGTTATTAATATATTAGACATATTAATCGAAAGTGAAAAGGGTGTCCAAAAATGGAATTACGGCATTTGCAATATTTTGTTGTTGTGGCAGAAGAGTTACACTTTGGACGGGCGGCTGCTCGTTTACAAATGACACAACCACCACTTAGTCAACAAATACAGCAATTAGAAAAAGAAATGGGAGTTACATTATTTTCAAGAACGAAAAGAAAGGTTGAACTAACAGAAGCAGGAGAAATGTTTTTAAAAGAAGTAAAAAAGGCGTTTGAACAAATTGAAAAAGCAGTAGAAGTTGCACAAAGTGCGCAAAGGGGAGAAGTAGGATCACTTTCAATTGGTTTTGTAGGTGCGGCGATATATGATATTTTACCATCAATTGTTAGGGAATATAGAAAAAAATTTCCGAGAGTGTCTGTTGCATTACATGAATTGTCAACACCAGATCAAGTTCATGCACTTCATGATAACCGTATCGATATTGGCTTTTTACGTCCACCAATTCCAACACAATTATTAGAATTAGAGCCAATTCAAAGGTTATCTTGCACCTTATGTTTACCAAAGGCACATCCACTTGCAGAGAAAGATGAAATACATATAGAAGATTTACGAGATGAGCCGTTTGTATTTATTACGAGACCAGTATGGCCAGCTTTGTATGATACAATTTTATCTCTTTGCAGAGAAGTTGGATTTAGTCCGCGTATTGTACAAGAAGCAACAGAGTATCAAACAGTTATGGGGCTTGTAGCAGCAGGGATTGGAATTACAGTAATACCCGTGTCGGCAAATAAGTTATATAAAACAGAAGTTGTATATAAAGAGTTATATGATTCTAATTTTGTTGCAGAAATGTCAGTGGCTTACAAAAAAATGAATAGTAATCCAGAGCTACTAGAGTTTTTAAAAATTGCAAGAGAGAAGAAAAGAATAGAAGTAGAAGATGAGCAATAGTAGTAACAGAATATGGATTTAATTCAAATTCATAAAAGTACACCTTATTAAACAATAAAGCGGAAATGCAACTTAAGTTGCATTTCCGCTTTATTGTTCTTTTTTTAGCTCGATACTAAATAGATAAACGTGTTCATTTTCTTTTAAGAGTAGATCAATACCTGTTTCTTCATCAATGGTAGGAATGCTTACAGTTTCTTTACTGGTTTGGATTACAGCAGCTAAAGTTGTTTTTTGATTGTATTTTAAATTTTTTATAGATTGGATTGTAGTAGTTGCAGAGCTATTTACGCTTGGTGGCGCTTCTTCAGGAACAAGTGTTGAACCACCTTCAATATTCAGATACCACTGCCTTTTTTCTTGTATATCTTTATCGAATTGGAAATGTGGTGGTAAAAAAGAAAGCTTTACTTTCTTTTTTGAAAAATGTGAGGTAGCTATATTAGCAATTTCTTTTGTTTTTTTACCATTGTTATAATAATCAATTGTAGCATTTATTTCATCTTTATCATTTTTAAGAGTAACGTTATAAAACATGCTATTTCCTTCTTGAAAAGGAGTCATTTGTAAAATAGAAGCTTGCTCTTTTGTTAATTTGTATGGCTCAACAACGGCAACTTCATTGTTTTTTATTTGGCTACAACTTGTGAGTAATAATAAACACAAGATTGATAGTAATTTTATACGCATGCAATCTCCTCCTTTTTACAATTATATTCTAAATGTGATTTTTTATCATTTCGTTTTCTAGGACTAAAGACTTAGAAGAAATTCCGATTGTAGTGCGATGTTTAAAATGTCATATTTTTATACACTAGTAGTATAGAATGCGTATGTAATAAGGTAGGGGAAGAATTTTATGTCTTTATGTCGGTTAGCGAGAAAAAATATTAGAACATTTGCTACCAAAAGGATGAAGCAATTTATGTGGATTGCTATGAGTACTATGATTTTGTTTTTTATGATATCGTTACAATTTAATGAAGGAGCTATTTTGAAAGTAGGGGATGCATTTGTATTTCAAATGTATTTTTACACACTGTTTATTGTACTAATTTTCATATGTATTTTTACTACATATAAAATGATGTACTCCCTTTTGCTAGTGAGGAGAGAGGAGTTTACATCTTATGTAGCAGAAAATATAAAAAGAAAAGAAGTACTATGTTTATTATGTCAGGAGCAATTATTCATTTATGGAGCAGCGTTTGTTTTTGGATTAGTTAATGGGATGTTATTTTTAAAATTATTTACGGTTATCTTTATGAAAATCGCAGGGATACAAGGAGTAAATAGTGCGCCAATTACAATATATGCAGTTGTAATTATTAGTATAATTATGATGACTGTCGTTTTAATAACGATGATGCAATGTTATCGATTTGTTCGAAGTTTAAAAGATGAAAATTCGTTGCGATTAAAAGAAAGGGCATGAGAAATCATGCTTTTTTCAATTTTACACATAAAAATAATCATGTTACAGTGAAAAGACCTGACAAAGAATAGGAAGGAAAGGTTGTATAGAATGACAAATGAACAATCAATTGTAAAAGTCGATCGGTTAACGAAGCGAATCGGCTCAAAGACACTTGTACAAAATATTAGTTTTGAAGTGAAAAAAGGCGAGGTTGTCGGTTTACTCGGACCAAACGGTGCTGGAAAAACGACTTTAATGAGAATGATGGTTGGTATGATCCGTATGACAGAAGGTGAAGTATGGATTGATGGTCAATCTGTGAAACAGCAATTTGAAAAAACCGCTGCGAAAATTGGGGCGGTAATTGAGACACCCGAATTTTATCCTTTTTTGAGCGGGTATGAAAATTTAACATATTTCGGACGAATGAATGGTAATGTGACCGAAGAACGTATTGATGAAGTAGTGAAATTGTTAGGGATGGGACAAGTAATTGATCGCAAAGTAAAAGCGTATTCACTCGGCATGAGACAACGTTTAGGAATCGCTCAGGCGCTTATTCACGATCCAGACGTGTTGATACTAGATGAACCGACAAATGGATTAGACCCTAGTGGAATACATGAAATGAGAATGTACATAAAAAAAATTGCACATGAACAAGGAAAAGCTGTACTTGTATCAAGTCACTTACTTTCAGAAGTTGAATTAATGTGTGACAGAGTTATCATTATTCAGCACGGGGAATATGTGGCTACGCAAAATATTCAGCATAGCCAAAGCGAAGAGATGGAGACGATCCGTATACGTGTAGATGATGCGAATAAAGCAGCGGAAATATTAGGGCATGATGTTTTAGTAAAAGATAATGAATTACTTATTAATGTAAAAGATGAAGAAATCCCAAATGTTATTCGTACATTGCTTGAGAAAAATATTCAAGTGTATCGTGTATATGAAGAAAGAAAAACGTTAGAAGAGCAATTTTTAGAATTAACAGGGGGAAAAGATATTGTTTAATTTAGTATATAACGAACTGTATAAAATATTTAAGCGGAAGCGAACGATTATTCCATTTGCGGTTATTGCAGTATTAATAATCGGATTAGGGTGGGTTACGGTAAAGTATTTTGAACCGGAAACAAAAGGATGGAAAGTAGATTATACAGAACGTACTGTAGAAATTGAGAAAAAGCTTGGCATGAAAAAAGAAGCTATTTTAGCAGAAAAATCAGGGGATGAGCTTGTAAAAGAATACCAGCTTAAGATGAAGCATTTAGATACAGATACAGCACCGGCAAGCAGTTCTCCACTTTCTTTCATGAGAGATACAGGTTTTATCGTATTTCCAATTTTGCTCCCATTTATCCTCGTGTATGCAAGTACAATTTTTGCGAATGAATATAGCTGGGGAACATATAAATTTTTAACAATCCGTCCGGCGAGTCGATTTAAAATTTTAACAGCAAAGTTTTTAGCAATCGTTATATTTGCAGCTTTATTGTTTATATTTAATATGATTTTCTCCGCTTTATGTGGACTTGTTATTTATAAATTCCAACAGCCTGCATGGAGTGAGTTTATTTTCCAAGATGGAAATATAATAAAACAAAATATTTTTGTGGAAGCAAGTAAATATTATGTTTTATCGTGGTTACCAACGGTTGTGTATGCATCGTTTGCATTTATGATTTCTGTGTTAACGAGATCTAGTGGAGGTGCAATTGGTATTTCACTATTCCTTGCTTTATCAGGCAATATTGCGTTATTAGCAGCCACTAGATATAACTGGGCGAAATATTTATTGCCAGCAAACACAGATTTATATAGTATTTCAAAGAATGGAAGTTTTATTGATGGAGTAACATTCCCGTTTGCATCATGTATGTTACTACTTTATTTGTTCGTATTTTTATGTATTTCATATACTGTGTTTTTAAAACGTGATTTAACTTAATAAGAAAAGCCGTTCAGGGTGCTGAGATGCACTTTGAACGGCTTTTTTTATGAGAATTGTTTAAGTGCTCTTTCGGCTAGTAAAGCAAAGTATTCTGCACTTATAGGCAGTGCCTCTTCATTAATTGTAAAAGCAGGATGATGCCATTCATGTGTACCGCTCGTTCCCATAAAGACGAATGAACCTGGTATTTCCTGTTGGTAAAATGAGAAATCTTCTCCAGCCATTGACGGACTAGGCGAGATGATATTAAGATTCATCTTTGTGGCAACTTGAGTAGATAAGTCTGTAAGAGCTTTATCGTTGTGAACAGCAGGAGGACCTGAATAAAAACGGAATTTCGTTTTTACACCTAATGCATCAGATACACCTTTAATAATACGCTCCATGAGTGCTGGAATCTTTTCACGTGTTTCAGCTTGGAACGTGCGAATCGTTCCTTCTAACGTAGCTTTTTCAGGAATCACGTTCCACGTATTTCCTGCATGAATATTTGTAACACTAACAACCGCATTATGAGATGAACTTATATTTCGGCTTACAATTGTTTGCAGTGCCATCACAATTTGAGAGGATGCGACAATAGGATCTACGCCAGCATCTGGTACAGCCGCGTGTGTACCAACTCCGTGAATTTCAATTTCAAATCGATCAACTCCAGCCATCAGTGGACCATCTTTAATGCCAATTGTACCTACTGGTAAATCAGGTTTATTATGCATGCCGAAAATCGCTTGCACATTACGTAAATGTCCAGCATCAATAACTTTGCAAGCGCCATTACTACTTTCTTCAGCTGGTTGGAATATGAAGCGAACCGTTCCATTTAGGGAAGATTCTCTTTCTTTTAATAAGAAAGCAGTACCTAAAATAGCAGCTGTATGAAAATCGTGTCCACAAGCATGCATTTTCCCTCGTACTTTAGATGCATAGGACAAATGTGTTTCTTCTTGAATAGGAAGGGCATCAATATCAGCACGAACTGCTACAATTGGTCCGTTTTTATTACCAGACACTTCAGCGATAATTCCTGTTTCTAAATTGGAATCAATGATAGTAATATTTTTTTCTTCTAACCAATTTTTTATTGCTTTTGTTGTTTCGAACTCTTCATATGATAGTTCTGGATACTCATGTAAATGTCGACGGATGGAAATAAGTTTTTCTTTTAGTTGATTTGAAATAGATACCATGTAGTATGCCTTCTTTCTTCAGCAAAATATTTACCATAAGTATACAACAATAAAAGAGAGGATTCTCAAATGAAAATCCTCTCTCGTTTATCCCATAAAAGCCCGATTGGTTCAACTAATTAAAGTTTCACTTTATGCTGCGACTTTTTTATGCGTAGGATGTTTACGATAACGTCCACGCATTGCGTATGCAATTTGCGGGATTGCAATCCCAATTAATATAAGTGATACACCGAACCATTGTGAAGATAGTACAGCCTCTTTTAAAACGAATACGGACATAATTGTTGTAACTGGTAGTTCCGCTGCACCAAGAATAGTCGCTAAGCCAGAACCGATTTTTGGAATCCCGATTGTAAAGGCAATAGATGGAATGACGATACTAAATGTTCCTAATCCTAAACCGTATTTCCAAAGACCTTGAGAAATGGCACCATTAAAAATAAATGTTGGTGGGAATACAATCATGACTAAAGTTAAAGCACCAGTCATTAAGAGAACACCGCGCGGTAATGAAGGTACTTCAACAGCAACTTTTCCGCTCACGAAAATGTATGTTGCGAATGTAACAGCAGATAATAAACCTAAAATGATTCCAGTCGTATCGAAAGCACCTGCTGATTGTTCTAGTAAACCACTGGATAAAAATGTCCCTACAAGTAAGAAAATAACAGAAATAACTTTTTCTCTTGAAGGTAAAGTTTTTGTTGCGACTGCTTCAATGATAATTCCGACCCAAACGAATTGGAATAAAAGAATAATTGCAATAGAAGCTGGTACAGTTTTTAATGAAGCATAATAAAAAATTCCGGTAAAACTTGCAGATGTTCCTGCAACGAATAAAAGTAATGCTTGCTTTAAAGGAACGCGATGTCTAGAAAATAGAAGTGTAATAGCAAGCAAAATAATCCAACCGAACAAATATTGGCTGCCAATTACCTCTCCAAGTGAAAATCCTTCTGCATATGCAAGCTTAACAAAAATAGCTAAAATTCCATAACTACACGCTCCTAATAAAACTAAAAGAGAATAACGAAGCATGAAAAATTCCTCCCATCTATATGAAGTTGTTCCGTATCGAAAATATATAACTAGAGGGAAGTATACAAAATTAGAAATAAAGGGTCAAATGAAAGAAAAGTATGACATTTTATAGAATAATAATAAAAGTATGATATTTATGCATAATCTTGAAATTATTAATAGTAGAAGTATTATAAAATCAACTTTGCATTGTATAGAGACAGCATTTGAAAAAAATAATTTTTAAACAAATATGTAAATAGGCGTACTAGTAGCGTGCTAATTATTTGAGAAACTATGTTACCTTTGTTATGTTAATAACAATTAAAGGAGTTTCATAATGCATTTGAGTTTTTTCTATATAATAGAAGGAAATGAAAACGTTTTATTAGAAACTGTGAGAAAATATGTTTTTTCTTATTGCCACGTTGTAAAAGTGATTTCACGAATTGTTCATAGTATTTTTATGTGTTTTTGTTACAATATTTAGGGAGAGGAGTGGAATGATGCAAGATATTAGTATTTTTTTAGCGTTTGGCGCCGGGTTCTTATCATTTATTTCCCCATGTTGCTTACCGCTTTATCCGGCATTTTTATCGTACATAACAGGTATGTCGGTTTCTGAATTGAAAGAAGAAAATGCAATGCTTCGCAAAAGAAGTATGATACATACAGCGTTTTTCTTACTTGGATTTTCAATTATATTTATTGCAATTGGATTTGGTACAAGTTTTATTGGAGGAATCTTTACTGACTATAAAGATTTAATCAGACAGTTAGGTGGTATCTTTATCATCGTGTTCGGTTTAATTATTGTCGGAGTGTTTAAGCCGAAATTTTTAATGCAAGACCGTAAATTTACATTTAAAAATCGTCCAAGTGGCTATTTTGGATCAGTACTAATTGGATTAGCTTTTGCAGCAGGGTGGACGCCATGTACCGGACCAATTCTAGTGTCCGTAATTGGATTAGCAGCAACAAATCCAGAATCAGCAATGATATACATGATTGCTTACATACTTGGATTTGCAATCCCGTTTTTCGTACTGTCATTCTTTATTACGAAAATGTCTTGGATTAAAAGAAATAGTATGGCCTTCATGAAAGTCGGAGGATACATTATGATTGTTATGGGTGTCTTCCTATACTTTAACTGGATGACGAAAATTATCGTATATTTCTCAAGTTTATTTGGTGGTTTTACCGGTTTTTAGTATTATTCTGCGAAAATGTTGGAAATACTAACGGAAAAGCATATAATGAAAGTATATTTTGCATATAGCCACAAAAAAGGATGAGAAAATATGAACATAGTTGTTTTATCCAGTATCGTTGCTGTTTGTATGGCTGTCGGTGCGATGTTTATTCGTTTAAAAGCAGCTAAGAAACCTGCAACATTGAAAAAAATTATACTTCCACCATTTTTTATGAGTACGGGCGCATTGATGTATGTTTTTCCTGAATTTCGATTAACTCCAGCAGAAATGTTAGAAGCAATTGGTGTCGGTTTGATTTTCTCTATTTTTCTTATTAAAACATCTAAATTTGAAATTAGAGGACAAGAGATTTATTTGAAGCGTTCAAAAGCCTTTGTTTTCATATTAATTGGATTACTTGTAGTGCGGATTGTATTTAAAACATACTTAAGTCAATCTCTTGATTTAGGACAACTTAGTGGCATGTTCTTCTTACTTGCGTTTGCGATGATTGTGTCATGGAGAATTGCAATGTATCGTTCCTTTACGAAATTACAAAAGGAAATGGAAAAAGAAGATGGTTTTTATAATGAAAAAGATATGAAGCTAACTTAAAAACTGTATATGTACCAAATAAAAAGACAGCGTTAAAGGCGCTGTCTTTTTATTTATAGTGCTAACACTCACTGTCCCAGCCTCGGCGTATAAACCGTGTGCCATCAAAAAAACAATTTAAATTTGGTGATACGAATGGACCGATAAACGTAATGATGTTTGGGTCTGAAGTTTCGTCAACGGAAATTGGTGGTTTAGTAGGGTCAGGTCGTAGTGTATAGCGAATGCGAGCGGTATTGCGAATGAGACCGTCTCGTGGCTCTGCTGTTACTTGAACGATAAACCTAACAACAACGGATTCACCTGGATTAACAGTTCCAATAATAATACCGATAGTTGGGTTAGTTCCAGGACGTATTACTCCGTTTACTGTTACTGAATTCGGATAGAAAGTAACTTCGGGAGGCAGTGAATCAGTAATGAGTACATTATTTGAAGGAGTAGCGCCATTGTTAGTAAAGGTAAGTGTATATGTGATGAAGTCACCGAGTTCTACACGATTTACATTTGCGGTCTTAATAAATGTGTTTGGCTCATTAGGGTTTACTTCTATCGTAATTGGTGGTGTTGTTGTCGTTGTTGTGATAGGTGGTCTAGTAGGATCAGGTTGAGAAGTATACGTAATGGACGCGATATTTGTAATTATTCTATTAGCTGGAAGTGTAACAACCTGTGCTTGGAATGAAATAGTTACGGATTCTGTTGGATTAAGAGTTCCGACTGAAATGCCTGTGGATGGATTTGCGTTTGGAACGGGAATGTTATTAATTGTGACACTATTTGGAATGAATGATGTGCCGACAGGAAGTGAGTCAGTAACAGAAATGTCAGTGACAGGAATCGTACCTTCATTTTGGAATGTGATAGTAAATGTAATCGTATCACCTACTGAAACGATGGATTTATCAGCGGTTTTTATCGGATTGATAGTCCCAACGTTTACAGGGGTAATTGTAGCAGGAGTAGGTGTAGTAACGGATACAGGTGGCTTAGTAGGATCAGGTTGATACTGGAAGGAAACGTTACCTTGGTTTTGAATTTCTCCGCTTGGTGGAATTGAAGTAACTAGGACGCGGAAAGAAATCGTTGCGGATTCAGAAGGAGCAAGTGTTGAAATAGGAATGCCTGTGGACGGATTTGCGGTTGGTTGCGGCACATTGTTAATAGTAACACTATCTTCAATGAACGAAGTACCGACAGGAATTGTATCAGTTACAACAATATTATTAGCAGGAATGGTACCTGTATTTTGGAGTGAAATCGTATACGTAATAATATCACCTAGTGTAACTGTTTCCGGCGTAGCTCTTTTTTGTGGATTTAATATAGCTGTATTTACATTCGTTGTGTTAATTGGAGTAGGGTCTGTAATGGTAATAGGAGGTTCACCAGGAACTGGTTCATATGTGAAAGTAACAGTTGCTTGATTTCGAATGATACCACCAGGTGGTACACTTGTTACTCTTGCTTGGAATTGAACCGTAATTGTATCGTTCGGATTGACTGTACCTACAGGTATACCCGCTACAGGATTTGCTCCAAGATCCAGAATACCATTTATTATAACGGTACCTGGAACAAATGTTAGACTATTTACTAATGGATCGGTAATGATAACGGAAGTTGCAGGGACTGATCCACGATTTTGGAAGGTTACGGTATACGTTATGATTTCATTTATATCTACAATTTGTTTGTCTGCTAGTTTATTTGGGTTAGGTGTAGGTGTAATAACGGATACTTCAACAGTTGGAGTAGGATCTGTAATGGTAATAGGGGGTTCGCTAGGGTTTGGCTGGAATGTGTAAGTGACAGTTGCTGTATTTGTAATAATGCCGTCTGGTGGCAATGTTGTTACAGTAACTTGATAAATTAATGTAATAATTTGTCCTGGAGTTACTGTTCCGACATTTACACCACTACTTGGATTTACACCAGGTAAAGAAACACCATTTACAGTAACACTATTCGGTACGAAATTGGTTCCAGCTGGAGTAGCGTCTGTCATAATGACATCTGTCGCATTAATATTTCCTACATTTTGGAATGTGATTGTATATGTGATAGTATCACCGAGATTGATTATTTGAGGGTTTGCTTGCTTGTTAGGGTTAATGGTAACTTCACTTACTCGAGTTTTTGTAGCAGGTGTAGGTGTAGTAATAGATACAGGTGGTAAGTTTGGATCTGGCTGATATTGGAATGAAACGGTGCCCTCATTTTCAATAAAACCTGTCGGCGGTATCGATGTTACTTGTACTTGGAAAGTTACGACGGCTGAGGTGTTAGGTTCTAATGTACCGATAAGAATTCCAGAACTAGGGACGGTACCTGGTTGTGGCACGTCATTAATCATTACACTATTTGGAATGAAAGTAGTACCAGCTGGAATAGGATCGGTTACAAGTACATTCGTGGCAGGGACAGTTCCTGTATTTTGTAAGGAGATTGTATAAGTGATTGTGTCACCTAATAAAGCAAATACTTTATCAGCGGATTTTGTAGGATTCGTTGTTGCTGTGTTGACATTTGTAGTAGTAGGGGGCGTTGGAGTAGTTACTGTTACTGGTGGTTCTCCAGGATTAGGTTGGAATGTGTAGGTGATAGTAGCTTCATTTACAATAATTCCGTTAGGTGGTATGGAAACAACGCGAACTTGGAATGTTAAAACAACTGATTGACTAGGGTTTAATGTGCCCAGAGGGATGCCAAGAGCTGGGTCAAGATTACTAGTTGGTACACCATTAATTGTAACGCTATTTGGAATGAAAGTAGTTCCTGTTGGGATGGGGTCTGTAAAAACGATGTCTGTCAGTTGTACAGTTTGTAAGTTTTGGAAGGTAACGGTGTACGTAATAATATCATCTATATCAACGTTGTTTCGATCAGCTGTTTTCGATGGATTAATAATACTATTAATGATTTCAGTATTAACTGGTGGTGTTGTCTCTGTTTCTGTAATAGGAGGTTCATTTGGATTAGGCTGAGATGTAAAGTTGACTGAACCAACATTTGTAACAACCCCGTTAGGCGGTATATTTGTAATCGTTACTTGGAATGTGATGTTTACTATTTGATTCGGTTGTATGGTACTGATAGGTATTCCGATACTTGGATCAATACCTGGTTGTGAAATACCATTTACTGTAACGGAATCCATAATAAATTGTGTACCTACTGGTGGTGGATCAATGACAGATACATTTGTCATAGGAATATTTCCGATATTTTCAAGAGTGATTGTATACGTGAGTACATCTCCAATGTTAGCAACTGATAAATCTACTGTTTTAGTTGATTCTAACTCTGCATTTTGTACAATTGTTTCTGCGATTGGAGTAGGTGTGATTGTTGTAATAGGCGGAAGAGTAGGGTCTGGTTGAGAGGTGTAAGTGACATTTGCTTCATTTGAGATAATACCATTTGGTGGTAGAGCAGTTACTTGTACTTCTAAAGTGACAGTCACTATTTGTCTAGGATTTAATGTGCCAACTGGGATTCCTGTTTCAGGGGTCAAGTCAGGTTGTGAAATACCGTTAATCGTAATGCTTCCAGGAATAAATGTAGTTCCAGTAGGGATAGAATCTGTAATAATGACATCAGTTGCAGGTATATTACCAGAATTTTGAAGGGTGATTGTATAAGTGAGTGTATCACCAATACTTGCAAACTCACGGTCTACTGTTTTTTGTGGATTCGGGTTAGCGGTACGAACCGGTAAGGTAACAGTAGGAGTGGTTTCTGTCGTTGTAATAGGTGGTTCACTAGGGTTAGGTTGAGAAATATAGGTTACAACTGCTGTATTTTCTATTTTTCCGTTAGGTGGAATAGCATTTATTTGTACTTGGAACGTAACCGTGACAGTTTCGCCAGAGGTAACAGTACCGACAGAAATGCCTGTAAGGGGGCTTACACCAGGTTGAGGGATAGTATTTACTGTAACACTATCGGTAACAAAAGTTGTACCAGGTGGCAAAGAGTCTGTAATTGTTACACCTGTAGCAGGTATAGTTCCTTGGTTTGTAAAAGTGACAGTATAAGTTACGATATCACCAATTTCTGCAAATGTAAGGTTTGAGGTTTTAGTTGGGCTTATGACTACAGTTTGAATAGGAGTCGTTGTTTCAGGGGTCGTTTCTGTTTTTGTGACTGAAGGTAAGTTTGGATCCGGTTGATAATTAAATGTTACACTTCCTTGATTGCGTATTTCTCCACTAGCAGGGATGTTTACTACTCGTACTTGGAAAGTAATGGTCGCTCGTTCGGATGGTGCTAAAGTTCCAAGTGAAATTCCTGATGATGGATTGGTTCCTGGTTGAGGAATATCATTAATCGTAACACTGTCTGGAACTAATATAGTACCAGCAGGGATAGAATCCATGACTGTTACATTCGTAGCAGGGACAGTACCGGTGTTTTGGAATGAGAGTGTATAGGTAATGATATCATTCAGTGCAACAAAGGAACGATCTGCTGTTTTTTGTGGATTTAGTGTTGCAGTATTAACTGCTGTTTCTGTTTCAGGAGTTGTAATAGTTGGCGTAACAGGAGGTTCATTCGGATTTGGCTCATATGTGAATGTTATATTTGCTTGATTTCTAATGATTCCCCCGGGCGGGATGCTAGTTACTACACCTTGGAACGTAACTGTAATACTTTGACCAGGATTTACAGTGCCAACTGGTATACCAATTTCGGGATTTTCTCCAATTTGTGATGTTCCATTCACAACAACGCTACCTGGAACGAATGAAACACCAGATGGAAGTGTATCTTTTACAATAACGTTTGTAGCGGGGACGGTTCCTCTATTTTGGAATGTTACAGTAAAAGTAATCGTATCTCCTATATCAGCAATTTGTCGATCGGCAGATTTTGTAGTGGTCGGATTCGGATTGTTAATTGGGATGTTCACACTTGGAGTGGTAGTAGTTGTTGTAACGGGAGGTTCACTCGGATTTGGTTGATATTGATAAGTGAAGGATGCTTGGTTTCTAATTATCCCGTCAGGTGGTAAATTTGTAACGACAACTTGGTAGGTGATTGTTTTTGTTTCTCCGACAGAAATAGTGCCAAGTTGTATTCCGAGTTCTGGATCGGAACCAGGATTCGAAACGCCATCAATCGTAACACTATTTGGAACGAAAATAGTCCCGTTAGGTGTAGGGTCTGTAACGACTACATTTGTAGCTGGAACTGTCCCATTATTTGTAAAATTGACCGTATAGGTAATTGTATCTCCTATATCAGCAACTTGTTTGTCTGCAGATTTTGTAGGTGTAGTAACAACAGTGCCAACTTGAGTTTCTGTTTTAGGAGTTGGGGTTGTCTTTGTAACAGGAGGTTCATTTGGATTAACAATATGATTAAATGATACAATACCCTGATTTTCTATAAGGCCATTTGGTGGCACGCTTGTAACTTGAACTTGGAATGTAATTGTTTTTGTCTGATTTGGATTTAAAGTGCCGATTGATATACCATTTTCAGGGTTACTGTTAGGTTGTGAGACACCATCAATCGTGACGCTATTTGGAATAAATGTTGTCCCGTTTGGGATAGGATCGGTTAGTACAATATTCGTTGAGGAAACAGTGCCGGTATTTTGTAAACTAATTGTATACGTAATAATATCACCAATGTCAACGAAAGTACGATTAGCAGATTTTGTAGGATTAACTGTAGCGGTATTAACAGCGACTGTAGTAGGTGCTGTTGGTTCAGTTGTTGTAACAGGAGGCCTTGTTGGATCTGGCTGATACGTATATGTCGTTGAAGCTTCGTTTGTAATAACGCCGCCAGCAGGTACTTGTGTAACAAGAACTTGGAACGAGAGTGTTTTCGTTTCACCAGGATTAATTGTTCCAATTGGAATTCCTAGTGCTGGATTTGAATTTGGAACGGGAGCATTATCTAAGACTACGCTATTCGGAATGAATGTTGTCCCAGCAGGAATTGTGTCATTAAAAACTACATTCGTAGCAGGGATTGTACCATCATTAGTAAAAGTAATCGTATACGTAATAACATCACCGATATCAACAGCAGTTTTATCCACCGTTTTAACAGGATTTGTAATAGCGGTATTAACAGGAGTAGTGGTAGGTGGTGTAGGGTTTGTTGTTGTAATAGGTGGTTTTGTTGGATCGGGTTGATACGTAAATGTTGTGGTTCCGATATTTCGGATTAAGCCATTCTCTGGGAGAGAGGTAACTTGAACTTGGAATGTAACTATAGCATTTGCACCAGCAGCGATTGTTCCGATTTGTATACCGCCAGCAGGATTTACCCCTGGTTGTGAAGTGCCGTTAATTGTGACGCTATTCGGAATAAATGTAGTACCACTTGGAATTGGGTCAGTTACAATAACGTTCGTCGCAGCGATGTTTCCTGTATTTGGTACAGTAATTGTATACGTAATAATATCACCAATATCAGCAATTTGTGGACTAGCAGTTTTTGTAGGGTTTACAATTGCAGTTCGTACAGAAGTAGCTGTTGGAGGTGGTGTGGTCGTAGTTGTTGTTGGGGGTTCAGATGGATTTGGTTGCGATGTAAATGTTATATTTGCTTCATTAGTAATCGTTCCATTAGCCGGAAGAGAAGTGACTTGAACTTGAAATGTGACAGTTGTAGTTTGACCAGCAGGAATCGTACCTAGCGGAATATTTGTTGGTGTTACGCCAGATTGTGTAGCTTCGTTAACTGTAACACTGTTTGGAATAAAAGTAGTGCCAGTGGGGATAGGATCGGTGATAGAAACATTTGTTGCTGAAATATTACCATTATTCGGTATAGTGATCGTATACGTAATGATGTCACCAATATTCACAATTTGTTGGTTTGCACTTTTAGCCGGATTAATGATAGGAGCATTAATTTGTGTTTCGACTATATTACTTGTAGAGTTTCTGTTAATTGGTGGTTGGTTTGGTGGGTTATATTGAAAGCTTGAAGTTGCACTATTTGGAATAGGGTTTGGTGTAGGAAGGGTATTAACCCGAACTTGAAACGTAATTGTAGCATTCCCGTTTGCAGCAATCGTTCCTACATTTATTCCCGTAGCAGGATTATCTGTAGTAGAAGTACCATTCACTGTAACGCTACCCGGTACGAACGATGTGCCGGCAGGAGGTGTATCTGTAATGATAACATTATTAGCGGCTAATGGAGCCTCATTTGTAGCAGTAATTGTATACGTAATCGTATCACCGATCGTAGCAATTGTTTTATCTACTGCTTTTGTTAATGCGACATTAGCTGTGAAAATATCTGTATCAACTATATTGCTTGTTGTTGTACGTGTGATAGTGGGTGCGTTAGGTGCAGGTTGAAATTCATATCCAAATGATGCTACGTTGCTGGCGATAGGTGGGGCAGGAATACTTGTTACATCTACTTGAAAAGTAATTGTAACAGAACCACCAGCTGGAATATTATTGATAGGAATTCCAGCTGAGGGATCCCCAGCTGTTGGAGTACCATTAACAGTTACACTGTTTGGAACGAAAGTGGTGCCAGCTGGTATGGGGTCTGTAAATGTAACGTTTTGGGCAGGAAGTGTTCCAGTATTTTGGACAACGATTGTATAGGTTAAACGACTTCCTATTGTTGCTATTGCCATTAGATTCGTCCTTTCTGTATAAATTTAAATCCGGTCAAGGAATAGAATATTTACAAACAGTATTATTTTAATCATCCAGAAACAATACTATGTGAAAATATTAGTATAAAATGAATTCGTCATTGCATCCTATTCAAATTTATATGGATAGGAATAGGCAAAGGCTTTTTTTTTGCCCAAATTATTCTTTGCGTTACGTATACAAATGTAACTTTTTTTCCTTGTTCGCATTAAATGAAATAGCGAATAAATATTTATTTTATATGGAAGGGAAGTGGAATTATTGGCTTTTGTACAAACATATACGAAAACGGACTCTTTATTTATGGCACACACAGGGAATACAGTTGGTATGCGTGGTATTACAACAGCGACGGCTTATCAGTACAATGCATTAATAACAAGAGATACAAGTTTAAGCTTTGCAGGAGTTCCTTCTTCGGCAGATCCATTAACTTTTGCAGGAGCGACAAATGATTGGACATTAAATGGTTCTTGGGCAAGGCTTAATCCTTCATTAACAGATGTACCAGCAACAGCAACTGTAGACTTTGCAATGCTAGTATGGCAAGGAACATTGAGTGCAACTGTGACAGAGACAGTGGTAAATAATAATATGCCTACTCTTCAAACGCCAGATGGAGTTATCCATACAATTACGAGTGTTCCAACATGGGGAGAGACTAGATCAAGCGGCACATTTCAAGGTACCATTTATACACGTGCTGCAAATGTAACAAGTATTTTACAGGGACTTTCGAACCGAGCAACAGGAGATTATTTTGTAGAGAGAATACCAACGGCAAATCCACCAGCGCAAGGGACAGGAGTAGGATGGGCATTAGTTGTTGTGTATCGTGATAATTTATATCCTGTCAGGAATGTTAGTTTATATACTGGTTTACTTATTTCTACATTGGGTGAGACAGCGACGATTTCAAATTTCATCACTCCAGCTGTATCGCCGGTTACTGCTCGTGTATTTACAATGGCAATTAATGGTGATACAGATGCGACAGGTGATAGATTTAACTTAAATGGTACTGGACTTTCAGGACCTAATAATTTAATAAACAACTTTTTTGCTTCACAGGTAAATAATTATTTAGGAAATTTAGATACAGTTGGAAGTTTTGGGGATAGAAATATGCCAATTGGTACTTCTGCGACTAACCGTCGTGCGGAATTTGATGTGACAAATGTACCTGCAAATGGCGTATTAACAGCTGCATCCACTTCTACTACGGTTAATATCCCAAATACATTCGATTATATTTACGCTGGTGCTGTTGGTTTGCAAATAGATTTAGCAGAGGCACGTTTAACAGCTACAAAATCAGTAACTGTAAGTTGAAATAATAGGAAAAGTTAATAAAAATTTTTATCCTAATAGGAGTGAGTTCTATTGGCTTTTGTTCAAGCTTACGGTAAAAATGATAACTTATTTATGATGCACACAGGCAATACGATGGGAATGCGTGGTACTGCAAATACAAATTTTGCTTACAATGCACTTATTACATTAAATACTGACTTAACTTTTGGAGGAGTACCCTCATCAACTGATCCAAATACATTTGGAGGTACGACAAATGATTGGACATTAGATGGATCATGGGCTGAATTAAATCCGTCAACTACTATTGTTCCAGCTACGGCGGTTGTGGATTTTGCATTACTTGTTTGGTCAGGTGGATTGGATACGGCTGTTACAACTGCTGTTGTTGATGCGAATCCTCCAAATCTAGTTACGCCTGATGGAACGAGTACACAAGTTACAATTAATTCGGCATGGTCATCAGAAGGGACGAATTTACCTTTTATAGCCAATGTATATAACAGAGCGGCAGACGTTACATCTTTACTACAAGGGTTACCTAATCGAGCAGCAGGTAGATATAGCCTAACAAGATTACCTACGCGTCAGCCAGTTGGTTATGGTGCAGGATGGTCGTTGATTGTTGTATATCGTGATTCCTCATACCCGATGAGAAATGTGAGTTTATTCCCAGGTTTTTTATTATCAGGTACACCACAAATACTTTCTGGATTTTTCACACCGGCTACAGGGACGGTGACAGCAAGAGCTTTTGTAATGGCGGTGAATGGTGATCCAAATTTTACAGGTGATAACTTTCAATTGAACTCTGTGACATTAACGGGACCGAATAATCCATCGGGGAACTTTTTTAGAGGGCAAGTGAATGATATTAACGGGAATTTAAATACAATTGGTAGTTTTGCAGATCGGAATTTTTCGGGGACAACTACAAATGCAAATGCGAGAGCTGAATTTGATATTACAAATGTAAATGCAACAGGATCAATTGCACCAAATACGACATCTACACAAGTCAACATTACAGGTACAGGCGATACGATTTATACGAGTGCGGTCGGATTACAAATAGATTTGGCAGAAGCTAGATTAACAGCCGTAAAATCTGTAACGGTAAGTTAAAAAAGATTGCTATAAGTTAGCAATCTTTTTTTCATGAGGGGTATTTTGTTAGTAAAGATTGATAGTTAGAATAATCAATCTTTTTTTCTTGTAGTTTTTTTATTAAAAATTTATGATCACGCTTTGGTGTGGCAATGATATATCCTTTAATAATTAAGTCTTGTGTAATTTGAGAGGCGTTTTCTTGTAATGCAAGTTCCCCGATTTTTCCAGCAATCTTTGATTTTGCAACATCGCGAAATAGTTCTGGAACAGGGCTTACAAGCTCTTCTAACAATTGTTTTTGTTCGTCAGCCCATAAATGTCTCGTTTTATTTATGTAGTGTTCTTCCCAATCCAAAATGGACATGCCGTCTTCTTTTGGTAATCGTTTTAAAAATTTTCTGAACATAAAGTATCCACCGATAGACATAAGCCCTAATAAAATAACCGTCCATAATACAATGAACCAACTGAACCATCCTTCGAGCAAGCATATCCCCCCTTAATGATAGCGGTTTTCTTTTATTCATATTATATACAGTGAGATTCATAGAAAGCAAGAACGCTTGGTCATTTTGACCAAGCGTTATAGTTTAAACGAAGTATAGTTGTTCAACACATAAATTATTATTATCGTCTTCAACATACTCAATAATAAGTGTGCCAACTTTACGATCTTTATCTTCAGTTGTGAAAATAGAGTAAGAAGTAAAACGTGTTTTTGATAGGCCGCTTATATGTGTAGGTAAAGAAATGTAGTCGTTATCGCGGAAGAATTCCATCAGTTCAATATCCTCAAATTCTTTTCGGTCAACTTGTTTGTTTGTATAGCGGCGTTGAAGTTGTTTTAAAGACTCATTCCAAGAAATTGCTTTTGTGTCGTATACCATTGTTCTATCTCCTTACTGTATGTAATCATTAAGAACATACGTTCTAATCTAGTATACTCTTTTTATTCGAAAAGGGAAAGCAAAAAATAATGTAAGCTTGGATTTCCAAGCTTACATTATTGATGCGTCCGTCATAATCTCTATTTTTTATTATAAGTTAGATAGGAATAAGAAACAAGATGATATATATAATGTTGAGAGTTTTAAAAATTCTGTATATTATAGGTGTACTAAAGTGTAAGGGAATGAGAGGTATGGTATACGTAATTTCACTGCAAGGGCCGATGGCTAGCGGAAAAACAACATTGGCTAAAAGGTTAGAGAGATGTGGGCTTTCGGTTATATATGAAAATCCTTATCCAATTGTAGAAAAGCGAAAGCGATTAAATTTGGATATGAATTCAAAAGAAGGGTTTATCATAAATCAAAAAATGTTTATCGAAGCAAAAATTAAGGAGTTTCAAAATGTGAAAGGTTCAGTCGTAATTTTTGATCGCGGACCAGAAGACATTGAGTTTTTTACACTCTTTTATCCAACGATTATAGGGGAAGAGTGGGATATAGAAGCTGAATTGAAAGGTGAATTATATAAATTAAGAGAATGTCGTTCAGATGCCATTTTTTATTTAGATGTGACGAAAAAGAATGTATATGATAGAAAAAATAACGATAGGACAAGAAAACGAAGTACATTTGAGGAGCAATTTAAATTAGTAGAAACGGAAAAAGATTGGTATAAACAATTTCCTGTAACTTATTTGGATACGAATAGATTAACAGTGGACGATCTAGAGGTATATTTTATGTACTGGTTAAAGGAGAGAGGGCTATGAAAAAAATACTTTTATTTGTATACCCAACATTTGCAGAGTTTGAGATAACAGTAGCAACGGCATTGCTGAAAACGAAGTATGAAATCATAACAGCGGGCTTAACAAAAGAATTGATTATAAGTGAAACTGGGTTGCAAGTGCAGCCGCATATAGAAGTAAGTGAAGTATGTGTAGATGAGTATGAGGGGATACTTATTCCAGGTGGAGAAGAAGTACAGTTGGAAGATGCAAAATCTCTTTTTTCAATCATTCGTCAATTTCATGAACAAGAAAAATTAGTGGCGGCAATTTGCGCTGGACCGTATGCGCTAGCAAAAGCGGGCTTATTTAAGGGGATTTCTTATACTGCGACTATAGATTATCAAAAGTTCGATTGTTTTCCAATAGAAAATTTCGTATATAAAGAAGTTGTGCAACACTCAAATATCATTACAGCACAAGGGCATGCATTTGTACCATTCGGAATAGCAATTGCCTCTTATTTTGGAGTGGCAGACGAACATAATACAGATTTTTATGGTGGTAAAGGCAATGTAGTAATGGAGAAACTTTTACGAGAAAACGTGTAAAAGCTAGCAAATGTTAGCTTTTTTCTTTTTGACATCGATAAATTGCTAACGTTTTCGGATCGCGCCATATACCGTTATGAAGTGACAATTCATTTTCTACTACTTCTTTTAGCCATTCCTTCATTTCCGCGTGAAGATATGCATTATCAGGTATATTTAGCGACGGAAACATGCTAGAAATATAGTTTACTATTGGAGTAGCATGATGAAAAACGAGCGCATTATGAATAACTGTTTCTTCAACAGTTGGAAAAACGGATTGTAATATCTCTTTACCGTTTTCTAAACAAAATGGAGTGACTGATGATGTTGTTTTCGGTAAATCAAATGCGTCTAACATGCGGTTACACATTTCAACTATACGAGGTAATGTAACGTCAGAATTTGTTGTAGCTAAAAGTGAGCCACCAGGACGTATTACTTTATGGAATCCTTGGATTGTTTTTTCGACGTCTTTCATGTGGTATAACATATGTCTTGCGACGATCCAGTCGTAGCAATTAGCTTCGAAAGGAAGTTTACCAGCGTTACCTAGTCTCCACTCAATTATGCTATTTTTTATTGTAGCTTCAGAAAGCATCGTTTTCGATTGATCCAAACCTGTTAAATGTCCTGTATGACCGTTAGTTTGTAATAGGGAAAGGAAACTCCCGTTAGCGCACCCAACCTCTAATATTTTTTCATCTCCTTGAAGTTGTAAATGATCCATGACGACTTCATCTAAATTCACATGTTTTTCTTCATAATGTTTATGCGTATTAATACGTGTTTGTAAATGGTTACTTACGTTGTATTGGCGTTTTACATCATTCATCTTTTCGCATTCCACTTTCGTGCAAAATTGCTGAATTGCGTGCGTTAATACATTTGTTTTCTTTAAACCTTCGTAATGGAGTGCTAATTCAAACCTTTCAAGTAATTTCTCTTCAATTCGAAAATGAATATCTTTTCGTTTTGTCACTGAAATTTCGCCCCTTTGCATCTGTTAGTGAGACTATAGCACGTCTGGAAATTTTGTGTAAATCATTTGTGTACACAAAATTATGGGGATGAAAAAAATATTTGAATATGATTTTAAACTATTGACGATTTAAACGTTTTCATATATTCTTAAATTAAGTAATATTCAAATAATTCAAAAGAAATGAGAGAGTCACATGCTTCTTCAAGGAACACATCGAATTGGTCGTATGGCCATGCTGTTGGCACTTGCGGATGAAAATGAAAGTCCTGTATTATCCATTCCAAAAGGTTGGAAGTATTGTACGGGGAAAGTGGGTTCGATGAATTCGCAAAAGGTTGTCGCAGCAATGGAAACAGCGGCTAAGAGCAACCAAGTTATTGAAACAGACGTTTACAGAGAAACACATGCACTTTATCATGCAATTATGGAAGCTTTGTACGGAGTGACGAGAGGTCAAATTCAGTTAGCAGACGTTCTTCGTACAGTAGGACTTCGGTTTGCGATTGTGCGCGGTACACCATACGACGGAAAAAAAGAAGGCGAATGGGTTGCTGTTGCGCTTTATGGAACGATTGGTGCACCTGTAAAAGGATCTGAGCATGAGGCGATTGGTTTAGGAATTAATCACATATGATTTGCCCATAGTCTATTAGTTAGAAGGGGGCCTTACTTTTTTAGGACAGAAGTCTGTCTTAAAAAGATAAGGTCCCCTTTTGCCTTTTTAAGGAGGAAAAATGATGATTACGTTAACAGGACATACATTGACAGTTGAAGAAATGAAGAGGTTATTACTTGAAGGAGAAGGTGTAACAGCTTGTCCAACTAGTATGCAAAAGGTAGCAGAATGCCGCGAAGTAGTTGAGAAAATCGTAGAAGACGGAAAAGTCGTTTACGGTATTACAACTGGATTTGGAAAATTTAGTGATGTGCTTATCCAAAAAGATGATGTAAAGGCACTTCAGCATAATTTAATTCAGTCACATGCATGTGGGATAGGCGATCCATTCCCAGAAGAAGTATCGCGCGGAATGTTAATTTTACGAGCAAACACGATGCTTAAAGGAGTATCAGGCGTAAGGCCGCTTGTTGTAAATATGCTTCTTGAGTTTGTAAATCGTAAAATTCATCCAGTCGTTCCGCAACAAGGTTCACTTGGTGCAAGTGGAGATTTAGCGCCTTTATCTCATCTCGCGCTCGTATTATTAGGCGAAGGTGAAGTGTTCTATAAAGGGAAACGCGTTCATGCAATGGTTGCTCTTACAGAAGAAGGGCTTGAGCCAATTGAACTTGAAGCGAAAGAAGGTCTTGCATTAATTAATGGTACGCAGGCGATGACAGCGCAAGGAGTTCTTTCTTATATAGAAGCAGAAGCAACGGCGTATCAAGCTGAACTAATTGCTTCGATGACAATTGAAGGGTTACAAGGCATTATTGATGCATTTGATGAAAATGTTCATAAAGCACGTGGTTATAAAGAGCAAGTGGATGTAGCAAGCAGAATTCGTGACATTCTTCATGATAGTAAGTTAACAACAAAACAAGGAGAACTACGTGTACAGGATGCCTATTCACTTCGTTGTATCCCGCAAGTACACGGTGCTTCTTGGCAAGTTTTGAATTATGTGAAAGAAAAATTAGAAATTGAAATGAATGCCGCAACAGATAATCCGCTAATCTTTGATGGCGGGGAAAAAGTAATTTCAGGTGGTAACTTCCACGGTCAACCGATTGCGTTTGCGATGGACTTCTTAAAAGTAGGAATGGCGGAACTTGCAAATATTTCGGAGCGCCGTATTGAGCGTTTAGTAAATCCGCAATTAAATGATTTACCACCATTTTTAAGTCCAGAACCAGGACTGCAGTCAGGTGCAATGATTATGCAGTATGCTGCAGCGTCACTTGTTTCTGAAAATAAAACGTTAGCACATCCGGCGAGTGTAGATTCAATTCCGTCTTCTGCTAACCAAGAAGATCATGTAAGTATGGGAACAATTGCTTCACGCCATGCACATCAGATCATTCAAAATGCAAGACGTGTTCTTTCAATTGAGATGATTTGTGCAATGCAAGCAGCAGAATATCGTGGTATTGAAAACATGAGTACAGTGACGAAGAGCTTCTACCATCAAGGCCGTCAACAAGTACCTTCTATTACAAATGACCGCATATTCTCAACTGATATTGAAAATATTGCACATTGGTTAAAAACGAATTATTCGATAAAAGAAAGATTAGATGTAAACGCAGCACTATAAAATGAGAAAAGGGAGAGATTGAAATGGAAAAAGTACAACAAACAATTCGCGCACCAAGAGGTACAGAGTTACAAACGAAAGGTTGGGTGCAAGAAGCAGCACTTCGAATGTTAATGAACAATTTAGATCCTGAGGTAGCTGAAAAACCAGAAGAATTAGTTGTATATGGCGGAATTGGCCGTGCAGCTCGTAACTGGGAAAGCTACAATGCAATCGTAGATTCATTAAAAACGTTAGAAAGCGATGAAACGTTACTTGTTCAATCAGGAAAACCAGTTGCCATTTTTAAATCACATGAAGACGCGCCGCGCGTTCTGTTAGCGAACTCAAACTTAGTACCAAAATGGGCGAATTGGGATCACTTCCGAGAACTAGAGAAAAAAGGTCTTATGATGTACGGACAAATGACAGCTGGTAGCTGGATTTACATTGGAACACAAGGTATTTTACAAGGAACATATGAAACATTTGGTGAAGCAGCTCGTCAACATTTCGACGGTTCATTAAAAGGTACATTAACACTTACTGCTGGTTTAGGTGGTATGGGTGGTGCACAACCTCTTGCTGTAACGATGAATGGCGGTGTTGTCATTGCGATTGATGTAGATAAGCGTAGTATCGATCGTCGTATTGAAAAGAGATATTGTGATAAGTATACAGAATCATTAGAAGAAGCATTGGCTATTGCAAACGAGTATAAAGAGAAGAAAGAGCCTATTTCAATTGGATTATTAGGTAATGCAGCAGAAATTTTACCTGAGTTAGTAAATCGTAATATTATCCCTGACTTAGTTACGGATCAAACTTCAGCTCATGATCCATTAAACGGTTATATTCCAGTAGGTTATACGTTAGAAGAAGCAGCGAAACTTCGTGAAGAAGATCCAGAACGTTACGTACAATTATCAAAAGAAAGTATGACAAAACATGTAGAAGCAATGCTTGCAATGCAAGAAAAAGGCGCAATTACATTTGATTATGGAAATAACATTCGCCAAGTTGCTTTCGATGAAGGTTTGAAAAATGCTTTCGATTTCCCAGGATTCGTTCCAGCGTTTATCCGTCCATTATTCTGTGAAGGAAAAGGACCGTTCCGCTGGGTAGCACTTTCTGGTGATCCAGAAGATATTTATAAAACAGACGAAGTAATTTTACGCGAGTTCGCTGATAATGAGCATTTATGTAACTGGATTCGTATGGCTCGTCAGCAAGTTGAATTCCAAGGTCTTCCATCACGTATTTGTTGGTTAGGTTACGGTGAGCGCGCGAAATTTGGTCGCATTATTAATGAAATGGTGGCAAATGGTGAATTATCAGCACCAATCGTAATCGGTCGTGACCATTTAGATTGCGGATCAGTAGCATCTCCAAACCGTGAAACAGAAGCGATGAAAGATGGTAGTGATGCAGTAGCAGACTGGCCAATTTTAAATGCATTAATTAACAGTGTAAACGGTGCAAGCTGGGTATCTGTTCACCACGGTGGCGGCGTTGGTATGGGTTATTCACTTCACGCTGGAATGGTTATCGTTGCAGATGGAACAGAAGCAGCAGCAAAACGTATTGAGCGCGTATTAACTTCTGACCCTGGTATGGGTGTTGTTCGTCACGTGGATGCTGGATATGACTTAGCTGTGGAAACTGCGAAAGAAAAAGGCGTTAACATTCCAATGATGAAATAAGGAGGAGAAAACATGCTGGACACTTTACTAATAAATATTGGTCAATTACTAACAATGGATCAAGAAGATGGCTTGTTAAGACGGGAAGCGATGAACACGCTTCCTGTTATCGAAAACGGTGCGGTTGGAATTGAAAACGATGTAATTACTTTCGTTGGAACAGCGGAAGAAGCGAAAGGATTACAAGCGAAAGAAGTTATTGATTGCGGCGGGAAAATGGTTTCTCCTGGTCTTGTTGACCCGCATACTCATCTTGTATTTGGTGGATCTCGTGAAAATGAAATCGCACTAAAATTACAAGGAGTTCCGTACTTAGAAATTTTAGAAAAAGGCGGAGGCATTCTTTCGACTGTAAATGCAACGAAACAAGCATCGAAAGAAGAACTTGTTCAAAAAGCGAAATTCCATTTAGACCGTATGTTATCTTTCGGAGTTACAACTGTAGAAGCGAAGAGTGGTTACGGATTAGATGATGAGACGGAATGGAAACAATTAGAGGCAACTGCACAATTACAAAAAGAGCATCCGATCGATTTAGTTTCCACATTTTTAGGTGCTCATGCAGTTCCGAAAGAATATAAAGGTAGATCGAAAGAATTTTTACAATGGATGTTAGAACTACTACCAGAAATGAAAGAGAAGCAATTAGCGGAATTCGTTGATATTTTCTGTGAAACAGGTGTGTTCTCTGTCGAAGAGTCAAAAGAGTTTTTATTAAAAGCGAAAGAGCTTGGCTTTGATGTGAAAATTCATGCAGATGAAATCGACCCTCTTGGTGGTGCGGAAGCAGCGGCAGAAATCGGTGCAGCATCAGCAGACCATTTAGTTGGCGCTTCTGATAAAGGAATTGAAATGCTTGCAAACTCTAATACAGTAGCCACTTTATTACCAGGAACAACTTTCTATTTAAATAAAGAAAGTTTTGCTCGCGGTCGTAAAATGATTGATGAAGGTGTTGCAGTTGCGTTAGCTACAGACTTTAACCCAGGTAGCTGTCCAACTGAAAATATTCAGCTTATTATGAGCATTGCGATGCTAAAACTGAAAATGACACCAGAAGAAGTTTGGAATGCTGTAACGGTTAACTCATCATATGCCATTAACCGTGGTGATGTAGCTGGGAAAATTAGAGTTGGTCGTAAGGCAGATTTAGTTTTATGGGATGCTTACAATTATGCTTACGTACCGTATCATTACGGCGTAAGTCATGTGAATACAGTATGGAAGAATGGTAATATTGCATATACAAGAGGTGAACAATCGTGGAGCACGGCCACTATTTAAAGAAAAATGCAAAGTTTATTGATCGTGAAGTGACAAAATGGAGTGAGATGATTAAAGATTGGGAGGAAGGCGTAGAAATATTCGGTGCTGCTTTAATTGGAGCACCCCTTTCTAAACCATCTATTAGTCATTCAGGAGCAAGTTTTGCTCCAAAAACAATTCGAGCGATGTTAGATGCATACAGCACATATGCAATTACAGAAGAACACGATATGAAAGAAAGTGTCTTATATGATTGCGGCGATATTACGATGCATGTGACGGATATAAAAGAAAGTCATAACCGAATTGCGAAAACAGTTGGTCATGTAACGAAAGTAAATCCGAACATGATACCAATCGTTCTTGGTGGTGACCACTCGATTAGTTTTCCGAGTATAACAGGCTTTGCAAACAGTAAAGGAAAGGTCGGGATTATTCAATTTGATGCTCATCATGATTTGCGTAATTTAGATGATGGAGGCCCGTCAAATGGTACACCATTCCGTAGTTTACTAGAAAATGATGTCATTACAGGGAAACAACTTGTTCAAATTGGAATTCGTAATTTTTCTAACGCACATACGTACCATGAATATGCAATAGAGCATGGCGTAACAGTGTATACAATGAAAGACGTACGAGAGCGAGAAATAAAAGATATTATCACGGAAAGTATTGAAGTGTTAAGAAAACAAGGTGTGACTTCTATTTATATTTCTCTTGATATGGATGTACTAGACCAAGCGTTTGCACCAGGTTGTCCAGCAATTGGGCCAGGTGGAATGGATAGTACGACTTTACTAGATGCGATTGAATTCCTTGGTAAAGAACCGCTCGTTCAAGGGATGGATATAGTAGAGATTGATCCAACTCTTGATTTCAGGGATATGACGAGTAGAGTAGCAGCGCAAGTGATTATGAGTTTTCTTTTAGCGAGGGAAATAGTTAGTAAGCAGGTTAGTATATAGACGGAAAAGTAGATCTTTATCTATGCCTTATCAAAAACACATTACTACTCAAATGTAGTAATGTGTTTTTATGTTAAAAGAGAATGAATGTGGGTGGAACCGTTAATAAAATTGCGGGTTTTTATAGTGTGTTATGTAAATTTAATTTCTTGCTTTCGAAGTATTGACGTGTAAAATAATTTTATGATAAAATAAAAATTTTGCTAAAAAACTAAAAGTGTGTTAAGCTTGAGAAGGTTACCATATATGGAGGTGGATTATTTGTTTCAAATTGGCGATAACATTGTTTATCCAATGCAGGGAGCAGGTATAATTAAAGCCATAGAAGAGAAGGAAGTCTCAGGAGAAAAACAACAGTATTATGTTATAAAAATGTCGGCTAGTAATATGGAACTAATGATTCCAGCAGGGAGAATATTGAATTCGAATATACGACCAGTGACGGATATAACCGCATTAGCACACATAATGGATATTTTTCAACATGGGGAATCAGATAGATTACTTACGTGGAAACAAAGGTATAAATTGAACACTGATAAAATAAAGACGGGTAAAATGCAAGAAGGTGCTGAAGTTGTGCGCGATTTAATGCGTATACAGAAAGAAAAAGCACTTAATGCAAGCGAAAAGAAGATGTTAGATAACGCATATGAATTTTTGATTAGTGAACTGGGATTAATTGAAGGTATCACAGAAAATCAGATAAAAAGCTTTTGTTAAGGTTCATTACAAATAATGTATTATATCCCAAAAAAGATCTTGAATTTTTTGGGAACATAATTATAGAAATTTTATCATTTCAAAGACATTCAACTCTTTCAAACCACTTTTAGAGCATTACCTCTATTGTTATTACTACAATCAAATCCATTTTTATTTTTTAATTTCATTTATGAATGTTCGAAGTTTAATTGAATACTTCGATAAAATAGTTACTTGATTTTTGCAATCCTGATTCACACTGGCACGGACGAGGAGCCGTAAGGATGAAAGAGAGGTAGGGCTTTCATTGTTTTAGGTATATAAGTTATTATTTTTAGAAGAATACTGAACCATATTCACTTCTATTGATAAGGTATTTTTTATATTAAAGAGATAAACGAATTGACAGCCATATATGGTCAACAAAAAAGGTTTCCTTCTAAGGAAACCTTTTTAATATTATTTATAGTATTTTATTTTTTTGATATTCGAATTTTTTATTGTAAAGTCGTAAAAATTGACGTTACTATCTAAAAGTAAGTATGATGCGATTATAGTAAGATTTTTTAGGGGGAAGAAAAATGACAAGTTCAAGTAATAAAGCAGCGAGTATTTATGAAGGAACAAATGTAAACGCTGGTGGATCTTTTGAAAACGTTGAAGAAACAAAGTTGTTTGATCCAATTCAAATTGGAGCTTGGTCTCTTCGTAATCGTATAGCGATGGCACCGATGACAAGATGCTTTGCAGATAATGAAACTGGAGTAGTTGGTGCTGATGTAGTGGAGTACTACAGAAAACGTGCTGCGGATGGAATTGGACTAATTATTACAGAAGGAATTGTCATTAGTCCGAGAGCAAAAGGGAACCCGGGAGTACCAGGTATTTATACACAAGAACAAATCGATTCTTGGAAACCTGTTACAGAGGCAGTACATAAAGAAGGCGGGACGATTATTGCTCAAATATGGCATGTTGGGCGTATGAGTCATCATGAAATAATTGGTGGTCAAATGCCGCAAGCACCATCTGCTATCGCTGCAGAGGGAAATGTTCCACGCTTTCGTAAACCGTTTGATACGCCAGAAGCAATGACGTTAGAAGAAATACAAGAAGTAATCGGTCAATACGCACAAGCTGCGAAAAATGCGATCGAAGCTGGATTTGATGGAGTAGAAATTCACGGTGCACACGGATATTTAATCGATCAATTTACGTATGAGTTTGCGAATAAGCGAACAGATAAATATGGCGGTAATTTAAAACAAAGGTTAACGTTTATGAAAGAAGTAACGGCGGCTGTAATAGAAGCTGTTGGAGCTAATAAAACACTTCTTCGCTTCTCTGCTTTCAAAGGCGATAATCCTACTTATATGTGGGAAAACCCTGAGCTTGCAATTGAAACGTTCGTAAATATGTTCAAAGAAGTTGGATTAACGATGATCCATCCCTCAACGATGAATTATACGCAAGAGATTGCTGACGGAAAAAATTTTCATCAACTAGTAAGAAAATATTGGGATGGTACGATTGTTGGGGTTGGTAATTTAAATCCGAAAGAGGCCGAAGAAGCGTTGCAAGAAGGAACAATTGATGTAGTGGCATTCGGCAGACCGTTAATTGCTAATCCAGACTTTGTTCATCGAATTAAACATGCTGAAAGTTTAGTTGAATATGACGCGAAAGAGCATCTTGCTACGTTAGTATGAATAAAGATAAAAGGAGAGCACACCGAGTGTTCTCCTTTTATTATGGGATTTCATAGGGGGAAGCGGGATGAGTGAAACGCTACTCGTTATTATTAGTATATTACTATTTTTAATGTTGCTTTTAATCATCTTTTTTATCATTACATTTTTTATAAAAAAACGAACACATCATTCTATTTTAAAGTTACATCCGTACTTAGGAAGAATGCGCTACTTACTGGAAAAGATAGGGCCTGAATTTCGACAATATTGGTTTGATCATGATACGGATGGAAAGCCTTTCTCACGTTATGATTTTCAAAGTGTTATGTTTTTAGCGAAATATCGCTCTGAAATACTTGGTTTTGGATCAAAACGAGATTTTGAAGCTTCTGGCTATTATATTGCTAATACATTATTTCCGATATTAACTGAGGAATTAAGTGTGAATCTTTCGCAAGAGCGGGAAGGTAAAAAGTACATGATTCATAAAGAAGGGTTATTTTCAAGAAGAGAAAAATTGACAGCGGATACAACGAATCTTTGGCTGTACGAAGAAGATGATGCAATTATAGTCGGTGAAAACCGTAAATATCCGTGGAAACTACATGGCATGTTTGGAGCATCTGCGACTTCTTACGGCGCGATTGGAGAAAATTATATTTTAGCGAGTGGTTTTGGAGCGAAAATGGCAGGCGGATCGTGGATTAATACTGGTGAAGGTGGCGTTATTCCAGAACATTTACATACAGGAGCGAATATCGTTGCGCAAATTGGTCCAGGGTTATTTGGGTACCGTGATGAGGACGGTAATTTTTCAATGGGAAAATTCATGGAGAAAGCGAAAGAAAGTAATATTAGAGCATTCGAATTGAAATTTGGGCAAGGTGCTAAAATACGTGGTGGTCATCTAGAGGGACAAAAAGTAAATGAGAAAATTGCTTTTGTTCGCAACGTCCGAAAGGGAGAGACGATTAATTCACCGAATCGATTTTCATTTTTAAAGAATGCAGTGGATACACTTTGTTTTATTCAACAGTTGCAAGAAAGCGGCGGTAAACCAGTTGGAATGAAAATTGTAATTGGTCAGCAGGAGCCTTTGGAAGATTTAATAAAAACAATGAAAGAACTAAATATTTACCCAGATTTTATTACAATAGACGGTTCAGAAGGCGGATCAGGGGCAACGTATAAATCGATGGCAGATTGTATGGGACTGCCGCTTATTCCAGCATTACTTACATTTATCGATACAGCAAATTATTATGGTGTCCGTAACAAGTTTAAAGTATTTGCATCGGGTAAATTAATCACACCAGATAAAGTGGCGATTGCTTTAGCGATTGGAGCGGATGCTGTAAGTTCAGCCCGCGGATTTATGATGGCAAGCGGCTGTATTATGGCCCTTCAATGTAATTCTGGCCAATGTCCATCTGGTGTAGCCACGACGAATCCGCATTATCAAAAAGCGTTAGATCCGTATGAGAAGAAGTGGCGAGTCATGAATTATATTATTAGTATGAGATATAGTTTATTTTCATTAGCAGCGGCAGCGGGAGTGAAGAGCCCGCGCCATTTAACTAGAGAGCATATTGTGTTTAAAGACGAGGTGGGGAGAGTAGTTCCTCTTTCGGAATTGTTTCCTATAGTAAATCAAACCTAAAAGTATATTTGATATGTAAGATTTTTTAAAGGAATAATCATATTTTTGGAAAAATTAGGAGTATAATAGGGAAGTATTTTTAAAAATGACTATTTTTAGGGAGAGATTCACTTGCAGCAAGGTTCTTACAGTATTACAATTTTTTTTACTCGTCATAGGGCTCGTTATATTTAGACGCATGCGCTCTATGAATCGACCAATTAATAATAAAGGAAGACAACTACTATTGCCATTATTTTTCTTATTACCAGGTTTTTCTTTATATGCTGCACTGATACAACTTGCTGATTGGCAAATTGGTATAGCTGCTGGGATCGGACTGTTATTGTCAATTCCACTTATTATTTTAAGTGGGTATGAAGTCAGAGAAGATGGTCAAATTTATGCAAAAAAAAGTATCGCTTTTATTGCTACATTTTTAGTTATCGTTCTTTTACGTGCTTATTTTAGAAGACATTTACAAGGTTTAGATCCAAAGTCAATCGGCATTCTTTTCTATACTCTTGCGGTTTGTTATATAGTACCTTGGCGTATTGGATGCTATATGAAATTTCGTAAAGTATATGTAGAGAAAGCGAAAATTGAGACGTCAATAAGCTAAAAGTCATACACTTGTATGGCTTTTTCTTTTAAAATTTATCGGGTAAACGAATAAAAATAAGGTGTGAAAAAACACTGTTTAATTTCTGAATATTATTACTTTAATTTCTTGAAAAATCATTGTAATCCACTGGGATAAAGGCGTTTATAAAGGTTTTCATATGTAATAAAAAGTGCTCGTTCACTTGAAAGAACAAAAAATGTTTGTTAAGGTAGGGAACCATAAGCGAAAACAAGAAAATAGAAAAAGTCATTTTTCGAAATTTTGAATGGCTTATGGAATAAGGGAGAGATTTGGTGAAGATTGAAATTATGGTTTCGCTTGCTATTTATATGGCAGGTATGTTGTATATCGGATATTGGTCTTATAAGAAGACATCCGATTTATCAGATTATATGTTAGGTGGAAGGGGACTCGGTCCAGCAGTTACAGCTTTATCAGCTGGTGCTTCTGACATGAGTGGTTGGATGCTAATGGGATTACCTGGTGCGATGTATGCAACAGGATTATCAAGTGTATGGATTGCGATAGGTTTATTAATAGGTGCTTATGCAAACTATTTAATCATTGCCCCACGTTTACGAACGTATACAGAAGTGGCAAATGATTCAATTACGATTCCAGACTTTTTAGAGAATCGGTTTAAAGATCGTACGAAAATACTTCGTTTTGTCTCCGCTATCGTCATTTTAGTATTTTTCACATTCTATGCGTCGGCTGGTTTAGTTTCAGGTGGACGTTTGTTTGAAAATTCTTTCAACCTAGATTATAAAATTGGTTTATTTGTAACAGTGGGTGTCGTTGTTGCGTATACACTATTCGGTGGCTTTCTAGCCGTAAGCTGGACGGACTTTGTACAAGGTTGTATTATGTTTATTGCGCTTGTACTAGTGCCAATTGTTGCTTTTACGGATGTCGGTGGTGTAACAGAAACATTTAATACGATTAAACAAGTCGATGCATCGCATTTAGATATGTTTAAAGGGACCACAATACTTGGCATTATTTCATTTTTAGCATGGGGACTTGGGTATTTTGGTCAACCGCATATTATTGTTCGTTTTATGGCAATCACCTCTATTAAAGATTTAAAGACTTCTCGTAGAATCGGTATCGGTTGGATGACGATTTCAATTATAGGTGCAATGCTTACTGGTCTAATTGGTATCGCTTATTATGCTAAAAATAATGCGACATTACAAGACCCAGAAATGGTCTTTGTAACATTCTCCAATATTTTATTCCATCCGTACATTACAGGATTTTTATTATCAGCTATTTTGGCTTCGATTATGAGTAGTATTTCCTCACAATTACTTGTTATTTCAAGTGCAGTAACGGAAGACTTCTATAAAACATTTTTCCGTCGTAATGCAAGTGACAAAGAACTTGTATTTATCGGTAGATTGTCAGTATTAGTAGTAGCTATGATCGCAGTTGTTTTAGCGTATCATCCAAGTGATACAATTTTAACACTTGTAGGTTATGCTTGGGCTGGATTTGGTTCAGCGTTCGGACCAGCCATTTTATTAAGTTTATATTGGAAAAGAACGAATAAATGGGGCGTTCTTGCAGGTATGATTGTTGGTGCAGTAGTTGTTATAGCATGGGTAAAAATTCCAAGTTTAAAAGCAATTATGTATGAAATGGTACCTGGATTTTTCTGTAGTTTATTAACTGTTATCGTTGTAAGTTTATTAACGAAAGAACCCGTTAAGGCAGTTCATCGTGAATTTAATGAGATGGAAGCAATATTGGAAGAAGAAACGAAATGATTAGCGAAGAGAGTAAACGAAACTGGCGTTTACTCTCTTTTTATTTAAAATGAAAATAAGGAACTTGTTGACAACTAAAAGTAAGTAACTTATAATAAATTTGAGTTCAAGTTAATTTGTACTTTGAATAAAGATTTTAAATGGAGTAAATATTTTTTAAAAACTATCTCGAATTTGAGATGAATTGACAAGCTGGAAGTTAATGTGTATTTTTATAATCGATATCTCGAATTCGAGATAAAATTATAATGACGGATTTTACTTTGTAGCATGGACAAAATGAATAATGAATTTAAATGTAAAAGAATTTTTATAATGAAATAAAAAAGGAGTGGAAGAAATGGAAAAGAAAACAATGGGAATCCATCACATTACAGCGATTGTAGGGCATCCACAAGAAAATGTAGACTTTTATGCTGGTGTATTAGGGTTACGTTTAGTGAAACAAACAGTGAATTTTGATGATCCAGGTACGTACCACCTTTATTTTGGAAATGAAGGAGGAAAACCTGGAACAATTATTACGTTTTTCCCATGGGCAGGTGCTCGTCAAGGTATTATTGGGGATGGTCAAGTAGGAATTACGTCTTACGTTGTACCAAAAGGTGCAATGGAGTTTTGGGAAAATAGATTAGAAAAATTCGATGTTTCGTATACGAAAATGACTCGTTTTGGAGAGGAGTATTTAGAATTTGATGATCCGCATGGTTTGCATATAGAATTAGTTGAAAGAGAAGCAGGCGAATTAAATAATTGGAGTTTTGGAGAAGTTACACCAGAAGTAGCAATTAAAGGGTTTGGAGGTGCTGTTCTTTTATCTGCACAGCCTCAAAAAACAGCTGAATTGTTAGAACATATTATGGGTCTTGAGAAAATTGGAGAAGAGGGTGAATTTGTTCGATTCCGTTCTTCTGCTGATATTGGAAATATTATTGATTTGAAATTATCAACAATCGGTCGTGGCCAAATAGGCGTTGGTACAGTTCATCATATAGCTTGGAGAGCGATTGACGATGCTGATCAGCTAGACTGGAAAGAGCATGTGTCGCGTTTTGGATATCACGTAACTCCTGTACAAGATCGAAATTATTTTAACGCGATTTATTTTAGAGAACATGGTGAAATCTTATTTGAAATTGCAACAGATCCTCCTGGTTTCGCTCATGATGAATCGTTAGAGACGATGGGTGAGGAATTAAAGTTACCGGAACAATATGAACAACATAGAAAACAGATTGAACAAACGCTTTTACCATTTGAAGTGAGAAATTTAGATTAAAGTGATTGAAGGGGGAACAGGATTATGATGAAACATGTTTTTCAAAAAGGAAAAGATACGTCAAAACCAGTGTTGTTATTACTTCATGGCACAGGTGGTAATGAATTAGATTTACTACCACTTGCAGAAATAATTGATCCGGAAGCGTCGGTATTAAGCGTTAGGGGAAATGTGTTAGAGAATGGGATGCCGCGTTTCTTCCGCCGATTAGCAGAGGGCATTTTTGATGAAGAGGATTTAATTTTCCGTACGAAGGAATTAAATGAATTTTTAGATGAAGCGGCTAAAGAATATAAATTCGATAGAAATAACATTGTAGCTATCGGTTATTCGAATGGGGCAAATATCGCAGCAAGCTTATTATTCCATTACGAAAATGCATTAAAAGGTGCTGTGCTTCATCACCCAATGGTACCAAGAAGAGGAATGCAATTAGCAAATTTAGCAGGGAAATCTGTGTTTATTGCTGCTGGGACAAATGACCCAATTTGTTCATCAGCAGAGTCAGAGGAATTGAAGGTACTATTAGAAAATGCAAATGCGAATGTAACAATGCATTGGGAAAATCGAGGGCATCAATTAACGATGGGTGAAGTAGAAAAAGCAAAAGAGTGGTATGACAAAGCATTTTAAAAAAAGAAGCATCTGCTAACGATTAGCAGATGCTTCTTTTTTATTTAAGATTGGATTGCAAGATGAGATGAAGAAAGTGGTAGCTCAATATCAACAATCGTACCTTTATTTAATTCGCTTGAAATGTGTAATCTACCATGATGTTCTTCAATTATTTTGTAACACATCATTAATCCTAGTCCTGTGCCTTTTTCTTTTAAACTATAAAAAGGTTCGCCTAGACGGGAGATACGATCTTCAGGAATGCCGCAACCTTCATCGATAATTCGTATTAAGATGAAATTATCCTCTAATGGTTTTGTTTGGATGAAAATATTTCCGCCATTTGGCATTGCTTCTATCGCATTTTTTAATATGTTTATAAACACTTGTTTTAATTGGTTACCGTCACATTGAATATCATATACGTAATCAAAATGATCCATGATGATATGAACGCTATGCATAATTGCAGTCGGTAAAATAAATGTAACTACCTCTTCAATTAAAGTTTGTATGTTACAAGTTTGGATAGATAATACTTGTGGCTTAGACATCGCCATAAATTGACTCGTGATGGATTCCATTTGTGAAATCTCACTTAACATAACATCGATATACCATTTCTGCTCCTCACTTATTTCAGGGAGGAGCAACGTTAGAAAACCTTTTAGAGAAGTGAGTGGATTTCGAATTTCATGGGCAATTCCAGCTGTCAGTTGTCCGACTACTGCGAGCTTCTCTGATTTTCGTAGTAACTTTTCAGTTTCTTTTAGCTCAGTAACATCTCTCCCCATCACGATAAGACCTTTGCGAGAACCATCAGGATGATAAAGCGGAACTTTTGATATACTTAAGATTAGATCGAAATCATCTCTATGTATAATAAATTCCTCGCCATGAAGAATTTGTCTTTGTTGCCATGCTAGTTCATCGATTTCTTCACAATGTAAAAAAGCTTCTCGGTATGCTTCATTATATTGAATGAGTTCGCTATCTTTTTTCCCGTGGTAAGGTACATGATGGAAATTGAAGCAAGAAAGTGCGTAATCATTTGCCTCAAGCCAGCGCCCTTCATGATCTTTAAATATAACAAACGCAGGCATGGAGTTTACTAATGTACGTAATCTCTTCTCACTTTCTTTTAGCATATTCTCAATTCTTTCTGATTTTTCAAGCGGCTTCATAATAGCATATACGCCAGTAAGACGATTTTGAACAAAAATAGGAACTAGTTTTGTCACAACATCTAATAAGAATCCATTTTTATGATAAATAGATAAGATATACTCTTGTTGATTATCCGCTTCAGTATTCTTTATATTTTGTAATACTTGCTCAGAAATATGGGCTTCTAAAATAGAGGTAATATTTTTCTGTTCTAATTCTAAAGAAGTGTAACCTAATATTCTTTCGGCAGAAGGATTTATATGTAGAATAACTCCTTCTAAATTTAATGAAATAATACTATCAGGATTGTGTTCGAACAGAGATGCGTACATTTCTGTTAATGAACGATCTTGTATATGGTTTCGCAAACGTCTAGAAATGTTCGGATGACGTTTTTTTTGAGTTGGTGAATATTTTTTACGACTCATAATAGTTCCTCCGTACAAATAGCATCTAAAAAGATTTGTCTATTCATAACTATAATATAGATGTAATGTGTATTTCTATAAAAAATGGAAGTTATAGAATAAATTTTTTTTTTTATTTTTTGCAAGGTGAATGCAGGATGGTAATAAGGGGAGCTTATATTGTTTTATAAACCTTTTGTAAGTTACAGACGGCTGTTTTCCGTATAACATTAGGGTAGAGGAGGGGGAGAGAAAATGAAAAATTATATTCAAGGGATTGATCACGTGCAAGTAGCTGCACCTGTAGGGTGTGAAGAAGAGGCGCGTGATTTTTATGGGAATACGATTGGTATGGAAGAAATTCCAAAGCCAGAAGAGTTGAAAAAACGAGGTGGATGTTGGTTTAAATGCGGAAATCAAGAAATCCATATTGGTGTCGAGCGGAACTTTACACCAGCTAAAAAGGCTCATCCAGCTTTTTATGTGAATGAAATTAATGAATTTAAGCAAACACTTATAGAGCAAGGTGTTAAAGTGATTGATGATTATGCACGGCCAGATGTAATTCGATTTTACGTGTCAGATCCATTTGGAAACCGAATTGAATTTATGCAAAATAAAGACTAGGTGGATTCCCACCTAGTCTTTAACTTCTTCTGAAAAGTCCTAACACTTCTACAGTTTCTGTAATATTAACGAAAGCATTCGGGTCGATTTCAGAAATTGTTAGTTTCATACTTGCTAATTCTTCACGAGAAACGACGGTCATAAGTACACGCTTTTTCTCGCTTGAATAAGCACCTTCGCCATCAAGTAACGTTATTCCACGTACAACAGTTGAAAGAAGTTGTTTTTTCATTTTTTCTGCTTCATTTGTTACAATCATAAGTGTAACTTTACGATGTTTTGTATGAACAGCATCAATTACTTTACCAGTTACATAAATTGAAAGTAAGCTTGTAAGTGCAACATCCCAGGTGAAGAAGAATCCTGCGATTATTACAACGACTGCATTTAAAATAATAAGGAATCCGCCAAGTTTAATGTCTCGCTTGCGGGATAAAAGCATACCGATAATATCAAATCCACCAGTGGATCCATTACAGTTAAAAACAAGACCAATACCAGCTCCGGCGATGACACCTCCGAAGATAGAAGATAACAATGGGTCTGTTGCTACGACTTTTACTGGAACGTAGTATAATGCAACAGATAATACAACTACAGAGACAACTGTGTTAAAAATTACTTTTTTTCCAAGACCTATGTACCCTAAAATAAGGATAGGTAAGTTTAATACAAAGTTAATAATGCCTGTGTTTACAGGGGTTACAATCCCTAAAATAATAGCAATTCCGCCAATTCCACTACTTAAAATTTTGTGGGGGATAAGGAAAAGATTAAAGGCAACCGCAATAATAATAGAACCGATAATAACACCAAGGAATCTGACCATTTCTTTCCCGTCCTTCACTGAAAAATTCATATTATTTCAAGATTATATATGATATTGAAAGTTTTGGGTAAAAACAGTTTATTTAGGTAAATTAGATTAATCAAAAGAATTTGAGTATTTTATCATTTGAAAGGGGATACAGTTGTGAAGATAAAAACATATCAACAGAAAAGCCCGTTGAAGCAAGAATGTGAGGATTCTTATTTTTGTAATAAAGAAAAAAAGATTTATGGTGTATGTGACGGTGCAACACCACTTGTCCCGTTTCGTGATGAAAAGGGACATAATGGAGCATACATCGCTTCGCATTTATTTGCAAGTTATTTTACTGCATTACGAGAGAATCATAGTTTACAATTTGCAGTTGCCAAAGCAAATGAAGCATTGCAAAGCAAAATGTTAGAATATGAAGTAGACACGAGAAAAAAAGAGCATTTGTGGTGCACATGTATCGCGGCAGTCCAAATAGTTGGTGAGAAAATTGAATATGCGCAGCTTGGGGACTGTATGATTGTCGCAACTTTTCAAAATGGAACGATGCAAGTATTAACGAAAGACACAGTTGAAGGAATTAGTAAAAGAGCAAAAAAGAAGAGGGAAGAAGATCGTAAAAAAGGGTTATCTGTACCAGAAGAATATGTTTTTCAAGATGTTCGAGAACAGTTAAAATACAATCGTTATCTTGCAAATATGCCAAATGGTTATTCAGTTGCAAATGGAATGAAAGAAGCGATACATTATTTACAACATGGTGAATTACATACAGATGAAGTGAGTGGGATTTTTATTTGTTCAGACGGGTTATTTCACCCAGATTGGTCATTAGAACAAACTGTTGCATATATAAGAAAGAATAGTATAAACGAATATATAGCAATTATTGAAGAGCTAGAAGCGGAAAAGAGAATAAGGCCAGATGATAAAACGATTATTATGATTGATTTTTAAGAGGAGGCAGTTCAAATGGAAATTAAACGTGTCAATCTAACATTTCAAGATGAATTAGTTTCTTTAGAAAAAGTAAACAAACTGATTATTCACCATACAGCTGAAGATGGATGGGACGTGTATAAAACGCATGAATTTCATCAAACTGTAAGGGGGTGGAGCGGAATTGGTTACAACTATTTTATCGAAAAGGATGGAACTGTAGTGGAAGGACGAGGTTTACATATTGGAGCGCACGCGAAAGACCATAACCGCCATACAATTGGAATATGTATGACGGGAAATTTCGATAAATACGATCCAACTCCTGCACAAGTGAATGCATTATATTCTTTATGTAAACTGTTTATGAAGCAATTTGCTATAAAGAAAGAAAATATACTCGGTCATAGAGAGTTAGAAGGAGTTACAAAAAGCTGTCCTGGTAATCGTTTTTCTATGGTAGAGTTAAGGAAGATACTATCTTAAATATAGAGGAGTAACAACGATGATGAATATAAAAATACCAAATGATAAAAAAGAAGAACTTGTAGCACAAATTCAGCAATTTTTTATGGAAGAAGATTTAGATGAAATTGGACGTTTCCAAGCAGAGCGTTTAATAGAAGAAATGATTAAATTAGTTGGACCGTTTGCATATAATCAAGCAATTGGAGATGCAAGAAAGCTTGTAAGTGAGAAATTAACGAATATGGAAGAAGATTTATACGTGCTAGAAAAGAATGAAGGAAAATAAAAAAAAGAGCCGATGGGCTCTTTTTTTATTTTTCTTTCTTGTGTTCTTTATATTCATGTACTTTTTCTTTTACATTACCAACTGTATCTTTAGCAGTGCCTTTCACCTTATCCCATTTTCCTTCAGCTTGTAATTTCTTATTGTCAGTTACTTTCCCAACAACTTCTTTTACTTCACCTTTTACCTTATCAATGGCACCTTCTACTTTTTCTTTTAAACCATGATCATGTTTAGTCATACATTTCTCCTCCTTGTAGTTTGATTAGAATTCTCTTTTCATATTGCAAGTTGAATGATGTATCTAGTAATATCGTAACAAATCTAGTTTGAATATTCAAATGATTAATAGGATAGAAAAGGATTTGTCATAAAATGTTTAAAAATGTAACGGAAGGAGAAATAAAGTAAATTATATGTCTTTTGCGGTCCATATTGATTTTGTATAAGCAATTTTCATGTGGGCACGTTCCATGTTATTTTGACTGCCGCTACCGAACCTTGCTTGTCCAACTATTAAAGTACAATTTGATTCAATAGCTGTCTTAATTCGTTTTTGAATTAATGCAGTATGACAGCCTTTACGCTGAAATTCTGGCAAAGTAGCAGAAGCAGCTAATGATGCGACACCCTTATTTATATACAGGACACCAATACCAGCAGGGATATTTTGAACTTCAGCTATGAAAAAATGCCATCCTGGTTCATTGTAAAGAATTTCATTATTTTGGCGCACGCTATCTTTTGTAAAGGATGGCATATTAAATCCATGTACATAAATGTTTGCAAAAATATCAAACTCATTTTCTTTTAGTTTTCGTATTGTAATATTAGAAGGAAGAAGTGATGAACCCTCTCTCGGTATACTATACAAAGCAGTATGGAAGTTAGATTGATAAAACCCTTTTTGAGATAAGTATTGAAATAATTTAGTTGTACCTTGTGCTGGGGTAATTTCAAAACGACAAGGGATTTGTAGTGATTCATAATAAGAAATGATTGCATCAATCGCATCTGCATTTGTAATACCTTTTACCGTATTAAAAGCAGGACCAGCAATTATTTTTGATGAAAAGGCAGTGGCGCTACCGAATTTTTTCATTTGCACTTGCATTGGGTTTCCGCTTATTGTTTGTAGTCTCTCTAATCTAGAAGAGAGCATATCAATTTCTGCATTTTCAATTTCTGTTGCTATATCGAGTGTCATAACAGTAGTCATAAAATTCCTCCGTTAATAAATATATTTCATAGTACATATACGATTTTTGTTTTGAGATTCCTGTTGAAATGTGAGAGAATAAGAGGCTTTTTGGAAGGGAAATGGAAGTGAGCTGTCGAAGGGAGTGGAAACAGATTAAAGGTGGTGCTCTCATGAAACAAAAAACCGTGCAGACATGCTCTAATTGTGGTTCTCAAAACATAGGAGAAGGTGAGTTTGTCGGATATGCACAAATACGGAAAAAGGAAACGATGTTCACATCTTCACCGGTGGATGCTTATATTTGTACAGATTGCGGGAATATCCTTTCATTAAAAGTACGACATTATGAAAAGTTTAAGCAGAAGCCGTTATGATTATTGAGTAGTGACTTTATTAGAAAAGTTAATAAGAGTAATATTTTACATATATATATATGAGTATGCCTCAGATAAAGAGATGAAAACATATACTGTACATAGTTCGTTATATGACACATAAAAATATATAGAAGAAATTGTGAGGCAGTAGGAGGAAGAAAAAACAGCTCCTCTTGGAATATTTCATATTTAAAACTCCTTTAAATAAAGGAGTTTTTTTGTTTTTTTATAACAATAATTACCTTTAATTGTTATAAATGGTTATTAGGAGAGGGTGGTTTATTAACGCCATAATCATAGAAGAATAATAGCTAAATCGTATACAAAACCACTATATAACACATTCGCAACCGTAAGTTGACAAAGTGCAACCGCGGGAAGATAGAGATAAAGGCAATGTTTACATACAATTTAGGTAAGATAACAAAGGGGGACACACATATGGGATTTGGTGAAAAGCTTTTTAAATTAAGAAAAGAAAAGGGCCTTTCTCAAGAAGCATTAGCTGAAAAATTAAACACAACAAGGCAAGCGGTTAGTAAATGGGAAAACGGTCAAGGTTTTCCTGAAACTGAAAAGTTAATAATGATTGGAAATGTATTTGAAGTATCACTTGACTATTTATTAAAAGAAACTGCTGAGCAAAGTAACGAAAAGGAAAATAGTTATTATGTAAGTAAGGAAATGGCAGAAGGGTATGTAGTGTATGGACAAAAAATTTCTAAATATATTGCATTAGGATTTAGCTTGCTTATTTTATCTACAATACCGTACTTATTATTTAAAGAAAATGCAACAATGTCTACGTTTCTTGTCATTATCATTGCAGTGCTTGGAATCGGAGCAATGATGGCACCTGTAACGATAGAAGAGAGTCGATACAATGTATTGAAAAAGGAAGAACTACTATTTGATCAAAACTTTCTAAAAGAATTGACCAAAAGATATGCGACTATTAAGAAGAAGTATACGGCAGTAGTGATCGTTGGATTTTGTTTTATTGCAGCAGGAGCGATACCGTTTTTATTTGAGAAAAAACGAATTACTTCAGGAGAACTCGTACAGTATTATCCTTATTGTGTTGTACTTATTGCTATCGGAGTTTATCTTTTTGTTCGTGTGTTAGGGGTGTTAGAGACGTATCGGATTTTAGTAGAAAATAAGGAATACAGTAATCGTTTTATTTTTAAATTGAAAAAGAAAGTAAGGAAAATGGTAGATAGTTTATAAAAAATAAAAAACATGTTTCGAATCAATGTATTCAAAACATGTTTTTTATCGTTCTGAATTATTTCCAAAGAAATAATTCAGAAAATATAGAAAAATGTCGTAATCATTTGCGGAAGTCTGTTATAATAAACGAAAAAATGAAAACGCTTTAAAGGGGGATATAACCAATATGATGATGAATGTACCGCTAACAATTAGTTCTATGATGGAAAGAGCAGAAAAGTTATTCTCAAAGAAAGAAATTGTTTCTCGCACACATGATACCATTACGACATTAACGTATAAGCAGTTAGGGGAAAGGACGAGAAGACTTTCCAGTGCGTTGAAAAAGCTTGGAATTAAAGAAGGTGAACGTGTAGGAACGTTAGCGTGGAACCATCATCGACATGTGGAAGCGTATTTTGCTATTCCAGGTATTGCTTCTGTTTTGCACACAATTAACATTCGTTTATCTCCTCAACATATTTCATACATTATTCAGCACGCAGAAGACCGAATTCTACTTATAGATGAAGATCTCGTACCGCTTGTTGAAAATATTCAATCACAATTATCAACTGTACAAGCTTACATTATTATGACTGATAAAGATAAACTCCCAAATACGACGCTGAAGCCTGTATATCATTATGAAAAGCTATTAGAAGAAGGTGATCCAAATTTCCAATTTGTAAAAGATATTGATGAAAATACACCTGCTGGTATGTGTTATACGTCAGCGACTACAGGAAATCCAAAAGGTGTTGTATATACGCATCGTAGTACTGTATTACACTGTATGGCACTCGGTTTAGCGGATACAGCTGCTTTATCGGAAAGTGATGCAGCAATGGCAATCGTCCCGATGTTTCATGTGAACGCTTGGGGACTTCCTTTTGCGGCTACTTGGTTTGGATCAAAACAAGTTCTTCCTGGACCGATGTTTACTCCAAAAATTTTATTAGAGATGATTCAATCAGAAAAAGTGACGTTAGCTGCGGGTGTGCCGACAATTTGGCTCGGCGTATTACAAGAGTTAGAAAATAATAGTTACGATTTATCTAGTATGACGAGAATACTATGCGGAGGTGCAGCGGCGCCGAAAAGTGTTATTAAAGCATTTGAACAGAAACATAATGTTCCGTTCATACATGCATATGGTATGACTGAAACGAGTCCACTCGTAACACTTGCACGTTTAAAAAGTTATGAAACGGAATTATCGTATGAAGAGCAACTAGAAATTCGCTCTAAACAAGGATATCTTGTACCTGGTGTCGAGATGAAAGTAGTCGGTACAAATGGTGAAGTGAAGTGGGATGGTACTGAGATGGGAGAATTATGTTTACGAGCACCTTGGATCGCTGAAAGCTATTATAACGATGATCGTACTGTCGAAGGTTTTCGCGATGGATGGTTATATACTGGTGATGTTGTCACAGTGGATGAGGAAGGTTGCGTGAAAATTGTTGACCGTACGAAGGATGTTATTAAAAGCGGGGGAGAATGGATTTCTTCGGTCGATCTTGAAAATGCTTTAATGGCACATGATGCTATATTTGAAGCGGCTGTCGTTGCAGTTCCTCACCCTCAGTGGCAAGAGCGACCAATTGCCTGCGTTGTTCAAAAGAAAAATAGTACGGTTACAAAAGAAGAAATATATGAGTTTTTAAAACCACAGTTTGCGAAGTGGTGGTTGCCAGACGATATTGTCTTTATGGAAGAAATACCGAAAACATCTGTTGGGAAGTTTTTAAAACAGGCGCTTCGGAAAGAACTGGAGCATTTGCATAGAGAGAAATAAGTGAACTTTTATTTGTAAACTCTAATACATTAACGGTTGACAAAAGAGGAGTGGAAAGATAATATAATTTTTGTGATATGTTATCTAAAAACAATTTTAAGTTTACAAATAGGAGAAGCAAATATGAATACAAAAAATTTAGTTTTCGTCGCTTTATTTAGTTCTATTATGGGAGTGTTAGGGTTAATACCTCCGATTGCTCTTTCTATTACACCAGTTCCAATTACATTGCAATCACTCGGTGTTATGCTTGCGGGTGGGTTGTTAGGATCACGTCTAGGTGCGTTAAGTCAGCTTATTTTCTTACTTATTGTAGGAGTTGGAGCACCATTGCTTGCTGGTGGACGCGGTGGCCTTGGTGTATTTGTTGGACCAAGTGCAGGATATTTACTTGGTTACATCATTGGGGCGTTTGTTATTGGTTATTTAATTGAGCGTTTACGTGAAGTTTCTATTATAAAAGTATTATGTATTAATATAATTGGTGGTATTTTCGTAGTTTATGTATTTGGTATTACTGTACAAGCGTTCTTAATGGAAGTTTCTGTATGGGAGACAATGAAAGTGAGTGCTGTGTTTTTACCAGGGGATTGTATAAAAGCAATTATTGCGGCAGTTCTCGTAACAAAATTACATCGTTCATTGAAACATATTATTACGCCCGCTTTAAAGAATGGAAAATATACAAATGCGGGATGATAAAGGGAAGAAACACGTTAATTGCGTGTTTCTTTTTATTATTATTGCAAAGAAAGGACGTCTCATATGGGGATTACAAAAGAATATAAAAAGCATGCCTCTTTACAACCAAATAAAATAGCGATAAAGGAAAATGATAGAGTTTTAACATATAAAGAGTGGTTTGAATCAGTTTGTAAAGTAGCAAGCTGGTTAAATGAAAAAAAATCGAAGAATAAAACGATAGCAATCCTATTAGAAAATCGTATAGAGTTTTTACAACTATTTTCTGGTGCCGCTATGGCCGGGTGGGTTTGTGTTCCGTTAGATATAAAGTGGAAACAAGATGAGCTCAGAGAAAGAATTGAAATTAGTAATCCGGATATGATTGTGACAGAACGATATAAGGTGAATGATCTATTGGATGAAGAAGGAAGAGTAATTGAAATTGATGAGTGGAAAAGAATGATAGAGAAATATCTTCCTACATATTCCACTGTAGAAAGTGTACAACATGCTCCTTTTTATATGGGATTTACATCAGGATCAACAGGAACAGCAAAAGCATTTTTACGTGCACAACAATCGTGGGTTCATAGTTTTGATTGTAATGTACATGATTTTCATATGAAAAGGGAGGATTCGATTTTAATAGCTGGGACGCTCGTTCATTCTCTTTTCTTATACGGGGCAATAAGTGCATTATATGTAGGACAAACAGTGCACATTATGAGAAAGTTCTTTCCAAATCAAGTATTAGATAAGTTAGAAACTGAAAATATATCAGTTATGTATACAGTTCCGACAATGCTTGAATCTTTATATAAAGAAAGTAGATTAATAGAAAATAAAGTGAAAATTATTTCGTCAGGAGCGAAATGGGAAGCTGAAGCGAAAGAAAAAATAAAGAATATATTTCCTTATGCGAAAAGATATGAATTTTATGGTGCATCAGAGTTAAGTTTTGTAACAGCACTAGTCGATGCAGAAAGCGAAAGAAGGCCAAATTCAGTAGGAAAACCTTGTCATAATGTGCAAGTTCGAATATGTAATGAAGCAGGCGAAGAAGTACAAAAAGGTGAAATAGGAACTGTTTATGTGAAAAGTGATCAGTTTTTTATGGGATACATAATAGATGGGGTTTTAACACGGGAGTTGAATGCAGAAGGTTGGATGACAGTGCGAGATGTAGGCTATGAAGATGAAGAAGGCTTTATATATATTGTTGGTAGAGAGAAGAATATGATTTTATTTGGAGGAATCAATATTTATCCAGAAGAAATAGAAAGTGTATTACATGAACACCCAGCTGTTGATGAAATAGTTGTAATTGGTGTGAAAGATAGTTACTGGGGTGAAAAGCCCGTCGCGATCGTAAAAGGAAGTGCTACGAAACAACAATTAAAGAGTTTTTGCTTACAGAGATTATCCTCTTTTAAAATACCGAAAGAATGGCATTTTGTAGATGGAATACCTTATACAAATAGTGGGAAAATCGCTCGTATGGAAGCAAAAAGTATGATTGAAAACCGGGAGAAAATATATGAATAGAGCAGTTATTGTAGAGGCGAAAAGAACACCTATTGGTAAGAAGAATGGGATGTTAAAAGAGTATGAAGTTCAGCAATTAACAACGCCGCTTCTTACGTTTTTAAGTAAAGGGATTGAGAGGGAAATAGATGATGTCATATTAGGTAATGTTGTTGGGCCAGGAGGGAATGTTGCGAGATTATCTGCTTTAGAGGTGGGACTTGGCTATCATATTCCTGGTGTAACGATTGATCGGCAATGTGGTTCTGGTTTAGAAGCAATTCGAACTGCGTGTCATCTCATTCAAGGCGGGGCAGGTAAGTGTTATATCGCCGGGGGAGTAGAGAGTACAAGTACGTCACCTTTTCAAAAAAGAGCAAGATTTTCACCTGAAACAATTGGTGATCCTGACATGGGAGTAGCGGCTGAATATGTTGCGGAGCGTTATAATATAACGAGAGAAATGCAAGACGAGTATGCTTGTCTTAGTTATAAGCGGACACTGCAAGCGTTAGAAAAAGGATATATACATGATGAAATATTTTCTTTTAATGGATTATTAGATGAATCTATAAAGCCAGAAATGAATTATGAACGAATCATTAAAAGAACAAAGCCCGCATTTTTACAAAATGGAACAGTAACGGCAGGTAATTCATGCGGTGTAAATGATGGGGCATGTGCTGTTCTTGTAATGGAAGAGGGACAAGCCCGAAAGTTAGGATACAAGCCTGTACTTCGTTTCGTTCGTAGTGCTGTAGTGGGAGTGGATCCCAAGCTTCCAGGGACTGGTCCGATATTTGCGGTGAACAAATTATTAAACGAAATGAATGTAAAAGTAGAGGACATCGATTATTTTGAAATAAATGAAGCATTCGCCTCAAAAGTTGTTGCTTGCGCAAAAGAGTTACAAATTCCGTACGAAAAAGTAAATGTAAATGGTGGAGCAATTGCGCTCGGTCATCCGTACGGTGCATCTGGTGCTATGCTTGTAACACGTTTGTTTTATCAGGCACAAAGAGAGTCTATGAAATATGGAATTGCTACATTAGGAATTGGAGGCGGGATAGGGATTGCGCTATTATTTGAAAAAGTAGAAGACTAGCGAGGTAACTAGTTTTCTACTTTTTGAGGAACATAAATATTGCTACCAGGCTTCGCTTTCATTTCGTTCCAAGCAGCAATCGCATCAGCTTTTGCTTTCCCTTTATTATTTGGATCTTCGAAAAAGTCACGAGTAAAGCGATTGTATTCAAATTGTGTACCGATAGTTGTTTTGTATGTAGGGTCTTTTTTTCGTTCGTTTTCTTCATGCCAAAAAGCTATCGCGTCTTCATATGTTTTTCCAACATTCTCTTTGAAAAATTTTTGAAGAGCTACTGTAAAGCGGAAGTTTGTTCCGATTTTTTCTTTGAAAAAAGCACGAACATCTTCGCTACAGCGGTGATTGTTAGTAATAATCGTTTGAAGAGAAAGGTCTTTATAGGATAGGGAAGCTTTACTCACCTTTTGAACAGAGCTGTTTTTTAATATTTTACCAGTAGTTAAATAATGTGAGATACGCTCGGTTATTTCGATCTTAGAGCCACTAGCTGGCAACCCATTCTCACGACAAAATGTTTGGAGTTCTGCTTTTAACCAATAATAGTTTTGGAAATCTTCAAGTGATATAGACTTTGTTAAAGTTGGACGCATGAATGTAACAACTACTTTCTTCCATAATTTTCTTCAATTATAAAACGTATGTTCTTTTTATGGAAGGGTTAATTTGTAAATATAATGGGAAGAGGAGATTACATATGGAAAATGTAATGCAAGTTCGTGTTACGGGAATTTTAATTGAAGGTGAAAAATTATTGCTAGTAAAGCAAAAAGTTGCTAATAGGAATTGGTCTTTACCTGGAGGAAGAGTGGAGAATGGTGAAATGTTAGAAGAGGCGATGATTAGAGAAATGAGAGAAGAAACGGGATTAGAAGTTAAAATTAAGAAGCTACTCTATGTTTGTGATAAACTGGATGCCAGTCCATCTTTATTACATATTACATTTCTACTTGAAAAGCTTACAGGGGAAATTATGTTACCCTCTAATGAATTTGATCATAATCCAATTCATGATGTGCAAATGGTGCCGATTAAAGATTTAAGTCATTATGGTTTTTCGGAAACTTTTATAACTCTTATAAGTGAAGGTTTTTCAAATGCAGGGAGTTACCAAGGATTGAAACAAAATATTGGCCTGTAACTATAGAGTAAGGATAGCTATTAGCTATCCTTACTAAAAATGCTTTACACCGCCGACTGTAAAGAAGAAACAAGCTGATTTAAAAATTCATCTCCGCTCATAATTGCTTTCCCGCCACCGCGAGCACTCTTCTTATTTCCGCCACCTTTTCCTTCGATTGTAGGAAGAGCGTCTTTTAAAAGAGCATTCATATCGAGTGATACTGATTTTCCGCAAGCGAGAATACATTGTAGTTTGTCATCATTTTCGATGACGAAATACGTAATTGCATGCTCTTGTTGTTCTGTAATAATAGCGGAAAGCTTTGCGATTTCTTGCATAGAACGATTTGTAAATACTTTAGAAATAAGTATGTCAGCATGAATTTTTATAGGCTGTAGAAGTAGTTCATTTGCCTCTGCAAATAATAATTTTTCATTCATTGTTTGTATTGCTTTTTCGTTTTCTTTTTGAGAAGTAAGCAGTTGCGCCACTTTTGCTGGAATATCAGTTTCGCTACTGTTTAATTGTTTAGAAACATCTTTCATAATTTGTTGCTGTTGTCCCATTAATTTAAGTGTACGCCAACCAGCGATAAACGTTAAGCGTATACCACCTTTATTGCGCTCCCATCCTAGTACTTGAATAGGACCAACTTCACCAGTTCGTTTCGGATGCGTTCCACCACAACCGTTGTAGTCAAAGTTTTCGATAATAACAACCCGTATATTTTCTGTCATAGTCGGTTCTTTACGAAGGGGCAACGTTTTCGCTTCTTCTAAGTTCATCCACTGGATGCGGATTGGATGGTTTTCAAAAACAATTTTGTTTGCAATTTGTATTGCTTTTTCAACCGTTTCTGCATGAAGATTTTCTGTTTCTAAATCAATTGTTACTGTTTCTTTACCAAGATGGAATCCAATTGTAGGCATGTTAAAATGGTCCCAAAAAGCAGCAGATAAAATGTGCTGAGCTGCATGTTGTTGCATATGATCAAAACGGCGCTCCCAATTGATTTTACCTTCTACGTCTTCTGTATGTAATTGTTCTGCAATGTAGTGACGAATTTCTCCGTTTATCTCTTCTACATTGATTACATTGATATCATTTAATGTACCAGTATCATATGGTTGTCCGCCACCTGTCGGATAAAATGCTGTTTCATTCAAAACAACGTATAAGTTACCGTCTTTATCATAATCTTGCTTTATAATTTTAGTAGTAAAGTCTTGCTTATAAGCGTCAGTGTAATATAATTTGTGCTCCAATTTTCTTTCTCCCCTCGCATTAACTAGTTTCATTGTAATGCAATTGAAATTAGTTTCCTAATATTTCAGAAGAAAGAAACTATTTTTAGAATTTTCTTGCTATAATAAGGGAAAGAAAATGCGGGGGTGGAATAAATATGTTATATGAAAACGGCGTAGATAAACTGCTTAGTTTAAGTAGAAATATTTCCGAATTATATCGAGAATTAAACGAAATGACCCGGATTTTAACGGATTGTAATCGAGAAAGTGTGAAGTTTGATCGATTATATGTAAAAGAGTTACTTTGGAAGAAAGAAGATGTAATAGAGAAATATGACCAGCTACTTGTACAACTTTGTATTAACGAATGCTTTGATCTAAAAAGTGTCATTACAGGGGAATATAAGTATACATATGAAGAAGTAGAAAACATAGTTTTACAATTTAATGAAAAGTATAATGTCGCAATCTTAATTAAAGATGTGTGTAAAGAATTACAGTTCACATATGGAATTGATATGGACATAACGAGAACAACTCGGGTATCAACAGCTCAAGTATAGAAAAAGGAAAAGAAAGCAGATCCTTTGCTTTCTTTTTTTGTGAAAATAGAGAGAGTAGGTTTAACGATGAAGGGGAAGTTACAGCATATTCATCCGCTTGGAATGAGTATTATTTTAGGTACATTGTTTGCTAGGTTTGCAACTTCAATGAGTATCCCTTTTTTAGCGATTTATTTAACGACTGTTAAAGGTGTATCAGCTGGAATGACTGGTGCTATTATCGGAACGAGTGCACTTGTTGGTGTTTTTGCTAGTTTTATCGGAGGGAATTTATCAGATCGATTTGGCCGGAAAACGATTATGCTCTGGTCCATGATCGTTTGGGTTTTTGTGTTTATAGGTTTTTCACTTGCGGATCATGTTTTAAGTTTCTTTTTATTAAACGCTTTAAATGGATTATGTAGGTCGTTTTTTGAGCCAACATCAAGAGCATTATTATCAGATTTAACAAAGCCTGAGTATCGGTTACTCGTCTATAACTTACGATACGGTGCAATAAATGTTGGAGTTGCAATTGGACCAATTGTTGGATTACAGATTGGAAGTGCAAAATCAACAATTCCTTTTTTAGTAGCAGCTGGGGTATATATTCTATATACAGCTATATTAGCGTTCCAATTTAAGAAGTATCCAATGGAAAAAAAGAAAGTGAGTACAGAAAAAACTGTTACAATGCTAAATGCAATACGTATATTGCGAAAAGATATAGTATTTTTAGTTGCTTTAGTCGGTATTATTTTGAGTAATTGCGGTTTTTCCCATTTAACGACGACAGTATCTCAATATTTTGCAAATGCACATATATTTGAGGATGGGGTGAAGCTATTCTCATATATGCTCGCTTTAAATGCAATTGTTGTAGTGATTATCCAATACCCTGTTATTCAAATGTGCAAAAAGTATACACCGTTAACATCAATTATGGTTGGGACTTTATTTGTGAGCGGGGGATTATTTGGCTTTGGAATAGTAGAATCTATGCTAGGTGCTGCCGTTTGTACAATTATTTTTACAATTGGAGAAGTCTTAATGTTTTCGATGACGGATGTATTTATTGATGATATTGCTGTTGCGCATCTAAAAGGAACATACTTCGGTGCGATGGGCTTTTCGGGAATTGGAGTAGTAATAGGTCCGTGGTTCGGAGGAGTACTTCTCGATTACTACGGGTACCAAAATGGGTTTGCGGTATTTTCAGCACTAGCTATATTTTCAACTGTGGCATTTCCTGTGCTTTTAGTTACAAAAGGTTTATCGAAAAAAAGATATGATAGAAATTCTAATATAGAAATGCATGCGAAATAACATAAGCCCCAGTAACCAACTGGGGCTTAGTTTGAATTATATTAACTCTTAATTTGAAAAAAGAACTTTTTTTTCATGCTTATCAGCAACTTCATTTTTGGAAATATGAATGGCTAAAAATCCGTTTTCTAAGCAGGCTAGCATCTTTTTATAAATGATAGTAGTAGGTAAAGGGATTGTTCGTTGTAAGTAAATGTTTTTATGAAGTATGCATATAGCTAGGCCTGTCTCTAACTTTTTAATGAGTACATTTTGTTCCGTGACATTTTGTACATCTGTTTCCAAAATATATTCTTCTTCGGTTTCGCAAAGATCGATGTGAATTTGATTTGGAAAGCTAAAGTTACTATAAGAATCGGAACAAAATTGATCCATCCATTCTTCGAAACCATCAACATGAAAAAGACAATTCTTCTTTTTCTTGCCCATGTAAGACACCCTCCGTAAAATATCAATTCATATCATGTTATGCATGAATGAAACAGAGGTGAAGAATAAATGATGAAATACAAACATTTTATGTTGAATGTGCACGGTATGTGAATGTTTTTATTACATATCATGATGTGAATGTTTTTTTTGGCGTGAATGGTTACGGTTTTTTACTTTATGAGATCCGCTTAATGGTTCAGGTTGTCCTTGTTTTTCTTTTGATTCACGGTTGTTTTTACCCATTGTATATGACACCTCCTCTTTCTTTTTAGAATGAGAGAAGTTGGCGATTTTATACGAGAATGTTTTTAGAAAAAAAGGTAAAGATAAAGGGGACTAACAATTATAGAAAGGGGATTATATAATGCCATATCATAAAGATAAGCAACAAGCCTTTCAAGCGGCACAGCAAGGAGTTACACAAGCAGAAAATGCATTTAATAATATTGTGAAAAATGACCCTAACTACGGTCATGATTTAAAAGAGTTACGCCAAGAGGTTCAGGAAGCGTATGAACAAATTCAAAATGCACTAGAGGTAGCTTCAGAAACACAACGTCCACAACTTGAGCAATATGAAAATAATCTCCAAAATATAATGCGAAATGTAGATCAATTAGAAAAGTAAATGAGGTTGTTGTCTATTCGACAACCTTGCTGCTTTAGTAAACGTTATGCTAAAACAGAAAATTTTTCTATTAGTTTTTTCTTTGTTATGTGCAGTACATATATTTCAAGTGGAAAAAGTGGAAGCGAAAATGTTGCTCAGAAAAGAGTTAGAACCAACTGGTTATGTAACATGGGAAGTACCTAATAATGAAAAAATTATTGCAATTACATTTGATGATGGGCCAGATCCAACGTATACACCACAAGTTTTAGATTTATTACGTCAATATAAGGCGGAAGCGACATTTTTTATGATTGGATTTCGAGTTCAGCGTAATCCATATTTAGTAAAGCAAGTGTTAAAAGAGGGACATGAGATTGGAAATCATACGATGAATCATTTGTACGCAAGTAATTCGTCAGATGAAAAATTAGAAAATGATATTTTAGATGGAAAGAAATTTTTTGAAAAATGGGTGAAAGAACCTTTGCTATTCCGTCCTCCTGGCGGATATATTAACGATGCTGTATTTAAAACAGCGAAAGAGGCTGGCTATCAAACCGTTCTATGGTCGTGGCATCAAGACCCGCGTGATTGGGCAAATCCAGGGGTTGAATCCATTGTAAATCATGTAGTGAAAAATGCTAAAAGTGGCGATATTGTATTGTTACATGATGGAGGGAATGATCGTAGTCAAACGGTAGCAGCGCTAGCAAAAATTTTACCTGAGCTGAAAAAACAGGGCTATCGATTTGTAACGGTTTCGGAATTACTACGTTATAAACATTAGAAGAAATCCCAAAAGGAAAATAGACCTTTTGGGATTTTTCTTTACTGGTTCTTTTTACGTTTCTTATTATTTTGTCGCTCTGCTGGAGTTAAAGGCTCGTTTGCAAATTCTTCATTGTAACCAGTTCCTTGTCCTTGTGCAGATGCAGCATTTATTCCTGAAATAGTATGATTTGCTTTTCTTTTACCCATTTTATTTCACCCCTATAACATTTTTTGTATGTTGAATGATGAGCAGTTCATAGTATGTATGAACTGTAAGTAAACCGCTGATAGAGCACTTTACTTTATGATAATAGTATTCATAAGGAGCATGAAAGCTATTCAAATTTAGAAACATAAAGAAAACTTATGATAATCTATAAGTTTCTTATTATTTACTTATTTAGAAAGTTGTAATAAGATATTATCGTAAGGTATTGAAAAGTTTGTCTACATTTTATATTCAGACAACTTAGTCACGTTTAACAGGGGGGAAACATAATGGTCAAACATAATCCATTTCAATCACGTGCAACTTTTGAAGTAGATGGAAAAACGTATCATTATTATGATTTGAAAGCGCTTGAAAATGCAGGGGTTGGCAACGTATCTCAATTACCATATTCCGTGAAAGTTTTACTTGAATCAGTACTTCGTCAAGTAGACGGACGTGTAATCACAGAAGAGCATGTTACAAATTTAGCGAAATGGGGAACGAAAGATGTGCAAGATATCGATGTTCCATTTAAACCATCACGTGTAATTTTACAAGATTTCACTGGTGTTCCAGCTGTTGTTGATTTGGCTTCGCTTCGTAAAGCAATGGCAGACATGGGTGGGGATCCTGACAAAATTAATCCTGAAATTACTGTAGACCTTGTAATTGACCACTCTGTACAGGTTGATAGAGCGGGTACGGCAGACGCGCTTGCATTCAACATGGACTTAGAGTTTAAACGTAATGAAGAACGTTATAAATTTTTAAGCTGGGCACAAAAATCATTTGATAACTACCGTGCAGTTCCACCAGCTACAGGCATTGTACACCAAGTAAACCTTGAATATTTAGCACCAGTTGTTCATGCTGTGAAAAATGCTGAAGGTGACTTAGTTGCATACCCAGATTCATTAGTTGGAACAGACTCGCATACAACAATGATTAACGGTATCGGCGTTCTTGGATGGGGCGTTGGTGGTATTGAAGCAGAAGCAGGAATGCTTGGACAGCCTTCATACTTCCCAGTACCTGAAGTAATCGGTGTGAAATTAACTGGCACACTTCCAAGTGGTACTACAGCAACAGACGTTGCATTAAAAGTAACACAAGTATTACGTCAAAAAGGTGTAGTTGGTAAATTTGTTGAGTTCTTCGGTAATGGACTAAAGAGCATGCCTTTAGCTGACCGTGCAACAATTTCAAATATGGCACCAGAATACGGCGCAACTTGTGGATTCTTCCCAATCGATGATATTTCATTAGAATACTTACGTTTAACAGGTAGAGATGAAGAGCAAATTCGTATTGTTGAAGAATACTGTAAAGCGAACGGTTTATTCTATACAGCAGACAGTAAAGATCCAATCTACACTGATCTTGTTGAAATTGATTTAAATACAATCGAATCTAACCTTTCTGGACCGAAACGCCCACAAGATTTAATTCCACTTTCAGATATGAAAGATGCGTTCCACAAAGCTGTTTTAGCACCAGTTGGAACACAAGGACTTGGATTTAATGAGCAAGAGTTCGATAAAGAAGTGAAGGTTACATTAGAAGATAAAGAAGTAACGATGAAAACAGGTGCAATTGCAATCGCTGCAATTACAAGCTGTACAAATACATCAAACCCATACGTATTAATCGGGGCAGGTCTAGTTGCGAAGAAAGCAATTGAAAAAGGACTTGTAGTACCTGAGTACGTAAAAACATCATTAGCACCAGGATCTAAAGTTGTTACTGAGTACTTAGATAAATCAGGTTTAACAACATATTTAGACCAATTAGGTTTCCAAACAGTTGGTTACGGCTGTACGACTTGTATCGGTAACTCTGGTCCATTAGCGCCAGAATTAGAAGAATCAATCGCAGCAAACGACTTACTAGTAACATCTGTTTTATCTGGTAACCGTAACTTTGAAGGTCGTATTCATCCTCTTGTAAAAGCAAACTACTTAGCATCACCACCACTTGTTGTGGCATATGCACTTGCAGGTACTGTTGATATTGACCTGAAAAATGATGAAATCGGTAAAGATGCAAATGGCAATGCTGTTTACTTCAACGATATTTGGCCATCAGCTAAAGAAATTGAAGATGTAGTTCAAAGTGTTGTTACATCTGAACTGTTCAAGAAAGAATATGCACAAGTATTTAACAGCAATGAGCGTTGGAATGAAATCCAAACTTCAAACGAAGCTTTATATACTTGGGATAATGATTCAACATACATTCAAAACCCACCATTCTTTGAAGGTTTATCTAAAGAGCCAGGTGAAGTTGAAACGTTATCAGGTTTACGCATAGTTGGTAAATTTGGTGATTCTGTAACGACAGACCACATTTCACCAGCAGGTTCAATTGGTAAGCACACACCAGCTGGACGCTACTTATTAGAAAACGGCGTACAACCAGTTGACTTTAACTCTTACGGTTCTCGTCGTGGTAACCATGAAGTTATGATGCGTGGTACATTTGCAAACATCCGTATTAAAAACCAAATCGCACCAGGAACAGAAGGTGGATATACAACATATTGGCCAACTGGTGAAGTAACATCAATCTATGATGCTGCTATGAAATATAAAGAAGATGGAACAGGTCTTCTAGTTGTTGCTGGTAAAGATTACGGTATGGGAAGTTCTCGTGACTGGGCTGCGAAAGGTACTAACTTATTAGGTATTAAAGCAGTAATCGCAGAAAGCTTCGAACGTATTCACCGCAGTAACTTAGTATTAATGGGTGTATTACCACTTCAATTTAAAGATGGCGAAAGTGCTGAAACGTTAGGTCTTGTTGGTAACGAGTCATTTGAAATTCAAATTGACAAAACAGTTAGACCGCGCGATCTTGTAAAAGTAGTTGCAACTGATTTAGATGGCAACGAAAAACAATTTGAAGTAGTAGCTCGTTTCGATAGTGAAGTAGAAATTGACTACTACCGTCACGGTGGTATTCTGCAAATGGTTCTTCGTGAGAAAATCGAAGAATCAAAAGTGTCAAACTAAATAATTGAAATGAAAAATAAGGAAGCTAACAATAGTTAGCTTCCTTATTTTATGGAAAGGGATGAAACCATATGGTTTCATCCCTTTCTTTTTACTACGAAAAGTGGAGGGAACGTCATGAAAGAATATAAAAGAATATTGTGGCCGTTACGAAAAGAGAAAATATTAGTAATGGCAGCTGTATGTAGTGGGATAATTGCTGCTATTTTAAATTTATCACGCCCAATTTTCATGGGATTAATTGTAGACAATCTTATTCAAAGGGAGCTAAAAGGTGCGTATTTATATATAGCTTTGTTTGCGGGTATTCGCTTTTTAATGTGGACGAACAATCTTTTATTTGATTATATAAGCTCAAAAGCCAGTCAACGTATATTACAAACGAAACGTATAGAATTATTGCGTCACTATTTCTCATTACCGTTTGAAGAGAGTGAGAAGATTAAGCAAGGGGAGTTAGAAACTTTGGTCGTATCTGATATTCCGAACTGGGTCAGATTATATGGTTCTATATTAATAGAGTATATACACGCTATTGCCCAATTTATTGGAGCTTTCATAGCACTACAACATATAGATATACAGTTTATATTGTGGGTAACTCCGTTTTTATTTTTCAGTGCAATTGTTCCAATACTGATGGGAGAAAAGGTAAGGGATATTGCAAGCATTGCTCAAAAAAATCAATCGAGTGTTGTAGAGATGGTGTCACAGTTTGTAAAGGGTATACAAGATTTACGTAGTGTACAAAAAGAAAAATGGGCCATTCGCTTATTTAAAGGAGTAACGGCACAATCTTATAAATCGGAAGTAAAGAAGACGATGATGCAACATTGCATTGGAGTAGTTGGAACAGTGATTGAAACAGGAGCATATATCGTTGTTCTCATTGTAGGCGCACAAAAAATAATGAAAGGGGAAATGGAAGTTGGTTCACTTGTTGCAGTGTTAGCTACAATTGAAATGCTCTTTTTCCCAGTCCGTTACGTGGGCGATTTATTAATGATGACACAAGTTGCAGTCGCTTCGGCAAATAGAGTTTTTTCCTTTTTAGATAAAAGAGTGGCAGATAGTAATGTAGAAAGAGCGATGGGGATGATAATAACAAATGTTTCATTTCAGGAGAGTGAAGAAGAGAAATGTAGAATTAATAATATTGATTTGCAAATTAATCCTGGTGAATTCGTTATCATTGTCGGAGAAAGTGGTGCAGGAAAAACAACACTTTTAAAATTAATGACAGGTTTGTATAAACCATCTAACGGTAGTGTTGTTTATTATGGTCAAAAGGCTCGAATGACTACAGTGTGGCAAGAACCTCGTTTCTTTCGGACGACAGTAAAAGAGAATATGTATTTCCGGGAGGAGTATTTAGAAAACGAATTAGAAAAAAATATTGACCTTATAAATATGAAGCCGATAATTAGAGATTTACCTAAGGGGATTCAAACTGTACTACATAAAAGTGGAGAAGAGCTTTCGGGAGGAGAAAGAAAACGTCTTGCATTATTACGAGCGATTGGTTCAAATCCGAATCTTATTATTTTAGATGAACCGACTGCGGGGTTAGATCCGAGTAATCAAGAAACTGTTTGGAATATGATTGAAGGACTAGGAAGAGATGTAACGAGAATTGTGGCAACACATGATGTAGAGAAAGTGATACTAGCGGATCATGTTGTCATAATGAGAGAAGGAAGTATTGTTGCATGTGGAAGTCCTGAAAAATTAATAAATAGTCATTCATTTTGAAAGAGATGTGAATAAAGATAAGAGCAGTGCCCTTATCTTTATTCAATATCATTTATTTGATATTGGATAGATTCTGAATGATTTAGATCTACGTTAAAAGTAGCAGTCATAAGGAAAGTTGCAATTCCAAGGATTAAGAAAAGGACGAATGAGACTAGAGAGATGTAAAGACAAATACGCCCTACTTTCTTTTTTTCAAGATCGTTACTAAAGAGTGAAATGATCCATGTAATAATACCGATTGGGTATAAAAGAAAACTAAGAATATATAATGTTATTTTTTCGAATGAATTCATAAAAAATCCCCCTTTTGTTGAAGTTTATATAACTACGAAAGTAAAAAGGTGAATGGGCCCATAAGAAGATAAACAACACTTCATCTGTTTTTCTAATTATATGATAAAAAGGAAAAGATTACACTTCAAATGAGAATATTCTAATTATTTCGACTCTGAATATTTCCAAGCTTGTCCGTATAAGCTAAAATAAGGTATATAGTATTTGAGTAATTAAGTTATAAGAAGATAAATACGTTAGGGTGATATAACATGTGGCGGAAGCTTACGATTATTGTAGTGTTACTTTGTTTAGCGGGATATGCAGCTTATGAACAGTTTGGTAAAAAAGAGCAGATGGTACAAGGGGAGCAAGAACAAAGTGAAGCTGCTATGAAAGAGATGATTGCAAGTAATGGTATTGAAATAGGGAAGAGTGCGCCAGACTTCGAATTAACGAAGTTAGATGGAACGAATGTAAAGCTATCAGATTTAAAAGGAAAGAAAGTGATTTTAAACTTTTGGGCAACGTGGTGTGGACCTTGCCAACAAGAAATGCCGGATATGGAGGCTTTCTATAAAGAACATAAAGAAAACGTAGAAATTTTAGCAATCAACTATACGCCTTCAGAAAAAGGTGGGGGGGAAGAAAAGGTAAGCAATTTTGCTAAAGAAAAAGGAATTACTTTTCCTATTTTATTGGACAAGAACATTGATGTGACAACAGCGTATAAAGTAATTACGATTCCAACTTCGTATTTTATAGATACAAAAGGTGTCATTCAAGATAAGTTTATTGGGCCGATGACGCAAAAAGAGATGGAGAAAAGGGTTGCTAAATTAAAATAATGGTGAAAAGGTAGAGGTGGAGAGTTCCCATTTCTGCCTTTTCTTTTTCAAGTAGTAATAACTTCATGATATGATGTAAGAAATATAATCGTTTAGAGATAAAGGAGTGTATGGAGTGGGGAATGTATCCTTACCGTTAGATTATGTTGTAATTGATTTTGAAACAACAGGATTTAACCCTTATAATGATAAAATTATTCAAGTTGCAGCGGTGAAATATCGTAATCATGAACTGGTAGATCAATTTGTTTCATACGTGAATCCAGAGCGACCAATTCCGGACCGAATAACGAGTTTAACCGGTATTACCAATTATCGTGTTTCAGATGCACCGACGATTGAAGAGGTATTACCTTTATTTTTAGCATTTTTACATACAAATGTTATTGTGGCCCATAATGCTTCTTTTGATATGCGCTTTTTGAAAAGTAATGTAAATATGCTAGGGCTACCTGAACCTAAAAATAAAGTAATTGATACTGTATTTTTAGTGAAGAAATACATGAAGCATGCGCCTAATCATAAACTTGAAACGTTAAAGCGAATGCTTGGAATTCGTTTAAGCTCTCATAATGCATTTGACGATTGCATTACGTGTGCTGCTGTTTATCAAAAGTGTGCAGCTATTGAAGAAGAAGGACAGAGAAAAGTAAATAAGGTCTCACTTGATGAAATCGTAGTATACGAAGCGGTGAAAGAAATGCTTGCACGTAATAAACGTAATGTAGAATGGCTACGTTGTATGAACGTAGGAAGTTATTTAGATATAAAAGCTTTTTATCCAGTTATGAGATTAAAGGTAAAAGGGCGAAAGAAATATGTATTAACAGAGATATTAGAAGAAGATGTGAAAGAAATATGTACAAGTTTAAAATGTGAACCGGCGTTAAAAAGTGAAGTTGGTAATACGAGAATTATGCTTAATAGCTTAGAGGATGTTATGAAATTAGAAAGTTATATTTTAGAGCAGTATGATTTTGTATTACAGGCGCTTCATGATTATAAAGAAAATGAAATGAATGCAGATGAAAAGTTGAAAGAGTATTTAAATATTATGGTATGAAAAACTCCGTGTGCAATATATTGTACACGGAGTTTTTTTAGGAGTACCAAAACATAAAATTTTCTTACAAATCTGATTAAAGAGTTTTTCGTTTGCTCATACTATGTAATAAGAAAGTGAAGGAGAGAGGGTGAACAACATGAGAAGAAGTCGCCGTAAATCGTTTGAAGAACTTGTAAATGAAAATAAACAACAATTATTAAGCGATCGTGATGCAATTGATCGCATTGAAGAGCGCATCGAAAAACGTTATGAAATGAAACTTTTTAAGCAAGCTGAATAATTCTTAACGCTAGTACGATACTAGTGTTAAGGAGGCGATAGTAATGGGTAATCCGAAAAAAAATTCAAAAGACTTTGCACCAAATCATATTGGAACACAATCGAAAAAAGCTGGTGGAAATAAAGGAAAGCAAATGCAAGATCAAACAGGTAAACAACCGATTGTTGATAACGGTTAAAAAGGAGAATGTTATCATTCTTCTTTTTTGTGAGGAAATGAAAGATGAGTTTTTAGCAGTAATATGAAAAAAAGGGCTGACTTTTGTCAGCCTTTTTTCGTAATCGTAAAATTTTCAACGAGTAAACGCCAATTTTGCGGGAATGGTAAACCGATTTTCCAGTAACTAATACCGCCTATACCTTGTTCTTTCATTAAATTGAATTTACTTTGAACAGACCGTGAATCTTCAAACCAAACTTCGTGTTGCACGCCGTTTTCATCAAAGTAATTAAAATGAGGAGCTTGGGCTGTGAAATCATAACGAATAGGAACATTATATTTACGAGCTAGTGCAACAGCTGCGACAGAGCTAATTGCTTTTGCGGGTGGATTTCCTTGTTTAAATGGAAGCTTCCAATCAAACCCGTATAAATTTTGCCCCATCATAATTTTTTGTGGAGGCATTTGAGATTTTGCATATTGAAGTACTTCTTTCACTGGACCGATAGGAGAAATCGCCATCGGTGGACCGCCTTGCCATCCCCAGTCATATGTCATAATGACGACGAAATCAACAATTTGCCCTTGCGCTTTATAATCGTGAGCTTCGAAAAATTTTCCCTTTTGATTTGAACTTGTTTTCGGTACGAGAGTTGTGCTCAATGTGTACCCGCTAGGTAAGCGTGTTTTTACATTTCGTAAAAAGCGATTATACGCCTCGCGGTCTTCAGGTGCTACACTCTCGAAATCGAAATGAATGTCTCGCATGCCATATTTTTGAGCTGTTTGCAAAATGTTAGTAATGAATTTGTTTTGAATCGTTGCGTCGCGTAAAATAACTGATGTTAGATCGGCACTGAAATTACCATTTTCAATATTTGTAATAACGAGCATAGGGATTGTTTTACCTTGCGTTGCAATATTAGCAATTTTAGCTGTTTCAGTAGGTTCTTTTAATGTGCCATCTCTTTTTGCCTCAAAACTAAAATAGGCTAAGTATGTTAAAAATGGATTGATGGCGCGTGTCGCATTAACTAAACTCTCTTTAATCGGTATAGTTGAAGGTTGTAAATAAGCGATGGATTCTACAGCTCGTTTTGTGCCTTTTGGTACATATAATTGTTGTCCGACATGGAGAATAGATTTTAAAGATAAATTATTAACTTTAGCTAAACTAGCGAGGGGGACATTATATGTTTGAGAAATTCGATATAGGCTGTCACCAGGCTGTACATAATAATTATTTCCTTTCGTATTAACGATAAGTGCCTGACCAACAACGAGCGTTTCAGCTGGATTTAGTCCATTGTCTTTTACTATTTCGTCAGGTGTTGATCCATATTTTGATGCCAAGCTATATACGCTATCACCACTACGAACAGTTACAATTTGAATCATATGCTGGCTCCTTTCAGTAAAAGATTCACTGTTTTTATTTTATTTTTGATGTCACTGTATTATGATTAAATGTATGCAAGGTAGCAGAAGTGAAAGAAGGCGAATACATATGTTTGTAGCAGAACATGAAGTTGAAATCCGTTATGCGGAAACAGATCAAATGGGTGTTGTTTACCATTCAAACTACTTAGTGTGGCTTGAGTTAGGTCGCACGAAACTTATACAAGATTTAGGTTTTTCATATGTTGAAATGGAGAAAGAAGGAATTATTTCTCCTGTGTTAGATTTACAAATTTCATATCGTAAAGCGATGCGTTATGGAGAAAAGGCAATCGTAAAAACATGGGTAGATACTGTGAGCCCGCTTCGCGTTGTATATGGATATGAAATATATAATGGTGATGGTGATCTTTGTATTACTGCAAGTACGACGAATATTTGTGCGAAAAAAGAAGGATTCCGCCCTGTATCATTTAAAAAGTTATATCCTGAGTGGTATGCGAAATATGAGGAAATTAAGAAAAAATAAAAAAGCGTGGCAGAAGCCGCGCTTTTTTATTTTTCATAATTAAATTGTGGGAAGTCGTCACCTTCATTAAGTGTAACAGATAAATTATGTCCATCGAAGAACCATTCATCATCGCCTTCAATAAAGAAGTTAATACCTTCTTCTTGAATTTGAACAGCAGGGTGTGCAGGATCATCTTTACGAATACCTAAAGAAAGTCCTTTTTGCACAGTACTGCAACCACCGTATTGTACGAAAAAGCGTAGTGTTTCATTTGATTGTAAGTTTAATTCAGTTTTATACCATTGTGCTGCTTCTTTTGTTACGGAAAGATTCATGTATAGTTCCTCCAAGTTATGTTGCTTTTTCTTTAGTATAAAAAATAACGCAAAAAGACGCTATTAATATGCTTCACGTTTTCTTTTTGCGTTATGTGGGTTACGATCTTATTTTTGCTTTTTTGAAAAGTTTGCTTTTGGTTCAGTTTTATTTATAATTCGTCCGATATTTGCACGGTGTTTATAAATAACCATACCTGCTAATAAACACATCGCAATAATGAAGATTTTATCCCCGCTAACAATGGATGCAATAACAGCAACAACTGCTGTTACCATAGAAGAAAGTGATACGTATCTTGTTGTAAATAAAAGGGTGAAAAATACAACAGCCAATATTGCAAAAACAACTGGTGAATAGCATAATAGCACCCCAGCAGAAGTTGCAACTGCTTTACCACCACGGAATTTCGCGAAGATCGGGTAGACATGTCCAAGAACAGCCGCTAATCCGAACCATAGTGGGTGAATATCTAATCCGAAAATCATTGGTAGACTTGTTGCTAATGTCCCTTTTAAAATGTCAGCAATTGTAACGGTAAAACCTGCTTTTTTCCCTAATGTACGGAATGTGTTTGTTCCGCCTAGATTACCGCTCCCGTGCTCACGAATATCGATTCCGTAGCCAATTTTTCCAACAACTAGTGCAAATGGAATCGAGCCAAGTAAGTAGGCAACGATAAATAAAAGATATGTAGTAACCATAAGTTCAGTCTCCTTTATTCAAATGTGTTGATAAAGGGTAAAAAGAGTTTTTCCCGTATATTGTACCATACATTTGTAAAGAGCACATTTCTTTTTTGTAAATGAAAAATTCATTATTTCGTGAAAAAAATTTCACAGTAATGTTACATTTCTCGCAGAAACAGCAAGACTATATGTAGTAACATTTTAATCAAAAGACAACAACATATTGGTGGAGGGTTATAAATGTTACAAAATAATACACGTGGAGAAGAATTAATGAAAGTGTTCGAGACGATAGTCCACGGCAATGAACAAGATTTAATGCAAGAAAATGCAAATGTAGACGGCCGCTCTCCAATGGGTGTAATGGGAACGTTCGCATCTGAGAGTGCAAAATATTATGCTGTTGAGAATTTATTGTCAGATCAAGTGAAAAAAGCGATAAATGAAAATATATTATATCCACATGATTTAGATTTTTATGCGACAGGAACGACGACTTGTTCGCAAATTCCGTTAGCGCAAATGCTTGCTAACGGTTTTCATACTGGACATGGACATATGAGACAACCACAAGACATTAAAAGTGCATTGGCTCTTTCGTCTATTATTTTTCAAGCGAATCAAAATATGCAGCATGGCGGTCAATCGTTTGCACTCTTTGATATTGATTTAGCACCTTATGTACGAAAAACAATTGAGAGACATAAAAAACGATTACAATCATATCCGCTTACGAAAGAACAAATAGAAGAATTTGCATGGAAAGAAACGGAAAATGATACGTATCAAGCGTGTGAGGCTTTCGTTCATAATTCGAATAGTATGCATAGTAGGGGCGGAGGACAAGTACCGTTTATTTCTATTAATTACGGAACAGATACGTCAAAAGAAGGAAGAATGTTAATTAAACAACTATTAAAAGCGACACAAGCTGGACTTGGTAAAGGAGAGACACCAATTTTTCCGATTCAAATTTTCAAGATGAAAAAAGGTGTGAATTTTGAAGAAAGTGATCCGAATTACGATTTATTTGAATTAGCATTAGAGACAACTGCAGAGCGATTATTCCCTAACTTTTCATTTTTAGATGCTCCGTTTAATGCAGTGCATTATGATGGAAGACCAGAAAGTGAAGTATGTTACATGGGATGTCGTACCCGTGTTATGTCTAATATACATGGAGAAGAAACAGCGATTGGTAGAGGGAATTTATCATTTACGTCTATCAATTTAGTGAAATTAGCGTTAATTAGTGGTTCAAAAGAAGCATTTTTTGAAGCGCTAAACTACTATTTAGATTTAGGAATTAAGCAGTTATTAGAAAGATTTGCGTATCAATGTACGAAGCGAGCAAGAGATTTTCAGTTTTTATATTCACAAGGTGTATGGCGTGGTGGAGAAGCATTGCAGCCTGAAGACTCCGTAGCTTCGATTTTAAAACAAGGGACGTTAAGTGTTGGTTTTATCGGTCTTGCGGAATGTTTAGTAGCTTTAACAGGAAAGCATCATGGGGAAGATGAAGAATCATGGAAACTTGGGTATGAAATTATTTCCTTTATGAGAGATAGAATGGATAAAGCGACAGAAGAACATCAACTGAATTTCTCGATAATTGCAACTCCAGCAGAAGGATTATCAGGAAAGTTTGTGAAAAAAGATAGAGAAGAATTTGGCGTAATTAGCGGTATAACGAACCATAATTACTATACGAATTCATTCCATATTCCAGTTTATTATAACATTCAAGCGATAAATAAAATCCGTTTAGAAGGCCCGTTTCATGCTCTCTGTAATGGAGGACACATTACGTATATTGAACTAGACGGAGCAGCGATGCATAACAAAAAGGCATTAAAACAAATTGTACAAGCCATGGCAGAACATGGCGTTGGATACGGTTCAATTAATCATCCTGTTGACCGTTGTAAGTGCTGTAGTTATCACGGGGTTATTGGAAATGAATGTCCAAGTTGCGGGAATGAAGATGAGGCTAATATAGAAAGAATTCGCCGCATAACAGGCTATCTTGTAGGAGATATGTCGAAGTGGAATAGTGCGAAACGTAGTGAAGAGATAGATCGGGTGAAACATAAATGAAAGTGATGAATATTATTCATGATAGTGTAGTAGATGGAGAAGGATTGCGGACAGTCGTGTTTTTTGCGGGCTGTCCGCATCGTTGTGTCGGTTGCCATAATCCAAAATCGTGGAATATTTGCAACGGAACGGAAATGACAGTAGAAGAAATTGTGAAAGAGATTGCAAGTAATCCATTAACTGATGTAACATTTTCAGGTGGAGATCCATTTTTTCAAGCTGCTGAAGTGAAAAAGGTAGCAAAAATCGTGAAAGATTTGAAAAAAAACCTATGGATGTATACAGGTTATACGTTAGAAGAGATACAGAGTTCTCAAAATAATGATATGATAGAGTTGTTACATTATGGGGATGTTTTAGTCGATGGAAGGTTTGAAATTGAGAAAAAAGATTTAACACTTCCATTTCGCGGAAGCTCCAATCAACGTATTATTCGATTGAAAGAGTAAAAAGGCGGGATAGATTATATGAATAAAACAGTATTGCTTGTTGAAGATGAAAGAAGATTACGTGAAATTGTTAGTGATTATTTTCGTAATGAAGGCTTTGAAGTAATCGAAGCAGAAGATGGGAAAAAAGCGTTAGAGTTATTTGCAGAGCATGAAATTGATTTAATTATGTTAGATATTATGTTACCGGAAATAGATGGATGGTCTGTTTGTAGACGAATTAGAAAAGAATCAGCAGTACCAATTATTATGTTGACAGCGCGTTCGGATGAGGATGATACATTGCTAGGTTTCGAATTAGGTGCAGACGAGTATGTAACCAAACCATTTAGCCCGAAAGTGTTAGTAGCTCGTGCAAAGACGTTATTGAAACGTGCGGATGGTGCGGTAGGTGTAGCGGAAGAAAATGCTATGTCTTTAGCTGGAATTGAAGTGAATCGTCTATCTAGAACTGTTTTAGTAGATGGAGAAGAAATTATATTGACACATAAAGAATTTGAACTTCTTGTTTATTTAATGGAGAACAAAGGAATCGTTTTATCACGTCAACATTTATTAGACCAGTTATGGGGATATGACTATTACGGTGATGACCGAACGGTTGATACCCATATTAAAAAACTTCGAAATAAGTTAGGAGATAAAGCGAAGCATATCGGTACTGTTATTCGAGTTGGTTATAAATTTGAAGAATAATCTAGAACGATTTGTGTAATTTAGCCTAGGAAAATGGCGATTTTATACTCTCTTTTGAAGGTAGAATGTACAAAAAATACTTTTCTTGTCTACAATGTTAGATAGGAGTATTTTTTTAATTGGATTTCACGATGAGTTCACAAGAAGGACACAAAACGTGACTATACTGAAAATACGAATTCACCAGAGAGGGGAAATAAAACATGGGATATTACGACGGACCAAATTTAAATGAAGAGCATAGTGAAACGAGAGAAGTGAGAAAATCAGGTAGTAAAAAAGGCTATTTCTTCACAGGTTTAGTGGGAGCTGTAGTCGGAGCGGTTTCGATTAGTTTTGCAGCACCATATATGCCATGGGCTCAAAATAATGGAGCACCAGTATCATCATTTAGTTCGGATTCAAAAGTAGAAGGTACTGTAGTTCCTGTTGTAAATAAAGCGAAAAATGAAACTGATTTACCTGGTATGATTGAAGGAGCGAAAGACGTTGTTGTAGGTGTTATTAATATGCAGCAAAGTGTTGATCCATTTGCAATGCAACCGACAGGTCAAGAACAACAAGCTGGTTCAGGATCAGGTGTTATTTATAAAAAAGCAGGAAATAAAGCATATATTGTAACAAACAACCACGTAGTAGATGGTGCAAATAAACTTGCTGTAAAACTAAGTGATGGTAAAAAGGTAGATGCAAAGTTAGTAGGGAAAGATCCTTGGTTAGATTTAGCTGTTGTTGAAATTGACGGCTCTAATGTGAATAAAGTTGCAACTTTAGGTGACTCAAGTAAAATCCGTGCGGGTGAAAAAGCAATTGCAATCGGTAACCCACTAGGATTTGATGGAAGTGTAACGGAAGGCATTATTAGTAGTAAAGAACGTGAAATTCCAGTTGATATTGATGGCGATAAACGACCAGATTGGCAAGCACAAGTTATTCAAACAGATGCAGCGATTAACCCAGGTAATAGTGGTGGTGCATTATTTAACCAAAATGGTGAAATAATTGGAATTAATTCAAGTAAAATTGCACAGCAAGAAGTTGAAGGAATTGGATTTGCTATTCCAATTAATATCGCAAAGCCAGTTATTGAATCACTTGAAAAAGACGGAGTGGTAAAACGTCCAGCTCTTGGAGTAGGTGTCGTTTCGTTAGAAGATGTGCAAGCTTATGCAGTCAATCAATTGAAAGTACCGAAAGAAGTAACGAATGGTGTTGTATTAGGTAAAATTTACCCAATATCACCGGCAGAAAAAGCTGGTTTAGAGCAATATGATATTGTAGTAGCATTAGATGATCAAAAAGTAGAAAACTCACTTCAATTCCGTAAATATTTATATGAAAAGAAAAAAGTAGGCGAGAAAGTAGAAGTTACATTCTACCGTAACGGTCAAAAAATGACGAAATCGGCTACTTTAGCAGATAATTCAGCTACAAAGAATCAATAATCGAAATAAAAGAAAGTCTCTTTCATATTGAAAGAGACTTTCTTTATCGGCTATACTAAAGGAATAGGAGGGATTAATTATGACAATTGAAAACCCAACTCGTACGGAAATTGGTGAAGTGTTAAAGAAAAGCAAAACAATTGCGGTTGTTGGATTATCAGATAAGCCAGAACGTACATCGTATATGGTTTCAAAAGCAATGCAAGATGCTGGATACCGTATTATTCCAGTTAATCCAACAGTAGATGAGGTGCTTGGAGAAAAGGCAGTTTCTTCACTAAAGGATATTAAGGAACACGTTGACATAGTAAATGTATTTCGTCGCTCAGAGTTTTTAATGGGTGTTGCAAAAGAATTTGTAGAGATTGATGCAGATGTTTTTTGGGCACAATTAGGAGTACAAGATGAAGATACATATAAACTTTTAAAAGAAAAAGACTATACTGTAATAATGGATCGTTGTATTAAAGTAGAACATGCGATGACAAAATAGTATAGATTTAAAAGTAGAAAGATTGATTCAGCCCTCATTATAGATAAGTAGGGCCGATGAACGAGGTGTTCATCATGAGATTTTTTAAAGGCTGTTTTTGGGGATTGTTATTTGTAATCCCATTTTGGATCTTGATCATTTGGATCATAATAAAGGTTTGGAATGTGTAATCTTGGAATACATATCCATTTCTCGTTGACAAACGATTATTTTTCTGAAATAGTAGCCTAGAGGAATCCTTGTGAGAAAACAAGGATTTTTCTATTGAAGATGGTATATAAAAGAGATAAGATAACTTGCCAAAACTATAGTCGAGGCGTTATTCTATAATAGAAACATATGTTCTGATTTTGGATTAGGAAAGGGGCAAGGAGTTTGGCGAAGCATCAGTTCCAATATAATGAAGATGCGATTCAAGTGTTAGAAGGACTTGAAGCCGTTCGAAAACGCCCGGGTATGTATATCGGGAGTACGGATAGCCGTGGATTGCATCATTTAGTATATGAAATAGTAGATAACTCCGTTGACGAAGCGTTAGCGGGATTTGGCGACGAAATTTCAGTCGTAATACATAAAGATAATAGTATTAGCGTTATAGATAAAGGGCGAGGAATGCCTACGGGAATGCATAAACTTGGGAAACCTACACCTGAAGTTATTTTAACTGTACTTCATGCAGGTGGTAAGTTTGGTCAAGGTGGCTATAAAACGAGTGGTGGTTTACACGGTGTTGGGGCATCAGTTGTAAACGCTTTGTCAGAATGGTTAGTAGTAACAATTAAACGTGATGGTAACATTTATGAACAACGCTTTGAAAATGGTGGCGTTCCTGCAACGACGTTAGAGAAAATCGGGAAAACGAAAGAGTCTGGTACGACAATGCACTTCAAACCAGATACAACGATTTTCAGCACGACAAATTACAATTATGAAACATTATGCGAGAGATTACGTGAATCTGCATTCTTATTAAAAGGAATGAAAATCTCGATAAAAGACGAACGTAATGATTTAGAAGATATATTTCATTATGAAACAGGAATCGAAGCTTTCGTTTCATATTTAAACGAAGAAAAAGATTCAATTCACCCGGTTGTATATTTCACTGGTGAACAAAACGGGATTGAAGCAGAACTAGCATTCCAGTTTAATGATGGTTACTCAGAAAATATTCTTTCGTTTGTAAATAACGTACGTACAAAAGATGGTGGAACACACGAAGCTGGATTTAAAACAGCAATGACGCGTGTGTTCAATGAGTATGCTCGTAAAGTTTCATTATTAAAAGAAAAAGATAAAAATTTAGAAGGTACAGATATTCGTGAAGGTGTAGCGGCTATCGTTTCTGTACGTGTACCAGAAGAAGTACTTCAGTTTGAAGGACAAACGAAAGGGAAACTTGGTACAAGTGAAGCCCGTTCTTCTATTGATGCCATTGTCTCAGAGCATTTAGCTTACTTTTTAGAGGAAAACCCGGATGTAGCTACACTTCTTGTGAGAAAGGCAGTTAAAGCAGCGCAAGCACGTGAGGCTGCTCGTAAAGCGAGAGAAGAAGCACGTAGTGGTAAGAAGAAGAAAAAATCAGAAGGTACGTTAAGCGGGAAGTTAACACCTGCACAATCACGTAATCCTCAGAAAAACGAATTGTATTTAGTAGAGGGTGACTCTGCTGGTGGTTCAGCGAAACAAGGACGAGACCGTCGTTTCCAGGCCGTATTACCATTACGTGGTAAAGTAATTAATACAGAGAAAGCAAAGCTTGCTGATATCTTTAAAAATGAAGAGATTAATACAATCATTTATGCGATTGGCGGCGGTGTAGGAAATGAATTTGATGTTGAAGATATTAACTACGATAAAGTTGTAATTATGACCGATGCCGATACGGATGGAGCTCATATTCAAGTATTGTTATTAACGTTCTTCTACAGATATATGAAGCCACTTATCGAAGCGGGTAAAGTGTTTATCGCACTCCCTCCTTTATACAAAGTAAGTAAAGGAAAAGGTAAGAGTGAAGTAATTGAATACGCTTGGTCAGATGAGGAATTAGACGGTGTAACGAAAAAAGTTGGAAAAGGCTATATGTTACAACGTTATAAAGGGCTTGGTGAAATGAATGCGGATCAATTATGGGAAACAACAATGAATCCTGAAACGCGTACATTAATTCGCGTGAAAATTGATGATGCAGCAAGAGCAGAGCGTCGCGTTACAACATTAATGGGCGATAAAGTAGAACCGCGCCGTAAATGGATTGAACGCAATGTACAGTTTGGCATGCAAGAAGAAGGAAATATTTTAGAAAATGAAATGATTATGGAGACGGAGGTGGAATAACATGCAAGCAGAGAAGTTTCATGACCTCCCGCTTGAAGACGTGTTAGGTGATCGCTTTGCACGTTATAGTAAATATATTATTCAAGATCGTGCACTTCCAGATGCACGTGATGGCTTAAAGCCAGTACAAAGACGTATTTTATATTCTATGTATGTAGAAGGTAATGTACATGATAAAGCGTTTCGTAAATCAGCTAAAACAGTAGGTAACGTTATTGGTAATTATCATCCACATGGAGATTCCTCTGTATATGAGGCAATGGTACGCTTAAGCCAAACTTGGAAAGTACGTAATGTTTTAGTTGAAATGCATGGTAATAATGGTAGTGTAGATGGGGATCCAGCGGCAGCAATGCGTTATACGGAAGCTCGTTTATCACCAATCGCATCTGAATTATTACGTGATCTTGATAAAGAAACAGTTGAATTCGTGTCAAACTTTGATGATACGAGTGAAGAACCAGTTGTATTACCAGCAGCGTTCCCGAATTTATTAGTGAACGGATCTACAGGGATTTCCGCTGGTTATGCAACAGAAATTCCTCCGCATCATCTTGGAGAAGTTATTGATGCTACAATGATGCGTATTGATAAGCCAAATAGTACTGTTGATGATTTATTAACAGTTATGAAAGGACCAGATTTCCCAACAGGCGGTATTATTCAAGGGATTGATGGTATTAAAAAGGCGTATGAAACAGGTAAAGGTAAAATTATTATTCGCGGAAAAGCAGAAGTTGAAACAGTGCGCGGTGGGAAACAACAAATTGTAATCACTGAAATTCCTTACGAAGTGAATAAGGCAAACCTTGTAAAGAAAATGGATGAATTACGTCTAGATAAAAAGTTAGATGGTATTGCTGAAGTGCGTGATGAGACAGATCGTACTGGTTTACGAATTGTTGTTGAATTAAAGAAAGAAGCAAACGCCGAAGGTATTTTAAATTATTTATATAAAAATACAGATTTGCAAATTCCATATAACTTTAATATGGTAGCGATTAATAATCGTCGTCCAACACTTATGACATTACCAAAAATTTTGGATGCTTATATTGGACATCAAAAAGAGGTTATTACGAGACGTTCGCAATATGAATTAAGAAAAGCAGAAAATCGTCAACATATTGTAGAAGGTTTAAAGAAAGCATTATCGATTTTAGATCAAGTAATCGAGACAATTCGAGCTTCAAAAGATAAACGTAATGCGAAAGATAATTTAAGTGCAAAATTTGGCTTTACAGAAGCACAGGCGGAAGCAATTGTTTCCTTGCAATTATATCGCTTAACGAATACAGACATTACGGCGTTACAAGAAGAAGCAGATGAGCTTAATAAGAAAATTCTAGAGCTACAGTCAATTTTACAAAGTGAAAAAAGATTACTTCAAGTCATTAAAACTGATTTGAAGAGAGTTAAGAAAACATATAGTGATGATCGCCGTGCTATTATTGAAGAACAAATTGAAGAAATTAAAATAGACGTAGAAGTGATGATTCCACAAGAAGATGTCATCGTTACTGTAACGAAAGAAGGATATGTGAAACGTACTGGATGGCGCTCACATAATGCATCAAACGGCAAAGACTTCGGTATGAAAGAGGGTGACATCTTACTTGAACGATTCGATACGAATACGACTGAAACAGTTCTTTTATTCACAAGTAAAGGGAACTATATATATCTTCCAGTATACGAAATGCCAGATATTCGTTGGAAAGATTTAGGTCAGCACGTTGCAAATATCGTTTCACTCGACCGAGATGAAACGATCATTTGGGCAACGGTTGTACCGAACTTTGAGGAAGAAAAACGATTTATCGTATTTGTAACACGAAATGGTATGATAAAGAAAACAGAATTAAATCAATATAAAGTTCAGCGTTATTCAAGGGCATTCGTTGCTGTAAACTTGAAAAAAGATGATGAAGTTGTCGATATATTTGCGACAGATGGAACGAGTGATATCGTTCTTGCTACACATGGTGCATATGCACTTATTTTCCATGAAGATGAAGTAAGTCCAGTCGGTGTAAGAGCTGCTGGTGTGAAAGCAATTAATTTAAAAGAAGATGACTATGTCGCTTCTGGTAAACCGTTAAATGGTGATAAAGATCAACTTATTCTCGTAACGCAGCGTGGTGCTGTAAAACGTCTAAAAGCATCAGAAATTGAAAAATCAACGAGGGCGAAGCGAGGTCTTGTTATTTTCAAAGAGTTAAAACGTAATCCGTACCGCATTGTCGGTATTGAAATTGTTCGGGACGATGAATTAGTTTACATGAAGACAGAGAAAAACATTGTAGAAGAGATTGATCCGAAAGCGTATCGAAATAAAGACCGGTATAGTAATGGTAGCCTAGTGCTAGATGTAAATGATACTGGTGAAGTAGTAGAAACGTGGACGAAAAAACGACCGGAGTAAAAAAAGCATCTTGCTATGAATAGTAGCAAGATGCTTTTTTCTAGGCAATTTATTATGTAAATAATAATAATCTTGTTATAATAACTGAATGAAATCGTTCTCATAAAGTGAAACTTTAATCAATGGGGATTTTCTTCATCCTCACTGATTATTAGTTGAACTAATCGGGCTTTAACAAGCAGTTGATTCCTCACCTAATTCCTTAGCTTTCACTGAATTTTGGGTTAGGAATCTTACTGCCCGTTAAAGCGGCACAAATGGAGGGGCAACATGAAAAAAATAGGTGTAGGGATTGTAGGATTTGGTTTTTCTAGTACGACATTTCATATCCCACTATTGCAAACAATAGAAGAATATAATATTCGAGCTGTATTATCCTCAAAAGAAGAGGTAGTAAAAGAAACATTACCAAACGCTAATGTTGTTAGTACAATTGATGAATTGGTGAAGCGAGCTGATGTTGACTTAGTTGTTATTACATCACCTAATACAACTCATTTTCCATATGTAAAAGAAGCAATTTTAAACGGTAAGCATGTTGTTGTAGAAAAACCATTTGTTGTTTCAATTGAAGAAGGGGAAGAGCTTATTACATTAGCAGAGCAGCATAATGTAATGTTAAGCGTATATCATAATCGTCGTTTTGATAATGATTTCTTAACAATTAAGAAATTGTTAGGAGAAAACAGAGTAGGGAATGTATACGCATATGAATCAAATTTTGATCGTTTCCGTCCACATGTACGTGATCGATGGAGAGAAAAAAATCTACCAGGTTCCGGTATATTATACGATTTAGGATCGCATTTAATTGACCAAGCGTTATCAATATTCGGGAAACCAGATGCGATAAGTGCAGATGTAATAAAACAACGACCAGGTGCAGAGGTGGATGATTATTTCCACATAGTACTGCATTACGGAGTTAAACGTGTCATTTTACGTAGCAGCAGTTATGTGAAAAAAGCTGGACCGCATTTTATAGTGCATGGAGAGAAAGGTTCTATCGTGAAGTACGGTATGGATTCGCAGGAAGAGCAATTAAAAAATGGAATGAAGCCAGGCAATAACGGTTATGGGGTAGACGATGAAGAGAATTTTGCTACTTTAGAAACAGAAGAAAGCTTAGAGCGTATTCCAACAGAAGTCGGTTGTTATGACAATTATTATAAAGGTGTACGAGATAGTATATTAAATGGTGAGGAACTACCTGTAACAGCAAAAGAAGGTTTAGATGTTATTAAACTGATTCAATTAGCGATTGAAAGCAGTGAAAAGGGTAGAGTCATTTCTATAAAATAAAAAGACACGAATTTCGTGTCTTTTTTATTAGGAATATGTGAATATGATTAATTAATTAGTTTAGTCGTTTATCATACATTAATTGGATTTGTATGCCATAAGGATCTTCAATAATACCATATGCTTCACTAAATATATTTTTTTCTAGCTGAGAGATTATTTTCACATGCTTATCGGAAATTAAATTATTATAAAACCTTTGTATTTCTTCTAAATTAGCGCTTTGAATGCAAAGTGACATGTTATTTCCAACGTTATAACGTTCATTAGTATTCATTGTATCTTCTGCTATCATTAGCTTTGTATTCCCAATTTGTAAAACAGAGTGAGCAATATGATCTTTATTTTCACTTGTAATTTTAAAAGAACTATCTCTTTTCGCCAGTTCTTCATACGTAACAATCATTAACTTTTTGGCTTCTAAATTACGTATATAAAAATTAATCGCCTCCTTTGCTTGCCCATTCATTGAAAGAAAAATAGCTATTTCTAATGTCATAAATATATAACTCCTTTATTAGTTGATAATTATAATATAGATTAAAAGGGTTTCAATACATGACACCTTTTTGGGAGGGAAATATGAAAAAAACGGAACGAATAAATGATATGCTTATTTTCTTAAAGAATAAAAGATATTTTAATTTAAAAGATTTAATGACTAGATATGATATTTCTAAAAGTACCGCGTTGCGAGATATTCAATCATTGGAAGAAATAGGTGTACCCATATATTCTGAACTGGGTAGAAATGGAAGTTATAAAATTATAGAAAATAATGTGTTATCACCAATTTATTTTAGTGTGGATGAAATGTATGCGTTATACTTTTCAATTCTTACGCTAAATGGATACAAGACAAAACCATTTAATGTAGAAAGTATTGCGCTTGAAAATAAATTTAAACATGTATTACCTGATAATGTGAGTAAAAATATTTCAATCATGGAACTAACGCTTTCCTTTGAAGTAACAAATCATAGTAATTTTAGTCCGTTCTTAAAAGAAATTTTACAGGGGATTTTTGCTGAGCGAGTTTATCATTTAACATATTTAAAAAAAGGTGAGGAGAAAGCATTGGTTGCCCAATTTATTCGAATAGAATCTAAATTTGGCCAGTGGTATGCTAAAATCTTTAATTTTGAGACAAATCATGTTCAAATAATTAGATGTGATAAAATTCTTTCTATTGTGGAAACAAGCAATGTTCATCCAAAAAATCTTGAAGAATTATTAAGTTATCTTACTACTTTTCACAGGAAGCCTGATGCAATTGATTTTAGCGTCATTGTTAATCAAAAAGGAAAAGACATTTTTGATAAAGAGAATTACCCTTCCATGAGGTTGCAAAAGGAAAATGAAAATTACATTATAACAGGCTATTTTAACAAGCAAGAATCTGATTTTATTTCAAATTATTTTCTGAATTTCGGTGAAACGATTATTTCGATTCAGCCTGTTATGCTAAAAGAGTTAATCTATAATAAGGTGTTATCTATAAAGCAGCATTTAACTTCTTTAAGATAAAGTTAGTTTTAGCTATTTATTTGATATGAGAAAGCCCTTGAGATTTAAATATCCAAAGGGCTTTTTGGTGATTGTATTTGTTTTTTAGAAACAATTATTTTTCTGGGACGGACAGTCCATAAAAGAACATCGTGACGATATCTTGTATATGTTTTTCGCGATTTCCTTCAAGAAGTTGTGCCCCAAAATCATCACCTAATTTAGTAAACATTTGAATGTAAAGTAACATCATTTCTTTAGTAAGGTGTGGATTAATTTCGTTTTTGCGCTGAGCTTGTTCTAATATTTCTAAATACCAGGGCAGGATTTTTTCATTTTGATAACTATAAATAAACTTACGGAGTTCTTCATCCCTTTGCATCATTTGCAGTAACATATCAGGTTGAAATAACCCGCCAGTATTCATTTTTCTTACAATCATTTTTTGCATCATATCATGAAAAGGTAATTTTTCTTCTGCAAGCTCTTTATAATATTGAAATTCAGATATGATAAATTCTTGTATAAGCTCCCTAAATAACGCATCTTTACTTCCGAAATGATTATAAATTGTAACTTGAGAAACGTTTGCTTCTTTTGCGATATGTTCTATTTTCACTTCATTAAATCCACGTTCTGAAAATAATACGAATGCTGCTTCTTTAATGGCACGCTTTTTCTTTTCTTTTACTCTTTCAAAGCCGTTCAATGCAATCACCTCACTTAAAATATACAAGAAAAAATAATGGAAAACAATAATTTTGAAATATGGACTAATAAATATTTCAAAAAGTTGTTGCGAATATGGAAGATGAGGAGTACAATAATTTTGAAATATCACATATTCAATATTTCAAAAAATGAGGTGGAATTATGATTTCAGTTCAAGATGTCACAAAACAGTTTTCGAATGGAAAAGGTTTGTTTCATATTACATTTGATGTAAAAGAGGGAGAAGTATTTGGTTATTTAGGACCGAATGGTGCCGGAAAATCAACGACGATTCGTAATTTAATGGGATTTATAAAACCGACAGCTGGTAAAGCGACAATTTTTGGATTAGATTGTTGGAATGAAGCAGCGAAAATTCAAAGGGAAGTTGGTTATCTACCGGGTGAAATTTCTTTTATTGAAGGAATGAACGGATTAGAGTTTTTAAAATTAATGCAGGGAATGCGTGGATTAAAGGATACGAAAAGACGAGATGAACTGATAGAGCGTCTGCAATTTGATGTGAAAACACCGATTCGCAAAATGTCTAAAGGAATGAAGCAAAAAGTAGGGATAGTCGCTGCATTTATGCACGATCCAGAGGTGTTAATTTTAGATGAACCAACATCTGGACTTGATCCACTTATGCAGCAAGTGTTTATAGATTTAATATTAGAGGAAAAGCAAAGAGGAAAAACAATCCTAATGTCATCACACATTTTTACTGAAATTGAGAGAACTTGTGACAGAGTAGCTATTATTAAAGATGGTCGACTCGTAACGGTTGAAAATATTCACGATTTACAAGGAATGAGAAGACAGGTGATAGATGTAACAGTATCATCACAAGAAGAGATTGAGTCCCTTACAAAGTGTAATTTGCAATTTGAAGCGGTAAAAGGCAGAGAGGCATCTATCATTGTACAAGGAAACTATCAAACTGTTTTACAAACACTTTCAAACTATAATGTAACGGCACTTCAAACGAGAGCGATGGATTTAGAACATTTATTTATGCATTATTACGATAAGAAAGAAGGGGTAACGCATGAATAAGCAATTGTTTTTAGCTAGTTTGAAAGAAACACAAAAAAGTATTTTGAGTTATGCGTGTGGTGCGGCTTTATATTTGTGGTTATTAATTTGGATATTCCCGTCAATGGTATCAGCGAAAGGGCTAAATGAATTAATAGCTGCCATGCCTGATAGTGTGAAAAAAATCGTTGGTATGGAAAGTCCGATTCAAAACGTAATGGATTTTCTAGCGGGCGAATACTATAGTCTATTGTTTATTATAATTTTAACAATTTTTTGCGTAACAGTTGCGACACATTTAATTGCTCGTCATGTAGATAAAGGAGCAATGGCATACTTGCTAGCAACACCTGTATCTAGAGTGCAAATTGCTATTACACAAGCTACTGTTGTCATATTGGAACTTCTGATTATTGTATCTGTTACGTATGTAGCTGGTTTAGTAGGTGCAGAATGGTTTTTACAAGATAATAACTTAAATAAAGAATTATTTTTGAAGATAAATATAGTCGGAGGGCTCATATTTTTAGTCGTTAGTGCGTATTCATTTTTCTTTTCTTGCATATGTAATGACGAAAGAAAAGCACTAAGTTATTCAGCGAGTTTAACTATCCTATTTTTCGTATTGGATATGGTAGGGAAGTTAAGTGATAAGTTAGAATGGATGAAAAACCTATCATTATTCACGCTGTTTCGTCCGAAAGAAATTGCTGAAGGATCATATAATATATGGCCGGTAAGTATAGGTTTAACTGCTGGAGCGCTTTGTATTTTCATCGTAGCAATTGTAGTGTTTAAGAAGAGGGATTTACCGTTATAAAGTAGAAAGTCCACTGAGAAAGTGGGCTTTTTTTATTTGTAAATTTAAACTAGTATTGTTTATCGCATAACACTTATAAAGGGTATTTATCTTTTGGATTACAAAAATATTCAAAAAATTGAACCTTTTTCTAGGTTCATACGTCTAATACATGTAAAGTTAAATTGGAAGTGATGAAGTGAGGATGAAACAGGAGGAGCAATTGTGAAAGTAATCCCTTTATATAAAATAATTATAAAAGAAGAAACGGATGTTGCTTTAGCGAAAAAAGGTGATCATGAAGCTTTTATAGCGCTTATACATACAGAAAAAGTGAAGATGTATCGAATAGCAAAGGCGATGTTACGTGATGAGACAAATATAGAGGATGCGATACAGACAACAATTTTAAAGGCCTATGAAAATATAAAAAAATTAAAAAAAGAAGAATTTTTTCAAACTTGGTTAATTCGAATACTAATAAATGAGTGTAACAATATTATTAGAGCGTATAAAAATGTAATTGTGACAGAAGAGAATGATTACAATATGAGTGCGTGTGATCAGTATGAAGATATAGATTTGTGTAATGCGATTCAATCGTTACATGAAGAATTAAGAGCTGTTACGGTGCTTTATTATTATGAAGATATGAATCAAGAGAGTATAGCAAAGCTGTTAGAAATACCGAAAGGAACAGTGAAATCAAGATTGTCACGCGCGAGGGAACAACTACAAAAACGATTAAAGATGGAATAGGGGGTGTAAAGGATGGATAATGAAAAATTATTTGATGAGAAATTAAAGAAGAGAATAAAAGATGAAAATGTTATAGTACCTCCAGAGTTAAATGAAAAAATTAATGGCACGCTACATAATCTTAAGGTAAAAAAGAAGAGTTACAAAATTCATATGATGATAATTAGTGCAGCGGTTTGTATACTTTCAGTGGTATCTATGTCTGAGTTTTCTATACAAAGTTTTGCGCAAAATGGTGGAGTATTTGAATATGTAAAGAAAAAAGCGTTTTCTGATTTTGAAAATGAAGAAGAAATAAAATCGAATGTACATTATCCAGATAAAGAAAAGATTCATCAAAAAATGCTAGATTTTATTGATTATTTTAAAAATATTTCAGGACAATTTGAGGAATATTCTAGCTCATCAAGAATTGCTACAACATATAAGTATGCGATTGATACGGAAAAACAAAGAGGTATCTCTTCGAAAGAAGATAAACTAGCGAAAAAACGAACAATTATATATAACGAGGGCAAGAAAAAAGAGTTTGATGATGAGAAGTATACCTATAAAGAGACAAAATGGAACCCGAAAGAAAGAAACAATGAACTATTAAAATTAAATCCTACGGAAAGGTTATTGAAAAAAGCAGGTGAAAAAAAGCGATATGATGATGAATATATAGGGCTAGCTAAATATAGTATTCAATCAGAATTCGCAGATTTGTTAATTCGATATAAAGATTGGAATTATAAAGAAACGAAATATCTTGGATTAGATTGTTACAAAATTGAAGGAGTCATCAACATAGAGATGCCTGTTAGCACCTCTGAAGATTTAAGAGGGAAATTCGAAATGGTTGTGGAGAAAAATACAGGGATTATGTTGAAATTTCTTAGTTTTCAAGAAGGCTTGATTCAATATTCAGTTACGACTGAATGGATACAAATAGATAAGGGATTGAAAGAAAGTATGTTTCAAAAGGATAGCGCTAAATATGAAAGAATGAAAAACATATTGGATGAATAGAAACAGGAGGAGAGTAAATGGAGAATCATTCATCTTTAAGAGAAGAGAAAAATAAGCAAAAATATAAAAAGAAAACGATAATAAGTTTACTACTGGCGGTATTACTATTTGGTGGAATTGGCTATGGAGCCTATGTATATATGAAAACTTCTAGTCTCGTACAAAAATCTAATTTGAATTTAGCACGAGGTGAAAAATCCAATTTACGTGAGAAATCTGTAAAGCCAATTGCAAATCATGTTTCACTTTTAATTATGGGAATTGATGAAAATCAAGAACGACAAAAGGAATATAATGGTGCATTTCATACAGATGCATTATTGTTAGCGACTTTTAATAAAGACGATAAAACAGTGAAATTAACGAGCATACCGCGTGATACATATACATATGTTCCAGTTGAAAAGAAAAAAGATAAAATAACCCATGCATATGGAAGTGGTTTCGTTAAAAATGGTACAGATGGAGGACCGCAAGCTTCTGTGGAAGCGGTAGAAAAATTGTTACAGGTGCCCGTTGATTATTTTGTGAAATTTAATTTTGGTTCCTTTACTAAAATTGTTGATGGGTTAGATGGTATTGAAGTGGATGTCCCGGTTGAATTTACGGAGCAAAATAGTAAAGATGAACCTGATGCGATTCATTTGAAAAAAGGATTACAAAAATTAAATGGCGAAGAAGCACTTGCACTAGCAAGAACGCGCCATATTGATAGTGATGCAATGAGAGGACAGCGCCAACAACTTGTTATTGAAGCGATTTTAAGTAAATTAAAAAGTGTAGGATCGATTACGAAGCTAGAAAAAATAGTTGAGGCGGTTGATAGTGATTTTAAAACAAATTTAGTAATGGATGATATTTTATCTTTTTATAAATACGGTTTAAAAGGTTCAGTTGAAAAAATACAATTAGCTGGTGATGATTTATACTTACCTAATGGCCCAAACGGGCAACGTGTATATTATTATAATCCTAATAAAAAAGATCTACAGAGTTTGAGTAATACTCTTAGAACACATCTAGGGTTAAGTGAAAAGCAAATTGAGGAGAATTAAAGCAGACGAAATGTCTGCTTTTTTATTTTTGTAGAAAAGAGGTTTGTTACAATATACATTATTTATTAACAATAATTTACAAGTTATTTTATAGTGAAGGGATATAAAGACTATTAAATCAATACATAGAATTCCATGAGGTATAGTGTTTCGAAAGGTTAAGTAATTTTTATGAATATTACTGTAAAAAAATAATTTTTTAAAAATTTTCAATAATAACACTTTACAAAACTCGAAAAATTAGTAGAATAATAGTTAATAAGAATCTTCTGATAAATATATAAAGAAAAACAGAATCATCAGAAAATTCTTAAATGAGAGCGTTAAGAATTAGGGAGGGTACAGAAAGTGAAAAAGAAAAAAATGAAAAAACTAACAGCGGTTGTAGTACCAGTTTTAGCAATGAGTATGGCATTAACAGCATGTTCTACATCAGGTGGAGATAAGAAGACAAGCACAAATTCTAGCTCTGGTGGAGATAGTAAATCAGAAGGAAAATTAGCAGCAAAACAAGTACTAAATCGTACTGAAACAAATGAGATTCCAACAATGGATACTTCTAAAAATACAGATACATTAGGTTCTCAAATTTTAGGGAACACAATGGAAGGTTTATATCGATTAGATAAAGATAACAAACCAATCCCAGCTGCTGCAGAATCAAGCACGAAGAGTGAGGATGGTAAAAAATATACATTTAAACTACGTAAAGATGCAAAATGGTCAAATGGTGATCCTGTAACAGCGAAAGATTTTGCATATGCATGGCAACGCTTATTAGATCCAAAAACAGCTGCTGAGTATGCATTTATTGCATTTCCAATTAAAAATGCGGAAGCGGTGAATAAAGGTGAAAAACCTGTAGCAGAGCTAGGAGTAAAAGCGGTAGATGACTATACGCTTGAAGTTGAGTTAGAACAAGCAGTACCATACTTCTTAAACTTAGTAGCGTTCCCATCGTACTATCCATTAAATGAGAAGTTCGTGAAGGAAAAAGGAGATAAATATGGTTTAGAGTCTGATACAACAGTATATAACGGACCGTTCGTTCTTACTGATTGGAAGCATGAGCAAGGTTGGAAATTAAAGAAAAACGACCAATATTGGGATAAAAAGACTGTAAAACTAGATGAAATTAACTATAGTGTAGTAAAAGAAGTAGCTACAAGAGTAAATTTATATGATACAAATGCAATTGATTTTGCACTTCTATCAGGTGAATTCGTTGATAAGTATAGAAATAATAAAGAAGAGTTTGGCACATATTCACAAGTAAGCACATACTTCTTACGTCTGAACCAAAAACGTGGCGGACAAGATACACCGTTAAAGAGCCAAAAATTACGTGAAGCAATCGCGCTTTCTATTGATAAGAAAAATCTATCAAATGTAATTTTAAATGATGGATCTAAACCTGCGGACTTCTTAGTACCAAAAGGATTAGCAACCGGACCTGATGGTAAAGATTTCCAAGAAACATTTAAAAATGGTATTAAGCCAGATGCGAAAAAAGCAGCAGCTGCATGGAATGAAGCGAAAAAAGAACTTGGAAAAGACCAAGTTACAATTGAGCTATTAAACTATGATACTGGTAATGCGAAAAAAGTTGGAGAATATGTAAAAGACCAGATCGAGAAAAACTTAAAAGGTGTAACAGTTAATATTAAACTTCAGCCATTCAAACAAAAGTTAAAATTAGAAACAGAGCAAGATTATGATTTATCATTTGCTGGTTGGGGACCTGACTACGCTGACCCAATGACATTCTTAGATATGTTCCAGTCTAATCATTCTCATAACCAAATGAGCTTCGCTGATTCTAAGTATGATGATATGATTAAAAAAGCTGGTGGAGAATTAATGGGTGACGCGAAGAAACGTTGGGAAGAGCTAGGAAAAGCTGAGAAATTACTTCTTGAGAAAGATGTAGCACTTGTACCTTTATACCAACGTGGTGATGCATATGTTCAAAAACCAAATGCAAAAGGCATCGTTCACCATAACATTAGCCCAGAGTATAGCTTCAAGTGGGCATATATGACTGAAAAAGATGGAAAATAATTTTTAAACAGTAATGTTATCTTTAAGTGGATGTATACAAGTTTCTTAGCTTATTTTGTAGTGAGAATCTCGTACAATAGAAAGATAAATGATAGAGCATTCCAAAAGTAGACTATTTACTTTTGGAATGCTCTTTTTATTATGAGATTACATGTAAATAAATCGATAGATGTAAGGAAGAATTTGTATCATGACAATTGTAAAAAATACGTTTTACTATAGTAAAAAAATAATTTTTAGAATATTTTAAAAATAACTTTACAAAAGCGGAAAAAATAGTAGAATATTAATTAATAAGAATTTTCTGATAACTATTTATTAGAAAGTCTATCAAAAATGGTTTCGTACATATAATTGGGGAGGGTACAAAAATGAAGAAAAAGATGAAAAAGTTCACGGCGGTTGTAGCGCCAGTTTTAGCAATGAGTATGGCGTTGACAGCGTGTTCTGGATCTGGTGGGGAGAAGAAATCAACTACGACGTCTAGTGGTGGTGGGGAAGAGAAAAAAGCTGAAATTAAATATGCAGCGAAACAAGTATTAAATCGTACAGAAAATCAAGAAATTCCGACGATGGATGTTTCAAAATCTACTGATACATTAGGTTCTCAAATTTTAGGGAACACAATGGAAGGTTTATATCGATTAGATAAAGATAATAAGCCAATCCCAGCTGTGGCAGAATCTAGTACGAAAAGCGAGGATGGCAAAAAATATACATTTAAACTACGAAAAGATGCAAAATGGTCAAACGGTGATCCTGTAACAGCGAAAGATTTCGTATACGGATGGCAGCGCTTACTCGATAAAAATACAGCTGCAGAATATGCGTTTATCGCTTTCTATATTAAAAATGCAGAAGCAATTAATAAAGGTGAAAAACCTCTAACAGATTTAGGAGCAAAAGCGGTAGATGATTATACGCTAGAAGTAGAATTAGAAAAGCCAGTACCGTATTTCTTGAATTTAATGGCATTCCCATCGTACTATCCTTTAAATGAAAAGTTCGTAAAAGAAAAAGGAGATAAGTTCGGTTTAGAAGCAGATACAACGTTGTATAACGGACCGTTCGTTATGGCGTCATGGAAACATGAACAAGGATGGCAATTAAAGAGAAATGATCAGTATTGGGATAAAAAGACTGTGAAATTAGAAGAAATTAACTATAGTGTAGTAAAAGAAGTTGCGACGAAAGTAAACTTATATGATACAGGATCAATTGATTTTACACTATTATCAGGAGAATTCGTTGATAAATATAAATCGAACAAAGAGGAGTACGGTGAGTATTCAGAAGCAAGTACATTCTTCTTACGTTTAAATCAAAAGCGTAACGGACAAGATACACCGTTAAAGAGCAAAAAACTACGTGAAGCAATCGCATTATCAATTGATAAAAAAGGTTTAGCGAACGTTATTTTAAATAACGGTTCAAAAGCGACAGATCAATTAGTACCAAAAGGGCTTGCGACAGGGCCTGACGGTAAAGATTACCAAGATACATTTAAAAATGGTCTAAAATATGATCCGAAAAAAGGTGCAGCAGCTTGGGAAGCAGCGAAAAAAGAACTTGGGAAAGATCAAGTGACAATTGAACTACTAAGCTATGATGATGGAACTGCGAAAAAAATTGCTGACTATTTTAAAGATCAAATTGAGAAAAACTTAAAAGGTGTAACGGTTAACACGAAAATTCAGCCGTTCAAACAAAAACTGAAATTAGAGTCAGCGCAAGATTATGAAGTTTCATTTGCAGGTTGGAGCCCAGATTATTCGGATCCAATGACGTTTATTGATATGTTTGAATCGAAGAGCCCATATAACCAAATGAGTTATTCGAATCCAAAATATGATGAAATGGTAGCGAAAGCAGGTAATGAATTATTGTCTGATCCCAAGAAGCGTTGGGAAACGTTAGGAAAAGCAGAGAAATTGTTCCTTGAAGAAGATGCAGGATTAATTCCTTTATATCAAACAGGTAGAGCGTATGTAATGAAACCGAATGTTAAAGGAATTGTGAAACATAACATCAGTCCAGAATATAGCTTTAAGTGGGCTTATGTAACGGAAGGGAAATAATAAATAAGAGCGTTTTAAAGGTAGATAATGACTTTTAGAACGCTCTTTTACTATTAAATTAAATAGAGAAGAATAAGAAAAGTGGTACTTACATATAGTAGATGTGGGAGAATTCGTATAGTAGTAATAGATTGTTATTGAAGTAAATAAATTAATTATTATGAATATTTTTAAAAATACTTTACAATTCGAGAAAAATTAGTAGAATAATAATTAGTAATAATTTTCTGATAATTTAAATTGGAAATCTCTCAAAGTTAGTTTCGTACATATAATTGGGGAGGGTACAAAAATGAAGAAAAAGATGAAAAAGTTTACGGCGGTTGTAGCGCCAGTATTAGCAATGAGTGTGGCGTTAACAGCATGTTCTGGATCTTCTGGTGGGGAGAAGAAAACGACTACGACATCTAATAGTGGCGGGGAAGAGAAAAAATCCGATATTAAATATGCGGCAAAGCAAGTAATGAATCGTACAGAAACGAATGAAATTCCGACGATGGATACTTCTAAAAATACAGATACGTTAGGTTCTCAAATTTTAGGAAACACGATGGAAGGGTTATATCGTCTAGATAAAGATAACAAGCCAATTCCAGCGGCGGCAGAATCTAGTACGAAAAGCGAGGATGGCAAAAAATATACATTCAAATTACGAAAAGATGCAAAATGGTCAAACGGTGATCCTGTAACAGCGAAAGATTTCGTATTTGCATGGCAACGTCTAGTAGATCCAAAAACAGCTGCTGAGTATGCGTTTATTGCTTACTATCTTAAAAATGCAGAGGCAATAAATCAAGGGAAAGCAGAAGTTTCTACATTAGGTGTAAAAGCGGTAGATGATTATACGCTGGAAGTTGAACTAGAGAGACCAGTACCATATTTCTTAAATTTAATGGCATTCGCGTCATACTATCCATTAAATGAAAAGTTCGTAAAAGAAAAAGGAGATAAATACGGTTTAGAGTCTGATACGACAGTTTATAATGGACCGTTTGTACTTACTGATTGGAAGCATGAACAAGGTTGGAAATTAAAGAAAAATGATCAGTATTGGGATAAAAAGACTGTAAAACTAGAAGAAATCAACTATAGTGTAGTAAAAGAACCAGCTACAAGAGTAAATTTATATGATACAGGTGCGATTGATTTTACACTTTTATCAGGTGAATTTGTTGATAAGTATAGAAATAATAAAGAAGAGTTTGGTGCATATTCAGAAACAAGTACGTTTTACTTGCGTCTAAATCAAAAACGTGGTGGGCAAGATACACCGTTAAAGAGTAAAAAATTACGTGAAGCAATTGCATTATCAATCGATAAGAAAGCTTTAACGAATGTCATTTTAAATGATGGTTCAAAACCAGTGGATTATTTAGTACCAAAAGGTTTAGCAGCTGGACCAGACGGTAAAGATTTCGCAGAAACGTTTAAAAATGGTTTTAAACAAGACTCTAAAAAGGCAGCAGCAGCCTGGGAAGCTGCGAAAAAAGAACTTGGAAAAGATCAAGTGACAATAGAGCTATTAAATTATGATACTGGTAATGCGAAAAAGGTTGGGGAGTATGTAAAAGATCAAATTGAAAAGAATTTAAAGGGTGTAACAGTAAATATTAAACTTCAGCCATTTAAGCAAAAACTAAAATTAGAATCAGACCAAGATTATGATTTCTCATATGGTGGCTGGAATCCAGATTATGCGGATCCAATGACATATCTTGATATGTTTGAAACGAAAAATTCACAGAATCAGATGAGCTATTCAAATTCAAAATATGATGACATTATTAATAAAAGTAAGACGGAATGGATGGCTGATGCAAAAAAACGTTGGACAGAGCTAGGGAAAGCAGAAAAATTGTTACTTGAAGAAGATGTAGCGCTCGTACCTTTATATCAAAGTGGTAGATCGTATGTTATGAAACCAAATGTAAAGGGAATTGTAAAACATAATATTAGTCCGGAATATAGTTTCAAATGGGCGTATGTAGAAGAGAAATAGTAAAAGAAAAAAGCGTTTTCAAGTTGCAACATTGCACTTGAAAATGCTTTTTTTTCTGTGCACTATTTTTTTGAGGATGAATATATGTATTATAGAAAACTTGAAGGAGAGTCCTATGAAGCGAAACACATACATCGATTTCCTAGCTTATTACGGAATAGGAAGTGCTCATCCTGGTGGTTTTACGTTAACAAAACAATTGTTAGCACAACTGCCTTTTAAATATGGAGCGAATGTCCTTGAAATAGGTTGCGGTACGGGAAAAACAGCGGCATATATGACAAGGGAATTTGGTTATAAAGTAACAACTGTTGAAAAGAATGAAATTATGATTCAAAAGGCAAAAGATAGATGGTTGTTTGAAGGGTTAGCTATACAATTAATTGAAGGAAGTGTAGAGCAATTACCTTGTTTGAATAACTCATTTGAGTTCGTACTTGGAGAATCAATCATCGCTTTTACAGAGAAAGAAAGGGTTATCTCGGAGTGTTATCGTGTATTACAGCAGGATGGTAAGCTTGTTGTCATTGAAATGATTATTGATAGGCACATTGATAAGGGTGAGGAAGAAAAAATCGCCCAATTATATGGCATGAAAGAACTATTAACTGAGAATGAGTGGGTACAATTATTTCAGAAAGCAAATTTTAAAAGAATCACAATTGCTGGCGGTGGCACGATTGCAGAAACAATCTCTGGCTATGTAGAAGAGCCAGAATGGAATGTATCCTCACATATTCCGAATGAGTTATATGAGGCGTGGGTACAGCATGAAAATGTACGGCTTATGTACCAACACATTTTAGGGCATCGTATTTTTATATGTGAAAAATAAAGAAAAAGAGTTGGCTAAAGGTAGCCAACTCTTTACTATGTTAAATGAAAAATAATGCAGCTAATGTGATTCCGAAGATGAAACCAAATCCGAGTTCAACACCCCAGCCACAACCGCCGCCACCCCAGCCGCCGCCACCACAACTACCGCAACCACGGCCACCACATCCGCAGCTGCTAAATCCACCACCGCATCCAAATCCGCAACTATCACATCTGCTAAGGCCGCCGCAAAGGTCACAACCACCGTTTGCATAAGCATCATAGTATCCGAATCCTGAATCAAAAGATGAGCGCTGTTGCACCGGTTCGATCCATACAGAGTTTTGTGTCAAATCAATTATTTTACCTAAATGTATACGGCCATCACGGTCTTCAATCCGAACAACTTTTCCGAAATAACGTCGGCATGTATCATAACATTTTTGTCTATGCATGTTCTTTCCTCCTTCCGCATTACAGTAATACGATATGTAAGGGGGACAAGTGCGGCTTGTACGAATGTCCTATCTATCATAATTGTTATAGGAAAGGGGAAATATAAGAAGAGGATATATAAGGAGGAAAAGGCATGAAATCTACAGATCAGTTTCAGACATACGAAGTACCGTGGGAAGAATTTATTGAAGCGTTGCGAGAGGAAATGAAGAAGCAAGTAGGAGCAGATATTATTGATACAGTAGTTTGCAATTTAGAAGATGGTTTTGAAGTGTATACATATGTGCAGGGGGATTTAGATTTTGAATATAAGGAAGGGCTTGAGAGAAAATACGGAAGTGATGCGAAGATACCTAATGTGTTAACGATAATGTTATTAGCTAGTATTTATAATACAAGTGAAGCGAATATACGCTTGCATGCGGATCATAAAGATAATCCGATTGTTGAAGTGTATGTGAAGAAATGAAACACGCTGTGAAAGGCGTGTTTTTTATTTGTCCCGCTATTTGTGGGCAGTAAGACCTTCACCTCAAAATTCAGCGGAAGCAAAGAAGTTAGGTGGGGGCCCTGTTGCCCGTAAGATCCCGATTGGTGAGGGCCAATAATCAGTGGGAGATGAACAAAACTTCCACTGATTCAAGTTTCACTTTATATGATAAAATATTAGAAAATTGAGAAAGAAGGTGAAGGATTGGGAATTAAACATCTTAATTTAACAGTTACAGATGTAACAGCATCTAGAGAGTTTTTAGAGAGGTATTTTGGTTTAATTTGTAGTGGAACAAGGGGGAATGCCTTTGCAGTTATGCGTGATAATGATGGATTTATACTAACTTTAATGAAAGGAAAAGAAGTTCAGTATCCAAAAACATTTCACGTAGGATTTCCACAAGAAAGTGAAGAACAAGTAGATAAGATAAATCAAAGATTGAAGGAAGATGGATTTTTGGTCGAGCCTCCTAAGCAAGCCCATGCGTATACGTTTTACGTTGAAGCACCCGGTGGATTTAAAATAGAAGTGATGTGTTAAGTTAAAAATCAAACTTTTTGTTATGTGTTTTTAAAATAAAAAGTAGGAAAAGTCTGTTTTAAGCGTGGAGCTTAAACAGGCTTTTTTACTTATATAATTGGATAGAGAATGCTAGAAGGAATATTACCAAGTGTATAATCTGTTTACATAATAAAGTTATGGTGGGTTAGTTGTCCTAAAATACAAGTCATATATCTTGTTTCCTCTCATAAATTTAAACATAGGAATTTGTCTACAAAGGTGGCGAAGCCTCATCATGAAAATCCGAATTTGTGCCACGTTCATGTTGTTTCTATTTATATGTTTACCTTTATCAGCTTTTGCAAAAGGAGAGGAGGCAAAGGAAAGGGTCGTTTCACTTGTATATGACGATTCGGGCAGCATGAGAAATAACGATCGCTGGAAATATGCCAATTATGCTTTGCAAAGTTTAGTTGCGCTATTAGATGAAAAAGATAAATTTTCTTACGTTCCAATGAGTAAGCCGAATGATCCATTAAACATTTCGTTAACGAAGGATAAAAGGCAAACAGAAATTGAGGGAATTGGAGCGTGGAAAACGTATTTAAATACTCCATTTAGCGCGGTAGAAACGGCGATGCAATCTATAAAAAAGGAAGCAGATATAGATGGAAAACGTGAATTTTGGCTTATTGTATTAACTGACGGGGCATTTAATGATTTAGAGAAAGATAAGGTTGGCGGAAAAGAACAAATTTTGCAGAAATTAGCCCAGTTTAAGAAAGAAATGGATGCAAAAAAGATATCGTTACACCCAGTCTTAATTACGATGGAAGAAGATTTAGGACAACAAGAAAAAGAACAATTAAACACGTTCAAAGAAATATGGAAGAAAGAGATAAATGGTGTTACTATGCCGTCAAGCGGAGAAGATGGCATTGTAAAAAGTGTAAATCAAGTGGCAGCATTAGTTGCAAATCGTGATCCATTCTCCTCTGTTGAATCGATTGTAAAAACGAAAGTAGTGGGGAAAAGAGTAGAGATTACAACACCGTTTCCATTAAAGCGTATGACGCTTGTACGACAATCGCCTTCTCTGCCCGATTATCAGGTCACACAAATTTCTAAACCATTACAATTACAATCTTCTTTTTCCATACATGCACCAGGAGAAGCAAAATTGTTCGGAAATATAGTTCATATAAGTACGGAAAATCAGGAAGTTATTAAACCAGGAACTTATACGATAGAAGTAGACCAGGACATTGAGAAAGAAGGACTACAAGTACTAGTTGAACCAGCGCTTAATTATACGGTTTCTACTTATGACAAAGATGATAGTAGTCAAAAAAATGTAGAGGAAATGCACGAAGGGGTTACTGCTGTTATTGAAGCGAAGCCTACGGAGTTGCCAGTTCAGTCTTCTTACTTTCAGGCAGAAGTAGAAATAGACGGAAAACAATATCCGATGAAGTGGGACGATAAAAGGCATGTGTTTTATTACGAAACTAAGCTTGGTAAAGGGTTAGTACGCGGGAAAGTTCATATGAATATAAAGGGGTTTTATAGACAGACGAAAGAATTTAAAATTGAAACAGCTGAGAAACCGAAATTATCACTTCAAACTGTTACAAAAGATTATGAAGAAAAAGTGACAAATTTAGAGAATAGTAAACCATTTGTTTTGCAGCCACAGTTAGATGGTAAGCCGATGACAGAAGAAGCTGTAAAAAAACTATTAAAATCTACTGGTGTCACATCTAAACAATCAATCAATTATGAAATAAAGCAACATGGAAATCAAATCTATGTTTATCCTCGTCCCTATTACTCCGACACATTTAATTTTACAGATACCGGCACCGTAGAAGCTACCATCGTAATGCAGGATTCAAAATTACAAGAAGTAAAGAAAAACATAACATTCCATATTCAAGATGCTCCGTTTTATGAAAAATATGCGCTTATTTTTAAGTTTGTCATTCCTATCACTTTATTACTGCTAGTAGTAGGAATCATTGTTTTAGGATGGATTGTTCGGCCGAGATTTCACCGGAAGGCACTACTGTATTATGAATGGGATCAAGAGGTAGCGAAAGATTGGCTATATCAATCAGAGCCAGAATTACTTCGAAATAAATGGTGGAACCATTATTTTGGTATCCCATTTAGAGCAGAAAGAAAAACAGTGCAATCCGTTACGTTTATAGCGAAGAAAGGTTCGAAATCTGTCTTTGTAGCGAAAGAATCACAAGTAGTTGGAATGATTATTGATGGGATGTTTATAACAAAAGATGAAGTAGGAATGGAACATAAGACACTATATCCAAATGAACTTTTACTAATTGATAGAGGATATGGTAAGGAGATTTACAAGTATGAATGTGAATAGTAGATAGGGATAAGACGGGGATGGAGTATTGATTCTCTTTCCCTTTTTTCAAACAAGCAAGAATAGGAAGGTGGTTCACATGACATTACAAGTTCCAACAATATTAATTGGTTTAGGTGGAATCGGTAGTACTGTGACGCATCAAATATATGAAAAATTGCCTGAAGAGCGCCGGAAAAAGGTAGCAATGCACGTATTTGATACAGATGTGAATACATTAAGTAAATTTGATCATATTCGAAAGTTTAAGACACAAACAAGTTCTAGTAAAACGCCTAGGGAGTATATTGCGGGAGATCCAACGATCCCAGAGTGGTTTCCGATGGATCCGACTATACTTGATAAGCCATTAACAGAAGGAGCAGGACAGTTACGCGTCATTTCACGTTTAGCATTACGTGCTGCGATGAAAGAAGATAAATTGACGTCTTTTTGGCAAGAAATCGAGAAAATTTTTCCGGTTACAAGTGATCAAACGGAATATGGTGTGCGTGTCATTATAGTAACATCACTAGCAGGCGGAACAGGTTCAGGGATGTTTCTGCAAATTGCATTATATTTACGTGAAATGCTTCGGAAGAAATTGCAGCATCATAACATTTTAATACGCGGTGCGTTTTTAATGCCGGATGTTTTAGTAAAGACGAGAACGGTTAGTGCGAAAGAGTTTGAAACGGTGCAAGCAAATGGCTATGCATCGTTAAAAGAATTACATGCTATTACGCTCGGTTCTACTGGAGAATTATCAAAACGCGGTGGCGTAACAATTGAATTAGAGTATCGCCCTGATCAAGTAGATGAAGACGGAAGAACGAATCATACAATTAAACAACATCATTTACCGTACAATTATTGTTTCTTATACGATTACGAAAATCTACATGGACACCATTTACACAATTTATCAGACTATATGGAACAGATGGCAAATACAATTTATTTACAGTTATTTAGCCCGATGTCTACAAGTCATTTTGCACAGGAAGACAATCAAATTCAGCAATTAGCAGAATCAAGTGGAAAAGGACGATATTGCGGGGCAGGAACGGCAAAACTCATTTATCCATATGAGCATGTGTTAAAATATTGTGCTTTAAAATGGGCGGTGCAAGGTTTAGATGAATCGTGGCTGCATTTAGATCAACTGTTTCAAGAGAAGAAGCAAAGATACGACCAAGATGTAAAACGTGGGATGCAGCGTGAAAAGCCGGAGAGAGGTAAAAGTTATTTAGAGGACTTGGAGCATCTTGCTACCCGTCCAGAGCAAGCTCATATTTTCTATAGACAAATGTACAATGAAACACGTGAAGGAGCAGAAGGTGGTAAGCTCGGAGTTGCGAAATCAAAACTGTTTTTAGAAGCTGTAGAAAGTTATGTACAACGAACGGTGCAAAAAGATGAGGAATTAAATCGTCTGCAACATGAGTGTAAAATTTCAGCTGCGAAACTGAAAATGATGGAACAAATGAAAGGTGAAGTGGCAAGAGTGGATCATGCGGTTCGCTTATATGCATATGCGATTCCGAGCCGTGTACATGAACATGTAACGACACTTTTATATGACATGATTGAATCAGACCGCTTTTCACCAAGTGGTTCTGAAGGGCAGTCCTATCAATTAAATACATGGTTTTTAAAGAAAACAGATCCAGTTCACCCAGTAGCAGCACGTTTTATGTTATATGAAATTCGAAAACAGTTAGTAGAAAAAATGAATCGATTACATGAAAATAATGAACAAAAGCGTAATGTAATTCAAAACTACGATAAAAAATTTAATGTAGGTAATATCGATGGCACGGTAACGGCTGTACGCCGAGTAGAAATTGCTCAACAACAAGGCTGGTTCGGAAAAATGATTAATAATCAGCAACGTTTATTCAAAAGAGAATTTGAAGACATCGTAACGCAATATGTACACAAATTAAATGAATATCGAAAAGAAATGCTATTAGAACTTGTGTATCAATCGCTATATCAGGCAGTTAATAAAATGATTCAATATTGGGAAAGATTTTTTGATAATTTACATGAAACACGTGAAAATTTATTGTTTGAAATCCAAAAGCGCAGTAAGGAATTTGAAGGGAAAACAAACCCGACGAATGTATATGTATTAGCAGAGGAACAGCTGCAAGAAAAGATATGGCAAGATATGCAGCAACATTTAAATTTAGGTGTACTACCGAAAGATATATCAGCGGAAATTTATATGAGTTTGTATGGGGAATATTGTCGTGATGCGAAAACAGAAGAGATTCAGTCGAAAAAGGTAGAGGATTTCTATCGCGAACATATACTGAGCTATTGTTATGACGAACTGCAAGTACGCTATCGTGATAAATTAGAATTGAATATTATTGAAGCATTGCGAAAAGAAGCAGATTATAAGAAACGTGATCGCAATGAATACGTGCGTGAAAAAATTGAAGACCTGTGCCATTTAGCAAGTCCGTTCATTCCGAAAGTTGCTCATCATAGGGAATTACAATATTGGGGTATACATCCTTCTTTAAAGAAAGAGCTACAAGAGGAATTGATTCAAGAAATGTTTAAAGAAAAAGATACAGTACACGAAGCCTTTTCGCCATTTGAAGTGATCTGTTATCGAGCACATTATGGCTTATCGCTGCAAGATTTTCCTAAATTATCATCAGGACATATTTCAAACGGATTTATGAATGATAAAGGGGACTATTTCCAATCGTATTATCGCCGTGTAAACAAATTAAATAGTAAAAAATCTAGTTTAACGCCGCATTTAGATAAGTATTGGCACTTACCAGCCTTTATGCCAGATTTGAATGCGACTCAAACAAAATTAGATTATGATAAATGTAATCGTGCATTACTATACGCATATATGTATCGCTGGATTAGTTTAGTTGCTGTTGATGGACAGTTTGTGTATCAATATAACGGTGTGGGACGTAGCTTTTTAATTCAGTCGATGGGGAAAAATATTTCAAGCGAAAGTTATAAATTACACAGAGCATTGCTTCATAATCCGTTTATTTATGAAAACATCTTGTCACGATTTGAAGAAGAGCAAGAAAAGGCGATGATACAAGGTGGACATTTATATACACATCCGTTCGTATTAGGAGCCCAAGATGTAAGATGGCTTAGAAAAGAACATGTCCACAATCTTTTAGACATGATTTTAATGTATGACCGTGAAGCGAAGTATGATCCGACGTTAGAAGAAACATCAGATGAATTATTAAGACTATTCCTTGATGAAATCGAGTTGTATTTCCAGAACTATTACGGTACAGGTGCTGATATGGTTGCAAAGAAAGAGAAAGAAATGTTTATTAAACAATTGTGGGATCGCTCGCATGCGAAAGGATATGTAGATCCAAATAGCGCTCCGTATAAAAAATGGCAAAATTTATTAAGTATTCAAGATGAAGAAGAAACGCCAAAAACGAATGTATAGTGAATGAAAAGGGAATCCTTAAAAGTGGCAATACAACTTTAGAAAAGAGGGATTCTGATGCCGTTTTTAGGAAGTGTATATCAAATATTTGGGTTATATCCGGAACTTTATTATGGGATGATTTCAGCAGAGTTGCAAGAGGAAGCTCAGAAGGAGCATCTTGAAAATAGTAGTGCAGAAGCTGAAGTGGAAGAATAAAAAAAGTGCAGATGAAAATCTGCACTTTTTTGTTAGTATTAAAATGGTGAAATAACCTCAAATTAATTATTATTTTTGAATAGTAATTAATTTGAGGTTATTATGATTTTCATTACATTGTATGTAATGAAGGTTGTATGAAAATCAATGTAATAAAATGAATATGAATATTAAGGTGGAAAACAACAATGTTTTTAAGAAAATAATTATGTATAAAAATAACATTTGATACATAATCAACCGATTATTTTTGAGTGATTTATTATTGACAATATAATTAATTGTATGATAAATTCAATCAGCATTCTTAATGGTTTTTTGGTATGATTACTATTTTGAAAATTCAATACGGTATAAAGAGATTGAATTTTCTGTTTTTTATGAGGTGGGTTACTAAGTCTATAGGGGAAGTGAACTATGTATATTTTTATTTTTAAAATAGAACAGTAATAAAGAATGTAACAAGTAAGAGATAAACTTGAAAAAGAGGTTTCAAAGAATGAGTCTTTTCATAAAGAAAGCAATGGATGAAGAAAAGAAAAAAGTATTGAATCAAACTTTAGGAGCGATTGATTTAACTCTTTTAGGTATTGGAGCAATTATTGGTACAGGTATTTTCGTATTAACTGGTATTGTAGCAGCGAAACATGCTGGTCCGGCGATTGTATTATCTTTTGTATTAGCGGCAATTATATGTGCATGTGTAGCTTTCTGTTATGCTGAATTTGCATCTACAGTTCCAGTTTCGGGAAGTGTATATTCATATACATATATGACACTAGGTGAGATTTTTGCATTTATAGTTGGCTGGTGTGTTATGCTGGAGTATTTATTAGCGACTTCTGCGGTTGCAGCAGGCTGGTCAGCATATTTTCAGTCATTGCTACTAGGTTTTAATATTCACATTCCTACGGTTTTTGCTTCGGCACCAGGAATGGGGAAGGGTGGAATCATTGATTTACCAGCAGTTCTTATTATTTTAGTTGTTACATTTTTATTAAGCCGTGGTGCAAAAGAAAGTGCACGAATTAATAATATAATGGTTATTATTAAACTGGCTGTTATTGTAGGATTTATTGTTGTAGGGACACAATATGTAAGACCAGAGAATTGGCAACCATTTCTACCGTTTGGTTTTCACGGTGTGGTAGGGGGCGCTGCTACTGTATTTTTTGCTTTTTTAGGATTTGATGCAGTTGCAACAGCCGCAGAGGAAGTGAAGCGTCCACAACGTAACGTGCCAATTGGGCTACTTGTTTCCTTGTTCATTTGTACCGTTCTATATGTAGGTGTTTCATTCGTGCTAACTGGAATGGTTCCGTTTACGGAATTAAATGTTGCTGATCCGGTTGCATATGCGTTGCGCACTGTAGGAGAAGATAGAATTGCTGGGTTGTTATCGGTGGGAGCAATAGCGGGGCTAACAACAGTTCTGTTAGTAGCTATGTTTGCATTTGTTCGTGTATCTTACTCGATGAGTCGAGATGGACTGTTACCAAAAAGACTTTCAAGTGTCCATAAACGTTTACAAACTCCATTTTTTAATACGTGGGTTACAGGTATACTAGCAGCTTTATTAGCGGGATTAGTGGATTTGAATTTATTAGCTAATTTAGTGAATATGGGAACGATAACAGCATTTGTGTTTGTATCTATAGCTGTCATTGTATTAAGAAAGACGCATCCTGATATGAAGAGGCCATTCCGTGCCCCTCTAGTACCTTTTTTACCTATCGTTTCAATAGTAAGTTGTATATATTTGGCTTTGAACCTTTCTAAGCTTACTTTAATTAGTTTTGTGGCATGGATTATAATAGGCGTTTTCATATATTTTGTATATGCTAAAAAACATAGTAATGTTAGAAATGGAAATAGAGTATAGTCCATTGAAATAATACTTGTAATGGAAATGAAAACACGCTACTTATTCATATAAGAATAAGTAGCGTGTTTTTTCTATTTAATAATCCCATTTTCTAAAATTTTAATAGTTGGTGCCACTTTCACATTAGCTTTTGAAAAGGAACTTGGCCAATCATCTTCAACTTGTTTCCATTCTTCATATTGAAACGCTCTCGCATAATCACCAAATCCGAATGGATCAAGCTGCTGTTTTTGAATTTTGTGGATTAAATCGTTTAAATCATTGTTTAGTTGTTTTGTAATAAGAGAAGTTAATTTTTTTCTATCATTTTCTATATCCATGTTGAATGTAAGTTCAGATACGGCAATTTTTAAATCCATTTTAATATTAAATTTGAAGCGGTTATCGCTATAGTCTGTACCGATATCATGACTCATACTAAGAACATTTATTGTTATAAAATCGTCGCCTTTTGTATCTTTTAGATGGCTATTACTTTCAACTAAATTAGAGGGGATTTTCATTGTAAGTGAAACGGGTATATTAGCTTTCTTTTGCACCATAAGAAGAAGGGCACTTTCGTAGCGATTTAAAGACATCTTATAAGTTCCACGAGAGGTTAATAGTGCCGAACCGGTAACAATAACATCTTTCTTCCCTTTTTTTATTTCTGAAATAGCAGGAGTTACGCCTTTATTAAAAGTTTGTCTATGAAATTCATGGAATGTCGTAAACACGGTCCGATTGTATAGTTTGTTCGTATTAATTAAATCTGTTAAATATTCAGGAAGAGCAGGCTTATCTTTGAAATTATTATATATAACAGAAGAAATGGAGCCATCTACTGCAACCATGCGCATATTCCCTGTATTTTTAGGGTCGCGATACCAAACATCCAGATAAGGCATAGCTCCTTCTTGTTTTAAAAAATTCGTGCTAAACAATATAAGCTGTAACTTTTCTGTGGACACTAAACCGCTGCTTGAACTGTTAAACGTATCTTTTGCTTCTCGGGGTGTATGTACTTTCGCTTCATGAATTTCGTACTTTTTCTCTACATCTTCATTGAAAATAGGGTTTACGTGATACACAATTAATTTTCCTTTTGCTTTTGCGTCAAAACCGTAAATTAATGAGATGGATTGTTTTTCTAAATCAAGCCGATCTTCACAACCTGCTAAAAAAATTATGAGAAAACAAAATATAATAAAATGAATAAAGCGTCTCATTTAAACTTTTCTCCTTTTCCAATGCTGATAAAGTGTCATGTATAAGAGAAATACAACTGGGAATAGAAAAACGATAAAATAACTAGCAGTTCCCCAAAATTCCCGCAACGAACTTATCTGATAAGAAGAAGGGATATAAAAGAATAAGATGAAAATACACCCGAATAATAAAAAATAAATAGGTAATGAACTGCCTTTTTTGTTAAGTAATTGATTAATACCATCTGAAGCAGTAAAAATATAAGGAATACAGGAATCAAAAATAATAAAGAGATAAAATGACAAAAAGATAATTTCAAACCGCTCAAGAAATGAGAAATGAAACGGTGTAACAAGAGAAAGAGTTGGCCATAAAAACTTTGTTATACCATCTGGACTAAAATAAATAAAAGAAACGAACGTGATTTGAAGATAAATAAATAACGTAATCAAATTTGCAATAACAATTCCTTTTTTTGCAGATGCTTTGTTAGTTAAATAAGGATAAAGGACAAACGCAAACTCGAATCCGAGAAACGCAATGATAGTTGATTTTACGGTGTTTATAATTGGTAGCCATCCTTCCTTGATAAGAGGAAGAAGATATATAAAATGCCCATCTTTAAGAGGAATAAATAATAATAATGGCATCCAAAGTGTAAAGATGACAGTGAAAACAGCAAAACGACTAATAATAAGTGCTCCTTTACATGCAAGCATAAGCATTGGAATAGATAGCAAAATCATAATTAAAGACATAGGAGATCTAGGTAAAATCCAAATATGAATAACGTATAAGAGGGAAAAAATTAAGGAAACAGCTGCGAGTACAGCATATAAAATCCAAAAAATCATTACTACTCTTCCTAGCCATTTTCCAAGATAGCGTATCAGCACATCAAGTAAAGTATATCCTGGATGTTTTTCCATGATTTTTACAATACATAGACTGACTAAAGTAGTAATGACACATCCGATAATAATAGACATCCAGCCATCTGTATTCGCTCCTTGTGCAACTTCACGCGGGAGTGTAAGTACGCCGAATCCGACTTGAACACCACTAATAGTTAAAATGTATTGAAATAAAGTGATTTCCCTCTTTGCACGTTTTGTCACTTATTCTCCTCCTTTTCCTCAACATCTCTTTGCCGGTTATCTTGTTTTAATTGTAGAGATAGTGGCCGTTTCTTCATAATCTTCCAGGGGAAACGTACAAGGGTATCTTTTAAATCCGAAGCATATGACGGAGAAAAAGGACTACCATATGGCACACCAAGTGATTCCATAGAAAGAATATGGATGATAATGATTGCCATTCCAACCATAATTCCAATGACGCCAAATAAAGAGGCAGCTATCATCATTGGGAATCGAAGAAGCCGAATTCCTGCTGACATTTCTAAGTTAGGAATAATGAAAGAGGCAACCGCAGTAATTGATACGACGATAACCATAACGTTACTAACAATCCCAGCTTGAACCGCAGCTTGTCCAATTACAATTCCTCCTACGACGCCGATTGTTTGTCCAACAGGCCCAGGAAGCCGAATCGCTGCTTCTCGGAGCATTTCGAGAACTAATTCCATTAATAAAGCTTCTAATATGGGGGGAAAAGGAATTTTGGCTCGAGATTCTCCAATCGTTAACAACAATTTGAGCGGAATCACTTCATAATGGAAGGAAATCATAGCAATATAAAGAGCAGGAGCAAATATTGCAATAAATAACCCAGTGAAACGAAGGAGTCGTATAAAAGATGGAATCATAGGTCTGAAGCTGTAATCATCTATCGTCTGAAAAAAGGATGAAAAGGTCATCGGTCCTATTAATACGCCTGGTGAGCGATCTACAACAACAGCAATTCGCCCATTCAAAATATGATGTGCCGTTGTGTCAGGACGTTCAGTGATAGACAATTGTGGGAAGAGAGTATAGGAATTATCTTCAACAAATCCTTCTAATTCACCGGTAGTAAGAATAGCATCTACTTTGATTGATTCAATGCGGCAGGCCATATCTTGTACAACATCTTCGTTTGCAACATCTGCAAGATAAAGTAAAAAAACTTTAGAGGTTGCTCGTTCGCCAACAGTGAATTCCTTCACTTTTAATTCGCGATTTGGAATATAGCGACGAATAAGTGCGATACTATCACTTGCCACTTCATTAAATCCTTCGTGTGAGCTTTTTATGGAAGTCTCTGTTGTAGGTTCTTCAATACTCCTTTTTGGCGCCGCTTGCGTATCTAGTTCTAAAGCTGATAATTGCCCGTTTATAAATAAAATACTTTTACCATGTAAGAGAGATTGCTCAATGTCTATCCACTTCTGAACTTTTTTAATATTCCCTATAGAAACAGAAGATTCCCAAAAATCATCTTCATTCCATTCTTTAAATAAGAGAGGACGAAGAATATCTACATTAATAACAGTTTTATCTACAAGTCCTTCCATATATATAAGAGCAGCTTCTTTTCCGTTTTTTAACGGGAAAGTGCGTGTAATTAATTCTGGAATACCACTAAATAATTTGGATAAGTGTTTAAGATTAAGCGGCATGGAGGAAGAAATTTCTTTATTTAATACAGTTTCAGATTGCTCATGAGTAGAGAAAGATTTTTCGCCCCTTATCCATTTTCGAAAAGATCCCATATATTCACCTTATTCCTCGTTGAACTTTATATGGGTTATTATGGATAGTTACATACAGACATATGCGCAGTTTAAAATTTATATTGTATATTTGTACATTTAACGCTATAATTATAGTGTTAAAGATGGAATCGTGATATGACCTGTTATGAATCTATCGTTTTATTTATGAATAAATGGATTGGTATTTTAGCAAGATGTGCTAATAAACTACTCCACCATGATGATAGCGTGCCCAAAATGTGGTGCGTATATTTTCGTGGTGGAGTTTTTTTATTCTCAAAAAGGGGGAGAGACCATGAATGACAACATGGTTCATATTACAATTGACGGAAAAAAGTATACAGCGGAGCCTGGTTCAACGATATTGGGTGTTATTAATGAGAACGGGATTGAACATCCGCAAATTTGTTACGTGCCAGAAGTAGATCCTATTCAAACATGTGACACTTGTATTGTAGAAGTTGACGGAAAGTTAATGCGTTCTTGTTCGACGATAGCAACGGAAGGTATGGACATTGAACGTGCTTCTGTTCGCGCAAAAGAAGCACAAACAGAGGCGATGGATCGGTTACTAGAAAATCATTTATTATACTGTACAGTATGTGACAACAACAATGGGAACTGTAAACTGCATAATACAGCAGAATTAATGGAAATTGAACATCAAAAATATCCTTATGAACCGAAAGTAGATGTAAGTGAAGTTGATATGACGCATCCGTTTTATCGCTATGACCCTAATCAATGTATTGCATGCGGTCAATGCGTTGAGGTGTGTCAAAACTTACAAGTAAATGAAACGTTATCGATAGACTGGGAAGCGGAACGCCCACGAGTTATTTGGGATGAAGGAGTAAATATTAATGATTCTTCATGCGTTAGCTGTGGTCAATGTGTAACGATTTGCCCTTGTAACGCTTTAATGGAGAAAACGATGCTCGGTGAAGCTGGATTTATGACGGGATTAAAACCAGATATTCTTGAACCGATGGTAGATTTAATTAAAGAAGTTGAGCCTGGATATAGCGGTATTTTTGCAGTATCAGAAGTGGAAGCGGCCATGCGTGATACTCGTACGAAGAAAACGAAAACAGTATGTACATTTTGTGGTGTAGGTTGTTCGTTTGAAGTGTGGACGAAGGGGCGTAAAATCCTTAAAGTACAGCCATCTTCAGATGCACCAGTTAACGCAATTTCCACTTGTGTAAAAGGGAAATTTGGTTGGGATTTCGTAAATTCTAAAGAACGAATTACAAAACCTTTAATTCGTAAAAATGGAACGTTTGTTGAATCTACATGGGAAGAAGCACTGAATGTAGTTGCAAATAAATTAGGTACTATTAAAGAAGAGTACGGTAAAGGTTCTATCGGATTTATTTCTTCCTCTAAAATTACAAATGAAGATAATTATGTAATTCAAAAATTAGCTCGACAAGTATTTGGAACGAATAATATTGATAACTGCTCACGTTATTGCCAATCACCAGCAACGGATGGTTTGTTCCGTACAATTGGTATGGGCGGTGATGCAGGAACGATTAAAGATATTGCGCAATCTGGTCTTGTTATTATTGTAGGATGTAATCCGACAGAAGGTCATCCTGTTTTAGCTACACGTATTAAACGTGCACATAAATTACACGGACAAAAGTTAATTGTAGCTGATCTTCGTAAAACAGAAATGGCAGAGCGATCAGATGTCTTTATTAGTCCAAAACAAGGAACAGATCAAGTTTGGTTAATGGCTGTTACAAAATATATGATTGATCGAGGTTGGCATGATCAGGAATTTATTAATGAGAATGTAAACTTCTTTGAAGATTTCAAAGAAAGTCTAGAAGAATATACACTTGCATATGCAGAAGAAGTAACAGGTATTTCAAAAGAAACACTTATTCAAATGGCTGAAATGATTCGTGATGCAGATGGTACATGTATCCTTTGGGGTATGGGGGTAACGCAAAATACAGGTGGTTCTGATACTTCCGCTGCAATTTCAAACTTACTTCTTGCAACAGGGAACTATCGTCGTCCAGGAGCAGGTGCATACCCACTTCGAGGTCACAATAACGTACAAGGTGCTTGTGATATGGGTACTTTACCAGGATGGCTTCCAGGATATCAGCACGTTACTAACGAAATGGAACGTGCGAAATTTGAAACTGCTTACGGAGTGAAAATTGATAGTGAACCAGGTCTTAATAATATTGAAATGCTTCACGCAATTGACGAAGGAAAAATGAAAGCAATGTATCTTGTCGGAGAAGATATGGCTCTTGTAGATTCTAATGCGAATCATGTACATGAAGTGTTGTCGAGCCTTGATTTCTTCGTTGTGCAAGATGTTTTCCTTTCTAAAACTGCTCAATATGCAGATGTTGTATTACCAGCAGCGCCATCTCTTGAGAAAGAAGGTACTTTCACAAATACAGAGCGCCGTGTCCAAAGATTATATCAAGTTCTTCCTACGTTAGGAGATGCGAAACCAGACTGGTGGATCGTCCAGGAGGTTGCGAATAAACTAGGGGCAAACTGGAATTATAGCCACCCAAGTGAAATCTTTGCTGAAATGGCAAGTTTATCACCATTATTCTCGCAAGCGAACTATGAAGTGCTTGAAGGATGGAACAGTTTCCATTGGGGAAGTTTTGATGGAACAAATACACCACTTCTGTTCCAAGATGGATTTAACTTCCCAGATAAAAAAGCTCGTTTTGCGATTGCTGACTGGGTACGTCCAGCTGAATTTCCAGCGGAGTTCGACCTTCACATTAACAACGGTCGTATGCTTGAGCATTTCCATGAAGGGAATATGACAAATAAATCAACAGGTATCCAAACGAAAGTACCTGGTGTTTTCGTTGAAATCTCTCCAGACCTTGCAAAAGAACGTGGCGTAAAAACGGGTTCGTTAGTTCGTCTTGTCTCTCCTTTTGGAGCATTAAAATTACGTGCACTCGTTACAGATCGTGTAAAAGCGAATGAGTTATATTTACCGATGAACTCTACAGATAACGAAACGGCAATTAATTTCTTAACAGGTCCTGCTGTGGATGTACGTACGAATACACCTGCGTATAAACAAACGAAAGTGCGTATGAAAGTGTTAGAAGTTGATGGCGAAAATCCGATGCCAAAAGCGAACCCACGCAATAAAAAACGTCACCCTCAAGCTGGAATTGAGGTACATCGTAAGTGGGCACGTCCAGGGTATGTGCATTTAACGCATAAGTAGGAGGAGAAAACTATGGCTGCACCTATAAAAATGATTCAAAAACAAGAATTAACTGAGGAAGAAATAAAACAGCAAAAATTAGATGATTTAAAGGAGCTTTTAACAAATAATGAAGAAGCTCTAAATCAGATGTTTAATATAGTAGGGGAATTAAATGACATTGGAATGCTAGAAGCTGCAAATTCTATGCTGAAAGCGAAAAAACCAATTGCAAAGATTGTTCTAGGTCAAGTAACTCGTGAGCCTGTTACAAATTTAATTAATAATATGATGGGTGCTGCAGGTGCGTTAACTGAACTTGACCCAGAACTTACGAAAAAGCTTATAGGTAGTTTATTAGTCGGGCTAGAAGAAGGTAATGAACATCTAGAAAGTAATAAAAAAGTAGGGGTATTCGATCTTATGAAAGTATTGAAAGACCCAGATATTAACCGCGCTATCGGGTTTGGGCTTCATTTCTTAAAAGGAATGGGGAAAGGGTTAAAAGACGAATAAACTTCATGAAGTGAACCTTTCCGCCCAAATATTTGTAGGAAATAGTTTGGGCGGAAGGCTCATTTTGGTAAAATATATAATAAAGTAAAATGAGGCTTTTGGGAGGTATAATTGTATGTCAAAAAAAGTACATGAATTTAATGATATGATCCGAAAACTTCGAAAGGAACTTTTCGGAAAAGGACCAGAACGAATTCATACTGTTTTTGCGGAAAATATGGCTATAGCGACTCTTTATGGAAACTTAACACCTACTGAAAAATTTATTTCAAGTACGATGGACGGTGCGGAAATGGTTCATATGGCTAGAACGAAAATGATTCAAGAAGTGTATGCTGCGAATTCCCGTGAACATTTGGAGGAACTTGTTGGAGCGAAATTAGTGAATTTATTTTCAGATATGAAAGTAGAAGAAGATATTGCAGTTTCTGTATTTGTTTTTGATAAAAATATAACGTGAGAGAAGGATACTGATCGTGAAACCGATACAGGTAGAAAGAGAAATCTTTCGTTATGAACAGGGAGCATTTAAGCACATAGAGGACAGCATTGTAACAGAGTTTCCTGTCACCATTAAAATGAACGGACAGGAGTTTGTTACAATGGTTAGTACTCCAGAATATATAGAAGATATGGTAATAGGCTTCTTAGCGTCTGAAGGAATCATTCGGAAGTATGAAGATATTGATAGTGTATGGGTGCAGGAGAAAGAAGGCTTTGTGCATGTAACAACGACAAAAGTAAATCCGTATTATGAACAAATGCAAAATAAACGCTATATTACGTCTTGTTGTGGTATGAGTAGGCAAGGGTTTATTTTTGCAAATGATGCACTAAGTGCAAAAAAAATGAAGGGTGTCCATGTACAGGTTACGGCAGAGGATTGTTTTCGGTTAATGAAAGAAATGCAGCAATCTGCGGATACGTTTCATCATACTGGTGGGGTTCATAATGCAGCTTTATGTGATGTGAATGGTATTATTTTAAGCCGAATGGATATTGGTAGGCATAATGCACTAGACAAAATTTACGGTTATTGTTTAAGAAACGATATTTCTATAAAAGATAAAATCATTGTTTTTAGTGGTCGTATTTCTTCGGAAATATTATTGAAAGTTGCAAAAATCGGTTGTGAAATTATACTATCAAAATCAGCTCCAACTGAGTTAGCTTTGCAACTAGCGGAAGATTTAGGTATTACGACAATAGGATTTATTCGTAATCACTCCTTAAATGTATATACCCATCCAGAACGTGTTTTAAATATAAAATAAAAGTGAGGCAATGAAGATGAAATCAGTTACATTAGACAAGTTGCAACGTCCGTTAAAGGATTTACGTATTTCAGTTACTGATCGCTGTAATTTTCGCTGCCGATATTGTATGCCAGAAGAAATATTTGGTCCTGATTACTCGTTTTTGTCTAATGATAAAATTTTATCTTTTGATGAGATTGAAAGGATAACACGTATTTTTGTTTCTTTAGGTGTAAGAAAGTTACGAATTACGGGCGGAGAACCGTTACTTCGAAGAGGTCTTCCAAAGCTTATTGAGCGCCTTAATAAAATTGATGGTGTAGAAGATATCGGTTTAACAACCAATGGATCGTTACTTAAAAAGTTTGCTCCTGATTTATATAAGGCGGGACTATCACGTGTAACAGTTAGCTTAGATTCCTTGGAAGAAGATCGGTTTTTCTATTTAAATGGTAATAGGAGCAAAGTGCAAAGGGTTCTGGAAGGAATACAGGCTGCTGCTGAAGTTGGTATGAAAATTAAAATAAATATGGTCGTTCAAAAAGGGAAAAATGAACAAGATATTTTGCAGATGGCGCAATACTTTAAAGAAAATAAGCATATTCTTCGGTTTATTGAGTATATGGATGTTGGGAATTATAATGGCTGGGAGTTAGGTGAAGTTATTTCCAAACAAGAAATAGTAGATACGATTCATCAAGTTATGCCGTTAGAACGGATAGAAGCAAATTATTCTGGTGAAGTGGCTACTAGGTATCGTTATATAGGAAGCGATGAGGAAATAGGTATTATTTCATCAGTAACAGATTCTTTTTGCTCATCATGTACGAGAGCTCGTATTTCTGCAGAAGGAAAATTATATACTTGCTTATTTGCTTCTAAAGGAAATGATTTAAGAGAATTGCTTCGTTCTGAACATACAGATGAGGACATTACAGATGTAGTACGCGATATATGGAATAATAGGGAAGATCGTTATTCAGATGAACGCTTAAATCATACAAATAAGAAAGCAATACCTAAAATTGAAATGTCACATATCGGTGGTTAATATATAAAGCTAGCTTCATAGTGAAAAATGGAAAATTTACAAGAGTTGTGGATTTTCTATTTTATAGTAAAAGTGATGATTGATATCTCTGTAAAAGATGTGCAGAGAAATTAAGCAGCATTCAAAAACCTTTATTTGAGGAGGTTTTTTGAAGCTGCTTTTTTATTTGGAGAAAATGGAGGAATGGGTAATGGCATTTCATAAGCCGGAACAAATTGCTGAGCTTGTCATTGAGGCCGGTGTTCAAAAAGTAAGACAGACATTGCCAGCGATGCTTATTCTCGGTTTTTTAGGAGGAGCGTTTATTGCGATAGGTTTTTTACTTAACATTCGAGTTTTAGGGAATTTACCTGAGCGCTGGGGAAGTCTAGTGAATGTTTTAGGAGGAGCAGTATTTCCTGTTGGACTCATGCTCGTAGTATTAGCAGGAGGAGAATTAATTACGGGAAATATGATGTCACTGTCTATGGCGCTTTATGCAAAGAAAATTACATTGATAAGTGTACTGAATAACTGGGTTTGGATTACTCTCATGAATTTTATTGGGGCAATTTTTGTTGCGTATTGCTTTGGGCATCTTGGCGGATTAACAGAGGGAGAGTATTTAAATAAAACGGTAGCGATAGCGGAAGGGAAGTTACATGAATCATTTGGGAGAACTTTAATTTTAGCAATTGGTTGTAATTGGCTCGTTTGTCTTGCTCTTTGGCTCGCTTACGGGACGAGTGATTTTGTCGGAAAAATCATCGGAATTTGGATTCCAATTATGGCATTTGTAGTGATTGGATTTCAGCAAGTAGTAGCAAATATGTTTGTCATTTCCGCTGTTATTTTTGCTGGTCATCTAACGTGGATGGATTTGGCTAAAAATTTTGTTCCTGTTTTTATCGGGAATGTAATTGGAGGAGCTGGGTTTGTTGGTTTTGCTTACTTTGCTTGTTATCAGAAACAACATTCTAATATGAAATAGAGTTCTTGAGAGGAAGGGTATGTAATGGCTGATCGGTATTCACGACAACAGTTGTTCAAACCAATTGGGAGTAAAGGACAAGAAAAAATTCGAAATAAACATGTGTTAATTGTAGGGGCAGGCGCATTAGGAAGTGCAAGTGCCGAAAGTTTCGTACGTGCAGGTGTTGGCAAGTTGACGATTATTGATCGTGACTACGTTGAATGGAGTAATTTACAAAGGCAACAATTGTACTCTGAACAAGATGCGAGAGAGAAAATGCCGAAAGCAATTGCTGCAAAAAATCGGTTAGAACAAATTAATTCGGAAGTACAAATACATGCTTTCGTAATGGATGCAACTTCAGAAAATATGAAAGGTCTATTAAAAAGTGTAGATGTAATCATTGATGCAACAGATAATTTTGATATTCGATTTGTAATAAATGATTTATCACAAAAACATAATATTCCTTGGGTATATGGTTCTTGCGTTGGATCGTATGGTATGAGTTATACAATTATTCCGCAAGAGACACCGTGTTTACATTGTATGCTGAAAAATATTCCTGTTACAGGTGTGACATGTGATACCGCTGGAATTATTAGTCCGACTGTTCAAATCGTCGCAGCATATCAAGTGGCAGAAGCACTCAAAATTTTAGTGGGAGATTTCTCAGCAATTAGAAAAACATTTTTCATGTTTGATATATGGAGTAATCAAAATCATTTTATAAAATTAGGGAAAATAAAAACAGACACTTGTCTCTCATGCGGTTTGAATCGAACTTATCCTTATTTATCATACGAAAATCAAACGAAAGCAGCTGTTTTATGCGGAAGAAATACAGTTCAAATTAGAACAGTAGACAATAGGAAATACAATTTTGATGATATAGAAAAAGTATTACAAAAACTGGGGGAAGTAGATCGGAATCCGTATTTACTATCTTGCCAATTCGATGATTACCGCGTGGTTGTTTTTCGAGATGGTCGTGTTTTTATTCATGGTACAAATGATGTTTCGAAAGCGAAACAACTATATTATCGCGTATTCGGTTAATAGAGAGGGTGTCAACAATGGAAAGAAGAGTGCCAATTACGGTTGAAGAAGCTGTTCGTAAAGTGATGGGATTTGCTGATAAAGGCTTAAAGGAGCTATTACCAATTGAATTAGCTTATGGACGTATATTAGCAGAGGATTTAGTAGCTGACCATGATGTACCGTCATTTAATCGTTCGCCGTATGACGGATTTGCTATTCGAGCAGAAGATACTAATTTAGCAAGTTATGAAACGCCAATTGTATTTGAAGTAGTGGGTGAAATTGGTGCAGGATCGCTATTCCATGAGAAAGTAGGTCCGTTTCAAGCAGTTCGAATTATGACGGGAGCACAAATTCCGAATGGCTGTGATGCGGTTGTTATGTTAGAGCTGACTCGTCAATATGAGAAGAATGGCAACAATTATATGGAAGTGAAGCGATCATTCAAAACGGGCGACAATATTTCTTTTCAAGGTGAAGATGCTCGTAAAGGAACGGTTCTTGCAAAGAAAGGATCGTACATTAATCCAGGTATTTCAGCTCTTCTTGCTACATTCGGTTATAGTGAAGTACCAGTTGCGAGAAAGCCTGTAATTGGACTGTTAGCGACTGGGAGTGAATTGCTCGATGTCGATGATTCATTACAGCCAGGGAAAATCCGAAACAGTAATACGTATATGATATTGTCTCAAATTCGAAGAGCGGGCGGCAGAGTAAAATATTTTGGGAAGTTTAGTGATGATTTTAATACGTGTTTTACAGCTGTGAAAGAAGCGCTTGGCCAAGTAGATATGTTAATTACAACGGGCGGTGTATCAGTAGGAGATTATGATTATTTACCAGCTATTTACGAAAAGTTAGGTGCATCTGTTCTTTTTAATAAAGTTGCAATGCGACCAGGAAGTGTTACAACTGTAGCACAATTAAATGGCAAGTTATTATTTGGTTTATCAGGAAATCCATCAGCTTGTTATGTAGGGTTTGAATTATTCGTAAGACCGTGTATTCGGACGTATATGTTTAGTGAAAAAGTACATTTAAAAAGAGAAAAAGCGTTATTAGGAGAAGATTTTCTAAAACCGAATCCATTTACAAGATTTGTACGAGCAAAATTGCAATATGATGAGGGGAAATTAATCGCTTATCCATCAGGGTTTGATAAATCTAGCTCAGTTTCTTCATTGGCAGAATCAAATGCGTTTATCGTATTGCCGGGCGGGACAAGAGGATATAAAAAAGATATGTTTGTTGATGTTCTTTTATTAGAAGATAACGAAGGTAGTGAATGGCCTTGGACATTTCATAAAGTGAGAGGTGGTTCTAATGGGACAAGCGCTATTTGAAGTTGTAGATAATCCGATTTTAGTTGAAGAAGTAACGAATAAAGTCGCAAGAAGGGAAGCAGGTGCGATTACAACATTTATTGGTACGGTGAGAGAATTAACAAAAGGAAAACGAACGCTACATTTAGAGTATGAAGCATATAAACCGATGGCAGTAAAACAACTTATGAGAATTGGTGAAGAGATTAGTGAAAGATGGCCGGATGCAAAAGTAGCAATTACGCACCGTGTAGGGCGGCTAGAAATAATGGATATTGCGGTAGTCATAGCAGTTTCATCACCGCATCGTAAAGTAGCTTATGAAGCGAATGAGTACGCGATTGAACGTATAAAACGAATTGTTCCAATTTGGAAAAAAGAATTTTGGGAAGATGGAACGATGTGGATTGGAGATCAACTTGAAAACACACCATATCCAGAAGGAAAACCAAAGAAGGAAGAATGAGAAAATGATTACAATTTTATTATTTGCAAATCTGCGTGAGGAAGTTGGATCGGATCGATTAGTAATTTCAGAAAAGCAAGAAATGACAGTGCAGCAATTAAAAGAATGGCTCAAAGTCAGCTATTGTTTACAATCGCTGGATAAAGTAATGGTGGCTGTTAATGAGGAGTTTGTAATGAATGAAGAGATGATAAAGGCTGGAGATATAGTCGCATTAATCCCGCCCGTTAGCGGCGGGTAATAAGCTTTTTCACCAGATGAAGCGTCAAGAAGATGTTGTATATAAATTAGAATAAGAGAAGGGATGAGTTCCATGCTTACTCAAGAACAAATAATGAATGCATTAAAACATGTAGAGGATCCAGAGTTACACAAAAGTGTTGTAGAATTAAATATGGTTAGAAATATACAAATGAACGGAACAGAGGTTAAACTTGAAGTAGTACTAACAATCCAAGGTTGTCCGTTAAAAGCAAAAATTCAACAAGATATTGAAGAATCACTTCACGCAATTGGTGCTTCTAAAGTGGAGATAACATTTGGTTCTATGACACAAGAAGAACGTGCAGCTTTAACAGAGAAGTTAAAGAAAAATACTAGAACAGAAACTGGTATGCCGAGCATGCTTCGCACGGATTCAGGAGTACGTTTTATTACTGTAACGAGCGGAAAAGGCGGAGTTGGAAAATCAACGGTGACAATTAATCTTGCAACTGCACTAGCTCGTATGGGGAAAAAAGTGGGGATATTAGATGCGGATATATATGGTTTTAGTATTCCAGCTATGATGGAAACGAATAAGAAACCAACGATGATTGATCAAACGGCAATTCCAGTCATTAGTCACGGTGTTAAAATCATGTCGATGGGATTTTTTACAGAAGGAAATAACCCAGTTATGTGGCGCGGTCCGATGCTAAATAAATGGATTCAAAATTTCCTTGCGAATACGCACTGGGGAGAATTAGATTATTTATTACTTGATTTACCACCAGGTACAGGAGATGTTGCGATTGATGTTGCAGCGATGATTCCGCAAGCGAAAGAAATAATTGTTACAACTCCGCACAATGTAGCTTCATTCGTTGCTTCAAGAGTCGGTGTAATGGCAAAACATACGAAGCATGAGATTTTAGGTATTGTGGAAAATATGGCTTATTATGAAGAGCAAGATGGATCGAAAAATTATCTCTTCGGAAAAGGCGGTGGCGAAATGTTAGCAGAACAATTGCAAACAGAAGTAATCGCACAAGTACCTTTTGCAAAACGTGAAGAAAATAGCGGTTCATCTGTATATGATGAAGATTCTCTTGTTGGAGAAGTGTTTACATCGTTAGCTGAGGATATTATTTATAGAGGATAGAGGGGGAAGTTTAGTATGGCGTGTAACATTGATCATTCTATTGAAGATGTGATGAATAAGCTCGAAAGTCAAAAGAATTCTTTACCTGAAGGGATCTTTAAAGAGTTAAAGAATTTTTTACAAGGTAATCATTCGCAGAAATTATTAAATGATATTTTTCACCTTCTAAAAAAGTATGATTTAGTCAGTGAGGAAGAACGAGAGACGAGAAACGCACAATTATTGCACATTTTGAATTAAGTACTCTTTGGCTTTAGAATTTTTTCAGAAGGGGTGAATGTGATGGATATGAAAAAGATGATTGAAACGATAGAAGTAACTAGAGTGACTGACGAGGAATTATCGATTTCGAATTTACATCCAAAGCTTGTGAAGTTGTATAGTCAAAAAGATAGTACAGAGTATACGAAGCTATTAAAATATATTTTATCATTATCCGTGCAGTTGAAGCTGAATCTCGTATTGAAATATTTTGGTGTGCGTCCGATTGTTGCTGCAGACGAGCGTATGCAATTTCAAGAGATATTTAAATGCTTAGCTAAGAAAGATGAGGATGGGGAATGGTTTCTAAATTTGGTTTCTTTATATGTAGGGCTAATTGTAGTTCTTCATTTTGAGGAGAAAGTGATTGAGAGCAGTTTTTTTGATGATATGGTAGTGGGTGAATGTAATGAAATATAAGATTCTGCTCATAACATTTTTCTATTTAAATGCTTTAATTGCGATTTTAGTTGGTTTTGTAAATATGAAGGTAACTAATTAAGAAAAAGGAATGAAACTAGTTTGATAAAAAGAGTTCTTCAGTTGTTTCCGGTGTTTTTTCGTGTTACCATTAAGCGAATTTTTCATAAGGAGAGAAAGCGATGAAATGGATTTATTTTCTTATTATTAACGTTATAGCTTTTAGCCTTATGGGGCTTGATAAACGAAAAGCAAAGAAGAAACAGTGGAGAACGCCAGAAAGTACGTTGTTTTTATCAGCGGCAGCTGGGGGAGCAGTTGGAGCTTGGATCGGTATGTATATGTTTCATCATAAAACTCATAAAAAGAAATTTGTTTTCGGCATACCGTTACTTGTTGTAATAACGGTATGTTTATTATTCGTTGTATGAGAAATGTCGAAAGAAATGCAGATTGATTATTGGTAAAGTGAGCATGTGAGACCGTATAATGGAGAAAAAATGAGAAGAGGAGAAAAAGGAAGATGGGGAGTCAATCAGCAGAGCAAAAAAAAGGGATACTATATGCGGCTGGTGCTTATACGATGTGGGGAATTCTACCGATTTATTGGAAATGGGTTGAGGAAGTTCCAGCAGATGAAATATTAGCACACCGTATCGTTTGGGCGTTTGTTTTTATGTTACTTGTATTAGGTGTTACGAAGAGGTTTCGCCAGTTTATTGGGGAATTTGTGAATCTTTTTAAACGACCTAAATTATTAATGTCATTAACAATAGCTTCAGTCTTGATTAGCGGAAACTGGTTTGTTTATATATGGGCCGTTAATCATAATCATGTTATTGAAGCGAGTCTTGGCTATTATATTAATCCGCTTATTAGTATTTTACTTGGTACAGTCGTTTTAAAGGAAAAGTTAAACTTTTGGCAATATGTTGCAGTTGGTTTAGCAGGAGTAGGGGTTGTCATTTTAACAGTACGTTTCGGATCTATTCCGTGGGTTTCTCTTTCACTTGCCTTTTCATTTGGATTATACGGATTAACGAAAAAACTATTAAATTATGATGCTACAATTGGACTTACGATGGAAACGATGTTAGTGACGCCGTTTGCAATCATTTATCTTGTTATGACAGGAGCACATGGTTTCGGCTCATTTGGATCTATTTCAATGTTATCAACGCTACTTTTAATAGGAGCAGGTATCGTAACAGCATTACCACTATTTTATTTTGCAAAAGGAGCACAACTTATTCCGCTTTATATGGTGGGATTTTTACAATATATTGCACCAACAATTAGTTTGATTTTAGGTGTATTCGTATTTGGTGAACATTTCACATCTACTCATATGATTGCATTTTTCTGTATATGGGTTGCATTATTTGTATTCTCGATAGCGAAAACAAAGTTCTTAGTGCAGAAACAACCGAAATTTATAAAAAATAAATCAGCAAAAGTATCATAATGCGTAGTATTTTCTACGCATTTTTCTTTATACTGATACTATATAGGATTTCCATCATAGCTAGTAGGGAGCTGAGAACGTGGAAACAATTTTACATAATGATCCGCTTATGGCCGCTGTAATTTCATGGTTTTTAGCACAATTAACGAAAGTAGTCTTTAAATTAGTCAAAACGGGTGAATTTGATTTTGCAAAGTTTTTCGCTTCAGGTGGGATGCCGAGTTCTCATGCTTCAACTGTTACAGCACTTGCTACAGGAGTTGGGGTAGTAGAAGGTGTGGAAAGCTCGATGTTTGCGGTTGCTACTATTTTTGCCATTATTGTTATGTATGATGCTTCAGGAGTAAGGCTTGCAGTAAGTAAACAAGCAAAAATATTGAATGAGTTTTTTCACGGTAGACAAACAGAATATAAGAAGTTAAATGAACTTGTTGGGCATACACCGTATGAAGTAGTAGTCGGTGCTTTATTAGGGATTATTGTCGGAGTAGGATATTGTTTATGAGCAGAACATTTTATATGTTCTGCTTTTCTTTGTTTTTATACATATTCAGCTACCTTTTTGAATATCGTTATACGGATTTCGAAAGGGTGGGTGAGTAACTTGTTATTATATGAAAAAGTGCATGAAGAAATAGCGAGAAGAACAACTGCACTTCAAACAATGCAACGGCAAGATGGTACGTGGCGGTTTTGTTTTGAAGGAGCGCCACTAACAGATTGTCATATGATTTTTTTATTTAAATTATTAGGTAGAGATAAAGAGATAGAACCGTTTGTAAAAAGATTAGCATCACTTCAAACAAATGAAGGAACATGGAAATTGTATGAAGATGAAATGGGTGGTAATTTATCTGCTACAATTCAATCTTATGCTGCCTTACTTGCATCGGAAAAATATACAAAAGAAGATGCGAATATGAAGCGAGCGGAAATGTTTATAAATGAGCGCGGTGGGGTAGCGCGTGCTCATTTTATGACGAAGTTTTTATTAGCGATTCATGGAGAATATGAATATCCTTCTCTCTTTCATTTGCCAACACCAATTATGTTTCTGCAGAATGATTCCCCTCTCAGTATTTTTGAACTGAGTAGCTCAGCACGTATTCATTTAATTCCGATGATGTTGTGTTTAAATAAAAGATTTCGAGTAGGGAAAAAGTTATTGCCAAATTTAAATCACATTGCAGGCGGGGGCGGAGAATGGTTTCGGGAGGATCGGTCTCCAGTTTTTCAAACGTTAGTAAGTGACGTGAAGAAAATTATAACGTATCCACTTTCTTTGCATCATAAAGGATATGAGGAAGTAGAACGTTTTATGAAAGAACGTATTGATGAAAATGGAACATTATATAGTTACGCAACTGCCTCGTTTTATATGATTTATGCTTTACTTGCATTAGGACATTCTATTCAATCACCAATTATTCAGAAGGCTATAACGGGAATCACATCTTATATATGGAAGATGGAGAGAGGGAGCCATTTGCAAAACTCTCCGTCAACTGTATGGGATACAGCTTTACTCAGTTATGCTTTGCAAGAAGCTCAAGTTCCGAAAGCAAGTAAAGTGATTCAAAATGCATCAGCGTATTTACTAAGAAAACAGCAAACAAAGAAAGTAGATTGGAGTGTACATGCACCGGATCTCTTCCCAGGTGGTTGGGGCTTTTCAGATGTGAATACGACGATTCCAGATATTGATGATACAACTGCTGCGTTAAGAGCATTGGCGCGAAGTAGAGGGAACGAACATGTAGATAATGTTTGGAAGCGAGCGGTTAATTGGGTTAAAGGATTGCAAAATAATGATGGTGGTTGGGGAGCTTTTGAAAAAGGGGTAACGAGCCGTATATTAGCAAATTTACCAATCGAAAATGCAAGTGATATGATTACAGATCCTTCTACACCAGATATTACAGGAAGAGTGCTAGAATTTTTCGGGACGTATACGCAAAATGAATTGCCCGAGAAACAAAAACAAAGTGCGATAAATTGGCTAATGAATGTACAAGAGGAAAATGGATCGTGGTATGGGAAATGGGGAATTTGTTATATATATGGTACGTGGGCAGTGTTGACTGGTTTACGGTCACTAGGAATACCATCTAGCGATCCGTCATTGAAACGAGCAGCTTTATGGCTTGAACATATACAGCATGAAGATGGTGGCTGGGGAGAATCTTGCCAAAGTAGTGTGGAAAAAAGATTTGTTACTTTGCCATTTAGTACACCATCCCAAACAGCATGGGCGTTAGATGCCCTCATTTCTTACTATGATAAAGAAACGCCAGTCATTCGCAAAGGTATTTCATATTTGCTCTCCAACCCTTATGTAAATGAAAAATATCCTACTGGAACAGGTTTACCAGGTGGGTTTTATATTCGTTATCATAGTTATGCTCATATATATCCGTTGCTTACTTTGGCTCATTATGCAAAAAAATATAGAAAATAAACCGAGAGATGTCTCTCGGTTTATTTTGTTGGGTAGTAGGTCCCTTTTGAAAAGAATAAGGTTGTGATGTACCTTATTTTTCGGTTGATTGGCGTTTTTGACGTGCATCAGCGGCATTTGCACGTGCGTTTGCTTCTAAGTCATTGTGGTCAGCGAGTTCGCGAGAGAACTCAACATCAATGCCATCAGTTGCTTTGCTTTGTTTGAAATTCTTTTTGTTCATTCGACACAATCTCCTTGCGTTTATGCGACGTTGCAAAGTTAGTTTGACACAAATAGACTTTTTTATACAAAGAGGAATTGGAAAGCAAAAAGCCGAAATATACAGTATAAGTAATAGAAATGGGGGATAGGAATGGAGTTTTTAAATGGGAAAACAGCTGTTGTAACAGGAGCTGCACAGGGAATTGGAAAAGAGATTGCAAGGGTTTATGCAAAACTAGGGGCGAAAGTATTAATGAGCGATGTAAATGAAGAGAATCTACAAAAAACGACACGTGAGTTATCAGATGAAGGATATGAAGTGTGCTCATATCGATGTGATGTGAGTAATCAAAATGAAGCAAAGTCGTTAATTGAATATGCGGTTCAAAAATTTGGTACATTACATATTTTGGTGAATAATGCTGGAATTACAAGAGACGCAATGTTACATAAAATGGAGAAGTCTGCTTGGGAACAAGTATTACAAGTGAACTTAACTGGAGTTTTTTATTGTATGCAACCAGCGCTTCTTTACATGAGACAACAAGGGTATGGACGCATTATTAATATATCTTCAATTAGTAGAGAAGGAAACATAGGTCAAGCAAATTATGCGGCTACAAAGGCAGGAGTTGTCGGTTTAACGAAAACAGCAGCGAAAGAAGTTGGAAGCTTCGGTATTACTTGTAATGCGATTTGTCCGGGTTTTATGGATACAGATATGACAAAAACGATACCAGATAAAGTGAAAGAAAAGATGGTTGGTGCTATTCCAGTTGGTAGAATTGGAACGCCAGAAGATATTGCGAACGCAGCAGCTTTTTTAGCATCAGAATACGCATCTTATATTACAGGTGAAGTATTAAATGTGAGCGGAGGACTGCAAGTTTAAAGGAATACATAATGAGAAAGAACCTGACCAGGTAGGTCAGGTTCTTTCTCATTAATTTAATTTAAGTTAAGCCAAACGCTCTTTACTTCTGTATAGTTATTTAATGCGTAAGATCCCATTTCACGGCCAAGACCAGATTGTTTAAATCCTCCAAATGGAGATGCTGCATCAAAGACGTTATAACAGTTTACCCATACTGTACCTGCACGTACTTTACTTGCAACATAGTGTGCTGTTTTAACATTTTCTGTCCACACACCAGCCGCTAAGCCGAATTGTGATTTATTTGCACGTTCAATTACTTCATCAATATCGTTAAACGGTATTGCAGAAATAACTGGACCGAAAATTTCTTCTTTTGCGATCGTCATTTCATCATTTACGTCAGCGAATACTGTAGGAGAAACGAAGTAGCCTTGATCGAATGGATTACTTCCTCCGCATAGTACTTCAGCTCCTTCTTCAATCCCTTTTTCAATGTAGCCCATTACACGTTTTTGTTGTTCTTCAGAAACGAGAGGACCAATTGTTGTTTCAGGGTTAAGACCGACACCTTGATTTAGTTTTTTAGAATAGAGGACGAGATCAGCCATGACATTATCATACATTTTCTTCGGAACAAATAAGCGTGACCCAGCAGAACATACTTGTCCTTGGTTAAACATAACACCAGAAAGTGCACCAGGAATCGCGCGAGATAAATCAGCATCTGGCAAGATGATATTTGGTGATTTACCGCCTAATTCAAGTGTAACGCGTTTTAATGATTCGGATGCTTGTCGCATAATTTGTTTACCGACAGGAGTAGAACCGGTAAATGCAATTTTATCAACGAGTGGATGATTAACGAGAGCTTGTCCAGCTGATTCACCGAATCCAGGTACGATATTAATAACACCTTTCGGGAATCCAGCTTCTTCAATTAATTCGGCTAAGTATAGAGCAGATAGTGGAGTTTGTTCTGCAGGTTTTAAAACGATTGTACATCCTGTAGCAAGCGCTGCTCCCATTTTCCACATTGCCATAAGAAGCGGGAAGTTCCAAGGGATAATTTGACCAACGACACCAACAGCTTCATGGCGTGTATAGTTAAAGTAATCACCGGAAACAGGAATTGTTTGACCAACGATTTTCGTAGCCCATCCAGCGTAATAGCGCATATGCTCAATTGCAAGTGGTATGTCTGCTGCCATTGTTTCACGGATTGGTTTTCCGTTATCTAATGTTTCGAGCTGTGCAAGCTCTTCTTTATGTTCTTCCATTAGATCAGCTAACTTGTACATGAGACGGCTTCGCTCAGCAGTGCTCATACGAGACCAAGGACCTTCGTCAAAAGCCATACGAGCTGCGACTACAGCTTTATGAATATCTTCGCGACCAGCTTCAGAAACGACGGCAAGTGTTTCACCAGTTGCTGGGTTAGGTGTTTTAAATGTTTTTCCGGAAGCGCTTTCAATGAAAGATCCATTCACATATAACTTTTTTGTACCTTGAAGAAACTTTTCTACCTTTTCATGAAGATTTACAGCTAGTTGACTCATTGTATAACCCCCTTGAAAATATAATGTAAACGCAGTACGAGACGGCGCTTATTCCGAAATCAAGGATGTGGAAACTAGATGGAAAGCCTCTAATTAAAATCATAATTAATAAATACTGAAAATTCAAATTTCATTTGTGTTACAATTGTAAAAAATATGTAATGTAAGAGAAGCTTCTATATGATTATAAAAAATCCTGCTTGTTTTTGCTTTCTAGTAGGAAAAACTAGAAGAACAATGGTACAATAATACATCGTGAGAGGAGGGGGAAAAATGAAAGATTATCATGATGATCCACGCTTTCGAATAGCCCATAGAGAAGCGTTAATTGGTCTTGGACTTGCTATTATTAATTTTATAATATGGTACGGATTTGCTTATGGGCTTGGTAGTAAAGATCCGAGTGAATATACATATGTATTAGGTTTTCCCGCATGGTTTTTTTATAGCTGTATCGTTGGATTTATCGTTATGGTTATTTTACTTAGTTTAGTTGTTCGTTTTGTATTTCAAGATATTTCACTCGATGAGGAAGAAAAAAGTGAGGAATAATAGATGAATTGGTATGTAATCATTCCAATGATAATTTCGTTTATCGTTGTATTTTTAATTGGTGTATATGCTTCAAGACGCGTGCAAGCAACAGCACATAATAAATTTTTACAAGAATATTTTCTTGGTGGGCGTGAGTTAGGCGGTTTATTATTAGCGATGACAATGATTGCTACGTACGGTAGTGCAAGTAGCTTTATTGGTGGTCCCGGTATTGCTTACAATATGGGGCTTGGATGGGTACTATTATCTGCGATTCAAGTTGTAACAGGATATATCGTTTTAACGGTTATCGGTAAAAAGTTTGCAATTATTGCTAGGAAGATGGAAGCAATTACTCTTATCGATTATTTAAAAGGGAGATACAATAATAAAGCAGTTGTTATACTCTCTGCGTTATGTATTATTATCTTTTTATTTTCAGCGACAGTAGCCCAGTGGGTCGGCGGTGGACGATTAATTGAGTCACTAACGGGTCTATCGTATACAACAGCACTATTTTTATTTACTTTTTCTGTACTTGTGTACGTATTAATTGGTGGATTTCGTGCAGTCGCGCTATCAGATACATTATTAGGAATCATTATGTTAGTTGGAACGACAATCATTTTAATTGCTACTGTCATTGCTGGTGGTGGAATTGAAAAGATTATGCAGGAACTTGTTCAAATTAATCCAAATTTAATTACACCATTCGGAGCAGATGGCAGTTTAACGAAATCATATGTTACATCATTTTGGATTTTAATTGGAATTGGCGTTGTAGGTTTACCGCAAATTAGCGTGCGTGCCATGTCTTATAAAAATTCAAAAGCTATGCACCAAGCTTTAATAATTGGAACAGTTGTCGTTGGTACAATTATGATTGGTATGCATTTAACAGGTGTATTTGCAAGAGTAGTACTTCCAGGTATAACGGTACCAGATAAAGTAATGCCGCTACTCGCGATGGAAGTGTTGCCACCTTGGTTAGCTGGAGTTTTCTTAGCTGCACCAATGGCGGCGATTATGTCTACAGTAAACTCTTTATTATTACTTGTAAGCTCGTCAATTATTAAAGATATATACGTAAATTACATAAATAAAGATGCAGCAGACAGTACGATAAAAAAAGGAAGTTTGTGGATTACTGGTATTGTAGGGCTACTCGTTTATGCAGCGGCGATTAAACCACCAGATTTTTTAATATGGCTAAATTTATTTTCTTTCGGTGGATTAGAAGCAGCATTCATTTGGCCAATCGTATTAGGGTTATATTGGAGAAAAGGAAATGCTACAGGAGCGCTTGCTTCCATTTTCGTTGGAGTAGGTTCATATATGTGTATTCATCTTTTCTATCCAAATCCGTTCGGTATACATACAGTTGTCTTCCCAATTTGTTTTGCGTTTATCGCTTATGTTATTGGAAGTATGAGTGCTGTAAAAAAAACAGTATAGGTTAGCTGAAGAACGTAGTCCTTATAAGACTGCGTTTTTTCGTATGAATTTGTTCTTTTTTATTCTGTATATCCACGTTTATTCATAAATTAATAACAACTGAGGGGATGGAGTTGAGGTCGATGAAAAAAGTGTTATTTTTAGGAGACCCAGGCATTGATGACTCTTTAGCAATTATGTATGGATTGTTGCATCCTGATATTGATATTGTTGGGGTAGTAACGGGATATGGAAATGTAACACAAGAAAAGGCGACAAGTAATGCCGCATATTTATTGCAAATGGCAGGACGGGAAGATATACCTGTTATTAATGGTGCGAAAATTCCTTTATCCGGAGATGTTACAACGTATTATCCAGAAATTCATGGGGCAGACGGTTTAGGGCCAATTAAACCTCCAAAAACTTTTTTGCCAAATATAAAGCCTTTTTGTGCATTTTTTGATCTTCTTGAAAAATATAAAGGGGAATTAATAATAGTCGATGCTGGTAGATCAACAACACTAGCGACGGCATTTATTTTAGAAAAGCCGATGATGAAGTATGTGAAAGAATATTATATAATGGGCGGTGCTTTCTTAATGCCTGGCAATGTAACACCAGTCGCAGAGGCGAATTTTCATGGTGATCCGATTGCGTCGCAATTAGTTATGCAAAATGCTAAAAATGTGACATTAGTACCACTTAACGTTACATCTGAAGCAATTATTACGCCGGAAATGGTAAAATATATTACGAAACACTCTAAAACGAGTTTTAATAAGTTAATCGAGCCGATATTTACGTATTATTATAAAGCTTATAGAAAGTTAAATCCGAAAATAAAAGGAAGCCCAGTACATGACGTCGTTACAATGATGGTTGCGGCAAATCCATCCCTTTTAGACTATGTATATCGTCGTGTCGATGTAGATACAGTTGGAATTGCAAAAGGAGAGAGTATTGCTGATTTTCGGCCTCAACCTGATGCAAAAGCATTAAAAAATTGGGTGCGAATTGGTTGGTCGTTACATTATAAAAAGTTTCTTGAGGATTTTGTGAAATTTATGACGTAGACATAATAGGAGCATACAAGTTAAAATAATGGAGATGGTTATTTAAATGACCATCTCCATTAATTTGTTTTTTAATGATAAATAGAGAAGAGTTACACAATAGGAGAGGAATTTTACTTGAAAAAAACTATAGTATGCGCAGTAATTGTGGGTATTTTTGTTTTGCTAATATCGGGTAACTTTTTAGTGAAAAAAGTGTGGAGTTCAAATAATGATGATGCACAGTATATTGCATCTTTTATTGAAGAACATAAAGATGAAAAAAATAGTGCGCTTCTAGTAAAGAGAAATGATAAAGTTGTTTATTCTGTAAACCCAAATGTTGTATTGCCAGTTGCTAGTACGATGAAATTAATTGTGGCGCTTGAATATACGAAACAAGTTACTGAAGGGAAAATTGATTCGTCTAGTTTCGTGTCGATTAACGATGTGAATCGCTATTATGTGCCGAATACAGATGGTGGTGCACAAGATAGATGGCAAAAGTATTTAGAGAAGACGGGCAAGATAACTGAAGGAGCGGTTTCTTTAGAAGAAGTGGCAAAAGGAATGGTTAAGTTTAGTTCGAATGCAAATGCTGAATACTTAATGGAATTGTTAGGATTAGATAACATCAATCGAAATTTACAAAGTTTATCACTTCCTGCACATCAACCACTATTTCCAATCGTTTCATCTTTGTATATCCCGGGATATTTGCATAAAGAATTACATGTTCCAAAATATAAAATAGAGAAAAAGTTAAAAGAAATGTCTCAAGAGCAATATCGTGAATATTCGATGATTATTCATGAACGCTTAAAGAAGAAGGGACCATTATTACAGAAGGAAATTCCGCTTTATTTAGAGGAACGTTACGACAAAATTTGGTCAGATAGATTACCAGCAGCTTCTGCAAATGATTATATGGTATTACTTCAAAAGGCAAACCATAAAGGTGGCTTGACAGAAGCTGAAGAAAAAGTGTGGGCAAATATCGTTGAAACAGACATGAGTGCTAAGAAATACCGTAAAACATTTAGACATGCTGGACAAAAGAATGGTTACACACCATGGACGGTTACAAAAGCGGTTTACGCTATGGATAAACGTGGAAACTGTACAGAAATTGTGTTTTTGGCGAACAATTTAAATGAAGACGATAGTGCAGAAATACGGAAACATTTAGCAAACTTACATTTCCAAGTGTTGCAAAGTGATAAGTATGATGCGACTTTTATTAAATAAACTCGGTGCAGAGAGCACCGAGTTTATTTTTATGTACAGGCACTTTTTTTCTATCAATGGGTATGATGGGTAGTAATACTTAGGTGAGAGGGGAAAAGGTGATGAAACAGAGTAAGGAAGAGTTTATAAAGAGTGAAGGCGCTGATTTCCCTGGAAAAACATATGTGGATTGTGTATTACAACATGTATTTGATTTTCAACGAAATTACTTATTGAAAGATATGTTTCAAGTGCATAAAGCACATATTACGATGCTGACTGAAGAAAGTTTAATGAAAATAGAAGAAGCTAAAGTTATATTAAACGCACTTAGAAAAGTAGAGCGAATACAAAAAGATAAATTGGTATATACAGAGCAGCATGAAGACCTCTTTTTTTTAATCGAACATTTAATTTCTCAAGAAGCGAAATGCGATTTTGTAAGTAATATGCATATTGGTAGAAGTAGAAATGATATGGGTGTAACGATGTATCGCATGAGTTTAAGGCGGTATATATTACGATTAATGGAACATTATTTGCTATTGCAGGAAAGTGTACTGCAACTTGCTGATGATCATAAGGAAACGATCATGCCAGCTTATACACATACACAACCGGCACAGCCAACAACATTTGGTCATTATACTTTAGCAATTTATGATACGATGCAAAGAGATTTAGAACGAATGAAAAAAACGTACCAGCTTTTAAATCAGTCTCCAATGGGGGCGGCTGCACTCTCTACAACAAGTTTCCCGATTAAACGAGAACGAGTTGCTCATCTACTTGGATTTACAACTGTAATTGAGAACTCATATGATGCTGTTGCCGGAGCGGATTATTTATTAGAAGTTAGCTCGCTACTTATGGTAATGATGACGAATACGAGTAGATGGATTCATGACTTTTTGTTGTTAGCAACGAAAGAATATGACGGTATTACTGTTGCAAAGCCATATGTACAAATTAGTAGTATTATGCCGCAAAAACGAAATCCGGTTTCAATTGAACACGCTCGTGCAATTACGAGTAGTGCTTTAGGAGAAGCATTTACAGTATTTCAAATGATTCATAATACACCATTTGGTGATATTGTCGATACGGAAGATGACTTGCAGCCATATTTATATAAAGGGATTGAAAAGGCGATTCGTGTTTTTTGTATGATGAATGCAGTGATCCTAACGATGAAAGTAGAAGAAGAAACGTTAAAAAATCGTTCCTATAAACATGCAATAACGATAACGGATTTCGCTGATGTTTTAACGAAAAATTATGAAATTCCATTTCGGCATGCTCATCATGCAGCAAGTGCTATTGCAAATATGTCATTGGAGCAGAAAAAAGAACTACATGAATTACACTTCAAAGATGTAAATATGTATTTGCAAGAACATTTTAAAATAAATTTATTAGAAAAAGAGTGGAAAGAAATTATATCGCCAGAAGCTTTTATTCAAAAAAGAAATGTATACGGTGGACCGAGTAAAAAAGAAATGAAGCGTATGATTAAAAATCGAAAAGAGTCCTTTCGAAAAGAAGAAGATGTATTTGAAAAGGAAAAACAGAGAATTTTACAAGCTGAAAATGCCTTGAATACATTAGCTTTGAATATTATTGAATCGTAAAAGAGGGATTTAATGAATTAATCGCCAATACTTAATTAAAATATAAATAGAGAGAAGAGATTGTCGATGATTCAATTACATGTATATGAAGAGATTTTTCATTTTAAAGAAGATGTTACACCATTTCTAGAAAAGAATGAGCAGGAAAACAATCTCATATTAGGTGTATTACAAATGGTTCAAGAACCGATATTTATGGGGATAGCGAAACAAGGAGAAGACATTGCGGTTGTATTTCTGCAAACAGAAGAGAAGAAACAAATCATTGTTGCAACTTCTGAAATTTCGGGAGTAGCTATTGAGGAACTTGCAAAAGAGTTAACGAAAGTATATCCGGATATTCCTGGATTGATCGGTAATAAGAAAATTGTACAGAAATTAGCGGAAGAGATTGCGGTATTAGAAAATAAGAAAATGAATGTTGCAATGGAGCAAGGTGTGTATGAGCTGAACAGAGTAAAGAAGAAGTGTAATGCGAACGGACTTTTCCGGGCGGTAAATAATGATGAATTACCATTAATAGAACAGTGGATATATCAATTTTGTGAAGACGTAAAGCTTCCTACTACGAAAGAAGAAGCAAAACAAACTGCGCATACATTAATAACTACAAATCGACTGTTTGGTTTGGAAGTAGATAGGAAACTTGTTTCTGTAGCTGCAAAAACGAGACCAACGAAAAATAATATAACAGTTAATTTCGTATACACGCCGAAAGAAGCAAGGAAAAAGGGATACGCATCTAATTGTGTAGCGGCACTTAGTCAACGTATGTTAGATGAAGGGTACAAGACGACTACGTTATATACTGATTTAGCGAATCCGATATCGAATAAAATTTATCAAGAAATCGGTTATGAGCAAATTGCGGAGTCTGTGCTTATATTTTTAGAGAAGTAAAACAAAAAGGTGTGCAATTTTAGCACACCTTTTTGTTATTCATCAATTCTAATAATCTCGCCTTGAGGGAAGTCCTCAGTTTCTAGTAAGTTACGAATAGCTTTCGCAACATATTCAGGTGATAATAGTTTTCCTTCTTCTTTTAATGCAATGAAGCGATCCAAATTTATGAAATCTTCTTTATTTGTTTCACGAATTTGTGATTGCATATTTGTATCAACAACACCAGGTGCAAAAGCGACGATTTTTACTGGATATTCTTTTTCTACTTCTTCAGTTGCTACGCACTGTGTAAACATATTTACACCAGCTTTCGTTGTACAATAAGCGCCCCAGCCAAAGTAAGGGTTTTTTCCTGCACCAGATGAAATGTTAATAACGCGTTTATCTACTTTCCAGTCTTTCGTATGTTTCATAAATATAGATGTAAGAATCATAGGTGCAAGTAAATTAATGTGAACGTTCGTAATGAATTGTTCGCTTTCAGCTTTTTCAATTGGCTTCATAGGTGCAACTGTACCCGCATTATTAATTAAATGAATAGAGGATACATTGTCTTTTTTAATAGATGAAATGATCTCTTTAAAGTTAATTTCTAAGTTATGTACATCTTGAAGATCTAGGGAATGAAAAATGCAATTGCTGTTATATTGCTCTGCAAGTTTTGTAAGCTCTTTATTTTCTCTTCTAGAAATAGAGATGACAGTTGTATTTTTTTCTAATAATTGCGTAGCGATTGCCTCACCTAAACCTTGTGAAGTTCCTGTTATGATAACGTAGCGCATAGTTTTATAAACCCCTCTCATATGTGCGGAATTTTGTTGGACAACGTACATTGTATAGTTTGTCTACATTTTATAGTATAGAGCACTTTTTACTATAATTGAAATGAGATGATTGTGTGCCTTTTATAAATAGGTTTACGACAACAGTACCTGGTGCCGTCACGTTTACTGGGAATACGCTGGGACTTAGCCCTACATCACCTGCACCAGGTAATATTTTTGGTACACTTGCTGTGTTTACGACAGTAAATACAGCGTTGCAAGTACCAGGATTCCCAGCAGGGACAACAGATGAGTGGCAATTGAATTCTTCAAGTGCAATTTTAAATCTTCCAGCGGGGAGCAGTGTGTTATATGCAGAATTAGTTTGGGCTGGTACTTTCCGGACTGATACGGAAGATGTTTTACCATTTTTAAATGATAACATTACATTTACAACGCCAGCAGGGACGTTTTCTGTTACGCCAGATCCTGCTACCGCGCAGCAAGGTTCAGTAGGAAACCAGTTTTATTATGCTCGCTCTGCCAATGTAACGAATCTTGTTAGTGCAGGTGGAGCAGGCACATATACAACAGGTGCCGTGCCAGCTGCAAGAACTTCAGCTGACCCGACAATCAGTCGTTCAGCTGGATGGACGCTTGAGGTTGTGTATCAAAATGCAAGTTTACCACTTCGAAATTTGTCAGTATATGCAGGCCAAGAAATTATTGATGCTTCATCACCACCAGTTGATGCTACTATTTCAGGATTTGCTACGCCGGCAACAGGAGCTGTTACAGGAAGAGTGCTCGTAACTGCTCAAGAAGGCGATTCTAACATTGTTGGAGATCAACTTCGCTTTGGACCGAATGCAAATGCTACAGTTGCATTATTCGGACCGAGAAATCCTGCGAATAATTTCTTTCAGTCACAAATTTGTAATGATAGTGGAAATTTAGATACGAGCGGCACGTTTGGAGATTTGAATCAGCCGTTAGGGGTAGCTTTGGCCGTCCGAAGACAAGGGTGGGATATTACGAATGTAGATGCCTCCTCATCTTTAGTAAACAGTCAAACATCAGCAACGGTTCGATTTGTTACAAATGGAGATGGATACGCAGCAGCTGGTTTTGGTGTTCAAATTGATGCAACAGGTCCAATTATTAATCCTGTTAAATCAGTTAATAGAACAGTCGCGGGGGTAGGGGATACTCTCACTTATACAATTACGGTCCCAAATACAGGAACAGGAAGTGCAGAAAACGTTGTATTACGTGATAGTATTCCGAACGGAACGACGTTTGTTGCAGGTAGTGTTACGGTAGGGGGAGTAACACAGCCGAATGCAAACCCTGCTAATGGAATTAATTTAGGTACAATCCCAAATAACACGCAAAGAATTGTTACATTTCAAGTTCGAATAACATCATTCCCGAATCCCAATCCTATTTTAAATCGTGCAATGGTGTCATATCAATTCCGTCCCTTCGTTGGTAGTCCTCCTATTACAAGTACGTCTTCTTCAAACACAGTACAAACGACAGTGAACCAAGCAACTATTAGTATGCAAAAATCTGTAGATTTACAGACGGCAACACTTAATGATGTATTAACGTACACAGTTAATGTCACAAATAATGGAAACGTCACTGCGAACAATGTTATTTTTGTTGATAGTATCCCTGCTGGAACAACATTTGTCGCAAATAGCGTTACGGTAAATGGAGTAGCGCGTCCAGGAGCGAATCCAGCAAGTAGTATTAATCTTGGAAGTATTAATGCATCGCAAACGACTGTAGTGCGCTTTCAAGTTCGAGTAACATCGAACCCTCTTGTCAATCCAATTCCAAACCGTGCGAGTGTAACATTTAACTTTACTCCAGTGCCTGGTCAACAACCAGTTTCAGGGCAAGCGACAAGTAATACTGTAGTTACGACAATTAATATAGCTGATATAACAACGAGAAAAACAGTGGATAAAGCTTTTGCAACGGTTAACGACGTTCTTACGTACACGGTAACAATTCAAAATACAGGAAATGTACTTGCAACGAACGTTATTTTTCAAGATCCGATCCCAATTGGAACGACATTTATCGCAAATAGTGTGACTGTGGATGGGGTTTCACAACCTGGGGTAAATCCAGCGACTGGGTTTACAGTAGCTAATATATCTCCTGGCGGAAGTAGGACTGTTACATTTCAAGTACGAGTAACATCTACACCATCGGGAGGTACGATTGCGAATCGCGGAAATGTATCTGCTAATTTCGTCGTTATTCCGAATCAGCCACCGATAACAATTAATAGACAAACGAATACAGTTGTGACACAAGTTAATACAGGCGGTTTAAATGTAATAAAAGAAGTAAATACAACGCAAGCGGCGGTAGGGGATACTTTAACGTACACAATTGCCGTCCAAAATACAGGGAATGTTCCGTTAACAAATGTATTTTTCCAAGACCCTATTTCTTCTGCTGTTTCATTTGTTGCAAATTCTGTAACAATTAATGGAGTACAGCAAAGTGGACTAAATCCGAATACAGGATTCTCTCTTCCGAATATTCCTGCGGCTCAAACGGTTGTAGTCACATTTGACGTAGTAATTGTACAGAATCCAGAAAATGAAGATATTTTAAATCAAGCAAATGTAACAGCAAGCTTTCAAGTGAATCCGAATGAACCACCAGTAACAATCAATGTACCGAGTAATGTTGTGAATACGACAGTACAATCAGGAAACTTTGAAGTTGTGAAAGCAGTCAATACGGATGTTGCAACAGTAGGGGATATTTTAGTATATACAATAGAAGTCATAAATGCAGGTAGTGTACCAGCTACGAATGTATTTTTCCAAGATTCAATTCCCCAAGGGACATTATTTATTGAAAATAGTGTAGTTGTGAATGGTGTTTTACAAGAAGGGGCAGATCCAGAACTTGGATTCCTATTAAATAATTTGCCTACTGGCGCCAGTGTTATTGTTACATTTGAAGTATTAATTGATGAAATTCCCCAAGGAAATAATGTTGTAAATAATGCGAATGTAACTGGAGATTTCCTTGTAAATCCAACAGAGCCGCCGATTACTGTAACAGTACCAAGTAATACTGTTATGACGATCGTGAATTCTTCAGGGTTAAATGTAATGAAAAGTGTAAGTGCTACTGAAGCCGGTGTAGGAGATACGTTAACGTATACAGTTCGTATACAAAATAGTGGAACGGTGACAGCGACAAATGTATCATTCCTTGATCCGATTCCAGTTGGAACCACTTTTGTAGCGAATAGTGTAACAATAAACGGGACACCTCAACCAGGTTTAAACCCGACAACTGGATTTCCACTTGCTAATATTCCAGTAGGAGGAATGGTGACGGTCACTTTTCAAGTGACAATCACGAGTGTACCACCAAATAGAGTTCTTCCGAATAATGCGAATGTCACTGCTGATTTCCAAGTAAGTCCTCTCCAGCCACCAATTACAATTGTAACGATTAGTAATATTGTTGTGACGCGAGTGAATGTAGGATCACTTAATGTAATGAAGAGTGTAAATACACTACAAGCCGGTGTAGGAGATACGTTAACGTATACGATTCTTATTCAAAATACAGGAACTGTTCCTGCAACGAATATTGTTTTTCAAGATCCAATTCCGTCTGGTACTGCCTTTGTAGCAAATAGTGTGACGATAAATGGAGTCGTACAGCAAGGCGCGGATCCTATGCTAGGTTTCCCGGTACCAAATATTCCGGTCGGGCAAACGGCTACGATTACGTTTCAAGTTACAGTGACGAGTGTTCCGAGCGGTGGAAATATAAGAAACCAATCGAACGTTACTGCAAGTTTTCTTATAAACCCAGCAAACCCTCCAATAACGACTGTTACAAATAGTAATTTTGTAGTGACGCAAGTAAACACAGCACAGTTAAATATACAAAAATCTTCATCTGTACAACAAGCAGCACTTGGAGAAACTTACACGTATTCTGTTGTCATTCGAAATAACGGTACAGTAACAGCAACGAATGTCTCTTTCCTTGATCCAATTGCTTTAGAAACAACTTTTGTAGCAAATAGTGTAACGATAAATGGAACGCCACAACCTGGATTTGACCCAAATGTTGGTTTCCCGCTTCCTAATATTGCAGCTGGAACATCATTGACAGTAACGTTCCAAGTTACGGTAGTTGCACCGTCTACACGTGGAGCAGTATTAAATACAGCATCTGCTACAGCCACTTTCTTATTAAATCCTTTACAGCCACCTGTAACAACAACGAATTCAAGTAATACAACGGTAGTTACAATACCGTTACCTCCTCCTGGTGAAGTAACTGCAACAAAAACAGTTGATGTTGCAACTGGGGCCGTTGGGGATGTATTAACGTATACTGTGCTCATTTCAAACGTAGGAATTATCCCTGTTACAGATGTGTTCTTCCAAGATGTCATACCAGAAGGAACGACGTTTGTTGACAATAGTGTAACGATAGGTGGAGTGCAGCAACTTGGTTTAAATCCAGAAATAGGATTTACAGTTACTCCATTATTAATCGCTGGTGGAAGTATTGAGATCACATTCCAAGTGACGATTACAGAAATTCCAGATAATGAAGTCATATTAAATGATGCAGATGTTACATTTACTTCACAACCAAATCCGCAGGAACCACCGATTACGGAAACGATATTAACAAATTTAGTCGTTACGACAATTAATATAGCTTTTATTTTTCCATTGAAACTAGTAGATAAAGAAGTAGCGACGGTGGGAGAAATATTAACGTATGATGTATTGATTTTTAATTTCGGAACAGTGCCAGCGACGAATGTTCAATTTATCGATACTACTTCCGCGGGTGTAGCATTTGTACCAGGAAGTGTGAGCATAAACGGGGTACCAGCACCAGGATTAGATCCTTTCATTGGTTTTACAGTTCCAGATATACCTGTCGATGATTTTGTACTTGTCACATATCAGGAAGTGGTTACAAGCATACCAGAAGGTGGAACGATTGTTAATTTTGTAGACGTTACAGCTACATTTGCTGTAAGTGAAACAGAACCGCCTATTACGGAAACAACGACAAGTAATACGACATTAACAGAAATCAATGAGCCTGGTTTGAATGTTTTAAAATCAGTGAGTCAGCCGGTTGTTGCAGTAGGCGATACAATCACATATACAACAGTAGTTCAAAATACAGGAACAGTGCCAGCAACGAATGTTCAATATAGTGATGTATTACCTTCCTCTATAGCATTCGTGCCGAACAGTGTAACGATAGATGGTGTGTTACAACCTGGATTCAATCCGAATAATGGATTCCCGCTTCCAGATATAAATCCAGGTGAAAGTGTAGAAGTCATCTTCCAAGTAACCGTTGTTAGTGCGCCATCAAACGGAACAATTGCCAATACGGCAAATGTAACTGGAAGTTTTGTATTAGTACCAGGAGAACCACCAGTTATAGTAACAGAGCCGAGCAATACAACACTTACAACTGTAAATAGAGGGCAATTTAATGTTATTAAACAAGTAAATAGGGTTGCTACTCTCGTTGGAGATATATTAACGTATACGGTTCAAATAACGAATACAGGAACAGTAACAGCTAATGCTGTTCAGTTTGTTGATACCATTTCAGCAGGAGCGTCATTTGTACCAAATAGTGTAACGATAAATGGAGCCTCGCAACCAAACTTAAATCCAATTACTGGATTTGGAGTTGGTGATATACCGGTAGGTGAAACAGTTATAGTGACGTTTCAAGCGACAGTTACAAACATCCCGTCATCAGGAACAATTACGAACGTTGCAAATATAACAGGAAGCTTTACTTTAGTGCCAGGAGAACCACCAGTTGTAGTAACAGAGCCGAGTAATACGACGATAACTAGAGTGAATAGAGGACGATTCAGCGTTATAAAATCTGTAAATAAAGAAGCGACACGATTAGGAGATACGTTAACGTATAGTGTGCAAGTGACAAATACGGGAACGGTAACAGCAACGAATGTTCAGTTTATCGATGTTCCATCACCTAGTTTAGAATTCGTTCCTGGAAGTGTACAAATAAATGGGATTCCGCAAGTAGGTTTAGATCCATTTGTAGGCTTTGCATTGCCTGATCTTGCAGTAGGGGATAATGTATTAATTACATTTGAAGTAAATGTAATCGCAGTTCCGCCTTCTAGTAGCATTATGAATACAGCAAGAGTAACGGGTGATTTCGAATTGATTCCAGGAGAACCTCCGTCTACAATTACCAATTCAAGTAATACGACGGTTACGCCGGTAAATAGAGGCAGCTTAGATATGCTAAAAGAAGTAGACCATTCAGTTGTTGGTGTAGGAGAAACGGTAACGTATACTGTTCGTATATTAAATACTGGTACTGCTGATGCAATGAATGTTCAATTTATCGATGTGCTATCTCAGGAAGCTGATTTCGTTCCAAATAGTGTAACGATAAATGGGGTTCCGCAACCGGGGTTAAATCCGCAGATTGGATTTACGATACCTGATATACCAGTTGGTGAGACGTCACTTGTAACATATGAAGCTACGATTACAAGTTTTCCGGATGGTGGTACAGTAGTGAACGTTGCTGGGGCGTTAGCAGAATATATTTTAGTACCAGGGGAGCCGCCAGTTACAGTGATGGATACAAGCAATACAGTTATAGTGACGGTAAATACTGCAATCTTATTTGTTGCAAAAGGAGCAAACTTTGAAGTAGCAATGATAGGGGATGTTGTCACTTACGGAATCGCTGTTATAAATGATAGTACAGTTCCTGTGACCAATATTGTGTTAACAGATATCATTGATCCGAATACGCTATTTATAAATGGTACGGTAACGGTAAATGATGTACCTCTTCCATTTGCTAATCCGAATACTGGTATTCCGTTAGGTGATTTTCAGCCAAATGATGCAGCAATTATTAATTTCCAAGTTGTAATAATAGGAGGGCAAGTAAATAATTTAGTTACAAATACTGCTACAGCGAATGGGCTTGCAACTGTAAATCCGAATGAGCCGCCAGTAGTAGTTGAAGGTGATAGTAATACAGTTGTTATCCCGTTTATTCCTCAAAATGTCTCAACGACAGTCGTAAAAACGGCAGATTTACAGGTAGCAACAATTGGAGATGTCATTACGTTTACGACAGTCATCACAAATACGGGCGATACTGTAATGCAAAATATTCGTTTTCAAGATATGTTAGATAGTAGTGTTCGATTTGTTCCTGGAAGTGTAACGGTTGATAATACGCCAGTGCCGAATGTAAGCCCGGCAGTAGGGTTTCTTATCGGAAGTTTAAATCCTGGTGAAGCAAGGACAGTTTCGTTCCAAGTAGCAGTACAGAGCGCGCCAAATGGTTCAGGAAATTATATAAATCAAGCGAGTATTCGTTTTGAACATCAAGTAGGCACAGTATTGCCACCTGTTACACAAATAGTAGAAAGTAACATAGTTGTCATTCCATTTGTTCCAACGATTGAACACATTTGCGAAACAAACTTTAATTGCTTAGATAAGATTCCATTTCAATGTTCTCCGTGTAATCATTTGCATGGACATAAAAAATAAAAACAGAAAGAGCATCCAATTATTTTTCAGGATGCTCTTTCTGTTTTAATCATATAGATTCATTTTCGGGCGAGGTGAAAAATTCTTCGATTTTGTCGGAGAGTAGTAATGGAATGGCTCCTTTTATAACAGAAATGTCCCAGTCCCACCATGCGAGATTCTCTAGTTTGTCAATCGTTTCTTGCGGGAAACGATATCGAACAAATTTTGCAGGATTACCAGCTACAATTGCATACGGGGGTACGTCTTTTGTAACAACGCTTCTGGCGCCGATAATGGCCCCGTTACCAATTGTAACACCAGATAAAATGCAGGATTGATAACCAATCCATACATCATTGCCGACTACGATATCACCTTTTGAAGAAGGGTGACCAGTAATATGTGCTCCTTCATCAAAAAGTGCATTAAATGGATAAGTTGTTATCCAGTCTGCGCGATGTTCACCGCCAAGTATGAAAACGACTTCTTCTGCTAATGAACAAAACTTACCTATTTTTAATTTTGTTTCATCGTTCCAAGAAAAAATGGTTGGCCCTACTTTACTATAAGTATAATCACCAATATCATATTTATTATATTCAGGTTTTTGATTTAAATATAACATGCTTCTTCAGCCTCCTTTCTCAATTAAGTGATACGTATGGAATATTATATGCAAGATGTAGTAATGTGAACTGTATTAATAGGTGAAATGAACAAAAGGGAGTGGGATGTATGCGATACGAAATGGGTTTATATAATAAACCGTTTCAGTCAATTCAATCAGGAAAAAAAGTATATGAAGTACGCCTATACGATAAAAAACGTCAACTAATAAACAAAGGTGATGAAATCGTATTTACGAATCTTACGACAACAGAAATGATGACGGTAAAAGTAACGGAAATAAAGCGATACGAGAGCTTTAAATCTATGTATGAACAAATTGATAAAAAATTATTGGATTGTGAAAATGATAGTTTAGAGGAAATGTTAGAAAGTACATACAAAATATATACGAAAGAACAAGAAAAAGAGTGGGGAACAGTTGCGATTCGTATTGAGGTAATAAAATGATAAGAAATCGCGGGGCGGCCATCATTGTACAGGAAGGAAAAATCGCTCTTATAAAACGTATTCGAGAAGAGGAAACATATTATGTTTTTCCTGGCGGAGGGATTGAGGAAGGTGAAACGCCTGAAGAGGCAACGAAAAGAGAGGTATACGAAGAATTAGGGCTACATATAAAAGTGAAGCACCTTATTGCAAAGTTAAAATATAAAGGAAATGAATATTATTATGGCGCCTATATTACAGGGGGAGTGTTCGGAAGCGGAACAGGTGAGGAATTTCAGCGGGAAGGTAGAGGAAGTTATATTCCGTTATGGCTACCGATAAACGAGTTGGAAAAAGTGAATATAAAACCTTATGAAGTGGTCGGAAATATATTTAATTATTATAAAATATAACGTCTGACAACATACAAAAAAAACCATTGACATAGGCTTCTGATTTAAGTATTGTATTCGAGTATGTTTATAATCAGGAGGTTTATATGAGCAATCAAACTACTACACATCATGTGAAAATGACAACAGCGGATCCATCTGGAATTGGTCTATTTGGATTAGCGATGGTAACACTTGTAGCATCATCTCAAAAGTTAGGCTTAACAGATGGCGTTTCACTTGTATTACCATGGGCAATCTTTTTAGGAGGATTTGCACAAATCTTTGCTTGCATTCACGATGCAAAGCATAACAATACATTCGGTACGACAGCATTTGGTGCGTACGGCCTATTTTGGTTAGGTGTTGGAATGACTTGGTTAATTCAACTTGGAGTATTTGGCGAAAAATTAGCACAAGTTGCAGATTCAAAACAGCTTGGTGTAGCCTTTATCGGATATTTGATTTTCACAATCTTTATGACGATTGGTGCAATGGAAACACATAAAGTATTATTTATGATCTTCGTCCTTATTGATTTCTTATTTATTGGTCTTTCATTAAGTACTTTAGGTGTTATGCCGCACGCAATGCATAATTTAGCAGCATATTCTGAACTTCTTATTTCATTATTATCTTTCTATGGTTCAGCAGCAGCAGTGTTAAACACACACTTCGGAAAAGTTGTTTTACCAGTAGGGAAGCCTTTTGGTATTTTTAAAAAGTAATAAAAAAGCACAGATGATTGTATAGTCATCTGTGCTTTTTTTATTTATTCCTCTATTTGTGGGCTGTCTGAAAAATCCTGATTGGTGAGGACTCATTAAAGTTTCACTTTATTTGAAATAAGTAATGTGAAATGTAAATAAAAGTAGAAAAAAATCAATTGAAATTGATTCTCATTATTAATATAATGAGAATGAGAATCATTTATTGTTAGAGGGGGATGCCAAAGTGGCAAAAATTTTAATAGCTTATGCAAGTATGTCAGGCAATACAGAGAGTATTGCTGATTTAATTAAAGTTAGTTTAGATGCTTTTGATCATGAAGTAGTATTGCAAGAGATGGAAGGCATGGATGCTGAAGAATTATTAGCTTATGATGGAATCATTTTAGGATCTTATACGTGGGGCGATGGTGAATTACCATTTGAAGCAGAAGATTTTCATGAGGACTTAGAAAATATAGATTTAGCTGGGAAAAAGGTAGCGGTATTCGGATCAGGTGATACGGCGTATGAACTGTTTTGTGAAGCGGTAACGATATTTGAAGAACGCCTTGTAGAACGAGGTGCAGAGCTTGTACAAGAAGGGCTGAAAATTGAATTAGCTCCAGAAGATCAAGAGGATGTTGAAAAATGCAGTAATTTTGCAATTGCATTTGCTGAGAAGTTCTAAGAATGGGAGTGTCAACGTGGAGACGATGTTAAGTGCAACTGCTATTACAAAGTTAAGAGATGGAAAACTGTTGTTAGCTACTACATATAATGGCTTATTTGTTGAACAAGACGGAGAATGGAAACGAATTTTAAATGGTTTTCAAAAACGAATTAGGGATTTACATAGCGAAGATAATGTAGTTTATGGTGTAGGTGACGAAGGGATTTTTATTCGTAGTATGAATGGTGGAGAGAACTGGACAATTCAGCGTTTTCCAACAAAAGCAACAAGTTGGAATGTATGTAGCAATGTACAAGGAACTGTTGTTGCTCATGGAGAAAAAACGCTGTATCTTTCTAATAATTTCGGTTCGACATGGGAGACTATTCATCCGTTTCTTGAGTATGGCAGTGCGGCACCGTCTATTCGATCATTATTTTTATATAAACATTACTTATTTATTGGTACGAAAATACATGCTAAGTATGGTGGTGTTTGGCTCTTTGATTTGAAGACACGTAAATTAAAGAGGATTAAAATTACGATGAATCAAATGATCTCTGCGTTGACTTTACACAATTCTTATTTAGTAGCGGCAAGTGGATCGTGCAAGGGAGTTAGCGGGAATATTTCTTATTGTAAAATAGATGACAGTATTGCGAGTGAAAAAATATATTGGCATACATGTCAAAGTGAGCAGAAAGCAAGTAGTTATTTAGACTTAAGTGTAGACCAACATGTCTTATATACAACTTCAACACAAAATAAGGCGGGTATTAGTAGTGTGTGCCGTGTACTTCTTGACGAAGGTATTGTTACAGTATGTGATTCAGTTAAAGGGCACGGATGGCGCATTGTTAATCAAAAAGATGGTTATGTAGTAGCTGGATCAGGTGAATTAAAAGCAATGCAGTGGGAACAAAAAATAATTTAAGAAAAAACTTTACTTTTATTATATTGATATGATATAGTATGTTTAAACCATTTTACTTTTAATAATATAGAGATTTAAATGAGCTGTAACTTCCGAGGAGGATAGCAATGTTAAATCTCCTCAGGGGTTGCAGTTTTTTAATATCTGGCTTATTATTGTAAGGTGGTTGAAAATGAATATGTACATATAGGTACATTGTAGGAGGATTTTTTTCATGCAAAACGGTAAAGTAAAATGGTTTAACTCAGAAAAAGGTTTCGGTTTCATCGAAGTTGAAGGCGGAGAAGACGTATTCGTTCATTTCTCAGCTATCCAAGGCGAAGGCTTCAAAACTTTAGAAGAAGGTCAAGAAGTTACTTTCGAAGTAGAACAAGGTAACCGTGGACCTCAAGCTACTAACGTAAACAAGAAGTAATTTTTGAAAAAAGAAGGGCTCGCCCTTCTTTTTTTTTTTTTGCATTTTTATAGATGTCCTCCTACTTACATATCATAATAAGACTGAATTTTCATTTATTTATTCGAAGGATTTTTGTATAAAGTACATGAATAAATAAATACTGAAAATAGAGTGTTTGTGTGAAAAAGGAATTTAGAAAGAGGTAAATAAATTGAAAAACGCTACACATTTCATTGTGTTTGATATTGAGAGGAATTTCAGACCGTATAAATCAGAAGATCCGTCAGAAATAGTTGATATCGGAGCTGTAAAAATAGAAATAGGTACAATGAAGATAATTGAAGAATTTTCGGAGTTAGTAAAACCAAGTGCACGATTAACTCGTCATACAACAAAATTAACCGGTATTACGAAGAAAGATTTAATGGCTGTAGACAAATTCCCTCAAATTATAGAGAAATTTATTCAGTTTATCGGAGAAGATTCTATATTTGTTTCATGGGGAAAAGAAGATTATCGCTTTCTATCTCATGATTGTACATTACATGGTGTTGAATGCCCCATTATAGAAAAAGAAAGTAGAATTGATTTGCAAAAATTTGTTTTCCAAGCATATGAGGAATTGTTTGAACATACGCCAAGTTTACAATTTGCGGTAGAACAGCTCGCTTTAACGTGGGAAGGGAAACAGCACCGTGCTTTAGCAGATGCCGAAAATACAGCAAATATACTTCTTAAAGTGTATAGCGAGAGAGATATTAATAAGCGATACAAAAGACATGGTGAACTTGAACTTGTAAAAAACGGAAAACTAACAGAAAAAGCGAAAAAAAAGATGCGGAAATGGGTGTTTAAAGAACTAAAGAAAAATACAGAACGCCCTTTTGAATGGAGTACATTTGAAAGTAGTGACACGTGGGAAAGTATAACGGAAAGATATTATATAAGTGAAAATACAGTAGAATTCCTGAAAAAACATTTTCGTACGGCAGTGAGAAAAGCGGAACGACAGATTAGGTATTTGGCTGAGATGGAGGAGAATGTAGAGGTTAAATGACATTCTCCTCTATTTCTAGCTACATAAATTTAACATCATTATACTGATGGATGAATAAAGTATTCATATTAAATAGGAATTGATTTGTTGTGATTAGGCCATTATAATTGCTTTGAAAATTAAGGGGTGGTAAGAATTTTTAAATACATTCATAAAATTAGAGCCCATAGAAATGAAAGAGGGTAGAGTTAAATGGAAGCAATCTTTAACATTGTAACAGTTTTAGTTTTGGGGATAATATTTGCCACGCTATCAGCAGTAATTATACTTCCTTTCATAGCAAAGAAGAAGAATTGGAAAAAGCTTAATATATCTTTAAAGCGTGGTGTATTAAAGGTTAAAATCGAAGAATAAAATATGAGTTTTATACAAGGGAGGTGTGATAGTGATAGACTTGGATATTAAAGATGTCACCGTACAGATGGAATTAAACGGTGTCTTTTGGAATGAGGATGGGGTTGCTGAAATGACGGTGACTACAAAAGCTGAGTATTCTCTTCTTCTTCGTTTAGTAGTTGACTTAAAAAGTAAAACTATTAGGGCGACAAGTGCCGACATAGTAAATGGATTCTGCCCTCTGTGCAAACAGAAAAAGGACAAATGTAGTGAACTTAATGACCTACAAAACAAAATGGGAATTTTAGAAGAAGCCTACGATTGGGTGAGAGAGCATCCGGAATATCGTTTTCAATTATCTTTTTACGAGTATAATAAATTTGAGGTAGTGAAGTGAAGCTTTCATTTTACCAACATACATAGTGACTACTCTAATGGAAATACGCTTGTACAACAAGGAAGGAATTTACTGGATTCTGCAACAAGTGTTATCTTGGATTAAAAATAAATATTTTTGTTATAAAGCAGAAAAACTGATTCTTAGTAGAATCGGTTTTTTATATAACTATAAAATATGTCCACAATAAAAGAGCGCTTATTAAAAGCGCTCGGTAAAAATAGTTATATGGAAGGATTTATTCAATCCCGTTCGGATCATAAGAATATTGCTGCTTATTCTCAATCCGCTCAATCACATCTTGCAACTCATCCGGCTTCAGGAATTCAATAGGAGAGAAGCCTTTCTCAAACGTAAGTGTATCAGCCTCAATCATTAATACGTATCGGTCATTTACCTTCGCAATATGTATTTGATCCCCGAAATCAGCAAGCAAAGCCTTCACAGAGATATGATCTGCTTTTAGTTTTAATTCCACTTCAGGAGCGTGCTCGACGATTTGAGCGGTAGCTTCCATTACTTCTTCGGTTGAAAATTGTTCCATAATTTCCCGCTTCGGACTAGCAGCCCATACTTCCATCGCTTGGTCGAATTGTTCGCGTTCTTCCGTACCTTCTTCAAATACATCTTCAATTTGGTCGTATACCATGTCCATTACTTGTGTTTTCATAATTTCAGGCATAGAGCGTTCATATTCGACGAATTTTAAGAAGTCTTCAAAGTAGCGGGCATGTGATGCTTGGTGTATTTTTAGTTCGCCTACTTCAACCATACCTTCTTCAGGCATGTATGGGTATTGGATAGATTTCATATTCTTTGTTGTGATGGCCATTTCAACGTTACGAATCAGTGTGGATTCATCAGAAATAGAAGCAACCTTTGGTTCGAAGTCGCATTTCATTACGAATACGAATGGGTCATCAAAGTATTTTCGAAGTTTTGCCTGAGCAATTAAAAATACACCACCGCGTACAGCGCTTGTGTCAAGATATGTATAAACGAGAGGTTCGCTCATATCTTTAAAGTTGTCCTTTGTTTCTGCAAAGCGAATACGATTAAAAAGGTTGTAATGAGGGTTTGAATCAAGTTCGTGCCCCTCCTCTACAATAAAGCGACCAATTTTTGTTGGGGCTTGTTCTGTTTTTGCATGACGTTCTACTTTTCGCTTCGATATTTTTAATAACTCACCATTCAAAAATTCTTTTAAGGAGCTATCTTCATATTCTTCAGCGTCTAAAGTTTGAAAATGTTTGTAGCGTTTATCAACTGCTTCACCTTTTCCTTCTACTTGTACAACATAAAAGGAAAGATAATTTATTTCAAAATCCATATTTATCACCTTGTTTCATTTCATTAACTCTTATCAGTATAGAGATGGAAAAAACTTTCGTCAATTTATATAAGGAAGGGGGAGCCCCTTCCTTATATAATTTTTATTTTCTCGATTAAAATCCGTCTTCTAATGCTGCGAATGGAATGTTTAGTCTGTTTTCTACTGTACGTAAACGTTGGTTTAAGCGGTTTAGTCTACGTGTATGGCGCTCAACTGTATTTTCTAGTTGACGTACTCTTTGTTCAAGCTCATTTACGCGTCTTTCTAATTGACGATTTCCAGTGCCAGGAAAAGAGATTGGAAGTTGGAATTGTCTATTTTGGTCATATGGATTCGTTTGCTCTGCTTGATCTATATTAGATTGGTATTGTGCTTGTAAGTCATACTGTGGTTGTTGGTACGCATATTGATTATATGGATCATATGGATTGTAGGGATACATAATAACATCCTCCATTTCTTTAAAATAGGTTGAATTCACCATAATGTATGTGCAAAAGCGGAGCGGTGGCACGGCAAATACCTATTTATGTTGACGGGATTTCTCTTTATCCCGCATTAACGGGCAGTAAGACCCCACTGATTAAAGTTTCACTTTATAAAAAATAGCTTGAGGGTTTTTGATTTGTATTTCTTTTGCTTGATGGTATATACTGGATAAAAGAGAGAGTTTACATAAAAGTTACAATTCTATCAAACTCAAACTTTTATGTAAATATGTATAGACATTTATAAAAGAAAAGAGTAATTTATATAGAGTGAAAAATAACTTGTAACATTTTATAAACATATTGTAAAATGATTGTAACAAAACATACATAAAAATGAAATAAATACATAATAGTGATGTTGGGGAAAGGGAGAGAGTATATTGTTCCGTAAAGTAAAGGGTATATTAGTTGGGGTGTTATGTGTAGCTGTAGTGAGTGGCTGTGGTGCAAAAGTAAGTGATGTTGCATTGGTAAGTGATATTGGTGGGCACACTGTAGAGGCTAAAGCAGAAGTGCAGGATACTATTAGTTTAGTTGATGGTCGAACTGGTACTGAAGTGAAAAAATTAGATTTATCTGGTTTAGGCTATTTTGAAGATGAAGCGAAATTTAAAAAGTCTGTAACAAAGGTTGTTGGTGAGGTTGGAAAAAGCGTCGACAAAAAAATGGTTCCTTCACGTATAGCACCTGATGGAAGTTGGCAAGAAGGAAAACCTTCTTATGAATTAATGGAAAAAGAATTAGTAGATAAATTGTTAAACGTTGGTATGTGGGATGCTACGTATCAGTTGCCGATTGTGGAGAAAAAACCAGTCGCAACATTAAGTGATGCGCAAGGAAATGGTACGGTAATTGGTAGATATGAAACGAACTTAGGTGGTTCAACAGGTGGCCGTATTGAGAATATTCGTTTGTCAGCAGCGAGCATAAATGGAGTTGTGTTAGCAAAAGGAGACCGTTTCTCTTTTAATTCTTTAATCGGTGATACAACACCAGATAAAGGATATCAATTAGGGAAAGAAATAGTTGATGGTAAATTAGTAGATGGATATGGCGGTGGTGTTTGTCAAACATCTTCAACTTTATACAATGCAGCAGATCAAGCTGGCCTGAAAATGGTGGAGAGAACTACACATTCTAAAACGGTAGGTTATGTTCCACAAGGAAGAGATGCTACAATTGCATATCCATATTTAGATTTAGTATTTGAAAATACGAATGATGCACCTGTGAAGCTTTATATGGGCATTCAGGGTGGAAAGCTAGTTGCTGAAGTACATAAAATGAGATAAGAGTTATAAAGCCCCCTTTTCTGAAAGTTAGAAAAGGGGGCATTTTATTATGAAAATAAAAATGTATGTAAATTCTGACTTTTCTTATTTACATAGGATGATTTTAGTTGTATCCTTCATAGTAACGGTTATATGTAATGGGAAAATATAGGGATAAGGAGATGAGGTTATTCATGGTACAAATTCATCCGAAAACACGTATTGGTCATGTTGAATTTAAAGTGAAAGATTTAGAGCGTCAAATTTCTTTTTATGAGAATGTTGTAGGATTAGAGGTAATTAAGCAAGAGGGGAATAAAGCATATTTATCTGGAAAAGGTGGAAAAAACGCGTTACTTGTTCTTGAAAAGATAGAGGACGGGGTACTGCAAGAACCGCGTACGACTGGTATATATCATGTAGCCTTTTTAGTTCCGACTCGTGAAGCTTTTGCTTCTGCGCTATTTGGGGTTCTTCGTAATAAGAATGTAATTGACAGCCCGGCTGAGCAAGAAGGGCGTTATACATATTCAAATGAAATTTTACCAATTTCAAGGTTTAATAGTGCAAGTGATCATACATATAGCGAAGCTTATTATTTGCAAGATTTAGAGGGGAATGGTATTGAAATTTATGCAGACCGACCGCGCGATCAATGGGGAGAAGGGCCAGGAGGAAGTACACCACTTGATTTAAAAGAATTGGCAACACTCGTTGATTATGAGTTTGATGGTTTGCCTGCTAATACTGTCGTTGGGCATGTACATTTACGAATAGCTGATGTAGAGAAATCACATGAATTTTATGTGGAAACAGTAGGTTTTGAAGTACAGCAGCGTGAAGAGGATTGCTTATTTATTTCAGCAGGGGGATATCATCACCATATTGGTGCAAATACGTGGAACGGAGTAAACAATCCACACCCACCAGTACATGCAACTGGACTAAAGGTATATGCGATTGTACTACCGCATAAAGAAGCGTTAGATGAAGTGAAAGAAAGATTAATAGAAAAACAACATGAAATAAATGAAACTACAAATGGGTTTGCGGTAGTAGATCCAAGTGGTATTACAGTGCAGTTTGAAATAGAAACAGTGTAAAAGAAGCGAGAAAGTGTATAATCACTTTCTTGCTTCTTTGTGATCATTCATATCTCAATCCAATATCTTCTTACTACATTCCCATCTTCCTCAGTGAAATCATCATTACGAAGCCCACCGTTATGTAAAATCGTTTTTTCAGAAGCGGTATTCACTGCGTCGCAAACGACAAGTACTTTCTCGATGTTTAATTCCTTCGTTTTTTCTAGCGATAATTTTAATAACTTTGTAGCATAACCTTTTCTTCTTTCAGAAGGGCGAATGCCATAACCAATATGACCGCCAGCGTTAAATAAATGTTCGGTTAAACTATGACGTATATTAACAGCTCCCACAATTTTATTTTCATCTGTAACAAGCCAATATGTAGAATCTGGTACCCAAGTTTCAGGGATATTTATTCCGTTATGCGCATCGAGAAGTTCTTGAACCATAGCTGGGAAGTTGGCAGGATTTTTTGTGATAACCCACGGGATCATTGTTTCACCGCTATCTTTCCATTCGTTATAGAAATCTAAGTATTCTTCTTGTAAATCAGTAGTAGGTGTAAGTAATGAGACGTTCATTGTTAGTAAGCGCCTTTATTTATGTAGTTTTTATAAAAAATTATGAAACAAAGTGAAAGCGTTTTCCAAAATTTCTCAACCTAATTTCATGCAATCCACCTTTGGTTTTTTAGAAAATTAGTGAAGGTTTAAAATTAGGAGTTATTTATTTTATGTTAATATTTAAAATATTAACATAAAACAGTCGGAGTATTAAGTGTATTTTAGTGGTATTCTTTCATGTTGATAAATGGATGTTTGTGATAATTTTTGTTTTATCTATCTATAATGAATGAAAGGGGGAAGTGCCCGTGAGTGTAGATTTTGATTTTATTATACGAATCGGTGTTGCTGGCTTGTTAGGAGCAATGATTGGTATTGAAAGAGAAATTCGATCGAAAGAAGCTGGATTAAAGACTCATTTCCTCGTAGCGGTAGGAAGTGCGTTAATAATGGTTGTTTCGAAATATGCCTTTTCAGATATTGTGTATGAAGAGCATACGTCTCTAGATCCAAGTCGTATTGCAGCACAAGTCGTTAGTGGAGTTGGTTTTTTAGGTGCAGGCACAATTATTATTCAAAAGCAGGCGGTGAAAGGATTAACGACTGCGGCTGGTTTATGGGCTACTGCCGGCATAGGATTAGCAATTGGAGCGGGAATGTATGTAGTAGGCATTGGAGCGACGATTCTCGTTTTAATTGGTTTAGAAATTGTAAGTCGTATTTTTAAGGTGCAATTTTTATTTCCACAAAATATAACAGTGCAAATGTTTGTAAATAAACATGAAGCGGTACAACAAATATTAGAAACACTACAAGTGAAAGGCATCCCAATACTCTCATATGAGGTGGAAGCTTCACAGCAAGGTACAGAAACTGTTTATAAGGTAGGGATGCAACTGAAAAATATATCGTCAGAAGAAAAGAATGAGTTTATTCAGCATATGCAAACATTACCGGAAGTTACATTTATAAAGTTAAAATCATAGTGTTGAAAACGAGGATAGATGTAGCAGGAATTTTGCTATTATCTATCTTTTTTTGATATAAAATGCACGGAAAGTCAAGCGTTAATTTTATATGGAATGGATACATGTGTGAACGTTACCTTATTTTTTTCTCAATACAGGACAAAAAGTAAAAATAGTAAAATAATGGAGCGGGACACTAAAAATGTAAGGTAGGGGAGAGCATGAAAGGCTATTCAAAGAAAATGTTAGTAGGGGTAAGTTTTGCTAGTTTAATGTTAGGGAGTTTTCAAGGAGTAAGTTTGGCAGAAGATACTAAGGGAGAGCAAGTTTCTTATCGAAATGTGCTCAAAATGGAGCCAGTCGGTGTACAACTACCAGTACAAGAATTAGCTCATTCATCGAAAGTGCTCGAAAGCAAGTCTTTTGAGAAAAGGTTACAATTTGCCGATTTATCACAAAGACCACCTGAGGTGAAAAAAGAAAGTAAGCAATTAGCTGTAGCGAAAACTTATACAATTGCCGAATTAAATCAATTAAGCAATCAGCAGTTAGTAGATTTACTTGTAACAATTGATTGGGAGCAAATTACGGGGCTATTTCAGTTTAATATAGACAGTCTAGCATTCTATCAAAATGATAGTAGGATGCAGGCGATTATTGATAAATTGAAGCAGCAAGGACAAGCCTATACGAAGGATGATTCAAAAGGGATTGAGACATTAGTAGAGGTAGTACGTTCAGGGTTTTATTTAGGATTTTATAATTCGGAACTTAGTAAATTAAATGAACGGAGTTATCATGATAAATGCTTACCTGCATTAAAAGCGATGGCTAACAATTCAAATTTTAAGCTGGGTACATTAGAGCAAAATAGAGTGGTATCATCATACGGAAAGTTAATAGGAAACGCTTCGAGCGATGTGGAAACGATAACATCGGCTGCAAAGATTTTTAAACAATATAATGATAATTTTTCTACATTAGTAGATAATCTTTCAGCTGGAAATGCTATTTACGATATTATGCAAGGTGTTGATTACGACATTCAATCGTATTTGTACGATACGAGTAAAGCACCGAAAGATACAGTATGGTATCAGAAAATAGATAGTTATATTAATGAATTAAGTCGTTTTGCATTAATGGGAACGATTACAGCAAAAAACGGTTGGCTTATTAATAATGGCATTTATTATACAGGTAGACTCGGTATGTTCCATAGTACAGGAACGAAAGGGTTACAAGTTGTAACAGATGCGATGAAAATGTATCCGTATTTAGGGGAGCAATATTTCGTAGCTGCTGAGCAAATTGCAACGAATTATGGCGGAAAAGATGCAAATGGTAAAGTGGTGAATTTAGATCAAATAAGAGAAGATGGAAAGAAAAAATATTTGCCAAAAACGTATACGTTTGATGATGGGGCAATTGTTTTAAAAGCTGGAGATAAAGTGACAGAAGAAAAAGTAAAACGTTTATATTGGGCGGCAAAAGAAGTAAAGGCACAATTCCATCGTACGGTTGAAAGTGATCAACCTTTAGAAAAAGGAAATCCTGATGATGTATTAACGATGGTTATTTATAATAGCCCAGCAGAATATCAATTTAATCGTCAATTGTACGGTTATGAAACGAATAACGGTGGTCTTTATATAGAAGGAACAGGTACGTTCTTTACTTATGAGCGTACGCCAGAAGAAAGTATTTATAGTTTAGAAGAATTATTCAGACACGAGTTCACGCATTATTTACAAGGTAGATATGAAGTACCAGGGTTATGGGGACAAGGGAAAATATATGAAAATGAAAGATTATCTTGGTTTGAAGAAGGAAATGCTGAATTTTTTGCAGGGGCAACGAGAACGGATAATGTTGTACCGAGAAAGAGTATTATAGGAGGATTATCTTCAAACCCAGAGGAGCGTTATACGGCAGAGCGAACGTTAAATGCAAAGTATGGAACGTGGGATTTCTATAATTATTCCTTTGCTTTACAATCGTATATGTACAATAAGAGATATGATATGTTCGATAAAATACATGATCTTATTAGGAAAAATGATGTAACAGCATATGATGCATATCGCTCTACATTAAGTAAAGATGCGAATTTAAATAAAGAATATCAAGACTATATGCAAATGCTAGTTGATAATCGTGAGAAATATAATGTGCCATTAGTATCAGACGATTATTTAGCGAATCATGCATCGAAGCCAGTTTCAGATATTGCAGCAGAAATAACAGCGGAAGCAAAATTGAAAAATGTATCAGTGAAGAAAAATAAATCACAGTTCTTTAATACATTCACACTACAAGGAACATATACAGGAACTGCAGCAAAAGGAGAATATGAAGATTGGAAAACAATTACACAAAACGTTAATGATACGTTAAAACGTTTAAGTGCAAAGGAATGGACAGGCTATAAAACAGTAACAGCATACTTCGTAAATTATCGCGTGAATGCATCAGGACAATTTGAATATGATGTTGTGTTCCACGGTATTAATACAGAAGAAGGTGCAGAGAATAAAGCACCAGTTGCAGTTATAAACGGTCCGTATAGTGGAAATGTAAATGAAGCAATTTCATTTAAAAGCGACGGATCAAAAGATGAAGACGGGAAAATTACTTCGTATAAATGGGAGTTTGGTGATGGAGCAGTAAGTAATGAGCAAAATCCAACTCACGTATATACAAAAGAAGGAACGTATACAACGAAATTAACGGTAACAGACGATAAAGGAGCAACTAATACTGCTACAGCGACTGTAACTGTTCAAAAGAAAGAAGATAACAGTGTAGAAAAAGAACCGAATAACTCATTCCAAACAGCAAACAAACTGCAGTTAAATCAAGTCTTACGTGCTAGTTTAGGAAATGGCGATACAAGTGATTTCTTTGAAATTAATGTGGAGACTGCTAAAAACCTTCAAATTAACGTAACGAATGAAAATAATATCGGAATGAACTGGGTACTTTATTCTGAAGCAGATTTAAATAATTATGTTACGTATGCTCAGCAGCAAGGGAATAAACTAGTAGGTAGTTACTACACGTATCCAGGGAAGTATTATTTACATGTGTATCAGTATGGCGGGGGGACAGGGAATTATACGGTGGAAGTGAAGTAGTAAAAAGGGAGTTGTCTTTTTCAATGAATGGCACAAGGTCTGTACTTTAATGGAAAAACAACTGTAGGAAATGTCTATAATGATAATAACAAATTAAGTGTCGAGAGATGTTATATTTACATTAAACCAATCTAATCAGTAAATGAGATAAAGTCGATGAACTAGTATTTCATCACGATGTAAGAAAAGTTATAAATATTAAGTGTTTTTAATTGAATTAAACTAAAGGATCAGAGTATATCTGTAACAATAGATAAGCTCTGATCCTTATTATTTTTAATTAATATACATGAATTTAAGATAATTAATAAGTAAGCTAGCGCTAGCGGGATTCTTAAAATTCATTTATGTAATTAACTAAACAGAAAATTTTTATCGCATTAGTAAGGGATACTAATAGAAAAGCGTGTCCCTTTACCTAAGTTACTCTCTATCTCTATATCTCCGTTTAATTCTTTAATAATACTATAAGCAATCATAGTACCAAGCCCAGTTCCTTTTTCTGTTGTTGAATAGAATGGCAAAGCAATTCGTTTTATTTGTTGAGATGACATCCCAATTCCTGAATCAATAATATCAATTATGATATTTCCTTTTACTTTTTGTATATTTATTTGTAATAATCCACCATTTTTCATAGCCTCAATTCCGTTTTGGATGATGTTGTTTAGACAGAGTTTGAATTTTTCGGGGTCCCCATTTATATAAAAGGAATCTGTACTATTTTGTTTGATTTCAACTTTGTATGATAGAGCGAGTGGTGAAATAGTATCTTTCACCTGATTTAAAATGTGATTAATATCTATTTTCTCTTTTAGGGTGTTCTGTGGTTTGGTTAAAGATAAATAGTTATTAATAGTAGATTGTATTTGCTGCATTTCAATTAACATGATTTCTAAGTATTGATCCTGAGATAGCTTAGAGGCATGTTTTTCATTTAATAATTGAGTGAATCCATGTACCGTGGTTAGTGGATTGTGGATTTCGTGTGCAATTGACGCTGCTAGTTCGCTAGCTATATAAAATTTTTCAGCCCGTTGTAGCTTTTCTTTCATTTTATATTTCTCGATCATTCCCTCTATTAAATAAACTGATAATAATACTGTGAAAATATTAATGATTATGTAATTTAATAAAAATTCTATGAGAGTAGAGTCTATTTTCCCTCCTGTATGTATTTGAGTTACAATACCGCAAATAGAAAGTGAAGTTGTACATACTAAAATAAGGAGTAAGCTTAATAATACTTTTTTTTCTTTAACATACATAGGTAATAAGTAACGAAAGAGCATTGTTATACCAAAAATAATAGTGAAGATAATAAATGATGGAAGAACGCCATTTCCGCCTAAGTAAAACCGATAAGAAAGATATAAAATTCCTATAAAAACAATGTTTTTTGTATTTCCATATAGAAAAACTAATATTATAGGAATAAAACGTAAATCATAAATAAATCCCACATGTAAATGAAAAGGAAAAGTCATACAAAAAATAATAGCAATGGAGGAAAGGATAGAAAATAATATATTATTACATGTTGTTTTTTCTTTAAACTCTAGCCAAAATACGTGATAGCTAAGGATACAAATTATTATAATAAAGGTATTTAATAAAAGAGTAGAAATTCCCATAGTTTTGCATCTCCGATAGTTTGTAAGTAGAATTATGTATGAGTTGGACATAGATGTTTAGTATTAGTAGACTTTTTATCTAAAAAAGGAAGGGTACTTGAAAAACATGCTGTTATATTACTCGTATTAAAATTGATAAGGAAAATAGAAAAAATCTATTTAAATTTATGTACATATGAAATTATAAACTAACTTTTGTATAGGTAAAATTTGGATTGAGTTACTGGTAAAATAAGGTTTTTAAGTATGAATATTCTGTGAAAATGATATGCGTGGTGACTCCTGTTTGTAGCCTTCGTTATATTAACATGGAATATATCAAATTACAAAGTGAAATTTTAGAAAAATTTTATTAGTACATTTTATCTGAAATAGAAATGCTATTTATGTGAGTGTTTTAGTACTTACTCGTATAAAACTTTGTTAGAAAAAGAATTTAAAATTTACATGTTTTTTATGAAGCGTAATATTGTAACTTTATCTATGTGGGTTTCTCAATAACTATTAAGGTGCAGAGTTAAGATATATAGGTTTATAGATATGAATTATTACATAAAAACGCACTTGGAAAAGGATGTATGATGGTAATAGAATACAAACATCAAGGGGGAACTTAAAATGAAGTTAAATAAACTAGTGCTTAGTTGTGGAGTAGTTTCAGCATTAACACTTGGTGTGTTAGGGAATAATACTTATGCTGAAGAAGTACACAAAACGAATGATCCAATTCATGTAGTTGAACATGTTTCTGCAGACTTATTATTAACCCAAACAATGGATTATAGTGGCGAGGCTGAAACTTCTTTCGTATATGATGGGAGTACTGACTTAAGCTTCTCTATGAAAAATAATGGTCAAAATACAATGGGATATAGTGTAAAAGGTCCAAATACAGAGCTAATTGTTGGTGGTTATATAAAACCTGGAGAACAACAAATTAATGTTACAAATGTACGGAATGCTTTATCTCCATTACCGAATGGAACATATAAAATTTATGTTTCAAATGATGATGGTTCTAAGGGGCAATTCCAAGTTTCAGTAAGATCTATGAATTAAATTTAAAACGCTTTGCTTTTAAGTTAATTTAATCTTTACTTATTGGAAAGAAGCTAAATTGAATTGAGAATTACCGATAAAAATGAAAACGAGCACCTTATCTAATTGTGAGAGGGTGTTCGTTTTTTGCTATTAAACAGAAAACAATTATAAATACATTTTGATATTTCCATTGCTAACCTACTAGATTGTGTCAACGAGAGAATGTCTACTATAAAAGATATCAAAATAAAGATGATGTAACATTCCGCTAAATTATATGGGGAAATAGAAAAACCACTCTTATATGAGTGGTTTTTAGTAATTATTTTTAGGTTATACATTTAAAATTAGGCTAAGTTATAGAAATAATAAACATTTAATCCGTTGTTATTATTTTGGTTCTGGATAATGATTGTAGTATGAGATTCTAATAAATTCTTGGTAGACATTTGTTAATTTGGCATCTCTAAGAGCATCGTTGAATTTTTGCATACGTACACTCCCTTGAGCGTAGCCTCCACCTGGAGTATAAGGGTTTCTTGCTTCAAAGTCATCCAAAAATACTTTTAATTTTTTATAGTCTTGAGATTGATAGAAAGCCACGGCCTCTTCAGGAGTGACATCAAAGTAAGAGGATGACGTTGAGTTATAAGAAGCTGCTTGAGCAGTAGGTGCCTCTAGCATAGTTGCAGCTCCACCGAACATAGTAAGCGCCATAGAAGATACAATAATTTTTTTTAACATAATAAAACCTCCATGTAGAATATTGGATTAACAGTAACCATGTAATCATTGTAGTTACATTGAAAATGATTATCAAATGCAATATTGCATAATGTATCCCGCTATTTGTGGGCAGTAAGACTCACGCCCAAAAATTCAATGAAAGTAAAGAAGTTAGATGGGGATCGAGCTGAATAAAGTTTTACTTTATTCTTTAAATGAGGAGTCACCCTTATATCTCAATGAAGGAGCGTAATAGAGAATTAATAGATTAAAAGAGGTGTATAAATTATTCGGATTAACCAGAAAATGAAAAGGCTATTTTTAATAGGGAGAAAGCTTAATAACTGAAGTGAAGGAATTGGTATTTATATATTTAACATACATATTTGTCTTTTAACTTGTAGGCGTGTTTTAGAATTTGTATATAGTAAATTCGTTAAAAAACTTGATAAATAATAAAATGTGTAAATTTTTTGACTATTTCATTAAAATTATTTAATATTTGTAATTTATTGTTTTATAATGATAATCGGGTCGATCGTGAATGTTTTAGATATTGCGATATATACTCGGATTAATTTATTCTAGGGAGGTTACAAAATTGGGTAAGAGAGTCATTATAAGAGTTTTTACATTATTATCAGTACTGGCATTATTCCTTAATGTATTTTTACCTAGGGCTAGTGCAGAGGTTATGACGCATGAGAAATATTCAATGGACTGGAGTTATAGTAATAGTCTAGGTAAGTACATTCGCACTGAAATGATTAAAAATTCAAGTGGTCAAATTGCTTATTGCTTAACTCTTGGATTAAAATCACCAAATGGTGAAGATCTTCCTGAAATGGGGAAAACAGATAATGTAGTATATAGAGTCTTATTAAATGGTTTCCCACAAAAAAGTGCTGAACAGCTGGGAGTAGCTAATAAAAATGAAGCGCATTATGCAACGCAACTTGCGGTTTGGAATGCATTAGGTCAACTCGATGTAAATGAATTAAAACATGAGAATAAAAATGTTGAAAAAGCAGCTAAGGCTATTATTAGTAATGCTAATAATAGTGAAGAGACTCAAGATGTTTTTATGAATGTGATTCCTGCTGAAAAGCAAAAAGCAGAATTAAAGGGTGAATTCTTCGAAACAAATCTATATTCAGTACAAACAAATGCTAAGAGTGGTTCTTATAAGGTAGTAGCGAAAAATGCACCTAATGGAGTTAGAATTGTTAGTGAAAATGGAGAAGTGAAAGATCAGCTTTCAGTTGGAGAAAAATTTCGTATCCAAATTCCTAAGAATACAAAAACGGGTGAATTTAATTTAAGTGTAGCTGCTAATTTAACTAAAGTTCAAGCAATTGCTTACCGTGGTACGGATACTGTTCAGAACGCTACAGTACTATTAGAAAGAAATGAAGAAAAGCTTAGTAGTGATCTTGCAGTAAATTGGGAAGCAGCTGGTTCTTTAAAAATTAAAAAGGTTGGAGAAAATGGAGAAGTTTTAGCTGATGCAGTATTTGAGGTCTTTAATGCAAATAATGAATCAGTTGGAAAAATCACGACTGGTGCTGATGGTATGGCAGAATTAAACAACTTACCAATTGGTACTTACACATTAAAAGAAATTAAAGCACCAACAGGCTATGTTTCAGATGATAAACCACAAACTATTGAAGTTAAGACAGGAGAAACAGGAGCTGTCCAAATAGTAAATAACAAAGTAAAAGGTAACATCGAAATTAAAAAGCTCAGTGATTCAGGAAAGGTTTTACCAAATGTTGAATTCACAGTCTTTACCGAAGATGGAAAAGAAGTGCAAAAAGTAGTAACAAAAGAAAATGGAATTGCAAACGTTGAAGGTCTTACGTATGGTAAGTATTATTTCTTAGAGACAAAAACACCTAATGGATATATTGGAAATAAAACAAAGTATCCTTTTGAAATTAAAGAGCACAATAAAACACTTACTTTTACAGTGGAAAATACCGAAGTGAAAGGTAGTGTAAAATTACTAAAAGTAGATAATGAAGATATTAGCAAAAAATTAGAAGGTGCAGTATTTGAATTGAAAGATGAAAGTGGAAAAGTAGTTGGGGAATATAAGACAGATAAAAATGGCGAGATTAACGTCAAAGATTTAGCGTATGGTAAATATTCATTTGTAGAAAAGGCTTCTCCACATGGTTACGTTCTTGTTAAAGAACCAATTATGTTCGAAATAAAGGAACATGGGAAGATTATTGAGTTATTGGCAGTTAATCATCTTATCAAAGGTGATCTAGAAATTACAAAGGTAGATGTAGCTGATGGAAATAACAAGCTTCCAAATGCAGAATTTACGATTTATAACGAAGCAGGAAAAGAAGTAGTAAAAGGAAAAACAGACGATAAAGGAATCGCTAAATTTGAAAAATTACCATTTGGAAAATACACATATAAAGAAACTGTTGCGCCAAAAGGTTATGTATTAAATGAAGAAACGTTCTCTTTTGAAATTAAAGAGAATGGTCAAATCATTAAACACATTGTCAAAGATGAAAAGATTCCTTCAATAAAAACAACAGCTACTGATAAAACAGATGGTACAAAAGAAATACACACGTCTAAGTCTGTAACAATCCAAGATAAAGTGGAATACAAAGACCTACAAGTAGGTAAAGAATACACTTTAAAAGGTAAATTAATGAATAAAGAGACTAATAAACCATTAGTTGTAAATGGTAAAGAAGTAACAGCTGAAACGAAGTTTACACCAAAAGAAGCAAATGGCTCTATTACATTAGACTTCACATTTGATGCAACTGGTTTAGAAGAAAAAGAGGTAGTAGTATTCGAAGAGTTATTGAAAGAAGGAAAAATTGTTACAACACATGCTGATATCAATGATAAAGGTCAAACAGTTAAGTTCGTTAAGCCATCAGTAAAAACGACAGCAACAAACAAAGCTGATGGTGGAAAAGAGATTCATTCAAAGGATTCTATCACTATTCAAGACAAAGTGGAGTATACTAACTTAGTTGTAGGTAAAGAGTACACTGTAAAAGGTAAACTAATGAATAAAGCTATTAACAAACCATTATTAATTGATGGAAAAGAAGTAACAGCTGAAACGAAGTTTACTGCAAAAGAAAAGAACGGTTTTGTAACATTAGACTTTACTTTTGTTGGTGCTGAACAGCAAGGAAGAGAAGTAGTCGTGTTTGAAGACTTATTACATGAAGGTCAAGTAATTGCAACACATGCTGACATTAACGATGTAGGTCAAACAGTTCGATTTGTAGAACCTTCTATTAAAACGACAGCAACAAACAAAGCTGATGGTTCTAAAGAGTTAGACGCTTCTAAATCTGTAACAATCCAAGATAAAGTGGAATACAAAGACTTAATCGTGGGTAAAGAGTATGTTGTAAAAGGTAAACTGATGGATAAAGCAACAAACAAGCCATTATTAGTTGATGGAAAAGAAGTAACAGTAGAATCTAAGTTTATTGCTAAAGAGAAGAATGGTTCTATCACACTAGATTTCACATTTAATGCTTCTGCATTACAAGGTAAAGAAGTAGTAGTATTCGAAGAACTGTATCAAGATAATATATTAGTAGCTATTCACGCTGAAATTGAAGATAAGGAACAAACAGTGAAATTTAAAGAGGTAAAGCCGGAACAACCTAAACCAGAACAGCCAAATTCAGATAAAAATACTCCAACACCAGAGCAGCCTAACGAGCAAGTAAAAGAACAACCACAACCTAAGCAAGAAATTCAATCTAAAATTGGATGGTTACCGCAAACAGGTACTAATCTTACAAGTTGGATCTCTATGGCTGCAGGCGCATTACTGTTAATTGTTGGTGGAGTGATTTTCTTAAAACGTAAAAATGCATAGAAATTAAAAAATAAGCACATCTGTTTTTATAACAAGATGTGCTTATTTTTATCATTTTAGCCAAGAAGACTCCTATATTCAAGCGTGAATGGCATTTAAAATAGCAAATTTATTTGTAGTAAATAATACATAATTTTGTTTTACTGTTTTAATTAAAATACGGTCTGTTGTCCCATAAGCTGTTCCAATACGTATGACATCTACTTCTTCAACACCAGCATAGGTAGCATCTTCGGTAATCTCAATCACATCACGTAATGGAATTGTAATCTCCGCCAATTGCCATGAAATAATTAACTCTTCATTTGTTTTTTTTACATTAATGCCTAGCATTATACCAAGACCCTTCAATAATAATACGCTACACTTCTAATCTTATTATATAAATTTTTAGATTTTTTATCTATATGTAGGAATAGAATTTATTTATATTTGTGAGCATCTTAATGATGTCAAACAAATAGAAGGATATACAGTCTTTCTATTAAGAAATATGGTAAGAACAAAAGTTCACTTCAAATTAATATGAATTTGATATGGTTGAGATATTATGAACGAGAAATAGTAAGAGTTGCAGGAAGGAAATGAATAATGAGACTTAAATTAGTAGGAATTTTCATTTGTGTAATTATGATGTTAGGTATCTTTATAATTTACACCAATCAATCTATTGGTAAAGAACCAGATAAGACGAACTATGAATCTCGTGAAAACTCCATAAATAAAGAGAAAGATAGTAGAGGAAAAGGGCAATCCAAATACAATGAAAGTTCTTTTGCTAGTATACAGGCTGTAGTTAATAAGGAATATGGATTACCCGAAGACTATAAACCAGAGGATTTAGTTGTACCAAATGTACCATTCTCATTTAGTGGAACGGTAGAAAAGAGCCACCTCCGTAAAGAGGCGGCAGAAGCACTGGAAAAGTTATTTGATTTAGCAAAGCAGGAGGGGATTCAGTTAAATGCTGTTTCGGGATTTCGTTCCTATGACTATCAACAACGATTGTATACAAACAATGTGAAAAGAAAAGGACAAGAGCATACGGATCGCTTCTCGGCAAAACCAGGACATAGCGAACATCAAACAGGGTTAACAATGGACGTTTCTTCTAAAAGTGCGAACAATGAACTAGAGTTATCCTTTGCTAATACGAAGGAAGGAAAATGGCTGAAAGAAAACGCGCATTGCGCAGGGTTTATCATTCGTTACCCTAAGGGAAAGGAAAGTATTACAGGTTATGCATATGAACCTTGGCATATTCGCTATGTAGGAGATATTGCTGAAAATATATATAAACAAAAGCAGACTTTAGAAGAATACATGAATCTATGAAAATAGAATTGAAGAATTAAACTGGCTATCAATAGACGTGAGATTGTAAAAGGCAGGGGATATAAATTAAGGTGTTTTTTAATTTTTTTGGTGAAGAGGGAAGGTCTCCCTCTTCTTTTTTCATTCCTTGTAAAATTTGAGGATGTCTTAAGGGAATGAAAAGATGGATTGTGTGAATTTATTAATATAGGCTACTTTAGGTGGCTTCTAGAGATGTTTTTTGAGGGAATACAATGTTATAAGTTTGTAGTATTCATTGCAGCAATTGACTATATTATAGGAGCATTCACGTTGGAATATAACAGAGAATTATAGAGTAAAGTAGGATTCAAAAGCATTGTTAAAAATGTTGGTGTTATAAGTTATTTTCCTATCAAAATAATTAGTCTTTTTTCAAAATTTAAGGTTGTTATTTTATTATATCTAGTAACTATTTATATTATTTAATAATTACTTTGTTTACTATTAAGGTGGTTATCTTACAAAATTGTAAGGTTATTTTAATTGACACTCGTATGTATAAGTAACTATACTGGTTACACAATATTGGTGAGTATATTTAATAATCTCTATCTATAAGTGTATGTCCGAGGATTATTTTTGGAGTAATAGTTCGATTTTAAATTCGTTATACGATATATAGCGATATAAATAACGTGATCTATTCTTTATTCAAAGTCGTATTATTTAAAGATTAATTATAAATGATATATTTACCAAATTGTAATAAATTGATAGAGGTGTTACATTTTGAAATATAAATTAATTGCTACAGGAATTCTTGCTGGAAGTCTATTATCCTACTCACCTAATACATTTGCAAATACTCATAAGTTCCCAGATGTTCCTGCATGGGCGGACAAATCCGTTAATTATTTAGTTGATAAACAGGTATTGAATGGCTATCCAGACGGAACTTTCGGTTCAAATGACTCATTAGACAGAGCTTCGGCTACAAAAATTATGACAAAAGTTTTAGGTATACAAATTGACTCTAATGCAAAACCATCATTTACAGATTCACAAAACCACTGGGCTACTCCGTATATTGCTGCTGCTGAAAAAGCTGGTATTGTTAAAGGTGAGGGTAATGGAATCTTCAATCCATCCGGAAAAGTAACTCGCGCTGCTATGGCTACGATGCTAGTAAATGCATATAAACTACAAAGCACATCAAATCATAACGAGCAGGTTAAATTTGAAGATTTAAAAGGGCATTGGGGAGAAAAATATGCCAATATTTTAATCGGTTTGAAAATTTCCAATGGTACTGAGAACGGTTGGCAACCAAATAGATTTATAACACGTGCTGAAGCTGCTCAACTTACTGCAAAAACAGATATGATGCAACATCGTCCAAAAAACCCATTAGAAAGTAAAACAATCATTATTGATCCTGGACATGGTGGCGAAGATCCTGGGAAATCCACAAAGGGATTACCTGAAAGTAAGATTGTACTAGACACTTCTTTACGTCTACAACAATTACTTGAAAAGCATACACCATTTACAGTTTTATTAACTCGTCAATCTGATAATAGACCAGGACATGATCAAAAAAGTTCTTTACAGGAACGTGTTAAATTTGCTAAGAAAAATCAGGGTAATATCTTTATAAGCGTACATGCAAATGCTTTTAATGGTAATGCAAAAGGGACAGAAACATATTACTATAAATCTTCTAAATCCGAAAAAACAAATCCTCATGTGGAAGAAAGTCGCGTTTTAGCAGAAAAAATTCAAACACGTTTAGTAGAGGCACTTCAAACACGAGACAGAGGAGTTAAACATGGAGACCTTCATGTTATAAGAGAAAATGACATGCCAGCTGTGTTGACGGAACTGGCGTTTATAGATAATGGTATTGATTACAGTAAATTATCTACGGAAAATGGCAGACAAATTGCAGCAGAAGCCATTTATGAAGGAATTTTAGATTATTATGAATGGAAAGGAAATAATGTATCTGAATATAGGCTGTAATAAGTAATTGAAAATATAGTAATTCTCGAAATGAAGAATTCTATAATTTTTTTGTATTTTTTTAAACAACAATTTTAAATTTGTATTTAAAATTGTTGTTTAAATCGTTACTTTATGTTTTAATAATATTGATAATAGTTATCAATAATAGTGAGAGGAAGATTAGTGAAACATGTGTTTTTAGTTAGTGTCATAAAGTTAATGAATTTCTATATTGTATGGCTATGAATCTATCTCTATTTTTGTGAACTAGAAATAATATATTTATATCTTTTAAATGTTTAAGAAGGAGTGGCTGTCTGTATGAAAAAAGCAAAAGAAATAGCTAAATGCGTTGCGGTAGCGTCCGTTATTATGTCTGGATCATTTGGTTTACAAGCAACATCTGCATTTGCAGAGTCTAAAGGAACTGTAGAAAATCTTCAAAATGGTGGGAAGGTCTATAATAGTTTTAAAACTACTTATGACATGAAGCAAAATATCAAAAATTCAATAAAGGTTTCTTTTATTGAGGATCCTTACGCAGATAAAAAGATTGCAATTGTTACCACCGATGGTAGTAATATAGATGCTAAATATACAATTAATAGCGGATACTATAACGCAGGTTTAAAATGGCCATCAGCCTATCATACTGAAGCAGAAATAACAAGTGGTGATAGTGCTCAATTCCATAAAGCTGCCCCAGTTAATACAATGACTTCAGCAAAGGTCACTTCTGAGGTAGGGTATACACTTGGTGGAAGTGTTAAAGTAGGAGTAAATGATAAAGGGCCAAATGCCGATGCAAGTATCACAGGTAGCTTTGCTTGGAAAGAAAGTGTATCTTATGATCAAGTAGATTATAAAACGGTATTGGAGACTCACACAGATAAAAAATTAAATTGGAAAGTAGGATTCCAATCATTTAATTTCCCAGAGTGGGGAATTTATAATCGTGATTCATTCAATACTTTCTATGGTAATCAACTATTTATGAAATCACGTAGTTATAATGAAGGAACGAATAATTTTGTTTCAAAAGATACAGTACCAGCTTTAACAGGATATGGTTTTTCTCCAAACGTAGTAGCGGTTATTACTGCTGATAAAACAGAAACTACATCAGATTTAAAAATAACAAATCGTAGAATTTCAGATCAGTACAATATCGAATGGGTAAGTTCAAAATGGTGGGGAACAAATAATAAAGATACATATAATGAATTCTTTACGAACCACTATAAATTAGACTGGAAAAACCATCAAGTTACTCTTGATAAACAAAAAGCCCTTGAAGAACAAATGAATAGTATCAACAGTGTGAATGATAAACTTAACAAAGGAAAAGGGAAATTATCTCTTTCAATGAATGGAAATCAACTCCAAGCTACGTCTAGCAATGCTGGTTATGGTATCAGTTACGAAGATAAAAATTGGGGTATCTTTGTAAATGGTGAAAAGGTCTATACTTTTAATGAAAAATCAACTGTAGGCAATATATCTAATGATATTAACAAATTAAACATTAAAGGACCTTATATCGAGATTAAACAGGTTTAGTCAGAAAATGATGGACGATTGATGGACAATTATCTCATCAAGATACGAGTACGCTAGTTTATTTTAAATTTGTATAATGTAACGAAAGGACCAGATCTTATTTATTTTATAGATAAGATCTGGTCCTTATTACTTTTTTGTTTGCACACGAAGTTAAGATAACATTAGATGTTTTTTGTCCAGACTTTCACTCGATTAGAAAAGAGCATAAAGTATTTGAAAGCTATTGATGCTACGCAAGGGGATATTGTTTAAAGTAATCAGAACTTCATCGGTTGTTAAGTTACCACTTTAAATATATAATTAAATTTCATTAAAAAGATACTCTATTCAAAGTCCTTATTGGGTTTTTGAAGTGAAATATATACTATTTGAGGTGTGTGAAATGGGGAAATCTCGAGAGCAGACGATGGAAAATATCTTAAAGGCTGCTAAGAAAAAATTTGGAGAGCGTGGCTACGAAGGTACGAGCATACAAGAAATTGCAAAAGAAGCGAAAGTGAATGTTGCTATGGCCTCTTACTATTTTAATGGGAAAGAAAACCTATATTATGAGGTGTTTAAGAAATATGGTCTTGCTAATGAGCTACCCAATTTTCTTGAGAAGAATCAATTTGATCCTATCAATGCCCTTAGAGAATATTTAACGGTTTTTACTACACATATAAAAGAGAACCCTGAAATTGGATCATTGGCATATGAGGAGATTATTAAGGAAAGTGCACGATTAGAAAAGATTAAACCGTATTTCATAGGTAATTTTGAACAGTTAAAAGAAATATTACAGGAGGGTGAAAAGCAAGGAGTTTTTCATTTCTTCTCTATAAATCATACGATACATTGGATCACTTCTATTGTTTTATTTCCAAAGTTTAAAAAGTTTATTGATTCTTTAGGCCCAAATGAAACGGATGATACAAATCATGAATGGATGCCAGAAGACTTAGTGAACAGGATTGTTACTGCATTAACAGATAAACCTAACGTGTAAATTATTCAGTGTATATGAATTCTATTATTACTATTTAAAGCCTAATTTCTCAATGTATTGTAGAGAAATTAGGCTTTTTTCAACACGTCATTAAAGTATTTATAATTCAATGACTCAATTTGCTGATTATATTTTCAAGTATTCGTTTTGAGCTACATAGATATAGTTTTTGTTGCAACTGTTTGTTGAAATGCTTTATCATGCTCAACAATAACCATTGTGGGATTAAATTGTTGAATAAGCTCTTCGATTTGCATACGGGAATAGATATCTATAAAATTTAGTGGTTCATCCCATATATATATATGAGCTTTTTCACATAAGCTTTTAGCGATAAGCAGTTTTTTCTTTTGTCCACCAGAATAATGAGATATATCTTTCTCAAATTGAATTCGGTCAAAGTCCATCTTACGTAGGATGGATTTAAATAAGGTCTCATCAATCTTGTGCTGTTCAATAAAGTCTGATAGCGATCCCTTTAAATGAGAAGTATCTTGTTGGACATAGGAAATGATGAGTCCTGTACCTAAAATAACTAAGCCTGTATGCTGTATCGGATGTCCTAGAATTAGTTTTAGGATACTACTTTTTCCGCTCCCATTCGTTCCATCAAGTACAATTCGGTCACCTTGTTCAACTATGAAGCTAATCGAATCATTCACAATTTGGTCATCGTACTTAACGGACACATCAACCAAAGTAATCAATTCATTTGATTTAAATTGTAATTGTTCCAATTTTAAGGACTCAGTTTTCTCCACATTTTTTAGTAATTTTGACTTTTCTTCAATAGCTTTTTGTTGTCTTGATTCAAGGTTTTTTGCTCTTTTCATCATCTTGGCTGCTTTATGACCTACAAACCCCTTATCCAACTTAGAGCCTGAATTCCTCGTTCCATTTTTTGAAGCTTCCACATCATGAGACCAACTTGCTGAACGCTTGGAAGACTGTTTTAATCTCCCTATGTCTTTTTGTAGACGCTCATTTGTAGCCTCTTCGTGCTCTTGCTGTCTATCAAAATTTAACTTCCAAGAAGAATAGTTACCACTCTGAACTTCAATATTTGCTCTATTTATAGATAGGATATGGTCAACGCACCCATCTAAAAAGATTCTGTCATGTGAAATTAAAATAAATCCTTTTTTCTTCCTTAGATAATCAGAGACTATCTTTCGTGCATCAGTATCTAAGTGATTTGTTGGTTCATCAATTAATAGGAATTGGCTCTCATTTAAAAACAGTGCAGCAAGCAACACCTTTGTTTGTTCCCCATTTGATAATGTTTTAAATGGTCTGTATATGACCTCAGCATCAACATTTAAATAGGATATCTCACGCAGAAATTCCCAATCTTCTGCTTGGGGACAAATTTCTTCAAGGATTTCATAAGTGAATTTGTTCTTATCTGCAACAGAGTAGGGGAAGTAATTGAATTCTACCGAAGCAAGGATTTTCCCGCCATACTCATAATTCCCTAACAATAAATTAAAGAATGTCGTTTTACCTCGTCCGTTTCTACCGATAAATCCTAGCTTCCAATCCGTATCTATTTGGAAGTTTACACTTTCAAAAATATTATCAAAGCTACCTGGGTATGAAAAAGTTAAATCTTGGACTTTTATCATTGACATAATAATTCCTCCTTTATATATCGAAACGTTTCATATAAAGTCGGAACATCCATCCATTTTTTAATTGCTCTATATAAGTTTGATGGATATTAACGACTTATATAGAGCATTACATGTGTAACAATAGTGTCTGAAGTACTCATTTTTCTCGCTCCTTTATTTGTTAGGTACATTTAACAATTAATAAGTTCCAACTAACATAAACGGGAATAAAAAAATCCCCCAATTGTAATCGGAAGGATTAGTCTTTCGTCTATACTTAATAAGTACTTATTAATCATTTGAATCATGACAAATAAAGTATGAACTGAATTTTAAAAATGGATAGACTAACCCTATATTTTGTAGTTTGAAGTTATAAAATTCAACTTAAAATATAAATTAGTTAATCATTATTCATCCATCATTCCTTTCATAATTCTATTTTTAGAGTAACATTCTTTTTAGAGAGATGCAATATCAGCTTCAGCTTCACCTAATCCTAGATTATTTATAATTCTTTGAGTAAGGAGGAAATATGAAATTGACATCAATCTAAGTTGTAACTATAATTGTTACAGTTAGTTTCGAAAACTAATTCGAATTTCTATGTTAAAGATAGTATATTTTCATTCCTTTTTAAGTGTGACAGTTAGCAACTAACTATAATTCAATAGAGGATTAGATTTTATCTCATATTTAAAGAGTAGATAAGTTATACAATCCAAATTTACGATGCACAAATACTTGAAAAACTACATTTTTTAACTGATCCTTTTTGGAATCCTCAGTATTGAAAATTGTAAACATCTACAAAAAGTTAATAAGACTGTTGTATGTAGAAAGAAATCTTTTAAAAAGGTCATAATATGGATAATAGGTAGCACACATTTTAATTAGTAGGAGTTGTGCTACTATCAAGACATTTCTTAATAAAAGTATAGAAAAAACTCAAGAAGGTGAGTCCATTGCGTAAATATGCATATGTGCAATTTTATGTATTGATATTGGCTTTAATAGCTTATATAAGCTTTTGCTGTATATTTTTATTTGTTCTTCCGAATCATTATTTCGTATCAGATTTTAATATCCGGCTATCATCTTTAGTCGTTGAAACTACTGTATTTATCTCATTACTGTATTCTATATTATCCAGAAAAATTAAGTTAGGAGTATTCTGGATTTGCATAATTATTGCGATAGGGTGTTTCCTGATAGGAAATTTCATATCTGCTTTTCAAGTACTTAATGTAGAATTACCAATACAAAATTTTAATATCTCTGATATATTTTTGTTGTTTTTCTTATTTTTCTTTCTCTTTGCGTTTTTTTATAAAATTATGATGGAATGTAACAAATGGGAGAGAGCGTATTTACTTTGTGATTTATGCATTGTTGTTACTGCTATTTTTACATTAGAGTGGTACCTATTTAATAAACCTTCCGCAAATATCTTATTCTTTTCAATTGGAGATGTTTTTCTTTCATTTATTTTTCCGATTATAGATTTATTGCTTCTATTACTTGGAGTTACACTAATCTTTCGACCTGCTATTTTCAATGCAAAAAGTAAATTGTTTATTTTTATCTTAGTATTAACTGGATTGGCTATTACGGACTACTTATATTTTTACTTACAAGATGATTTGTCAGATCGTTCAGTTATATTATTAAGGTGTTTGTATAGAGTTTTCCTATTATTTATCGCTATTGCTGCTACAATCCCAAAGAATACTTCTTCTAAAAGAAATTATTTTATTGTCAATCCGAAATTTGGAAGGGAACTTCTTGTCATATTTCCTTATCTTGCAGTTGCAGTCTTAATTGGCTTTACTTTGAAAGAACAAACTTCTTCAGCTACATTGATTACGGGAAATTGTATTGCTTTTGTATTTGTACTGATTCGTCATACAATTGTACGAATGCAAAACAAAGATTTAACCGAGACCTTAAAAGTGTTTAATAATCAATTAGAACAAACAGTATCTCAAAGAACAAGGGATTTAATAAACAAATCTAATGATTTGGTAAAAAATCAAGAGAGATTTAAGTCTTTATATGAGTATCATCCAGATCCTATTTTAACGATTGATTCAAATGGTATCGTATTAAATATAAACCAGGCTGGAAGTATGTTATTAGGAAAAGAAAGTGCTGCATTAATAGGGAAAGAGTGCTTCTCTATTTTTTTAGATGAAGATAAATCTGAATTGGAATCGGCTATAAAGAAAGGGAAACGATGTAGTTCATCTTCGTTACAGTTACGTGTGAAAAATAACAATGAGAAGGATATTCTCTTTTGGTATGTCACTATAGTTCCTATTATGATAGAAGGACAAACCTTTGGGAGTTATGTAATGGTAAAAGACATAACGAGGATGAAACAACAACAGGATGAGATAAATTATCTTGCGTTCCATGATACGGTGACGGAGATTGGAAATCGTATATTCTTCCAACAAGAATTAGATAGATCCATTAAGCGTGCACAAAAAACACAGGATAAGTTCGGGCTCCTGTATATTGATTTAAATCGCTTTAAGACCATTAATGATACATTGGGTCATTCGATTGGTGACAGAGTTTTAAAAGAAGTTGCCAAACGTTTTAGGACATGTCTGTCACCGACTATTCCTCTAGCAAGAATAGGTGGAGATGAGTTTGCAATCATTGTCCATAACCAAACAGAGCAACAGCTATTGGATTTGTGTAAAACTCTATTTCGTATAACTGAAGAACCATTTGTAGTAAATCAGCATAGTTTTTACTTATCTCTTAGTATAGGAATAGCAGTGTATCCATTTGGAGGAATAAATACTACTACACTTTTACAACACGCTGATATCGCTATGTATAGCGCAAAGGAAAAAGGTAACAATGCTGTTTGTATGTATGACGAGACATTATCACAAAAAGTAACTCGTCGATTACGATTAGAACAGGATTTACCAAATGCAATTGAAAATAATGAGTTATTTTTATTGTATCAACCACAAATTGATAGTAAGGCAGGTAAGGTTATTGGTGCAGAGGCTTTAATACGCTGGCAACATCCAGAGCTTGGGCTGATTTCTCCTTTTGAGTTTATACCTATCGCAGAAGAAACGGCGCAGATTATTTCAATTGGGAAGTGGACGTTACAGAAAGCGTGTCGACAACTGAAAGAATGGCATTCTGCGGGCTATTCAAATCTAAAGATGGGGATAAATTTATCAGCTATAGAGTTTGAACAGAAAGATTTTGTTCAAACAATGATATCTACCATAGAAGAGATAGGAGTACCTGCTAATTCAATTGATTTGGAATTAACAGAGCGAATAGCAATGGTAGATGAAAAAGAAACCTTATCGAAGTTAAAAGTATTAAAATCATATGGTGTACATTTATCAATTGACGATTTTGGTACAGGTTATTCTTCACTAGCGTATCTGCCTCTTTATCCAATTGACATTTTGAAAATTCCAAGAGAATTTGTTAATAGGATCGGAACTTCTACTGATGGAGATGAAATTATACAAACCATTATTTCACTTGCTCATACTTTAAACATGAAAGTGATAGCAGAAGGGGTGGAAACGAAGGAACAATTAAAAGTGTTACAACGTAATGGATGTTATCTAATTCAGGGCTATTACTACAGTAAACCTGTAAATGAAGATGAATTTATCGATTTTTTAAGTACAATGCAAAATGAATAAGTGAAAAATCAGTATCTGTATAAAGTAAAGTGAAAAGACGTTCTATCCATATGGATTTGAACGTCTTTCTTATGTTTATTTTCAGTAGTTATGCAGCAAGGTTTCAGCCTTTGAAAGTAAAATAAGTATCTATATTCCTTGTATTTTGGGCTAATGGGATATGAGGTGAAAATTGCTTCATGTGAAAACGCATTAGGGACAGCTTGTATATTCTTAAAGCAATTTGAAAAAGGATTAGCAGTTTGTATGGAATTAGGAAATGAAGAGTATGTATATCATTTCAATATTTTACATTCTCTTAATGAATATGAAGCAATTAAACTCTTAGAAGAAGTGAAAAAAGTGTTTCTTACTTCGAAAAGCAAGGTTTATGGGATTTCGTAGAAGAATATGCAGATCTAAAAAAGGAAGAAATTATACAATAATCACATGCTATCATTTTTAATAGCTAATTAACAAAGGGACTCCAATTATGGAGTCCCTTTGTTAATGGGGTAATGCTCTGGTTTATCTAATTATAACAATATTTGTAAAAAATGCAAAGGGGTCCTAGTTTGGAGGGGGAATTATTTAATCTTTTTTATTTAATAAAAGGGATAATATTTAGTTATCTTCGCTTCTTAATTATGTTTTCTATCACAATTTGAAGTGAATTTCATTTAATCTTATTTATTTTATAGGAATTATAAGGTATACTAAAAATAGGTGCGAAATGTACCATTTGAAAAAGAGTGAATTGCAAAAAGGAATCCGTAAAGGATTCCTTTTTTGTTTCTTTGAAAATGAAGCAATGTTCTAATTATCTCTTTCATTTCTATGAATGCGCTGCGATCTTATAAACTAAAAAAGAATTTTTGGGAAATTGCCATATTCCTGTAACAAAACAAAGGTATGTTATGTGTGTTAAATATAAAGAGAAAGAAGGAAAAGTTGTGAAAAAAATTTTGCCAATTGTTGCGTTATTAGGCATGATGAGTTTCGGAGTACAGGAAATGAATGTAAGAGCTGATACATACCACAAAGGCGATTCAAAAATTAGTTTTTGGGATTCGAAAAGAAAGGGTACTAATTTCATGAATAGTACGTCATTACCTGAAAACTATAAAAGTGCAAAAGAAGCTAATATTGAATATGTACGTTTAGCACCTGATAAATGGGCAAAAGATAAAGATTTTCTATTTGAGGATAAACCAGATACTTCTGGAAAGGATTTTCTGATAGGTAATGCAGATAACTATCAGGGATTAGTAAAGGAGGATTTAGAAAAATTAAAGGCGGATTTAGATGCCGCACAATCACAAGGAATGAAAGTTGTTCTTACAATGTTATCCTTACCTGGTGATCGATGGCGCCAATTTAATAATAACAAGAATGACGACAGAATATGGGAGGAAGAGAAGTATCAAGAACAAGCAAGTCAATTTTGGAAGGATCTTGCTTTGGAATTAAAAGATCACCCCGCGGTGGTTGGTTATAATATTATAAATGAACCACATCCAGAAACAGCTAAAAATAATAGATATAATGATTTTTGGACGGAAGATTATGAGAAATGGTATGCAAAAGTGAAGGGAACGACAGCGGATTTAAACAGATTTTATCAAAAAGTAATCAATTCCATTCGTGAAGTAGACCAAGAAACACCGATTATTTTAGATTCAGGTTTATATGCTACTCCATGGGCCTTTAAATATTTAAAACCAGTAAATGATAAAAAAACCCTATATGCATTTCATATGTATGAACCATATGAATTAACGAGTCAAGGTGAAAAACAAAATAAGGAGTATCAATATCCAGGATTAGTAAAAGTAGGAGATTTAGAGAAACCTGTAATGTGGAATAAGCAGGGATTAGAGCAATTTTTGAAGCCAATCCAACAATGGTCTAAGAAAAATCATGTATCATCTAATCGAATTATTGCAGAGGAGTTTGGAATTAACCGTACTGTTCCAGGAGCTACCCAATACATGCAAGATCTTATTTCTATCTTCAACCAAAAAGGTTGGCATAAATCATTCTATGCATTTCGTGAAGACACATGGACAGGGATGGATTATGAATTGGGAACAGGAAAAATAAAATGGGATGAAGAGGGTAAACCGATGCGTCAAGATAATTCACTCTGGGATGTAATAAAAAAAGATTTACAAACGCGTAAATAGTTTAGAATATTAGGCCTAAGGACTAAATGTAAGCATCTAATTCAAATAGAATTAGATGCTTTTTATTTCGAAAAAAGGTGGAGTTGAATTAAAGATTCCATCTTTTCTTTTGCATAAAGAGTACCAATCAGGTTTATTTACAACGAAAAATAAGATTTTTAGAGAATAGCTTAGAAAAAAATTGTGGAGGTTTAAACAAATGTGGTCACAATTGTTTAAACCTTTAAAGTAAATAAGTTTTATGAATTTTTTGTGAGATTCCAACCCTTAAATGTTGAAAATTATTTACTGATTTCTCCAATTGGGTGTATTTCTCCAATTAGATGGGAGTTTAGAATACAGAATCAAAACATAATAGGCTGTTATCGATGAGTTTATCGTAAAGTTGTTATTTAATGTGTCATCAAATAACATTTATATACAATAATAAATAAAGAAAAGGAGATATTTATGAAAAAATATAGAGTAATAGACACAACTTAAATAGTATGAATAGTTTAGATTGTAAAAACATGAAGAAGAAAACAAAAAATCCTTAAGAGTACTAAGGAAAAATGAGGGAGATAATATGGGGAATAATTCAAAACATAAAACTAGAAAAATACTTGCAGCTACTGCTACAGTAACTATGCTTGCGACTGGAATGATTTCTTCATCAGATGTCTTTGCGGAGCAAAAGGAGCAGCAAAAAAATTTACCGACATCACTGCAAAGTGAAAAGTCAGTTAAATCAGAAAATATAACATTTACAGTCCCAGGAAAAGGAGATGTTGAGGTACTAAAACAACAGGAAAGAAAAAGTATGGCATTTAGTCCATATGAACCAACTGGTTTATATGCAAAACCAAATGAACAAATAACGATTAATGTAGAAGGTAATCAAGATATTCAGGTATATATTGGAACGTATTCGTATGATGCTTCTTGGAGAGAAGATTCTAAGATAAAATCATTTACATTAAAACCTGGTGTAAACACAATCCAATCTCCAAATGGGGGGCTGATTTATTTTTATAATAAACAGCAAGGTGGTACCATTCGAACAACAATCACAACAGGTGGAACGACTACGCCTTTCTTTGAACTAGGAAAGCATACGAAACAAGATTTAATAAACATGCTGGACCAATATCCTAATGCACATGCAGTGGAGTTAAAAGGCGAACGTGTATTAATTACGGCCAGCCCTGCACGTGTTAAGAAATATTTGTTGGGTTCTAATACAGATCCTGTACAACTCTTAAAAAAGATGGATGAAGCTACTCGAATTCAAGACAAAGTAGCTGGATTATCTGAAGAACAAGTAGATAAACATTATGTTCATTACGTAGAAGAAAATCATTCTCCTGATTATTATATGTATGCAACTTCTTATCGAACAGCATATGTAGGAGATGCAATCCAATACGTGTTAGATATTAATAAATTTATAACAGATGGCTGGGGCCCTTGGCATGAGGCAGGACATTTGAGACAACAATCGCCCTGGAAGTTTTATAATATGACAGAAGTACAAAATAATATATACAGCCTTTCTGTAGAAAAAGCATTTAATCAACCATCCAACTTAGAGAAAAGTGGAATTTATCCAAAAGCATTTCAATATTTAGAACAAGTGAATAAAAATTATGATGAAATTAGCGATGTTTTTGTAAAGCTTGTTATGCTTTGGCAACTACAGTTAGCGTATGGAGAGGATTTTTATCCTAAATTGCATCAATTGTATAGAGACATGCCTTCAAGTGAACTTCCACAAACTGATGAAAATAAAAAACAATTATTTATGATTTCAGCATCAAAAGTAGCAAAACAAAATTTGATTCCTTTCTTTGAGAAGTGGGGATTACGTCCAAATAACGATACCATTCAAAAGGTAGCTGCATTAGGATATCCAATTTTAACAGCAGAGATTTGGAAGGGTACGGATTCTAATCCAATTAAACCAGATATGCCTGATGTAAATAATATTTTAGAAGGAAACCAGTTTGCATGGTCGCTGAAAGGGATTGGAGATTTTGAATTCGCAAAAGTAAATTTAAATAAATCAACAGAAGAAATGCAAATTGATCTAAAAGCAGGTGTACCACATAACTACTTTGATAGTACATATGCAAGTATTAAAGTGCAAAACACATCAGGTAAAGTAGTATATAACAAGGAGTTTTATGGGAATAAACAGCAAAATGCTGGAACACAAAAAGTTTCAGTAAAGACCGGTGATCTTATTGAGCTTACACATTTAGAAGGCAGAGAGAGGGCAACATTAATAAATTTAGATAACAATAAACGTGAAAACCTTGATAAAAAAGTAATGTATGAAGTTACAAAGGATGGCCTGAAAAAAGTAAATCAAATTGTTAATCCGAAACCAGATACAGAAGCGCCCACACAGCCACAAGGATTATATGCAAGTAACCTTACTTCTAACAGTGTAGAGCTAAAATGGAAGCCTTCTACAGATAATATAGGTGTAAAAGAATATCAGGTATTACGTGATGGACAATTGATTCAAACCGTACAAGGAACGACATTTATTGATCAAAACTTAACAGCTAATAAGGAATATAAATATGCAGTGAAGGCTGTAGATGCAGCTGGAAATACATCAATTCAAAGTGAAATTCTTCCGGTAAAAACCAAAGATCAAAATGTATCTTATGAAAAATGGGATCCAAAGAAGGCATATACAAAGGGCGATAAAGTAGAACATCAAGGGACGGTGTATGAAGCGGTTCAAAATCATCAAGGAAATGGTGACCCGAATTGGATATTTGCGTTATCTTTATGGAAACCACTTACAATCAAATAACATGTAAGAATTAGATGTGAAGATAGAACAACATAAAATTGGGGCAGTATTTTAAAGATTTACTGGATGTTGTTTGAATTTTGATAGATTTCTCTACTAAGTTATTATTCAATAATAAAAATTAGAAAAGGATGTAGATTAGTGATTAGTCAGAAAACGAAGAAAAGATTTAATAAAGTTATTATAATGACCGCAGCATGTAGCATGTTTTCTATGTTTGGAGCATCTATTTCGCACACTAAAGCTGCAACACATTCAGCTGCTCCAGCAGTTTATGTGAGTCCCCAAAATATACCTGCCTCAGATATTATTAGTATAGACTGGTCACCAGTTCAGACTCCACCTTATACGTACTGGGCTGTACACAACTGGAATGCAGGTGGTGAAGCTGGAGGATATGCTGGTTTTCAACAACAAAGTGGGTTTGATGAAAATGGAAAACGTACTTTACATTTTGCCTTATGGGATCCAATTTCCTCTAAAGAAGCAATAAAGGCCGAATACTTATCTCCGAATTCGCAAGCTGGACCCTTTGGAGGAGAAGGAACAGGAATGAAGGTTCAAACAACTTATGGTTGGAAAGACTACAATTGGTACACAATGACAATGCGTTCATGGCAAGAAAATGGTCATACTAAATTTGGACAATGGATGAAAGATGTAACAAAGAATAAATGGCATCAAATTGCAATTATGGACTTTCCGGTTGCTAATGTTGCATTTAATCATGGTTTAGGAATGTTTCAAGAAGACTGGGCTGATAGTGGACAGAATGTTCGAGAAGCGCGATTGAAAAATGGTTATAGCCGAAAATTAGTTGATAAACAATGGAGTTCTTGGAATAATCAAAGTATTTCTGGAACGCATGATAATACTTATCAATATGATGGAGGATCTACATCAGAATATGTATGGGTCAAAGCAGGAGGTAATACGCAGTCTACTATTGGGGCAGGAAAAATATTCACGCTAAATCAACCTACTCAACCTGAAATAGGAAAATTAGATTTTGATATCCAATCTATATATTATGAAAATGAAAAATTAAATGTATCTTGGAAACTAAAAGAAAATAGTACACCGCAATTTAAGGGGAAAATTGAAATTTATAACAATGAAAATATGACGGGCCAACCTATTAACGTAATTAATGATATTAAATCTTATCAAAATGGAATCAGTCAATCTATATCATTACCAACAAATGCTTATGCAAAAATTGTATTAACGGATATATTTGATCAAACTGTTGAGAAAAAGGTACAAATCAAAAATGAATCTCCAAACATTTTTGAAGGTAATGAATTTGCATGGTCGCTGAAAGGGATTGGAGATTTTGAATTTGCGAAAGTAAATTTAAATAAATCAACAGAAGAAATGCAAATTGATCTAAAAGCAGGTGTACCACATGACTACTTTGATAGTACATATGCAAGTATTAAAGTGCAAAACACATCAGGTAAAGTGGTCTATAACAAAGAGATTTATGGAAACAAACAGCAAAATGCTGAATCGCAAAAAGTTCCAGTCAAAGTAGGCGATTATATAGAGTTAACACATCTAGAAGGTGTACATAGAGCCACTCTTACAAATGTAGATAATAGTAAACAAGAGAGCTTTGGAAAAAAAGCAATATACGAAGTTACAAAGGAAGGCCTGAAGAAAGTAGAAAAAATGCCAGAAGCAACAATTTTAGAAGGAAACAAGTTTGCCTGGTCATTAAAAGGATATAGTGATAGAGAAATTGCAAAAGTAGATTATGATAAAACGGTAGAAGAGATGAAGGTAAAACTAGAAGCAGGTGTACCACATTCCTATTTTGCTAGTACGTATGCGAGTATTAAGGTCCAGAATTCTTCTGGTAACGTTCTGTACAATAAGGAAATCGTGGGAAATAAACAACAAAATGCTGAAAACCAAACTGTGCCCGTCAAGGTAGGGGATTACATTGAATTTATCCATATAGAAGGAGAAGCAGCAAAGGAAAAAACGCGAGCAACTTTAATTAACCTTGAAAATAACAAAAATGAAACCATTGGAAAAACAGCAAGATATCAAGTTACAAAAGAAGGCTTGAAGAAAGTAGAGAAAATGCCAGAAACAACGGTTTTAGATGGAAATCAATTCGCTTGGTCATTAAAGGGATATAATGATCGAGAAATCGCGAAAATAGAATATAACAAAGCAACAGAAAAAATGCAGCTTAAATTAGAAGCGGGTATACCCCATTCTTATTTTAGTAATACGTATGCAAGCATTAAAGTCCAGAATTTATCTGGTAATATTTTGTACAATAAAGAAATTATAGGGAATAGACAACAAGATGCTGAGAGCCAAACCGTTTCAGTCAAAGTAGGAGATTGTATTGAGTTTACTCATATAGAGGGAGAAGCACAAAAGGAAAAGACACGCGCCACACTTACTAATCTTGAGAATAGTAAGCAGGAGTATATGGGAAAGAAAAGAATATATCAGGTTACCTCTATGGGATTATTAATAAAGTCATAGATTTCACTACAAAAGTTAAATTATAGATTTATATATTATATAAAAATCTTAACCATTATACGCATTAAAAAATTCTCAAGAGAATATAGATCGGCGGGTATAGTATGAACATATTTAAAGGGTTTCTAATTTCATCAATTGCAATGACCACATTTGTAGGAACAGATCTAATTTTACAAAATGATAGTATTCATAATAAAGTTTACGCTGAATCTTATAATGTCACATACAAAGAAAGAGATTCACAGGAAGAAAGATTAGTTGTAAAGTTTAAAAATCAAATTGACTTACCTTATGAAGATGGTATTGAGAAACGAATAAAAAATGGGGATTATGATAACAATTTAAAGGAGTTATTTTCCGAAAATACAGAACTTACTTTGAATCGTCTGTTCTCATCTGTAAATCCGATAGAGATTGAAAAGTTATCAGTACAATCTAAATCAGTTGCTAATGAATCAGCTAATAATTTATTAAATTATTATATTGTACAAGCTCCTAATAACATAGAAATAGAATTATTACTGAAAAAATTTGAAACATCTCCTCTCGTAGAGGAGGCTTATATACAAGAAAAACAAATTTTGACACCTCCTGAAATACAGTTACCAGATTTGTCTGTAAATCCGTACGATGATCCTAGATTTCAAAATCAAGGATATCTTGAAGCGGCACCAAAGGGAATTAATGCCTCGCATGCTTGGAGCATTAAAGGTGGTGACGGAAAGGGTACAACTTTTGTGGATATGGAATATGGATGGTTATTGAACCATGAGGATCTAGTTAATAAAAATATAAAGCTTATGTCTGGACAAAATATAAGCCAGCATAGAGCTCATGGTACTTCTGTATTAGGAATTGTTTCATCAGAAGATAATCAAATTGGAAATATTGGAATTGCACCAAGTGCAAATGTAAAAGTAATATCCCAGATCAGGGATAATGGAATTTATAATACAGCGGATGCTATTTTAAGTGCTGTACATAATTTACAAGCGGGAGATATTCTTTTATTAGAGGCACAAGCTTCGTATGATGGGTATGGGGATAAATATTTACCTGTAGAAGTACATCCAGATATTTTTGATGCAATTCGTGTTGGTGCAGATAAAGGGATTATTATTATAGAAGCTGGCGCAAATGGTTCAAACGACTTAGATAATTTTAAAGATCGTAATGGAAAAAAGATCTTAAATCGAAATAGTCCAGACTTCAAGGATTCAGGTGCTATTATGGTTGGGGCGGGATCATCAACTGTTCCACATAAACGTTTATGGTTTTCAAATTATGGAAGTCGATTAGATGTATATGGATGGGGAGAAAATGTTGATACAACATCAGCAAATCCAAGTCAAAATACTACAAATTTATATACATCAACATTTAGTGGAACATCAAGTGCTTCACCAATTATTGCTGGAGCAGCAACTTCGATTCAAGGTATTGCTAAAGAACATCGAGGTTCTCCTTATACACCAGCCGAATTAAGAAATATCTTAAGTAATCCGAATACAGGAACAAAATCTCAAGATCCGTGGAATGATAGAATAGGTGTTTTACCTGATCTAAAATCTATATTAGATAACTTAGGTTTTAATTCAGATATACCGGACTCTTCTAGTATTTTAGAAGGAAACCAGTTTGCATGGTCACTAAAAGGAATTAGTGATTTCGAGTTTGCAAAAATTAATTTCAATAAGTCAACAGAAGAAATGCAAATCGACTTAAAAGCAGGCGTACCGCATCATTATTTTAATGAAACGTATGCGAGTATTAAAGTACAAAATGCATCAGGAAAAGTAGTATACAATAAAGACATTTATGGAAACAAACAACAAAATGCTGAATCGCAAAGAGTTCCAGTCAAAGTAGGAGACTATATTGAATTAACACATCTAGAAGGTATTCATAGAGCTACTTTAACAAATGTAGGTAATAGTAAACAAGAAAGCTTTGGAAAAAAAGCAATATACCAAGTTACAAAGGAAGGTCTGAAGAAAGCAGAAAAAATGCCCGAAGCTACAATTTTAGATGGAAATCAATTTGCATGGTCACTAAAAGGAATTAGTGATTTCGAGTTTGCAAAAGTTAATTTTAATAAGTCGACAGAAGAAATGCAAATCGCCTTAAAAGCAGGCGTACCGCATCATTATTTTAATGAAACGTATGCGAGTATTAAAGTACAAAACACATCAGGAAAAGTGGTCTATAACAAAGAGATTTATGGAAACAAACAGCAAAATGCTGAATCGCAAAAATTTCCAGTCAAAGTAGGGGATTATATAGAGTTAACACATCTAGAAGGTGTACATAGAGCTACTCTTACAAATGTAGATAATAGTAAACAAGAAAGTTTTGGAAAAAAAGTCATGTACGAAGTTACAAAAGAAGGCTTGAAGAAAGTAGAAAAAATGCCAGAAACAACGGTTTTAGATGGAAATCATTTTGGGTGGTCTTTAAAAGGATATAGTGATAGAGAAATCGCAAAAGTTGATTATAATAGGACAACAGAGAAAATGCAGGTGAATTTAGAAGCAGGCGTACCACATTCTTACTTTAATAATACGTATGCAAGTATTACAGTAAAGAATTCGACCGGTAGTGTTGTGTATAATAAGGAAATAGTAGGAAATAGACAACAAACTGCTGAAATCCAAAAGGTGCCCGTAAAAGCGGGAGATTACATTGAGATTACCCATATGGAAGGGGAAGCAGTAAAGGAAAAGACACGCGCTACACTTATTAACCTTGAGAATAATAAACAAGAATATATAGGCAAAAAAAGAACCTATCAAGTTACTTCAACGGGATTAAACAAAATAGATTAACATGAAGAACCTTCTAATTATTAGTTAGATGCAAATAGTCGTTCATTATGAACGACTATTTGGCTTTTATTTAAAGAAAAGTGAAATGAAAATACTCTCTCTTTTGTATATACTCTCCTTGCCATCAACTGCTACATTTGTTTATCAGGGGGTAAATTTTAAAAATGTGCTTGAGAATTGATAAATGTTTAAGTGTTATAGATTTGAGAAAAAAGAAACAGAATAGTAAGGTATTTGTTGATAAATCCTCTCTTTCGTTACAATATTTTACATATTTGGTATGATATATATATGAGTTCTATGTATATTAAGGGAGGAATGAGAATGAAAAGTTTCATAACACGTGCAAGTGGTAATACAATCTCAAAAAGGTTAGTTTTAATGGTGTTGTCGATGGTTTTAATGATATTGATGATTACACCATCGAATGATGTATCGGCAGCCAATCTATCAAAAGCAGGTTCACTAAAAGGCGTAAATTTATTTAATGGAAGTTGGACAGTTGCTATACAGGCAGCAAATTTACAATATGTTTCGGCTGAGCCTTCGGGAAATATAATAGCAAATCGTAATGCAGTTAATGGATGGGAGAAATTCGAATTAATTTCGACTGGGGAATTATATACGTACGCTTTAAAAGCTAAAAGTAATGGGAAGTATGTTTCGTTTGAGCCAAATGGTAGAGTAGTAGCAGATCGTACATCAATTGGTGCATGGGAAAAGTTTATCTTATATAATGGTGGAGACAATAGGATATATGTATTACAAGCACTAAGTAATGGTAGATATATATCAGCAAATGGTGGTAGAGAATTAACAGCTACTAGTTATGTAGCTGGAAGCTGGGAAAGATTTGTTATTGTATACTTCTAAACTTTGAAGTGTTATATATCTAAATGATAATGGCATGTTTAGTTGGTATAAATACCTAATACAATAAAGTTTTAAGCATGTAATACAAGTGTATATTAACGTGTAAAAGGGCTGCAAATAATTAGCAGTCCTTTTTGCATGGACTTACTGAGGTTATAATGAGAAGAAAAAGAACCCTATAGGGTTCTTTTTCAAGGCATATTAACAGTAAGGAGAATCATGAAATGCTACTTCAAATCTTTATTAGGGGAAAGATTTTGAAAAAGCTTAACACGTATTTATTTTTACATAAATGTAAGATGTAGTAAATTGATAATGTTTATACTTACTATTACTAATATTCAATTAAGATAGTTAATACTATTTGTATGGTGTTAATGAAGTACATATTTAGAAAACTAATAATAGCCCCAAGTTGGTTAAATATGTCTAATATTATATTTTATTTGTTAAAAGAGCTTATAGTTATATCATTTCAAAAATTAATTAACATTTAAACAATTTTAACTGAAATTGGATGTGTATTAAATAAAATAGACAAAGACCCTGTAATAAATACAGGGCCGGATACAGGGTTAAGGGAACGCATAGTTTCTTAATATCATAGTAGCATATATTCTTTGTATAGCTACATGAGGATTTTGACAGAATTAAGAACAAGACAGAAAATCTGTAGGAAAGTAAATATAGTGCTGGAAATGTGATTTTAAATTAAGCTATAGGTATATTGAAATGGATGAAAACTCTTGAGTACCATGATTAAATTGCCTTTAATTATGAGGTTTAGGTTAGAGGGATAATTGGATCTTACTGAAAAGAAAAAATGTTTTTTAGATTAAAAGAAGAAAAGACACCTTTTGGGTGTCTTTTCTTTAGGTAAACAGTTCACATATTGCTGAATTAGATACGAAACCATAATTCGACTACGAAGTAAATCCTAACATAATCTGAACAGAAAAAATATGTAATATTACATTTTTAGTTTTTAATTATTTTATTCAATATAGAGAAGCAACGTAAATAAAAGGGCATGCAGTAGTATCTGCAGCCCTTTTTAGGAGGAACTCAAGACATCATTAGGACACGTATTGGAAACAGGTTCAAGAATAGTATGTGTGAAAAGAAAAAGTCCTATACCAAAAGTAGACAGGACCTTATCTTTTTTACATTTTAAAAAATGAAATTCTGTCCTTTTGAAATCAGTACAGCACACACTTGGTTCGAAATGAAATTAGAAAAAGTATACATGAAAATGGCAGACAACTATTTTGTTGCCTGCCGGTGCCAGTGGGTTGAATGAGTTAGTCAATTCAATAAATTGTGCTATCCCATTACCAGAAGATTGAAGCCGCTAGTTCAAACGGCTTAGACATAGTTTGTCTAATAAAGAAAAAATTATGAGTAGAAATTTTGTTTGCTCTATATGAAAAGATAAATAGATATTCATCAGACAAGGATAATTTAGCATATCTTGAATAGGGTGTAGGAATGAATTAAAGAAAGGGATATTTGTTTAGGAAGGGACTGACTCAGGAGTGGGACTTTCGGACAGGGTTTGGGGAGCGGTGATTGCCTTTGGCATTGCGACTAATATCGTTGCTTGTATAATGGCAGTATACATTCAAAAATATGAGCTAATGATAAATCATCTTACAAATATTTTATTTTTAATAATTATCTCTTTAACGTTTATAAAGATGAAAATTAACAGATGGGTGGCTTTAGGATTTACATTAGTTGTAATAGAGAAGGGTATTAAAGCGGGATATGACTTCTACACACATAATTATTATAGTGTCAGTTGGAGTTTAGCTATTATTGTCTATTGCATATACGAGATGGAAAAGTATCATATTGAAATAAACGAATAGGCGCAACAAAAAGGTGTTAGTAGGTGGAATTCTTTTTAAAATACTATAAAAAAGACACTACAAGAGTGTCTTTTTTTTGAAAATACTCTATAATTAACTTTGGGGAAGGTAATGTTAGAGTATTCGTTTAGCATTATCTTTATATTTGATAAACCATGAAATCGAAAGATTTTGTGGTTTATTTTATGAACAATAGATATTACAGTATTGGCAGTGAGCTATTAATCATTTTAAGCATTAGGGGAGAATGGATTAAAAGTCTAACATCGAATAACGGTTCCGGAATATAGTGTTGCGAAATGATCTCCCATATCCCAAACGGTACTTGCCTGTATATAGCCCTTAAAGCCTTCTGAAGAATAATAAATCTCTTTTGGTATACTTTCTTTAGTTTGGAAATGTGCTTTAGAGTACTTTACATAATGGTTTTTAACAACTTTTGCTTCTGGAACAATAGTGTTTTTTTGTTCCAATGTTGGCCTAGCACTAGAAGGTGGTATGAATTTTACATTGTCTTGGTAATTAGGATCTAAGGTGTCAGCTTGTACACTGTGTGACGAAACAAAGGTGCTTAGACTACTTCCCGCGATTAAAGTTGCAAATACTAACTTTGAGAATTTTGTTAATCTACTCATTCTATAATCTCCTTTTTATTATTTTGTAAGGTATCTCCTTACACCTCACAGTCTATATCCACTACAAAAGGGTGTACATACATATTGATAGACAAAATTCTACAAAATACCGCATGTTTTTGGGATTTATGTATAATAATCCAATGTCTAATAGTCTATCAAAAGTAAAAAGTAGGTCTTATATAAAAGAAAATGAATAATTTATGCAGGTAATGTATATGGAATTATTGTTTAAATATTCTAAAATGAGTTGATAAAGATGTTGGTAGGTTTTTTGGAAAACAAATAATTTCCTAGGTGAAATTTGGAAGGAAGATTCTCTGTTAGAGTTTTTATAAGGGAATTCATTTTCGTAGATTCAAAATGTAAAAATAACTAAAAGAGCAAGTGTTTCAATGGGTAAAAAGCTATGTTGAGTCTTTTTTCTCTGTCGATGGTCGTCTAATCAATGAAATGACGGATGCTTATGATAGTTTGTGTCTAGCAACATTCGTGTATAAACGAATGAATTAAGAAAAGGGTGAAATATTGGATAACTCGAAATGGATGCCTTTAAGTAATGTTGATGATGATGAAATTTGGGTAGGAGCAAGAGTTAGGTTGTACAATGTTGGTATGAATAGAGAAGATAAAGAAAATAATTTCTATGAATATATTATTTCTTATATCTACGACAACACTAAATACTTACAACTAACTAATTTAACAACAGGAAAAGCAGGTTATATTATTTGTGTCATTGAAAAAGAATTACCAAATAATTATGCTTTGGGCAGAACATTAAAGCAAAGAATAGGTTTAGAAAATACCTATTTTAGATTTGAATAATCAACAAATAAGGGAAGCACCAACTCTAAGGTGTCTTCCCTTATTTAATACAATATTAACAGAGCCTAAATAAAAAAGTGAGAAAAATGATAAACATTCTTCTCACTTTCATCAATTAGGGTGGCATATACATAAATATGCGTTTGGGTGGATTTTTGGATGAAAAATCCACATGCATAGTATAACAAACTACATAAGGTAGATTATATGTAATATTGCATATAGGGAAAGATTCTTCTATAGAAATAAAATACAGTTTATACTGAATTATTTATTTATTATAAGGTAATAATATATTATCGGATTTTATATCTATTACTTATGTATACGTGTTACAATGAATTTCTCCAATTTATTTTATTCTTTTATATAGAATTTATGGTTTAGTTATCTCTTACAACAAAATCGGCCGTAGTAAATGATTCATGAATAGTGTGATGCATTTAGAATGGTTCAAAGGCTGTTAAACATAATCATACAAAGAATAAATTTATGTAGTTATTTTTTAGAGAATTTATTATGGTAAAGACTTCATCCGATTTGAATAGCGCTAAATTAAAATTTTTATCCAATCAAGGTCAAATAATATCTGTTAAATGAAGGTTATGTTTCATCCATTTTATTGGGAACAATTCGTAGTTTTAGAATTGCTGAATATGGAAAGATAACATATTCGAAAGGAGGATAGATAAAACGCTGCCTGTGAAATTTAAATCGTTAAATAAGGAAGTTGAGATGATAGGATTTAATAGGGGTTTCATTTCGAATGGTACTGTAAATATATGTAGAAAAAATAAAGGAGAAAAATTTAAATAAACTATATCAGTAGTAAAAGTGAAAGGGAGAAGTATCTAGTGTTTAATATAAAAGAAAGATTGGGACAAATAAAGCTTAAAACGAAGTTGTCTATGGCATTTATAGCAATATTAATTATACCAAGCCTTATCGTAGGAGTATCATCTTATAATAAAGCAAAAACAGATCTTAATGAAACAATTCTACAATCAGCAAAAGATAATATAAGTATTTTAGATAAGATTGTTGATGATGAATTAGAAAATAAGCAAACAGATGTCTCTCATTTTGCAAAGGTACTCACACAAGGGGATTATAATCCTGAACAATCGCAAAATGTACAGAGTAAATTTGATCAATATATACAGTTACATCCAGAGATAGAAACGATTTATACGGCATCCAGTAACAATCAATTTATTCATGCACCTGTTGGAAAAATACCAGAAGGGTTTAATCCGTTAGAAAGCAGTTGGTATAAGGATGCAGTAAAAGCAAATGGAGAGATTATTGTTTCATCTCCATATAAATCAAAGTCTACAGGAAATATGGTAATAGCAATTGCAAAGCAAAATGCAGATAAAAGTGGTGTCATTGGCGTAGATTTGAATATTAAAGATATAGTAAAAACATCCAAAATGATTAAAATTGGAAAGCAAGGATTTGTATCTATAGTCAGTCAAGATAAAACAATAGTTATTCATCCATCACTAAAGCCAGGAGAGAAATTAGAGAAAACTTTAGCGGATGAACTGTACAAAAAAGAAGATGACGTAATTACTTATAGCCTTAACGGGGAAGATCGAAACATAAGCTTTAAGACAAACAAAAAAACAGGTTGGAAAATAGCTGGCGTAATGCCTACGAAAGAAATTGAAGAAGCTACCAATCCTATTTTTTATAAAACGCTCACTATAATAGGGGCTTCATTATTGTTAGGTGGAATTGTAATTTTATTCATACTTAGATCTATTATTAATCCACTAAGACAATTAGTTATTTCGGCCCAAAGAATTAGTCAGGGAGATTTAACCGAGAAAATAGATATTCGTTCAAAGGATGAACTTGGTCAATTAGGCGGTAGTTTCAATACAATGGCAGAGTCGTTACGTAATATTATTTCTCAAATTAACACATCTGCAGGACATGTAGCTGCGTCTTCTGAGGAACTAACTGCTAGTGTAGAACAAGCAAGCGTTGCGACGGAACAAATTACAAAAGAGATGGAAGAGATCTCGAATAGTGCAGAGGTTCAAAATAATGAAGTTGAGTCTGGAGCTGAATTAATTGGTGAGGTAACACGAAATATTCAATATGTAGCTGAGAATGCATCTGAAGTATCGGCTTCATCCATATATACAAAACAAAAAGCCAATGAAGGTGAACAATTAGTAGAACAAACTGTAACACAAATGCAGTCTATCCATCACTCTGTTTCTCAATCCGATAATGTAATAAAATTATTAGATAAGAAATCGCAACAAATTGGAAGTATATTAGAAGCGATTCAAAATATTGCGGAACAAACAAATTTATTAGCATTAAATGCAGCAATTGAAGCAGCTAGAGCAGGAGAACAGGGGCGAGGATTTGCAATTGTTGCCGATGAAGTTAGGAAGCTAGCAGAGCAATCATCCGATTCTTCGATGGAAATTGGAAGTTTAATTAAGGAAATACAAGCAGACGTACATGAGACTGTAAAAGCTATGAATGAAGTAGGAGTAGAAGTACAGTCGGGAATTAAGGTTGCGAATGATACAAAACAAAGTTTTTATGAGATTTCAAAATCTGCAAATGAAATTGTATCAAAAGTACATGGTATGGTAGAACTATCAAATAAAATGACAACTGATGCAATGAAAGTTGATACATCGATTGATCAAATAGCTATGGCTGTAAAAGAGAATTCTTCAAGTATGCAAACGATAGCTGGTTCATCTGAGGAACAACATGCTTCTATGGAAGAGATAAATTCTTCAGCAATACAATTAGCACAGATGGCGGAAGAACTTCAAGAGTTAATTGGTGGATTTAAGATTTAAGTTGAGATTCTAGGAGAGAATGCTAGAATCTTGTTACAGAGTGGAAATGAAAAATCTTATAACATAGTATATAAGTATAATACGTACTCTCTACACGTATTGAACAGGCAGATAAGCCATTTAAAAACCCTCCATTTGGAGGGTTTTTAAATACATTTACATTAAATTTGTTGTGGTGCACCACCAACACTATATGAAGGAGTAGGATAATGACCATGAGTAGCAAGCTGATTTGTTTTAGAAAACTGAAAAATTCCCACCGTTAATACCCCAATAAAAGCAATGCCTGATAATAATAAGCTAATTTTTTTCATTATTTTAACACTCCTTTTGCGATTGATTTTTGTCTTGCCTGATAACAAATATGGAAATAGTCACTTACCTTTTGGTAGTTCTCTAATTGTCTACATTTTGTGGCAAATAATTCAGCGTATTCGACAACATATTCCCATAATTCTTCTTCCTCAAAGTATAAGATTCCTTCTTGAATGATTTTTTCTAATTCTTCCAATGGAATATTTTCGTTTAATCTTTTTAAAATAGAGAAGTGGTGTGTGTATTCTTCGTTATGAATTTCTCTGCAAATTTGTAGTCCCTTATCAATGAGTTGGCTGGCCGTTGATTGTTCTCCTAACTTATAATGTTCCTTAGCTTGTAGGAAGATGGCCTTGAAGTGTGTAGGGATTTTCTCTGTTACTTCTGAAAGGTGACGAATGGCTAAAGTAGACATACTTTGATCAGAATACAGCCACCCCATAGTATTTTTTACGTATAACAAGGAATCTTCTTCCCTATTTTTTTGTAGTAAATCAATTGCACAATGTAGATATTCTTCTGCTTGTTCGTACTGTTTTAAATAGATGCAGCAACCACCTAACAAACTATTACAAAAGGCTGTTTTTACTTCATAACCTTCATATTTTGAAAAGATTACTCTCGATTTATTTGCGTATTCGATAGAAGCAAGCATGTTATAGGTATGGTGATAAAAAGTAGCAATTCTATAGTAGAATTCAGCGTGTTCAATTTCATCTGGTATGTCTACTAATATCTTTTCTGCCAGTTTATAATGTTCCTCTGCCTCAGTAAAATTTGATATAAAAGTGGAATGAATGGATTTAAAAAAGTGATAATAGAAGCGTAGAAAATGGTCTGTAGGCATATCATAGTCACTAATGGCATCAAAGCTATTTTGTTGGATACCAAGGCTATCTGTTAAGACATTATAACGGAATTCAAGTAGTGAATAATATAGTAACAAATTTTGATCTTGATGTTCTTGATTTGGCTCAGTACTTAATTTGCTGATTTTTTCATCAATTTTCTTTTTTAGATTAGTAGCTTTTATAACTTGTTGAGATAGCATAGATCGATACCAGTCGTTTAATAGAGAGGTTAACTGCTCATTTCCTTTTACTGAGACACTCATAATATACGCCCCCATCTTATAGAAATATCCTAATCCAATTTAATTGTAACTATCATAGCAAAATAGAAGAAAAAATAGTATGATTTTACAACTTTTTCAAGAAAATTCAGAAAATAATCAATTATTGTCGAATGTACTTAGAATAAAACATCCAAAAATTATCAAAAGATGATATGAGTCTTTATACGTTCTATTAGGTGAACTAAGAAACTGTGATTGAAGATTTATGAAATTTCCTTTTCTTAAAACGGATCAATTACATATTACTTTTTAAATTGTTTATCAGATACTATAGTATGTATTACAAACAAATATATAAATCTTGTGTGTGTAAATAAGAAGAGAATAAAGAAAACAAAAAAAGAACTTGTAAGAATTCCTACAAGTCCTTATTTAGATAATGTAAAAAGGTGAAACAGAATACCTCATTATTTTTAATAGGGAAATTATCTTACTTATGGCTTGGTTTTATAGAAGATTTGTTCTTATTGTTGATTAAAGGGAAATTTAAGACTGGTAAGGGGGAAGTGCATAAAAGAGAAAGTCTCCTTTACTTATTCTGAAAAGATAATTCAAAAAGCTATTTGTGTATAGAATAAGCTATGCATAAATTCATCAACATTGGTGATAATAAATAAGAGAATCAACATATAAGCATAAACTTGTTAAAGCTCAGTGTAATTCTATAAATAGTAGATATAATCATCTGAAAAATAACATTATTTACTTTTCGAGTAGGGTAAGTAGAAAAAAATAGGAAGTTTTTCTTTGAAGAAAGCTCTTTTGACAGGAATAGATTTTTTCATAACTAGAACAAATAAATTAATAATCGCATATACTGTATTGTCGTTAAAGCAAGACATTATTTTCTCAGAACAAGGGAATCACTAGAAAAATACGTGATTCCTTTATTCTTCAATATAATATCAATAGTTGATTTGAAATAACCGAAGAAATAAAATCTTTGTTAATGGACAATCACATAATTTTAGGTATAGTAGGTTTATAATTTAGACTATAAAAATTAATGTGTCTTTTATTATTTAACTAAGAAGACTCACTCCATAAGGAACTCACAGCAAGTATGAGCATGTGGGAGTAGTTCAAAGCATGCAATATTGTTTGATTTGGCTAATACATAGATTTATCATCTCAGAACTGGTGTAAGAATTATAATGTTTATACCATTCTATTGTATTTTCTAAAGTCTGTTGTAGGGACCATTTTGGCTGCCAATTAAGATTGAATTTTGCTTTGCTAATGTCAAGATTCAGTAAATTTGCTTCATGGAAATTTATTGGACCTATATTTTCTGCTGTCCAATCCCCGCAGCCCCAAATATCTAGTAAACTGGTCACTAATTTTTCTACTGGAACAATATTGCTTAGGGATGGCCCGAAGTTCCATGCTCCTGAATAAAGGATACCATTATTTATAATTTTTTCTGTAAGGAGTAAATACCCGCTTAAGGGTTCTAGTACATGTTGCCAGGGTCTAATAGCAGTAGGGTTTCTAATAATAATGTTTTTGTTTGATTCTAATGCTCGTATACAATCAGGAATAATTCTATCTATTGACCAATCGCCACCACCAATTACATTACCAGCTCGAACGCTTGCAATTATTTTCTTGTGTTGAGAAAAGTTTTCTTCTGAAAAGTAAGAATTTCGATAGGAAGAAATTAAAAGTTCGCAGCATCCTTTACTTGAGCTATATATGTCATGGCCGCCCATAGGGTCAATTTCACGATAACCCCAAGGCCATTCTTTATTTTCATAGCACTTGTCACTTGTCACCATAATTCCTATTTTAGCTGATTCATGTAATCGAATTGCCTCTAGTACATTCATAGTTCCTACAACGTTTACCTCGTATGTTTCTCTAGGATATTCATATGAATACTTAACTAGAGGTTGGGCAGCTAAATGGAATACAATTTCAGGTTTATAATCTGTAAAAACCTTATTTAATTTATTAAAATCTCTAATGTCTCCACGAATATCAATTATATTATTTTGAAGGTTAGTAATGTTAAAGTTATCATTTTTATTTTTAGGATCTAATGAATATCCGATTACAGTAGCACCTAATTCATTCAACCATAGGGATAACCAAGAACCTTTAAAACCAGTATGTCCAGTAATTAAAATTGTTTTTCCGTAAAAAGCATTATTAAAGTTTTGGTTTAACAATTAGTCCACCTCCTTTAGTACCCTATTTTTAGGGGGTTAGGTATAAATGTTTATTATTTTTATACCAATTAACAGTTTTTATAATTCCTTCTTCAATATTAATTCTAGGTTCCCAGGAAAGAGAGTTTTTTATTTTTTGCACATCTGCTTCAGGAACCCATCTTTCATTTGTTCTAGAGGAAATTGCACCGTAATTTGGTCTGGAATTGGTTTTCAAATGTTTGAATAATAATTCTACATAATGTTTCAAGGGGTGAATAGTGCCGCTCCCAATATTAAAGATTTCATTTTGTACAGTAGTATTTTCTACTGCTAGGATACAGGCATCTATTACATTTTCTATATAACAATAATCTCTTAATTGATTACATAAAGTTAAATTTACATCTTTGTTTTGTAATACTCGCAAGATTATATAGCTAAAAATTTTATGCGGCTCTTCGCCTTCTCCGAATATGCCAAAAGGTCTTAATGTTATAAGATTAATATTGTTTTCGCTAGCAATTTGATGGGCGAGTATAGTAGCAGCAGCTTTGGTACTTCCATAGATATCCACAGGAGTTAGTAACATATTTTCATGAATAGGTTCCATCTTGTTACCGTATTCAGAACTACTCCCAAAATTGATGATTTTTTTACAATTCACCAATTTTGCTGCTTGAATAATGTTACAAGTCCCTATAACATTTGTTTCTATAGCATGGATGTAATCTGTATGGGCAGAATTTACACCATAGGCTGCCAGGTGAAAGATATAATCGGGATTAATTTTCTTTATTGCATCTTGTACTTGTTTTTTATCTCGTATATCTATTTCATAGGTTTCAATATATTTTAGAATATCCTTTAGTCTCCAAGAGTTTGATGGTGTTCTTATGAAAAGAACAATTTTTGCTTGTAAATTTAAAAGTCTTCGTGCCAAGTGAGAACCAATAAAACCGTATCCACCAGTAATAAGGAAAGTTTTATTTTTAAATGAAGCAATCATAGTGATAATCTATCCTTTATTAAGATGTATTTTTAGTTGCTGAAATAAATAGATTTATTTTTAAATAAGGAAAGTATCAGTCTTAATTGTGATGAGGGGAGGGGTATTTAAAATGATTTTTTATTGTTGTTGTATCAATTTGGTCAGCAAATAAAGAGGAGGGAGATTTTTGAAAAGTATTATGAAGGGTATGACATGTCTTGTTCAATTGTTCAATATAAGGAATGTATATATAATCTAAAACTGCTGGAGGTAATTCTAAAGTTTCTTGTTTCCATAAATCGAACTCGTTTGGATTAATAATTTGCATACTTCCAAAATGAAAAGCTATTAATTCATCTTGATCAATAAAAACTTTATTATCTGTTTTAGATATAGAACTGCTATTTAAAATGACATTCCAAGGTGCTGCATCAATACCTTTATGAGTCATGATTTTTATATTAGAAAAGATGTTAGGAATGTGATTTAAATATTTTTGGTCACCCCATCTATTCATTTCAACATCATAATGATTATTACAATATTCTAGGCATTTATCTTTCCACCATGTTAAAATTTCTTTACTATTTTGATCGTTTTTGAAGCCTACTAAACCAGCTTGGTATATACCGTGTATGCTTTCAATTGCAGTAGAGCTTCTTTGAGGGCAAAGGAATACAGAGTATTTCCACCACTCATCAAGAATGATATTAGGTGCTGTAAAGAAATACATATCAGCATCACAATATATAATGTGATCAACTTCCGGATAAAGACTAAGGACATGTAGACATAGGGGCGCTTTTAATGTCCAACAATATTCTTGTAAACTTCTATCATTTTTTATACTGAGGAGTTCATGATTTTCAATTTCTTTTACTGGAATTAGTATGGCGTGCTTTAATTTTAATTTCTCTAATATTTGATAAGTTAAATCATCCATACAACAGATCCATACAGTAAATTTAGCGTTGAAATTTTCTAAGGAATAATAAGAGGTCAATCCTTGAATTAATCGTTCTTTACTTATAATCATGGAAAAGTTCATAAAATGATTGGATTGATTCATTTTTCTTCTTAATTGTGAATCTTTATATAAAGTTTGAGCTTTATTTATATCTTTTTTACTTAAAAATTGTTTAGTATCTTTATTGAATTTATCCTTTAATTGCTTTAAAACAAATTGAATTCTCTCTAAATACGGAGTGTAAATATGGTTTAATATATTATTGGGTATTGAAATTTCTCCCAAAGACCAAAGGTCAAAATCATTTTCAGTAAAGATAGTAATACATGCAAAATGGTAAACAACTAGTTTGTCGTTTTCAATAAATACATCGTTTTTAGTCTTGTCAATTTTATAATCGTTATTATATATACAGTTCCAAGGCGCAGCATTTATACCTAAGTTATTTGAAATTTTTACTTTTGGAAAATATATAGGGATATAATCTAAATACTTTTGGTCTCCAAATTTCCCCTCCTCAGCCTCGGCACTGCACCAATCTATACATTTATTTTTCCACCATCTTACACTTTTTAGTCCATAGAGATCATTCTTAAATCCAATTAGACCGGCCTGATATTTTCCATACATCTTTTCTACCCAATCACGATCTCTTTGGGGGGTTAGGAAAATAGAATGGTCACCCCATTCCTCAAAAATAATATTAGGGTCAGAGAAAAAGCATAAATCACCATCACAATATAGAATAGATGGTAAATCATAATTGACCAATAAATATTCTATCAAGACAGATTTTAAAGTCCAACAATATTCATTTACTTTTCTTTTTCTCTTAATTGCTTTTAGTTCACGATCTTCTAATTCTTCAACTTGTAAAAGGTTTACATTAATTAAACTCATTTCTTTTAATAGTGAATATGCAAAAGGATCTATACAACAAATCCACAATGTGAATTTTTCTGAGTACTGCATTAGTGATTGCTGTAAAGCAATAATTTTCAAGACATACTCACTACCTACAATGACGCAGAAATGATTATTTAGATCATGTTGTTGATTATAGAATTGGGGATGTCTTTTTTGAGTATTTTTTTTGGAGAGATTTGAAGCTTTAATTCCTGTTGAAAGTGGGTTAACTATTTTCTCATTAGAGGGGATATACAATCGAGGTAAACTTATTTTTTTATCATTAGAGTTCAATGCGTATTCAGTCCTCTCCACTAAAATTTATTTGGATTCCAACTTTCATTTACAGTTTTTAAATCTTTAGGTGTATCGACACTAGCCCAAAAGTCATTGTGTTCATAGACTGCGAGCTCATTGTCTTTTATTAAATTTCGAAGAGGATCTTCTTCTAGAACACAATCATCATTATTACTTAAATAATCGAATATTTCTTTGTTAAATACAAAAAACCCGCCATTAATTACTTCATCAAGTAATGGTTTTTCTTTAAAATCAATAGCAATTCCATCTTCGACCTCCAATAGGCCGTATTGACTATTTTTTTTAATTCCAGTTAATGTAGCAATTTTTCCTTTTTCTTTATGGAATGCTATTAGTTGATCAATATCTATATTAGCTAATCCGTCACCATAAGTTAATAAAAAGGTTTCACCCTGTACAAAGGATTCAAGTTTTTTTAGTCTTGCCCCGGTCATTGTATCAATTCCTGTATCTATAAAATGTATATTCCAATTTTCTAATTCCTGAAGTAGCGTATATTGACTGGTTTTAAAATTCAAACTAAAGTCATTCTCTTTCCAGCTAAAGTCCATAAAATATTCTTTAATTTTCTCACCTTTATATCCTAAGGGCAAAATGAAATCAGAATGTCCATATTTTCTATACCAATTCATTATATGCAAGAGGAGAGGCTTTCCTTGAACTCGAACTAATGGTTTGGGAATGTCCTCTAAAATTCCTTGCATCCGAAGCCCTTTTCCGCCACACAAAATTATGACTTTCATAGATTTATTTCCTTCCTCTCTATATATTTTACTAATTTAAACTATGTAGTTTGTTTGATAAATGTATACACGGTTGTACCATAATGACAATCAACTAAAAAATATATGTTAGATTTATAATTCAAATGCTGATTAAACGTGAAGAATACGCACTGTAGTTTATTCTCAATCTTATGTAAATTAGGTTATTTTAAAATCAATGCTTTATTTTATTTAATACTAATGAAAGAAATTGCTTGTTTATAAGATAAAAGAAGGGGAGGGGAAACAAGGGAATTGAAGAAGCTTATAATGAAAAATCTAAGAAGGAAATTAACTATTTAAAGGAAAAGTGAACAAATATTAAATTGTAGATTTTACAAATTTAAAAAAGAGCACCGTATAAAGGTGCTCTAGTGATGGAATCAATTTTGTAAAGAACCATTTATTCAATAAAGAAGGACTTATGAATTATTATATGAACGGTTTATTAATTAAGTGTGTATCAATTAGATGGGAATTTTATTTCTCTACACCTATTTTAATTTACTGGCAAAATCATGTTAAAAGTAAGAAGGAAAGTATTAAGTTAATGTTATTTTATTTAAAATATAATCCCAATCGGAATCATCACCTTCCCATCTATCCTGATAACGTGGGAGTTCAATTGAACAAACCCTTGATATTCCCCAATTTTGTTCAACGATATTAGATATATCCTCCTTAAAATTGACAATAAGAATATTAAAATCTTTATTTGTAATTTCGGATAATACGTTTTTTAATTCAATCGCTTCATCTCGATTTCCCCAAATCCTAATGAATAAAATCGATTCACTACTATTTATTTTTTCAAGGAATCGATTAATTCTAGTGTCTAATTTAGCTTTAAAAGAAGGATAAGTTGATTTCCAATTCTTTTCTGAGTCAATAGGAAAGTCATGCATTGAAAAACAATTATAATAAGTGTCCTTTATACAATAGGTAATTCGTTCTGCCCATTTAGTTTGATTATCAAATTCTGATTCAATAAGACCGTAACTTTCTGAACCTTCTATGACCATATTTTCCAACTTCATAAATTTTTCAAACCGACTTTGAAGTAATCTGTTTACATCTGAAAGTGATGGATAATAAAACCAATCTAAAGGTCCAGAAAATGTTCTTAAATGGTGCCTTTTGATTTGGTTAGTGACTTGACACAATCCTCCTAAACTTACAATTACGCCATAGGATTTTTGTATATCATCTAGGTTCATCCTCATCATCCTTTTTAAAAGTAATTTAAATTATCTATTCAGTATATGATGCAATAACATATTGATGTGGACATATATATCAAAGTACATAGAACTAAGACAATGGTATAAATTTGAAAAGTCAAAATCCCTAAGTTAAGGGATTATATCTTTAATGTTATATCATTGAGTTGTTATTGGAATGAAAACTGGTAGGGATATTGCACCAGAGTTATTTACTCTCCAGTAACTTAAATTAGAAACCAGTCCTTGATTACTGTAGTAAAATTGTTGTCTTTTTAAAAGAATACTTAGATAAAAAAAGAAAACCCTATTGGTTAGCCTTTAACGAGTAGAGTTTTCTTTGAAGTAGCACCTTTTACATGATAAATATTGAAGAGGGAAAACCCACTTAGAAAAACTTTTAAGCAGAAAAATAGACTAGTCTATTTTAATTTCTAATGGTCCCAGTATCTTTTATTTTGACGTGTGTCTTTACATTTATTTTAGCCTCTGCTAACGCTTGCAACCAATCTCCTTTTACTTTTTTCCACTCTTTATATTGAAATGCTCTAGCATATAGGGATAATCCGATTGGATCAATTTTATTCTGCTGTATTTCATACAACATATTTTGTAAATTATTATTAATTTCTTTTTGAATGGCACTTTTTAAATTATTTATATTTTTTTTATTATCATAGTGCCCCTTAATTAAATTCGCATTGGTTTTTTCTATTAAAGCTACATTAGCATATATATCGAGATTAAATACAAACTTTCCGTTTTGAAAATTAACAAATACCTTCCTTGTCGCGTTCTGTACGAAGATAGAAGTGTTTATTTTTTTGTTGGACTTTTTAGGAGGAAGCGCAAGGTGTAGTATCATTCGCCCGCTACTTTTTTGCTTATTTATAAGATTAAAAAATTTAACATCTTTTTTAGGGATATGAGTTAAATATTTCCCTTTTCGATTTAAAAATGCAATTCCTACTGTGTCGATTTCATTCTTTGTTTTTTTGATAATTGGAACAGCTTGCGTCATTCCTTCTTCATTTTGTTCTCTCATTAATTGTTGAATTGTAGAAGAGACGGATTGGTTATTTTGAATTGACGATTCAATTACACCATTTATATAAGATGAAAGTGATGGTTTACTAGGCTTATGAATTTTAAAAATTTCTTCTGCAGGTCCATCTACAAGTACTACTTTAGCATTAATGGTAGCGTAAGGATCACGGTAAGAAGAATCAAGCTCCTGCAACCAATTTGCTTCTTGCGCTAATTTTTTCCCAATTAAAATGATTTCAGCTTTGGAAGCTGTCATAAAGCCTGTTAACTTCGTATCTATCTTACTGAATCCAGTATATACAGTTGATGCTTGTGTCCAATGTTCTATAGTACTTTTTGGTTGTTTATGATGAAAGAGTGGTATGCTTGTTCCAACTTTTATGTCTCCATTAGGGGTTCTATCCAAGCCAATTAACAGGATTAATGAAACCTTCTCAAGAGGAATTCTCTGACTACAACCAATTATATATACACAACAAATTACAATCCATATCCATTTTCGAATCAAAGTTGTTTCCTCCTAGTAATCCAAGTAAAAAGAATACTGTAAGCGAAAAATAAGATTGGTAATAGAATAAAGAAAAAGACATTTAAGATATCCATAAGATAATATATAAACAAATATTGATCCACATCGGGATTTAGGAAAATAAATAGGCCAACTATAAGTAACATAAAAGCAAGTAGCGCCCAATTGCGGGCGTTTTTTTGAAGTGAAATGGTCACAGATTCAAAACTGAAAAATAAATACGGATATATTGTAGTGGAAAATACAATTAAATAGTAAGCGATATATATAATTTCTAATCGTTCCATGAAAGAAAAACGAACCCCTTTTAACAGATGAAATACTGGCCAGATTACATCTTTTATCCCTTCTGGACTAAAGTATATATAAGAAAGGATAGTAACATATAGATAGAAAAACATGGTTCCAGTATTCGCTATTAGTAGTCCTTTTATGGCTTTTTGTTTTTTTTGTAAGAATGGGTATATATAATATGCAATTTCTAGGCCAGCATAAGGAGTAATGGTTTCTTTTGTTGCCTTTACAATAGGGTATAATCCTTCTTTAAATATAGGTAGTAGGTGTAAAGGATTGTAGTTAGTCTTTAGTGAAAAAAGAAGAAATAGCGGCATCCAAGTAGTGAAGAAGAAAACAAGCATAGAATAACTAGTAAGAGCCCTTAACCCACTCAGGGCTAAAATAATAAAAGGTAATAGTAATAATATGGTGATTTGATAAGCAGGAGTGGAAGGGAATATCCACACTTTTACAATATCAGTTGCCTTTAATAAAGTATTAAATCCAGCAAAAAATAGATAAAAGGCATATGCAAGAAAAAGAATTGTCCCTATCCATTTACCAAAGTATGTTTTTAAGATTTGTGAGAAATTTTTGTTAGGATTTTTTTGTAACATTAATATAATAAATACACCGATTATAGAAGTAACTATCCATCCGAGAATGATCGAAATCCAGCCATCTGTACCAGCAGTAGTAGCAAGTGGGCTTGGCATAATTAACATACCAGATGCGAGTTGCAGCGAATGAATGAAAATAATAAATTCGAATAAAGTTACTTTTTGGAACTTAAGATTCCCCATGTTAACCACCTTCTTTTTTCTTTCTTTGTTTCGGCTGTCCTGTACTCGAGCGGGTGGTAATCATCGAAATAGGAAATCTTACAAAAGAATCTTTTAACTCTTGGAGACGAAATGGTGCGATTGGCATTCCGTATGGTGAACCATAGGAAGTTAGTGAAACAAAATGAGCAAATAAGAGCATTAATCCACTAACAATACCTACAATCCCATAAAAGTAAGCCAATAACATCATTGGAAAACGGATAAGGCGTATAGAACTTGATAAATCATAATTAGAAACAATAAATGAAGCAATGGCTGTAATAGATACGATAATAACCATAACGTTACTAACAAGACCAGCTTGAACAGCCGCCTGTCCAATTACAATCCCTCCAACGATTCCAATAGTTTGTCCAATTGGTTGTGGTAAGCGAATGCCAGCTTCACGTAGCATTTCTAGTGTAATTTCCATTATAAAAGCTTCCAATAAGGGGGAGAAAGGGACTTTGACTCTTGATGTTGCAATAGAAGTGTATAAGTCTATAGGAATAATTTCAAAGTGAAAAGAGACTATAGCAATATAAAATGCGGGTAAAAAAATAGCTATAATAAATCCTGCAAATCGTAATAAGCGAAAAAATGATGCGATGAGCCAATGAATATTATAGTCATCTGGGGTTTGAAAAAATCCAATCAAATTCATCGGAACAACCATTGCACCAGGGGATCTATCCATTAATACTGCTACTTTCCCATCAAGTATATGATTTGAAATGGCGTCTGGGCGCTCGCTTAAATACGCCTGTGGAAAAGGAGTCCAATTTTGATCTTTTGTATAATTAGATAGCTCTCCAATACTTAATACCGCATCTGTTTTGATTTTACAGATTCTAGTTTCAATTTCTTGGACTACATCTGCGTTTGCTACATCACCTAAGTAAATTAAATAGACTAAAGAAGTGGCTCTTTCTCCAATCGTCAGCTTTTTGATTTTTAACTCTGTAGAAGGAATATATCGACGGATAAGACCTATATTTTTTGTGGCATTTTCAATAAATCCATCATGGGATCCTTTTATAGTAACTTCTGAAATTGGCTCTTGAATTGCTCTCTCTGCCCAGCCTTTTGTATTTATTAGAAGTGAACGCTTTTCTCCCTCCATAAACAGTACACATTGCCCCTCAAGTAATCCTTCTTTAATTTCATTCCATGTATATACTATTTTGGTATGAGTAGCAATAATATTAGAATTAAATATTTGACTGTCTTCATTTACTTCTTGTAATAATGGTGTAACAACATTGGTTTTTAATGCAACACCATCTGTAAGGCCTTCGAAATAATATAGTAAAATATTCGTGTTTGTTTTTAATTGCAAAGGATGTTCAATTAAATCTGCACTAATATCAAAGATGTTATCTAATGTATTTTTAAGTTCTTTTAAGTTACTTGTTTGGATCTTTTCAATGGTTTTATCTGTCTTAGTTTCTAAGGTCTCTTCATTTAAGGACAAAATTGACACCTCTTTAATATATAACGATTAGTTGTATTTATTATTTTTATATGATTGAATTTTATTCACTAATTTAAACTAATTGGAGATAAGAATTAATAAATTTGATGTGCTATATTATTAATTTAATAATTGGGAGCAAAAAGCAGATGTAATTTGTGTGGAAATTTCAGTATTAAGATAGAATTGAAATTTGAATGATTATAATAAAAAGAGCCCTTGATAGGTTCTTTTTTTAGTTGGTAAATATGATGTCAACAATAGATGGCGATAAAGGTAGTAATTTAGATGTCTTTATGTTAATCTGCTAAATTTTGTAAGGAGAATTCTTTTTTTCATACCTTCATACTCAATGAAAAAGGATATTTCATTTATTTGGGTGTTCTAGTGTATTTTAATTTTGCGCACCAACAAATTTTGTTTAGGGACAAAATGCGTTTTCTTAATTATCAGAAAAAACAGTGCGACAAAATTCCTATTAATTATTTTGGTAGGTATCAAATATTTCTTTGACCTTATTTTCTTGATATTACCGTACGTTTATATGTTTCTAAGGGAAAGAAATACTTTCATTTTTATTACCATCTATTGTTTGATTAAGATGGTAACATGAAAGTGAAACGTTTACAACCAGAAAATAAAGAAAAAATATTAAAATACGACTTTTTTCGACAATCATTCTATGTTTATATTTCATTTTATTATAGGAAAAGGCGGGGGAAGCGGACCTTTTCCTATAAAATGTTTTGTTGGAATTAGAAATAACTAAAAAAGTAATATTATCTTAAAATTAAAATGAAATTCAATGATAAGGTTATAATTGAATTTTTAAACCTCATGTGTATTGAAAGTATGGTCAAATCTTAATCCACGTTGCGTTTCTTCCTTTTGTAACTAGCTTAATATGGCCAAACACTTGCAAGGAATTTAAAGCCTTACTGATTGTACTTTCTGCAATGTCTGGATAAGTGTTACGAATACTTTCCTTAGTAAAGGGTTGTTTTTGTTTAAGTATAAAATCCTGAATTCTCTCAACTTTAGTATGTTTACATATAGAATCTAGAACTGTGTTATGTAGATCTTTGTAAGCCTCTAATATAATGGTTAAAAACGTTTTTAACCAAAAGCTATTATTATGTTCCTCGCAGTACCAATTCACCGAAGATTTATAAATCGAATTGTAATAATCAGATTCGTTTTTCTTAATATATTTATCCAAACATACATATTTTACAAATGTATGTCCACTCTTAATTAACAGCAATTGCATTAACATAAATGCCAGCCTGTTATTACCTTGATTGAAAGGGACTATGCAATAAAAATTTAATATAAAACGAGCTATTAATAAAAGTGAATGTAGCCCCTTACTAGTATTTAATGAGTTGTATTGATCACATAATTGCTCCATAAACCGTGGGATAAGTTCATGCGGAAGAATGCGGTAACTATTCAAGTGCATTCCATGTTCTGGAACTCCTGGAATAATAAAAGGTTTTTCACGCCATTTGGCACTGTCAGAGGTAATATAATGTATTAGTTGAAAATGTAATTCCTGTATAGTTGCTGGATTAATTAATAAAGTACAGGAGTTTTTATGTACAAAAGAAAGTGTTTGATAATAGCAGAAAATAGCATCTTCAGAAATATTTTGAGGTACTATATCATCTAAAATAAGTTCTTTTAATCTTTTATTAGGAACTTTTATATCCTCATAAATAGTTGTGAAATTTTTTATGTAATGTAGTGGTATAGTTTTTTCTAAACTATTAAATATGTCAGGGTTTTGTTCCTGATAAGCAGCTAATTTTCCTTTGAATTCGCTAATTTCACTTATTAAATTGATTAACCTCCTTTTTAATTCAATATTTTTGTACTTATCATCAAAAAAGTCTCTCATTTTTGTTCCTCCTGTAACCCCTTAACACGTTGTTGCATATATCTTTCCATTCTAAAGGTATGCCACGAAATCATTGTAAAATAAAGATATTGTAGGTCTGATTTTGAATATATATATCAGAATCTATATTTTTATTTAACAATTAAAATGTGGAAATTATAAAGAAGAATCGTTACGATTCAATTTTAATAGGCATAATCCTAACATCAAATGCAAAAATGTACAATAAAAAAATATAAAATATAAAACTATCAAATCTTTTGAAAGATTATCTAAAAGAGTTTTAAGAAGTTGTAGGTATAGATGTTCTTTGGTTTAGGAGTAAATAATAAAGCGATAATAAAGTTTTCATAGGTAATTAAAAAGTAGATAGACTATTAATTTGTGACAATTACGTGCCTAATCTATCATATGCTTTTATGAGAATTCTAAAATTAAATCCTAATGAGCTGAATTTTCTATATTTAGCATAAATATTAGGGAGGCGTGCTGATGAAATGTATCATTTTATATAGAAATATGTAACGTTTAACACTCGTATTGTAAAATATTTTGACATACGTTAATTTAAATATTAGGTACAGGAACATTTAATAAAAACTCAGTACTAAAATACCCTTTAAACGTTTCACCCTAAGAACTTTTCTCAAGCACACTGAAGTTCATCCTTTGTTTCTGTGCCTTATTAGATAAAAATAACACAATAAATTATTAGAATGTGATAGTTAAAATTGTATTTTTAAATCTTTTCTATTTTTAAACCTTTTCTCTTTTCTTAAACATTAACAATTTCTTGATAATCTGTTTAAAGTAAGGAAATACAGGATAGAAAATAGCTATTAATAAAGAAAATACAGTTAAGCTAGATACCTTAAGTTATTTTATAAGTAATTAAGCGTTAGTTTGAATTAGTAGGGGTATTATATGTGTTTTAACCTCAAGTGTATATGTTTAAGGTTAAAGAATTTGTGAGTGGTATAAAAGTAGCGGAAGTCTGGAAGAAACGGATATAATCGGTTTCTTCTAGACTTTTTTGCTTTTTGTAATATAAAAAATTTATTTTTCCTACATGAGGAATTTTTTGTTTTAATATTTGAATTTTTTGTGAAATTAAATGGAGTTTTTATTCTTCTTTTAATACATAATGTTACAAAATTGCTTAATTGTATTTACTTTATTTTTATAGGAGATTAAAAATAATAATAAATGTACCAATTTATGAGAGATATTAATATATTAATTGACGATTTGTTCGTTTATCCCTATATTGCTATTATATTAGCGAAAGCAATATATTGGGGGGAAAAAAATGAAATTGAAATTAACATCTAAATTGGAAAGATTAAGAACAAGTAAAAAGGGGATTGGTGCTTGTGTTTTGGCTGCAGGCATGACAGCAATCACAATGACTCCTCAAAGTGCGTATGCACACGGGTTTGTTGAAAAGCCGAGTAGTCGTGCTGCTTTATGTAGTCAGAATTATGGGGCATTAAATTTAAATTGTGGAAATGTAATGTATGAACCTCAAAGTCTAGAAGCACCTAAAGGGTTTCCCGATGGTGGACCGATTGATGGTAAAATCGCTTCGGCAGGAGGACTATTTGGAGGAACTCTTGACCAACAAACAACAAATCGTTGGTTCAAAAACACAATTAAGGGTGGAGAAAATACATTTACATGGAAATATACAGCAGCACATTCTACAAGTAAATGGCATTATTACATTACAAAAAAAGGATGGGATCCTAATAAACCATTAACACGTGCGGAATTAGAACCAATTGGAACTGTAAAACATGACGGTTCGGCCGCATCAAATAATTTAACACATACAATTAATGTACCAACTGATCGTAATGGTTATCATGTTATTTTAGCTGTATGGGATGTAGCAGATACGTCAAATGCCTTTTATAATGTAATTGATGTAAATTTAGTAAATAATGAAACACCTGATACAGTAGCTCCAAGTCAACCAACTGAATTAAATGCCTCTAAAGTTTCTGCCAATAGTGTTGAAATAACATGGAAGGCCTCTACTGATAATATAGGTGTAAAAGAATATCAAGTGTTACGTAATGGAGAAGTAATTAATACGGTACCAGGTACAACTTTTATTGATAAAAAACTAAAAGCAGATACGGAATATACTTATACAATAAAGGCATTAGACTCTGCTGGAAACATATCAAAAGAAAGTGAAAAACTAAAGGTTAAGACAACACATGCAATCCCAGATATAGAGGCTCCAGCTCAACCAAAAGGATTACATAGTATGGGTACAACGGCGACAACTGTTGATTTGATGTGGAGTCCGTCAGAAGATAATGTAGGTGTTGACCATTATATTGTATATAGAGAAAGCGCTGGGGTTATGAATAAAATTGGGACGGCGGCTAATACATCCTTTATGGATAAAGATTTGAAGGCTAATACATCGTATAAATATGTAGTGACGGCGGTTGATTTAGCTGGAAATGAATCTAGTAGAAGTGATGTTTTGAATGTAACAACAAAGTTAGAGGATTCCGCATATGAAAAATGGGATGCAAGAAAAGCATATACTAAAGGTGATAGAGTAATACATGAGGGGAAAGTGTACGAAGCGGTTCAAAATCATCAAGGAAATGGCGACTCAAATTGGATTTTTGCTTTATCGCTTTGGAAGCCAGTTTTGAATAAATGATAAGCTGAAAAAGGTAGTTAACAAATTTGGATTGCTCTTTAAAAATTAAGGGCTGTTTCAAATATAATTATCTAATGGATTAAATAATATGTTAATAAAGTGAAATTTTAATCAGTGAAGGTTTTGTTCATCCCCCACTGATTATCATCCCTCACCAATCGGGCTTTTACGGGCGCCCGTTAATGCGGGATAAAATTTAAACGCCATCCTAATGTTTACGAAATGAAATTAAAAAAGAATCCCAATGGAATTCCATTGGGATTCTTTTTTTTTAATTTGTAATAGCGTATATTTTCACTGTGAATTTTCTAGTGGCACCAATTGGACTTGCAATATAATATTTAGTATTTGTGTAAGCTTCAGTCCTAGATTCATGTGAAATATTTTTCCAACGAGTAGAATCTATTCCTAGGGAAACATCAATCATTACATTGAAAGAAATAGTAGAAGGATAATCTTTTTCTGAAGGCTCAATAACCCATTTTAATTCTTTGGTACCTACAGGTAAACTATCAATTTTAAAGTTTTGGCTGGATCGATTTTGTTGCCCTGATAAAGGACTAGATTCAGATGATATTTGTGAAATTAATATTTCTTTTTCATTTGAATGTATACCATTTAATTTAATGATACTATCAATTAAACCTGGACCGGGAAAATCAGCTGCGATGATACCAGAATGTTTAATTGCGCCTTGTTGTAAGAGTTCGGTCCCAAGTGTATTCATCCCCCCATAGTATACTTGTCCGTTTCTATCACGAGGGAAATCACTCCACGCATTAGTGGAATTCGTTTGAATCAATTTAGGACTACTGTCAGTATTCCTGCTCTCTTTTCCGCTTGCAACAAACCAAGGATATACATTATTTAAAAATGCGGCTGCGCCCCCCGTACCACTAAAATGGTTGAGATGAATTTTTCCATTATTAAAATTAATATTTGTATTTTGTAGATGGTTTTTTATCGCAATCCATTTTGTATATATTTCGTCTGGTCCGCTTCCAATTTCAAATTTATCTTGTATATTTAAACCTTCGTAATCAATCCCGTACAATTGAGCGGATGTAAAGTTTTGTAAGATTACAATTTTTCCGCGGGTATCTCCTAAAGTAGGGTTATTTCTATCTGAAGTTGGTACGGAATTAGGATCCCAAAAATATGAAGCATTAACGTTTTTATATTTTAAAAATATCTCCTCAAATGATAGAGATCCACTTTCAGGATTAGTTTCTTCTTTTAAGCGCATTAATATTGTTTCTGTTGGATGATCTTTTAAAAATTGAATGGTCTCTTTTAATACATCTTCAAACACAGCTTTTTGATTTACAACGCCATGATACATTGCAAAAGAATCTTTTACACGTTTAACACGCATATCTACATATCGAATTCCAGAATTTAATTGTTGGGATAAACTCATAGTTTGATTTCTTGTCAAATTTTCATCAAGAAAACTCGCTCCATGTAAAGCCATCGTACCGTGAGTCCCTGGAATAGATATTTCACTTATTTTTGTTGAACCTTCTATTTTCGACATCCACGATGGATTTTGATACCCTATATTGGATTCATAGGAGTAACCTGGATGACTATCAGCTAAAATAGTAGATGGTGTACTTAAACTTGCTAGTGTAATACAAGTAAGGATGCTAATTTTAAAGAAATTTCTCATTTTTATTTTGTTCATTTTTTCTCTCCTGACCTTTAAACAATTGTTAGATGATTTTTTACTATATTTATTGTTTTTCATTCTTAAGATAATAAATTTTTGTATTTAAAAATAATTAACAATAGGAGGAGTAAGTTATTTGAGACTTTAATAATTTTTTATTATAAATTGTCCCTAATAGCCAAACGGATTCTTGAAAACTCGAAGTATAGCCTCCAAAAAACAACTGTTTATCGTATTCAATACAAACAAAACAGAAGTCCTAAAAAAGACTTCTATTTTGTGACATATAATGAATGATAAGGTGGTAAACAAATCAAGATAATGTGATTGAGTGGTAAAAATTTATTAATAGCTGTTTTAGAATCTCTTATAACAAGGCTGATTACAAAAAGCGGATCTCTACACTGCTAATAAAAATTGAAAAATTCTACTCATTAAAACTTAGACTAACTACAGTTGCAATTGATTGGGCTGCATGTTCCCAGCTTCCATCTATAACTTTACCAATCTGCTGACCAAGTGCATTTAAATCATTTGGATTAACTGGAATTCCATTATACGCAGCAAGAATTGATAAAAGTGGAGCAGCAAATGGTGTCCAACCACCTCTGTCAATATTAAATACAGGTTTATCTAGTACCTTTCCATCTTGTACTGTAAACTCATAATAAAATTGATCATCTGGACGAAAACTTAAATGATGAGAGATTTGCCCCTTAACATATTTTTTTCCTGCACCTAGATTTACTACTTCTATTTCCTTTACATTAAATTCATGTTCAAATACTTTGATTTTTTTGACTTCTGGACCATTTAAGGCAGCTTGAACGGCTGTTTCCAAATTGTTTTGTGCAAAAGGTTGAATACTTAATTGTGCCTCTTTTAGTTGAATAGGAGCCTCCTTTTCTGCAGCAAACACCGAGGTAGTAGGTAGTGCACCTGTAGCTAACGTAGCTGCAAGTGCCGTTGTCATCATGATTTTTCGTTTCATCTTCATAGTTTTCCTTCCTCTCTTAAAGTTATGATATATAATTTTTTAAGATTGACACGGTACAATTTTTTTCATAATGCACGCAAAAAACTGGTTTAAGAACTATGTGAAAAACGTGTCGGAAAATTAAAATTAATTATATATGTATTTTAAATGATATATATCTACACATATTTTTTCAATTTTTAGATAAATTAAACAGTCATTACTGCATAAGAGTCAATTTAGCACTTTATTTATCTATACACTTCCTATAAACACATTTAGTTCATAGTAAAAGTAATATATTTGATATTAAATGTCTTGCATAATGCGATAAAATTTCACAATTTTTTATCAATATATACAGAAAAAAGTAACGAAACTTAAGTGATATTTAATACTTTTCATATTTGTGAAGTATGTGAATTTGCTTATTGTAACATCTAAGATGTTAGATGTTGTTTTTTAAACATTACTTATCCGGATTCATGAAAAGTATTTTAATATATTTTTTATTTTATATAAAAATATATAGTTTTAATATTAAAACTAAAATATGGAAGTAACATAGGGGATTTACGCATATAGTAATGTTGATGGTGAAATTAACAAAATTTTCATTTAAATCAGATAAATCTATGATGTTTTTAACTTATAATAATGTTACTACGATGAAAAAATGGCTACTAATTAGTTAATTTAAAAATCAATTTTAGATAGGAAGAGGATAATGAAGACCAGAGATACTTATAAAATTATTGTAATTGGTGCTGGGACTGCAGGAATATCTTCTACTGCACATTTATTAAGAAATATCCCCCTATTGAAAGAAAGTATAGCGATTATTGATCCGTCAAAAAAACATTATTTTCAGCCACTATGGAGTTTAGTGGGGGGAGGAATTGTTTCAAAGGAAAGTACAATGCGTGATCAAGAATCGCTTATTCCAAAAGGGGCAACGTGGATCCCTAAAAGTGTTGTTAAGTTATTTCCGGATGAAAATAAGATACTGTTAGATGACGGACTGCTGCTTGAGTATGAAATTCTTATTGTAGCAGCTGGTATACAAATAAATTGGGAAGGTATTAAAGGCTTAAAAGAATCTATTGGGACTAATGGGGTATGTAGCAATTATTCTTATACATATGTTGATTCTACTTGGAGAGAAATCGAAAAATTTAAAGGAGGAAATGCGCTTTTTACCCACCCTAATACTCCTATTAAATGCGGTGGTGCTCCACAAAAAATTATGTATTTAGCAGAGGAGTATTTTTGTAATAGTGGTGTAAGAAACAGAAGTGAAGTAATGTTTTATTCTGCAAACAGTAACATCTTTCAGGTTCCGCGATATGCAAATACTTTAGAACAAGTACTAGAAAGAAAGCAAATTATAACGAACTATAATAAAAACTTAGTAGAGATTATCGCTGAAAAAAGAGAAGCAATTTTTGAAGATATGCAAACAATGAAAAGAGAAACAGTACCATATAGTATGATACATGTTGTTCCACCAATGGGACCACCTAACTTTATCAAAGAAAGTGAGATAAGTGATCATCAGGGCTGGGTAGATATAAGTCCTTATACTTTGCAGCATGTACAGTATAAGAATATTTTCGGACTTGGAGATTGTACCAATTTACCTACCTCTAAAACTGGAGCAGCAATTCGAAAGCAAATACCTGTCTTAAAACAAAATATTATGGACGTACTTAACGGAAGAGACTTGCAGGCTAAATATGATGGATATACATCATGTCCGATTGTTACAGGATATAAAAGTCTTATACTCGCTGAATTTAACTATGAACATGAGCCACAAGAAACGTTTCCATTTAATCAAGCGAAAGAACGGTATAGTATGTTTTTACTTAAAAGATATATGTTGCCATATATGTATTGGAATTTAATGTTGAAAGGGATTCTATAGGAGAAGATAAAAAGTGGTTACAAAAATTGAAAATCAATTTGAAATAACTAATTGGAGGGAATAGCTATGCTTTTAAAATATTTTTATGATGAAAAATTAGCACATGCTTCCTATTTAGTCGGTTGTCAGAAAGAAGGCGTAGCAATCGTTGTTGATCCCAGTCGCTATATAGAACAATATATAGAATTTGCTAAGAAAGAGGGGATGGAAGTAATTGCTGCGGCTGAGACTCATATTCATGCTGATTTTCTTTCTGGGTCTAGAGAACTTTCTAATCTTTACCATGCAAATTTATATGTATCTGATGAAGGAGATTGTGATTGGAAATATCAATATCTTAACGAAGGTCGATACAAATTGGTTAGAGAGGGCACAGAGTTTAAAGTAGGTCATATAAAATTTAATGTAATTCACACCCCAGGGCATACGCCTGAAAGTATCTCTTTTTTAGTAACTGATACAAGTCAAAATAATTTTACGAATGATAAACCGATAGGGATTTTCACAGGTGACTTTATATTTGTAGGAGATATAGGAAGACCTGATTTATTAGAAACAGCTGTTGGTATGAAAGATACAGCACAAATAGGAGCGAAACAATTATTTGATTCTATACAAAAAGTAAAAATACTCCCTGATTATTTGCAAATATGGCCATCACATGGTGCAGGAAGCGCATGCGGAAAAGCATTAGGAGCAATTCCAACTTCTACATTAGGTTATGAAAAGATGTTCAATTGGGCATTTCAATGTAATGAAGAAAGTGATTTTGTATCGATTTTATTGACGGGACAGCCAGAGCCTCCAAAGTATTTTTCATTAATGAAGAATTTAAATAAGTATGGTCCTCCAATTCGTAAGAAGAGAAAGATTACTACTATTAATACAGTAGAAGAACTCCAAGAAGTTATGAGGAGTGTTCAGCAAATAGTTGATATAAGGGATGTAGAGAGTTTTGCTTCTGGTCACATTGAAAAATCAATTAACATACCTTATAACAATTCTTTTACAACTTGGTGTGGATGGTTACTAGATTATAAAACAGAGACTTTAATCATTCTAGATGAGGAAAAGGTTAAAGTGGAGGAAGTCATTAGGGACTTTGAATCTATTGGGCTAGATAATATTGTTGCTTTTGTACCTTTAAAAGTAATAAAAAAATTTGATATATTAGAAAGTTACAAGGAAAAAACATCAATTGAATTATATCGGCATATAAAAGATAGAAGTGTTAAGGTTATCGATGTGCGTAGTAAAAAAGAGTGGGAGGAAGGACACCTTCATGATGCAATACATATTACTTTAGGTAATCTATTTGAGAAGATAGATTCTATACCAAAAGATTGCCCAATAGTTTTACAATGTCGAACCGGGTTGCGTTCAGCTATAGCAGCTAGCATTTTACAAAAAGCTGGTATAAAGGAAGTAGTGAATTTAAAGGGGGGATTTATTGCATGGAAAAAAGAAGGGCTTCCTTATACAACATGCAATCTCAACGCGTAGGAAAATATTATATGACAGGTAAGAATAATTAAAAGAAGTTATAGATGACGTGTTAGACAAGGAAAGCATAATTGTTGCAGCTTCAGGAAATACATTAGGATTATTAATTGATTATCCAGTTAAATATGAAAATGTAATGTTTGTTTCAGCATTAAAGAATTTGACATTGGATCCATCTTTTATCGAATGGCAGTGTTGGAAGTACTTAGGTATTATCAATAAGAACCCAATCAAAAATTCTCTTGGATGCAAGAGAATTTTTTTATTGGGAATAGTAAGGGGGAGGGGAGGTGCATTACATATGGGAAAAGGTAGAAGTAATAATGCTGGTAAAAAGCAACCGAATTTTGATGATTCATCTAATTTTGCTAAACAAAGCCAACCGACAGAAAAGAAGAAGAAATAAGAACAGGAGCTCTCTTGATAAAGGGAGCTCCTGTTAAAAGTGGATTGACGTTTCAGAATAACATATCGATGGATTAACCCAATAGCCATAAATACAAGGTTTTAATTTTTACGAAGGGCACCTAATTTAATATTATTGTCCCGCTTTTTTATACTTATTGATGCGTTAAATCCATTTGAGATGCTCCTTAATGGCGTTGGGCGTGACCTTAATTAAAATTTTTTAAACCTAATGGGACTTACCATTAAGAGGGCGAGGATTAAAGTAATCCATGCATTACTATATGAAAACAATACCATACCAGCCAATGATAATCCTGCAGCTGGAATAGGTAATCCCTTAAAATATCCAATAGTTGGTTTAATACTAAATTTAGCTAATCTTAAAGCACCCATTGTTGGGAATAGGATAAATGCCAAAGAAGTTAAAATAGAAGGTGTTGCTATCGTATGAAATAAAAGCGCAGGAGCGACGCCGAAACTAACAATATCAGCTAAGGAATCCAATTCTACGCCAAACTCACTGTTCACTTTTAATTTTCTCGCAATTCTTCCATCAAGAAAATCTAAAACAGCTGAAAAGAAAATGAAAATGGAGGCTACTCCCAAATATTCATTCATATTCAAGGTGATTGAGAAAACGCCGCACAATAAATTTCCAATCGTAAATAAATTCGGTATGATTTTTACAAGCTGATTAAACAAGTTTGTTCCTCCTAAATTAATTAAACTTCACATTTCTGTAGCAATTTCTATATATTCTTCCGTTATTCTTAAAAATATATGACCACTGTATTACTGTAAGCTAATTAAATTTCGATAAGAGAAAAATTGATTTCTTAAACGTTCCGCTGGTTTATAAAAATGTTTAATCATTTTCAGTACGCGTTATTGAATATTAGCACTTGATAGTTGATATTTCGAGTAGTCAGGGATTTTCCGGTTCTGGTGCAAAAAATTCAAGGTAATTAAAAATAATCTCTAAAAAGGAGACATAATGATACTATTATTTTAAAAAGGTTCGTGGTTGGTATCGAATATAAAAAATTGGAATTTTTATACAAAAGGCACCCGAAAGGGTGCCTTTTGTACCTCTTAAAATGACTGAAGATGCGTTTACTTGAGTTCATTAGATAGTTAGAGGTTGATAGACTATCTTTAACGAAAATGTTGCGTAGTTCATCTACATTATATATCGATTTAATAATGAACGGGGATTTAGAAAGTTCCAAGGAAAGTACATATCAACCTGATTGGAAGATTGGAAATTTAATAACTGGTGATACATTTTACTTAACGCAATATTTTGGTGCGCAAATGAAAATTTTTAAAGTCCACACAAATGGTACCCTAGAACGATTTCAAACAATAGAACCAGAATTAAAATAAAATTTTTGCAGGATCAATTAAATTCATTCCTTGTTATGCAAACACATTTTCAGCGGAAATAACTTCATCACTATTTTGCGCTAGACAGACTTTATAAAAAATGGTTACATTTCCTGATCTTGAAATAATCCTCTCAAATTGCAATTCTACTTTTTTTGCAAATTTTACTGCATCAACAATATTTGTAGAAGTAAATGCTACAAAAGTTTTTCAAATGAAATTTATAAAAGCTTGATAGGCAATACCAAGGGAAAAGACCGTAGCTACCATATGTGCAGTCCATTTAGGCATATTTAAATTTAATACGGTATTGTACAAGATTCCATATACGATACAAATGATTAATACAAATGCAATGAATTGAAGAGCTAACAAAAATAGTGGTTGATCCATTTATTCTCACTTCCTTTGTTTAATATATTAATATAATTTATTTGAAAGTAGAAGTTTTATTTCTATAAAGTTCCAAAAATTTGATGTAAAAGGGATATTAGTAATCACAAGAATTGATGCAACTATGATGTAACTAAAAATAGTATTACAAAATCAATAAAATAGTAAAGAAGGTCGCCATTCACGGCGACCTTCTTTACTATGCGTTATACCCAAATAATTTTAAATCTTCTCCAGACCCTGAAATGATTTTCTCAAAGCGTAATCCTACTTTTTCTAAAAGCTTTCCTGAGGCGATGTTATCTATAGAAGTAATTGCTACAATTCGTTTCATGCCGAGCTTTTGTACACCGTATTCGATTATTGCAGAAGCTGACTCGTAGCCATATCCTTTTGAACGGAATGTTTCTAAAAAGGCAAATCCGATATCAACGTCTTCTAATGAATCTCTTTTAATAAGGCCACACATACCAAGTGGAGTGAGATCTTCTTTTCGTTCTACTAAGTAAAGGCCAAATCCGAGTTTGTTATACATATCGATGGGACCGTTTACAATATAATTTTTTGCATCTTCTAAGTTTCTAACCCCTTTGTCACCGATAAACTGAATCCATGCAGGATCGTTTACTAACTCAAGAATAAAAGAAGCGTCTTTTATATCAAACCAACGAAGATTTAGACGTTCGGTTTCAAGAACTATCAATTATTACACCACCTTTAAAAAGTTATAACAATTAGTATGGATTGTGTAAAACAAAAGTGCAACATATTTTAATGGGGGTGTTTGTTCACATAAAGTTCGTTTGTTTTGTATAGAGAGATATTTTATAATTAGGATTGATTGTAAAGAGTGAGATACTTATACAATGACTCCTAGGTGACTAGGAGTTTTTACTATATAACTATCATTATTACTAAATATGACACACTACACATTCTACTCAAGGAGGTACATAATGAAGAAATTATATAATGCATCGTTTACGTATTTGATTATCGGTTTATTATCAGGGATTTTCGCTAGGGAGTATGGTAAGTATAAAGGGATTTTAGGATCTACTTTGTTAAATCTTTTGCATACACATACACTTGTACTTGGCTTTTTCTTCTTTTTAATTGCTTTAGGATTAGCAAAAGTATTCGCGTTTCATGAAGTGAAAGGGTTTAATAAGTGGTTTGTTTTACATAACATTGCATTAACATTAATGTTAGGTTCGCTAGCAGTGAGAGGGCTTCTTCAGTTAAATGGAGCTGACTTTAAAGGGTTAACTTATATTGTAGGGTTTTCTCATTCGTTGATGGCAGTTACTTTAATTTGGTTTATGTTGTTAATAAAGAAATCGTTTAAAATGTAGTGAAAAAGAACTTGTAGCGTGTGCTGCGGGTTCTTTTTTGTATGTTCAGGTTAAATAATCTTATTTTTCTAATTATTTTGTATAAAGATGGTATACTTGTTTTAAAATTAAAAAGGAGAGTTGATTATGGAAATAACAATTGAACATGTAGTAAATGAATTAAGAGGCATACTTCCTGAAGATCGAGTAGTAATAAATATGACAGTACGAGAGTTACATAGTAAAGATGAATCTTACCACGTTAGTAGTTTACCTGATGTAGTTGTTTTTCCAAAAACGACCGAAGAAGTTAGCACGATAATGAAAATAGCGAGTCAGCACGGAACAGCTGTCGTTCCATTTGGAGTAGGATCCAGTTTAGAGGGACATGTAATTCCTTACGAAAAAGGAATTACAATGGACTTTTCTCTTATGAACAAAATATTTGAAATAAGAGAAAAGGATTTTCTTGTGAGAGTACAGCCAGGGGTGACGCGCTCTCAGCTTAATAAAGAATTGAAAAAGTATGGATTATTTTTTAGTGTAGACCCAGGAGCTGATGCAACGTTAGGAGGAATGGCTGCTACAAATGCGAGCGGAACGACAGCGGTAAAGTATGGTGTAATGCGTGATCAAGTTCGAGATTTAGAAGTCGTTCTTGCTGATGGAGGAGTAATACATACCGGGAATTTAGCGGCGAAGTCATCATCAGGTTATCATTTAAATGGTATTTTCGTAGGATCAGAAGGAACACTTGGATGTTTCACGGAGTTAACTTTAAAAGTATACGGTATACCAGAACATGTTATGGCTGCGAGGGCATCGTTTCCAACTATAAATGATGCAGTAGAAGTTGTAATTAACATATTACAAGCAGGTATTCCAATCGCGAGAATTGAACTCGTTGATGAATTATCTATGAAACAAGTAAATTATTACAATGAAACAAGTTACAGAGAAGAACCGACACTGTTTTTAGAGTTTCACGGCAATGAAGCAGGATTAAAGCAAGATATTGAATTTACGAAAGAAATCGTTCTTGATCATAAATGTATAGAAATTACGTTTGAGACGGAAACAGCAGCGAGAAATAAACTGTGGGATGCAAGACATAACTTAGCGTACTCTTACGTGCATAGTTATCCTGGTAAAAAGCTAATGAGTACAGACGTATGTGTGCCAATTTCGGAATTAGCTGGAGCGATTCAACATGCGAAAGAGGTATTAGATAAAGTAGGGCTTATTGGCGGTATTCTAGGTCATGTTGGAGATGGGAATTTCCATGTACTCTTAATGATTGACACAAATGATAAACAGGAAGTAAAGAAGGCGGACGAAATAAACGAAAGTATCGTTCTGTATGCTCTTAAACGAGGAGGAACGTGTACAGGAGAACATGGCGTTGGAATCGGGAAACGAAAGTATCAAGAAGAAGAACATGGGGCGGCATTATTTGTAATGGAGAAAATAAAGAAAGTTCTTGATCCGCAAAATATTTTGAATCCGAAAAAGGTGTTTCAATTAAAAGATAGGGGCTGAGTGGATGAAAGTACTAGAAGCGATAAGTAATATAGCTGGAAAGTATTTTGCATTTTGGGTTATTTGTATTGCAGCTGTTGCATATTTCATTCCCGCGCCATTTCTCGGGTTAACTAGTTACATAACGATTTTACTTGGGGTTGTCATGTTTGGGATGGGATTAACATTGAAGGCTGTTGATTTCAAAATCATAGCTACAAAACCATTACCAGTTATTATCGGTGTATGTGCTCAGTTTATTATTATGCCACTTGTCGCATACGTACTAGCCTACGTTATGAATCTGCCAGCGGAATTAGCAGCTGGGTTAGTGTTGCTCGGTTCAGTACCGGGTGGCACTGCATCAAATGTTATGGTTTATTTAGCAAAAGGGAACTTAGCGTTGTCTATTGCAATGACTTCAGTATCAACGTTACTAGCACTAATTGCTACACCGCTCATTCTACTATTACTTGCAGGGCAATGGATGCCAGTAAATGCTATGTCCATGTTTCTTTCTATCGTACAAGTCATTATTGTGCCTATTATTTTAGGACTAGTAGTGAAAAAGTTTTTCCCTCATATCGTTAATAAAGGAATGACTGTTATTCCTTTAATATCAGTTGTAGCAATTATCATAATTGTTTCTGCAGTTGTTTCAGCAAATGTAAGTAGCATTACTTCTTCAGGACTTCTTATCTTTATTGCGGTGATGCTCCATAATGCTTTCGGTTTTTTGCTCGGATATATAACTGCGTTCGTACTTGGACTAGACGAAGGGACAAGAAGGGCTATTTCAATAGAAGTAGGAATGCAAAATTCAGGTTTAGGTGTTGCGCTGGCGACAGCACATTTTGGACCGGTTGCTGCACTCCCAAGTGTATTAGCGGCAGTATGGCATAACATTGCAGGGCCAATATTAGCAACCATCTGGTCAAAAAATACAAAGAATACTTTCAGCGATGAAAATGTATCAATAAATATAGAAAAATAGGAATGATAAATAATGCAAAAACGTATTGTACATTTTGAAGGAATGGTTGTATTTTTAGCCATGATTTATATGTATTCGATATATGAGTTTAGTTGGATTATATTTTTTGTATTCCTTTTAGCGCCGGATCTATCAATGTTAGCATATGGGATTAATAATCACGTTGGTGCGAAAATATATAATGTATGTCACACATATATCATATCCATATTAATTGTTCTAATAGGTGTCTATTTTAAGATGGATATCGTTATAATGATTGGCTTAATATGGACAGCACATATTGGAATGGATCGAATGTTTGGATATGGATTGAAATATGAGACGGATTTTAAGGATACTCATATTCAGAGGTTATAAGAAAAAGTATTCATATTTACAGCGGGTCTATTAAAATATTGAACAAAATTCAGTGAATGAATTTCGTTCAATTGTTGAGAAATATATATATAGATAGATATAAATAATCGAATTATGTTATTTTTATGATAATTAAAAGAAGGAGAGTGGATTTGATGAATATACAAATCACTGGCAATGAATTAATTAATAAGATGCTGAATGATTGGTATCGAGATATTAGAGCTCAACGTATAAGTGAAGCAAAAAAATTAAAAGAAGAGATCGATAAAAAGCTTTATATTATCGAATCAGATATAAAGGTTTCATTTCACTATTATCTGTTAGAATTTCGATATAAAGTGCTAATAGATGGTTTAGGTAATTTGAAAAAAGCTTTTGATAAAATAGATGCATTGCCTAAACCAAATGATGAATATTCTAATTATTATTATTATTTATTCAAAGCCATTCATTATACAATTCTTACTAATTATAGTGAAGCTAGCAACTATTTTGAAAAAGCTGAAGGGTTATTAGAGCATATTTCAGATGAAATTGAATATGCAGAGTTTAATTATAGAGTTGCTATATTAAAATACCACTTGCATTACGCATATTCAGCTATTGAATACGCTTCAAAGGCAAGAGATATCTTTGTTAAACAAGCAGGGTATGAAGTGAACATAGCGCTGTGCGAAAATATATTAGGATTATCTTTTTCGGAATTAAAGCAGCATGATAAAGGTGAGGAATATATTGCGTCAGCAATAAACATTTTACAAAAAAATGATGCAGAAATGTTAGTATTAAGAATCAGACATAATTTAGGTTTATTGTATGCGAGTCAAAATCTTTCAGTTTTAGCAATTAGACACTTATCTGAGGTTTCTAAAAAAATGCCTACTCATTATAAGGCAATCTTTTTAGAGGCAAGAGAATATTATAAATTAGGTGAAATAGAAAAAGCGAAGGAATTAATTGAAAGTGGATTGAAGGTTTGTGAGGAATTAAAAAATGATGAATATAGATATCACTTTTTAATTCTAAAGGGATTTTGTCAGCATTTAGAGGTAGAAAAAATAGAAAAAATTATTCTTGAAGGTTTTTCTTACTTTGAAAGAAAAAATTTATCGGAGTATATTCACGAATATACTGAAAGTCTGGCATTAGAGTTTCATAAAGTAGGTAATATAGAAAAAGCAGAAAAGTATTTTTTTATGAGTTATGAAATAAAAAAGAGAATATTTGAAAAAGAAGCATTAAAATAAAGAAAAAACTTGGATTATCTATAATGGGAATAGCAGCTGGAGTTATGGGGTTTTATGGTAGAAGGTCTTTGCAATAAATTAGCTCACAGTGGATATGGTGGAACGTTTATAATTATAAAACCTAATGAAAATCCATATGCTGTCTCTGAAGATACAACGATGCCTGCAAAACAAACCTTCTATTGAACGTGGGTAATTAAACAAGTCACAAATTATAATTTGTGACTTGTTTAAGGTTGGATACTAAATGTGTTGCTTTCAATATTGAAAGCAACTTTTAAGTTTGTGATTAATAGTTAACTTAATAAATTTTGGGTTAAAATAAAAACAAATTTTTAATCAAGTCCCACAAAAAGTACGATAAGGGCGATTCGTCGGTGCAGGCGGAATGCAGTATTCTTCTTGATCTGTAGAATACGCATAAGGATTTGATAAAGCTTCAAGAAGTTTCTCCATTACGCTATAGTCGTCATTTGTAACAGCTGCTTCTAGTGCTTCTTCTACACGGTGGTTCCTCGGGATGATTGATGGGTTATTATTTTTCATCATCTCGTAGGCGTTTTCTTTCGATTCTTCTTGTTTTTCTAATCGAGATTGCCACAGTTTGTACCATTCTTTAAATTCAGGACTATCGAATAGAGGGATATTTTCTAACGTATCAAGAGTTAATGAACGGAATGTATTAGTGTAATCTGCTTTATATTTCTCCATCATTTTTAAAAGTTGCTCAATAAGTGATTGATCTTGTTCTTCGTTGCTAAATAGTCCTAATTTCTTTTTCATTCCAAGGAACCAATTGTTTTCATACTGTACGCTAAATTTCGAAATTTCGTCTTGAGCGATTTTTAGTGCTTCTTCTTCATCTTCGTGCAGAATCGGTATTAAAGATTCTGCTAGTCGTGCGAGATCCCATGCGGCCATATATGGTTGATTTCCATATGCATAACGACCTTGTGTGTCGATAGAGCTAAATACGGTTCCTTGGTCGTAATTGTCCATAAATGCACAAGGACCGTAATCAATTGTTTCGCCACTGATCGTTATATTGTCAGTGTTCATTACGCCGTGAATAAATCCAACAAGTTGCCATTTTGCGATAAGACTGGCTTGTCTTTTAATGACTTCTTGTAGTAATGCAGTATATCGGTTTTTATGAGATTCAATTTCTGGGTAATGCCTTTTTATCGTATAGTCAGCTAGTGATTTCAGGTCCTCTATTGAACCACGAGCTGCAGCATATTGAAATGTACCGACCCGTATATGACTACTAGCGACTCTAGTTAAAATTGCTCCAGGTAATTTTGTTTCACGATAGGTTGGTTCCCCGGTTGTAACAACTGCTAAACTGCGAGTAGTCGGAATATCAAGTGCATACATTGCTTCACTAATAATATATTCACGTAGCATCGGACCGAGTGCAGCACGGCCATCTCCTCGGCGTGAATAGGGAGTAGGGCCAGAACCTTTCAGTTGAATATCGAAACGCTCACCTGAAGGAGTAATTTGTTCGCCAATTAAAAGAGCACGACCGTCGCCTAACATATTAAAATGTCCGAATTGATGACCAGCATATGCTTGAGCTAATGGATGAGCTCCTTCTGGAAGTCCATTGCCAGCGAAAATGGCAATTTCAGCTTCCTTTTTCAGTTCTTCAGGGGTTAAGCCAAGAGATATCGCTAATGAATGGTTTAGTTTAACTAACTCCGGTGAACTTACGGGAGTAGGGGGGATTTCTGTATAAAATGATTGTGGTAAAGTCGTATAACTATTATCTAAATTCCAACCTGTTTCATTATTTTTAGTCATTGTATCTCCTCCTTTTTGTATTTTAAATTATGTATTTGTACGTATATATTCTTTGTAAAGTTAACTAAAAGTATAATATAATATTTCCCCTTGCAATCTATTGTAAGGACTTCATTGCACTATGTCTATTTAACAGTAAATACAAAACTCCATTTTAAAAAAAATGGAGTTTTTATTATTACTTAATTTTTACAATTATCTTTCCTTTTGCTCTTCCAGACTCTGAATATTCCATTGCTTTTTGCGCATCTTCAAAAGGAAAAACTCGATCGATTACAGGTTTGATTTGTCCAGCTTCAATATAGTTTGCAATAGTACGTAATTGATCCCCGCTTGGCTTCATAAATAAAAATGAATATTGAGCATTATGCTTTTTTTCAAGTGCAGTAAGTTTTTTGCTGGCTAATGAAAATAAGAGAGTTTTAAAGAATCCTGAACCAAATTCTTTACCGAAGCGAGCGTTCGGCATGCCTGAAACGGAAACAATGTTTCCTCCGCTTTTTATAATATTGAATGATTTTTCAAGTGTTGCACCGCCGATTGTATCAAATACGGCATCATAATTTTTTAGTATATCTTCAAATTTCTCTGTTTTGTAATTAATAATTTCATCTGCGCCAAGAGACGTTACTAAATTCGCACCAGCTTCACTAGCAGTCGTTGTAACAATGGCACCCATTATTTTTGCTAGCTGAATAGCGAAAGTACCAACACCACCGGATCCAGCGTGAATTAAAATCTTTTGTCCTTTTTGTAATTGCATGATGTCATGTAATGCTTGATATGATGTTAAGCCAACGAGTGGAATCGAAGCAGCTTCCTCAAAATTTAAATTTTTCGGTTTTAAAGCTATATCATCTTCATGAATGGCTATATACTCCGCGAAAGTACCAATCTTATTTTTTCTTGGGCGTGCATATATTTCATCATCGACTTTAAAGTTAGTCACTTTTGCCCCAACCTTTACGATGACACCGGAAAAGTCATTACCAAGGATTAGGGGCATCTCATATTTAAGCAACATCTTCACTTTTCCATCGCGTATTTTAAAATCAATTGGATTAATACTAGCTGCATGAATTTCTGCGAGCACTTCATACTCATTAATTTCAGGAGTAGGTACCTCTGCCATACGCATTGGGACTTTTCCGTACTTATCAATTATCATTGCTTTCATTTCTTATACCTCCAAGTTTTAATAAAAGTTTTGCAATAGCTTCTCAATATCTAATACAAGATTTTTTAATAAACCTAATTTTGTACGTATATCAATATAATAAAAATTCTTTGTACCTTCTTTTCTCATTAAAATAATGCCAGCTTCTCGTAAAATCTTGAGGTGATGTGATACGGCTGGACGGGAAAGGTGTGTTTGCTTCGTGATTTCTCCTACACGTAATCCTGTTTGACATTCCGTTTCCATTAGCACTAATAAAATAGCTTGACGTGTTTCATCACCAATTGCCAATAATACTTTTTGAGAATCAATAAAATCTTTTTTTATAATATTTAATTGTTCTTGTTTATTCATTTCAATCACTTTGCCTCCAGGTAATTAGTCGAAATGTTTAAGATGATGAACCATTACTTCGATACGGTAATGCTACATGATTGTTGTACGAGGTGCAATATTGAGAAAGAAAATCGAGACGAATGAATTTTTTATTGTTGAAAATTATAGGGAGATAGAAAAGGGATTGGAAGGATTACATAACAAAATAGATGAAGTTTAAAAAAATGATGTAACAATAAAATAAGCTGTCGTAACCTTGTATAATCCATAAGGTTACGACAGCTTATAATGTTTGTATTATTTTTGATTTTTACGATAGAACATGGTTCAACGTAAAGTACATTCTTTTGTTTTACACTTTCATACAGACACAATTCAGGTGGATTATAGATGTATGAAAAGGTAAAAGGAATTTTGGGGCGTAATCTATCTATATGATAATTCAAAATGAAATATAAGTCTATATTTTAATGTTTTTTTGATTATATTTATGTCACTGAGCTCAGAACAATGATGTGGAGGGGAAATATATGAAATCGAATTATGTACCAGTTTTAATTGTTGGAGGGGGATTATCTGGGTTAGCGTCTGCGTTATTTCTTGCAAAACATAACATTGAGTACTTACTTATTGAAAGGCATCCGTCTACTGCCATTCATCCGAAAGCAGGCGGTCTTACTTTACGTACAATGGAGTTATTTCGAGAATTAGGCTTGGAAAAAAGAATTAAATTGGCAGGTAAAGCATTAGAGAACTGCCGAGGAAGAATAGCAGTTCATACAATAGCTGAGGCGAATAAAGAAGAATTGGAACAAATGAGAGCGACGCAATACGGAAACGATGAAGAGTTACTTCAAAAAATAGAAAAGATTAGTCCATCAAAACAAACTGCTTGTTATCAAATTATTTTAGAAGAGATGATGTTACAAGAAGCGAAAACATTAGGCGGGCAACTATCTTTTTATCATGAATTAGTTTCATTTGAACAAAATGAAAACGGGGTAAAAGCAACGATTCGAAATCGTGAAACAGAAAAAGAAAGTGTCATACATTGTGACTATGTAATTGCATCAGATGGAGCGAAAAGTAAAATACGTGAGCAGTTAGGGATTAAAACTGAGGGGCGTGGAACCATTGGTGGCTATTATATGAATATTTATTTTGAAGCAGACTTAAGTGAGTTTATACAAGGAGATGCATTTGGTTTTTCTATGGTACTTCATCCGGAAGTTCTTGGTGCGCTTATTCCAGTTGATAACGAAAGAAGATGGATTTACCATGTATCCTACAATCCATTAAAAGGAGAACGACCAGAGGATTTCACTATAGAACGTTGTAAACAAATCATTCAAACCGCAATTGGAAGCACAAATGTTGAGCCGGAAATAGTAAGTGTTTTACCGTGGAAAGCGGCTGAAAGTACTGCTACAAAATTTCAAGAAAATCGTATTTTTTTAGTTGGTGATTCCGCACATATTATGCCGCCAACAGGAGGGTTTGGTTCCAATACAGGAATACAAGATGCACACAATCTAGCCTGGAAATTAGCGGCTGTTATAAAAGGGAAGGCAAAACCAAAACTGTTAGAAACATATCGTGAAGAGAGATATCCTGTTGCAAAATTAACGACGGAGTATGCGAGTAGTTTGTTGTTCCGTGCTGCAAATAGAGAGGAAGGCAGTTTGAATAATATGGATGGTTTAGCTGTAACTGTCGGGTATCAGTATTGTTCAGAAGCAATACTAGATGAATCAGCCACTCCACATAGAATGGATATCGTAGATTTGAATGGAAGACCTGGAACACGAGCACCTCACTTTTGGGGGATGTATAAAGGGAAAGAAGTTTCTATATTAGACTTATTTGGTAACCATTTTGTATTACTTACTGGAGTAGACAATAGTTCTTGGGCTGAAGCTGTATATGATGTTTCATCTAAATTAGGGATAAATATTAAAGTGTATCGAGTTGGGTTAAGCGGAGATTTTATTGCTCAAGAAAATGTTTTTTGTGAATTATATGGGATAGAGAATGAAGGAGTTGTACTAATTAGACCAGATGGCTTTATTGGATGGCGTTCAGAAAAAGCAGTGGTAAATCCAGATGTAATGCTGGAGGAGGTAATGAGTAATTTATTATGTGATTTTTAAGTAACTAAGGAAGTATTGTCTTTTATAGGACGATACTTCTATTTTTTTGGCTTAAAAAATAAAGATTGTGTAGTGAAGAGACATTATTATTATAAAGATATATGCAAATTAATTCTCTTTCTTTTTTTGTTATTAGAATTTTTTTAGTTTTTAGTTTTAAGTGTTGACTATTACTAGATTGAACCATTTTTTTATTGTATTATATTTCTTAGGGATTACATATTACGCTAGGGAGTGGGACTGTTTGACTATTGAACCTCTTATTTTATCAAATAAAGAAGTATATGTATTAACTGGTATGTTTGACCGTGAAACTATGATTGGAATTGAGAACCCCTTTGAAAATTGGTCAGATGAAGAAATAGACAAAGAATTAGATGTAATGCACGAGCATTGGACAAACGAAGAACTACTCATAATAAAAGAAGATGAAACATTATGTAACAAACAACTTTTAGAATATTTCCGCATTTGTTTAACTACAGGATTTGTTATTGAAGTACAGATAGGTAAAAACAGCGCTTTAGAAAAAAAATTTTTCTATTTTAGTGAAAAAAAAGTTATACAAAATGTAATAACAGATGCTAACGGTGATAAACAATGTACATTTAAAGAATGCGGGACACCAGAGGTAGCTTGGCAATATATATATCAAGCATTACAGCCTAAAAATACTTTCTCTTGTCCAAATTATACATTTAAAATCCCTTCTTCTGCATATAAGGAAACTATTTTAAATCAATCAAACAAGCAATTAGTAGATTACTTGAAACTTTACTTAGATGATGAAGCTTCCTTAGAGTTAGCAAACATTATACATAATCGTGAAGAGTTAAATACTGTTCAAGTTCATTATTATATAAAAGACTCATGGTCTACAGACTGTATTCATTTTTTATATAGTCAAAATCAATATTGGCTAATCCAAAAAGTTTTAGATAATGAGCAAACACAAACGAATTTTATTTGTCTTGACACCTTTACAATTGCTGAAGAGATAAAGAAAATGGTACTTTATCTTAAATCATTAGGCGGTGAAACAAGGTGAGTGGCGAAATTAAGGTTACTCCTGACCATTTAAGGAAATTGTCTTCTAATATAGAACAAACAGCTCATGAGCTGTTTGAAACATATCAACGTATCAATCAGCAGTTATTTGATATTCCATTCCAGGTATCTGGAAGAGATGCTGTGTTGAATCAATCCCAATACGCAGGCTCAGTGTTAGCTACTATAACGACAGTTTTAAAAGAACAAAGTGATGCATTAAGAAAAATTGCTGATCGTTTTGAGAAGGCTGATCAACAAGAAGTTTCATTTGGGGAAGAAGCAATTGATATTAATTGGTTTGCACCGATGGGTGGCGATATTGATGATTGGAAAGATAACCCTACGGGATCTTTATTTACTTTACTTGGTACTGTAACTGAAGGTGCAGCTGCTTACAAGTTGGCAGCTTTACATAATAAAGGTTTGCGTGTAACACCCTACAAAAATAACAAAGGAAAAGAAATGGTAAGATTTCAAAATCGCACCGTACTAAAGGATAAAAATGGACTTAATGTGATAAGGCGTACAAAATTACCTTTAGCCGAAGTAAAGCAAATAGACGATGTAAAAAGACATGTTTTATCACCAAAAGAATTTCTTAAAGATTCATTGAAATTAAAAACAAATGCTTTAGGCTATGCAGCTGTAGGATGGGATGTAATTAATGATACAAAGGAAAATATTGAAAATAAAGCGTCAAAAACTAAGATAGCTGGTGATATTATTGGTGATGCAGCAATTGGGGTTGGTACAACTGCTGTAAGTGCCTTTGCGGGAGCCAAGCTAGGTGCAGCTGTTGGAACTGTTTTTGGCGGTCCAATCGGAACTGTTGCTGGAGCTTGTATTGGCTTTGGTGTTTCTATAGGAGCTAGTATAATAACAGATGGAATTAAGTTTAACAAAGGTGATTGGAATCATGATGGTAAACAGGATTCAATAAAAGATAGAGTTAAATCTGGAATCGGAGCAACTTTAGATAAAATTTTTTAGTTTTTAGGAGAGTAATATGGAAA
>NZ_JBXAHT010000001.1:1838345-2665096 GCF_058795375.1 Bacillus sp. GW823-FHT06A10 | reverse complement strand
TACTTTTATTAAAATTGAAACACCTCTATTTTTTATTGTTACTTTTCTGCTTTACATTCTTACAATCTATAAATTGACTTCTATTGGAATGAAAAGTTTTTTAAGGCGATTAAACAATGAAGAAAATGACAATATAAAAATTTCTCCAATTGTTTATTTATCAGGATTGGGATATGTTATTGGACAAATATGTATAGGTACATTATCACAAAACGGTTTAGCGACGGTCTTAATTTTAGTCTTTTCTTTATTGGCTGTTGTGTTTAGTATATCTGGAGCGTGTATATGCATATATATTGATTTGAAGAGAGAGGAAATGGATGGGATGCATAATGGACAAATATAATGGCAACAACATAGTGGATTGTATACGAATATTAATACCATTTGATATAAGGAATGTTGTAGGGGCCTTTATGTGGGTTATCATGAATTTTATGCTACTTATCATTTTATTCATATTTCCACCGTTCAATATATACTCTTACGTAGCCTTACCATTTTATGTGATATGTAATCTATGGGGAATTTGGGTTTCTATTCATAAGCCTCGGCAGCCTCAATTGCAACATTTACTATATTCTGGATTTGTTGCTTTAAGTATTTCATTTTGTAGCTTCATAGCTGTACAAAAGTTAGCTTACGAATTCGTAGAAATAGAGTCACCTTTATTTTTTACTCTATCGCTTATTGCATATAGTTTAATTGTTTATAAATCTGAATTATTCTGGATTAAATATTTTACAGCCCGCTTAAGGGGGACAACTGATCAAGATGTGAAAATTCCTAAAATTGTATATTTTTCTGGTTTAGGTTATATGATTGGTCAAGTTATTATTGGGATTTTGAGCCAAAAAGCTATGGCGATTGTGCTAATCGTTATATTGTCATTTATTTCAGTTGTTTTCCTAGCGCTAAGTACACATTTGTATTTTTACTTTGATTTCAAAAAACAAGGTATTACTTCGCGACATTTAAAAAAATTACATTCTCAAAAGAAGCCTAGACTGTCAAGAAAGGAAAGGAGACAATCCACGGCTGCTTCGGGACATGTAAATATACCACATTCTCAAAAGAAACCTAAACTTACAAGAAAAGATATACGAAATTAAGAATTTGTAATTAAATAAAACCTAGGTTTACGTAAATATCACGTCAAATGATAATAGAATTTTATCTTGTATGAATGGAAATTAAAGAAGTTAGATAGGAATCAGGCTGTACAGAAAAATTCGATAGGTTCAAATACTAATTAGTATGAGATATATAACTTATACTGGTTAAAGCTTCGTCGTACTGAAAAAATAATATTCACAAATATTAATAGGTTTGGTATGATTAATTTCGACAAGTTAATCGAGGCCGGAGATATTTGAGATAAGCCATACATTTATTTAGGGATACAGAAGTGTCCTCTAAATAAATTATGGCTTTTTTTATTGATGAACTGTAATCAATAAGGAGTTACATGTGAATAGGAGGGATATGGAAAATAAATAGTATAGTAATAACATAGGGGAATTGTATTTGTAAGATTGGAATTTTCATATAAGCTTATAAAAATAATGAAAGTATATCTTCTATTTCGTGTAAATCTCATTAACTTGTTGAAATTTGCAACGTAGGAAGGGTTAGAAGGATGAGAAAAATTATTAGCGTTTTAGTTATTTTCTTTATGACGGGAAGTATCTTTGCTGGGGGAGCTGTTCATGCGAAAGCAGAAGGGAAGCATGAATGGAATACGAATAAGTTTTTAAATATTGCACATCGCGGAGCAAGTGGACATGCACCTGAGCACACTTTTGCTTCTTATGATTTAGTGAAAAAAATGAAAGCGGATTATTTAGAGTTAGATATTCAATTAACAAAGGATGGCCAATTAATTGCAATGCATGATACAGCGGTTGATCGCACTACAAATGGAACAGGCGAAGTACGTGATAAAACGTTAAGCGAAATAAAGAGTTTAGATGCAGGATCATGGTTTAATAAAGCGTATCCAGAAAAGGCTAAGCAAGAGTATGTTGGGCAAAAAGTTCCAACTCTTGAAGAAATTTTTCGAAAGTATGGAAGAAGTATGAAGTATTATATTGAAACAAAATCACCAGATGTGTATCCAGAAATGGAAGAGAAATTGTTGGCGTTGTTACAAAAATATAATTTAGTAGGTCAAAACATGTCTTCTAGCCGTGTTATGATTCAATCATTTAGTAAAGATAGTTTGAAAAAGATTCATAGTATGAATGAAAATATTCCGTTAGTTCAATTGCTTTGGTATTATCCAAATGAAAACAATGAAATTGTCGAATGGTCTGGCATTACACATGAACCGAAAAGTGTAACGAATGATGATTTTCAAGAAATTAAAAAGTATGCAGCTGGTATTGGACCAAACTTACGTAATGATAACGGAGAACTAATTATTGATGAGTCATATATGAAAATGGCTAGGAAAAATGGACTGTTAATTCACCCTTATACAATTAACGAGAAACCAGATATGAGATTGTTAATCAAATGGGGTGCTACAGGAATGTTTACAAATTATCCGGATCGATTACATAGTGTATTGAAGGAAAAATAAGTGGAAAAGGGTATACCAGTGTTTTAGGTATACCCCTTTTAATTTAATTCCCCGATAAACAGAATCTCTTTTTCATAGCATTCATCTTCATCATAAATAATTTCTTGAAAGCGAAGTGTTTGGAAGGAATGATAAACTGAAATTTCCCATGTCTCCCCAAAATCAATTTCATTTGAAAGAAGGATCCATTTTTGAAATTCACTATTTCTATTAAAGAAATTATGAAAATAGTCCTTGTTTTTAAATATAATGATTTGCGAATCCCATAAATTATTTATAGAAATCAAAACAACAACTCGATATGTATGTGTATCGCTCGGTTTCATAGTTATTAAATGATTTGCTTGATTTAATAAGGTTTGAATACACAATCGTTTTACTTTTCTAGGTGTTTTACAAGAGGCAATAAAAGCTTGCGAAATTGGCAATAGCATATTCCAATATTCATCGTTATAGAAAGTAGAAGGGAATGTTTTTGTATGTTCCTCAATTCGCTTTATCATAGTGTTTGTTTTTCGTTTCATACCACGTATTTTCTTTTCACGCATTGAGAGTCATCTCCATAAATTTTTGTAATGCAGCAGAGTGATATATATCTTTTCTAGTAATAAAAGTAGTAGGAACTTTTTTGAAGCTATTTGGCAAAGGATTGAATGATATGTCATGTTTATGACCATTTAAAATAGACTTCATCATAATTGCTACGCCCATACCTGATTTTACACATGCGAGTATCGCTTCAATTGTTCCAAACTCTAATACTCGTTTAGGTGAAATTCCTTCTTCTTGAAGCCAATCTTCTAATAAATTTCTATAATAGCACCCGTGACTAAATGCAAGTAAATTCATGTCTCCTATGTCTTTAAAGGAAGATAAAGGCTTTTTGCTAATGAGAACTAATTCTTCTTCATGAAATATATTTGTATGAAGTTCAGCATGCTGAGTGGTTCCAGCGATAAACGCCCCGTCTAGTTTTCGTTCTAATACAAGTCTAATCAATTGTTCCGTCGTATTTGATTCTAAAATCAATTCGACTTTTGGGTATTCCTCATAATAGGCCGTTAATATAGATGGAAGTCTTACAGCGGTTGTAGATTCTGTACATCCAATTTTTAAAGTGCCCCTTGGTTCGATCCCATTACTTTGAACTGCTTTAATAGATTGATCCATTAAGTGGATAATTTGTTTAGCGTATGTTAATAAAATCTCACCGTTAGAAGTTAAAGTTACACCTTTTCCGTTTCGGTAAAATAAAGGTACACCTAGTTCGTTTTCTAGTTGTTTCATACGCATTGTTACGCCAGACTGTACATAGTTTAAATTTTTAGCTGCGTGAGATATGTTTTTTTCTTTCGCAACTTCGTAAAATACAGTTAAATCTTTTATATCCAAGTATCATCCCTCCATAAAAGGTATCATTTTTTTTGATGGATTATATGATAAATCTTTATTTTATATGATATCAGAACTTTCATACAATGGAAGGGGATGGAGGGATTATTGTGTTAATGGAAGAAAGGATGAATGGTACTTATAAGTGGGTTATGTTAATTTTTGCGACAGTTGCTCAAACAACAGCGACACTTATAACGTATGGTGTTGGAGCATTTGCTTTATTTTGGAAAGAAGAATATGCACTTACGAATACGGAGAGTGGATTGTTAGTAAGTGTTGTAAATATAGGACCGCTATTTTGTATGCTTTTTGTTGGGCGGCTACTTGATCAATACAATGAAAAGTTGTTAATTTCGATAAGTTTATTTTTACTAGGGGGTTCGTTTTTACTGACTAATATGGTCAATGGATTTAATGGGTTACTCTTTGTACTTTTATTAGTAGGAACGTTTTATAGTGTTTCGCAGCCAGGAGGAAGTAAGGTGATAATGAAGTGGTTCTCAAAAGAAAATCGCGGGTTAGCGATGGGGATTAGACAAGCCGGTATACCGATTGGTGGTACATTAGCGGGAGTATTGATCCCGTTTCTTACAATAAAATATAATATGGCCTATGCGGTAAATAGCATTGCATGCATTTGTATAATTGGAGGGTTTTTATTTTTTATATTTTATAAGGAACCATATATTCAAGAGAAAGTTAAACAAGAACGTAGTAAACTTTCTTTTTGGATGCAGTTAAAAGAAGTGATGTGTAAAAAAGAGTTGTATGCAATTTATATAACTGGCATTTGTATGATTTCATTGCAAATGGTGTTAGTTGCACACTTTATAAAATTTTTAGTATTGGAACAATCAATCACGCCAATTTTAGCTGGAAAAGTATTTTCCGTTATGTTCTTTTCTGGAATGGTTGGTAGGGTTATATTAGCAGCTACTAGTGATTTATTTTATAAGGGGAATAGGCGTACCCCCTTATTTATAACTGTTTGTATTTCTATTTTCTTCATTCTAATATTAGTAATGAGCATACATACAATAACGAATGTATTGTATGGCGTAAGTGCATTGTTAGGGTTCTTTTCAATTGGATGGTTTAGTCTTTTTATAACTGAAGTTGCGGAATCAGCAAGTGAAGAATCGGTAGGGATGACAGTGAGTTTTGCACTTACATTAAATCAAATTGCTATTATTGTTGCGCCTGCTTTATTTGGTTATATTGTAGATAAGAAGGGATATACGTACGCGTGGTTATGCATAGTTGTATTACTAACTATTTCAGCGGTTAGCTTACATAGGAAGTATAGAAAATGAAGGAATGTTAGCAATGTAAATTTTTTATGAAGAAAGTCTAAAGAAATGTTGAATGAGCGACATTTCTTTTTTATTTGTTGTATAATCAAAATGTAAATGAGATTCGTTTTCAATTTCGTTCATTACCTCTTTTGAAATTACCTGTAATTTTAGCCATAATTAGCTGTTTTTCTTTATCGTTATTTGCATGATTTATTTTATTTAAAAATTTTTCAGCATCATTTCCTTTTAATACCATAATCTGTTTTCCGTAATATTCAATTAATACCATGTTGTTTTTTATTATCCGATAATGAAACATTTTATCATCTAAACGATTGCGTTTATCGGTATTTTTCATATTACATCTCCATTCTTTTTAGTATGTAACAAATGTTACAAAAGAATTTGAAATTATAGTTTAATGCATCCGATTGTATGTTGGAAATTTTGCAAGAAAGAAATACAATAGAGAGTAGTAAAAATTGAAAATGAGAAAAAGGAATCTAGTTTTAACAGAGTGAATATTAAATAATATTATAATATACTTGATAATTAAAAGATATAAAATAGAATGGATGTACGTTAAGTGAAACTAGATAAAAGAGGGTTCCTAGTATGTTAAAGAAATGGTTAATCGTTTTCTTTATTTTTGCTGTTTTTTGTGGAAGTGTTGTTACACTAATACATGCAAATAAAGGAAAAAAATATGATACAAAGGCATTTTCTAATGTAAATAGTAAGCAAAAAGATGTTAAGCAGGAAGTTGATGCGAATGAGAAAAAGCGTTATGAAATTGCAGCTGGAAAACTAGATCAGTACTTAAAAGATAAAGGATTTAATGGGAGTGTTCTTGTAGCAAGTAAAGATCATGTCATTTTACGAAAAGGCTACGGTTATGCGAATGTGAAAGATCAAGTATTAACAACGCCAAGAACGAAATATCGCATTGGGTCTATTACGAAAACAGTAGTTGCAATATCTATTATGCAACTAAAAGAAAAAGGGAAGTTGAACATTGAAGACAATGTAAATAAATATATCCCATCGTTTCCAGCAGATAAAAATATTACGTTACGAAACTTGTTAACACATACGTCTGGATTACCAGAACAGGGACAAGGTAGTGTTGACGCAGCATCACGGTTAAAATTAGTAACGTGGATTGGGGCACAAACGTTACAATTTCCAGCAGGGACAGGATGGAAATATACAGATTATAATTATATGGTGCTTGCATATATTGTAGAAAAAATATCGAATAAACCACTTGCTGAATATGTGAAAGAAAATATTTTGACTCCTGTTGAAATGAATGAATCTGGAATGGGCGCAACACTCCCAGAAGATATTTTCTTAGCAGAAGGGTATACGAAAAAAGATAATAAGTTAATAGCCACGCCTCGCTTAAAAATGAACTGGCTGTATGGTTGTGGTGAAATGTATACGACTGTTGAAGATATGAAAAAGTTAGATGAAGCTATTATGGATGGTAAACTACTTTCCAAACAAAGTGTATCAGATATGTTTTCTGCATCACCTGCAAGAAAATATGGATTTAGTTTCTATATTTACCCAGATTATTATCATAACCACGGTGTATTAGCTGGCTGGAACACTTTTAATAATTTTAACTGGGATAAACGAACGTTTGTCATATTATTTTCTAACGTCCAAAATGGTATGAATGATGCATTTAATCAAGAATTTAGGAAAATGGCGAATGATTTAATAGAAGGAAAGTAATTATAAAAAAATCGGTATTGATATGTAATTATCAATACCGATTTTTTTATTTTGTAAAGTTTTACTTACTGAATAAAGTGAAACTTTAATCAGCGGGGCCCCACCTAACTTCTTTGCTTTCGCTGAATTTTGAGGTGGGGGTCTTACTGCCCACAAATGGCGGGATAAATAGGTAAAAAAGGTGATTGGCATTTGAATAAATCTAAATAGGTCGTTAAATGATAAGTAATGCAAAGAACAATTGGTAATTTTTACATTGATAAAAAAGCTTGAGCTTCACACTATGTGAAGCTTTACAGTATTGGAGACAAGAACAGGAGGTTGGAAAAATGAAAAAAGCAATAAAGTTTTGTTTAATAGCTACATTATCTACAACGATTATTAGTGGATGCTCTTTTGAGGGTAACAATGAAAATGTTAAAGGGAAAGAAGGAGAAAAAGTAGAGGTACAGAAAAATGCTGGGAAATATACGATGCCAGATGAAAAAGATAAACATGAAGGTACATGGCTGCAATGGCCACATGAATACACATATGGTGAAGAGTATAAGCAGGAAGTTGAACCTATTTGGGTTAAGATGGCAAGTGCTTTAACTGAGGGTGAGAAAGTTCACATTGTTGCATATGACCAGGAAGAAAAGGAGAGAATCAATAAGCTTTTAACAAATGAAGGGTTAAATATGGAGAAGATTGATTTCTTTATCGCGCCTACTGATGATGTATGGGCAAGGGATAGTGGACCAATTTTTGTTTATGACAGCAATAAAAATCTCAAAATATTAGATCCAGCATTTAATGGTTGGGGGAAGAAAACACCTTATAAAAATGATGCTCAAATACGTAAAAATGTTAGTAAACAATCAGGAATTGAAAGAATTGATTGGGGGAAATTTGTCCTTGAAGGCGGCGCAATTGAATTAGACAGCAATGGGACTGCGTTATTAACTCGAAGTTCGGTAACGAATAAAAATAGAAATCCTGATTTATCAGAAAAGGAAATTGAAAAATATATAAGTGACCTAGGGGTATCAAACTTTATTTGGTTAGACGGAGTACCTAATTTAGATATTACGGACTTTCATATTGATGGATTTGCTAAATTCCATAATAAATCTACCATTGTAACGATGAAAGAAGATGACCTAGCTGAATGGGGTTTATCCAATAAAGATATGGATACATTGTTAGATGCCAAAAATGCTTCAGGACAGAAATATAAGTATGAATACTTGCCGCTTAGTAAAGAAAAGGTTGCTTTAGAGAATGGAAAAACTCTCGATTATAAGGGATCGTATATCAATTATTATATTGGGAATACAGTTGTATTAGTGCCTAATTATAATGATCCGAATGATAAAATCGCAAACGATACGATTCAGAAGTTATACCCAGATCGTAAAGTAGTCGGTATTGATGTGAGGGAGTTGTATAAAAACGGCGGTATGATACATTGTGTGACACAACAACAACCAATTGCATTGAAGTAATTAATTGTAATTTCGTTGTGCTGCTATATAGACAAAATAGGTGAAATCTTATCTTTACCTATTTTGTCGTTCCTTATTATTTGTAAAAATAAAATTTGAATATAATGATAATTGAATTGTAGTGTATGTTCGCTTTTCGTTTTATATGGTAAAGGAGAAAAATGTTTGTGTTAAAGAATTTTAAAATAGTGTTTTCGTATTTCCCTATCGTTTTACAGTACATTTTAAATGTAGCTTTAATTTGCTTAGGGGTTGTTCTAAGTGTGTTTCTTATGAAAGAAGTCATTCAGTTTATACAAGAACTGAAATTGGATAGTAATGAATCTAGTTATCATTTAATTGATAGTATCGTTGTATTCTTTTTGTACTTTGAATTCATCGTAATGATTATAAAGTATTTTCAAATGAATTTTCATTTTCCATTACGATATTTTATATATATAGGTATAACAGCTATTGTGCGTCTCATCATTATAGATCACGATAGTCCGTTAGATTTATTGTTATATGCCTGTGCAATCTTTGTATTAATTAGTGCGTTATTCATTGCGAATTCTAAAATGATGCGTCGGGATTTAGAATAGTGAACATTTGTTGTTGAATTAAATAAGATATTTTATCTTTTTGCAAAAAAGGAGTAACGATATTGAAAGAAATAATCTTAACCAGCCTCATAATGATAGGGTTTATGATTCTATTATTTAATTGTATACTTTCGTGATTTAAAAGAATAAAAGGTTAATAGAGAAAGAGGTTTTTGTAAATATGGTTCATTACAATAATCAAAATAGTTTACATTTATAAGTTTTGCATTCATAGGTATTGAAGCAATAGGGGTTGAAATTGAAGATCCCTTTGGTCAGGATCCAAATGATCTTCCGCTAGAAGGAATTTGTATAGGAGTAGAAGCGCATTTAGTGAATTTATATAATCAAAACGATCTATTAGAAGTAATGGGTTTGAATCTTGATAAAAAAATCATTTAATCATTTATTGTTGTTTTAAAATATGGTATTTAAAAAACTTGTCAAGAGTCAATTTAAGGCTTAATGTCAGCTTTATATTCTTTATATAAATATATAATATTTCTCCATGCTATAATCCATTCATGAAATATACGCGGTTCATGAGTTGTAATGAAAAGAGAAATGAATTGAGGAATAGTTGGCTTTGTGAAATCAGTTATGTAACTACTATTAAAAAGCGAGGTAAATAATATGGAACAAAAACATAATGGGATTATTTTTACTGCAATACCAGACGAATCGAATGAATATTATCAACCATTTTATGAAGACTTGATTTACTTTAATGAATGTTTAAATGAAAAGAAATCAATTGCGGATCAACTTATATCTTTATCTGTTGAAGAACAAGACTTTCATACGAGCTGTTTTGAGTATGATGATATATGGCTAAGAGATGTTGCACCGGTTGTCACAACTCATCTAGTTAAATTTAAATATAGACCCAATTATTTGCCAGATGATCAGGGGCGATATTTAGATCAACAGTTTAATAAATGGTTGAAAAAGAATGACTTTGAATATGTGAAATCCCCATTAATATTAGATGGTGGTAATCTTATTTGGAATAAAAAAGATACCGTAATATTAACAGAACGTATATTTGATGATAACGATGATTGGACAGAAGAGGAAATTATTGAGCAGTTAGAATGGGATTTAGATGTGAGCCGAGTTATTATTATTCCTGCTGAAGAAGGGGATGTACTAGCACACGCAGACGGAATGGTTAAATTTATTGATGAACATACAATGTTTATTAGTGATTTTTTAGGGGATCATGAATTTAGATATAGTGTTCAAGAGATTATTCAAGAACAAATGCCAGAAGCTGAATTTATAGTTGTTCCTTCATCATATACAGAGAAAGGACGATATGATCAAGAGATAGCATCAGCAAAAGGGTTGTATATAAATATGTTAGAATCATGTGATGCTCTTTATGTTCCTAAGTTTGGACTAGCTAAAGATGAGGAAGTTTTACGATATATTCAACAGTATACGGAGAAGCAAGTTATTCAAATTCATGTAGGAGAAATATCAACAATGGGAGGCGCAATGAATTGTTTAACGTGGTATTGTCCAAGCCATTTGTTACCTTCGAAAATGAGAAGATTGAAAAATCAGAATGAAGATTTTTCAATGAAGAAGATTTTTGATTGGTTTTAATAAATAAGTAATGAAAAGAAAATATATTCAAGGAGTATTGATATGTATACCATCGCTGAGTTTTCTCGGATTTGTAAAATGAGTACGCGGATGTTAAGACATTATGACAAAGAGGAGATATTAAAACCGGCATATGTGAATCCGGTTAATGGGTATAGGTATTATGAACAAGAGCAGCTGGAAGTAGCATTGAAAATAAAAAAGCTAAGGGAGTATAAATTTCCTCTTCCAAAAATTAAAATTGTTTTGCAGTCATCGGATCAAGATTCGTTTGTTCAACATATACAATTACAAATTATCGAGTTGTCTCATGAAGTGAAGCAAAATTTACAGGTTATTTCAGAAATGAATGAAATGGTAATGGTGAATAGTAGTCTAAATATTGCTCGCCATAGAAGTTACGATATATTAATGGGAATGAGGAACGAAGTAACGATAATTACTCAAAGAGTAAAAATAGATATAGATGATATAGATGATTATTTTTATGACTTATATGAAGAGGTACAAAAAAGTAACTTTCAAATAGTCGGTTCGCCATCTGCAGTCTTTTATGATGAAGAATATATTCCAAGTAACAGTGATATTGAATTAAGAATCCCGGTTATGCAGGGGAATGATGAAGATGTAGTACAAGAATATGAAATGAAAAAACTAAGTCCACATCAAATCGTTACTACTATGCATTATGGAAGTTACGACTATATAGGTTACGCTTATATAGCGTTAGAAGAATGGGTTGAAAAAAATGGGTATGTAATAGTTAATTCGCCATATGAGGTTTATATAAAGGGACCTGAATGTGATTGTTTAGCAGAAGAGTATGTGACACAAATTTGTTTTTTAGTTACGAAAATAGAATGAGAATAAGGATTGACATTAACATTATGTCAATCCTTATTCTATGTACGAAAGCAATTTATCATAATAAAAAGGCGAAATAAAGAGTCACCTTATAAAGTTGCTACAAGTAAATGAAGATATTCCTGTTGACCTTAACACGATGTCAAAGTATAGACTGTACCTACATTCATATAAGGGGTGAACACGTATGAGAAATATAGAAAATAGTTTGTTTTATATGCCTGCGGAATGGGAGAAACATGAAGGTACATGGCTCCAATGGCCACATGATAAAGCACATAGAGGTGAAGGTTATAGAGCTAAGTTAGATGATATTTGGATATCGATGGCAAAGGAGCTTCACTATGGAGAAAATGTCCATATTGTTGTATGTGATGAAGAAGAGAAAATACATGTCCAATCGAAGTTAATGGAAGCTAATGTAAATATGGATAAAATTGATTTCTTAATTCAAGAAACTGATGATATTTGGATAAGAGATAACGGACCAATCTTTGTAACGGATAAGGAAGGGAATCGCTGCCTAACGCACTGGATATTTAATGGTTGGGGAAATAAATATCCGTACGAAAAAGACGCTAATATTCCGAATAAAATAAGTGAAATGTATCGCATTCCAAAAGTTGAATCTAGTGTCTGTCTAGAGGGCGGGGGAATTGAGATAAACGGAAACGGGACCTTAATGGCGGCGAAAACGTCTATTATAAATGAAAATCGAAATCCCACACTAAGTCAGAAAGAAATTGAAATGGAATTAACGAAATATTTAGGAGTAACGAATTTTATATGGATAACTGGTATACGCGGAGAAGATAATTATGATGAAGATACGGATTATCATATTGATGGCGCGGCACGGTTTGTAAATGAAAATACGATACTGTATGAATATGATCCTTTCGGTGAAGGAGAGCCATACCTTTTGGAGGCGTACGAAAAGCATTATCAAGAATTGCGACAAGCGAAAAATATAGATGGAAAGCCATTTCAGCTCATTCCAGTACCAGTAACAAGAAAAGTGGTAAAAGAAGCAGACTGTAAGGGTTCATATTTGAATTTTTATATTGGTAATGAAGTCGTATTAGTTCCTGTATATGGTGATGAACATGACAAGTTAGGGCTGCAAATTATTGAAGGTCAGTTTCCAGGAAGAAGAATTGTCGGTATTTATGTGAATGAATTGTATGCGTATGGTGGTATGATTCACTGTGTGACGCAGCAGCATATAGAATAGAGTAATTCAAATGAAAAAGCATGCAGAGCATATACTCTGCATGCTTTTTATAATGCTGAAAACTCCTCAACAAGTTGAGTGAATTGTTTCAATGCACTTTCAATCGGTTCTGGCGTAGTTAAATCAACACCAGCTTTTTTCAATAGGTTTAGTGGATAATCAGAACTTCCACCTTTCAGGAATTCAATATAATTTTTCTGAGCATTCGGATCACCGCTTAATAGTTTATCAGCGATTTGAATGGCAGATGCGAATCCAGTTGCATATTTGTATACGTAAAATGGGCGGTAGAAATGAGGGATTCTAGCCCATCCGTATTTTACTTCTTCATCAAATACAAGTGAATCACCGTTATATTCTTTAAATAGTTTTTCATAAATTTCACTGAAGACTTGTGCATTTAATGGTTTACCTTGTTCCGCCATTTCATGTGTGATTTTTTCAAATTCTGCAAACATAATTTGTGTAAAGAAAGTACCTTTGAATTTTTCAATAAAATGGTTAACTAAATGGTTACGCACGTTCGTTTCTTTTGCTTCTTTTAATAAATAGTGAATTAATAACACTTCATTTACTGTAGAAGCGACTTCTGCCACAAAGATAGAATAATGTGCAGAAATTCTTGGTTGGTATCCATGTGAATAGTGCGTATGCATACCGTGCCCGCATTCATGAGTAAGAGTGAACAGGCTATTTAAATCATCGTGATGATTTAAAAGAATGAAAGGATGAACACCATATACACCAAAGTTATAAGCACCAGAACGTTTTCCTGGTGTTTCTCTTACGTCTATATATCGTTTATCTTTAAAACTTTTTAATGTCTCAATATATTCTTCTCCTAAAGGAGCTAGTGATGCAATCATAATGTCAAATGCTTCACTATATGGGATGTCTTGTTTTGCACCTTCTACTAAATCGACGCCTAAGTCGTATTGTCTTAGTTCATCTACGTTTAATTTTTCTTTTCGAATTTCATTGTATGTATGTAATGTTTGAATGTTTTTTTTCGTTGTATCAATAAGGTTTTCATATACTTCTTTCGGAACCATATCGCCAAATAATGATTTCTCTAGCGCTGATGGATAGTTTCTTAGCTTCGAAACGGTAACATTATTTTTAATAGCAGCGGATAAAGTAGATGCGATGGAATTCTTTAACTGAACATATGGTTTGTAATATGCTTTATAAGCTTCTTTACGCTTTTCACGATTCGTATCTTCTATTAACTTTGCATACATTCCGCGTGTTAAGTTCACTTTTTCTCCATCGTCAGTCGTCACTTCACCAAATAATATATCTGCATTGTTTAACATACCAAATGTGTGCTGTGGAGAAGAAAGAGCTTCACCCATCTGTGATAAAATTGCTTCTTGGTCCTTATTCAATACGTGTTTTTTATAACGATATAATTCAAATAAGTCTTCTTTATAATATTGTAAGCCTTCTGTTTCTTCTATGTAAGAATGTAATGTGCTTTCGTCTATGCTAAGTAAGAAGGGGGAAAAGAAAGATTTAGCTGCACTTACTTTCACGTGTAATTGTGATACTTTATCGACAAGAGATTGCGCGTCAGTATCGCGTGTATCAAGGTCAGATTGTAATCGTGCATAAGCGAATATTAAAGATATTATGCTAGAAATTTCTTCACTCTTCGTTAAATAAGCTAATAAACTATTGCCATCGTGAATATTGCCATTAAACTCGTGTAATTCCTTCGTTAATACTTCAATTTTATGAAAATCACTTTCCCAATCTTCAATTGTATGGTAAATGTCTGTTAAATCCCATTTTTCTATATCAGCTACTTGTAATCGATCTTTAAGTTCTGTCATAATCATTTCCTTTCTAAACATGTAGTTATATTTCTATATAACTATGAAATACAACAAATTGCAAAAAATCCCTGCTGAAAATTGAAAAGCCTTGCTAAAATAACAAGGCTTACATACTTATAGTGTAATTCCAAATTTTGAATGTAAAAGGTTTGTAAATTGCATGTCTGTAACGGTTTCTTTCGTTTTTTTACCATTTTTCGCTACTGTAAGGCTATCTTTCGTTAAAGAGGCATGCCCATCTTCAGTTAGTTTTACAATAAGAGGTAGTTTATTAAAGGGTGACCCTTCATGTTCAACGATAATTTTTTGTGCTGTATTTGCTTTTTCTTCATCCACTTCTTCTATATAAAATGCATAGCCTAACGTCCAATCATCAGCAGAAGATTGATCCAAGAACTCATTGTTTTTCCGCATCTCTAAAATGTAGTTTCCCTTTTCGGTCATTTCTTTACGAATACGATAATCTCCTGTAACAGAGTGAATGACTTCACCTGAGAAAGGGACAGGGGCAAGAGGTAAGTATGATCCGAATCCTACTTCAATTAAATAAAGTTCATTATGATGTGTTAAAACGGTTGCAATATGGCCAGAATCAACAGCCCATATGGAGTTTGTAGCGTTATAAACTGTTCCTGAAACGAGATGAACATCGAATCCAGAATCTTTCAGGAAGTAATACATAGTAGGATTGAGTTCATAACAAAGACCGCCACGGTTATTTACTAAAATTTTCTCTTTCAAATTTTCTTTTGATATTTCTTTAAAATTCTTTTCGAGAATATTTAAGTTTTCAAAAGGAACAGTTTGTGCCATTGCGTACATAATGTTAGATAAATCTTCAAATGAAACTGTGTCTTTTTCTTCTATATATAATCGTGCGAAAAATTGTTTTTGAAAGTCTGTCATAGAAATCCCTCCGTTATGTTTTTATAGGTAAATTGTAAACAATCTTGAATAGGATGTGAAATTAAAACTACGTTGAATATTTGAAGTGAGATTAAAAATAATGTGGGAGAGTGAGAGATTGCTACTTTACTAACGGTGGAACGAATATTATAATAATTCTGATAAACTATGCAAACGCTTTCTTAGAAGGGGATGGTGTACAGATGTTTAAAAGAGTAACAATAGTCGGATTGTCAGTTGTTATGTTTTTACCTAGTATATATGAGGGGAGTAAAGCATATGCAGATACAGTTAACAATGGAACGTTAATGCAATATTTTGAGTGGTATGCTCCGAATGATGGGGATCATTGGAATCGTTTGCGTACTGATGCTGAAAATTTAGCGCAAAAAGGAATTACATCTGTTTGGATACCACCTGCATATAAAGGAACTACGCAAAATGACGTAGGATATGGAGCATATGATTTATATGATTTGGGGGAATTCAATCAAAAGGGAACAGTGCGGACGAAATATGGGACGAAAGCACAATTGAAGTCTGCAATTGACGCTTTACATAAGAAAAACATCGATGTATACGGTGATGTAGTTATGAATCATAAAGGTGGGGCTGATTATACAGAAACTGTCACAGCAGTTGAGGTAGACCCAAGCAATCGAAATGTTGAAGTATCAGGTGATTATGAAATTAGTGCTTGGACAGGATTTAACTTTCCAGGGCGTGGAGATTCTTATTCTAATTTCAAATGGAAATGGTATCATTTTGACGGAACAGATTGGGATGAAGGAAAGAAATTAAACCGAATTTATAAATTTAGGGGCATAGGTAAAGCGTGGGACTGGGAAGTGTCTAGCGAGAATGGGAATTATGATTATTTGATGTACGCGGATCTTGATTTTGATCATCCAGATGTTGCGAATGAAATGAAAAAATGGGGAACGTGGTATGCGAAGGAATTAAATTTAGATGGCTTTCGTTTAGATGCTGTTAAACATATTGATCATGAATATTTGCGCGATTGGGTAAATCATGTTAGACAGCAAACGGGGAAAGAAATGTTTACAGTAGCTGAATATTGGCAAAATGATATCCAGACTTTAAATAATTATTTAGCGAAGGTCAATTATAATCAATCTGTGTTCGATGCACCACTTCATTATAATTTTCACTATGCTTCAACAGGAAATGGGAATTATGATATGAGAAATATTTTAAAAGGAACGGTAGTTGCGAATCATCCTACACTTGCGGTTACTCTAGTTGAAAATCATGATTCACAGCCTGGTCAGTCATTGGAATCTGTAGTGAGCCCTTGGTTCAAACCGTTGGCATATGCATTTATTTTAACGCGTGCAGAGGGGTATCCTTCTGTTTTCTATGGTGATTACTATGGTACAAAAGGAAATAGTAACTATGAAATTCCAGCGTTAAAGGACAAAATTGATCCGATTTTGACGGCACGAAAAAACTTTGCATATGGTACGCAGCGGGATTATTTTGATCATCCAGATGTAATTGGCTGGACAAGAGAAGGTGATAGTGTACATGCTAATTCTGGTTTAGCAACATTAATCTCTGATGGACCAGGAGGGTCAAAGTGGATGGATGTTGGGAAGAATAACGCAGGGGAAGTATGGTACGATATTACGGGTAATCAAACAAATACTGTAACAATTAATAAGGATGGTTGGGGACAATTCCAAGTAAGTGGAGGATCAGTTTCCATATATGTTCAGCAGTAATTTGGTGATGAAAAAGAAGAGGTAGACTGAAATATAAGTTTTCCTCTTCTTTTTATATTGTGCATATTTATCCCGCTATTTGTGGTCAGTCCGATTGGTGAGGGCTTATTAAAGTTTCACTTTATTTTTCCTGAATCTTTATTGTAATAAAAGAGTTAGTCGACCTTTATAACAACAAGAGAGGCATTGGAGTATATAATGTCACCCGTGGCTTCTCTTATTCGTACTCGAAGAACATCCCCTTGATTTAAAGATAGTAAATCAGTTCTGGCGGATGTAGCTCTTATCCCATAATCACCACCAACTCGCGTTTCGATTGCGAATTGAATGGAATCGTTTATTGTAAGATTTAATATACTAGACGATATAGCTTGTATTACAAATACAATTGAAAAGGATACAGAGTACACGCCAGTGGTATCAATTGTAATAGAATTATTTAATGGATTTATAGTAGTTCCACTAGCAGGTCCTGGAATGGTAAAATTAACATTTGTATTAACTACTGCTGAAAAACCGATTCCTACTTCAGAAGTTATTGTTCCAAATACGGGAAGGATCCCTAAACCGGTTGCGCCAGTAGGACCAGTTATTCCGATTCCAGTAGGACCTGTACCCCCAGTAGGACCAGTTATTCCGATTCCGGTAGGACCTGTACCCCCAGTAGGACCAGTTATTCCAATTCCGGTAAAACCTGTCGCACCGGTAGGACCTGTGATTCCAGTAGGTCCGGTGGGTAATGTAAATGGTGGAATTGATGGTAGTGTGGGACCGATTAAATTTGGTTCTAGAGCAGTTCCATGTAAAATACTATATTCTTCACTCATATAGTAAACCTCCTATTATTGCTTGTCATAATTATTAAATGTATCAGGGGAAGGAAATGACATTCGCAATAGCGGAGGCGCTTCTTATAATTTCTCCTCAGCGAATATAGGTCTAATTTAAGAAATATTGAAGTGTAGAGTTGCGTACTACTGAAGTATGGCACCTTTACTTCTCACGTAACATATAGTATGATGATTTCAATAAATTAGATTTCAATGACTATAATATAAATTAATGAGAGGTGCTTTTTGTGAGTGCGGTAGGTACTAAATAGGAAAAATTTAATGAAATAAATCAGATAAGAACAGGGGATTTTTATGTATACCATACCCCTAGCTTTGTCATGGATTTATTTCAATACCTATGAAGATACCTACAATACTTTATAAAGCGTGTAATAAGGGGATTGCCATCTGTTTTTTATGGCTTATTTCCTCATATGTTATTACTCATGCCTTGTAAATGTAAAAGCTGCGGTATCCCCGCAGCTTTTTTGTATATATTTTTAATGTATAAAAATGGTGATTAAATAATGTAGAGCTCATTGGAATCTAATGAGTAGGTATCTTCATTTATGATAAAAATCAATCATAGTGAGGAGAAACAAAATGAATACGATGACTTTTGAAAAGTTACAATATAACGAATTAAAGGATATAGTGAAATCTTATTGTGTAAGTGGATTAGGTAAGGAATTAGTAAACAAATTAGAGCCGAGTACGAGTATAAAAGTAGTGAGAAATCGCTTGAATGAAACGACAGAAGCACGAGCTATATTAGATGCAGAAGGGCATGTTCCTTTCTTCGGCATTTCTAATATTGCTAGTACAATTCAAAAATTAGAAAAAGGAATGATTTTAGATCCAGAAGAATTAGTAAGTGTTTCAGACTTTTTACGTGGGTGTAGAAAGATTAAAAAGTTTATGTTAGATAAAGAATTTTTTGCACCAGTATTAGCTTCTTATGCAAATTCAATGACTGAATATAAAAGTATTGAAGAGGAAATTAACTTTTCAATTAAAGGAAATAGTATTGATGTAGCTGCAAGTAAAGAGTTAAAACGAATTCGAAATAATATCGATTCTGTAGATGGGAAAATAAAAGAACGTTTAACGAAGTTTTTAAATAGTAGTGCAAATAAGAAATTCATTCAGGAATTCTTTATTAGTAAAAAGGATGACCGTTATACGATTCCAATTAAATCTTCCTATAAAAATCAAGTTGCTGGAAGTATTATTGAAGCCTCGGCAAAAGGTTCTACTGTATTTATAGAACCGCATACGGTTACGAAATTGAATGCAGAATTAGCAGGTTTGAAAGCAGATGAAGCGGTTGAAGAGTATCAGATTTTAGCGACTTTATCAGGAATGGTGTTAGAAAACATTTATAGTATAAAGATTAACATGGAGCTAATTAGTCAGTATGATATGGTATTTGCGAAAGCGAAGTTTAGTAAATCGATTGATGGAATAGAACCGAAGTTAAACGATCATGGCTACATTCATTTAGTGAATTGTAAGCATCCGCTTTTAACAGGGCAAGTTGTACCGTTACATTTTAAAATTGGTCAAGAGTATCGTAGTTTAATTATTACAGGGCCGAATGCGGGCGGAAAGACAATTGTGTTAAAAACGATTGGATTGTTAACATTAGCTACAATGTCAGGTCTTCATATTGCAGGAGATAAAGGTACAGAAATCGCTATTTTCGAAAATGTATTCGTAGATATTGGTGATAATCAAAGTATTGAAAATGCACTAAGTACATTTTCGTCTCATATGAAAAATCTTTCTGAGATTATGAGGATGTCAAATAATAATACGTTACTTTTATTTGATGAAATAGGGAGCGGTACAGAACCAAATGAAGGTGCAGCACTTGCAATTTCTATTTTAGAAGAGTTGTACTTTGCGGGATGTATTACCGTTGCGAGTACGCATTACGGAGAAATTAAACGATTCTCAGAAATGCATGATGACTTTATGAATGCAGCGATGCAGTTTAATAGTGAAACGCTAGAGCCGCTTTATAAATTAGTTATCGGAAAATCAGGAGAAAGTAATGCACTTTGGATTGCGAATAAAATGAGCGTAAAAGAACATGTACTGAAAAGAGCGAAAGAGTATATGGGAAATAAAGAGTACGCATTAGAAAAAGTGAATGAAAGTAAAATTAGAAAACCGAAATTTGTACAAGAAAAAAGAGAATCTCATTATGAGTACAAAATCGGCGATCGTGTTAATTTATTGGATCATGATGATTTTGGTATCATCTATAAGGAAAAAGATAATTTTTATAACGTTGTTGTATATTATAACGGTGAATTCGTTGAAGTAAATGTAAAACGTATTACTTTAGAAGTAGCAGCGAAGGAGTTATATCCAGAAGGATACGATTTAAATACACTATTTGTTGATTATAAAGAAAGAAAAATGCAACACGATATTGAGCGCGGATCGAAAAAAGCACTGCGTAAAATTCAAAAAGAAATAAGAAAGAATAGAGGATAAGTTAAAATGGTAACGATTAGACAAGAACAAAAAAATGATTATAGAAAAACAGAAGAAGTCATAAAAGAAGCATTTTTAAAGGAAGAATTTAGTGATAAAACAGAACATGAACTTGTAAAACGTATTAGAGAATGTGACGCGTTTGTTCCAGAGTTATCAATTGTTGCGGTAGATGAAGATATAGTTGGTCACATTATGTTATCGAAAATTACAATAGAACAAGATGGAACTTCTGTAGAATCGTTAGCACTTGCACCAGTTTCAGTTGCTAGGGGTCATCAGAAAAAAGGAATTGGTGGAAACCTGATTGTAGCTGCATTAGAAAAAGCGAAAGAACTTGGATACGGATCAGTTGTAGTATTGGGACATCCAGAGTACTACCCGAAATTTGGTTTTAAGAAAGCAAGTGAGTGGAATATAAAAGCACCGTTTGAAGTGCCTGAAGAGGTATTTATGATAATGGAATTAACAGAAAATTCTCTTCGAGGTGTAGAAGGAATTGTACAATATTCGAGTGCTTTTGCTGAGTAGGAGTAACGGTTAAGAAATGTAATCATAAAAGATGCTATCTTTTTGTATGGATATACAGAAAGATAGCTTTTTTATTAAGCGGATCTACTGACGTATATTTTGCTCAATGAATAATTGAGGTGGTAAAATTGATATAGAAACGTAAAGGGAGAGAATGAAATGAATAAGCGAGAAACAGATAGCAATGAGAATGCAGTTACTTTATATGTTACAAGACACGGTAAAACAATATTAAATACGAATCATCGCGCGCAAGGTTGGGCTGATTCTCCATTAGTAGAAAAAGGTGTTGAAGTTGCCACAAATTTAGGAACAGGATTAAAAGATATTCATTTTATGAATGCGTATAGTAGTGATAGCGGCCGAGCGATTGAAACTGCTAATTTAGTATTAAAATATAGTGAGCAATCAAAATTAAAACTTGAGCAAAGAAAAGATTTGCGAGAATTAAATTTCGGTATTTTTGAAGGTGAAAAACTTGAGAATATGTGGGATGTGGTTGGAAAAGCTGCAGGCGTTCCATCACCAGAAGAACTTATGAAGTTTTCTATTCAAGAAGTGATTAATCTTATTAGAGTAGCAGATCCTACAAAACAGGCGGAAGATTGGGAATTATTTTCTACTCGCATAAAAGCTGAGATAGATAAAATTAGTGAAGAAGCTGCTGGAAATGGTGGCGGTAACGTTTTAGTTGTCGTTCATGGGCTTTTGATTACTACCTTAATAGAAATGTTAGACAGTAGCAAAACAAAACTTGGGGTGGAAAATGCTAGTGTGACGAAGATTGTATACCAAGATGGAACATATACAGTCGAGTCGGTTGGAGATATGAGTTATGTTGCAAAAGGGAAAGAAAGTGTGGAAATATAATTAAATCTCAAATAGAAATAAGAAAAGGAAGGTAGAGAAATCTAGCTTCCTTTTCATTTTGTGAATTATGGGATTAATAAAATCTTCCCTGTGCTTTTACGGCTCTCTAATAATTCATGAGCAATAGCACCGTCTTGTAAAGAGAATGTAGTAGGATTTGAAATGTTTAATTTTCCAGTTGTGATCCAATCGAATAATTGAGTAGATCGTTTTTTACGTTCTTCATAAGTGGTAAGCACGTTCCAAAGGTCTCCACCAGTTAAAGTTTTTGAAGTATCCATAAGCATACGCGGATCAACTGGCGCAGGATTACCACCAGCCATTCCGTAAAATACGACAGTACCGCCAATTTTAGTAGCGTTAAAACTTTCCCCTAATGTAGAACCTACTGATTCATACACAACATTTACTCCAGTTCCATTAGTCATTTCAAGTACTTTCGTATGCCATTCTTCGTTATATAAAGATACGCGATCGGCACCAGCTAATGTAGCTATCTTTGCTTTTTCTTTTGATGATGTAAGACCAATTACTGTTCCGCCCTGTAGTTTAATCATTTGAATAAGAAGTTGACCGACGCCACCAGCTGCAGCGTGTACTAAAGCTATATCACCTTGTTTTAGTTGATAGCTATCGTGCGTTAAATAATGTGCAGTTAATCCTTGTAATAAGACAGAAGCGGCTGTTTCAAAAGAAATAGAATCTGGTAGTGGGATTACTTTTTCAGATGGAACGGCAACTAGTTCTGCATTTGCAAATGGGACGTCCGCAAATGCAATACGGTCTCCTAGGTTGATAGTAGTAACGTCAGCTCCTACTTTTTCAACAATTCCAGCTCCTTCATAACCTAATACATAAGGCGGATTGCCAGCAAGATGATAATCGCCGCGGCGTCTATAAATATCAGCGAAGTTTAATCCGATTGCTTTCGTGCGGACAAGAATTTCATTTGGACTTATGATTGGATCGTGTATTTCTTTATAGTGTAGAACGTTAGCGTCTCCGAATGTTTCGAAACAAAGTGCTTTCATATGGAATACCTCCATTTATATTGTTTATAGATGTTCTTTATCATACAATACAAATATCAATAGACAAAGAGGATTATTTCGATGGAATCAATCGAAAATATCGATTGAAAAGAGGGATGATAAATGGAAATAAAACAGTTAATTACATTTAAAGTAGCGGCACATACTTTGAACTTTACACAAACTGCGAAGAAATTAAACTTTGCCCAATCGAGCGTTACAGCACAAATTAAAACGTTAGAGGCTGAGCTTGGTACACCACTATTTGAGAGATTAGGGAAACGTCTTTTCTTAACTGAAGCAGGTAGGAAGTTTCAACTATATGCCGACAAGATGATTGCACTCAGTAACGAAGCGAAAATGGCTGTGAAAGATGATGAAGAAATAGCAGGTACGTTAATAATTGGTGCACAAGAAAGTCAATGTACATACAGACTGCCTTCTATATTAAAGAAGTTTAAAGCACAATTTCCTCAAATAAAACTTATATTTAAACCAGCACACTCCAATAAAGATGCGAAGGAACAATTGATGGAGGGGAAAGTAGATCTTGCATTTATTTTGGACGAATGTAAAACAGAAGATGTTTTACATGTGGAACCACTTATGAAAGAAGAATTAAAAGTAGTAGCTGCTCCTACGCATCGTTTACTTGAACAACCTTCAGTTTCTATAAAAGATTTAGAGAGTGAACCACTTTTACTAACAGAATTAGGCTGCTCGTATCGGACTTTATTTGAAGAGCTATTTCGCTGGGAAGATGTATATCCAGCAAATAAAATTGAATTTGTTAGTGTTGAAGCAATTAAACAATGTGTTATTGCAGATTTAGGTATAGCCGTTTTACCAGCGATAGTAGTAGAAAAAGATATACGGGAAGGGACGTTAAAGGAGTTAATGTTAAACGAAACAATATCTCCAATTTATACACAAATCGCTTGGCATAAAGACAAATGGATGACAGTGCCACTGCGACAATTTATTGATGTAACGAGGGAGTTTTTTGTAACGGATTAAGTGGAGAAATATTTATTTTATATAAAAGAAAAAATGGCAATTTTGTATAAAGAACCGATGCTTGAATATAACAAGTATCGGTTCTTTTATGTTTTAAATATAGAATGCTATAAAATGTGTATTTCTCAACTTTTTTTCTTACAAGGATAAGTAAAATTCTTCGTATATTCCAATAATCATAAGGGAATTTACAACGTTTATTCGTTTCTGTAAGATGCCTCTAGGAAGCGTGAAAGGAGGACTTACATAGCAGTATAGCTTGTCTTTAGTATACGTACTTATTGTGAGGAGGAATTTAAAATGTTTAAAAAGTTAATGAAAGTATGCGTGTTAAGTGCGGCAAGTATAGGTGTATTATTTAGTTTTCAAGGAAGTACATTTGCAGCTACTGATTTAAGTAGTTATTATGACGGGAAAAATCCAGCAACAACGAAAGTATACGGGGGAAGTACGACGTGTGATGCAGATGGATTTAATGCAAAATCTACAGCTGTATATGAAGGTAGTAAAAAAGTAGGGACAGTGTATTTACGTTACAGTAATAAATGTCATGCAGCATGGGCTAAGTTTGTTTTAGATCAACCAGCACCAGCTGTTTCGGGAGGAGTGTACGCGTACGCTGTTGTGAATAAATATAAAAATGGTGTATTCCAAAAATCAGTTACTTCTAATCAGGGGAACGGCACAATAAAAACAGGTCAAACGAGTACTTATACAGGAATGGTATTTGATTTAACTGCTGATTTCGGATACACAGCAGATGCTGAAGCAGTTACGTTTAATAACGGTTACGGGAAAACAGCACGTTATTAATAAAGGAGTGAAAAGATATGAAACTTTTAAAAAAGACGAGTGCATGTTTATTGCTATCTTTACTCGTTGTAACTAGTATGTTTAGCACGACTAATAGCGATAAAGCATACGCAGAAGACCATTCATATGATGGGAAAAGTCCTTATTATAACAGCTGTGATCAATCTGCAGTAACGAAAGAAAAGAAGTGGATTGATTCAAATTCTTATGTGGAATTAAAATTTAGCACGACGTGTAAGACAGCGTGGGCAAAAGTTACTGTAACTCGCCTGGCAGTTTATAATAACGAAGCTGATGCAAGGATTGTTAGAAAAACAGATGGAAAGGCATACACTTGTGGAAGTGCTGGAGGAAATGGTGTTGTAAATAAAGGGCAAACATCATGCTATACGCCAATGGTATATGACTTAGATCCAAGAAAGGCGCAAGCACAGGGGAAACATGCAATACCAAATAGTGATGCTTATAATTATGCGGAGACTATTTGGTATTGATGAGGATATGGAGATTGTAAGATAGAATATTTTAAGAGCATGTTTTGATTGGATTTCAAAACATGCTCGATTTGTATTCATTCTAATTTTTTCGGTAATCATGGACCATTGAATTAACTAAGGTCTGTATCAGGAGGATTGTATCCAAGGTGACGAGCCATAGATACAATTTGTCCTTTATGGTGAAATTCATGCGTCTCCGTATGAGTTAAAAGCCATAGCGGAGTTGTGCTCCAAGGTTCTTTTTGCCATTTCACTTCATTTGCTATGTTTTCAAGCCAACGATCATTGTATTCATTTAAAAAACTTTGTACAGTCTCATCTACTAATTTAAATCTAGCACGGACTTTCGCGACATCTGCATGCTCAATTTCGTAATCGCTAGCAAATGAAAAATCTGCTCTTTTTTGCTTGAATGCGAATGACCCAAGCCAGTATCGATAGCAATCGGCTACATGAATATGTGTCTTTATAATGCTACCGCTCCCGAAATTCGGAACAGTGCTATGTAATTTTTCTACTGGGATTTCTTCCAAAAACGAAAATAGAGTTTCTCTTGTAGAGCTAATAAGATTATATTGCTGTTTTAAAATATGTAACATGCAAGTACACTCCTCTTTTATTTACATAGTAAGTAATTCTATATTTACGAGGAGTGAACCTTTTTATTATTTTTAATAAGCATATTAGATGTGTTTCTTATTTGTTTCTGATAGATTAAACAAGGTGAAATTTTAATAAGTTGAACATTATTAGTTCATAATAAATTGTACATCAAGAAGGGGAACGATAAAATGAATAGACTAGTGGGTTTAAAACAATTTGAAATAACGCGCGGGGCGTTACTTAAATTTATGGAAACGTTAGATGATAAAACTGCGGATACGCAGCCAGAGGGTTTTAACAATACAATTCGTTGGCATATCGGTCACGTGTTAACAGCAGCAGAAGTATTCATGTTTGGAAAAGAATTCAAACAATTACCAACTGAATATCTAGGTATGTTTGGGTATGGATCACGACCATCTAAATGGAAAACAGAAGGACCATCGTTAGAAGTGTTAACGGCTCAATTAAAAGAACAAGCAAAACGTATTAACGAAATTCCAGCAGAAGCATTTGAAAATAAACTGCCAGAGCCATTCCTAGGATTGGAAACAGTAGGGGAGCTTTACGGTATGATGCTTTATCATGAAGCTGATCATATTGGGCAAATGAAAGCGATGGAACGTATTATTAAAGCTCTTTAGTCTTAATTGCATATAACAAGCAATACAGTTGTAATGTTAAATAATATATACAAAAAAGGTAGATAAATTATTATCTACCTTTTTTGTATAACTTTTTGAAGGATTAGGGATTATCATCGTGGTGCTGATGAAGAAGGATAAGAGAATTTTATAATTTTTATGGTGTGATTATTAATTATAGTATTCCTAAATATGGAATATACGTATAATAATAGAGAAGAACTAGAAATAGGGGTGAATACTATGATTACATTAGAGCAAAAGTTGGAGCAATATAAACATACATATGTACAGTTAAAGGGAGAACTAAAATGGAAAACGAGTGATTCTCGAACAGGAATGATGATTGCTGCTATGTATGCAGGTAGTGATAAATTGTTTGATCTCGGACGTTTTTTAGAAATTAGTAGTTATATTAAGAATCAGGTAGGGATGTTTTCATACTTAAAGTCTTATCATCGTTTTGTAGTGGCCGCAACATTAGATATTCACTTTACAGATTACAAGGAAGCTTTTCGGAAGTTTTTAGATTTATATGAACAATTGGTCACTGGTGGCTTTAGCCGGAGTATATTTACTTATCTCGCAGCAGCTGTGCTTTTAACAGAAGAAAATGAACAGCATGACACACATATTCAGCGTTCGATGCAAGTATATAAACGCATGAAAAAGGATCACCTCTTTCTTACAAGTACAAATGATTATCCGCTCGCAGTTTTATTAGCAGGACAATCAGAGCATGTAGAAACACTTATGGACCGAGTGGAACGTCTTTATCAGAAACTAGCGACAGCTGGTTTGCGTAAAGGGAATGATCTTCAATTTTTGAGTCATATTCTTTCACTAAAGAAGGATGTCAGGGAAGAACTATTAGTTGCAAAATGTACAAATATATGGAATTTGTTAAAGCAAGAAAAGGTAAAAGTAAAACAGATGCATTACCCAGCTATCGGGCTACTAGCGTTACTCGAGGACGGAGAAAAAGAGATTCATTCTATTCGAGCATTTATTGAAAAATTGCAGGGGGATAAATTGTTCCGTTGGCATACAGATACAACTATTCTTATTGCTATTCAACTGTTCGTAAGTCAGAAAGGTGAGGAAAGTAAAGCTACTAACACAGGTTTACAAACAATGATAGAAGTCCTCATACAAGCACAACAGGCAGCCATGATGGCAACGATTGCCGCTTCATCTGTAGCAACATCTTCTGCTAGTAGCAGTTCATAATGTGTAATTGCTTATACTCTTGTAAATTATAACTCCCTTGATAAGGACGGTTTAAAAAATATTACTAAAAACAGTTAGCTCATCACTCTCTAATGAGTGATGGGCTAACTGTTTTTACATAATCAGCATTATCTTTTTGATTCCTTCAAATGTTTGAGCTGCGTGACAATCATAATGCTAATAACAACGAGTAAAAACCATGAACTAATTTTGCTTAAGTGAACGAGACTCCATGCTTCCCGTTGATTTGGATATTGCCATGCTCCGAAAAATGTTGCGATGTTCTCTGCAATCCAAATGAAAAATCCGATAAGGAAAAAGGAGAGAACGAGTGGCATTTTATATGTAACGCCTTGTAATGAAAATTGTACAAATGTGCGAGAGAAAACAATGAATAGTAGTAAAGTTAATATCCATCTAAAATCGTATGTAAAGTGGTGTGTGAAAAAATTGAAGTAAATCATAGCTCCTAACGGCACGGCAAAAATAGCTTTCGGCCAATGATGCATTTTTAAATGCAACCTTCTCCACGCTTGACATATGTAACTCGCGACACTCGCATACATAAAACCGCTGTAAAGCGGAACTCCAAAAACCTTCGAATATGCCTCTTCGGGATAACTCCATGAACCGAAATGTACTTTATATATTTCTAGTAAAAGGCCGATGAGGTGGAAGATGGTAATTACTTTTAGTTCGTCTTTTGTTTCAAGACCCGTCTTGTACATAATCCACTGCATAAGAAGGCATACGATGAGTATGAAATCATAGCGGTATAACCCTGGGATTGAAACAATTTTTGAAAGGGCTAGTGTTAAGAAAATAATGACTGGGAATAAGCAAGATAATGCTTGTTCGTAAGTGAAATGTAGTAGTTGTTTTATATAGAACATTGTGTCACCTTCGAAGTTTTTATTGGGAAAATCAAAATAATCAATAAGTATACTACAATTTAAAAAATAATCCAGTAGTCTATTTTGCATGTATTTGTAAGTTTTAGAAGGGAATTGTAATGAGTATTTTAATATTGTAGAAAAGTGAAAAATAGTTTGCTATTTAAAAAAAGTGGGGATATAATATCTAAATGAAAATGATAATTATTATCAATAATAATTATAAATAAAAAATAATTACAAAAAACAACTGAATATAAAGGATGAAATGAAACATGTTACATAAGTCTACTGTACATGCTGGTAATAACCGCTGGATACATATTAAGTTCATATGTTTCATGAGCTTAACAATTTTATGTTTAATTGGATCTATATTTTTAGCCATTTCATTTGGTGCAAAGGATATTCATTTACAAACGGTGTGGACTGCGGTTTTGGATTACAATCCGAAATTAACGCAGCACCAAATTATTTATGAATTAAGGCTCCCGAGAGTAATTGGAGCAGCAGTTGTAGGGGCAGCTTTTGCGGTCGCTGGAGCGGTTATGCAAGGAGTAACACGAAATCCTTTAGCTGATGCAGGTGTACTTGGCATAAATGCAGGAGCGATGTTTGTAGTAGCACTTAGTTTTGCTTTTTTTCCGCATATGCCGTATTCCTATTTAATGATTGTTTCCTTTATTGGAGCAGTCTTAAGTACAGTACTTATTTTTGTTATTGGATCAGCAACATCAGGTGGGTTAACACCAATGAGGTTAACGATTGCTGGAGCTGTTATGGCAGCGCTTTTACATTCATTAAGTTCAGGTGTTGCGATTTATTATGATTTAAGCCAAGATTTAGCGTTTTGGTATGCTGGTGGTGTTGCAGGGGTTAAGTGGGAACACTTGAAATTTTTAGTCCCTATTATTCTTATAACGATTATTTTTGCAATAGTGTTAGGGAGATCTATTTCACTCATATCAATGGGGGATGATGTTGCTACAAATTTAGGAGTGAAAACGAACCGAACGAGAATACTAGGGATGATTATAGTAGTTATTCTAGCAGGTGTTTCTGTTTCAGCTGTTGGTTCTATTGGATTTGTAGGACTAGTTATCCCGCACATTGCTAGAAAATTAGTTGGTGTGAATTATAGACTCATTATTCCTATGTCAGCATTATTAGGAGCTATGTTATTAGTTGTAGCTGACCTAGGAGCTAGAACAGTAAATCCTCCTAAGGAACTTGCGATAGGGATTATGGTAGCTCTTGTTGGAGTTCCGTTCTTCCTCTATATAGCACGTAAAGTTGGGAGGGAGTTATAAGTGAAAGATCTTTTTAACACGGATAAAAAGAGAGCTATTACTGTAACTACAATATTCGGATGTGTAAGTATCGCTGTAATTTTAATCAGTCTAAATACAGGGACACTGAGTATAGAGCCACTTAAAGTAATTCAAACACTTTTTGGTTATGGTGATTTTGAGAGCGCAACCGTGCTATATGATTATCGTATGCCAAGAATTATAATCACAATGTTAGCCGGTATTGGCCTTGGGATTTCCGGTGCGATTTTGCAAGGATTATCCCGTAATGCACTTGCAGACCCTGGTATTCTTGGACTGCATTCAGGTGCATCTTTCGGGCTAATTATATTCGTTACATTCTTTCATTCTATTAATGAAAGTGCATCTATTTTAATACCGTTATTTACATTTGGCGGAGGAGTATTAGCTGCATTTCTTATTATTTTACTTGCGAGTGATCGGTCAAATGGTTTACTTCCCATTAGACTTATTCTCGTTGGTATTGCAGTTTCAGCTGGTTTTAGTGCAATTTCGTTATTTTTCTCTCTCAAGTTAAATGATGAGACGTATACATTCGCTTCTAGATGGCTAGTTGGTAACGTGTGGGGAAGGGATTGGATTCATGTCCTTGCATTATTACCTTGGATTTTCATACTAACCCCTTATGCGTGGCTAAAATCTAAAACGTTAAATGCATTGTCACTAGGTGATAGTGTAGCGGCAGGACTTGGTGTTTCTGTTCAAAAAGAACGGTTATTACTTTTAGCTACAGCGGTTGGATTATCTTGCGCAAGTGTATCGATGGCAGGAGGGATTGGTTTTATCGGTTTAGTTGCTCCGCATATCGCAAGGAAGTTAGTAGGTACTACATATCAACACTTTCTTCCTTTAGCTGGCATTATCGGAATGATTATTTTAGTGCTAGCAGATACGATAGGTCGTTCTATATTTGAGCCAAACTCTATTCCAGCTGGTGTAGTAGTGGCGGCATTAGGAGCACCGTATTTTCTTTATTTACTTACAAAAACAAAATAAATACTTCAAAGAGGAGAACATATGAAAAAGAAACTTACTATTTTATTTAGCATGATGTGTATTTTAGTATTAGCAGCATGTGGTCAAACGAAAGCTAATGAAGAGGCAACGAAAAAAACGGAAAAAAGTAATGATCCAAAAATCGCCTCTATGTCCATTCATTTAACAAATAATTTACTTGCATTAGGAATTACACCAGTAGGTTCTGTTATTGGTGGAGATTTAAAAGATTTCTTACCGCACGCTAAAGAGAAGTTGAAAGATACGAAGAAGCTTGGTGTTGTAACAGATCCGAATATGGAAGCGTTACTTCAATTAAAGCCAACGGACATTTATGTTGATGAAAAATATGCTGGTAAAGATGTAGCGAAATACGAAAAAATTGCAAAAACACATTCTTTCAATTTAGATGAAGGTACGTGGAGAGATCATTTAAAACAAGTTGGTAAACTTGTAAACCGTGAGAAAGAAGCAGATAAATATATTCAAGATTACGAAGAGCAATCAAAACGAGTAAAAAGTTTAATAGATAAAGAGCTAGGTAATAACGAAAAAGTAATGGCAATTCGCGTTACTGCAAAAGAATTACGTGTATTTAGTACAAAAAGACCGATGGGACCAATTTTATTCCAAGACTTAGGATTACAACCTGCAAATGGTGTAGAGAAAATTGATGGAAACCGTCCTTTCGAAGTCATTTCACAAGAAGTATTACCTGACTTTGATGCAGATGCTATTTTCGTTGTCGTTAACAGAGATGATAAAGCGAAAGCTGCATTTAAACAACTTCAAGAAACACCAATTTGGAAAGACTTAAAAGCTGTTAAAGGTAAGCACGTATACATTATTAATGACCAACCATGGCTTGACTATTCTGCTTTAGGTAACAAAATGGCAATGGATGAAGCGGAGAAAATGTTTACGAAATAATATAGTTTCGCTATTAGGAAAGGCCCTCTAAATTTGGAGGGCTTTTTATTATTGTTAGAATAAACGAAAAATTATACAATGAAGTTAATTTTGTGTAGAGGAGATGTGCCAATGTCAGCGCTTATTGTAAGTATCCCGTGTATAAAGCAGTTTATAGAATAAGGGGATAAATAGGCTAATAATTATCCCTGTTATTAAAAAAGGGGGAGTTTGAAATGACAATGAATCTTTTTCAAAATAAAACGATTAAATTATCAGCTATTAGAGAAGCAGATGCTGAAGTAATGGCTATGTGGCAAGAAGATAGTGAGTATTTAAGGAATGTAGATACAGATGTAGCATTCCCGCAATCGATACAAGAAATAGCAAGTGATGGGCTATTAAAGGGACGGAGATCGAATAGTGTTTCTTTCATGTTAAGGACAGTTCAAGATGATCGCTTAATTGGTTTTGTTGCAATTCATGGCATAGAGTGGAATAACAGAATGGGTTTATTAGCCATTGGTATAGGAGATGCAAATGATAGAGGAAAGGGATATGGAAGAGAAGCAATCCATCTTATCTTAAAATATGCTTTCTATGAATTGAATTTACACCGCGTCGGTCTGGATGTTATTTCTTATAATAAAGCAGCCATTGCGTTGTATAAAAAGATAGGTTTTCAGATGGAAGGGTGTATGAGAGAAGCGGTTCAAAGAGATGGGAAGTGTTTTGATCGTATCATTATGGGGATATTGCGGGATGAATGGATAGGGTTGCAAGATTAGCGAATACATTCAATATTATATATGTATTATGCAGGAGATATAATGATAATTGGCGAAAATTTACAGTGAACTGATTGAATTTATAAGGAGTTATGTAAAATGAATTTAGAAAAAGCAAAACCAGTAAATGAAGAGGTCGCTGAATTAAAGGAACTAATTAAAGAGTTACACGGAAGTGTACATCAACTGCAAAGCGAAGTGCAGCAACTAAGGCACGAAAGACCAGTTGTTGAAGTGAGAAAAGGTGTTCAATTATCACCAACAATTGTCGGACAAATTGGTGGTATGATTTTAGGTGGGTTAGCAATTATCGGTATATTTTGGTGATGAAAAAAGGTTTGCAGCACGATGCTGCAAACCTTTTGGATTTGACGATATAATTTCATGCAATACAACTTTTACATTAAATAACGTAAATATATATAAGCATGTGATAACAAGAGTGCAACAATAGTTAATGGTAAACCAATTTTTAAGAAGTCCATATAAGAGAAAGCATGTCCTTCACGTTTTGCAATACCAGCAACGACTACGTTTGCAGATGCTCCGATTAGCGTTCCATTTCCTCCTAAGCAAGCTCCAAGAGATAACGCCCACCATAGTACTTCGATTTGCGGAGAATCGACAGATAGTCCGAGTCCTGTAGCTAAGTCTTGAATAAGAGGAATCATCGTAGCGACAAATGGGATGTTGTCGATTGTCGCAGATGCGATGCCAGATACCCATAAAATAAGTATAGCTGCGAATCCGATGTCACCGTTTGTTACGCCGATTACTTCTTTTGCAAGTGAAGAGATAAGTCCGATATCAATTAACCCGCCAACGAGAACAAATAGTCCGGCGAAGAAGAAAATGGTTACCCATTCAACGTGGGCAAATACATCTTCAATATCATGTTCTTTCACGCCGATTAACATAAGAAGTGTAGCGCCTGTCATCGCGATAACAGCAGCGTCTACATGAATAATCGAATGAAGTACGAAGCCTAAAATAGTTAGTCCTAAAATCGAAATAGATTTTAAAAGGAGGCTTTGATCTTTAATGTAATCTTTTTCGTTTAATGCCATTAGTTTTTCGATTTGTTCAGGTGTTGTTTTTAGTTTGTTACGATACATGAAGTAAATAATGCCAAGTGTTACGATAGAAATAATAATTACGATTGGAGCTAAGTTAAGTAAAAAGGCGTTAAAGTCTAAATGCTTGTTTGCTGATCCAATCATAATATTAGGTGGATCACCGATTAATGTTGCTGTTCCGCCTATATTTGAAAACAGCACTTCTGAAATCAAATAAGGCACAGGATTTACTTTTAAAATACGTGTAATGGATAATGTAACAGGAACGATTAATAAAACAGTCGTTACATTGTCCAAAAATGCTGATCCGACAGCAGTTAATAGGGATAGTAATAATAAAATGCGAATCGGTTTTCCGCCAGCTGCTTTTGCCGCTTTAATGGCCACAAATTCAAAGACGCCTGATTGACTCGTAATATGTACGAGAATCATCATCCCAATTAAAAGGGTAATCGTTTCCCATTGAATATGTGATGTGAAAGCAGTATGTAAATCTACAACTCCAAAAATAATCATAATAGCAGCACCGAATAGTGCGATTACAGCACGATTCAATTTCTCAGAAATAATAAATCCGTACGTGATTAAAAATACGGCAATTGCAAAATAATATTGCCAATTTGCTACTTCATGTGCTGATTGTTCCAATCATGTCACCTTCTTTAAATTATGTATTCAATTGTCGAAATGTATCTCGCTGCAATAATGCGGGATAAAATATATTGTAGCAAATTCAAAAAAGAAAGAAAACTATTTAACAAAGTGAAGGAAAAAATGTATTTTTTACATATCATATAAAAAATATAAAAAACACAGTGCAAATTATTAGGAAAAGTGAGCGTTGTCCTCTAATATAGAGATAGCAATTTACATTATTTTTGCGTAAAATGGTTTAAAGAGGTGAATTCCGATGGAAATAGTAAAAGATAGTTCTCTTATTCAAAATGAAATTGAACGTTTTGTAAATAAAGATGTATATATTCATTTAGAAACGACAAACGGAGCGTATGCATCACATATAAATGAAAAGATGATGACAGTTGGTGCTTTCATTCGAAATGCAATTATCCGTTTTGAACGCGGGAAGATAACTGGAACAAATCCATACCGAGTTGGTCTAAAAATGGATCATGGTTGGGTATATGCTGAAGGTATTACGCACTGGGAAGTAGATGGTCAAGAGCGTTTATTACTAGCTGGACATGATAATTTAGGTCGTCTAGCAGTTGCACTTGAGTTAAGCTTAACACCATTTAAGTAAGAAGGAGGGAAACTTATGGAGAGACATGTACTTGTTGTATTTCCGCATCCAGATGATGAAGCATATGCTGCGGGAGGAACAATTCGCTTATTAACAGATCAAGGAGTACCTGTAACATATGCATGTGGTACTCTAGGACAAATGGGACGTAACATGGGTAAGAACGTATTCGCTAACCGTGAAACGATCCCAAATATCCGTGAGAAAGAATTGAAAGATGCTTGTGAAGCGATGGGCATTAAAGATTTAAGAATGCTTGGCTTCCATGATAAAACGTTAGAATTTGAAGATGTTGATTTCGTTGCTGACAAAATTGAAGCAATCATTCAAGAAGTAAATCCATCTCGAATTATTACATTTTATCCAGAGCACGGTGTACATCCAGATCATAATGCATTTGGCCGCGCTGTCGTTCGCGCTGTATCACGTATGCCAAAAGAAGAGCGCCCAGTTATCCATGCTGTTGCGATTACGAAAAATCGTGAAGCAGTATTAGGAGAACCGGATGTTGTAAATAACATTAGTGAAGTATTTGATCATAAATTAACTGCATTAGGTGCGCACCGTTCACAAACAGAAGCAATGCTGGAAGATACGCATGCAAAAATAAAAAACAAAGATGCAGCAACATTAAAATGGCTGCAACTTGAACAGTTTTGGACTTATAAATGGGAGTAGGCTAGAAGGATATCTTCTAGTTGCTCTTACATAGAAAAAGCGCCGTCACTTGTGATGGCGCTTTTTCTTGTTGAAGACTATATATTTTTTAGGGTGCTTCAAAATTTTTAAATTAACGTGCAGTATAGCCTCCATCAACAAGAAGTGTTGTGCCGTTAACAAAACTAGCATCATCACTTGCTAAAAATAAGACAGCTTTAGCGACTTCTTCTGGTGTTCCAAGTCTGCCTTGTGGATGAAGTGAAGCTAAATATTCTTTCTGTTGAGGATTAACACTACCTAGTAAAGGGGTGTCAATATAACCAGGGCACACCGCGTTAATACGTATTCCATATTTAGCGTAGGCAGTACATAAATTTTGAGTTAATAGTTTCACACCACCTTTTGCAGAGGAGTATGCTGTTGGGGTAGGTAATGAAACAAAACTATGAATCGAACCAGCGTTAACGATGACACCACCTGTACCTTGTTTAAGAAATTGTTCAATCGAATATTTATCAGAAAGGAATACCCCAGACAAATTAATATCAATAGTTCTTTTCCACTTTTCATAGGATAATTCGTTTGCCGGTGCATCATCAGCAACGCCGGCATTTGCATACATAATATCTAATTTACCGTATGTACTTACTGTCTCATGAATGAGCTGTTTAATATCTGCCTCTTTTGTTACATCAGTTTTAATAAATAACGTATCATATCCATTTGCGTTCAATTCATCTGATAGGACTTTTCCACGTTCAGAAAAATCAGCAATAACTACTTTTGCACCTTCTTTGATAAAAAGACGAACAGTAGATTCGCCAATTCCACTTGCACCACCAGTTATGATTGCTACTTTGTCTTTTAATTTCATATAAACCTCTCCATTCATCAATGAATTTAAGTCGAATTTTTAAATCAGGTTATATCATTATTAACCTTAAATAGTAAGTAGATAGAAGAAACAGTTTGCGTTTACTTAATTGTGAGAGTGCTATTTTTTTATTGTAATTTTTTATACAGTGATGGAAGAAAATATTAATTAGGTCAATTTTATCATCAGATTGAATATTCAGTAAAGTATTCTTGAATAGAGTGAGTGCTGAAGTTAAACTACTAATCTACATAGATAGAACGAGAGAGACTACATATAGTTGCTCTTTTTATTTTATTAATTAACAAATTTTCAAACTTGCTGATGATGTAGTGGACTTAAATAAGTCACTTGTTTTTAAATTGAATCAAAAATAAAAAACAGTAAAAATAAAACGCTTAATAATAATTATTTATTGAAAAACAATAAATAAAATGATATTATCAAATTGAAAATTAGTAAGAGAGGTGCTTTTTATAAAATGTAAAACGAATGTTATGTATTAAAAAGAAATTGATGTAAATTAGAGAAATTATATATATTAATAGCGAAATAAGAAAAGGGAGTTAGAGCATGATTAATAAAACAGTAAAGAAAGTTATCTTGATTGCAGGTGGTTTGTATATTACATATTTAGTAGGTGTAGTTATTTTAGCGGAATCTATACCGTATCCTACATCTCAACAACTTAAAGAAGCCGAAAGAGTAGTTGAACGCTATGTAGGTGAAAATAATGGAGTAAAAATGATAAATACATCTAGCAGCTTCACGGCTGAGATGTTCAATCATACAATTCATATTGAAGGAAATTCAAAAGAAAATCCGGAACAATTATATCGAATGAATTTAGATCAAGTTTCTAATGAAAGTGAAAAAATAACCGAAAAATCGATAAATACAGTTTGTAAATCAAATGATGGAGGAAAGAATTTTACGTGTGCTGATACTGAATAGCTAAAAGTAGGATCCGTAGCAGCATAGTAACAGTTGATAACCATTACTCTAGTTAAATAGGAAAAAGCCTCGCAGGGGGGCGAGGCTTTAAACAGGGTATTAAAAATTATCGATTCATTAAGAATAACTTCTTTTGAATAAGCTAATTTTAGCATGATAACTCATCTATATGTGTTACGAATTTATGAACAAAAAATCAATGATAAAAATACAGAAAAGACAATAATTTATTTGGAATCTGTATCATTACATAAAGTTTGAGTGAAAAAGAAAGTATACTTTTGTATTGAGGAATAAAGATATAGTCTGCCTACGGAAATAGGTAGGCTATTTTTTTATAAAGAAAAGACAACTTGAGGTAGAGTCCGTGTTAAGAAATAAGATCGTTCAAAAGATAAAGATATTGTATTGAAACACGTCATTATTCGTGGAATAAGTTATATTTTTGATAAAAAATCTTTAAAAAGCATTATAATCCCTAGAAGAGATAAGACTTCAATTGAAAACCAAAATACACTTTTTTGAGGTTTTTTAAACTCCATTAGTATGGAGAAAAATAAAAAGATAGCAATGAGAAATATAATTAAGAGACGAAGTATATCAAACATAAATAGCACTCCTAATAGTTAATTTGTTTTACTATATAGTTATTTCCAATATTACAGAATGTAAGAAGCGACTTATCAATATTAAAGCAAAAAGTTCTCAGAAGCTATGAATTAAAAATAAAAATTTTTTTGAATCACTGAGCACAGGGGGATTATCTATTAATTAGCTTGGTGATTGAAAGAGTAATTTTTTAATCTCTTAAATGTCCGATTGGTTTAACTAAATAATCAGCGGGGAATGGACAAACCACCTACTGATTAGAATTTCACTTTATTTGTTTTCTTTTTTATCTAAATCCTTAGAATTGATATTTAGTAGTGATTTATAAGAAACATATATTTTGAATTATTTAATAGAATAATATATATTTATATTGATTTAGTGATTTTAGTTTGTTAAAAATGGGGAAATCGATATGAAAGTTAAATTTGCCGTAATAAAAGATGAGAATTTTGATTGTAGTATATTGGAAACAAAATTATTGAAAACTTTTAAAGAAGTAGATTGTGAAGCAGATATTGTAAAGGTTGAGGATGAAATTTTTGAAAACAATGATATACAAACGCATTTATCAGAAATAACCATTCATGTTACTGGAAAAAATATTGGATATAGATCCGTTTCAGCCAGTATATTTATTGTTCTAGAGAGTTTATCAATACAGCTATTTCGTATTCATATTAGTATACTTTAAGCAGTTCAAAAAGTGGATTCTTCAGAAAATCATACTGATTATATTGAGTTGTAAATATGAAAACAATAGAAATTATCGTAGGTGCTCCCGAATGGTGGATTGCACCTTGTTTGTTGTTAAATAAACAAGGGATTCCTTTTTAAATTTTAATCTATCTTAACGCTAATTTATAAATAGAAGAATGGAAACATGTGAGTAATTCAATTAGATTGTACAAATAATTTGGTACGCGGATATACGCAATGTATTCACAGGTAAGAGGGTTGTCTCATAATATATATAGATTTTTCTATTAAGATGAACAGAGGGTGTGAATATATGGAAGATGTTTACGCTAAAATTGACAGTCTCAAGGCGGAGCAAAAAGAAATTATGAGAGACATTCGTAATTTAGAAACGCGTACCACTATTAATGAGAAAGACATAGCAACAATCAATAAGCAATTAGAAAAAATAAGTACAAACACTACTTGGATTTTGCGAATTATTATTAGCGCGATAATAATGTCAGTTTTAGGATTGATATTAAAAGGAATGATTTAGTCTTGAGAAATAGAACGATATAAAAGAAAGAGGGGAGCTCCCTCTTTCTTTTATGTAAATGAGAAACTATAAATTTTCCGTTTCCTTTTCGTCTGCATACTTATCCTCTAAGGAAATTAATAGAGGGATTGATATAGTTACAAGAATGATTAAAGTGGTGATAAAAGATTTAGAAAGAGAAAAAGAACCTTCAATTAAAGGTGATAAAAACTTGAATGAAAGTATACTTGTTATGAAGGAAATTACTAAAAAGCTCAAAAGAGATATATTTTTATTCTTTATAGATGTCTCTATAAAGTCTTTAACACAGGTTATTACGACAAATATAGTTAATATGATAAGAGAAACAAAATAATGTGTTAAATTCGTCCTATTAATAGTAGGATCGTCTATTATGTAAGCAAGTAACTTAGATACTAATATTCCTCCAAACAATAAAATAATAAAAGCAAGTAATCCTTCCAATATATAAGTGCTGAAATTGTCTTTCTTGTTAAAGAGTTTATAGTTTAGAGTAGATTGGGTTATTTGAATTAGGAATAGGGTAATAATCCATACATAATATACAAATGGTAATTCTCCTGAGAATAGAGAAATTAGAAAGTTTACTACTGTCCTTAAAATTTCAATCATTACGAAAGTCCTCCTACTTGTTCAGCTTTATGACATTAGGAATATATGAGTATATCATTTTATAATTAGGTTTATAGATTCAAACTATTTCTAATTATTCCATAATAAGGTGGTTATATCAAGTAGTTATCTTCTATGGCGTGTATTAGTTGTTCACTAATATAAAAAGAACATTTGAACGTTAATACTAGAAAAATAAAAGTAATATGTAATATAATTGAAAAAGTATATTTAAAAATCGATGTTAATATTACCCTCCTATAAGTATTAACATACGTAATTGAGGTGTTTTCTTTGTTGTTTTATGACCGGATTTCTATAATGGCCCCTCCTGTTCCGTAGCTAAGGAAAGTCTTTTTATTTCTGGGATTTTCAAAGTTATAGGAGGGTATGAAAAATGAAAAAAGTCTCAGTACCATCACTTTTGTTAATGATTGTTCTTGTCGCATTTCCGCAAATTAGTGAAACGATTTACACACCGTCTTTACCTGATATTTCAAAGGCGTTACATGTAAGTAATAATGAGGTGCAGTTAACGCTTAGTGTGTATTTTGCTGGATTTGCTTTAGGTGTATTTTTTATTGGATGGCTATCAGATATAATTGGCCGTCGCCCAGCAATGTTATTTGGAATTGTAATATATGGCGCTGGGAGTTTCTTATGCTATATTGCAAATTCCATTGAAGTTTTATTGGTAAGTCGTTTTATTCAAGCGTTTGGAGCAAGTGCAGGATCAGTTGTGACGCAAACGATTCTTCGTGAAAGTGTAGAAGGGCATAAGAGGCATGTTATGTTTGCTCAAATCTCGGCAGTCATTGCTTTTACACCAGCGATAGGACCGTTAATTGGTGGCTTTCTTGATCAAATGTTTGGATTTAAAATAGTATTTTTAAGTTTAGTAGTTATGAGTATCGGTATTTTTCTGTATACGTTTGTTTCTCTTCCTGAAACAAAAACGGGCTCAGTAACGAATAAAATAAATGTGTTTTCAGTCTTGAAGAGGCTAATTACAAATCCGAAAGTAGTAACATATGGGCTATTAATTGGAGGAGCAAATGGTGTTTTATTTAGCTATTATGCAGAAGCGCCGTTTATCTTTATTGAATACTTTCAATTATCGCCTAGTATGTATGGATTTCTAGGAATTGTTGTAGCGTCTGCTTCTATTGTTGGAGCGAAAGTTTCGAAACGTTTACTTGCTACTTATAAACCAGAGAAAATTATATATATCGGTTGTCTCGTAATGACAGGAGGAGCTATCCTTTTATCTGTTATTACGTTTGTTGGATCAAATCCAAACATAATATATATGATTGGATTTTTAGTAGCGATGTTTATATTGCTATTAGGAATTGGAGTAGCGTTGCCTAACTGTTTAAGTTTAGCATTAGTAGATTTTCAAGATGTTATTGGTACAGCAGGTGCATTGTTTAGCTTAGGGTACTATGTAATTGTAACGATGACAATTTGGGGAATGAGTCAACTGCATACGGGCTCGTTACTAGTGATGCCACTTTATTTTCTAGTTATTGTAGTTATAATGGCAGTGTTTACTAGGGTGTTTATCTTTGGTAAGCAAACTTTGAAATCGGTTTAAATATGAAATCGTAAAAGAGTCTCATTTTTAAATGAGGCTCTTTTATATTTTGGCTGGGGTAAAGAAGTTAGTAGTTTATTAATATATTAAATTTCTCATTGGTATATAAATCGAATGTGTGGGAAATTACGTTATCAACTATAAAGGTTGAAGTATTTGACATATGAAACCGAGGAAGAAATGCTCTCCTCTGTTATTTATATTGTAATAATATACATGTCGGAATCATATTGAATAGATGTATTTTATTGTTAATTTAGTTAAAAATTAACCAGACTTATGTATAATAATTTATTGAAAAAATAATTGAATTTTTCAGATTAATGAATTAATATAAGGTAAGTAATTTTAAGATTTATAGAATATTGGAAGATGAAAGGTTTTGAGAATTTTATTAGGAGCACAAAACGATTTTAGGATAGCTTTAAAGCTAGTGTAAAATGACGTTTGCTTCATCATTTTCAGGGCCGAAAGGAATTAGGGGAAAGCATCTTGTGTTAAAATGCGGTTATGAATCATCTAAGAGGGGGAAGTGAAGTGGCAAACAAAGAATTGAAAAGAGGTTTAGAAGCACGTCATATTCAAATGATTGCTTTAGGCGGAACGATTGGTGTTGGTTTGTTTATGGGGTCAGCCAGCACAATTAAATGGACAGGTCCGTCAGTAATGCTTGCTTATGCAATTGCAGGTATTTTCATCTTCTTCATCATGCGTGCCATGGGAGAAATGTTGTATATGGAGCCAAGTACAGGCTCATTTGCGACATTCGGTCATAAGTATATTCATCCACTAGCTGGTTATATGACAGCGTGGAGTAACTGGTTCCAGTGGGTTATCGTTGGGATGTCAGAAATTATCGCGGTTGGAGCGTATATGCAATATTGGTTCCCGGATTTACCAGCTTGGATACCAGGTATAATTGCAATGGTTATTCTTGGTGCAGCTAACTTAATTTCTGTTAAGTCATTTGGTGAATTTGAATTTTGGTTTGCGATGATTAAAATCGTTACGATTCTATTAATGATTATTGCAGGATTTGGCCTTATTTTCTTCGGAATTGGTAACGGCGGAGAAGCGATTGGCATATCTAATCTTTGGTCAAATGGCGGTTTCTTTACAGGTGGTTTTTCAGGATTCTTCTTTGCATTATCACTTGTAGTTGGAGCGTATCAAGGTGTGGAATTAATCGGTATTACTGCTGGTGAAGCGAAGGATCCGAAGAAGACACTTACAAGAGCGATTCAAAGTACAATTTGGCGTATTTTAATTTTCTACATCGGTGCTATTTTCGTTATTGTAACTGTGTATCCGTGGGATCAATTAAGTACAATTGGTAGCCCGTTCGTAGCAACTTTTGCGAAGGTTGGTATTACGGCTGCTGCGGGATTAATTAACTTTGTTGTTATCACAGCAGCAATGTCTGGTTGTAATAGTGGTATTTATAGTGCTGGTCGTATGCTGTATACGTTAGGTGTAAATGGACAAGCGCCGAAATATTTCACGAAACTTTCTGGAAATGGTGTACCTTTATTCGGAACAGTTGGCGTAATTATCGGTTTAGCGGTTGGTGTTGTTTTAAGTTACATCGCACCGAAAAACTTATTCGTATATGTATATAGTGCGAGTGTACTTCCTGGTATGGTACCATGGTTTGTTATTTTAATTAGTCAAATTAATTTTAGAAAAGAAAAGGGAGCAGAGATGAAAGATCATCCGTTCAAAATGCCGTTTGCTCCTGTTACAAACTATTTAACAATTGCCTTTTTAATTATGGTATTAATCGGAATGTGGTTTAACGATGATACGCGCATTTCATTAGTTGTAGGTATTATTTTCTTAGCTATCGTTACAATTAGTTTCTATGCTTTTGGAATAGGAAAGCGAGCTCCGTTAGACGTTCAAAATAATAAAGAGATTTCAAGTAAATAAAGAAAAGGCTGTTCATCTGGAACAGCCTTTTCATATTGTTGCTATTTGTCGATAAATCGATATAATTTGATTTGTGATAGATATATTTGAAAAATCGTTGATATATTGTACGTTATGATAGATATATTCGAAAAATCGTTAATATAATTTCACATACTATCTGTCACTATCATGATTAAAATTTCTCTAATACGATTTTCCCAATGGTGTGCCCGCTTTCAAGTAGTGCATGTGCTTTCTTTAAGTTTTCAGCGTTAATCGGTGTTAATGTTTCATTTAAGGTAGTCTTTAAAATGCCTTCATCTAGTAGTTCGCTTACTTTATTTAATAGTTCGTGCTGCGTAATCATATCGCCAGTTTCATACATCGATTTTGTAAACATAAACTCCCAAACGAGTGTAGCACTTTTACTTTTTAAAATACTCATTTCAAGAGGGTGTTCATTTTCTACGATAGAGCAAATTTTGCCTTGTGGTTTAATGAGGTCACATATTGCTTGCCAATGTTGATCTGTATTGTTTAAGCAGAAAATATAATCTACATCGCTGAATCCAAGGCTTTGTAATTGCTCTTTTAAAGGGGTATGATGGTCAATTGTATGGTCAGCTCCAAGCTTTTTAACCCAGTCTATCGTTTCGCCGCGGGAAGCAGTTGCGATTACATTTAGTCCAGCCCATTTTGCAAGTTGAATTGCGATTGAACCGACACCACCAGCTCCGCCGATAATTAAAATGTTTTTAAATGAATTCGTATCTTTTTTAGTATGATCAATGCCTAAACGCTCGAATAAACCTTCCCATGCTGTAATCGCTGTTAAAGGAATTGCGGCAGATTCAGCATCATTTAACGTTTTTGGTTTCTTACCGACAATTCTTTCATCAACTAAATGATATTCACTATATGTACCTTGTCTCGTAATGCTTCCAGCGTAAAATACTTCGTCGCCTTCTTTAAATAATGTACAACCTTCGCCGGTTTGTACAACAACACCACTAGCATCCCAGCCAAGTATTTTCGCTACATCTTCTTTTTTCTCTTTTGGAGATCGAACTTTTGTATCAACTGGATTAACGGAAATAGCGTTAATTTTTACGAGTATATCTCTTCCTGTGGCAACAGGTTTTTCAATTTCCAGATCCATTAAACTGTTTTCTTCTTCAATAGGTAAGTATTCATGTAAACCAATTGCTTTCATTTGTAATCCCTCCATTAAAGTAAGAATCCTTTATTTCTATATTATAGTTGGTGGAATACTGCTATGTAAAAAAATACCCTCTTTTTTATGCAAGCTGTACTGATAGTCTAGAAGGAGTTTATTTCTAAAAAGAAGAATTTTTTAATGTATTACTTTATCCAAAACTAAATGTAAAGGTGGATACATAATGACAGTAAAGAAACTTTATTTCATCCCAGCAGGTCGTTGCATGTTGGACCATGCGTCTGTTAACAGTACGTTAACACCGGGGAAACTATTAAACTTGCCGGTTTGGTGTTATCTTTTGGAGACGGAAGAAGGTCCTATTTTAGTAGACACTGGTATGCCAGAAAGTGCAGTTAATAATGAAGGGCTTTTTAACGGTACATTTGTTGAGGGACAGATTTTACCGAAAATGACTGAAGAAGATAGAATTGTCAATATTTTAAAGCGTGTAGGGTATGATCCAGAAGACCTTCTATATATTATTAGTTCTCACTTACATTTTGATCATGCAGGAGGAAACGGTGCTTTTACAAATACACCGATTATTGTGCAGCGAACGGAATATGAGGCAGCACTTCATAGAGAAGAATATATGAAAGAATGTATATTACCGCATTTGAACTACAAAATTATTGAAGGGGATTATGAAGTGGTACCAGGTGTTCAATTATTGTATACGCCAGGTCATTCTCCAGGCCATCAGTCGTTATTCATTGAGACGGAGCAATCCGGTTCAGTTTTATTAACAATTGATGCATCGTACACCAAAGAGAATTTTGAAGATGAAGTGCCGTTCGCAGGATTTGATCCAGAATTAGCTTTATCTTCAATCAAACGTTTAAAAGAAGTTGTGACAAAAGAGAAACCGATTGTTTTCTTTGGTCATGATATAGAGCAGGAAAAGGGTTGTAGAGTGTTCCCTGAGTATATATAGTGCAAAAAGTCATGAGTTCGCGTGCTCATGACTTTTTCGTTTAAATAATTTTTTTAAATAAATTATAAACTTTTTTTGAACTATCTTCGTTTAACTGATAGTACGTAAGGTTTACATCATCAGGAGTATCTTGCTGAGCAATCATCACTTCGCTGCTGTGATGATCAACTACCCATATGAAATATTTTTTATAAGTTCCATCCTCGAAAGTAATCCACATATCACAATCTATTAAGTCTGATCCTTCTTCATCTAATGTTAATTTACCTTTTTTTGCGGTATTCATACTGTTAATAAACGTTTTTAATTCATCTGTTTTTGTGAGAAAGATATCCTGTTTTGTTTTAATTGATTCTACATGTATATCTTTTATTTCCTGTTTTCCTAAAAAAACAGGGGGCTCATTTGGATCTCGCGAGCTTGAAATAATAGTAGCTTTCTTTTTCGGTTTATTTGCAGTATAGAGATCTTGAATAGATTTTCCTGAGTTTATAAACCATGCAATTCCAGAAATAATTAATACGCTACCTAGCAATAAAATAATTTTTTTAATAGGATTTTCTCCTCTCTATTACTTCGTGTGAAGAGCTTTTCTATTAATATATGATAGGTAAGCGTAAAGTATTATAGTTGAACTTGGTTATGCTTCACAGTTTTTATCGGGCGATCTATGAGTAAATTGTAAGTGAGCCCAATTAATACGAAAATGCCACCGATAACTTTACCAATTGAGAGTTCATTTGTCAGGAAGAAATCAATAATAGTCCCCGCAAATAATTGTCCGATAAAGATGAGTAATGTTAAATAGAAGGCTGATATTTTAGGAGTAATATAGTTGGATAATGAAATAACGATAACTCCTACTAATCCGCCTAAGTATACGGCGATAGGAATAGATTGCAACTTATGAATAGGGATATACAATGAATCTGAACTGAAAATTAAAAATAACATAGAGAAAAATAATCCAGTAATATAATTGAAAAACGTGCCTTCCCAGTTTCCAATTTCCTTTGCTAAATTCGCGTTAATAATTCTAGCAACAACGATAGAAACACCAGCTAAAATAGCGATCGTAATATATAACATTTTCTTGCCCCCATTAATAAATTGTCATGATTATAATTCCAGAAGAGATGAAACATAATCCAATTAGTTTTTTCTTTTCAAACTTTGCAACTTTCATTCCTAATAAGCCGAAATGATCAATAACGATGGAAGCAATAGATTGACCGAGTAAACTTAATGCGATCGTAATAGAAGCACCAAGGACGGAGAAACTTATATTGTTAAAAAGAACAGTGAATACTCCAATCGCTCCAGCGCTATATAAAAAAAGTGGAATACTTTTATCGAAACGAATTTTATTTTTGTTTATGATTAAAATTAAGATAACTGCAATTAAACCGACAAGGTGAATGACCACGCTTGCTGTGTACTTGCCAATTAACTCAGATAAAATCCCATTCAATGGAAGCATAACGGCGATGAGCACACCAATAAAGACAGAAAGAAAGTTATACAATGTAATATCCCCTTTGTATTTCATATTTGTAATGACTGTATCATGCTGAAATTGTGTATTGTTATGACATATGTCATAGTGGAAGAAGAAAATTTTGATTACAATGGGGATGAGTTGTAAAGGTGGGGAACTATGAAGAAAGTATGTAATTCTATTAAATTAGCAGAGTATATGAAGAAAAATAATATTGATTCATTTTTTAGTCATGATATGAAGCCATATATGGAACTTATATTTTTTAAAAAGAATGAGTTTATTTGTAGAGAAAATGAAGAGATAGATTATTTATATTTCTTTGTTGAAGGAAAAGCGAAAGCGTTTAACACATTAAGTAACGGGAAATCCGTATTACTGTGTTTTTATGATAGTTTGCAGTTACTTGGAGATGTGGAGTTAATTCATTCCCAAAGGATTACTTCAAATGTACAAGTGATGGCAGATTCATATTGTGTTGGTTTACCATTAGGAAAAGTGAGAAATCAGCTATTTCATGATGCGAAATTTTTAAGATGTATTTGTGGATCGTTAGCACATAAGTTAAATCGACTTTCAAAAAATAGTACAATTAATTTATTGTATCCGCTTGAAAATAGACTTGCGAGTTACATGTTAGCAGCAGGGGAACGAGCAGTTCAGCATGAAAATAGAATTGTATTTAGTGGGAATTTAACGGAAATAGCGGAATTGTTAGGAACGAGCTATCGGCATTTGTTGCGAACATTAAATATTTTTTGTGATAAAGAGATAATAAAGAAGAACGATGGATGCTATGAAGTAGTAAACGTGGATGTTTTGAGAGAATTGGCAGCAGATGTTTATAAATAGGAGGAGAGTATAAATGATAACACCTATATTTAGAATTTTTGATATTGAAAAAGCAAAACTATTTTACTTAGGTTTTTTAGGATTTAAACTGGATTGGGAACATCGGTATGAGGAAAATATGCCATTATATTTGCAAATTTCGTTACAGGATGCTGTGATACATTTATCAGAACATCATGGTGATGCCTCACCAGGTGGTGCGATTCGGATCAAAATAGATGATGTAAAGGATTATCATTCTGTATTATTAAGTAAAGAATATGCTTATTCGAAGCCGAATATAGAAAAAACACCTTGGGGTACAATTGAATTAACTGTAATTGATCCGTTTTCAAATAGAATTACACTGTACGAGGAAAAATTGTAGAAATGGAATGAAGAGTAGTTCATAGAGCAGTGAACTGCTCTTTTTTATTTTGAGTAGATATTGAATCATATAAAAAGAAAATGTTATGATTATGGAAACGTATGAATATATGAACAAGTATTCATATGTTTAAGAAGAGGAGGGATTAGAATGAAAGATCTAATTATTATTGGGGCGGGTCAAGCTGGATTAACAATGGGATATTACTTGAAGCAAGAAGGGTATAATTTTTTATTACTTGAGGCAGGAAAACGAGTTGGTGATTCATGGAGAAATCGATATGATTCTTTGCAGCTTTTTACCCCAAGGTCTTACAGTAGCTTGCCGGGTATGGCGTTAATAGGTGAAAAAAATGAATTTCCATATAAAGATGAAATTGCAACTTATTTAGAAGAATATGCAAGACATTTTCAATTACCGGTACAATTACAAACGGAAGTTTTAAAGATAAAGAAAGAAAAAGAAATATTTGAATTACACACTCCTACAGAAATTTTACAAACGAAAAAAGTTATTATCGCATCAGGTGGTTTTCAGCAACCGTTTATTCCCTCAGTTTCAGCAAATCTATCATCACATATTTTTCAAATACATTCATCACAATATAAATCACCATCACAAATTCCTAAGGGAAAAGTACTAGTAGTAGGTGGTGGGAATTCAGGAATGCAAATTGCAGTAGAACTGGCAAAGACTCATGAAGTTACGGTGTCTATTAGTCATCCTTTAACGTTTTTACCGTTACAACTTTTTGGAAAAAGTATTTTTAATCTGCTAGAAAAAGTGGGTTTATTGTACGCTGAAATAAATACAAAGAGGGGAAGATGGTTTCAGAAGAGAAAGGACCCTATTTTCGGTTTTGAAGGTAAGAAACTTATTCGTAATGGAGCAATCAAACTGCAAGAAAAAGTAGTAAGTGCATCAGGAAATAACATTATGTTTCAGAATGGTGATACTTATAGTGCAGAAAGCATTATATGGTCAACTGGTTTTGTTCAAAATTATAATTGGATTGAAATTGAACAGGCAGTGAATGAGAAAGGATTTCCTAATCATATAAAGGGAATCAGTCCAGTAAAAGGATTGTATTATATCGGTTTACCATGGCAATCTCAAAGGGGTTCCGCACTTATTTGTGGTGTAGGAAAGGATGCAGAGTATGTACTTTCTGAAATCAAAAAAATAGATCAGTAGCAATAACTACTGATCATCCATATGTACATGAATTAGGAGAGGTCAAACATTTATTAACTTTATTATAATAGATTTTCATAGAATTAAAAACTGAAAATTCAAATTTAATGTTGAGAAAGTTTTTTGTATCGAAATATATGAAAAAATAGGGATTTTTATTAAAACAGAAAAAGATATTTCTATTTTAGTAAATTATGATATAGTCTAAATAAGCGTGTTTTTCCATAAATGTAATTATTTTCATTGTAATTTTGTTTATATGAGGGAAGGAGAAGTAATTATGAAGTTTGATGATCAACGCTTACTAGGAGTCCGATTAGGTTCTGTACTTGTGACAGAGGAAAATCAATATTTAGTAATTAAGAAAAAAGATCATTATGCACTGTTAAATATACATAATTTAGAATGCACTCATGTTGAAGTGCAGTTAGAACATTTGGAAGAAATGTTGCGGGAAGATTTCCAAGAAAGTATAACGGAGATTATCGCACCAGAACATATAAAAATTGTTGCGAAAAATGTTATATAGATAAAGAAGCTGGAAGGAACAGCTTCTTTATTTTCATTATAAGGATAACGTTTTTACAACCTTACCAATGATCCCTTCCATTTGATGAACACCTAAATCGGAATTAGTCATAATAACAGCACCATTCCCGCAGTATGGATAACAAACCATCATACATTGAAATCCAACGCCCCATCCGAGTGAATAAATCTGTAATTCTTCATTAGAATCATCTAGAAAAACACCTAATCCAGTCCATTTTGAGCAACCTTGAGGAGAAATCATGTCTATTACTAATTTTTGAGAAAGTTTTAGTTTGCCCTTTCCTTGTAAGGAATGAATGATTTCAATAACTAAAGCTGATAAGTCAGTTGGTGTTGTCCAAATACCTGAAGCAGCTGCGAATGGATAAAATGGATACTTCTCATTTGTTACAGTTCTATCTTTATTATGTCCGCAAGCAAAAACATCGGTTTTATCTATGTCTTTTGGAGAAAAAAGTGTACTATTTTTCATTTGTAATGGCTGGAAGATGTGTTCTTCTAATAACTGACTAAATAATCTTCCTGTAATATCTTCTAGTAGTAGTTCGATTATACAAAAGTTTGCGTCTGAGTAGTGAAATTCACTTTCTGGTTTATAAGTTACCTCTATAGGTACGGGGCAATATAGTGTTTTACCGGAAAGGAGCTCAGACATATTAGGTAATCCTTTTGCAGGTGTATAATGTTCAAAACTATTAGGTGGATCAATGAGTCCAGATTGATGGCTTAATAAGTTTCTCAAAGTGATGCTTTTTTGTGAAGTAAATAGATTAGTAGGAATGTTCCAAGATGTGAGTTTATCATTTACGTTTTCATCTAAATATACGATACCTTGCTCTGATAATGTTAGTACGAGCATTGTAGTGATGAATTTGCTGATAGAACAAGAATTAAAGAGAGAATTTGTAGTAATAGCTCTAGTTGTTCCAGCTTCAAGTGTTCCAAAGGCAGTCGCTTCATCTAGTTTGCCATTACATATAACAGCGAGGCTTAAACCTGCAACGGAATATTGGTTCATTTTCTCGTATATATTGCTAATTTTTAAGTTCATGGTGACTCCTTTCTTTAAAGACAGAATATTATTTTTATTATACAGTAGTAAAAAAAAGAAAACACTTCGTAATTCACCAATGAAGTGTTTTCTTTTTTAGTTAGTTTGAAGTGAACTTTTGAAAAAATTTGTCTCGGTACATGTACATAACCCATGAGATTGTTATTAAAGAAATGATGATTTGTTTGTTTTTAATTGTTGCATTGAGAACAAGCCAACCAACTATATCAAATAATAAATGTAGCACGATTGAAAGAACTACAAATTGAAGTAACGTATTTAAAAATCTTTTCATAAAGTGTCCCCCTAAAATAATAGGTTTTATTAACAGTTTGATATAGTAGTATTATACATTAAATGCTTTATGTGGTAAAATTTACCTAAGTTAGTGAAATAAAACAAATGAAAGTTAGTAAGGGGGAACATTCATGGAATTCTGGATGGTTATACTAATATTAGCCTTTGGTTTCATTTATATCGCTGAAAAATTAGCTACAATTGAAAAGAAAAATGATGCGCGTTTAAAGAGAATTGAAGATAGATTACAATTAATTACGAAAGAAATGGGAATTGTAGAAAGAGAACCTGAAATTAATAAAGAACTACGCCAGCTTGTAGAAGAAGGAAAAAAAGTTACAGCAGTTAAGAGAGTAAGAGAAGCTTTTGGTTTTTCCTTACTAGAAGCGAAGCAATATGTTGATAAATTATAAAAAAGATCATCCATTTGGGTGATCTTTTTCACTGCACCATGCGTGTATTTACATAAGCGGCGATAATAAAGTGTCCAATTATATGGAACAAACATTTGAGATGAATTGTCTAATATAGGTAATAACTATTTAGCTTGAAAGAAAGGGTTGATGACATGAAAAAGAATACGTTGTTAAAAGTAGGATTATGTGTAGGTTTACTAGGAACAATTCAATTTGTTAGCACAATTTCTTCTGTACAAGCATCACAAAAGGTAGAGAAAACAGTAATAAAAAATGAGACGGGAACCATTTCAATATCTCAGTTAAACAAGAATGTATGGGTTCATACGGAGTTAGGTTCTTTTAATGGAGAAGCAGTTCCTTCGAACGGGCTAGTTCTTAATACTGCTAAAGGACTAGTGCTTGTTGATTCTTCTTGGGATGACAAATTAACGAAGGAACTAATAGAAATGGTAGAAAAGAAATTTCAGAAGCGCGTAACGGATGTCATTATTACACATGCGCACGTTGATCGAATTGGCGGAATAAAAACGTTGAAAGAAAGAGGCATTAAAGCGCATAGTACAGCATTAACTGCAGAACTAGCAAAGAAAAATGGATATGAAGAACCGCTTGGAGATTTACAAACCGTTACAAATTTGAAGTTTGGAAATATGAAAGTAGAAACATTTTATCCAGGGAAAGGGCATACAGAAGATAATATTGTCGTATGGTTACCGCAATACAATATTTTAGTTGGAGGCTGTTTAGTGAAATCTACGTCCGCGAAAGATTTAGGAAACGTTGCGGATGCTTATGTAAATGAATGGTCTACATCGATTGAGAATGTGCTGAAGCGATATAGAAATATAAATGCAGTAGTGCCTGGTCATGGAGAAGTAGGGAACAAAGGATTACTTTTACATACATTGGATTTATTAAAATAAGAAATTGTAGAAATACAAAAGAGAGGAGAAATAATTTTCTCCTCTCTTTCTTCTAACTATATTTAAATGCTGAATCTGTTGATTACGTCAGCATATATTACTGAGATTTTAATTCCAAGTATACAAATACTAGTACTGTCATAATTGCTATAACAACATAAGTAGCATCAAGCATTATAAGTGTTTTTAAAGTTTCAGTCATCGTAATTCACCCCTGTTATAAAAATATAACATGATCTTTTTATTGATTAGATAAGAGATCATAAAGATAAAATGTATATGAAATTTCTTAAGTAGCTTCTATATAAATATATCATATAAATAATGTAAGTAATGTTAAGATAATGTAAATGCATTGTAAATAAAAAGGTTTACAATAAAGACTTTAATAAAAAATGATAGTTCCTTAAAATGACAAATGCGCTCTTCTTTCTATTGAATGATAGAAAGAAGAGCGTATTTTTATATCTATTTCATATGTGATGAATTGCAACTATTTGTACATTTGATTCAAAAATTTTTTTCGTTGTATATATTTCTCCAAATTAATTAGCTATTTAAAAGTATCGAAAGATGTGTGTACACTAATGCATATTTTTTAGTGTCAATAAAAATATTATGTCAACAATATGAACTGTCACAAATCTTTATATATTATTGTGATTGATATCACATCACTTTTTTTCAATGGGTATTATGCTTAAGGTGTAATGAATGATTGGGAGAGGGTGGGATGATATGTTTTGTTATCAATGTGAACAAACGCCAGCAGGCGGATGTAAAGTAATGGGTGTGTGCGGCAAGAATGAAACGATTGCGAGTTTACAAGATACGATTGTGTTTGGGCTAAAAGGAATTGCAGCTTATCGCACACATGCTGCTCAGCTAGGATATACGGATGCATTTGTAGATGCTACAACACAAGAAGCTTTATATATGACATTAACAAATTCTAACTTTAACGAACAAGAGCATATTGATATGGCTATGAAAGTGGGGAAATCAGCTTTACGGGTGATGGAATTATTAGATGAGGCACATACGAATCATTTTGGTGTGCCAGAGCCTGTACAAATTACACAAAATCGTGTAGAAGGTAAAGCAATTGTAGTTACGGGTCATAATTTATTTGCACTAGAAGAACTATTAAAGCAAACAGAAGGAAAAGACATTAATATTTATACGCATTCTGAAATGCTACCAGCACACGGATACCCGCAGCTGAAAAAATATAAACATTTAAAAGGAAACATCGGTAAGGCATGGTATGATCAAAGACGCCTTTTTGAAAAATTTACTGGTGCCATATTAGCTACAACGAACTGTGTTATGCCAATTAAAGGCTCGTACTCTGATCGATTCTTTTCATATGACATTGCAGGTTTAGAAGGTGTACAAAAAATTGAAAATGATGATTTTACACCATTAATTCAAAAAGCACTAGAACTTCCAGAAGTACATATGGAGTCGGATGAACAGTTAGTGACAGGGTTTCATCATAATACAGTATTATCATTAGCTCCAGAAATTATTGATGCAGTAAAAGAGGGGAAAATAAAGCGTTTCTTTGTTATCGCCGGTTGTGATGCACCGGGAAAAGGCGGAGAATATTATCGTGAATTAGCAACGTCACTTCCGCCAGAAACGGTTATTTTAACAACTTCTTGCGGAAAATTCCGCTTTAATGATGTGGATTACGGTGTTGTACCTGGTACGGAAATTCCGCGTTACATTGATTTAGGACAGTGCAATAATTCAATTTCTACAGTGAAAATAGCGGCTGCTTTAGCTGATGCTTTCCAATGTGAAGTGAATGAATTGCCAGTAAGTATTGTGCTATCATGGTTTGAACAAAAAGCGGTTGCCATTTTACTCGGGCTATTTAGTCTTGGGATTCAAGATATTCGCATCGGTCCAAAGGCTCCTGAATTTATTTCACCTGGCGTGCTTGATGTATTACAAGAAACATTTGGTTTAAAACTAATTACAAATGCAGCAGAAGACATGGCTATGATGTTATCGTAACGGAAAAGATGTTTTCACTTAATTGTAGCTTTATAAATCATTTGTATGTGTGTGAGTAAACGTACATACAAATGATTATTAATAAAGAAAATCGCTATATCTATAAATTTTATAAAGCTTTTAAAGTGTAACACCACATGCCCATCACCTTAAGATTTTAAGTATCCCCAAAACGAAATTTCTACATGAATATCTATAATTTTACCTCTTTTTCATTTGATTTGAAAATAAGCTTTCTATTTTTAAAAACCAACGATACCACCTCAAATTATATGAATAAAATCCATTCATTTATTAGGAAAATGGATTGAAAATAATAAGGTAGACTAAAAAGTAAAATATTATTTATGATAATCATTCTTTTATAAAATTTAAATTGGAAATAGCCCTACTCATTTTGATTGCGCATCTTCAAAATGGAGGGGCTTTTCTTACTGTAAAATCAATAACTGCAGCTTATTTTGTTGAAAAAATTCTCATTCTTATTTTGAAAGTGATAGGGGTACATTTACATGCACATCAATCTTTTATGATGAAGTGGCCCTTGAATATATTATTTTTTATTGACAGACATAAAAACGATTTATTTGCTATATTGATAATTTATAGACGTTATAATAAAATGTTTACGTATATATAAACTTAATTTATTCTTGTTTGGTTTTGTTGTGAGGTTAGGCAGTGTTGATAACAATAAAATAATGAATATATCACCTGCAAAAAGAATGAAACCAATACGGAGAAGATGATTTCGTTAAAAATTCGAAAAATAAGCGTTATTAGCTCTTGAAGAAAAATGACTAGAAAAATTATAAGCATATGGAAAATAGGGTTATACAAAAAGTCCTAAAGGGGGACGGAATTATGGAGAAAAGAAAGTATTCAGTAACACCACAAGATCGAATGAATTATGTATTAGGTCTTTATTCTGCAGATCAACAAATTAATGCAGTTCTTTATTTTCCTGTAGGTATATCCAAGGAAATACTTGAAGAATCAGTAAGGATAACGTTGCAATTGCAACCAGTTTTGAACAGCCGGTTTGTAGAAAATGATATTCCTTACTGGGAGGAACATTCATCTGACACTAACTCATCTATTTGCTTTTTTGCAGAAGGAAATAATCAAGAACTTGAAATAATGGCAATAGATTTTATTAAGGAACCTGGTGATCGTATTCAGGGGCCTATGGTTCAAACGAAATTATTACGGGGCACTACAACAGATATGTTAGTTGTGAAATTGTCTCATCTATGTTCAGATGGTGCAGGAGTCAAGGAATATATTAAATTGCTTGGAATGATATATACTCACCTTTCATTGGGACGGTCTAAGAAGCAAATTATAAAGGAATTTGATAAGGGAAATGAGAGTTGTCGAGATCAATCACATGTATTCAAATACGCTGGAATATCGGACATAAAAAGTGCGTATCGTCCTAACCAAGAACAACAGGCATCGTTATGGTCTTTTCCATCTCAACCTAACAAAAATAAATTTCCCCAAATGTCCGTACGGCGATTGAGCCATGAGCAAACTCTACGTTTAACCCAATGGACAAAAGCTCAACAGGCTACCTTGAATGATGTAATCATGACTGCATACTTCCGAGCTTTATCACATTTCACTGTGTATGCAGAACCTCGCACTGCAGAAAAAATGATTGGCTTGACAATTGATTTACGTCGATATCTGCCTAATAATACAACTGGTGCTATTTGCAACTTATCCGGTATGGAAATGCCAGTGATTAAAATGGAAGACGATGAAACATTTAAGCAGACTCTTGTTCGAGTTAAACAATCAATGGATAAAATAAAGTCTCAAAATCCAGGTCTTTCTTCAGCAGCAGGAATGGAGTTACTGGCAGAAATGAAGCTATCTACAGTGAAGGAAATGTATAATCAGCAATATGAACAGGCTGTACAGATGGGGATGGCGTTGCCATTACTGACAAATTTGGGAGTAATCGCTGAGGAACCTATTCAGTTTGGTGAAATTCAAGCTGAGGACGGGTATATGACATCACCTATTATGTATGCACCATTCTTTTCAATGGGAGCAAGCTCTTATAATGGAAGGCTTACATTTACGATCGGTTATCATGCGCCGGATACATCAAAAGAAAAGGTAGAAAAATTTTTAGATAGTGTTGCTAATCAACTATCAGAAATAAAATAAAAGAGAATACAGAGAACAGATTTCTAATAGAATTGTATTTTGGGAGCTCGTATCATGTACGGATAATCTCTGGAAATTTTCTCTGACCGCACTTGCCTTTATGCTTTATATGCAATGGGAATGGTAGGGAGAAACAGTTTGTATCGTGAAAAAACAAGATATAACGGTATGAAAACAATAAAGCAGAGCTGATTTAAATTACACTTTGAATCAGCTCTGTTTTACTAGTTTGATGGCCCTTACAACAAAAAAGGAGGCTGTATCCGGTTAGGGTAAAGCGGATTTTTAATTTTTTTGAAAATAAAGTTGACATCCACAACTACTTAGTCATACAATGTAGTTGTAATAAGTGATACTGAATAGTGTGGTTTTACTCAAAAGCTATTCAGTAAAAAAATTCGCCTTAGTACTCTGTGATACTGAATATAAGTCAGACAGAATAGGGGGTAAAGGAGGATCAGGACATGGAAAATTTAACTGAAATGCTAAAAGGTTCACTGGAAGGGTGTGTACTGGAAATCATCAGTCGCCGTGAAACGTATGGCTATGAGATTACCCGCCATCTGAATGATCTTGGGTTTACCGAAGTTGTGGAAGGTACGGTGTATACCATCCTTGTACGATTAGAGAAGAAAAAGCTTGTGAATATTGAAAAGAAACCATCAGATATGGGACCGCCTCGTAAGTTTTATTCATTAAATGAAGAGGGCCGCCAAGAGCTTGAATTGTTTTGGAAAAAATGGGATTTTGTATCGTCAAAAATTAACGTCTTGAAGTCAAAATAGGTTCATAAGATAAAATGTTCCGGCCGATACTTTGGGAATTTCTTGTTCGGTTTTATAAAAAAGGAGGAAAATAAGATGTTAGAAATGTTTAAAAAGTTAATTGGTGATAAAAAAGAGTACAAAATGATGATGGCACGAGTTGAGGCTCTGCCAGAGGACTACCAATTTGTATTTAAGAAAATTCAAAACTACATGTGGAATTTCTCAGCGGGTAACGGGATGGATATGTTACACATACAGTATGAATTAATCGATTTGTTTGAAGCTGGTGCAGCAGAAGGAAGACAAGTGCTTGACATTACTGGGGATGACGTGGCTTCCTTTGCTGACGAACTAGTGGCAAATGCTAAAACTTACGTCTCCAAGTATCGTGAAGATTTGAATGAAAGTATTATGAAGAAATTGAGAAAAAAATAAATGGAATAAGTAATACCGACTGATTAGCTGGTTACACATATGAATTGCCACCATAGCTATTCAGTTATATTTTTAGCTTGGTACTAAGTGATACAGAATATCAGTGGTACTAAATAGATAGAGGTAAATAAATTATCTCCGCAAAACATTTTTATAGGGAGGAAAAAAGTATGAGTCATGCAGCGATTTCTGTAAAAGGCTTGAAAAAATCCTTTAAAGACAAGGAAGTTTTAAAAGGGATAGATTTTGAGGTGCAGCGTGGAGAAATTTTCGCGCTGCTAGGCTCAAATGGAGCGGGAAAGACGACAACGGTCAACATCCTTTCGACGCTAATGAAGCAAGATGGCGGTGAAGTAAGTATTTGCGGATTTGATGTACAGCGTCAACCAAATCATGTTCGTCAAAGTATCAGTTTGACAGGGCAGTTCGCAGCTTTAGACGGTATGCTGACTGGGAGGGAAAACTTGATAATGATAGCTAGGCTACGTGGTGTTTCCAATCCCGCTCAAGTTGCTGACAATCTACTTGCAAGATTTAGCCTGACTGATGCGGCAAACCAAAGGGCAGATCAGTATTCAGGTGGGATGAAGCGCCGGCTTGATATCGCGATGAGTTTGATTGGGGCGCCAGCAGTTATTTTTCTTGACGAACCAACGACTGGACTCGATCCTGAAGCGCGGATTGAAGTGTGGGATACAGTCAAGGAACTTGCTGATAGTGGTACAACTATTTTGCTTACGACTCAGTACTTGGAGGAAGCAGAACAACTGGCAGACCGTATCGCTATTTTGCATGGCGGAAAAATTATTACGACAGGTACTCTTGCTGAACTAAAAGAGATGTTCCCGCCAGCAAAAGTGGAGTATATCGAGAAGCAACCGACATTGGAAGAAATATTCCTTGCGATCATTGGCAAAAAGGAGGAGATGTAAATGAAAAGTAAAACAGGTGTATTACTAGGTCGTTTAATGCGTAACATTATGCGCAGTCCGGATACAATTATTACAGTAGCGATTACACCGATTATGATGATGCTATTATTTGTCTACGTGTTTGGCGGCGCAATAAAAACTGGAACGGAAAACTACGTTAATTATTTATTGCCGGGAATTTTGCTAATGGCTATCGCATCCGGTGTAGCTTACACTTCCGTGCGACTCTTTACGGATGTAAAGAGTGGGCTGATGGCACGTTTCATTACGATGCCTATTAAGCGCTCATCGATATTGTGGGCTCACGTTCTAACCTCTCTTGTTGCTAATGTACTTACTATCGTGGTGGTTATTCTTGTTGCACTCTTAATGGGTTTCCGTTCCAGTGCTAATATTCTAGATTGGCTCGCGGTAGCTGGGATACTTGGGATGTTTACGCTGGCGCTAACATGGCTAGCTATCATTCCAGGATTGAAAGCGAGGTCTATGGAAGGGGCGACTGCTTACTCGTACCCGCTAGTTTTTCTTCCATTTATTAGTTCGGCCTTTGTGCCTACCGAAACGATGCCAAAAATTGTTCGTGCGTTTGCAGAGAATCAGCCTGTAACTTCAATCGTGAATGCGATTCGTGCTCTTTTATATGAAGGAACTGTTGGAAACGATATTTGGATTGCGCTCGCTTGGTGCGTAGGTATAATGGTCATCTCTTACTTTTTCGCCAGTAAAGCATTTAAACGTCAGTTAGGGTAAGAAACGAGATAAACGAAACCTTCAGGAATAATATATATTTAGAAAAGCACGGGAGATTTTCCGTGCTTTTATTATTTATCATGCTCTCATTGTAGTAAATGAAATGGTATTTAAAAATAGAATAATTGTCCAGTGATAAAGCTTAATATTTGAGGCTCACTGCTTATGGAATGTATAAGCACACTCGTTTTTGTAAATCTGCTAATACTTCATCGGGTATTTCTTTGATTTTAATATCCTTCCCTAGAAAAAGCAGCCAATTTATTATTTCCGTCACTTCATCGGGATTGTTAACATTGATAAAAGTTTTTAAAATGGCTGTGGATTGGTAAGGATTAGTATAAGATATTGAAATTTTTAAAGGATGGTATTTTTTGAACTGGGCAATTGCTGTCGGACCAAGTTCAAGTACAAGGTTAATTGCTTCAGCCTTCTTACTTAGTTTTTCTAAAATCTTTTTCTTATTGAGTCTTTTATTCGTCGTGTATGGTTCGATATTGATGAGATCATCGATAGGAAACATTAACTTCTTTTCTTCTTTTAAGTCAAATCCTTCAATAATCCAATGGCTTTTTTCTTGATAAAGGTGTAATAGATAAATTGGATAAGACTTAATTTCTTCATCTTTTTTAATGGTAATCAATAAATGGTTATCCAAAAGAAGGATTTGAATGAGTTTTTCTAACATAGGATGGGGGAGATCAGAAAGCTCAAGTAGATCGGGATTATGAGGATTAGTTCCTTGGAACAGCAAGAGTTGATTTAAAAGAACAAGGTCATCCTGCTGGGTTTCTGAGATGAGTCCTAGTAGTTTTTCGGCTAAAGATTGACGACTCTTTAGGTAGGGAAGTTGTTGATTCCTCGTAGCCATAAAGGCAATAAAAAGAGCTTTCACTTCATTATCAGTAAAGCGAACAACGGGCAGGATAGAATTATGCATAACAAAATATCCACCCGTTCTCCCAACTTCAGCGACAAGTGGCATTCCCATAGCTTCAATTTCTCTAATGTCTCTAATAGCTGTCGATCGTGATATGTTAAATTCTCGTATGATTTCAGAAATTGTAAAGTGAGAGCGGTTGTTAATATATCGCATAATTGTATTGATCCGTTCAACTTTTTTCATTTTGGTCTCCTAAACAGTATCATTTTTTGACATGGTTTAAAGATATTATAAACGTATCAGATGAAAAGATAAATCGTTTGATTAATAAAAAAAGAGGCAGGTTTTGAATATGAAAAATTATACTATAGAAGAAAAAGATAGCTTTATTGTGTTAGGTATTGGAACTGAAATTAAGAGTGAATACACAAACTTTGCTGGAATAAATAAAGAAAAGGAACACTTTTGGTCGGCTGTTAAAGAAGATGGAAGGCTGGACACTTTAAAAGCTTTAGCTACAAATGAATACATTTTTTCCGTGAGCGAAGCGGTGAATAACAAAATGATGTATTATGCGGGTGTCATGACAGAAGCACAAATAGAAGAAGAATCTAGAGTGATTCAGTTTCCGAGGGGAGAATACTTAGTAGTGAAAGGGGAAGACAAAACGGCTAAAGAGCTAAGTAATAAGCTTACTGGCATCGCCTTCGGTCAAGCTTTACCAGAAGCAAAGGATTTTGCCTATGTTGGTGGACCGAATACAACGGTTGAGATGGGACAGAGAAATGGCCTAGTATTTGGTGAAATGTGGATTCCGGTTGTTAGGAAGTAAAGTGATAAAAGGTGCGAATATGTAAAGTAGAGGCTAACGATCTTGTATTGTTGGCCTTTTTGAAATGAATATAATATTCATATACTGCTACACAGTATGTTCTGATAAAATGGAATAAAAGGGAATTATTGTAAGGTGATGGCAGATTGAATAAAAAAAGATTATTTGAGCTATTCATAGTAACGTTTGTTTTTCTATTCCTTCATGTAAGTACATTTACTAATGAAAAATTTAACGATAAATTGGGATCTTTTACTTTCATTGTGCTACTTCTTATGCTTTCTATTTACACTGCATTTATAGAAAAGTATTTTGATGATATACAAAAGTGGATTCGAAATATTACATGTTGCTTTGCTTTATTCGTAGTGGTTTTAGTAGCTCTATGGATAGGTTATTTTTAGTCCTTACTTAAGAGAATGAGAAATATGTGATTACACTACATTCGATCCGATACTATTACTTAGCTGCATCGGTTTATATTAATTTTTTCTCTCCTCAATCATGATAAAATGTACAATAGGAAATTTTATGTAACATAAAGAAGGAAGGTTTATGGTGAGCCTGAGTACTTTGCTAGCTTTTGCGCTTGTTTCACTTAGTATGGTTTGTTCACCTGAGCCTATTTTGATTTATCTTATTTCTCATTCCATTACGTAGGGGCGTATGGCAGGATTTATTTTTTTATTGAGCATCATGCTTGAATTTGTAATTCATATAAATGAAGCAACTTTAGTATTCACTCAAAAATCCATTGTCTATGAAACAACTAGATTTGTAAACGGCTTTAATAGAAAGATGTCTATTGTATTTTTTGCGGCAAGATTAAATAGCTTTTTTGTTACTTTACAATAAAGTATACTTAATATCAGTAATTCATGTAATTAGGGGTGGTTTCTATATTTAGAGAAAATACAAAAAGGATACTTCTGTCATTAGTAACAAATCCAATACTAATAATTGTATACGGAATTTTTTGCTATGAGTTGGCCTTATACTGTAAGTACGGAAGAATGAATTATAATATTTACATTTTGTTATTATGTATAGTACTTTTTATATCCATAACTACATTTACTACAATACGGATGATAAAAAATAGAGAATATGAATCTAAAAAATTAACTAATTCAATAGCATGGAGATCCATTTCTATTATCATTATTGTTGCAATTACATCATTTTATGGGATGCAGATTTATAAAAGTGCAATAAATTACAATGGTAAATTGGCATGGTTTATAGAAAAGTTAAAACATGAAAGGTCAGTTAAACTTAAACATAATAATATATATAAGTCTGGAGTAGAAGGTATTTTTGAAGATATAAATAAAAAATATCCTTTGCCAAAGAAATTGTATATGGCAACTGATTTTGATCTTACATTTCATTCAGATGGAACAATCATAGCGTTTGATACATTTGTTTATGGGAAAAATGATGATGGGAAAGAAGAAACTTATTTAATCTCTTATAATAAGAAGAAGTCAGAAGATATTACTATAATACGAGACGGATACGCAAAGCCTGATTATAATGATGATAAATTAGTAGAACCTTTAATTGAAACGGTTAAGGCGATTCCAGTTAAGCAAACGGTTAGAAAATGGAATGAAAGTAAGTATGGGTTGATTTATTATGGAAAAAGAAATTGGGGATCCAATACAGAGGGAATTATTAATATTACTGAGGATGGTAAGGGGCAGAGTCTTAAAAAAGCAGCTTCTGATATCATTGGATATACTGTATCTATATTTGTCCCTGGAAAAGAGCAAGAGCTAGTCCCTGCTAGATATAATTTAATAAGTGACGCAAGTTGGAGTAAATCAAAGACGCCTCCAAAAGAAGATATGCTTAAAGAGAAGAAACAACAAGATTTAAAGAATGAAAAAGAACAGTTTTTCCTATCGAAAGAAGTTGGTTATAAACTAAATATGACAGATAAAGCATTAGGGAGCGCCTTTTATTCATTAAGCAAGACTAGTGATGAAGGGAAAACATGGGAGGTTATCAATCCAGATCCATTTAATGGGGGGATTGGTAGTGTATCAGGAATCACTTTTATAAATGATAAACTTGGGTTTTTAGGAGCAATTAGGCCTTCTGGTAATGAAGGAGAGTTATATCGCACAGATGATGGGGGAGTATCTTTCAAAAAGGTAGAATATCCGCCGCATGAAGTGAAATTAGATCATACACAGTCCACAATAAGTCCTTTTGATTCACCTAGTATGCCATATGAGAAAGATGGGGTTTTTAATATGTTAGTTGGACAAGGGGCAGATGGAGACTACAATGGCGATAGTAGTGCACTTTATCAATCAAAAGATAACGGAGAGACATGGGAATTTGTAGAAGAAGTGAAAAAGAAATAATCAGAATTTTTTTTGGGGAAATAAGGTAACTACTCAGCTATACATTTTATTTAGAAGTTTGGTAAGGGGTATAATTCCAGCCATGAAGATAAAAATGGACCTATACCTCGCTGCCTTTCTTTGTTTTATTTCTTATGCTTACTATCAACGCTATATATAGAAAGGTATTTTGGTGATATACAAAAGTGGATTCGAAATATCACATGTTGTTTAGCTTTATTTGTAGTGGTTTTAGTAGCTCTATGGATAGGGTACTCTTAGATCCTTACTTAAGAGAATGAGAAGTATGTGATTACAATACATTCGATCCGATACTATTACTTAGCTGCATCGGTTTATATTAATCTTTTCTCTCCTCAATCATGATAAAATGTACAATAGGAAATTTTATGTAACATAAAGGGGGAAGGTTTATGGTCAGCTTGAGTACATTGGTAGCTTTTGCAATTGTTTCGCTTAGCATGGTTTGTTCACCTGGGCCTAATATGATTTACCTCATTTCCCGTTCCATTACGCAAGGACGTATGGCGGGATTTATTTCTTTATTGGGCATCATGCTCGGATTTGTAATCTATATAATCGCAACTATGTTTGGACTTACAGTTCTATTCGTTGCTGTTCCCGCTGTATATGAAGCGGTAAAGTGGGCAGGTGCTGCTTACTTGCTCTGGCTCGCCTGGAATTCGATTAAACCGGGTGCTACATCTATTATGGAACCTCGTATGATTTCTAATGAGCCACCAAGGAAATTATTTCTGATGGGACTCATGACGAATCTTCTGAATCCAAAGATTGCTATTTTGTATGTATCACTTCTACCTCAATTTGAAGATCCAGAGAAGGGGTCGTTGCTTTTTCAAGGTGCAGTTTTGGGGCTTACGCAAATCACTGTTAGCTTTATAGTTAACCTTGTAATTGTATGTACAGCAAGTAAAATTGCAAAATGGTTTGGCACACGCCCGACGTGGCTACGAGTACAGCGTTGGCTTATGGCAAGTGTTTTAACGGGGCTTGCTGTACGTCTTGCTTTTGAACGTCGACAGTAAGAGCCTCTTTACCGTCAGTTTCTATAATATAACCTAATAAATATTAATATAATTTATGTATAGTAGATATTTACCTTATAAAATAAGGGGGGAATATTATGACTGAGACAAACGAATCTTCAGGAGTTAATTTGAAAAAAGATGTGAAGTTTTCTATTATAATTCCTGCGCATAATGAAGAAAAGTACATTAGAAAATGTTTAGATTCAATTGCAAAGGCATCAGAGGCATATAAAGAGCAAACGGAAGTTATAGTTGTTTTAAATCGTTGTACAGATAAAACAGAGGAAATAGCAAAATCTTATAATTGTGTTACATTGAAAAATAACGATAAAAACTTATCTAAAATTCGAAATGCAGGGGCTAAAATAGCTAGTGGAGAAATAATCGTTACTATAGACGCTGATACCATAATGACAGAGTCTATGTTGTTTAATGTAGATAAATATTTAGCTTCAGGTACATACATTGGTGGTGGGGTGAATGGTAAGTTTGAAAGAATATCTTTAGGAATATTTCTCTCCGCAATGTTAATCATAATCCCCTTACTTTTTAAGTACGGAGCTATATCTGTAGGGATTTTTTGGTGCTATAGAAAAGACTTTATGGCAATCAACGGATTTAATGAAAACATGCTTATGGCAGAAGATGCAGATTTCGCTAAACGTCTAAAAGAGTGGGGAAAGAAAAATAATAAGAAATTCGGTACTATTAAAAATGGAATGATAACTTCATGCAGAAGATTTGATACATATGGAGACTGGACTTTACTTAAAAATCCAAAAGTAATTTTAGCTTATCTAAAAGGAAATGATAGAAAATACGCAGATAAGACATATTATGATAACCAAGAAAGATGAAAATAGAGAAAATCGGCAGAGGATAGCTAGTACTTTTTTAGATATAATGAGAATCCAACTTAATTTAATAGATATTATAAGAAAACCATCAATTTGATTATCTTTTTTCAAATTGATGGTTTTTATTTTTGAAATAAATATGTATTTTTTTATGAAAATATTTTTTGACCCCCATAAAACTATGTATTCCTCCGAATATGTATAGTGAAGAAAATAAATAGAAGAAAAATGACTATGAAAGAATATAGAAGCATTAATAAAATTACTAGATTAAGTGGGCATCCAAAATGGAAGGATGAAATTACCAATTATATAAAGAAGAGTTATTCAAGGATTGCAGATAAAATAGAAAGAGAATAAGCAAAACGAACGGTAGAAAATAAGAAAGTAGATAAAAATACAAACTTAACTGTAGTGCTGAGAGAAAAGGAAAAATCATTAAGAAAACGTTAGACTCTAAAAATATAACTAACAGCAAGAAAACAAGACCGAAGAAAAGTACCAAGAAAATCTGGTTAAATGGTCACTTGTGTAGTGGCCATTTTGCTATTTGAAGGAGGCTGGGAGATTACAAGTGTTGAGTTTAGTAATGAAGATCTTAAGAAAACCGAAAATAGAAGATATCGTATGTAACATACAAAACAACGAAGAAGATAAAGAAGCATTTATCGTACAGTATCAGCCTTTTATTAGAAAATCAATCTCATCTGTCTGCCGCCGGTATATTACAGAACAGGATGATGAATATAGCATTGGATTGTTTGCGTTTAACGAAGCAATTGAACAGTATTCATATACAAAAGGAAAATCCTTTTTAGCGTTTGCTGATCTTCTTATAAAAAGAGATGTAATTGACTATATACGTAAGGAGTCTAAACATAACTTTGTCTTTTTAAAAGAAGATGAGCAAGAGGAAATGTTAGAAATGCAAGTGTCGCTTACAGAGTATATGAAAGAGATGGAAAATAGTAACCGTAAGGAGGAAATTCTTCATTTTCAAAGTGTGCTAGCTGAGTTTAAAATCACATTCTCAGAGCTTGCTAAAGAATCTCCTAAGCATCGTGATACGCGTGAGCACTTAATAGAAATTGTAAAAGTTATTATAAAAGAAGAGGAAATGATGGAAGAGCTGTTCCGAAAGAAAAAGTTACCGCTTAAACATATTGAACCGCGTGTTAGGGTAAGTCGTAAAACGTTGGAACGACATAGAAAATACATTATTGCAATGTGTATTATTTTTGCAAACAACTATACATATATTCTGGATTACATAAGAGGGGAAAAGCATGATGAATAAAGGAATTGTGATGGATATAAAAAAGCATAGCGTAGTTGTTTTAACACCAAATGGAGAGTTTATTACGTGTAAAAGAAAAGGGGATTCTTGCATGATTGGGGAGGAAATCTCATTTGATGAGCAAGAACAAAAAGCATCGCATTTTTCGATCCCTTCCTTTTTAAAACCTGCATCAATACTTGTTGCTTGTTTTCTATTTGCAGTGCTGTTTTTCTACAACCAACCAGAAGAAAAAGTATTTGCTTACGTCTCAGTTGATATAAATCCAAGTTTAGAGGTGAGCGTAACGAAGGATTTTCGTGTTATAGATTTACAGGCTTGTAATGATGATGGAAGGCGTATTTTAAAAGAATTGAAGCAATGGGAAAATAAACAATTGCAAGAAGTAGTACGTACTATTATACAGCAAAGCCAAGAGGATAAGTATTTAACGAATGATAAGCAAGTTATGCTAACAGCAGTTGCAAAGGACAAGGCGCTAGAACCACAGTTAGAAAAGGCAATGAAAGAATTGAAGAAAGAATATGAGTTAAAACATATTACAGTTGAATATCAAAGTAGCACGATGCAAGTACGAGAGAATGCTAGAAAAGCTGGAATTGGCACAGGTGTCTATATAAAGCAAGAGAATGAGAAAAACAAATCGCTTACGCCTCCTGCCACGCCGCCTAATCCGGTGGAAAATGAAGAAGAGGTGCAATCACAGCCGGAGTCATCTCCTGATGCATCAATGGATTTATCTCCTGTAGACGAAAAAAAATATGAAAAGCAAGAGCAGAAAGAACAAAAGAAAACAGAGGAACAGTCATCGAAGCAAATAAAAGAAAACAATGGAAGAGGATCTCAGCAAGAAAATAGAGGGAATCAACAGGAGAATAAAAGTAGAGAAGCTCAACAAGGAAATAATGGGAATCAGCAAGGGAACAACCGGAAGAGGATCACAACAAGGGAATAATGGAAATGGGCAAGGAAGCAACGGAAGAGGATCACAACAAGGGAATAATGGAAATGGGCAAGGGAACAACGGAAGAGGATCACAACAAGGGAATAATGGAAATGGGCAAGGAAGCAACGGAAGAGGATCACAACAAGGGAATAATGGGAACGAGCAAGGGAACAACGGAAGAGGGTCTCAACTAGGGAATAATGGGAATCAGCAAGAGAACAACGATAGAGAATCTCAAAAAGGAAATAATGGGAATCAGCAAGGGAACAATGGAAGAGGATCCCAGAAAGAAAATGGTGGAAACGAGCAAGGGAATAATGGTAGGGGGTCTCAACAAGAAAATAGAGGCCACCAGCAAGGGAATGAAAAGAAGAATCAATAGAATATGGAAGTGAGAGATTCATTTCAAAGCTAAAAGGATTTCTCTCGCTATTGTGGGCAGTAAAACTCCCATCTCAAAATTTGGCTGGAGCAAAGAAGTTAGGTGGGAGTTGGGCTGCTTGTAAATGCCCAATTGGTGAGGGCTGATTAAAGTTGCACTTTATTATTTTATAGTTCTATTAAGAAGGAGTATGTGAAAAATATAATGGAGAAAAACATTCAACAAGAGAAAGATAAAGAAAAACCTGTTTTTTATGATCCGAAAGGAAGGAGAAACATAGCCTTTATTTGGTTTCTATGTATCTCAATAGTTAGTGTAGGTGTTGTATTTTATTTTTTCTTTCAAAGTATTTTTTCAACACCAGAAATTCCAAATATGAATACCGCTGTACAACAAGATACTAAACTTGTACCAATTAATCAAAAACTTAGTGATCAGCAGTTAAAGAAGGAAGAATTTAACCTAAATACCGAAACGAAGGATAATAAAAATTTGGTGAATCCGCCGAAGGATAGTAAACATCCTAAAGAAGTGTATGGTTTTTATGTAAACTGGGATGAAAATAGTACCGCTTCTCTAAAAGAAAATATCGATTCATTAACTACGTTAGTACCAGAGTGGTATCATTTAAAAGCAGATTTAACGATTAGAAGTGAGATAAAACCTGAGATAGTAAAGTTGGCAGAAAAGAATCAAGTGAAGATTATGCCTTTGCTTACTAACTATACTGAGGAAGCTTCTGGTCCTGATAGTGGGCTAATTCATAAGTTACTGAATTCCTCAAATGATGTAAAGACAAAGTTTATTAATGATTTAGTAAGCCAAGTTAAAAAGAATCATTTTTCAGGAATCAATATTGACTTTGAGGCCGTACCTGAAAGTGATAGAGAAAACTTAACAAATTTTATGAAAGAACTTACTACGAAATTTCATGAACATGATTTGCTCGTTACACAAGATGTTCCAGCTAATGATAAGGCTTTTGATTATAGTGCGTTAGCAAAAATAATAGATCGAATGATTGTAATGATGTACGATGAGCACTATGGAACCGGGGAACCAGGACCAATTGCTTCAAATAAATGGTTCCAACATACATTGAAAGAACTGAATATTCCGTCTAATAAGTTTATAGTTGCTTTCGGTAACTATGGATATGATTGGCAAGTAAATAGTAAAGAAGCTGCGAAGTCTTTAACTTTCTCAGAAGTTATGGCAATGGCTCATGATTCAAATATGAAAATTCAATGGGATAAAATGAGTGGAAACCCTTATTTTAGGTATAAAACAGAAGGGAAAGAACATACTGCTTGGTTCTTAGACGGTGTAACTCTTTATAATCAAGTGAAAATCGCAATGGACAATAATGCAAAGGGATTTGCGTTATGGAGACTAGGAGCAGAAGACCCTACAATATGGAAAGTTTTAAAAAATCCGATTGAGGCACAAAAAAATCCTAATGTATTACATAAAATCAATAGTTTAGATGAAGTAAATTATTCTGGACAAGGTGAAATTTTACAGATTGAGAATGAAAGAAAAAATGGATTGAGAGATTTTAAAGTAGGCAAAGATGGTTACCTTACAGATGAAGTATATCAATCCTTACCATCTGCATATGAAGTGCAACGATATGGAAAACCAAATGGGAAACAAGTAGTATTAACATTTGATGATGGACCAGACCCGAAATATACGCCAGAAATTTTAGATATATTAAAAGAGAATCAAATAAAAGCTGCTTTTTTTGTACTTGGTGAAAACGCACAACTAAATACTAGTATTGTAAAAAGAATATACGATGAAGGGCATGAAATTGGCAATCATACTTTCAAGCATCCTAACATAGCTGATACGTCTTTACTACGAACGAAAGTAGAACTTAATACGACGCAACGTTTAATTCAGGAAGTAACTGGACATTCTACGGTTTTATTTAGACCGCCATATGAAGCGGATGCTAACCCGGATTCATCAAATGAAATATTGCCTATTTTACGTGCACAAAATATGAACTATACAATGGTAGCGGAAAAAGTTGATCCCGAAGACTGGGCAACACCATCAACAAATGAATTAGTAAAGCGTGCTCTTAATCCCATTTATAAGGGAGAGGGAAATATTATTCTTCTCCATGATGCGGGAGGGAATCGTACACATACAGTAGAGGCGCTCCCAATCATTATTAAAGACCTAAAAAAGCATGGATATAGTTTTGTAACAATTTCAGATTTAATGAATAAAGAACGAGATGAAATTATGCCTCCTGTTTCTTCTGAGGGGAAGCAATATTTACTTTACAATAAAGCTGTCTTTTCAGGAGCTGGATATTTTAAGCATATATTAACAACTATTTTTTATATTGCTATTGGATTAGGGATTTTTCGATTTTTATTCTTAATTTATTTTGCATGGAAGCAGAAAAGAAAAACGTTATCTCGCTATATTAATTCGTCTTATCAACCTTTTGTTAGTGTTGTCATAGCGGCATATAATGAAGAAAAGGTGATAGCCAAGACGATTCACTCAATTTTGGATAGTAATTATAGAGAATTTGAAGTTATTGTTGTGGATGACGGATCGACAGATGGTACGTCAAAAGTAATGAAAGAAACATTTTATAAACACCCTAAAGTTCGTTTCATTCAGAAAGAAAACGGCGGGAAATCATCGGCAATGAACCTAGGGTTTCAACAATCGCGAGGAGAAATCATTGTCACTTTAGATGCGGATACTATTATTGCGCAAGACGCTATTTCTTTAATGGTTAGACACTTTGAAGATCAGAATGTAGCTGCAGTTTCAGGTAATGTCAAAGTGGGGAATAGACGGAATTTGTTAACTACTTGGCAACATGTTGAGTATATTACAGGGTTTAATTTAGAACGTAGAGCTTTTGATGAGTTAAATTGTATTACAGTAGTTCCAGGAGCTATTGGGGCGTGGCGCAAGAAGAATGTAGTTGAATCTGGATATTTAAGCGAAGATACATTAGCAGAAGATACCGATCTTACCATTACATTTTTACGTCAAGGGCATAGAATTGTATATGAAGAAAAAGCGCATGCTTTTACGGAATCACCTGAGGATGTGAAAAGTCTCATTAAACAGCGATATCGTTGGTCATATGGTACACTTCAATGTCTTTGGAAACATCGAAAAGCGTTGTGTAATTCAAAACATAAAACGTTAGGGTTTATTGCACTGCCTAACATGTGGTTATTCCAATATGTTCTGCAATTCATTGCTCCTTTTGCAGATATATTAATGATTATAGGACTATTTAGTAGTAATCCGCTAAAAGTTTTAGGATTTTATCTTGTTTTCTTTTTAATGGATCTTCTCGCTTCTCTGTTCGCATTTAAATTAGAGGAAGAGAACCCAAAACCATTGGCATGGTTAATTTTACAACGTTTTATTTATCGCCAATTTATGACTTATGTTGTCATTAAATCTATATTCTCATCGCTTCGAGGAGTAGCGGTAGGGTGGAATAAACTAAAGAGACTGGGGAGTGTTAAACATTCCACGGAACATAAGGAGGCATCATAAAAGGGCAGACTATCTGCTCTTTTTTTCATTGGTTTTAGTTAGTTGAATGTAGAGTTGTGGTATAAAAACTGCTGCTTCTATAATGAGATTCCTATTCATCATTAATGGTGAGACATTATGTTAAGCTAATCCTTTAGTTTCGGATTAAAGTTTTTTTATATTTTTTTTAAATGACGGACACAAAAACGCATATACCTCCGAATTATATATATGGATAACATAAATATGTATATAAAAGGGGAGAAATAAGATGAAAGAAAAAAAAGAAATGTTTCAAGAAATCGCTGAGGTGTTAAAGGTATTGGCGCATCCAGTTCGTCTATCTTTAGTAAAAATAATGCTTGCAAAAGGTCCTACTAATGTAACAACAATGTATGGGGATTTACAAATGCCTCAAAGTACAATTAGTCAACATTTATCTAAACTAAAAGCTGCTAAAATGGTTACAGGTACTCGGAAAGGATTAGAAATTTATTATGAGGTAACTGACAATCGCACAAAATCAATATTAGCATGTTTAGTTTAAATGATGATTTCTATTTCAAAATAAAAAGCGCTATTCTTTTCTATGATTTTACAGAGAGAATAGCGTTTTTTATTTTTAAGGAGTATCTTTTTATATGCCTATAGAACGGAGTGAAAGGTTTATGGGTTTAAATGTACCTACTATTACCTTAGGTTCTAATGCGTCTAATAATGAAAAAATTCTCGGTTTAGGGGTGCTTCTTTATAGCTTACGTACAATTGAGATTAGAAAAAGTAGAGCGAGCGTTTAATGAGGCGGAAGTAGTGTTTATATGCGAAACTTTATAGAAATCTCATTTTTCTAATTGTATCTTTTTAGATTGATGGATGTGGGGTCACGTCCATCAATCTAAGAAAACAAGTTAGCTAAAAAATGATGAAAATAAACTTTATAGAAATAAAAAATATGAACGTAGAGGATTAAACAAAGTATATAGTGCTTTTTTAGTCATGTAATCTTTTAATCTGATGATCTTTTCCCCATTCAAACAGATTATCCATTATTTGCATTAAAGATTTTCCATATTCACTTAGTGTGTACTCAACCTTTGGTGGAACTTCTTGATATACGGTACGATAGATAATCCCATCAGCTTCAAGTTGCCGAAGTTGTTGTGTAAGAACCTTTTGTGTAATGTTTGGGATTTCTCGTTTAATTTCATTTGTTCGCATTTTTCCATCCGACAAAATACATAAAATATGAACTTTCCATTTTCCACCGATTACATCGAGTGTTGTTGCAATTGGGCAATTATCATTTTGATTCATATAACACCTCCACAGGTACTTTAAGGTTCCTATAGCACTTTAAAGTACGTACTTTTCAATTATATGTGACTCATTCATACTAATACGTAAAGGGTTGAATAATTTATAAAGGGGATGAAAAAAGATGAAAACACTTGTAATTGTAGCACATCCTGATATTGAAAAATCAAAAATTAATAAAAGATGGATTGAAGAACTTGAGAAATATTCGGATGAAATTACGGTGCATGAATTGTATAAAGTGGCACCGAATTGGGAGTTTAATATTGAAGAAGAGCAAAAGTTATTAGTAGAACATGACAGATATATAGTTCAATTTCCGCTTTACTGGTACAGCTCACCACCATTATTAAAAAAATGGTTCGATGATGTATTAACATATGGATTTGCGTACGGATCACAAGGAGATAAAGTGAAGGGGAAAGAATTTGGTGTAGCTATTTCTATAGGTGGATTAGAAAAAGACTATGAAAATAGTGGAATTACAATGGATGAGTTGACGAAACCATTCCAAGCTACATGCTTATACACAGGTATGGAATTTATACCTTCCTTTTATTTATATGGTGCAGAATATAAACTAAGCGATGAAGAGATTGATAAAAGTGCACCTGAGTATGTGCAATATGTGATGAACAAGAAGTATTCTAATATATAATGGGAAATATCCATTTACTTGTAAAGTAAATGGATATTTTATATTCTTCTTATATTCACTAAGTGTAATCTTTAGTAAATTAATAGTTAATCTGGTAAAATAAAAAACCTAACATATATAAAGGGGAGTTTTACTTGAGAACGATGCGACAATTATTACAAAAGAGAGCAATGCAATCACCAAATTTGGAAGCGCTTGTAGGGGGGAAGAAAAGATATTCGTTTCAGCAATATAATGAACGAGTAAATCAGTTTGCACATTATTTGTTACATAATGGTGTGCAAAGAGGAGATCGTATAGGAATACTATGCAAAAATAATCACCCATTTCCAAGCGTTATGATGGCAAGTTTAAAAATTGGAGCGGTATTTATTCCGCTAAATCATCAGCTGACTGTTTATGAATTAGAAACGATTGTAAAAGAAGCGAAATTAAAAGTGTTAGTTATTGATGAAGAATTTAATGAAGTGTTATTAAAGGTTGATGCTGTTAAAGAAATTCCTTATGTAATTCAAACAACAAAAGAAGACTTTGGTTCATTTGAATTAGAGTTGCAAAAACAGCCAACGACAGAACCGAACGTAGAAGTTCATGAAGAAGACGATGCCATTTACTTGTTTACATCAGGAACGACTGGACAGGCAAAAGCATGTGTAATTGGACATAAAAACTTACATCATTATTTTGCTGAAATTGCGGGACAAAGAGAAATCCCAGCAGGTGAACGCTTTTTATCTGTGCATCCATTGTTTCATATGAGTGGCGTGCTTTCTATTTTAAATTGTATTTATCATGGCGTTACGATGATCTTCTTAGCTGATTCGAATCCTGCTCTTATTTGGGATAAGATTGAAGAAGAGAAAATTACTACGATGCTTGCTTTCCCAGCCGTTTATAGTTACATGCTTGATGAACTAAATAAAAAAGAACGTAACATTTCAACCTTTAAAGTAGCACAAAGCGGTGGTACAAAAGTGCCAGAAACACTCATTCAAAAATATATGGAAAAAGGCATATATATGGTGCAAGGCTATGGTAGTACAGAAGGTTGGGTTGTAACCTCATGGCATCCAATGATGGGAAAAGAAAAGATGTCTTCTGTAGGAAAGACCTTGAAAAATGTAGAGGTGAAAATTGTTCATCCGGAAACAGGACATGAACTAACAACAAATGAAGTTGGAGAGATTCATGTGAAAAGTCCATACATGTTTAAAGGATATTGGAATAATGAAAAGGCGACAAAGAAGGTAGTAAAAGATAACTGGTTTAACATGGGTGATGCTGGCATGATAGATGATGATGGATTCCTGCATATTATGGGAAGATATAAAGACGTTATTATACGCGGTGGTGACAACGTATATCCAGATCAAGTAGAAGATGTTATTCATGAAATACATGGTGTTTTAGAAGTTGCAGTAGTTGGAGTTCCAGATGACTTTTGGGGAGAGGTTCCAAGAGCTTACATTGTGAAGGATGGCGAAACAACATTAACAGAAGAAAGTATTACTCAGTATTGTAAAGAGAAATTAGCAAGCTATAAAATACCAGAAGTAGTATTCATAGATGAGTTACCGAAAAACGCTTTAGGAAAAGTGTTGAAGAGGGAATTACGAGATGCAGTTCTTGTGAAATAGAAAATTATGAAACGATGGAGAACCCAGTTATGTATAAAGCATGACTGGGTTTTTATGTATCAAAAACATAATGATTTACTAGATTTTGTATTTTGTGTAAGATAATAAAGAAAATTCAATTAATATTTCGAGGGATGAAATTAAATGAAGCTATCGTTATTAGAAGTAGAGACGGATAGACTCATTATCCGTCCATTTCAAAAAGCTGATTATGAAAGTTGGTTAGATCGATTTTCTTATTGATTATAAAAATAAAGAAATGGACAAATAAGGGGAAAAGAAAATGAAGACTATAAACGTATTTCATTACGACGCATTTACGAATAAACCAAATAAGGGAAATCCAGCAGGTATTGTATTAGAAGCAGATGGATTAACGGAAGAGGAAATGCAAATTATTGCTGAAAAAGTTGGATATAACGAAACAACTTTTGTTCTTTCCTCAGAAGTAGGAGATATAAGAATGCGCTATTTTACACCTGGTTTTGAAATGGATTTATGTGGTCATGGGACAGTAGGGTCGATATTTGCCTTGCGCGAAAAAGGTTTATTAGACGAGAAAAGTAACCTTACGATTGAAACGAAGGCTGGGATTTTACCGATACAAATAGGTGTAAATGAAAATGGAGAAACCTTTATTAAAATGAGACAGGCAGCACCTCAGTTTAAAGAATTTACAGGTTCAACAGAAGAATTAGCTCATAGTATCGGTTTAGAAATAAATGATTTAGATGTAAGTTTACCGATTGTATATGGAAGTACTGGTAATTGGACTGTAATTGTACCGATTAAAAATCTTAATGCATGTGAGAGAATGAAACCTAATAATGCTGCATTTCCATCAGTATTAAAAGAAATACCTAATGCTTCTATTCACCCAATTTGTCTAGAAACTTATGATGAACTAGCACAAATGCACGGCCGTCATTTTTCATCAGCTTACGCTGGGACGATTGAAGACCCAGTGACAGGAACAGCTTCAGGTGTAATGGGAGCGTATTATGCGGAGTATTTAGAGAAAGGTTTTGAACATGAATTGAGTTTAATCGTTGAGCAAGGACAGGAAATAAATAAAGATGGTCGTGTAACTGTTTATGTAACGAAAGGGATAGAAAACGAGAAGTTACAAATAGATATTGCTGGAACAGCGGTGTATGTGAAAGAGTTTGAAGTTTCAATATAAAGTGAAACTTTAATCAGTGGGGGTCTTACTGCCCGGTGAATAGCGGGATAAAAAGAAAGCCCGGAATACATCCGGACTTTCATTATCTGTTCAATACTTCAATGTACGAAGCATTTCCAGTTGTTCTTAAAGCGGAGCGGAAATTATTATTTTCTAACGCCTTAGCAACTTGTTGTAACTGCTGTGCATCATCATGATGAATAAGTAAGCTGTCAGCACCGCTTTCCTCTATATGAATGTGTTCGACATTTCCGATTGCATCATGTACAGCTTTTAAAAATTCAGGTTTCATATTGTCCTCCTATATGTATGTAACGTTGTAATTTAGTATTTCCTTATTTATGAAATATAAAAGTAAATGAAAGGAGAAATAAAAATGAATATAAAGCAATTTAATGAACATATAACATCACTATTTGGAGAGCATCTTCATAAATATGGCGATGATGAATATGGTTTTACTTATATAAGTAAAGATGAATTTCACAAAATCGGTTACACAACAAATTTAACGTTAGAAACTATTGAAGAAGCGTATCGAAATGGAGTCGATATGATAGTTACACATCATGCGCCGTGGAGTTTTTTATTTGGTATGGAAGAGGCATGTATTGAGAAATTGAAGCAATATGAAATGAATCATTTTTGGATTCATTTGCCGTTAGATTTTGTAAAGTTTGGCACGTGTACATCGTTATTTAACGGAATTGGGATAGATACAATACTGGAATATTCCACGTATGAGGAAGAAGAACTACCGGGAATAGGAGAATATAAAGAAGCGATTCCTTTTTCAAACTTAGTTGGAAAACTTGAAGAAAAAATGGAAGAGAAAGTGAAGAGCTGGAGAAATCACGATAAACCAGTAAAACGGATTGCAATCTTAACCGGTGCAGGAAATAATACAAATTTGATTGAACGTGCATTAGAAAAAGGATGTGACACGTACATAACAGGTGAAAAAACATTATATACAGTGCAACATGCGAAATTTAAAGGAATTAATTTAATTGTAGGTAGTCATACGTTTACAGAAGTGTTTGGTGTAGAAAGTTTGGCTCATAAATTACAAGACAGAGACCCTGCAATAGAAATTATTAGAGTATATGAAGAGCATTTAGAGTGATAAAATCACGTTATCATAAATGGAATATTGAAGAAAGTCATTGTAATAAAATAAAATTGTTGTTTGTTATATCAGGGCGATTGAAAGGATTTTACTTTTGTTTGTCAAATGATAGTAAAGTTGTCTTTTGAATTAAGGAAATATTCGGAGTTGAAGGGTGAGAGAATGGACATTTCAATAATCACTGCACAACTAGTTAAGGAAAAAGTTATTTCACATTATCCAAATAGCGTAAAAGCATTAAACGGGGGAACGACAAGTACTATATATTTGTTAGATGAACAATACGTTATAAAGTTGAATGAATCGGATGTCATACGTGAAGAAGCTTATTTTCTTCAGTTTTATAAAAAGGACGAATTATTTCCAAAGCTTTTATATAAGGAACCTTTAAATCGCTATATTGTTTACTCATTCCTTGAGGGCACAACTTCTTTCAAACTAGGCCATAAACGGAGTGTTCTTAGTAAACTTGTAAAGGAAGTAATCAATAAGTATGAAGTAGTTACAGAGGTTGATGGCTGGGGATGGAAAGAAAGCCCAGTTCAATCTTGGAATGAATTTTTAACGACAAATGTGATGGAAGCTCATGAAAATGTAAGACGTTACATAAGTGAGGAAGAGTATAGAACGGTTTTTAAGTTAGCAAATAGTCCAAGTAGGGGGACTGGAATAAATCAGCCATTTTTATTGCATGGTGATCTTGGATTTCATAATTTTATATTTCAAGAGAATAAACTGCACGGTGTAATTGATCCTTTACCAGTGTTAGGAGATCCTATATATGATTTAATTTATGCGTTCTGTTCAACCCCGGAAGATTTAACAAAAGAAACAATCGATTATGCGATGAAACAATGTGTATTTCATAAAAAAGACCGTGATTTATATGAAGAAATAGTCATAGGATTATATTTGCGTATAGATACGTGTTTACGGCACCACCCGAAAGATTTAGAAGATTATTTAGCAGCTTGGCGTTATTGGATGGGTGAGGTTGAGGTGACTTTATAGCACAAATATTTTTGGGGAGATAGTGAGATGAATGTTGCAGAAGCGAAAAAGGATTTAGCAATAAAAACGAAGAGAGGCTTACCGATTATATTAGCCGGCGTTTTATTTTGGGTAGTTATGAGTATAACAGGATTTGTTCTTTCTGAAAAACAAGTGGTGTGGGTATATTTAATCGGTATGGGCTGTGTGTTTCCTTTTGGCTTAATGATAGCTGCTATATTGAAAATTGATATGTTTGCGAAAGGAAATCCGTTAGGGATTTTGGCTGGATTAATTGGTGGGATAAATGTATTGAATATTCCACTTGTATTACTTGCCTATTTTCAATTTCCAGAATGGTTACCTTTTGTAGTAGCAATGTTAATAGGTGTTCATTTTATCCCGTATGTATGGATTTATGAAAGCAAAAGTTATGGTTTATTATCAGTAGGGACTGTATTTGTAACGTCAGTTTGCGGGATTCTTTTTGCAGAAAAAGGATTTACTGTCATTCCATTATCGGTTACAGTTGTCTATTTACTTACTTTTATAAGTTTATTAATTGAAAATAAAAAAGCAGATCATTATCAACAAAAATCAGCTTAATAAAAATATAGGGATAGGGGAAATTATGATGAAAAATTTCGTTTGTACAACGTGTGGCGTGCAGTATGCAGCGAGTGTAGAAGAACCGGTGAGTTGTCATATTTGTGATGAAGAAAGGCAGTATGTGAATCCGAAAGGGCAGTCTTGGACGACTTTAGAAAATTTGCAAACAGATGATACATATAAAAATGAAATAATAAAAGAGGAAAATGGACTTTATAGTATTACGACAAAACCAGGATTTGCGATCGGTCAAACGGCATTTGTAGTGAAAACAGAGTCATATCGTTTACTGTGGGACTGTATTACGTATTTAGATGAAACGACAATTGCGAAAATAAAAGAGCTTGGCGAATTAGATGCGATTGCATTGTCTCATCCTCATTATTATTCAACGCAAGTAGAATGGGCAGAGACATTTGATGTACCAATTTATATACATGAAGATGATAAAGAGTGGGTGATGCGTCCGAGTAGTCGTATTATTTATTGGTCTGGTGAGTCTTTACAATTAGCTGATGGATTAGTCATTCATCGTTTAGGAGGACATTTTAAAGGTGGATCTGTCTTACATTGGGAAGAAGGTAATGACGGAAAAGGGATTTTGTTAACAGGTGATATTATTCAAGTTGTAGCGGATGAGCGGTGGGTGAGTTTCATGTACAGCTATCCAAACTTAATTCCATTACCAGCGAGAAAAGTGGAAGAAATGGTGAATCGAGTGAAGCCATTACAGTTTAATCGTTTATACAACGCTTTTCATCGAGTAGTAAAAGAAAATGCAAATGAAGCAGTTGAACGTTCTGCTGAAAGATATATTGGAGCATTAGAAGGTAAATTATTTCATACGTAAAAAGGGGAGCAAGCCTAATGAAAACGTTAGTATGTTTTGGCGATAGCATTACAGCTGATGAGACGTTTTTTGATGGAACACCGAGATTAACGCCAAGGTTACAAGCAATGTTTCCAAATTGGAAAGTAGTGAATGCAGGTGTTCCAGGGGATAATACATTTGATGCGTTAAATAGGATTGAAGAAGATGTAATATCATATAAACCAGATTTCGTAACAGTTTTTCTTGGTACGAATGATGCAGTTTCTTTTTCTCAAGTGTCATTACAAGCATATAAAGAAAACTTAGAGAAGATTGTGAACCAGGTTTCCTCAGATAAAATACTACTTATTAGTCCTGCACCAGTTGATGAAGAAAGACAGTACAATAGAACCAATAAAGTGCTCGGTCAGTATACAGACGTAGTAGAGGAAGTGGCGAGGGAAACAGGAAGTTATTTTCTAAATGTATATGCTGAAATGATTCAAGAACGGGATTATAAAAGGTTTGTAGAAAATGATGAAAAAGATGGGTTACACTTTGGGCCAGAAGGTTATGAGTATGTAGCGAAGTTAATTGGTGAAAAGTTAAAAGGGATTTTATAAGGAGCAAAGCACTTAGTGCTTTGCTTTTTCGTATTTCTTTCGCAGTCCATAAACTTATTGATCGCTGTAATTTGGACAGATATTTTGCGTTTTTATCCCGCATTAACTGTCCGTAAACGCCCCATTGGTGAGGGCTAATAATCAGTGGGGGATGAACAAAAACCCCACTGATTAAAGTTTCACTTTATGTGGGTAAAAGGCGAGTTCTGTTTTAAAGTAATATAAATTTATTTTTAAAAATTTATATTTCGTAGTTGAAAATCAATAAAGGTGTAACTATAATAGTTACAGTAAGTTTGTTATTTTGAAATGTACACATTGAATTACAAGAATGAAGGGAGTTTTTATGTAAATCAAAAAGTTATAAAAATCTATTAATTTTTATAATAAGATAAAATACTTTTCGGTTCATACACATTATGAAATATGTTATTTCTAATAGAAAACTAGAGGTGGAAAAATGAAAAATTTTAAAGGTATGTTGATATCATCACTTGCAATTACAACTTTTGCTGGGGCAGGTACGACATTTGTAACAAATACAGTATATGCTGCTAATGACGATTCTAGTAAAATACAAGTTCGTTCTAATAAGAGTATAAACACAACAACTGGCTCGAGATTGCCTGTATTATCAGTCAATCCTTATGATGAACCTAGATTTTCAAGACAGGGATATCTTGAAGAGGCACCTTTAGGAATTAATGCTCCTTATGCTTGGGGAATTAAAGGAGGAAATGGCCAGGGAGCAACTTTTGTAGATTTGGAAGAAGGTTGGTTATTAAATCATGAAGATTTAGTCGGTCAAAATATTGAATTTATGTCTGGAAAAATGAGTAATGATCTTTCTCACGGTACTTCAGTTCTAGGTGTTGTTTCTGCAGCTGACAATGGGATTGGGAACATTGGGATTGCACCAAAAGCAAAGGTAAAAGTAATTTCAGTGATCCGAGATAATGGGAGAATCGATGTAAGAGATGCTATTTTAAGTGCCGTAGATTCTTTACAGGCTGGAGATGTTTTATTAATAGAAGAATCCTTTAAATATGATGGATATGGAGATGACCCTTTACCAGTAGAAGTATACCCGAGTATATTTAACGCAATTCGCAAAGGTACAGATAAAGGCATTATTATTGTAGAAGCAGCTGGTAATGGTGGGATTGATTTAGATGAATTTAAAGACCGTAATGGTAAGCAGATTTTAAATCGAAATAGTCCAGACTTTAAAGATTCAGGAGCTATTATAGTTGGAGCATCTACTGCAAGAGTTCCTCATAAACGTTTAGCTTTCTCTAACTATGGTAGTAGAATTGATGTATATGGTTGGGGAGAGTATGTTGATACATTAGATACATATCAAAATCAAAATAGTAAAGGACAAAAAGTTACAGATCAGAACATAATTAATCGTTATACTTCTAATTTCCGTGGTACTTCTAGCGCTTCGCCTATAATTGCTGGGGCTGCTGTATCGATTCAAGGGATTGCTAAAGAACATTTAGGTAAGGCATATACACCAAAAGAATTGAGAGCAATTTTAAGTAATCCTAATACAGGCACAAAGTCTAATAACCCATCATCTGATAAAATAGGGGTTTTACCAGATTTAAAAGCGATTTTGTCTAACCTTGGATTTCATAGTGATTTGACTACCAATGATCCTATGGTATTTCCAGATAACGTAGAAAAAAATGAAGGAAAAGAAAATTCAACTTTCGTATTTCCAGGTGAAGAAACAAAAAGAACAGGTGATAAAAATTCAACTGTAACCTTCCCAGAAGAAGATTTAAAACAGGAGGAAAAAGAAGAGGGATTAATTGTTTTTCCTGATTAATAAAAAAATACTACCTTCCATTTGGAGGTAGTATTTTTTATTTCTTGTCAATAACAAGCAGGCATGAAATTTGTATTTGTTTATCTTTCATAATGAACTTAACCACAAAGTCGAATATTTGACTGTTAATTTACTTTTTCGTCTCAATCAATTACATGAATTAATCTAGAAATGCTTGCTGCAATGCTTTCAGTCCATCACTGTAAATGCCATGAAACAGATTAATTGCCTCTTCATCACTAACTTCAACAGGAGTGAACGTACCAGACCACTCTACTAACGATGTGTTACTTTCAGTACCTTCTTTAACCTGGATTGTAGATAAATAATTAGTGACTGGGAACGGTGCATTCATGATTGAATACGTGTAGTAGCGCTCTTTATCATTGAATACTTCTAATCGTTCTATAATTGTATCGCCATCTGGATTAGCTAGATGACGTACACGACCGCCTTCAGTTAATTTACTGCTAGGTATATAAGGTAACCAGTCTGGAAGGGAATTGAAACCTCCGATTAATTGCCATACTTGTTCAGGTGATCCGAAAATTTCCGTAGATATAGTAGTATATGCCATGTTCATTACGCTCCTTTTCATCCCGGTATTTACGGGTAAATAATCAGTAGAGAATAAATCGCCCCAGTGATTAAAGTTTCACTTTATAGGTCCATAACTTATAGTGAGAATGAATTTTATCGTGGATTTTTTATTTAATATATAATTATAAAGTTAAAACTATATACTTTTAATGATTAAATTATATAATAAATATAGAAACGAAAATTTATGAGCAAGGAAGTTGAAAAATATGACATTAACAATGGGCTTTATTGGATTTGGAAAGTCAGCTAACCGCTATCACTTACCTTATGTAAACACACGTAATAATATAAAAATAAAAACGATTTTTGTACGTCAAATAAATGAAAAATTAGCGGCTCCATATAAGGAAAAAGGTGTTTACTTCACTACTAATTTGGACGAATTGTTGAATGACAAAGAAATTCAAGTAGTGACGATTTGTACGCCAGCACATACGCATTATGAATTAGCAAAAAAAGTTATACTAGCCGGAAAATCAGTTATCGTTGAAAAACCATTTTGCGATACAGTGGAACATGCGAAAGAATTATTAGCTTTAGGACGAGAAAAAGGTGTAGTCGTTATGCCTTATCAAAACCGCCGTTTTGATGGTGATTTTTTAGCTGTGAAGCAAGTAATTGAACAAGGGTTCCTTGGTGATATTATTGAGATTGAATCACATATTGATTATTTCCGTCCTGGTTCAATCACTCATGAAGCTCCAAAAGAAGAAGGTTCATTTTACAGTTTAGGTATTCATACGATGGACCGTATGATTTCACTATTCGGCCGTCCAGATACGGTGACATACGATATTCGTAATAATGAAATGGAAGGTGCGGTTGATAACTATTTCGATGTTGGTTTACATTACGGAAATCAGTTGAAGATTAAGCTGAAAACGAACCATGTCGTAGCAAAAGATTATCCACGCTTTATCGTTCATGGAACAAACGGATCATTTATTAAATATGGTGAAGATCAGCAGGAAAATGATTTGAAAGCGGGTGTTATGCCTGAGAGTGCAGGATTTGGTGAAGATTCACCGATGTACTATGGAGTTGCTAAGTATCGTAATGCAAATGGTGACTGGATTGAAAAACAAATTAAAACGCCACTTGGTGATTACGGTCGTTTCTATGATGCCGCGTATGAAACAATTATAAATGGTGCACCAAAACTTGTGAAAGACGAAGAAGCGGTAACGAATATTGAAATCTTAGAAAATGGATTTGCTGCCCCATCACCTTCAGTTTACAAACTTGAGGCTTTACATTTGAATGAATAGAAGAGAGTTTGCAGTATAAAGGAGGTATGGAAATGGCAAGCGGATCAACACAAGTAAAATACCTCGGCATTTATCAAAAGATTAAACAGCAAATTTTAGATGGTGAATATAAAATCAACGAAAAAATTCCGAGTAGCCCCGTCCTTGCTGAAGAATTTGGTGTTTCAGCCCTTACTATTAAGAAAGCGCTGGATCTATTAGTTAGAGATGGCTACATCATCCGCCGGCGCGGAAGTGGAACAGTGGTGCAAGATTGGCGTCAACAGGAAAAGGCACGAATGATTCAAACTTTAACGGGTACGAAAGCTGTATACGGCAGTGAGGTAGAAAGTAAAATTATCGAGTTTGCGATTGTTGGGGCTGATGAAGTAGTTGCTGAGAAATTGGGAGTTTCAATCGGTGATTTCGTTTATAAAATCATTCGCCTCCGCATCATTCACAGCATTCCGACGATTATGGAGCATACATGGATGCCAATTTCGGTTATCCCAGGTGTTGAGGCTTCTGTTTTAGAGGAGTCGATATACTCACATATTCAAAATAAACTTGGTCTTGAAGTAGGGACATCTGTTGTCAGGGTTAAAGGAATTCGCCCAGATGATAGGGAAAAGCAGTTTATGAACTTAACAAATCAGGATTTCCTAATGCGAGTTGAACAAGTAGCTTATTTAACGGATGGACGAACTTTTGAATATTCTTATGCAGATCATCTACCCGAAACCTTTGAGTTTGAAACAGTCATTACTGCAAAAAATTATAAAGAGATATAAAAATCGGTTGAGGCAGGTATTGTCTCAACTGCTCCTATTATACGTTAATAGAATGAATCCAAGACTTAACATTTGATTTATAGAACTGTAAAGTTTAAAATTACAGTATAGTTTTTAGAAGTGAGTTGTTATCGTCTGTAAAATGTAGATAAATTAAATATTCTCGAATAAATAATATTGCTTGTATTTGATTCTAAACTGTAATTTTTTTTAATACATTTCAATAACCGATGTTTAAAATGTACGTTTCATAACATTAAAGGAGTGAGTTAAATATGGTAATTCTATATACAACAGCAAGCTGTGCCTCATGCCGAAAAGCGAAAGCATGGCTTGAAGAGCATCAAATTGATTATATTGAAAAAAACATCGTATCAAATTCTATGACAGTTGATGAGCTTAAATCGATTCTTCGTTTAACTGAAGAAGGGGCTACTGAAATTATTTCAACTAGATCCAAAACTTTTCAGGACTTAAATATAAATATTGATGAGCTCTCGCTAAATGAATTTTATACATTAATAATTGAGCATCCACTAATGTTGCGTCGCCCGATTATGCTGGACGAAAAAAGATTGCAAATTGGTTTTAACGAAGAAGAAATTCGTAAATTTTTACCACGTAGCGTCCGAACATTTTTAAACATTGAATTACAAAAGTTGGCTAATTAATAAATAATATTTCTTATGGAAAATTTTCTTGAAAGGAGGAAGCAGAAGATGATTGAAGTATGTGTTACAGTTAATTATAATGATAGAAATTATCAAACAAATGTTATTGTGAGTAAAGATACGATTGGGACAAAAATTAAACAGTTGGCAGAAGAACAAGTGAAGAAACAGTGGAGTGTTTAATTTTATTTTCAACTTAAAAAGCTAAATGAAGTTATCAGATATAGGTGGGACCGGATAGAATATAAGAGAATTAATTTTTTATGGCAAGAAGTATTCTATATGTTTTAACGTTCTAACCTATCTGTAATATTTATGGCTACAGTTAATATATGAGAAACAATATTTTTGATCGTAGGAGGAAAATCATGAACAGCGACTTTACCTTGGCCATACACAGTTTAACTTATTTAGCTTTACAGCCAGATCGGATGTCAACAAGTAATGCTATTTCAGAAAGTGCAGGTGTACATCCAGTACGCATTCGCAAAGTACTAAGTTTGTTAAAAAAACATAAGTTTATACAATCGAAAGAGGGGACTGGTGGCGGTTTTATTTTCGCTCGCGATTTAGATGAAATTAATCTTTGGCATATTTATCAGATAACCTCTGAAGGTGCTTTGCAGCCGAAGTGTCCAGAATCAAACAATCAGTGTGTTGTAGGTTCGAACATGCGAAAAGTTCTTTTCGCTATTTTCTTAGGTGCTGAAGAGCATCTAGGTGAATACTTAAAGAATTATACAATGAAAGAAGTTGTTGACCTTATCAATCAAGAGCGTTAAGCGGCTTAATTATTATATAGCCGTGAGTTCTTAACACTTAAATGTAATGAAAAATATTACAGTATAATTGTTTTTATATCTTTTTTATTGTCACAAAAAATATTTATAGGAAGGTGAAACGGTATGATGTCAAATAATAATCATGTTTTAAAAGTAGGAGATTGGGTTCGTGGAATATCAAATGAAGGTGAATTAATAGTTGGTTATATTGTATCACTTGATGATGTAGAGGATATAGTTACAGTTAGTATTGTGAAACGTGACGGCCAGTACACAATAAACGAAGCGATTTTACTCTTTAGTAAACACGTTAACAAACTCCCTGAATCAAAGGTAATAAATAAGGAACAAATCCTTTATCTTATAGATCTTGCATTATTAACAGGGGATGAAGAATGGTTTATCGAGCTTTCTTCAAAATTAAACTCGATAAAAGAGCTAGTTAATGAGGGATTTTAAAATTTAAACTTTTGAGGGTGCACACAATCCGCCTTATGGAGAGGACACAATTACTTTTCACATAAAAGGAAATGATGTAAAAACGATTCATTACAAACATAGAGATATTCCTGATAACGATAATTATGTAAATGAGCTGTCCATATGGGGCAGCTTTTTTGTTTTTTACTCAGTGTATCTTTTTAAAATGTATATGAATTCAATATTAATAATATATATCCTAAAATTTGGTTTTTTATTTTGGAATTTTTTTTTTTTACCTACATTAATTATTTATTAGAATATCTTTTATGTTTAAAATGAAATTTTTTGATAAAGGGGATATAAGTATCTTTATAATGAGTAACCTAGAAAAACAATGTATTATTGTATTTTTTTACTAACTAATTCAGCTTTAAGCGATAAAAACAATGGCTACATGCTAACTGTAAAATATTATCCATATAAAATTATTCCACTTTAATATTTCTGAAAATATAAAAATATTAATTTTATAAATATACACGTTATAATGAGGGCGTCGAGAGAAATTTTATTATCTCTGGAGAAAATATAAAAAATGCGATTACTAGTAAGAAAGGTGTGTGATTAGAGGCGAAATGTATGTAATGTGCTTCAGTGGCTTGTGTAAGCAATATCATCAGTGCTACCGAAGTTATGAAGGTAATGTATAGAATTGAGAAAGAAATGCCTCGCAAATGAAGAGAGGCCGGTTTAGCTAAAATTACTGTTAAAAGTAAAAAAGAGAAACCATTAAAGTAATACACTGTTATTAGAAATGTTGCAACGTATTTATGAAGTCTATTCTATATTGTTCTCTTAAGAGGTCTTTATATAAAGAGCGGATATTACGAGTAAACTTTTTTGTGAACGCTAACAATTATATTAGGACGCTAACTAGCGAATGTTTCAATTTGGATTCATTATGATGAAGGACATACAAAGTGGGGCAACTTGTAAGGAATTCATTTTCCGAAAAGGGAATATTTGTTAGGCGTAAAGAGAGATGTAGGAATAGATACAAGGGGGAGTTATTATATGAACGGGAATACTGCAAAGAAAATAGAAGTTCAAGCTGAAAATACCGCACGAAAAAATGAGCAATATGCAGATCCGAAAAAGTGGCATAAGCAGGATACTACATGGGCACTCAGTCTATTTGGAACTGCAATTGGAGCAGGGGTGCTCTTTTTACCGATTAATGCAGGTTCAGGTGGTTTATTATCTTTACTACTAATTACATTACTTGCATATCCAGTTATGTATTACTCACATAGGGCGCTTGCTAAAATGATATACGCTTCTAATTCTGCTGATGAGGGGATCACAGGTACAATTAGAGAGTATTTCGGAAATAAAGCGAGTATCATTTTTAACATCGTATATTTCGGTTCAATTTATACAATCGTACTAATGTATTCGGTTGCGCTTACAAATACTGCAAGTAGTTTTATCGTGCATCAATTGCACATGCCAGAACCTCCAAGGGCTATTTTATCACTTGTATTAGTTCTTGGTCTTATCGCTATACTAAATTTTGGTCAAGATATTACTGTAAAGGTAATGAGTATGTTAGTGTATCCTTTCATAGTTTCTTTACTTTTTATCGCAATATCTTTAATTCCACAGTGGAATACGTCAATGCTTAGTTTTTCAGCTGTTTCAACTGCTTCAACAGGAACAGGCTATTTTGGAACGATATTGATGATTCTACCAATCATCGTATTCTCATTTAATCATTCACCTATGATTTCATCATTTGTTGTGAAACAGAGAGCTACGTATGGAATCGAAGCCACTGATGCTAAATGTGCGCAAATACAAAAGGTTTGTTATATCATGACATTCGCTGTTGTTATGTTCTTCGTTTGGAGTAGTGCATTGAGCTTGACTCCAGATGATATAAAAATGGCAAAAGAACAAAACTTATCAATTCTTTCATATCTTGCTAATGAGCTTAATTCGCCTGTAATCACTATTGCAGCTCCAATTATTGCTTTTGTGGCTATTACAAAGTCTTTCCTTGGCCATTATATCGGAGCATTTGAAGTAATGCGTGACATGATTATTAAGTTCGGTAAATCACGTGGAAAAGATATTGAAGAAAAAACAATTAAGACAGTAATCCTTACTTTCGTTGTATTATCATGCTGGTTTGTTGCTTATACAAATCCAAGTATTCTTGGACTTATTGATTCTCTAAGCGGTCCTTTAGTTGCTGCTATCTTATGTCTATTACCGATGTATGCGATTCAAAAAGTGCCAGTACTAGCTAAATACAAAGGGAAAATGAGCAACGTATTTGTTATTATTGTAGGTGTACTTACAGTTTTAGCAAGTATTAAGTCATTATTCTAATTCACTACTGTTGGTTTTAGTATCAAAATAGTTGGATCTGAGAAAAGAAGGAGCAAGTTTTGAATAGTTTTTTTCAAAACTTGCTCTTAAAATATTCTAATGAATTAATTTTACAAATAAGTTTATTCATATTAGTCATCTAGCGTTTTGGTTATATACTCATCCAATATTATCAAGACCTAAATCGAGAAATTTTAAATATCAAGCGCCTAACGTATTATATATCCCTAATATGTTAGGCGCTTTTATTTTGGATAATAAATTTTGAACCTGAATTTGAATAGTATCTCTATTTGATGCTTATTTAATATTGTAAAATTTGTATTGAAAATTCGAGGTTTTAAAAGTACCATATACATATTCAAACATTTGAAGATGTATATGGTACTTTTGAAAATTGAGGAAAAGTAACGGAGGGATTTCAATGGGAAACGAAATGCAACAATTTAAAGCAGATTTCTTTAAAGCCTTAGCACACCCTTTGCGAATAGGTATCTTAGAATTATTGTCAGAAGGTGAAAAAAGCGTAAACGAAATTCAAGATATTCTAAATAAGGAAGGTTCAGCTGTTTCTCAGCAATTAAGTGTACTACGTTCAAAAAACATTGTTGTTGGTAGAAAAGATGGAAAAAGAGTTTTATATTCTTTACGAGACCCTATTATTGTGGATTTATTGGTGGTTGCACGGAAGATTTTTAACAACCATTTAATCGATACGATTTCAATGTTAGAAGAGCTAGATGGAGCAGAAAGTGAAATGATGGCTAAGGAGGGATGGGTTGAGTATTGAGGTTAAGAAAGAAGATATCATCCAACATGGGATTGAAACATTTCGCTCATTAGGAGCTCATTACGTTTGTGAAGTTTGTATAAAAAGTGGAAATTCTTGTTGTTTTTCATGCCAACATTTACAAGATGGAGTTGGATGTCGAAAAAGAAATACTGCTTGTACAGCTTGGTTATGTGGAATTCAAGGTTTTTTATTTGATCAAATAGGATCACTGGATGAATGGAATCGTTTTTGGAGTGAAATTCCAGGACAAATGTTTCGTAGAGATATTACTCCAGATAAGGTAAGGATTAGATCGTTTATTGATACGAAGAAGCTAGATAGTCGGGCCGGAGAACGTCTAGCAGAAAGATTGAAATCCTATGTACAACAAGGTGGAGATATAGGTGAATTGGAGTGTCATTTAAGTAAAACATATAGTAAATATTAGGATGGTTTTTCTTTTTGTGAAAAGGACAATTTTCTGTATAAGGGACCGAGAAATACATTTGTAATCCAGATCTATTAAAAATAGAAAAGAAGGGTTTGTAATGAGAAAGTTATTTACAGGAAGGTTTGAAGGATATTCATTAGCACATTTTCAAAAGGATCTTCTTTCAGGAATGATTGTTGGAGTTGTTGCGATTCCACTTGCTATGTCTTTTGCTATTGCCTCTGGTGTTAAGCCAGAGTATGGGATTTATACAACCTGTATTGCTGGAATACTCATTTCACTGTTTGGTGGTTCGAAGTATCAAATTGGAGGACCTACAGGTGCTTTTGTTCCGATTCTTTTAGGAGTTGTAATTACCTATGGATACGAAAATTTACTACTCGCGGGTTTGTTAGCTGGAATTATTTTATGTCTTATGGGAATCTTCAAGCTAGGCTCTTTAATTAAGTTTATTCCACGTCCTGTAACAATTGGTTTTACTTCAGGTATTGCTGTTATTATTTTTACGGGACAAATTGCTAGTTTTTTAGGTTTAACAGGTATAAAAAAGCATGAGGAATTTCTAGCGAATTTGAAGGAACTCTTCACTCATATCAATACTACCAATTTTTATAGTGTTATAACTGCTTTGATTTGCTTTTTTGTTATACTCATAACACCAAAGATTTTACCAAAAGTGCCTGGTTCATTAGTAGGTGTTGTTATTTCAACTGTAATTGCAACTGTATTTTTCTCAGGTTATGTACCTACTATTGGTACAGCATATGGTACGATTCCAAATACACTTCCTCAGTTTGATATACCAGAAATCACATTAGAACGTATAAAGCAGTTAATTGGTCCTGCATTTGTTATTGCGATGCTCGGTGGAATTGAATCACTTTTATCCGCTGTCGTGGCAGATGGTATGACAAATAGTAAACACAACAGTAACAAAGAGCTTATCGGTCAGGGGATTGCCAATATTGTTACCCCGTTATTTGGCGGAATTCCGGCAACTGGAGCGATTGCACGTACAGCAACTAATATTAAGAGTGGAGCTGTATCTCCGATGGCGGGTGTTATTCACGGAGGATTTGTGTTATTTACACTTCTACTGTTAGCGCCATATGCTTCACATATTCCACTTGCTAGTATGGCCCCGATTTTAATGGTGGTAGCTTGGAATATGAGCGAGCAGAAACATTTTTATCACATACTTAAAATGAAGACGGGAGATTCTCTTGTATTATTGGTAACATTTTTACTTACTGTATTTACTAGTTTAACAACAGCTGTAGAGATTGGTCTTATATTAGCTATTATTTTGTTTACAAAACGTATGAGTAATATGCTTGTCATATCAAAAGTGCTTCCTGATCATACAAAAAGAAATGAAAAATTGCTACCACATGTGGTAAATAAAGCTCATGATTGCCCACAAATTAGCATTTATACAATAGAAGGGCCATTATTTTTTGGGGCTGCTCAAACATTTGAACAAAATATTTTAGCGACTATTCATTATAAACCTAATGTTTTAATTTTACGTATGGGAAAAGTTCCTTTTATTGATACCACAGGAGAGTCTTACTTTAGGAATATTGTTCAGCACTTCAAAAAACAAGGTGGCGTACTTCTTATTTCTGGAATTCAATCAGAGCTAAAAGCCAATCTAGATAAGAATGGATTGTACGCTGAGATTGGGGAAGAAAACTTTTTTAATCATACCGGAGAAGCAATTAATTGTGCTTTAGGACATCTGAATACAAAAAAATGTATAGGGTGTAAGCATTTTGCTTTTCATGAATGTACAGGGCTTTCTCAGCAATCTCAGGAAATCAATACAATAAAGAATAAAGAAAATGCATTAGATTTTTAAAAATTTCACTTCACATACAAAGTTTGTTTGAGTTAATCTACTTTTTTAATCATTTTATTAAAAAAGTAGAGAAGAAGAAAGTTTGCTTTGGAGAATTTGGAGAAGATTTTTTACAAGGTGTGAACAAGTAGTTTTTTTATACATTCAACAAATAAGTATCAAACAGCAAGAAGAGAATATTTTCCCTACATTTAAACGAAAAACGAAAAACGGAAAACGGAAATTAAAAATAATATTTATTTAATAGAATAAACGAAAACGAGTGGAGGAAATAAAAATATGCCTAATTTACCAAATTGTCCAAAATGTAATTCAGAATACACTTACGAAGATGGGAATCTTTTTGTTTGTCCAGAATGTGCTCATGAGTGGACTTTAGAATTAGAAGCTGAAAATAGTGAAGATACAAAGGTAATTAAAGATGCAAATGGAAATATTTTAAACGATGGTGATTCTGTAACAGTAATTAAAGATCTTAAAGTAAAAGGAACTTCATCAGTTGTAAAAATTGGTACAAAAGTAAAGAGTATCCGATTAGTTGATGGAGATCATGATATTGATTGTAAAATTGATGGTTTTGGAGCTATGAAATTAAAATCTGAATTCGTTAAAAAGGTATAAATACAAATTTTGTTACATCAAAATTAGTTTGAAGTTAATGAATATACACTGTTTTTCAGCTGTACCCCGTGCCCGACAACTTAAGAATTTCGAATTACCCCGAAATGATAAAATGAACTTTTTGGTTATGATTCAGCAGATTTTTTTTGAGTACCATGAAATTTTAGCTTGCTAGCGATATAGTACTGCCGAAATATTTGAAATAGCTATAAGACTATTCTTTCGATGGTATGATGAAAGATGTGGAAAAGGAATAGGAATAGGTCTCAATCAGACCTCAATATTAATCTTCACCATTAGCAACAAAAAACCACCTCTCATAAAGGTGGTTTTTCAGTATTAATATATTTTAATTAATCACGTCTAAATGGACCTTTTGGAGCAATAAGCTCTAAATTAGTACCATCTGAATCGGGGAAGTAGGCAACTCCTGTACCAAATCCAGTTTTCTAGCCGTCTTCTTGAAAGATAATTGGTTCGTCATCTGGGTGCTATCCTATGCCCATCAAGCTAACAAAATGGATTGCCTCTGAAACAAAAAATGATTTTTATTACTATAAAAAACGTAAAGTATCTGTTTTTAGAAAAAATTAATTTTTATAAATTGATGGAGATATAACTCAATTCTTTTATATATGTAGTTAAATATGATTGTCAGAATGAACTTAAAGTAATTATGATTTCTAGAAATACGAACTGATGTTTTGAATTGGTTTAAAGTTGCTGGAACAAAATAAAACCAATTGAGCAAAAAAACTTGCAAAAATAAAAAGAGAGATGTATATTAATTGATGTATCAATAATTGATATATCAATTAATATTTTAACAAGAAAGAAAAGGAATATTTTATGAAGGAAATGTTCGTAAATATCAGTGGAGAAGAACGCAAAATACTTATTCATGTTCTATTACAGATGCAAAAAAATGTAGAGAATATTAAAGAATAGAGAGTGTAGGGGGCAGAATAGTGTGGAAATAATCGCAGCTATTTTAGTCGGGATCGTAGCATTAGAACATTTGTTTATCATGATCCTTGAAATGTTTTTTATTGATTCAAAAGTAGCGAAACGTGCTTTCAAATTACCGAAGCATTTAGAAGGAGATCGAAACGTAGCCATTATGTTTGCAAACCAAGGTTTATATAATGGATTTTTAGCGGCTGGTCTCATTTGGGGACTTGTACTTGGGCTCAATCCAATTGGTTATATGGTCCAATTATTTTTCGTGATTTGTGTGGTGATAGCAGCTATTTTCGGAGGTTTCACATCTAATAAATCAATTATTGTGAAACAAGGACTTCCAGCTGTTTTAGCATTGGTTGCCCTTTTATGTATAATATAGAATCAAAGTTTTTCAATAAAAGAACTCATTTTTGAAAAGAATACGCTATTCTTTCTTTAGAATTATAGGAAAGGATGGCGTTTTTGTATGTCTATTTCTATATGTAGTGAATTATAACTATTCTCTCAAGGGACTCAACTGCTTTTCAGCTTTTGGATATATTTTCATCCATCTTTGTTTCCTCCTATTGTTGGATAGTGTAATAATTGATAAAAATTTTGATGAAATTGGATTATAACGATTGATCAAAAAAGTTAGTGATTAAAAATATTATTCTTTAGTACATACATTTTTAAGATGTTAAATATATTTCATAATAGTCTCTGTAAGATAGGGATAAGTAGAATAGTACTTTTTATAACTTTGAATGTCATTCATAATAGCACCAGTAAGAAGAAAACAAGCTTTACGGTACTACTAGTTACCAAAGATGTTACAGTAGTTTATTTAGAATCAGATTGATTGAAAGGTTGTACTATATGGCCTAATAATTTCGAAAAAATGTCGGTGTGGCATAAAATAATTATGGAGGTTAAAGATATGAGTACTTCAAATTTGCATGAAATAAGTAAACAAATTTTAAAAGAGGAGGAAACACTTCAATTTTCCTCTTTTACAAATGAAGATGCCTTGCAACTAGGTTTATTTATCGTTGAAACAGCAAAGCGAGAGGGGAAATTGATTGCTGTTGATATAACGAAAAATGGTGTGCAATTATTTCATTTCAAGATGACAGGGACAAATGAGGAAAATACGAAATGGATTGAGCGTAAAAAACGAGTCGTTTCCCTGCATGATCGTAGCTCGTATTATATGCAGATACAAAGTGAAATAACTGGGGTCTCCTATAATGAAAAATATCTTTTAGATACTTCAGAATACGCTGCGTTTGGTGGATGTTTTCCTATCAGAATAAAAAACGTAGGGGTTATTGGAATGATAACAGTTTCAGGATTACCACCAGAAGAAGATCACGAATTGGTAATAAGGGCAGTTAAAAATCATTTGAAGCAATAGTAAAAATAAATGTGATGGTTAAGTAAAAGCCAAGAATGAACATATTATTGTTCGTTTTTGGCTTTTTATTATTTTTTCTTATAGTCGGCTAAGAGGGTTCTTTTACAGGTAGTACTTAATTTTGCAATGTTCTTTAAATTGCATCGTTTTGTTCGAGTGAGCGAAATTGCTGTAATTGAAGATGCTCTAAATTAATGTGAAATTTGGTGATTAAAGTAGCTACATTTCATATTTGTGTAAATATGAAACAAGCAGGATACATGAATAGAGAATGGGTAAAATAGTACCGAAGGATGATTAGATTTTATGAATGATGTTATAAGGCTTTTTTTAGGAAAACTGAAGGAAGCAGTGTGTTTAGATTTAGAATGACTGGCAATGGGTGCTAGGAAGTTCAATGATTCAAAAATGAACTCATTTAAACGCATACTATCTTCGAGATGTATCATTTTGAAGAATATTAAAACTTAGGAGGAACGGAATTATGACAAAAGATTTCTATACTGCACTGAAAGAAAGACGTACTTACTATGGGATTAATAAAGAGGTACAAGTATCGGATGAAAAAATTAAAGAAATCGTGGAGTTTGCTGTGAAATATACTCCATCCGCTTTCAATTCTCAAACTGCACGATTAGTTGTATTATTTGGTGAAGCTCATGATAAATTATGGGATATTACCACTGAAACATTAAGAAAAGTAGTTGGAGATGGAGATTTTTCAGGAACGCAACAAAAAATGGATTCTTTTAAAGCTGGTTATGGAACAGTATTATTCTTTGAAGATGAGGCTATCGTTAAATCGCTTCAAGAAAAGTTTGCTGCATATGCTGAAAACTTCCCAATTTGGTCACACCAAGCATCAGGTATGCACCAATTAGTCGTGTGGACAGGTTTAGAAGCAGAGGGATTAGGGGCATCATTACAACATTATAATCCATTAATTGACGATGAGGTAAAACAAGAATGGAATGTCCCTGCTAATTGGAAACTAATTGCACAAATGCCATTTGGTAATCCAACAGCTGCACCAGGTGAAAAAGAATTCCAACCACTTGAAGAGCGTGTGAAATTTCATAAATAATAAACATTATTCATAAGGAATGAGTAAAAAGATTCTAGTTATGAATTCAATCACAAGTGTAACGATATATATATTAAAAAAACACGAAGACATTTAAGTCTTCGTGTTTTTTTAATTCATTTTTGAAAGTGATAAAGGAGTATAGGCAAAGATATTTTATTGTCGAACGTTAAATATTTGTATATGTAAAATTACATATATCTAATGATTGATAATCATGAATTAATGTAACTATAATAATTACACTGGGAAATAACTTATGGACTACAGTTTTAAGTAACGAAGGAGGAATTTGTTTTATTGTATTTTGTATATAAAAAATAGAAAAGGAGATATGCAAATGAAAAGATTACTTGTTATAGGCATAATGTATACAATGTTTTTCCTTATAGGAAATATACACTTACATGCTGATGAACGAACAAATGTAAAAGAAATTACTAGTTTAGAAGAGCCTACTTGGATATTTCAGGCGGGCATAAGTAAGGGGAAATATCACGATCGACAAGATTTAGGGTTTATTTTGCAGAGAAATACACCATTAAAGGTAAGACAAACGAATCCTAATTTTAAAGACAAATTAACATTACGTTTATTGTCTAATGACTCAAAAAATGAAAAATCCATACAAGTAGGAAATGAATGGGTTACTATCCAAGGTGATACGTCTTTAGTTCCTTTCATAGATACTCCGTATGGTGAAGAGCACGCTGTACTTGAGTACCAAGTAGGGAATGAAAGTGCTACTAAACCCCTTCCCATTTATAAACAACAAGGAAGTGTATCTCAATTTTTTAGTACATGGGATCAATTTGATGGAGAGTATGCGTTACTTCAAGGGGAGAGTTTTCAATTATTTGTACCTAAAAAAGATAAAGAGTTAGTAAGATCTTTAAAAGATTTTCAATCATTGGATGAGTTAATTGTGTATTATGAAGATATTTTTGTGATGTATGATTCAATTATTGGTTTAGATGGCTCAACGTTTGAAAATAAAAAAAGTCAAAATCGTTATTTCTTAAAAGCAGATATATCTGGTGCTGGCGGTGCCTATTATGGCACAAATTGGACAGCGAATAGTACAGATAGTACAAAGATGTGGTTAGATAAACTAAGTTGGGGAACTTTACATGAAATCGCTCATGGATACCAAGCTGGTTTTGATAATCAAGGAATATTTACAGGAGAAGTTTCTAATAATCTATTTGGTGTTCAATATCAATATAGTAAATACGGCAAAAAAGCAGATCAAGTTGGTTGGTTGTTTAATTTCGGGAAAAAGAAACAGGTAGAACGGAATTTATATAATGCTTTAATGAAAGAAAATAAAAATTATGATGATTTAGATTTACGACAAAAACTTATTCTTTTAACAATGGCGAAACAAAAAGCTGGCGATGAAGCATTTGCAAAAATGTATCAAGGTTATCGAAAACTAGCTAGCAATGCTGCTTTCAAAAAAGGTGACCATTCTTTACCAGATTTAATGAATCAGTATTATAGTGAGAATGGACAAGTTGATTTTACACCTGTTTTTGAAAGGTGGGGCTTTAAGCTTAATCACAAACAAATAGAGATGAATAGGGCGAAAGGTTTTCCGGCTGTTACTTCTTTAGCTTATATAGTGCCTGAATCACAATTAGCGAAAGCAAGAGCTATAGTTGATCCTGATATTCCGATAAACTCCAACTTCGAAATAGTTACGAATCAGCAAATTGCTCCACTTGGGCTAAAAGGGAATTTGCATATCCATTTAAATACAAATGAAATAGATACATTAAAAGGAGGAAAAATTAAATTAAAAGAAGGGAATACAGTTATTCAAGAGAAAATAATTGAAACAACAGATATCAATTTACAAGACGTACCAAATGGAGTGTATACGGTTGAAATTTCAGGTGGGAAAACGAATAGTATGTACCATTTCAGTTCGTATTATGCCTATGTAAAAGAAAAAGATAATAGTCTAAAGATTGATATTAACGAAATGAAAGTGAGTAAGTTGGTAAATGAAACGATTCAATTCCTAGGATTAGGAGATGACCAGTTTGCCGTATTAAATACAGACTTAGAGCAAAATCGAGCTATTTTTACGGTTACTACTAAAACGCCTCATAGCTATTATGCAGGTGAAAAATATGCATCGATAGAGGTCTTTAATGAAAAAGGTGAAAAAATTTATACGAAGGAAATGGAAGGAACAAATGTAACAATTGTAAAAGATATCATTCCACTAAAAGAGGGATATAGAATTAAAATCTATCATGATGAAATAAAAAAACGATTAACTAGTAAAGCTACTATTATTAATCCTATGAATAAAACGAATGAATTTATAATGACAAAATGGGGATTGAAAAATACTTATTTGAAAAATAATCCAGAAGAAAATCTTATGCAAAGAATTGATGAAGAAATGGAAGCAATTATAAATAATCCGGTTTTAAAAAAGATACCAATGCAAAAATTAGAAATGAAAAAGAATGTGTGGATGGCAATAAATATGTTATCAGAACCACAAAAAATAACGTATATGGATAAATATAAAGATAGCTTATATAATGAGTAATTTTTGAGAAATGAAATGAATCTAAAAGTAACGACGCAATCTATCTATATTATGAGGAATCACAATTCATAAACAGTAGATAAACATAGATAGTTTGAAATATCTATGTTTCCAATTTTGAAAAAAACATTTATTTAACTTAATAATAAGATTATAAAGGAGTAAGAATATGAATAATTTCGTAAAGGTAGGTTTAACTACAGGAGTGGTGTTATCGGCGATTATGCCTTATGGAGGAGTACATGCGGAAACAGAAAATTTAAAAGTGGAAACAAAGGAAGATACGTTCCGAACAGGTAATTTAACAGCACCTTCTCAAAATTCGGCAGAAAATGTAGCAAAGGATGCACTAAAAGGAAAAACAGAACAAGCATTATCATCAAAGCAAGTTAATACGGAATCCAAAGTTAATTATAATGTTACGCAAAGTCGTAAATCTTATGATGGTACTACATTGGTACGTCTTCAACAAACGTATGAAGGACGTGATGTATACGGATATCAACTAACAGCACATATTAATGATGATGGTGTACTTACGAGCGTTTCGGGAGATAGTGCCCAAGATTTACAACAACAGGAAGATTTGAAACAACCTATTACTCTATCAGAAGAGGATGCAAAGAAACAGCTTTTCAACATCTATGGAAATGATCTCACATTTATTGAAGAACCAGAAATTAAACAAGTGGTATATGTAGATGAAAATACAAATAAAGCTACAAACGCATATCAAATTACTTTTAGTGCATCTACACCTGAATATGTATCCGGTACAGTATTAATTGATGCTTTTGGTGGTAATCTATTAAAAGAACTCGTTCAAAAATTGGGTATACAAGTAGAGAGTAGTATTGTCCAATCTGCGACATCAAATAAATCAACAGATCCTTCAAAATTAACAGGTACAGGAAAAGATGACTTAGGTATTAATCGTACGTTTGGAATTACACAAAGAAGTGATGGAACGTACATGCTTGCAGATTATTCTCGTGGTAAGGGAATTGAAACATATACTGCTAATTATAAAGATTATAATAATTATAGAAGAAATGTATGGGGTTATCTCGATGATTTAGTAACAAGTAATTCTACAAATTTTACAGATCCTAAAGCAGTTAGTGCCCATTATTTAGCAACGAAAGTATATGATTTTTATCAAGAAAAATATGGCCGTAACAGCTTTGATAATAACGGACAAAAAGTAATTTCTGTCGTTCATGGTTGGAACACAAATGGTACGAATAAAGGAAATCCTAAGCAGTGGTTTAATGCATTTAGTAATGGCGCTATGCTAGTATACGGAGATCCAATTGTTAGAGCATTTGATGTGGCAGGACATGAATTTACACACGCGGTTACAAGAAATGAGTCTGGACTTGAGTACGCAGGAGAAGCTGGTGCAATTAATGAAGCGTTATCTGATATTTTAGGAGTAGCCGTTGAAAAGTATGCCAATAACGGAAAGTTCAATTGGACAATGGGAGAACAATCAGGTCGTATTTTTAGAGATATGAAAAACCCATCATCTATCTCTTCTAGATATCCAGAGGATTATAGGCATTATAATAACTTACCTATTGATGCTGACCACGATCATGGTGGTGTACACACGAACTCTAGCATTATTAATAAAGTAGCTTACTTGATTGCTAGTGGTGGAAGCCATAATGGAGTAAACATACATGGCATTGGAGAAGATAAAATGTTTGATATTTTCTATTATGCAAATACGGATGAATTAAATATGACTTCTGATTTTAAAGAATTAAAAGAAGCTTGTATTCGTGTAGCAACGAACTTATATGGTAAAGACTCATTAGAAGTACAAGCTGTCCAACAAGCCTTTAAAGCAGCGTATATTTAATATTATTGTGATGAATTACAAACTCTTTCATTTTAATATAGTGATTAATTTGTATTAATAGACAAAAACCTTGTAGAATTTTTCTGCAAGGTTTTTTTGAATGTTATCCCGCTATTTGCTGGGCAGTAAGACCCCCACCTCAAAATTTAGCTGTTATTTTTTTACTTGTTGTAAAGGATGGAAAGCTTTTAAGGTTGTGGTACGCCTTTTAAGAAAAAGATAAGGCGAAGCGATCTCGCTGTTATTTTCCAACAACAAACATTTGATATTTGTATTATTTAGTGAAAGTTACCAAACGTTTTTCAAAACTATTTTACCTATTGCTTTATTTGACTCCAAATATTCATGTGCTTGTGCAACTTCATCAAACGTAAAAGGTTTAGAATCTAGCAATGGACGAAGTTTTCCTTCTTCTACAATTTGCGTTATTTTCGTTAAGATTTCTCCGCAATCATTACGCTTATCTGTATGTAATATTTTTAACGCCATAAAAGTAACGTGCAGAGAGAGTCCTTTTGCGTGTAAAGGAGAGAGGTCATGGGTTGAACGAGCGGCGATTGTTACGACGATTCCATTGACCGCAGCAGCTTCAAAAGAATGATCAAGATTCTTGCCGCCTACTGTATCAAATATAACTTCAAATCCGTTTCCATTCGTATGTTTTTGTACATATTCTTGAACAGATTCTTCTTTATAATTAATAGCTATATCGGCTCCTAAACGATGGGCTATTTCCATTTTGTTTTGCTGAGAAGCTGTTGTGAAAACTTTAGCGCCTGCCCATTTAGCTAGTTGAATGGCTACGTGTCCTACGCCACCAGTAGCTCCATGAATGAGAACATTTTGACCAGGTTTAATATTTGCACGATCAAATAAAGATTCCCAAGCTGTAATTGCAACTAATGGTAGAGCAGCAGCTTCTTCCATTGTTAAATTGTTAGGTTTGTGAGCAATTAATCGTGCATCAGCAAGCATAAATTCTGCAAGTGCACCTCCAGTTTCTTTAAAACCTCCGGCACATCCGTATACTTTATCCCCTGATTTGAATTTCGAAACACCTTCTCCTACTTCAATAACAATACCAGCTACATCGCCGTGTAATATAGCTGGAAACTCAGGAGCGACGGCTGAAACGGCACCACTACGCATTTTTGTATCGATTGGATTTACACTTGTTGCTTTTACATCGATTAGAACATGACCTGGTAAAAGTTTTGGTTTTGAAACTTCTTCTAATTGAAATACAGATGAATCCCCAAAAGAATGGATAATTTGTGCTTTCATAGTTTATACCTCCTGTTTGTGGTTATAGCATAGCAAAGTACGGAAAATAAGTATAATATTTTGAATTTTGTTAGTGAGAATTTTATATAGAGAAGGGGAAAGTACGTGAAATAATGTAACGTACTTGCGAAAGCAATTGTAAAGCTTTATGAAGAAAGGGTAGATGTTATTTTTGCAGCATGATTTATTCATTATGTTTATCCCGCTATTTGCCGGGCAGTAAGACCCCCGCCTCAAAATTCAGCGAAAGCAAAGAAGTTAGGTGGGAGTTGGGCTGCTCGTAAAAGCCCGATTGGTGAAGGCTAATAATCAGTGGGGATGAACAAAACCTCCACTGATTAAAGTTTCACTTTATTCGGAGCGACAGGGGATTTAGCGAAACGCAAAATTTACCCTGCTTTATATAAACTATTTAGTAATCAAAATATACCACAATCTATTTCGATTATCGGTATTGGCAGAAGGGCAATGTCAGATGTGGAATTTCAAACAAAGGTGGAACAATCCCTTGCTACATTTTCTAGAATATCTTCTGATGACGAATCAGGAGTAGAAGAATTTATTAGCACATTTCGTTATTGTCAATTAGATACAGCGAATATAGTGAGCTATCAAGATTTACTGAGCCTTGTAAAAAAGCGTGAAACAGAATTAAATATTTCTGAAAACCGTATGTTTTATCTATCTGTTGTACCAGAAGTATTTGATGTGATTGCTTTAAATATTAAAGAGAGTGGATTGTGGACTACAAAAGGATTAAACCGTCTTATTATAGAGAAGCCTTTTGATTATAATGTAACGTCTGCTCGCGAGTTTAACCGGAAATTAATTGAAGATTTTGATGAAACTGATATTTATTATATCAATCATTATCTTTGAAAATGAATGGTAACTAGGAATACACTTAGAAAAGTATTACAAAATAAATAGTATTTAATTCAAGACATTTTTATTGACGATAATAATTTATGTGATTAATATACTAGACATAGGATTACTTAATTACTAAAAGTAATTAGATATAAAATATTTCGTTAAGTTCTATAAATAAGTAAGTTGCAGTAGAAATGCTTTGAATTGCCACTATTAATATTGGGGACAATGAGAGAGCGAAAGGTATAAAAAGAATTGGAATTAGATAACTCTTTGTTTTTTATAAAAACAGGAAGTATAAGAGTATGAGCTTCTGTACAATTCATTTTTAGTATATTGACGAGGATTATACAACAAGAGGGGGACTGAACTTGGAATCAATGACCTTTGTTTTATTTGGAGCGACAGGGGACTTAGCGAAACGCAAAATTTACCCCGCGCTATATAACTTATATAGAGATCAAAAGCTTCCAAAGCAAATATCTGTTATCGGGCTTGGAAGACGTCAAGTATCTCATGAAGATTTTCAAGAAAGAATAAAAGAATCAATAGAGACGTTTTCTCGTCAGAGGGAAGAAGGTACTCCGGAACTGGAAGGTTTTTTAGATAATTTTCGCTATTGTCCATTAGATGTGAGTAAGCCGGAAGACTATGAGAGATTATTACAAGTCGTTCGTGAAAGGGAAGAAGAACTACATATAAAAGGTAATAGAATGTTTTATCTTTCCGTTGCTCCTGAATTTTTCGAGACGATTGCTTTAAATATTAAGGAAAGCGGACTTGATAAAACGGATGGATGGAAACGCCTGATGATTGAGAAACCGTTTGGGCACGACCTTACATCTGCTCGTGAGCTTAATGATAAGCTTAGTCGCACGTTTGAAGAAGACGAGATATACCGTATCGATCATTATTTAGGTAAACCGATGATTCAAAATCTTGAAGCGCTAGAATTTGCAAATCCTGTTCTCCAGTCGATTTGGAATAAAGAACATATAGCGAATGTACAAATCACAGCTAGTGAAACAGTTGGGGTTGAAGAAAGGGCAGGATATTATGACCAGGCAGGAGCCATTCGAGATATGGTTCAAAATCATATGTTACAAATATTAATGATGACTGCTATGAATCTGCCGGAAAAGGTTAATGCGTGTGAAATTCGAGAGGAAAAACGAAAAGTAATGGAGACGCTTCGTAAAGTGAAAAAAGAAGACGTTCAAAACCATATCGTTCGCGGTCAATACGCTTCAGGAGAGATAAAAGGCGGGCAAGTTGTAGCATATAAAGAGGAACCAGGAGTAAATCCTTCTTCTAACATAGACACATTTGTTGCTGCTCGCTTGTGGATCGATAATCCGTTTTGGACTGGCGTTCCATTTTATATACGAACAGGAAAACGAATGAAAGAAAAGTCTACTCGTATTGTAATCGAATTTAAAAATACGTTAAAACAGCAATATCAAGATAATAATCCAAATGCAGAACCTAACTTATTAATAATTGAAATTAGCCCAGGTGAGAACGTTTCATTACAGTTAAATAGTAAAAATCCATTGAAAAATGGAGAAATTGAACCGATGCGTATTAACTTTACTTGTGACCAGGCGGATGTGGGAGTACCTGAAGCGTATGAGAGACTCATTCATGATGCTGTGAGTGGAGACGCTACATTCTTTGCACATTGGAGAGAAGTTGAATTGTCATGGGAATGGGTACAACCAATTCTTGAAGCGTTCGAGGAAAACTTATTACCGCTTCATGAATATGAGTCTGGTTCATATGGTCCAGAAGCGTCTAATGAACTGTTGCAAGAAAGTGGATTTAAATGGTGGTTAGATCAAGAGACGGAAAAATAAGTACTTTCTTTCATGAAAGCATTTAGGGGGACGATTACTATGACACAAAACATAAATCAATTAGCAGTGAATACACTTCGTACGTTATCGATTGATGCTATTAATGCGGCAAACTCAGGTCATCCAGGTCTTCCGATGGGAGCAGCACCAATGGCTTATGCATTATGGGCGAATCATTTAAATTACAATCCTAATCACCCAGAATGGTTTAACCGTGATCGTTTCGTTTTATCGGCGGGACATGGATCTAGTCTGTTATATAGCCTGCTTCATTTAGCTGGATATGATGTTTCAATTGATGACTTGAAAAACTTCAGAAAGTTAAATAGTAAAACACCAGGACATCCTGAGTTTGGTCATACTTCTGGAGTCGAAGCGACGACAGGCCCGTTAGGACAAGGGATTGCCAATGCTGTCGGAATGGCAATGGCAGAAGCGCATTTAGCGGCGAAGTTCAATAAGGATAGTCACTCTATTATAAATCACAATACGTACGCTTTAGTCGGAGATGGTGACTTAATGGAGGGTGTCGCTTATGAAGCGATGTCAATGGCAGGACATATGAAACTTGGCAAGTTAATTGTACTGTATGATTCAAATGAAATTTCACTTGATGGTGAATTAGGCATTGCTTTCTCTGAAGATATTCAGAAAAGGGCAGAATCTGTACATTGGCAATATGTAAGAGTTGAAGATGGAAACGATGTCGATGCTATTACAAAAGCTATTCAATCAGCGAAAGAAAATACGGATCAACCTACTCTTATAGAAATTAGAACTATTATAGGTTATGGAAGTCCAAAAGTTGCTGGAACGAACAAAGCACATGGTAATCCGCTTGGCGTAGAAGAGGCAACAGCGACAAAACAAGTGTATGGTTGGGATTATGAGGAAGATTTCTTTGTACCTGAAGAAGTAAAAGCTCATTTTAATGAACTGAAACAAAAAGGTATTGAAAAAGAAAATGACTGGAATGAGCAGTTCAACTCATACAGAGAGTCGAACCCTGCACTAGCAGATGAATTAGAAAAAGCGATTACAGGTGATGTTTTAATTGAAGCGAAAGACATTCTATCCTTTGATATTGAAAAAACGATTTCCACTCGTGTTGCAAGTGGGGAAGCTATTAATCATTATGTGAAATCGATTCCTTCTATTTTCGGTGGAAGTGCAGATCTTTCTCATTCCACTATGACAGATATAAAAGGTGAAGCTGTGTACGCGGTAGAATCGTATGCTGGACGAAATATATACTTCGGTGTACGTGAACATGCAATGGGCGCGGCAGCGAATGGACTGGCTCTCCATGGAGGAGTAAAACCTTTCGTAAGTACATTCTTTGTGTTTAATGATTACCTTCGTCCATCGATTCGACTGGCTGCACTGCAAAATTTACCTGTTACTTACGTATTTACACATGATTCGATTGCTGTAGGAGAAGATGGTCCAACGCATGAACCAATTGAACAATTGGCAGCGCTTCGAGCAATTCCTGGTCTAACAGTTATCCGTCCGTCAGATGCAAATGAAACAGCAAGTGCTTGGGCGTATGCTTTACAGCAAACGGATGGTCCAGTCGTTTTAGTACTGAGCCGTCAAAATTTACCGGTGTTTAATGAAACGAAAGCGAACATAGAGAATCTCTCTAAAGGAGCTTACGTATTAACACAAACAAATGAAAATCCGGATGTAATTTTAATTGCGACAGGTTCTGAAGTATCCTTAGCTGCTAGTGCGAAAGCAAAATTAGAAGAAGATCAAGTTTCTGTTCGCATCGTTGCAATGCCGAGCTGGGAGTTATTCGATCGCCAATCGAACGAATATAAAGAATCCGTTCTTCCGTCTTCTATAACGAAACGAGTATCTCTTGAAATGGGTGTATCTCTAGGTTGGGAACGTTATGTAGGACAAGAAGGAAAAGTACTATCAATTGAAACATTTGGAGCTTCAGGAACTGGAGCTGAAGTCATGAATCTATTTGGATTTACGACAGAAAATGTTGTTCAAATTACAAAAAATGTGTTGAATTCTTAAGCTATGACTGTGAATACCTTTCTGTACATACTCACATTTCAGTGCTGAAAGGTATTCCAGATTGTAGTGATATGGATTTTTAATAAAAGATGATTTGAGGAGGAATTATATTATGCAAGTAGGATTAATTGGGTTAGGTAAAATGGGATTAAATTTAGGGAAAAATTTAATGGATCATAAACATGAAGTAGTAGCATTTGATTTAAATACGAGCGCAGTAGAAGAAATGAAAGAGTACGGGGCAACGGGTACATCTAGTTTAAGTGAACTTGTTCAGTCATTACAATCACCAAGAATTCTTTGGGTAATGGTACCACACGCTGTTGTTGATTCTGTTATTGATGAGGTTACACCACTTTTATCAAAAGGAGATATTTTAATTGAAGCTGGTAATTCACATTATAAAGAGTCTATCCGCCGATATGAGCAATTAAAGAAAGATGGCATTCACTTTATGGATGCAGGAACTTCTGGCGGAATGGAAGGCGCTCGTAATGGTGCTTGTTACATGATCGGAGGAGATCAAGAAGCTTGGGACATCGTTGAACCTATCTTCCGCGATACTGCTGTAGAAAATGGATTCTTATATGCTGGAAAAGCTGGTAGTGGTCACTTCTTAAAAATGGTTCATAACGGAATTGAATACGGTATGATGGCTGCTATTGGTGAAGGATTTGAGATTCTAGAGAAAAGTGAATTTGACTACGATTATGAAAAAGTATCAAGAGTATGGAACAACGGTTCAGTAATTCGTTCTTGGTTAATGGAATTAACAGAAAATGCATTTTCTAAAGATGCAAAACTGGATGAAATTAAGGGTGTTATGCATTCTTCTGGTGAAGGAAAATGGACAGTAGAAACAGCATTAGACCTTCAAACAGCAACTCCTGTTATCGCAATGTCTCTATTAATGCGCTACCGCTCATTAGACAATGATACATTTACAGGAAAAGTTGTAGCAGCTCTGCGCAATGAATTTGGCGGACATGCAGTAGAAAAGAAATAAAGTGAAACTTTAATAAATAGGGGCTTTATTCCATACCAATCGGGCTTTTACGGGATAAGCATATTAAACATGTAACTCATCAACGTTTAAAAACTGGAGGGAATTGATCATGAAATTTTTTATTGATACTGCAAATCTTGAGGACATAAAAAAAGCATATAAACTTGGAGTTTTAGCTGGTGTTACAACGAATCCTTCTTTAGTAGCAAAAGAGGGCGTTAAGTTTGAAGACCGTATCGCAGAAATTTGTCAGGCAGTACCTAAAGTTGAGTCTGTTTCGGCAGAAGTAACTCCAGATGCTGTTACAGCTGAAGAAATGATTGCTCAAGCAGAAGAATTAATTAAAATTAACGGTGGTGATAAAAACGTCACGATAAAACTTCCAATGACGCTAGCAGGATTAGAAGCTTGTCGCTATCTTACTGAAAAAGGTGTGAAAACGAACGTTACACTTATTTTCACTGTGAACCAAGCACTTTTAGCTGCTCGAGCGGGTGCAACGTACGTTTCTCCATTTTTAGGACGCTTAGATGATATTTCTGAAGATGGTGTATTATTAGTTGCTAAAATTGCTGAATTATTCGATGTTCATCAATTAGATACACAAATTATTGCGGCTTCTGTCAGACATCCAGATCATGTAACTCGTGTAGCGATGGCAGGTGCTCATATTGCAACAATTCCTTATAAAGTAATTGAACAACTTGCTATGCACCCATTAACAGACCAAGGTATTGAGAAGTTTGCTGCGGATTGGGCGAAAGCTCCTAAATTATAATGCATGAAAGTGAAGGTGCTTTCCGAAAATTGCTTTTCATGAGAGGACAAATCCTAAGTAACTTCATCGTTTAAACTGGATCCTGAGTTTGTAGTCTTACTACGTGAAAACAGCAGAGAAGAAAGTGTCATTCACTTTTAAAAAAGGAAAAATTGATCGCGCGAAGCATTTATCACAATAACATTATAATTATTAAAGAGAAATCCCCTTATTAGAGAGATGAGTTATAGTGTATCTCTAATAAGGGAGATTCTTTTTATATAAATCATTATGATGTGAAGATGCTTTTAAGTGTATAGCAATATGTAAAGGTATCTTTTACTCAAGTAAGAACTATATAGGTTCTTTTAATTATATAGTAATTACGAAAGGGTTTACATAAAGGGGGATTGAGTATGAATATGTACCTTTTAATGATTACATTATTATCAATTGTAATTGTTATTTTAGGGGTATCTTGGTGGAGATGGCATGCGTTTATTAGTTTAACGATTGCAAGTTTGTTTTTAGCAATTATGTCTGGAATGCCAATGGATAAAATAGTGAGTGCTTATGAAACGGGAGTCGGAAGTGTTCTAGGACATTTAGTAGGCATTTTAGTATTAGGTACAATTTTAGGGAAAATGATGGCAGAGTCAGGTGCTGGAATGCAAGTGGCAGAGTTCTTTATTAAATCCTTTGGGATAAAAAACTTACCATGGGCTATGTTAATTGCAGGTTTTATTATTGGAATTCCGGTGTTTTTTGAAGTAGGTATTTTAATATTACTGCCGTTAGTAATTTCAATTCATAAAACTACGAAACAAAATATTTTATTGATAGCGTTACCAGCAATTGCTGGGCTATCTGTCGTACACGGCCTTGTTCCTCCACATCCAGGGGCAATCGTTGCAATTGGTATTTATAAAGCGAATCTTGGGAAGGTACTATTGTATTCACTCATTATTACATTTTTTGCAGCGATTATTGCAGGTCCTATATTCGCTAAATGGATTCACAAACGTGTAATTCCTGAAAATGAGCCAGAATTGATTCGTGTAAATACAAAATCAACGAAATTACCAGGAATAGGAGTTTCATTTTTAGTTATTTTGTTACCTGTTATGTTAATGGTTTTAGCTGCAGCAGCTCCTTATGTGCCCCTTTCTACTACTTTGATGAAGACTGTCACATTAATCGGTAGTCCTATCATTGCACTATTGATTGCATGTTTTGCAGCGTTTTATTTTCTTGGATTTCGCCAAGGTATCGATAAAAAGGCTATTAAGAAGGTAACAGAAGATAGCTTATTACCAATCGGTTCAATTGTTGCGATTATTGGTGCTGGAGGAGGATTTAAGCAAATTCTTATCGATAGTGGCGTAGGGAATGCTATTGCTCAAATGTCTGAGCATTTAGCACTATCTCCAATTGTATTAGCATTTATAGTAGCAGGATTAATTCGAATTGCGACAGGGTCAGCGACAGTCGCTTTAACAACAGCAGCGGGTATCGTTTCGCCAATCGTTGAAAATACAACAGGTGTGAACTTAGAGTTACTCGTTATTGCAACAGGTGCAGGAGCATTAATGTTTTCACACGTAAACGATGCTGGTTTTTGGATGGTAAAAGAATACCTAGGTTTAACAGTGAAAGAAACATTTAAAACATGGACAGTATTAGAAACGTTACTTTCATTTATCGCTTTTGGAGGAGTTTTACTACTCGATATGTTTGTTTAAAATAAGGATATTTTTATATGAATGTAGAGAGATAACTTTAGCACATAACGTTATGAATAGATAAAATAAATGTATTTTTATGGTTCTTATATTATTAGGATACTATAGGGATTTTTTGTTAGGAGGAAGAAATGGTGAGCTCAAAATATATGATTGGTGTAGACATTGGGACAACTAGTACAAAATCAGTTCTATTTTCTACTGATGGATCTGTTATTGCTAGTCATGGAATTGAATATCCTTTATATTCTCCTACGCCTGAAACAGCGGAACAAGACCCAGAAGAAATTTTTCGTGCAGTAATAAATACGATTAAAGAAACTATACGATCAAGTAGTGTACAGCCAAGTGATATTCTTTGTGTCTCTTTTAGTTCGGCAATGCATAGTCTCATTGCTGTAGATGAAAAGGGGAATCCATTAACGGGATGTATTACTTGGGCAGATAATAGAAGTGCAAGCTGGGCGGAGAAAATAAAGAATGATATGAATGGTCATGAAATTTACCTTCGTACTGGCACACCAATTCATCCTATGTCACCGCTTTCGAAATTAGTTTGGCTACAGAATGAGCAGGCAGAATTGTTTGCAAAAAGTTATAAATTTATTTCTATTAAAGAATATGTTTTTTACAAGTTATATAAAGAGTATGTAATTGATTATTCTATAGCGTCAGCAACAGGGATGTTTAATTTGAAATCTTTAAAATGGGATGAAGAGGCTTTACATGTTGCGGGAATTACAGATGAAAAGCTTTCTAAACTTGTTCCAACAACGCACAGTTTAACAGGATTAGATGAAGAGCTTGCCAAAGAGATGAATGTACTTGTTTCTACGCCTTTTGTAGTAGGAGCGAGTGATGGAGTACTATCTAATTTAGGTGTAAATGCAATAGATCCTGGCGTTGTGGCTGTTACCATTGGTACAAGCGGTGCGATACGTGCTGTAACAGATCGTCCTGTAACAGATCCGAAAGGTAGAATTTTTTGTTATGCGTTAACTGAAGACCATTGGGTAATCGGTGGACCAGTAAATAACGGCGGTATGATTTTCAGATGGGCTCGTGACCAATTAGGCACTTCAGAGATTGAACTTGCGAAGCGTTTAGGGAAAGATCCATATGAAGTACTTACTGAAATAGCGGCAAAAGTGAATCCTGGATCTGACGGTTTATTATTTCACCCGTATTTAGCAGGGGAAAGAGCTCCTTTATGGAATGCAAATGCACGAGGATCTTTCTTTGGACTCGGATTGCATCATAAGAAAGAACATCTTATCCGTGCTGTTTTAGAAGGAGTAATTTATAACTTGTATACCGTTCTTCTCGCTTTAAAAGAGTTAATTGGCGAACCGAAAAAAATTCAAGCGACAGGCGGCTTTGCAAGGTCGGAACTTTGGAGACAGATGATGGCGGATATCTTCCATCAAGACGTATATGTTCCGGAAAGTTTTGAAAGCTCTTGCTTAGGAGCTGCAATCCTCGGTTTATATAGTTTAGGTGAAATAGATACATTATCCGTAGTTTCTGAAATGGTAGGTGCAGATTTTCATCATGAGCCAAACATGGAAAGTGTGGAAAAATATAAAGATTTAACGCCAATCTATATTCGTCTGTCCCGTCAATTGGAAGAAGAATATGAAAGTATAGCAGCGTATCAAAAAAAGTGGGTTTAAAAGCTATTTACCAAGAAAATATGGTAACGTATAAAGAAGTACTCCGATTTTTTTGGATACTCTTTCAACATAAAATATTTTAAGAAGCATGATGAACGTAAAATATAGGGAGAGAGGGTTATGAAAATGAAGGATAACAAAGAGTTTATTGGATATGTTGGAACTTACACGAAAGAAAATAGCGAAGGAATATATAAGTTTACTTTAGACACAGAAGCAAAAAAAATTAGTAATGTAACACTTGCCGCTAAGCTGGATAACCCTACATATGTAACGATTAACCAAAATAATGAATATCTCTATTCTGTTGTTAAGGAAGGCGAATCTGGCGGTGTAGCTGCGTATTCCATTGATAGTCATACTGGAGAACTAAAAGCGAGAAATAGACAAGTAGTAGAAGGTGCTTCTCCTTGTCATATTAGTGTTGATAGTGGAAATCATACAGTAGTTACAGCGAATTACCATAAAGGAACGATTGAGTCTTTTGAAATAAATGAAGAAGATGGAACTGTAAATCCTGCTTCATCTATTATGGCGCATGAAGGTTCAGGTCCGAATAAAGAAAGACAAGAAAAACCACATGCACATTACGCGGGGTACACTCCTGATGAAAAATATGTAGTGGGCGTTGATTTAGGGATAGATAAAATAATTACGTATGAAGTAAAAGATAGTACATTAACAGAAGTGAATCGTTTATCTGTAAATCCAGGAAGTGGTCCAAGACATATTACTTTTCATCCGAATGGAAAGTATGCATATGTGATGACGGAGCTTAGTTCAGAGGTTATTGTGTTAACATATAATCCTGCAGAAGGATCCTTTACAGAATTACAGTATATTTCTACTGTTCCAGAACAATTTGATGAAAATAATCAAGGAAGTGCGATTCATATTTCTTCTGACGGCCGTTTTGTATATGCAGGTAATCGTGGTCATAATAGTATCGCTGTTTATAGCGTAGATCAAAATTCAGGTCAGCTTACATTTGTTGAACACACATCTACAGAAGGAAATTGGCCAAGAGACTTTGTATTAGATCCTACTGAAAAGTTCCTTGTTGCTACAAATGAAAAGTCACATAATCTTGTGTTATTTTTAAGAGATGAATCTACAGGTAAGTTAACACTTTTACAATCTGATGTTGCTGTGCCAGAGCCTGTTTGTGTGAAGTTTGTAAATGTTTAAGTTGTGTTCGATATAATTTCATAAACTCAGAAAATAATAAAAAGCAAAGCGATATCGCTTTGCTTTTTATTATTTCTTTTTCGGTCTACGTACTAATTCGCCGCCGCAGTTTGGACAAACGTTATGTCTTTCTTCTGTACATGGTGCGCAAAATGTACATTCATATACACAAATGTATGCTTCAGAATCTTGTTCGAGCGATTGATCGCAAATTTGACAGTTTGTTTTCATTTCTAGTGCCATAATAAGTCTCCTTTTTAGTTAGAAAATTTATAATTTAATTATAATTCATTAAATAGAAATAGTCCTTTTCAATTGAAAGGAAATCGAATGATAAATTTATGAATTGAAACGAAAGATGCTGGTTTATTTTAAAATTGATTATTTATTACAGTTGGAATATTATGAAATAGTCAAAAGACAACAGGGGGTATAGATTTTGACTAATCATAACGATCATTTAAAAGCAAACTGCGAAACATGCTTCGGTCTATGTTGCGTTGCATTACCGTTTGCAGCATCGGTAGATTTTGCAGTGAATAAAGATGGTGGTAAACCATGTTCCAACTTACAATCAGATTTTAAATGTAGTATACATAAAAATCTTAGAGGAAAAGGTTATAAAGGTTGTACAGTATTTGAATGTTTCGGTGCTGGGCAGAAGATTTCTCAGGGTACGTTTAAAGGGATTGATTGGAGGAAAGATGCAAAGCATGCAAGAAAAATGTACGATGCTTTTCCGGTTATGCATCAACTTCATGAAATGCTTTGGTATTTGAATGAAGCGATTCTTTTAAAGGCAACACAGCCAATTCATAAAGAGCTGGAGACCGCAATTGAGGAGACAGAGCGACTTTCGAATTTAAATCCAGATGAGTTAATGAAAATAAATGTTCCAATGCATAGGGCAGAGGTGAACATTCTTCTTTTAGAAACGAGCGAATTAGTATGGAAGGAAATGAATACTGCGCGTAAGAAACGAATCATTCACCGCGGAGCAGACCTTATGGGAGCGAATCTGAAAAAGAAAAATTTACAAGGTGCAAATTTAAGAGGAGCTTACTTAATTGCGGCTAACTTAAATGGTGCAGATTTAAGAGGGGCAGATCTCATCGGAGCAGATTTGCGAGATGCAGATATTCGCGGGGCTGATTTTACTAATAGTATTTTTCTGACGCAAGTTCAAGTTAATGCTGCTAGAGGGGACAAACATACGAAATTACCGAAATTATTGTCTCGTCCATCGCATTGGAGTGCGTAAAGAGTGAGGAGTATTTAGTGTGGATATATTTCAGTATTTAGAAGAGATGCAAGAGGATGTCTTTTCGTTAGCAGTAGAGCAAATAGAAGCGAAGTATTATGATATATACCGATTTGTATTGGTTTTCACGACCAAGATCCAATAATGCGAACAGGCAGAGACTAAGAATCTCTGCCTGCTTTTTATTTCTTTTCAAAAGTAGTAATTAAAACGCTACATATAATAAGAATACCACCAATAAAAAAGTTACTATTTAATGTTTCATTTAAGAGCAACCAACCAAGTAACGATCCAACGATAGGTTGGAAGAAGAAAAATAAGGAGCCGATGCTTGCATCCAGTAATTCTAATCCTTTATTCCAAAGGAAAAAGGCACCTGCTGTTGAGACGATTCCTAAGTATAATATGCCTAATATTACGTACGTATTTACTGTTCCGATAGAGGCCGCTTGTAGCTCCCATATCATAAAAGGTGTAATAAAAAAGAGTGAAAAGAAAATTGCGTACGTTGTAATAACTAAGGATGAAAATTGGATTGAAGCGATTTTTACATAAATAGATAGTAAAGCCCACGTAATAGCGGCTCCAACTAAAATGATTGTTCCGATAAAATAGGAGCCGATTTCAATATCCCATCCGATTACGATAATGACACCGATTGTCGCTATTATAGTAGATAAAAGTCTACGAGCAGTTAGTTTTTCTTTCAAAATGAGCGCTGCAAATATAACCATAAATGCAGGTGTAGCTGATGTAACTAACGAGCCTGTATGAGCGTCGGATAATTTTGTTCCGATAAATTGGCATGTGATCGAAATGAAATAGCCGATAAATCCAATCCAAGCAAATAGGAGCCAATCTTTTTTGCGAATGGTTACTTTTTTCTTTTGCTTTTTCTCAGCTAGTTTCAAAATGCCATATAAAACAACAAAAGCGATAATAAAGCGTAGCCAAACGAGTGTTAGTGGTGGGATAAAATCGAGTACGTATTTGCTAACAACATACATACCGCCCCATATACTTGCTGCTAGTGATAAGTATATAGCTCCTAAAATTGTTTGTTTCATTTGAAATACCTCCGTCTATTTTTAGGGTAATATGAGCTCCCTAAGACGAGGCATAGTGTATGTGCTAAATGAATGCCCGTCTTAGTTTATAGACGGCCTACAGGTTGATCGTTTTCGAATGAAGTGTTGTAGTACATGAGTGCATTCCTCCTTCATAATTTTATAATGATATTATAACTTAATTTTCAGTTTATTGGAGGTTCTTATGAAATATATCGTTATAAAATCACATGTTAGCAATTATCCTAATCCAATTCGCTTAGAAGAGAGGGGTGTAGTGAAAATGATAGAGAGTTACGTTGGTCCAGAAGACTGGGAAAACTGGATGTTTTATCACGAAGAGAAGTATAACTGGAAAGGATGGGTTTGGTGAGAAGGAACAGATGATGAGAAGGGCTGGACACCAAAGGAAAACTTACAAAAATATTAGTAATACTATTTGTTTAATAATTAGGACACATATTTTTTGTTTGTGAGTATATTGGTTGTAGAGTAAAAAGTAGATTAATAGAGAAAGAGGAGGAGATTGTAATAACTAGAACCGTTATTTCTCATTTTTATAACGAAGAGTATTTACTACCATGGTGGCTTATGCATCACACGAAACTGTTTGATCATGGTATTTTAATTAATAAAGGTTCAACAGATCGTTCCGTTGAGATTTGTAAAAAATTCGCACCGCATTGGGAAGTGCGAGATTCTGTAAATCCAAAGTTTGATGCATATGCGACAGATCATGAAGTGATGAGGATAGAACAAGAAGTACAAGGATGGAAAATGGTTTTAAATACGACTGAGTTTCTTTGCATGCAAGATAAAAATCAGTTTTGGAAATCACTAAATGAATTGGGAGGGAGGATGTATTGGCTGGACGGGCTTATTATGGTTGATGATCCTAACTACAACTATCCGGACCTTAACTTTGGAATACCTTTAATGAAACAGCGATTTCATGGTTATTTACCAGAAGATTGGCCGTCATGGAGAAGAGGTAGATTTATTCATAATCATGAACATGGAAGTTATACGGTTGGAAGACATCTATCCGCGCATGAATCTATGATTTATCCGCCCCTTGCTTGTATATTATGGTTTGGATTTAGTCCGTGGAACGATGTGATGAGAAAGAGAAAGTTACAAATTGGTCCGACTCTTTCTGAAGCTAGTAAGCATGGGGGAATGGGGACGCACCATATTATTACGCCGGAAAGATTAGAAGAATGGTATAAGGAATTAGCGAGAGGAACAAAGGATTTACGTTTTAGTGATGCATATCGTTATGTTTTTGTATAAATGATTTCCACCATAAAATTGTTTCTTCTATTCCTGTATTTAAATCGTATGTTGGTTTCCAGTTTACTTCAGTTTTTAAACGTTCTACACTAACGCCGACAAATAAAGGTTCATCCTTAGAGAAAGGAATCGCGTCTAGTTTAATTAAATGTTCTTTTCCTATTTTTTTAGCGATGATAGAAGCTAGTTCTTTAATTTGTACAGATTGACCTGAAGCGATATTGATGGTGCCTGTAACGCCATGTTCTAATATTGTTACGAGAGCGTCAGCGACGTCACTCACATGGAGGAAATCTCTCGATTGTTTTCCATGTGTACATAGTGCTTCCTCATTTTTTAATAAGGAAGTGATAATGTTAGAAACGAGCCGATTACCTTGTTCGTAAGGTCCATACATATGAAAAATGCGGCTCCAACACATGCTGAGGCCTGTTTGTTGTGCATACGTTTCTAACCAGGAGTGCAGTGTGTTTTTACATAATGAATACGGGGTTTTATAAGAAAGAAGCGGCGAATCTTCAAATAATACGCCGTTAAACCATTCATATTCTGCGCCAGTACCTGCAACGACAACACGCTTTCCGCCGTATGTTGTGAAGTATTGAATCAATGAAATACTAGACTTTAGCCAATAGTAATTATTAATAGATACATAGCATGCTGGTGGCACTGCTTCCCAAGCAAGGTGAATGAGATGGCTAGGCTGAACGTCGGAAATGAATTGTTTTACTACGTCATCGCGAAGCAAGTTTACTTTATGCCAATGGCAAGGGAGGTGAGAGGATTTATTTTTATTATACGTGGCGTGCACTTCATATCCCTTTTGTATAAGTGAATGTACAACATATTTACCTATCCAGCCACTACCACCTGTTACAACAACTTTCTTCATGGCTCGATCACCTCAATTTCTGGAACCGTCACTAAAAATTTACCGCCCCATTCACGAATGAAAGAGCATTCTTTCATAATTTCGTCTTTCAAATTCCAAGGAAGTATAAGAATGTAATCTGGTTTTGTACGTTTAATTTCTGCTGGAGATTTTATTGGAATACGAGTTCCTGGTAAAAGGAGATTTTGTTTGTGAGGATTTTTATCTACTGTATAAGCTAGAAATTCTTTACCTATCCCGCAATAATTCAAAAGGGTGTTTCCTTTAGCTGGAGCACCGTAACCGATAATTTGTTTGTTTAAAGCTTTCGCTTCAATAAAAAACTTTAAAATATTTATTTTCAATTGTTCGATGCGTTTAGAAAAAAGGAGATAGCAATCTAAAGTATCTAACCCGTGGTCGACTTCTTTTTGAATTAATTTTGTAACATTGGAATGGATAGTTGATTGGGCACTTAGATGGTTTACAAAAATCCGTAAGGAACCACCATGCGTTGAAAGTTCTTCTACATCAACAATTTGTAAATGATGATAACTTAAAACTTTTTGAAGGCTTATAAGTGAGAAGTAGGAAAAGTGCTCATGGTAGATAGTATCGAACTGTTTAAAGGATATGAGGTTTAATAAGTGTGGGAATTCAATTGTTATCGTGCCATCTTGTTTTAATAACGTTTTTAAACCGGCAACAAAATCATGCAAGTTTGGAACGTGTGCTAATACGTTATTTGCGACGATTAAATCAGCTTGTGGCAATTTTTTTGCTAAGTCATTACTGAAAAAATTCACATGAGTAGGAATTCCTTTTTTGATAGCAATTTCTGCTACGTTTTTCGCGGGTTCAATTCCCAATGTCTCGATATTTTCTTTTTTAAAGTATTGTAATAAGTACCCATCGTTACTTGCGATTTCAATCACTTTTGAATGTTTCGTTAAGTTGAAACGCTTAATCGCCATTTCTACATATTGTTTAGCGTGTAGTAGCCAACTTGAGGAGTAAGAGCTGAAGTATAAATAGTTATGAAAAATATTTTGTGGAGATTCAAATTCATCTAGCTGTACGAGTAAACAAGAGTTACAAACAAATGTGTGCAGCGGATAAAAAGGTTCCATTTTATATGAGCTTTCAGGAGCTACAAATGAATTAGCAAGAGGGGAAACGCCCAAATCTAAAAAAGTGTTGGTTAGTAATGAGTGGCAAAAACGGCATTTTTTCTGTTCCATTTTATAGCCCCCTTATAAATTTTTGAATGCATCGATTTGTTGTCGTGTGAAAGATTCTATATTTTCACCGGATGCATATTTTTTATACCAATCAACAGTCCAAACGATAGAATCATCTGTTGATAACTTAGGAGTCCAGCCGAGTTTGTTTACTGCTTTTGTACTGTTGAGTGTTAAAATTGGTGATTCATAAGGAGTTTTCGTAGAGGGAGAATGGATTGTGAGTCGTTTATTCCATAATTTCATTACGGATTGAATGATATCATTTACGGTTCTGCTAGATTCATTAATCGGTCCGAAATTCCATGCTTCTGCATATTTAGCATCATTCCAAAGTTTTTCAGCTAAAAGGATATAGCCATGTAGAGGATCTAAAACATGTTGCCACGGACGGATGGCATATTTGTTTCGAATACACAAAGTATGATTGTGCAAATATGCCCGAATGATATCAGGGAATAATCGATCTTCTGCCCAATCACCACCGCCGATGACGTTACCAGCTCTGACTGAGGCGAGTTTCTGGGTATTAGTGCGGAAGAATGATTTTTGATAGGATGTTGCCACTATTTCAGCGCAAGCTTTACTAGCGCTATAAGGGTCGAAACCTCCTAGTCGGTCATTTTCCACGAACGCTCGGTCGCCACTACCGTCATTCTCATAACATTTATCGCTTGTCACATTAATAATGGCACGTACGCTTTCGATGGACTTTGCTGCTTCTAGCACGTGAACAGTACCTAAAACATTCGTTTTGAATGTATCGATAGGGTTTTTGTATGAAGCGGTTACGATTGGCTGAGCTGCTAAATGAAATATTATGTCAGGTTTATGCTGCTTCATGGCATGAAATAAAGAATGGTAATCTGTAATATCGCCTTTCATTGTCGTGCACTCTTTTGCTACGTTACCTTGTTCAAAAATGTTAGGAATGGATGGGGGATGAGAAGAAAAGCCTACTACTTCTGCACCTAAAGAACTTAAGAAAAGGGTGAGCCAGGAGCCTTTAAATCCAGTATGTCCCGTAATAAATACTTTTTTCTTATTCCAAAAAGATGATGAAGCCATATTACCAAACCTTCCACGGAGCGTTATTACTTTCCCATAGCTCGACTAATTTATTTTTATCGCGCAATGTATCCATCGGATGCCAAAAACCAGAATGTTGATATGCGGCCAATTCATTTTTGTTTACTAACTGAACTAAAGAGTCTGTTTCAAAAACAGACTTATCTCCACTAATGTAATTGAAAACTTCAGGATTTAAAACGAAAAATCCACCGTTAACCCATCCGCCATCACCTAATGGTTTTTCTTGAAAAGATGTTACAGACTGTTTATCTAATATGAGAGAACCAAATCTACCAGGAGGTTGTACGGCAGTAACAGTAGCCATTTTTCCATGTTTTTTATGGAATGTAATAAGTTCTTTTATATTTACATTACTTAATCCATCACCATAAGTGAGGCAGAAAGGTTCGTCTCCGACATAATTTTGAATCTTTTTCACTCGGCCACCCGTTTCGGTATTTACACCAGTATCGATTAGTGTAACTTTCCATGGTTCTACACGATGAGAATGGCTAGTAATTGTATTATCGTTTAACTGTATTGTGAAATCAGACATGTGTAAGTTGTAATTTAGAAAGAACTCTTTAATTGCATATCCTTTATAGCCTAAGCAAATAATAAACTCAGTAATCCCGTAATGACTATACAAACTCATAATGTGCCATAGAATAGGTTTTGTTCCAATTTCAATCATAGGTTTCGGTTTTAAATGTGTTTCTTCCCCAATTCTTGTACCGTACCCACCAGCAAGAATAACAGCTTTCATTTTTTCCTCCTAAAATAAAAATTTATTATTTATACAGTATTCATGTTTTATGCAAATGAAATTGTTTTTGATTAAGTGAATGAAAATGTTTGAGGTGATGACGATGCAGAAAATATTACGGTTTGAATTTTGGAAATAATTCTTGATATTCAGGGTTATGACGGAGGTCTTGTGTTAGGTTACTAAGCTCTAAAAAACGTATGTCCAGTACTTCAGGAGATTGACCGTAATGTGTTTGAAGTCCCATTTGAATACCCCTTTTTGAAAGGGTAGGTGTAATTTGTAATTTTCTTGCCTTTGATTGTTCATTCCAAGGGCTAAAATAAAATTTTAAAATAAATGAAGGATAGTCATAAATTATATATCCGTGTCGCGAATGATGTCTACCAGGTAAATATGCACCGTCTAGATGATTGTGAATAAATCTCCAAGCACATCCGAGATTTGGGTTATAAGGGAAGACACCGTGGTATCGCTGTTCTACTAAGGGGATAGAATATCTAGGCTTTGAATAATTATAATTATGATTATCTATCATTAAAATCATTCTAATCGCATACATGTTTTGGCCTAGTGTATGAAGAGATGAAAAAAATTCTTCAGTATTATTACAACAAAAGAATTCAGTAGTATTTAAAACGATTTTCCAACCTGAAACTTCTCTTTCAATTTCCATCACTTCAATATCAGTATTAGTTGGATCAAACTCAAGAAATCTTGAATTTCGTACTTCCCAGTGGGGTGCTAATAGTTTACAAATCTCTACGGAACGATCTGTAGACCCCCTATTAATTAAAATGCCGTGATCGAATATTTTCGTGTGATGCATAAGCCACCATGGAAGTAGGTATTCTTCATTATAAAAATGAGAAATGATTGTCTTTTTCATATTAATTCCCTCCTATACAAGCAATCATTATTAGTAGGATATGCTTTTAAATAAGAAAGGTTAAAAGTGGCAGACAATGTAGTGATTAGGTAGTAGTTTAGTAATTTTATTGTATAAGTGTAGATTACTCGTATTGAATCATCATAGGAGGAGATTGGAATTTTGTATAAATTGTGAATAATAAACCGTCACGTTTGACTGTACAGTTTATGTGTTGTATGATGTAAGTAATATAAACAAGGGGGGAAGATCGTTGGGAAGGTGTATCGAATCGGACAGTTGGCTCTCATGGCTCACGTGTCGAAACGAACGATTGATTATTATACGAATCTAGGTATCTTAAAAGCGGAGCGATCTCAATCTAATTATCGCTATTACGACGAAACAGCATTTGAGACATTACAATTTATTGAGAAGTGCAAAGAAATGCATATGCCGCTTTGTGAGATTAAAGAGAAAATCGAGGAGAAGAAGAAGCTGCTCGGTATCAATGAACACGTTTCGAAACAAGTGAATGAAGTGACAGACCATATTCATCAATTAGAAGTGGAGCTTACTGAGTTAAAGCCGCTTTTAGATGGATTGACTGATTCACAACGTGAAAAAATATCGAAATCTTTATCTGGTCAAACGACAGCTTTAATACAGACACTTGCTCTATTATTATAGAATAAGTGAAATCCGACCTCTTTAATTTTTGTATCGGGCTATGTTTTCTAACAAACAAATAAGAAAACATTATAGTATACAGGAGGTGGACACCTTAGTTTTTTAACTAAGGGGATTCATTGGAAATATTTAATTTAGTCATGGTTGCGATTTTAATCGCATTTACTGGATTTTTCGTAGCAGCAGAGTTTGCGATTGTAAAGATACGTTCAAGCCGTATCGATCAGCTTGTTGCGGAAGGAAAACGCGGTGCTTTAGCAGCGAAAAAGGTAACAACAAATTTAGATGAATATTTATCTGCTTGTCAATTAGGTATTACAGTTACAGCTATGGGATTAGGTTGGTTAGGTGAACCGACAATTGAAAAGTTATTACACCCGTTATTTGAGAAATGGAACTTAAATCCTTCTATTTCATCAGTATTAACATTTGGTCTTGCTTTTATGATTATGACGTATTTACACGTTGTAGTAGGGGAATTAGCTCCGAAAACGATGGCAATTCAAAAGGCTGAAAGGGTAACGTTATTATTGGCAGGTCCATTAATGATGTTCTATAAAGTAATGTATCCATTTATTTGGGTATTGAACGGTTCAGCTCGTGTGATAACTGGTTTATTCGGTTTAAAGCCAGCTTCAGAACATGAAGTAGCTCATACAGAAGAAGAATTACGTCTTATCCTTTCAGATAGCTATGAAAGTGGCGAAATTAATCAAGCTGAATACAAGTATGTAAATAACATTTTTGAATTTGATAATCGTATTGCAAAAGAGATTATGGTACCGCGAACAGAAATCGTTGGTTTCTACCTGGAAGATTCAGTAGAAGAACACATGAAAGTGATCCAAAATGAGCGATACACACGTTATCCGATTTTTGGAGAAGATAAAGATGATATTATCGGTATGGTCAACGTAAAAGATTTCTTTATTCGATATATGACCGAGGATCAAAAAGATTTATCATCTATTCGCTCGTATATGCGTCCGATTATTGAAGTGATGGAAACGACTCCAATTCACGATTTATTACTTCAAATGCAGAAGAAGCGAATTCCGATGGCTGTTTTATATGATGAGTACGGAGGAACAGCTGGAATTGTAACGCTTGAAGATATCTTGGAGGAAATCGTCGGCGAAATTCGTGACGAATATGATGAAGATGAAGCACCACCAATTCAACATGTGAACGAGCAACATATTATTGTTGATGGAAAAGTGCTTATCTCAGAAGTGAAAGATTTATTTGGATTACACATCGAAGAAGATGATGTGGATACAATCGGTGGATGGATTATGATGCAAAATCATGAAATCGAAGAAGGACAACACGTTGAGGCGGAAGGTTATGAATTTAAAGTGTTAGAAAAAGACGCTTACCAAATTAAACGTGTTGAAATTCGTAAGATGGAACAAGAACAAGAAGAAGAGAAAGCAGCAACTGTGTAAGTTGCTGCTTTTCTTCTAAAGTACAAAAAATGAGAACTTAGGAGCGGATATTTTGATTCAAGAAGCCTTACGTGTATATCGATTACAATTGTATGTGATCTTTAGTGGTTTACTACTTATGTGGACGATTACTCCGTTTGGAAAACAAGTGACAGGGTTCGGTATTGGATTAGCAGTAAGCGCCTATTGTCTTTGGTTATTAGCTCGCAGAGTGGAGAAACTCGGGAAAAGTATCGTAATGAAGGAAAAGGCTCCTGGATTAGGAGTTTTAAACCGATTTGCAGCTGCTATTTTAGGAGCTATCATCATGTATGAAATTGAGCATGAAATGGAAATGTGGGCATTTGGTACAGGTATTTTAGGTGGTCACTTTTTAATGATTGCAAATTTAGCGTATGCAAATATGCAGTTAGTGAAAGAAGAAGAGAAGCAAAGGGAACATGCTTCGAAAAACATAGAGCTATGATGAAAGGGACCTAATCGGGTTCCTTTTTTAGTTTAGCGATAATATACAAGTAATCAAATTAACGACAAATATAATACGCTTCTTTTTTGTGTTTTTCAATAGTATGAAAAATAATAAAAAAATTTTAAAAAACCCATCGATTTCTAAAGGTTATGTATGTTATTATGACAAAAGACTTTTTGAAAGAGGTGGATACCAATGTTACAAGCGTTACTTATTTTTGTGCTTCAAATTATTTACGTTCCCATTTTAACAATCCGTACGATTTTGCTTGTAAAGAATCAAACAAGATCCGCTGCTGGTGTTGGATTGTTAGAAGGGGCTATTTACATTGTCAGTTTAGGTATTGTGTTTCAAGATTTATCAAATTGGATGAACATCGTTGCCTATGTCATTGGCTTTAGTACAGGACTATTATTAGGCGGTTATATAGAGAATAAATTAGCAATTGGTTATATTACGTATCAAGTTAGTTTACTAGACCGTTGTAATGAATTAGTAGACGAATTACGTCACTCTGGATTTGGCGTTACAGTATTTGAAGGCGAAGGTATTAATTCTATACGTTATCGCTTAGATATCGTCGCAAAGCGTTCTAGAGAGAAAGAGCTTTTAGAAATCATTAATGAAATTGCACCGAAAGCGTTTATGTCTTCGTATGAAATTCGCTCGTTTAAAGGTGGATATTTAACGAAGGCGATGAAGAAAAGAGCGTTAATGAAGAAGAAAGATGAACATGCATCGTAAAAAAGAGGAATAGTGATGCATTAAAAGCGCAGTATAAGTCCAAATGTAAAAGGGAGGAATCTATTTTGATGTAGATTCCTCTCTTTTTTTATGAAAAATATTCATCTATTAATTCAAAAAGCTAAATCGTATAATTATTTTTTTTACTCATTCTCAAATTAATGATTAGCCATATAATTTGAAAAAATACTGGTATGATAAACGTGATTAATAAAACGATAAGTGATATTGATTTAATTTCGGGTGTTTGAGTAACACCGGCCCCATCAACATCTCGTAGCCAAATAATAGCTGCCCATATTCCAAAAACGATAATCCAAAATATGTTACCAATCCACCAAGAAATCCATCGTTTTTTCATGTTAGCACCCCCTACATTTATCTACTGTTAAAAGTATATTTTCTTTTGTTACATTTATAATGAAACAACTTTAAAATCAGTTTTTAACTGTATATCTAACTTGTTTGAAGGTTACTATTTCTCCATCATCATCATCGTCTTTCGTTTGTAAAAGTTGAACTTTTGGTTTGTAGTCCGTCCTATGAGCGTGTTCGATATCTTTAATGTTAAGTTTGTAGGATTCACCATTTTTTAGTTTTTGTTCCAACACTTTTTTATTAGCAACATAAATAAAAGTTACTTTATTTTCATCAATGCCTTTAGTTTTAATTTCTAATTCATTGTCTTTTGCTGTAATCGTTGGTGTTAATAATTCCATACTGCCTTTCCCGCTTTCTAAAGAATTCTCTGCTATAGTTGAACATCCTGATAATATGATTCCAGTGAATAGAAGAACAGCTAATTTCTGTTGCATAACATCCCTCAATTCCATGTGATTTTTGATTTTGGTATTGCTAGATTACTAGTGTGGAGCGTAAATGTTTAGTTAGTATCCTCTTAATTGTACCATAATATGTAAAATGAAACAGGATGTATATCCAATTTAAGGGAGAATGAAAAATTTACTGATTTTTGTAAATTCGTATGTTTTAGCTTCTATTTCAATCGAAATGTAGACGAGAGAAAGAAATTTTTTTATAGAAATTATAATTTTTACATTTTACAATAATGATAGGGAATAGATGAATTCATTTACTTCGGAGGTAGTTATTTGAACATTAATGAGAAGGCAATTGAAATGTTTGAACAAAATAAATATGAGGAAGCAATGGAACTGTTTCAACAAGCAGTACATGAATCTAGAGACGTACAATCTCTCAATAATCTGGCTTGGATGTACTTTTATGAGGAAGAGAATGATGATAAAGCTCTTGAATTAATAAGAGAAGTTGTTAAGTTGAATCCTTCTTCATACTTTCCTTATAACATCTTAGGGGACATTTACATGAAACAAGAAAAATGGACAGAAGCGAAAGAAGCATTACAAAAGTCTATTTCGATTCAACCATCAGATGAAGCATATCATAATGTAGCTGTAGCGCATTATAACCTTGGAGAGCTGGAAAAAGCTTCAGACTTTTTCTTGCGAGTTGCAGGGGATTCGGACTATATCATGTATAGCTATGTAAAATGTTTAATTGATTTAGAACGAACGACAGAAGCAAAAGAGAAGTTAGATACTTTTAACAGGGAATCTGATAATTTTTTAGGGGAAATTAATGTAGCAGATTTATATGTTGAGTTGAATTGCTATAAAGAAGCAATTGAATGGTTCGAAAAGGGATATAAAGAATGCTGGAAAAGTCCTAATTGGATTGGTAGATTTGTGTATGCTCTATATAAAACGAATAATTTCTCCCGTATAAATGAAGTTATACGGGAATCTATCGAAGCGAAAACAGCAGAAATAGAAGATGTTCAGAATGAAGAAGTAGAAGAAAACTGGACAGAAAATGATAAGAAAGAGTTAATTGAGGAATATACAGAAGAGAATAATTGTTATAAAATAATGGTAGAACGTATCAAATCTGGATACGTTCCAGGGTTAGAATTTGAAACGGATTTTATAGGTGGGTGCTATTTGTTTGGTTGTAAAAGGCATAATCATCTTGAATATGAACAATAAAAAGATTCGACTGTCACATATGATGGTCGAATCTTTTTATTAATAGAAGAGCCTGAACCATCGAGCTTGCTTGATGGAGAACTAGCTGAGCCGTCTACGAAATATTATTCTTTATATAAAGCTAGGATGGTGCCAACTACTTTTATTATTAAGGCGAGGAAGTAAATTGTTTTATAAAAAGAAGCCTATCATTTCAAATAGATGAAATGATAGGCTTCTTTATTTTAAAAAAATGAGGTCAAAGGTGTACTTTTCTTATAAAAATGCATTTCATATAAAAGGTGTAATTATTTTGGGGAAGGGGGATTGTTGTGCGTCATCATAGAAAGTGCAAAAAATTTGGAGTGGCACTGCCTCTTCCGCTTATAGGAGCAACGGGTCCGACAGGTAATAGTGGTCCAATCGGTCCAACTGGAGGGCATGAAGGTCCTGTTGGTCCTACAGGGGTGACTGGACCGACGGGAGCAACTGGGCCCCAAGGTCCTCAAGGTATCAGGGGGATACAAGGTCCCCGAGGGACAACAGGAGCCCAAGGAATACAAGGAGCTATTGGTGATACAGGAGAGCAAGGTATAACTGGCCCAACTGGTCTTCAAGGTGCTCAAGGATTAATCGGAAACCAAGGTCCAATTGGTGATATTGGAGTACAGGGATTAGAAGGAATACAAGGAGCTACGGGTCCTGCTGGTAGTCAAGGTATACAAGGCACACAAGGAATACAAGGGGAAATAGGTGAGCGAGGACAAACGGGAGCACAAGGAATGCAGGGAGAGAGAGGCATAACTGGAGTCTCGGGTGTAACTGGTCCACAAGGTCCTCAAGGTGTTCAAGGAATACAAGGAGAGCAAGGGGCTATTGGTATACAAGGAGAAGACGGCTTCCAAGGTATACAAGGAATTACTGGAGAAGAAGGCCCACAAGGAGCTCAAGGAATACAAGGTGAAGTGGGTCCAACTGGTTCTACTGGAATGCAAGGTGCCCAAGGTATAAGTGGAATAAAGGGGATAACAGGTGTAATAGGTTTACAAGGACCACAAGGTGTGCAAGGAATACAAGGTATAACGGGAGCAACAGGTTTTCAAGGGATAAAGGGAATAAGAGGTATAACAGGAGCGACGGGGAGTATTGGTGCTCAAGGCTCAGAAGGACCACCGGGCGGTCCGACGGGAACAACTGGTCCAATTGGCCCTTCTAGTGGGGTGACTGGACCAGCTGGCCCACCCGGTCCACCAGGAGGTCCAACAGGTCCAACGGGTGCGACCGGTTCAACAGGTGTAAGCGGAGGGATAGGACCAATTGGAGCGCAAGGAGTGCAAGGTATAACAGGTCCAATAGGTCATCAAGGTGTAAGGGGAGCACAAGGTTCCCAAGGTGTAGATGGAACAGTTGGAGTACAAGGGGCACAAGGTCCTCAAGGTAACCAAGGTATAACAGGTCCAACTGGTGCAGAAGGTTCTCAAGGAATACAAGGTCCGCTGGGAGTAACTGGTCCAACTGGTGCGGAAGGTCCTAAAGGTATTCAAGGTATTCAAGGTGTAATAGGTCCAACGGGTGCACAAGGAATGGTGGGAATACAAGGCGTATCCGGTCCAGTTGGTGTTACAGGAGCGGAAGGAACTCAAGGTGCACAAGGAATCCGAGGAGCAACCGGTCCTGCTGGAGCACAAGGAATCCAAGGCGTACAAGGAATTCAAGGGGAAGCAGGAGCAGCTGGAACACAAGGTCGTCAAGGGGTTCAAGGGATACAAGGGACTACCGGATTGACAGGTACACAAGGTGCCCAAGGTCCTCAAGGAGTGCAAGGAATAATAGGACCGACTGGAGCTATTGGTTTGCAAGGTCCTCAAGGATTCCAAGGAATAACGGGTCCAACAGGAGCGCAAGGAGTGCAAGGAATACAAGGTGTGCAAGGAATTATCGGTCCAACAGGAGCACAAGGAATTAGAGGCCCCCAAGGAAATACAGGAGAAATTGGTATAACAGGACCTCAAGGAGTCCAAGGAGCGCAAGGTAGTCAAGGGCCCCAAGGTCCACAAGGAAATGTTGGAATTACAGGTGCAACGGGTGAAACTGGGGCTACTGGAGCAACCGGGGCAACTGGACCACAAGGAGTGCAAGGAGTGCAAGGGATTACGGGAATACAAGGAATAACGGGAACGACAGGCAATACAGGTGCAACGGGTCCGCAAGGAATACAAGGTATACAAGGAGTTCAAGGTTTGCAAGGCCCAACTGGAGCAAGTGGGGTGACAGGTGCTAGTGGTAGTATAGGCCCAGTTGGAGCACAAGGTAGTCAGGGCCCAAATGGCGTGGTGGGACCGACAGGAGCAACTGGTAGTGCAGGTTCAATAGGTTTCTTGGGAATAGCGGGAGCGACAGGAGCGACTGGCTTACCTAGCGGGGGCGGTTATTTCTTTTCTACTTCAACGAGTACAATTGCAGCGAATGCGTTAATACCAATTAATTCTGGATTTACAGTTTTTGGTTCTGATGTCAGTTTAACAAATGCAACAACTGTAACGTTAAGTACGCCGGGAATTTATTTAGTAAGCTATTATTTTCAAGGCGATCCAACTGCCGGAAATGAAACAATTTCAGTGAGGCTTACTTTAAATGGAACACAAGTCGCAGGGAGTTTTATTTTTTATGTTACAGGAGGTACTTTTATATTAGAACCAGCAGTTTCGAATACGATGGTCATTGAAGTTACTTCTTCAAATGCAACTTTGTCTTTACAAAATGGTCCGTTAGCTATCGGGCATGTAACGACATTATCTGGTGTGATAACAGCTAGTTTAAATGTATTAAAAATAGTTTGATATGTTAGTTATAACGGGGGAGATGCTTGTGAAGAATCAAGATAAGTGTAGTAAGTTTCAAGCACCTATTCCTTTTCCACCGCCAGGTATTACGGGGCCCACTGGTCCAACCGGTCCAACTGGTGCTTTAGGTGGACCAACTGGACCACAAGGAATACAAGGCGTACAAGGTCCAATCGGTCCAACCGGCCCACAAGGAATACAAGGAGTGCAAGGGGTGCAAGGAGAAAATGGTCCAACAGGCCCAACTGGTTTAACTGGACCACAAGGTTCTCAAGGTAATCAAGGACCTATGGGAGAACGAGGCCCACAGGGAATACAAGGTGTTCAAGGAATACAAGGAGAAAGAGGTCCGACTGGTCCAACTGGTATTCAAGGGATACAAGGAATTCCTGGCCCAATCGGTCCGACCGGTCCAACAGGAATACAAGGCATACAAGGAATGCAAGGAGAAATCGGTCCAACAGGCCCGACAGGAATACAAGGAATACAAGGAGTGCAAGGGGAAATTGGTCCGACTGGACCAACTGGAAATACTGGTATACAAGGTGTGCAAGGTAATTTAGGAGGTAGTGGTTTACAAGGTGTAACCGGAATACAAGGAATACAGGGTCCGATTGGTCCAACAGGGCCAACGGGTTCTCAAGGAATTCAAGGGGAGCAAGGACCAATGGGTCCACAAGGGGAAACTGGTGTTCAAGGTTTACAAGGTCCCCAGGGAGAAATGGGGCAGGTAGGTCCAACAGGAATACAAGGAATACAAGGAGTGCAAGGTGTAATCGGTCCGACTGGTCCAACCGGTTTACAAGGTGATCCAGGTCCAACCGGCCCAACAGGAGCCACTGGGATAACTGGTCCGACAGGTTCTGCAACTGGCCCGACTGGAGCAACCGGTCCAACTGGTCCACCAGGAGGTCCAACTGGTCCAACCGGTCCAGCAGGATCACCAGGGGGTCCAACTGGTCCGACTGGAGCAACAGGGGCAACAGGAGCGACCGGAGCAACAGGAGCGACTGGAATTCAAGGAGTGCAAGGAATACAGGGGCCAACAGGAGCAACCGGTTTAACAGGTTTGCAAGGAGTACAGGGACCGATGGGGGCAACGGGTCCAACGGGTGATCAAGGCATTCAAGGTCCACAAGGGATACAAGGAGTAACCGGCCCGACAGGTCCGCAAGGTCTACAAGGAATCCAAGGCCCAATCGGCCCAACCGGTCCGACTGGTCCACAAGGAGTGCAAGGGGCACAGGGACCAATCGGTCCAACCGGCCCTCAAGGGATACAAGGCATACAAGGTGAGCAAGGAGTAAGGGGAGCGACCGGTCCAACTGGTTTACAGGGGCTACAAGGAATCCAAGGTCCGAGTGGTCCAACCGGTCCTCAAGGAGTGCAAGGCGTACAAGGTCCGAGTGGCATAACAGGTCCAACTGGTCCTCAAGGAATACAAGGTATTCAGGGACCACAAGGAAGTATAGGCCCAACCGGTCCTCAAGGAATACAAGGTGTGCAAGGTCCACAAGGCCCAACCGGCCAGGCGGGGGCAACGGGTCCTCAAGGAATACAGGGAATACAAGGTCCAATTGGTCCAACCGGTCCCCAAGGAATACAGGGGATACAAGGCGTGCAAGGTTCCCAAGGCCCAACTGGTCCAACCGGCCCTCAAGGTCTACAAGGAATAACCGGTCAGTCGGGCCCAACCGGTCCAACCGGAGTAACAGGTCCGACTGGAGCAACGGGTCCCCAAGGTCCACAAGGAATCCAAGGTCCACAAGGAGTAACCGGCCCAACAGGGGCAACCGGCGAGGCGGGAGCAACGGGTCCTCAAGGTCCACAAGGAATCCAAGGACCACAAGGAGCAACAGGTCCAACTGGAGCAACCGGCCAGACGGGAGCAACGGGTCCTCAAGGTCCACAAGGAATCCAAGGTCCACAAGGAATAACAGGGCAGGCGGGAGCAACCGGCCAGACGGGAGTGACTGGTGCAACTGGACCAACCGGAATCCAAGGCATACAAGGAATAACTGGAGCAACAGGGGGAACGGGAGTAACAGGCCCAACAGGTGCTACTGGCCCAACGGGCTTAACTGGAGCAACAGGATCATCTGCTATATCTACAGGTGGTGGCTATTTCTTCTCTACATCAACAAGTACAATTGCAGCAAATACTAACATTCCAATTAATTCTGGATCCACTGTATATGGAACGGGTGTATCTTTAACTAGTGCTACGACAGTCACAGTAGCGACGCCAGGAATATATTTAGTAAGCTACTATTTCCAAGGGGATGCAAATGGTGGAAATGAGACAGTATCTGTTAGATTACTATTAAATGGAACGCAACTAACAGGGAGTTTTATACAAAACGTAACGACATCAACTGTAGTAATCGAACCAGCTATTTCAAATACACTTCTTGTGAATGTGACGAGTGCCAATTCAACATTAATATTACAAAATGGCCCGTTAGGTGTAGGGCATGTGACTACTATAGCAGGTGCGATTACAGCAAGTTTAAATGTAGTGAGAATTTTATAAAGAATATAAAAAACACAAGGAATGTCTTTGTAAGACACACCTTGTGTTTTTTAATATTAAATAAACATTTTCTTTATCTTTTCGGTTGAAAAATATGCTGAAAGAAGTATTTGTGATGTAAGTTATCTACAACTTTATTTGCTTGATATGTGCGTTGTTTTTCAATTCGTAGTCTTTGCTCCATCATTTTAATTGCGTGATCAGATAAACGTAACATAATACATTCTCCTTTTCTATAAATATAGGTGACTATTTGATATCGATCCCATATTTATAATTAAGGAGGCAAAATGTGTAACATAGGCAAAAAGCACCTTCCTCTCCCATTACGCTTACGAGGTTAGCTGTCGGACTCGGGAAGTGAGAGTTTCCCTACTTAAAAAAGATTCGCCCCAAGTAGCATAGCTACAAAAATGGTTCCCCCGCTCCAAAATTTGGACTCAGCAAAAGGTTTTATAAAGTAAAAGATAACATAAATAAATTGACGAGTCAAACTATTTATTGTTTTCTGATTTTTTAAGTGAGGTTAAAACCACTCCATCGGGTAATATGATATCCTTTACTTCAATAAAGCCATGTTTTTTATATAAAGACAGAGCAGGGGTGTTTTCTTTCCCTGTTTGTACAATATATGTTTGGGAAGGGGAAAACATGTCAAATACATATAGTAGTAGTTTTGTTGCAATCCCTTTATGAAAATGATTAGGGGATACTACTAAACGATGAATATCCACTTCCTCTTCGTCTACTTTAAAAGAAATAAACCCAGCAAGTGTATCTTCATAAAAATAGCCGTAGAAAATTTCATCACAGGATTGAATATCAGCTACAGTATCATAAAGGCGAGGGATAGCTGTACTATTTATATATTTTGCCTCAATTTCATAAGCTGGTATTTGAATGCTTAAAATAGAAGTAGCGTTTTTGTGAGAAGTTGTTATTAATTTTTGAATCATAGAGAAAGAACCTCCTTGTTGGCTGTATTTTCATAGATTTGACAAGATTTTTCTTTATTGGATATAATAATTATAATAGTTACATAACAATTTAGTATGAAAAAGAAATACACCATAATAGAAATGGAGGACTAAAAATGGGATGGATTATCACATTAATAGTTGGTGCTATTATAGGTGCAATTGCTAGTTCTATAACGGGTAAAAATTTCCCAGGTGGTATGTTCGGAAATATTATCGCAGGTTTATTAGGTGCTTCGTTAGGTGGTAGATTATTTGGATCCTTTGGGCCATCATTTGGTGGGATTCATGTCGTACCAGCATTATTAGGTGCAATCGTGTTAATTCTTATTGTATCATTTGTAGTGAAAGCTGCAAGGAAATAGAGATATAGATTATGATGAAGAGCCCTGAATAAGGGCTTTTCATCATTCGAAGAGGTGGTTTCATTGGAGAAAATAAATATAAGAAAAAGAGATAAGTTAAGAAAGTTTTTTAGAGAACAAAATTATTTGGCGGTATTACTTGGATTTGCGTTATTGTTCATTAATATTTTATTGCTAACAAAAATATCATTTGTTTTTACACCGTTTATCGTATTTTTAAAAACAATTTTCTTCCCAGTACTATTAGCGGGCGTGCTATTCTATATTTTACATCCATTCGTTTCGCTTTTAGAAAAGAAAGGTGTTTCAAGAATCGTATCGATAGCCTCAATATACTTAATAGTAATTGGATTATTTGTGTTTTTAGTTTTAACGGTTATTCCTATTATCAAAGATCAAATTGATGCATTGATAGATAATCTACCATATTTTGGTCATGAAATCGAAAGGGCAGCACGTAGATTTGGGGAAAGTAACTTACTCGGTAAAATTCAGGAGAATTTAAATATTGATGTTGCGAATATTGTAAAAGACTACACAGTTGATTTTACAAAGTCATTATCATCAGTAACTGGTAATGTAACTGGATTTTTGAGTACTATTACAGAGGTTGTTTTAACATTTGTAATGGTTCCATTTATATTGTTCTATCTTTTAAAAGATGGTGAGCAATTACCGAATCACTTTTTAAAGTTCATTTCAGAGCAAAGACAACCAGCAGCAATGAGAATACTAGATGATATGCATTATGCGATTAGTTCGTACATTAGGGGGCAAATTATAGTTAGCTTGTTTATCGGTATTATGCTATTAATTGGTTACCTTATTATCGGTATTAAATATGCAGTACTACTCGCTATTTTAGCGATGATTGTAAATATCGTTCCGTACGTAGGACCAATTATCGCCATTACACCAGCGTTAATTATTGCGTTTATTGATTCGCCAGGGATGGTTTTAAAGGTAATTATTGTAATGATGGTTGTACAATTAGCAGAAGGTAAATTTATTTCTCCGCAAGTTATGGGTAAGAAGTTAGATATTCACCCAATTACAATCATATTTATTATTTTAACTGCCGGAAACTTATTCGGGATTATGGGCATTATTTTAGCCATTCCAGGATATGCGATATTAAAAGTGTTAGTTACACACGGTTATAGATTTGTTAAGTTGAATACATGAAAAAAAGAGCTAAAACAGTGGGAACTGTTTTAGCTCTTTTTTATTAACAATTCATTTGCATATTGGCGCGCCCATTGATCCGCTTCCAATATAGCATCAAGTGAAGGATCTTTTACATTATGATGAGCTTCAACTGTTTTGTAAATTGTTTTTTCAATATCGAAAAAGGCAATTTCATTTTTTAAGTATAGTGCATTCGCAATTTCATTTGCTGCATTTAATACAGCGGGAGTAGTACCACCGATTTTGCCACATTCATATGCGTATTGTAGACAAGGGAACTTCTCTAAATCTGGTTTTTCAAAATGTAAACTACCGATTTCTAATAAATTTAATTTTTCATAGGAAGAAGGTAGCCGAGTAGGATAGTGAAACGCATATTGAATCGGCATTCTCATATCAGGAGCACCGAGCTGTGCCATAACTGATCCATCAATAAATTCTACTAAAGAATGAATGATACTTTCTTTATGAATCATTACATCAATTTTTTCATACGGAATATCAAATAGCCATCTCGCTTCCATTACTTCAAAGCCTTTATTCATTAATGTGGCAGAATCAATCGTTAGTTTTGCACCCATTAACCAGTTTGGATGTTTTAAAGCGTCCTTAGCTTGTAATGTTTGCATTTCTTCACGTGTTTTATCACGAAAAGCACCACCGGAAGCTGTTACAATTAACTTCTCAATCTCTTTATTATTTTCTCCGTTTAAACATTGGAAAATAGCTGAATGCTCACTATCTACTGGAATTAAGCGACATCCGTTTTGTTTCGCTAGTTCAGTTACGATATGTCCAGCTGCAACCAAAGTTTCTTTATTAGCAATAGCGATATCTTTCTTCGCTTTTAATGCTTCAATTGTTGGGAGTAATCCTGAAACACCTACAACAGAGCTTAATACAAGATTTGAATCAGGGTGAGTAGCTACTGCAATTAAGCCATCAGTCCCGTGTGTAATTTTTGTATTTGCTGAAATACGCGTACGAAGCTTGTCTGCTAAGTCTTTTGTCGCAACGCTTACAATACGAGGTTGAAACGTTTTGATTTGTTGCTCAAGAAGATCGATATTATAATTTGCGGTTAAACCAACGATTTTAAAATGTTCAGGATGAGCTGAAACGACATCTAATGCAGATGTGCCGATGGATCCTGTTGAACCTAAAATTGATATATATTTCACCATGAAAAAACCTCCAAAGTTGTTTCGAATATTTCTACAAACCTATATAACATTAGACAATTGAAGTGGAAATTCCTGCTATATAAAATAGAAAATTAGGGTTTGTTTGGAAGTGAAATGTGATAAACTGTAAAAAATAACGAAAAAGCAATGAAAGAGAAGAGTACATATTCGAAACTTTTTAGAGAGCTGATGTGTGGTGGAAATCAGTAAGGGATGAATATGGAATGGGCTCTGGAGCTTCTAACTGAAATGAGTAGGTAAAGACGGTTACTTCACGTTAAGAAGTTGAAGTGAGCTATAATGATAGCTAATTAAGGTGGTACCGCGGGAGTCTCTCGTCCTTTTTTAAGGATGAGAGGCTCTTTTTATTTTGAGAAAGGAGGAGTTAGTGTGAGTGAGAAAATAATGTTAACAGGAATTAAGCCGACAGGTTATCCGCATTTAGGAAATTATATTGGTGCGATTAAACCTGCATTACAAATGTCAAAGAATAATGAAGGAAAAGCATTGTACTTTATAGCTGATTATCATGCATTAAATGCTGTTCATGATTCAGAGAAGTTCAGCAGTTATACGAAAGAGGTAGCAGCTACTTGGTTATCGCTTGGACTTGGAGAAGATGTTATTTTTTATCGGCAAACAGAAGTGCCGGAGATTCTAGAATTAGCTTGGATTTTAGCTTGCCTAACTCCGAAAGGTCTTATGAACCGTGCTCATGCGTATAAAGCGAAGGTGGAGCAAAATAAAGAAGCAGGGTTAGAGGTCGATGCGGGAGTGAATATGGGGTTATACACGTACCCGATTTTAATGGCAGCTGACATATTATTATTTCAAGCTACTCATGTACCAGTTGGAAAAGACCAAATTCAGCATATTGAAATTGCGCGTGATATTGCGACTTATTTTAATCATACATTTGGCACGACATTTACACTTCCAGAGTATGTCATACAAGAAGAAGGAGCTATTTTACCTGGTCTTGACGGAAGGAAGATGAGTAAAAGTTACGGAAATGTGATCCCATTATTTGCAGAGCAAGCAAAACTACGAAAGTTAATATTTAAAATCAAAACAGATTCTTCACTTCCAAATGAACCGAAAGAACTAGAAACCTTATTTACAATTTATAAAGAATTTGCGACAGAAGACGAAGTACAGTCATTACGTGAAAAATATGAGACTGGAATCGGATGGGGAGATGTGAAAAAAGAGTTGTTTCGCATTGTAGATCGTGAGTTAGCTGGACCTCGTGAAAAGTACGCAATGTATATGAATGAGCCGAATTTATTATATGAAGCGTTAGAAAAAGGTGCTGAGCGAGCAAGAAAAATCGCGAAGGTAAATTTAGTAGAAATTAAAAAAAGGATTGGATTTGAGAGGGGGCGCTGAGCGTTCCCTCGTTTTTCGATATAAATTATTCTTCATATTGATACGTAGAGCAAGGAGTTCGCACTTCTTTTCCGAACTTATTAGTTGCATATATGAAAAAGTATGATAATATAGGGTTACTTATTAAACGTGTTTAATAAGTTTAATTAAAGGTACTTATTAAAGGTGTTTAATAAGTGAATCTCATTCAATAAAAAAGGAGATGAATGTATGAAAACGGAGAAAGAAAAGATGGTGGCAGGAGAAATATATATTGCGGATGACGAAGAATTGGTGGCTGATAGGGTGGAGGCAAAACGTTTAACACGCCTTTATAACGAGGCGATGGAGACAGGAGATGAGAGGCGTTTTACGTTATTAAATCAGCTTTTAGGTTCTTCAACTGATGGGAAAGCACAAATTAATCCTGATTTTCGTTGTGATTACGGCTACAATATTCATGTCGGAAAGAGCTTTTTCGCAAATTTCAATTGTGTGATTTTGGACGTTTGTGAAGTTCGAATTGGTGATAATTGTATGTTTGCACCTGGTGTTCACATTTATACTGCTACTCATCCATTACATCCGGTGGAACGAAACTCTGGCAAAGAATATGGAAAACCGGTAAAGATAGGTAACAATGTTTGGGTTGGCGGAGGCGCTATTATTAACCCTGGTATTTCAATTGGAGATAATGTTGTAATTGCTTCAGGGGCAGTTGTGACAAAAGATGTACCTAATAATGTAGTTGTTGGTGGTAACCCAGCTAAAGTTATTAAAACGATAGAAGAGTAAAAGGTGTTTCATATGAAGAAAGATTTTGCGGAAAATGATACAAAGACGCTACTTGTCTCTCGAAATGCTCTATTCCTCTTATTTGCTTTGCCAGGTGTGGCATTTGCTACATGGATTTCTAGAACAGCAGCTACTCGAGATATTTTAGCAGTGTCAAATGCAGAAATGGGCTGGATTTTGTTCGGATTATCTGTCGGTTCAATAATTGGTTTACTAAGTGCAAGTCATTTTATTGACGGTAAGGGAGCTAGAGACGTTATTATAGGCAGTATGTTTTTTATGATTGTTGGATTGCTTTGTTTAGGTATTACTATTTATTTTGTTTCTAGTATGGGGGCTTTTGGTAGCTTACTAGTATTTGGAGTAGGATATGGATTAGCAGAAGTCGCATTGAATGTAGAAGGTTCTGCCATTGAGCAGAAATTAGGAACAACTCTTCTTCCGAAATTCCATGGTTTTTTTAGTATAGGAACTTTAGTAGGCGCGCTTAGTGGTTCTGCCGCCATCTCGCTTCACATCCCAATTCTGTATCAATTTCTTGCGATTTCGGTCATGTTTGTATTACTTGTATGTATGTTGTATCGTTTTCTTCCGCATGGAACAGGAAAGAAGGAGAAATCGCGGAACAAAAAGCGAGCGAAGCATACTTCCTTACGTATGGAAAGAAGGGTGCTTTTACTTGGTCTTTTCGTGCTTGGAATGGCATTTGCAGAAGGGAGTGCAAATGATTGGCTACCTATTGTGATGGTAGATGGACATCAGCAAAGTGTAGTAACAGGTTCTATTATGTACACTATTTTTGTATTGGCAATGACATTAGCTCGAATGTGCAGTAGTTATTTTCTTGATCGATTCGGTCGTGTCGCGGTTATGCGTGCTACTATTATGATGGCGATTATAGGAATGACAATCGTCATATTTGGGAGTAACTCATATTTTCTAGCACTTGGTGTAGTACTGTGGGGGATTGGTACCGCGTTAGGTTTCCCGATTGGGCTTTCTGCTGCTGGAGGTGACAGTGAAAATGCGACTTCTAATGTTGCTGCAGTTTCTATCATCGGTTTTACAGCGTTTTTAGTCGGACCACCATTTTTAGGAATACTTGGAGAAGCATTCGGGATACGTAATGCTTTGCTAGCTGTTTTATTATTTGTTATCTTGTCTGGAATTGTATCGTCTGTTATGAGAGAGAATGCATCGAGTTAAATACGGAGTGCCGCTAGTAGAAATATATCATCTCTATTGCTTTAGAAAATGATGTATGATATATTGTCAACGCAACTTATTAAAAGTGTTTAATAAGTATGTTGATTAAGGTGGTGAGCGATTTGAGTGAACAATTTGTTACTCAAAAATCGATTAAAGAGACGATCCTTCGCGGCATTCGTACAGCTCTTCTAGAGCGAGGTAGTGCAACGAAAGTTGAACTTAGTAATACATTAGAAATCAGTTTTCCAACGATAAGTAAATTTATAGAAAAAATGAAACAAGACGGTGAAGTCACTTTAGCCGGTTTAGATGATTCAAGTGGTGGAAGAAGAGCAAAACGATATGAATATAATCCAGAATATATGTTAGGTTTAGCGATATTTTTAGAAAAAAATGAGACGAACTATACAATTTTTAACTGTTTAGGGGAAGTAAAAGAACAAGGTAGTACTTCAAGTGCATTAATTGATACGGGTCTAAGTGTATTGACAGAACATATAGAAAGTCTTATAGCTACGTTTCCAAAGATAAGTTCAATCTCAATTGGTGTTCCTGGTGCTGTCGATAATGGGCGTATTTTCTATATTCCTGGATATGAAAAGTTCCAAAATTTTAATTTGAAAAGTCACTTGGAGGAACTGTTTTCTATACCAGTAGTAATAGAAAACGATATGAATGCTGCAGTGCTCGGCTATCATAAAAATACTGGAAACAATGAAAATTCCTCTCTTGTATATTTGTATTCAGGTCAAAATGGCCCAGGTGCGGGGATTATGGTAAATGGAGATGTCGTACGCGGAAGCACATTTTTCTCAGGAGAGATATCTTTCGTCCCGCAGTACGATAATAAAAATTTCTTGCAAGCTTTGAGAAGTGAAGATTCGAATAATCCAGAGGAATATAATATAGATGCTATTACTCGTTTAATAGCTACATGTATAGCTATTATTAATCCTCATGGATTCATCTTCTGTGATGATGAAGTGAACCAAATTGTTATAGATCAGATTGTAAAAAGTTGTCCACAGTACATTCCGGCAGAACATATTCCGAAAATAACAGTGAGCAACTGGAAAGAAGATTATTTATATGGGTTAAAAAGCCTTGGACTTGATCTTATGATTACGAGAACAAATAAAGAAAATTAAATGTACTGGCAATGAAGCATCCAATTGCCAGTTGAATAACATAAAAGAAAAGGTGTCGATTATGAAAATTGAGCATGTAGCAATTTGGGTGAATGATTTAGAAAGAATGCGTGATTTCTATAAACAGTACTTCGGTGGTGAAGAAAATAGCTTATATCACAATCCGAAAAAGCAGTTTAAATCTTATTTCATAACTTTTGAAGGCGGTGCGCGTCTAGAACTTATGAAGCAGGTAGGGATAGACGAGAAAGTACAAACACAAACAATAGGATATGCGCATATTGCTTTTTCAGTAGATAGTAAAGAAAAAGTGAACGAATTAACTAATACATTAAGAGAAGCAGGATACTCAGTGTTAAATGGGCCGCGTACTACAGGGGATGGTTATTATGAAAGTGTAGTAAGTGATCCTGAAGGAAATCAGATTGAGATAACAATCTAACATTATATTTACTAATAATTGATAAAAAATAAAATTTTGTTGTTCCCCCAAATGTGAACGAGAAACCTATTATTTCTGCAGAAAGGGGGACATAACGTTGAGTGAAATCATTTTTATTTTCTGTATATATCCATTGCTTGTTTGTATTGTTTCAATAGCTGGAGCATATAAAGTAGGTACATTTTATGTGATGCCAATAGTAACATTTCTTATTTTTCTTATGTTAAATGTTACAGTGCACGATCCAGCATTTTTCTTTTGGGTGGGCATGTATACTATTCTTTCATTTATTGTTTCTTATATAACTATCCTTTTTATAAAGGGATATAAAGTTGTAAAAAGAGAGCGTTAATATCATTTTGGGGAAATAGGGATTTACGGTGAACGATAACAACCTCATTTCACGTTGTAATGACGGGAAATGAGGTTGTTTGATTTCTATTTTTTATTGGATTGATGAAAATCGCGAAGAATCTTCTCAATGACTGGATGAAGATTACTAGGTAACTCATCAAGCGGAAAGAAGCGTAATTCTTTCGATTCCCTTTGATCGCATACAAGCTCACCGTGGAATTCTCGGCAAATATAAACAACGAGTACACCATGTACTTGATCACCATTTGGATAGATTTGAAAGAAGTCTGGTCCTGAGTATGTACGGAATAATTCTGGCTCTTTAATAATAAGTCCAGTTTCTTCAAACACTTCTCGTTTTAAAGCATCTTCTAACGTTTCGTTATATTCTAGGGCACCGCCAATAATGCCCCAGAGGTTAAAATCTGTACGGAACTGCAGCAATACTTCATCTTTTTCATTTAATATAATGGCGTGTGATCCTATTAAAATAAGTGGATGATTTCCTACTAGATTTCTCATATCTTCAATATAACCCATGTCATTGCTCCTTGTATTTAATAATAGTTAGGAAGTTCTTTTAACATTCTTTCTGTTTTACGTGCTGTAAAGGCTAAGTTATGGTCATCTTTCGTTCTGAAAAATAATGTGCGTAAAAAGGTTTTAATATTGGCACATAAAATACAATACTCAGTAAGCGAAAGGCGTTTTCTAATTTGAGGAAGCCTTTTTATTTTTTTTTGAATAATAGAAATTAACTCGTTTTGAGGAAAATCATGATACAGCATTGCTAGTAATGGAGTAACGATGCGCTCATCTTCGTTATTATGAAAAAGGTCAGATGGAATAAAGATTTTATTTAATAAACAATGAATTAATTCTTCGTACCATTCAAAAGTGGTATACGTATTATGAACAATTTCAGTAAAGGCATCAGATACGTGAGCAAGACAATGAGCCCATCCTTTATTTTCGATATAGCCCCGAAAATCTGTTTCTAAGTTTGTGTAAGTAATGAGTTTATTTTTTATTTCTTCGATATCCTCCTCTGTACAAAAGTAGTGCGAATTAGCGAATTGGAGTATTAACGCAATTAACGAAACAGTGTAAGAACGTGTGAAAACCCCATCTGTATGTGGGGAGTAAATGTCACAATATAAATACTCATCACTTAAACAAGTTTGCAGAAGTAATTTCAGCTGATCGTCCATAAGGAATTCATGATGAATGAAATGCGCAAAACATTTATATATAAGTTGGTAACGAACGTAGCTATCAGTCGTTCCGATATACTGAAGCATGTTCAAAGTTAACTCATTTACGTCTATATGTTGCAGTTGCGTATAGTCATTTTGTTGTATAAGCTCTAACTGTTGTTGCAATGCTGTAATATCCACTGGAGAACCTCCTCCGCACTTTAAAGATGCGATCTTTTCTAGTATTCTATATATTCAAGGACAATCCTGCTCATGCAAGGAGAACGATTAGAAATTCGAGTATGATATAGATGAGGGAAGAATATGACGACGATAGAACAGTTAGAAAAACATTTTAAAATAAGAAGAAGTGCTTCTTCTATTATGATAAAAGAAAATAATGCAGAGATTTTTACAGAAGAGCAATTAGAGGAAATGATGCAGTATTGCGTTGCCGAAGCTAAAAAAGGTGGATTAGAAAAACTACATTTTGAAATCTCTTCAAAAAGTCCAAATTATGATGTGTATAAAAAATGTTTTGAAACGTATTCATTTGAATATGTTACGGAAAACATGATTGTATTTAAAGATATATACGAAGTAGAAGATGTAGAAAGTGAAATTGATTTTAAGCTTATTGAAGAAGTTGGAGAAGAGGCTTTTTATTCACTGTGGAATGAAGCGACGGGAGAACCAGTTGCTCATGATCAATTTGTGCATATGATGCTACAAGAAATTGGTGAGCAATGGAAAGAACATTGCTTAACAGCAAGTGTCGATGAAGAGCCGATAGGAATTGTAATCCCGCATATTGAAAGAGGTACGTTAGAAGAAGGGAAACTTATGTACTTCGCAGTTACTCCAAATATGCGTAACAAGGGATATGAAGCTGCACTATTTGCAGGTGCGATGTTTGTCTTAAAGGAAATAGGTGCATCTTATTATATTGGTGAGACAAATATACAAAATGAGTGGATGAAGGATGTTTTTGAAAAGAACGGATGTCAGTTGCTGAGTTGTACTGAGCGGTATGTGAAGGAGTTTTAAAGGATGAATGATGTACTCTCTCGAACTCATTTAGCGGGAGGGGCTATATATGTTAAAGCAGACATTTCATTCATTGGCTTTACTGTATCCAGATGTATTGTTAGAAGGCTGGAAAATTGAAAAAGTTTCAGAACGTTATGAAGGTGAAAAGTGGGAAAGTTTTTGGTTTCAAGTTGTTACTCCAACCGGAATGTTTCGGGTAAAAGAGTTTTTTCTCGATATAATGGAGCCAGTATTCCCTGATAGTTGTATTTCTCAGGCGAAAGGATATTGTTTTCAATATAAAGGGCTTGTGTATTGGAAAGGTATAAATTACAAGGGGAAAGAAAGTTATGTTACCTCTAAATGGAAAACACAAATTGAAATTTCTATTGATCGTGGATATGTAAACAAAGATGAAATGGAAAGATTTCTATTCGGGTTACAACCGGCACATACGGAGTTTGCAAAAATGATATTACATACACCGTTTCACTTATTAAGCTTTCAAGCGAAGAGAGGTGAAATGGGTGAGATAGGAAGATGTTGTGAGTGGAATGATCCAGATAACATACGCTATGTAAAGTTATCAATTCATAAAAAGCTGAGTTGGAAACTTGAATCGGTCGGTTTTGGAAATGATGAAATGCAGTATGTATACTGGGACGAAGGTAATAAACTATATGCACTTTGGGTTTGTAGACATAAAAACAAATCGTATTATCCTGTTTCTTCATGGACAAAGAACTATGGTGTTAAACAGATTATAAATGGATTAGATTTTTATTCGCATAGAGAGCGGGGAACAGTTGTATATCAGGATTTAGGTATGGAACAAATTGCATATGTATTTCGAGGGAACCCGTGTACAAATTTTGAACAAGTAAAAGAACTTTTCGCCTGTTTGTAAGATAAAAAGAAAAATGAGAACGACAAAGTAGTTATTCCTATAATAAAATAGAGTAAGATTTGACTATAAGAGAAAGCGTTGGTGAAAGAATGGAGCAGCAAAGACATTGGTTACAAGCAACTGTAGAGAGAAATGAAGATAATACGTTACAAATAAAATGGGAAAATAATATAGAAGAAGTTCGTATTTATTGGAGTACTTCACCAGAACATATTGAAGAAACTGGAGAATTACTTGCAACGGTAAATGGAGAATTATCATATACAATTGAAAACCCGAGTGAAAATGAACGTCCATATTTTAGATTAGTAGGAAGTAATGGACAAGCAGTAACAGTAGCTGAGCGTAGACTGCCATTACAAGGCGCGTTTAACTTCCGTGATATGGGAGGATATGAAACGACAGAAGGCCGTAAAGTGAAATGGGGCAAATTATACCGTTCTGAAGAATTAGCAGGACTAACAGAATGGGATATTGCGTATTTACAAAAGTCTGGCTTAAAGTTAATTTGTGATTACCGTACAGACTTTGAAGTGAAGCATAAGCCGAATCCAGAAATTACGGGTGCTCGTCAAGTGTGCTTACCAGTTATGCAAGACTTAGCGAAAGATCTAAATATAAATGAATTTTTCCAAGTTGGTGACCTTTCTATGTTAGGAAAACCAGGTGAGTATCTTGTGAAAATGAATCAAGATTTCGTAAGTGGTAACGAGGCATTCGTGAGCTTCTTAAACTTAGCGCAAAACCCGGAAAACTTACCATTAGTAAACCACTGCACAGCTGGAAAAGATCGTACTGGATTTGGTTCAGCGCTTTTATTACTTTTACTAGGTGTACCGGAAAAAACAGTAATGGAAGATTACTTATTAAGTAACGGATTCCGTGAAAAGCTAAATGAAAAAATGATGGTCTTTTTAGGTGCAAAATTACAAAATGATGAGAGCAGAGCAATATTAGGTGCAATGTTTGAAGCGCGCGCCGAATATTTACAAGCTGCGATTGATGGAATCCAAAATCAATACGGATCAGTTGAAGCATACGCCGAAAAAGCTCTTGGCTTTACGAAAGATTCGTTAGAAGAAATGAAAGTGTTATTGCTGGAAGATTAATAATGAGAAGGAGGCTGATTTGGATTAGCCTCCTTTTACTATTGTTGTTATAATTAAGCTATGAGAATATAGGAGTTGAGGAAAACATCATGAAATACAAAGTAATACTATTCGACGTAGACGATACATTATTAGATTTCCCTGAAACGGAAAGAAATGCATTACACAATGCGTTTGTACAGTTCGGCATGCCTACAGGGTATAATGATTATCTTGCAAGCTATAAAGAGATTAGTAATGGATTATGGAGAGATTTAGAAAATAAAATGATTACGCTAAGTGAATTAGCAGTAGATCGATTTAGACAATTATTTGCACTTCATAATATAGACGTAGATGCACAGCAATTTAGTGATGTATATCTTGAAAATTTAGGGAAAGAAGTACATCTTATAGAAGGCGCAGTACAATTATGTGAAAATCTACAAGACTGCAAGTTAGGTATTATTACGAATGGATATACGAAGGTGCAACAATCAAGAATCGGAAATTCGCCTTTATGTAATTTCTTTGATCATATTATTATTTCTGAAGAAGTTGGTCATCAAAAACCAGCACGTGAGATTTTTGATTATGCATTTGAGAAATTCGGAATTACGGATAAATCAAGTGTACTAATGGTTGGAGATTCGCTAACTTCTGATATGAAAGGTGGAGAAGACTACGGCATTGATACGTGTTGGTATAATCCGAGTTTGAAAGAGAATAAGGCAAGTGTTAAGCCGACTTATGAAGTGGAGAGCCTGCTACAAATTTTAGAGATTGTGGAGTTGGCAGGAGAAAAAGTAGCCTCATTTTAATTGTGCTGATATTTGTCGAAAAATAGATATATTGTAAGTTGTGATAGATATATTTGAAAAATCGCTCTTATAAGTTCATATACTAAGATATAGAACAAAAAATAGAGCTACTATACAAGGTCATTCACGTGTTATAGTGCGTGAATTAAATATGCGTATATAAATAGTTTCCCAGCGTGATGCGATGTCATGTATGATTAGTGTAACAACTAGAGGTGAATAAAGGATGTTAACGTTTTTATTTGAGTTAGACAAGAATCTTCCGCAGAAGGATGAGCCGCGGTATGATGCTTATTCAAAGGGCTTTATTGAAGGAGATGTAACGATTTGCGCGAGTGAAAGCGTATTTTTTCAAAAATCAAGTATAAAGGTTGCTGAGCTGGGCATTTATTTAGGTCAGTGGATGGAACAAGTTCAACACGGGCAGAACGTACCTATGAAATATGAAACGGCTGACCGTGAAGGGGTAATTCTTGGTTTCTTCTATGAAGAGGATCATAATCAATGGAATGTTTCTTCCAGCTGGCAAGAATTTGAACTTCAAGAGCTTATATCTACTACAACATTAATAGAGAGTGTTCAACACTATTTGTATGAGCTAAATAAAGAACTGCGCATGATAGAATATCCTGTGACGTTTGATCAGTACTTAAGAGGAGAGCGAATGATGCAGCTCTCTTACAAACGACCGTGTGATAGCAAAGCAGATACGACGCCGGTAGAGGTTTATAATGGAAGCGAGCAAGTAGGCGTAGTAAGGGGCTATTATAAAAATACGCTGATGAGAGTGCTGGATTTTATTCCGAAAATTGGTAGTAATATCATTTATGAAATAAAGGATAGTAAGGACAATATTCGCGTCATTGCAAAGGATGTAAGTAGGCAGCGCCAAAGAAAGATTTTAGTAACGTACATCGATAATAATGATGCAGAGCATGAAATACTTGTATGTGACGGAAAGTTATTGGATGCAAATTTCATATTTACCTTTACATATAAGGCAGAAGAATATGTTGTTCATAAAACTTCATTTGGAATGGGAAAATTATTACGAAAAGGCTATGTAATTGCAGATTGGAATATTCGTCTTGAGGAAGATACGTATTACATCGAGATGAATGCATATGCTGGAGATTACATGGAGGATCAATACTTACTATTAGGCGTATTTCATGCGGTTTTATATGGATAATCAATGAGAAATACCGTCATTCTTCTTGGAAAGAATGACGGTATTTTTTTATGTGATTCTGGTGACAGGACGCCTTTAATCAATCCTCAAAAATAAAAATCTCATCAATCGTACTATGAAGTGCCTTCGCTATATCGTGAGCGAGTTGCAATGAAGGATTATACTTACCTTTTTCAAGGTGGCTAATTGTTTCACGGCGTACACCAACTTGCTTCGCTAAATCTTCTTGTGTCATGTTCAATTTTGCGCGGTATTCTTTTATCTTCGTTACGAACGCCATGGTGCATCTTCCATTTCATCAACAGGTTTATCATAAAAGAACATAGAAAAACCGAACGTAAGAATGAGTGTGCCGAAAATAAGAGCGATATCAATTTCTTGTAGCGCCGGGTTTGGAAATAACATTTCAATAAATATAATGATAGCGGTAGTTAGTAATGTAACGATAAATGCATTGCGACACGATTTATTGACAATTTGTTCAAACAGTTCATCGTGTTGAACTGTTCTATACGATGTGAAAAAGGAGAAGAAACAGAACATAGTAAACAATCCTTTTTCATAAAAAAATCCGAGGAAACCGAAGAAACCGAGAAATCCTAAATATTTTATCCAAGTTGTTTTCATGATAGGTCCTCCTTACGTTGTTAGAAATAAGTCACGTTATGTTACAAATATATCACAATTGGATAGGAATGGTAATAATAGTTTTCCAGTTTGCTTCATAATAATAGTAAAAAGAGGAAATATGCTGCGAAATAAAGAGGATAATATTGTAAAATGGTTGTAAGGAGGGGGAGGAAGAAATGCTAACTTGGATCATGATCGTTGTATTACTTGTAGTGATTACTGTCATTGCGACGGTGTTAATTGGGCGGAATGGTGATGCAAATTATAGCAAAGCGACAAAGGGGAATATTAAACGATTAACAATGATTTATATTATACTAGCTGTCGTTTTAGTTGTTGGATTAGGGGTGTATATTTATTTTAAAGGTTAAATAAACTGAAAAATGTAAAAATCTTAAAATAGAAGTATGCTATAATATCAATATAGTTATTTGGTAATTAAGGAAAGGATTGGATGGAATGATTGAAATTACGAATGTGTCAAAAAGTTATAATGGGTCTACTTATGCAGTAAAAGATTTAAGTTTATCTGTACCTAGCGGCGAAATCTTTGGATTTTTAGGACCAAATGGTGCGGGTAAATCCACGACAATTAAGATGATTACTGGCATTCACGGGGTGGACAAAGGGACTATTACGATTAATGGAAAAAATATTATGGAAGAGCCGATGGAAGCAAAGAAGACGTTTGGTTATGTGCCGGATAGCCCAGATATGTTTTTACGTTTAAAAGGAATTGAATATTTAAACTTTATGGCTGATATGTATGAAGTGCCGAAAGAAGTAAGACAAGAACGAATAGAGTCTTTAGCGAAGAAGTTTGATCTTTATAATGCATTATCTGATCAAATTCAAAGTTATTCGCACGGTATGAGACAAAAAATCGTTATTATTGGTGTGCTCGTGCATGAACCAGATGTATGGATTTTAGATGAACCGTTAACAGGGCTTGATCCGAAATCTGCATATATTTTAAAAGAAATGATGAGAGAACATGCGGATAAAGGAAAGATTGTATTTTTCTCTACACACGTATTAGAAGTAGCGGAAAAAATATGTGACCGGGTTGCTATTATTAATAAGGGGAATTTGCAGTTTAAAGGAAATTTAGATGAAATGAGAGATCATTTTAAATCCAATGAATCACTTGAAAAAATGTTCTTGGAGATGACGGGCAATGAGTAAAATTTGGACGTTAACGAAGGTACTATTAAAGTTAAATTACGCAGATTTTATAGCAGATAAGAAGAAGCGATGGGCGTATTTATTTTCATTTGCAGCTATTTTATTTGTTGGATTTTTAATATTTGGTTCGATGACGCACGGAATGTATGAAGGTCTGAAACAATTAGGGCAAGGGCCGGGAATGATTATTGCAATGGGACTTGCGATTGCGAGTATATGGGTATTTTTAATGAGTATAACGAACATTTTAACTGTATTTTACTACAGCAATGATATTGAAATGTTACTGCCGTTACCATTAAAACCAGCGCAAATTATTTCGGCAAAATTTTTAACGGTATTAATTACACAATACGTAATGAGTTCATTTATTTTATTACCAATCTTCATTACGTACGGTTTAAAAAGTGGCGCATTTATTACATATTACATATATATGATTTTTATTTACTTACTCTTCCCAATCGTGCCGTTAGTATTAGCTTCGTTACTGATGACAATTATTATGAGGTATACAAATATAGCGAAAAATAAAGATCGAGGAAATATATTTATTGGAATCGTAAGTATATTATTTATTGTAGGAATTAACGTATTTATGCAGTGGAGAAATAAAAGTGCGTTTTCTGGAGATGGGGCTGCGGAATACCTTGTAAATAATCAATCTTCTCTTTTAGTACAAATGACAAATTATTTTCCAACTACATATTTTGGAGCAGTGGCATTAGTAGAAAATGCAAATTGGAAGGGACCTTTATATGTAATAATCTTTGCAGTTATTTCATTTGTCTTCTTTGTGTTGTTTTATTACATAGCAGAGCGTACATATTTAAAAGGGGTTATTGGACTTTCAACGAGTACAGCAAAGAAACAAGTTATTTCGGCGGAAGGTTTACAGAAATCAACAGTACAAAGTTCGCATTTAAAAGCGTATGTGAAAAAAGAATTTAAAACGTTATTCCGTACACCACAATTTTTCTTAAATTGCATTGTACAAACTTTCGTTATGCCAATTATGTTGTTCTTTATTTTATTTGTGCAAGATGGAAATTTAAAGTTTATTACAGAGTATATTAACAATCCAAAGACAACAGGATTTGCAATTGGTGTTGGTCTTTGTGCATCGTTATTTTTAATGGGTAGTAACGTCATTGCAACAACGTCATTTTCGCGAGATGGAAGCTCTTGGTTTGTGAATCGTTATTTACCAGTAAAGGCTTCGGATATCTTTTTTGCGAAAGCAATCACTGCTTGGTTAATTAATGTGATCATTTTAGCAGTATTCGGTATTACGATGGCAGTTGTAGCTGGGATTTCTCCAGTCTTTATGATACTGTGGTTTTTACTAAGTGCGAACGGGTTGTTATTAATTAATTTAATCGGAACACGCTGGGACGCGCAAACTGCAGATATTCATTGGGATACAGAGCAGAAATTATTTAAAAGTCGATATACAACTTTGTGGAATTTTTTAGCTAATATTTTAATAGCTTTAATTATTGTGGGGGGAGTAAGTGTATTATACTTCTTCCTTCATGTCGGACTGTGGGTTATGTTTATCGTTTTATTTGTAATGTTTACGATTGTAAATTATATCTTTATTAAAATGTTAAAATTAGGTGCTGAACGTATACTGTCAAATATTCAATAAGAAGATAGATCCTCTGTATTCATGCAGGGGATCTGTGTATAGATGGAGGAGAAAAAGGTGAAGAAAATAGCAATTGTAACAGGGGCAACTCGTCTGAATGGAATTGGTGCAGCTGTATGCAAGGTGCTTGCTCAAAAGGGGATAGACATTTTTTTCACGTACTGGCCAAAGTATGATAAAGCGATGCCATGGGGAATGAGTGATCAAGAACCTTTTTTGCTGAAAAAGGAAATTGAAAGTTACGATGTTCGATGTGAAATGGCAGAAATCAATTTATCGCAGTCTTATTCGCCAAATCGTTTGTTTTATATGGTATCAGAACGGTTAGGTGATCCATCTATTCTAGTTAATAATGCAGTATATTCTACTCATACGAGAATTGAGGAATTAGATGTAGAGCAGTTGGATAAACATTATACAGTTAATATTCGGGCTACTATGCTATTAAGTTCATTGTTTATAAAACATTATTCACTTAAAACGGGCGGGAGTATTATTAATCTTACTTCAGGACAGTCAGTAGGTCCAATGCCAGATGAACTAGCATATGCAGCAACGAAAGGGGCAATTGAAGCATTTACAAAGTCAGTAGCACCAGTTGCGATGGAGAAGGGGATTACAGTGAATGCTGTAGATCCAGGACCGACGAATACAGGATGGATTACAGAGGAGCTGAAGCATCATTTAGTATGGAAGTTCCCACAAGGTAAAGTAGGAGAACCGGTGGATGCTGCGCGCTTAATTTCTTTTTTAGTAAGTGAAGAAGCGAAATGGGTTACTGGGCAAGTCATTCACTCGAATGGTGGTTATTCATAAAAATATTATGTTAACAAATGTTGAGAAACAAAAAACGAAAGAAAATTTTATTTTTTTGTATAAATAAAATGTCAAGAAACATAAAAATTTGATAGAAGAGTATATCGTCATATGAAGATAGTAATTCTTAATGTGACAATATACTCTTTTTCTTTTACTTGCGAGTAGAAAAATGAAGTAGAAGAAACTCGAATATTAAAATGAGTTTATCAGTTTTTGTACGTATTATTATGAAGATTACTGTCGGAAAGATGGTAATTCGTATGAAAAGGGATTTTTTAAGGGGGAATCGAATCGTAAAGGGGAGGATAAATTATGTAAAACATAGGGGGATTTATATGAAAATGAAAAAGGTCGCTATCGCATCGATAACAATTGGTACAATGCTTACTATGGCAGCTTGTAGTCCTTCAGCAGATAAAGAAACGGAAAAGAAAGAGCAAGTAACTGCGCAAAATGATGGAGAAGCAAAAACGACAAGTGCAGATGAAGCGTCAAAAACAACGAAAGATACTGAAAAAGAAACAAATACTTCTTCAAATGAAAAAACAGATAAGGATGCAAAAAATACGAAAGAATCATCAGGAACAGAAAGTAATGGCAAAACGTCAACTCAAAACGAGAATGTAAAAACAAAAGAAAAAGAGACGACAGGAAAAACGAATGATCAAACGACTAGCGGGAAAACAACAGATTCAAGCACAAGTACAAACAATAACGGAAAGACAACGAAAGATCCGAAGAAAAGTGTTGCTGTGAAAACGAATGTTAAAGAAGTTGTAGCATTAATTGATAGCTTGGACAAGCAGTTAGCTGCTAATCCGAAATTGGAAACAGTGAATAAGCTTGGCAAACAAATTAATGAAAAGTGGGATGTGATTGAAAAAGAGCTAGAGGCATCACATCCGACGGATTCTAAAACAATCGGTCAAAGTATGTATCCGTTAATTGTAGGAGCGGAGAAAGAAAAAATCGATATTAATAAAATGAAATCTTTAACGACGAAAACGAAAAAAGATTTAAATCAGTTATTGACGAAACTTTCGTAGTTTCAAAAGCCTACTCGTGTGAGTAGGCCTTTTTTGGTTGTTATACTGTGCATAGTATAACTTATTTATTTTCATTTTCAATTACGATGCGAAAAGAACTGAATGCTTGTTGACTGACATAATCTTCTTCGCTAACTTTAAAAGGAAATGGAAAAGCGACGAGTTGAAAATTACTTTCCTGATCCACTGAAGGCAATATGAAATTAAAGATTTGCCTCGTTTCAGGTGCAACTTTAGTATAAACGACTTTTCTATTGTTAAATATTTCAACTTGTTTCCAATCTTTAAAAGCCACGATTGCGTAAGTCATTTCATCATTCGTTTCATTACCGTTTGATAGGGTTAATTGCTTGCCTTCCTTTTCAAAGAAGACAGTTTGTAAGTTCTCTTCACGGTTCGTAACAAATAATGGTTCGTAAAGACCATCTTTTAAAATAGCATCTGGATCTATAAGGGAGAGTTTTATTTTTTCGCTTTCTTTCTGAGGAGGATGCATTGAGTATCGCATACTTAGAATATCTTCTAAAATAGCTGCTTTATTTAAGTTATTATCTTTTAATTTGTATTCAGGTTTTTTAATTATTAAAAAGGTTAATTCACTTGCATTAGGAGAAGTGTGTAAAGAGATTTTCGTAGTCATTGAGCTGTTTGGTTTCATATCAAAAAAATAGTGTGATATTTCATTAGTAGTATCTTCTATTTTAAAAGGTTTTTGTTCGTAATCTTCTAGAACAATTAATCCATATTTTCGGTTTTCGTTAATAGTATGTACGAATGATAATGATACATTAATTTTATTATCCTCACTAGTAATTGTGCTACCGTTGTTAATATGTTGGCCTTGATTATCCTTCAATCCGTAAGAAATAGTATTGGTTTGTTGCTCTCTCTTATTTTCTTTAGAAGGTGGATGAGGTTGTATGATTGAAGTATTGAACAAAATATAAATTGTAAGTAATGAAATGAGTAAAACACCGATAATAATATATATTTGTTTCATAAATAGCACCTCAATATATGTAAAGTATTAGAGAAAAAAGATATGCAAGATGCATATCTTTTTTCTCTTTCTTACCAGAAGGCTTTTGTTTCGTGATTCACATCATTATAACCACTTAATTTATAGGTATGATTACCGATAGCGTAATCATCTCCATAATAAACGCTTGTGTTGGTCGCTGTAGCACTGACAAAGGATGATTTTTTTGCACTATTACTTTTCGTATTTACTAATGAGCCATCGCCATTGAAAGTTCTTGCTTTTGCATAAACATAGTCTTCGGTCGTAGTTGATTTCGATTTAGCAACTGCATATGGGTTACCAAAAAAGGGAGTATATACGCTAATGTTAGAGTCATTCTTAGGTGCAGCTGCAACAGTCAAACTAGGAACACTAGATGTTTTTGTTGATTGAATTGTATCAAAGTCAACTAAAACGGGCTGCCTGTCTACAGTATCGACCTCTGAAGCACTTGCGTTATTAGTAAAACCAAAACCTAAAACCGCTAACCCTAAAGTTGTCACCGATAAAGATTTTTTCATATTCACTAATTTTCCCACCTTTTTAAATTTTTGAGTTCGAACTCAATTCATACAATATATGAAAATTTCGAAACTCTCAATGGTTTATCCCATACTTAACTTTTCTTTTACTTTCGATTCAACATGTCTTCATTTGCAAAAAAGCGAATATATCTTCTAATGCTTAGCTAGCAAGGGATACAGGTTTAATTTTATGAAATTCATGTAAATTTAAATCTATTCATGTCAGAATCTCTGTTATTTTTAAGTTCATATGGGAAACTTATTAAAAAAAGGATGGTGACAAAAATGACAATCGATCGAATTTGTACAATTGGACCCGCAAGTAATAATAAAGAAACATTAGCACAGTTAATAAAGAATGGTATGAAAATTGTTCGACTGAATTTATCGCATGGCACGCATGAAAGTCATAAAGACATCATTCGTTTAGTGAAATCATTAGATGACTCTATTAAATTTTTGGGTGATGTACAAGGACCTAAAATAAGATTAGGTGAAGTGAAAGGAGGGCAAATTACACTTCAGGCAGGAGATTCTTTTATTTTACATACACAACCAGTTACAGGGAGTAATACAGAAGCGAGTGTTGATTATGAAGGAATTGCGAATGATGTGAAAGTAGGCAGTAGAATTTTAATTAATGATGGAGAAGTTGAATTAATTGTTGAAAAGATAAGTACGGACAAAATAGAAACGAAGGTAAAAACAGGTGGCAATATCTCATCTCATAAAGGAGTTAATTTACCAGATGCGGCTGTTCGTTTACCAGCTATTACAGAGAAAGATAAAAAAGATATTCAGTTTCTTTTAGAGGAGAATGTTGATTTTATCGCATGTTCTTTCGTAAGAAAACCTAGTCATATAAAAGAAATACGAGATTTTATACAACAGTATAAAGAAACGTCACCTAATTTAATTGCAAAAATAGAAACGATGGAAGCAATCGAGAATTTTCAAGATATATGTAAAGAAGCAGATGGAATTATGATTGCAAGGGGCGATTTAGGAGTAGAGTTACCGTATCAATGCATTCCGCTTTTACAGAAAATGATGATTCAGGAATGTAATCGAACGAATACATATGTCATTACAGCAACACAAATGCTTCAATCTATGGTAGATCATTCTATTCCAACAAGAGCAGAGGTGACTGATGTGTTTCAAGCTGTACTGGACGGGACGAATGCAGTTATGCTTTCAGCTGAAAGTGCATCAGGAGAACATCCAATCGAAAGTGTGAGAACATTACGTCTCGTTTCAGAATTTGCGGAGCATGTTAAAAAAGATGGACCTTTTGCGATGAAAGATGTACTGGAGTTACTGCATAAATCACTGAATGAGTGATGAATAAAAAAAGAGGGTGGATATGCATCCCCCTCGTGTTTACTCTTGTTCTTGTTCATCTAAAATCTTATCAAAAGCAGCAGATACTTTATCAAACTCTTCATCATTTTCAATGTATGAAAACTCATTATCTTCTTCTACTTTTAAAAAGAAAATATCAATGTCTTCCTCAGTTTCTGTTTGGATATCTTCAACAAAGGCAACTGCAATATACTCTGCGCCTTCGACATCCATCGCTCCAAGTACTTCTACTTCTTGCTCTTCGTTATTCTCATCACTAAGAGTAAACACTTCGCCAACTTCAATATCAGACATATTCATTCTCCTCCTGTTCGACTCTAAAAATAGAGCACTCAAACTGTATACATACTAACATATCTTTCCATGAAAAACCAAATTCATACGTAAGAAAACAATTGATTCTTCTTTAGTATGAGTATACAGCTATTAGGAGCATTATTTGTCTGTGCTATATTACTTAATCCATTCAACAATTGTATCCATAGTCTGTCTTGTTTTATCACGCTTTGGCTCTTCTTTACGGTAACCAAAGGCAACCATAACTGATACTTCAAGATTATCGCCTTGTATAATGCCTTCTTGACGAAGTAAAGAATCTACTTCCTCTTTATCAAATCCTTCTATTGGACAAGAATCAATACCGATTTGAGCTGCGCTCGTCATCATATTACCTAAAGCGATATAAGATTGCTTGGATGCCCAATCAAATACAGCACGATCGGATTGTAATAAGTTAAAATCTGTTTCCTGGAACTTTTTGAAGAATTCATATCTAATTTTTTGAGTGTCTTCAGGCAATCCAATAATATCGTTCATCATATATTTAATATACTCTGCATCATAATGCATATCTTTAATGTTTCTTGAAAGAACAATAACAAAATGACTAGCTGTTGCAAGTTGCCCACCAGCGCCCCATGAATACGGTTGTAGTTTTTCTCTTAATTCTTTATTTTGTACGACAATAAATTTCCAAGGCTCATATCCAAAAGAAGAAGGAGATAATCTGCCTGTTTCTAAAATGAATTTGAAATCCTCTTCTGAAATTTTGTGCATAGGATCGAATTCTTTACATGCATGTCTGAAATGAAAAGCCTCCATAATTTTTTCTTTTGTAATTTCTTTTGTATTTGTCATAAAAGTTCCTCTTTTCATGAATTTATTTTTGTAAGTAAATTATATTTTTGAAGTAACATAGATACAAGTACGCACATTTATGTGGTATAGTATCAAAAAAGATACTAATGTTAAGGGAAGGGATTTATTATGGATTGTCCAAACGAAAATAATATAAATTACCCATTTTTAAATAAATATTCTTGTCCAGTTGAAGCTATGGTTGAGGTGATTGGAGGGAAATGGAAAGGGGTAATTTTGTATCATTTATTAGATGGTACAAAGCGGTTTAATGAATTAAAAAGATTAAAACCAAATATCACACAAAGAATGTTAACACTGCAGCTGAGAGAACTTGAAGCAGATGGCATCATACATCGCGAAGTATACCGTGAAGTGCCGCCAAAAGTAGAATATTCATTAACTGATCTTGGTGAATCTCTTCGTCCAATGATTCTATTAATGATGGAATGGGCAACTCATAATATGGAGAAGGTTTTGGAGAGTAGGAATACGAAAGATAATAATTAAGAGTTGAAATTGGTATAGACGAGATATGTGAAATAGTTGTAGAAATAAAAGGTGTTTCCATACGTGAAAACACCTTTTATTTCTATATTTTTACTTTTTAACTTCAACTGCTGAAGTTGGAAAGTTATTTAAGTTTGCAATTTGACCATACCAATCAGCATGTTTAAAAACAACACCTTTTCCATATCCTTCAGTTGAAGTACGTTCCCATAGTGTTGTTGAATAGCTAGCGGTAGGGGATGCTGTACGTACAGAAACAATTTGATTTTGCCAACCAGCAGACAAGTTTTTATAACCGCTACTTAGAGAAAAATACTCGCTACCTTGATTTGTGAGTTTATAGAAGTCTGTACTACCAGGTCCGCTTCCTCCAACACCAAGGGGAGTGATTGAATTATTCAACCTTTGTTTATCTTTTTCAATAAAAGACTCTAAACTTTCTTTGCTCGAAAATCCATAAGATAACCAGTCTCCATTTTGATTTTGTTTCGGTAGAACTAACGTTATTTTTACGTCTTCCTTTAATGGAGCACTCAATTTGTTAAACGAATCAACAGTCTTTTCATCTACAGTTACATATTCGAAAGAGGAAATCGTATAATCTTTTTCGGTACTAGCTGATACTGATCCCAGTCCTCCAGTTAACGACAAAACAGTTAATAATGCACCTGCTACCAACTTTTTCAGCATGGATTCATCTCCTTAAAACTTAGATTTTTTACATAACTAAAATGTATGTTAATTTGAATATATTATAAATATTTAGAAATTTATAAAAATTAAACAGAATATTCTTTTATTAGTCTTGAGTAAGGAAAGTAATTAAAAATGAAAAAAAGGTTTACTTAAAAAGTAAATCCTTTTTGCCAACCTATCTCAAAACTCTATGGATTAAAGTTTCATTTTATCCATCTATGAATCATACACTTCTTTTGCATTCATAGAAACAGCATCTAATAAAAGAAAAATGGCTGCTATAATATGTAGAAGGATTTCTATATAAGGAAAGAAGGCAACTAGAGTAACGATAATACCTATATAATGAGCGTACGTATTCATCCCTGCTTTTTTAGCTAATAAAATAGTAGTGATATGTAAAGTAATCAATAGTAGTAAAGGTATCCCATATAGGTTAACAAGACTTGGAAATAAATAATAACAAGGAATTAATAAAAGATGATAGATTCCTGTGATCCACTTTAGTGCTTGTATGTAAGTTTTCAAAGTAAATCCTCCTAAAACAATATACATCTATATATTACTAAAAATAACAGGTAATTGGATATTATATATTTTTAGTTTTAGGTAGCTTGTAATTATTTTATGTAAACTAATTGTTGATTATCTATAAAATAGAAAAGCCACCCAAACGAGGGTGGTTCGTATTATAAATAACTACTTAAAGAAGAAAGGGAGACCTTCACTTCACTACCTTCTTTCATATTTCTTAGCATAACGGTTTCTGTACTAAGTTCTTCTTCACCAATAATAAGCACATAAGGGATATTCTCTTTATTGGCATAATTAAGGGCACGTTTTAATTTGCGTCCTGTTAGTTCAAGTTCAACTTTTAAGGAAGTGGTAGAACGTAATTGCTGGGCAATTTGTAAGCATTGTAATTCTGTTCCGAGTGGGATGATAAATAGATCCGCTGTAGATGATAATGTTTCTTTCTGCGAAAGTGCTGTATAAATAACGTCTAAACCGAATGAAATGCCGACTGTTGGATAGTTCATATTATCACCACGGAATGCTCCGATAATGTTATCGTAACGGCCGCCACTACCTATGCTAGATGTAATTGAGCCATCTTTTAGGAAGATTTCATATACAGTCCCTGTATACATTGTGAGTCCTCTTGCTAAAAACGGATTGAATATCGTATTTTCATTTATTCCGAGAGCGATTAAATATTGCTGTAATTGTTGCAATTCGTTTACTCCATCGGCAACGAGTTGGTTATTGAAAGCTTCTTTAAAGTCAACAATTGTAAGCTTTAGACAAGATAATACAGTATTACATATTGTATCAGCCATTTCTTCAGAAATGCCGCGCTCTAATACATCTTTTCGTACACCATCAATCCCAATCTTTTCGATTTTGTCTAATGATAAAATGACGTCACTTGTTAATTCAGTAGGGATGTTAATGGCCTGAAGAATACCATTTAACAATTTTCGGTTATTATATTGGATCGTTATCTCTAAGTTTAATGTTTGGAACAGCTCAAACGCCATGCTCATGAGTTCTGCTTCTGCCATGACTGATTCTACACCGACTATATCAACGTCGCATTGTATAAATTCACGAAATCTTCCTTGTTTAATTGGCCCATCTCGAAATACTTTCCCAATTTCATAACGTTTAAAAGGGAGGCGAATATTCGGATTCATTGCCACAACTTTTGCGAATGGAATAGTTAAATCGTATCGTAAGGCAAGCTCACGTTTTCCCTGATCCTCAAGTGTATATATTTCTTTTAAAATTTCATCGCCACCGCCGTACTTGTAAGACATAAGCTCATACATATTTAACGTCGGTGTCTCTAACGGTTTGCATCCGTATCGTTCAAACGTATCTTCACAAGCCCTTTTAATTTTATTTCGCAGCACTTGCTCCTCTGGTAAATAGTCTTTCGTTCCTTTTACATTTCTCATTTCCATCATAATCACTCCTTTTTCAAATTAAAAAAAGCTATGCAGGTATAAAAATACCCACATAGCTTTATGAACGCTTCGTGGGTCAACAGGAAAAGCCCTGTACCCACGAAGAAAAATTTTTCTTCGGATACACGGCGTTACGTTTGATGATGAAGTTGGAAAGAAGTATTAACATTTCGCATTGCAAATCTCTCCTTAACGTAAGTTTTTCCAAATTATATCAGATGATTTTTGAATTATCAATATTTTTAGTTTTGAAAAATACGTGAAGTTATGTAGGAGAAATGGAAAAGGGTGTATAATAAAGGAAAACTTAATGATATGAAATAAAGTTTTAAGGAGAACGTTATGAAAAAAGATAAAACAAATGCGATGCGAATATTAGATAAAGAAAAAATTGAATATTCGATGATGTCATATGATCCAGACGATGGGAAAATTGATGGCGTATCAGTAGCCGAGAAAATTGGACGAGAAGTGAGAGAAGTATATAAAACGTTAATCGCTCAAGGGAATAGTAAAAATTATCATGTGTTTATTATTCCGGTAGATGAGGAACTAAATTTAAAAGCTGCCGCAAAAGCAGTAAGTGAAAAGAAAATTGAAATGATTCCTGTTAAAGATATTACGAAAGTGTCAGGATACATTCGCGGCGGTTGTTCACCAGTTGGAATGAAAAAGCTATTTTCTACATGTATTGATGAAAGTGCCCAATCACTTGAAACGATGATTGTAAGTGGAGGGAAAATCGGTATACAAATTGAGCTTAAAGTAGATGACTTGGCGAAAGTGACGAGAGCGCAGTTTGGTGAGGTAACGAAGTAATGATACATAGGAAAAGAAGTTCTTGTTTTATTAAATTTAGATAAAGATTTATAGGATAATTAGTCCATTATGAGGACGGATTATCCTTTTTTCTTGCTACTGATCATGAGACGTTATGTTAACCGAGTGTTTATACAATATTCAACCGAAAACAAACAACATATCAACTCTATAAAATGGTAAAATAGGGAAAAGGGCATTCTGAATAATACCTTTAGAAACCACTATTTATCACATAGGGGTTTTCAAAAAAGTAAAGGGGGGGGATAAATGAAATATATTAATGGATTGTACATAGCACTTATATTGATGATGTTCATTAATTTACTTAATTTCACAATTTTTGATAATAAATACTCAGGGATAACAATGTATCTTTCTTCCGTTATATTCATAATTGGGAGCGCATTTTTTGGAAGTGCAAAACGGCTTAAAATGAGTGAGAAAAAATAAACCTTTTAGGAGGTTATAATCATTAATGAAACAACAAGAACAAGTCATCTTTCGTGAGGTTCAGAGATCCCCAATTTGGGTATGGATACTCATATTAGGGATCTCCATGCTGATGTGGTATGGATTTATTCAACAAATTATTCTTGATATCCCATTTGGAGATAAACCAGCTTCTAATGGTGTCTTAATTGTTATGTGGTTGTTCGGGATTGCCTTTCCTGTATTAATGCTTGGAGTATTGAAACTGATCATTGAGGTCCGTGAAAAAGGTCTTTATGTCCGCTTTGTTCCTTTTCATTTTCAATATAAGCAGTACCTTTTCAAAGATATACATCATTATGAATGCATTACTTACAGTCCAATAAAACGATTTGGAGGATGGGGAATTCGTTTTAACCTTAAGAATGAAAAAGCCTATAACATGAATGGAAATAAAGGTATAGAGTTAAAGTTGCAATATAACACAGTAGTAATCGGCACTCAAAAATCAGATGAATTAAAAAAAGCACTGGACTCAGTACAAAAAGTATAATGAAAATTAAACTTTAACAAACGGGCACAATTCAACAATTTTTACTAGGTATACCTACTTTAAAAACAACTTAAATTTACTTCCAATATCGAAAATTATGTAAATAAGCTGTTCACTGGATTCCCATAGAAAACTGTGATGAGATGAAATGTTTGATTTTGAAGCACTTCAAAATCTTAGCTAGATGGCTATGTAGCGGTACCGACATTAAAAAGGCAGGAACATATCAAATATGTTCCTGCCTTTGATTTTAGACAGATGTTTCCTAACAGTTGATTTTGTAAATGAAAGTCGAATTTAAATCCATATTTTGTGTGAAATATAAAACATATAATAAAAGTATGAGGTGATACAGTGAGAGAGATTCATATTCATAAAATCATTGCGAATAAGAGAAAAGAAAAGGGAATTACGCAGGAAGAGTTAGCGGCGTATATCGGTATTACGAAGGCATCTGTTTCCAAATGGGAGACGGGGCAGAGTTATCCGGATATTACATTTTTACCACTATTAGCATCGTACTTTAACATAAGTATTGATGAACTAATTAGTTATACACCACAAATGGAGCAGGAAGATATTAAAAATTTATATCATCGACTAGCCGAAGCTTTTAGTGAAGAACCGTTTGATGAAGTAATAATGGAGTGCAGGGGAATAATCAAAAAATATTATTCTTGTTTTCCATTATTAATTCAAATAGGAATACTTTTTATTAATCATCACATGTTAACAGAGGACACGGATAGAGGAATTGAAATTTTAGAAGAGGCAATGAATCTCTTTAGCAGAGTGCAGGAAGAAAGTGACGATGTTTCTCTTGTGAAAGAGGCGGCATCGTTTCAAGCAACTTGCTATCTTATACTTAATAGACCAAATGAGGTGCTTCAATTACTTGGCGAAACGATACGTCCTAACTTTCCAGAGGGAGATCTAATCGCACAGGCGTATCAAATGCTTGGAAATGCTGAGAAGGCAAATGAAGTGATGCAAATTAGTATGTATCAACATTTAATACAACTCGTTGGGACAATACCGAATTATGTAGTAGTAAATGCTTCAAGCGCTGAAAAAGTAGAGGTAATTTTAAATAGAGCTTTTATATTAATAGATATATATGAATTAGAAACGTTACATCCCAATATGACTTTAAAAGTATACTATGCTGCTGCACAAGTATATTGCATGCAAGGGAATTTTGAAGGTTCATTAGAAATGCTACGGAAATATGCAGCGGTTTGTACGAATAGCTTCACAGTAAATAGCCTGCATTTACACGGCGATTCCTATTTTGATGCGATTGATGGATGGTTTGCAGAATTTCCACTTGGTGCTAAAACAGTTAGAAATGAAGAGATTATAAAGCGAAGCATGCTACAAAGCATTGCAGAGAACCCGGTTTTCGTTCCGATGAAAGATGTAAGAGAGTACAAAAATATAATAGCGAGTTTGAAATTCAAATTAGATATAACGGAATAGAAGGAGGATTAATATAATGATCTTTGATGAATATGAAGTAGCGGTAAAAAGTGAATTAACTTTGCAAGGTACGATTACAAAGCCAAAAGCTGGTGGGAAGTATGCTGCTGTTGTAATTATCGCTGGATCTGGAGAAGTTGATCGTGATGGAACGATAGTACCGCTAAAGCTTGAGTCGAACATATATAAAGATTTAGCACATGTAATGGCGCAACTTGGAGTAGTGACGCTCCGTTTCGATAAGCGCGGAGTAGGAAAGAGTAACGGAGAAATTCTGAAGACTGGAATGTGGGATTTAGTTAGTGATATAGAGGCCATGATAACGTATTTAAAAGAACAACCATTTGTTGATCCAGAAAATATCATTTTAGCTGGTCATAGTGAAGGGTGTATGTTAGCCACTGTAGTAAACGCAAGAACACCAGTTAATGGACTCATACTTATTACAGGAGCTGCAGAATCATTAGAAGAAGCTACAAAAAGACAAAGAGAAATTGCTTATAAAGAACTAAAAGAGCAGAAAGGAATAAAAGGAAAACTAATGCGTCTTCTTAATGTAGAGAAACGCGGAGAAAAACAGATGGAAAAAATAAAAGAGAAAATGATGAACACAGAAAAAGATACGATTAAAGTTGGTTTTAAACCGATGAATGCAAAGTGGTTTAGAGAGCATTTTCAGCATGACATCTATAAAGACTTACAACAAGTAACATGTCCAGTACTAGCTATTGCTGGTGATAAAGATATTCAGGCTGACCCTGAAAGAGCGAAGCGGATCGGTGAGTATGTGAAGGGTGATTCTGAAGTACGTGTAGTAAAAAATATGGATCATAGTTTAAAAAGTTTTGAAGGTGAACTTAAAGCATTAGAGTTTAAAAAGAATTATGAAGAAGGGGCAGGAAAGCCACTTCATCCAGAGTTGGAAGAAATAATTGTGAATTGGATGGAAGCACATTTTATCCCGGGCAGTAAAGCTTTTACATCAAAATTAGGTGAGGAAGTTGGGAAAGAAAGAAACTGCTTGTAAAAGATTGGTTGTTGAGTGGGAATCTAGTTTAGTATATAAAAGTTTTTAATGAAAAAATCTGTTAAGAGATAGGCTTTTTTATCTAATCTTCATTTAAAAACGAACATTTTAAGTTATTTAATTGAAAATGTTCACTTTTTTCTTACGCATATACTAGTAGTTTGTTATATTATCCATATAATAATTTTGAATAACATCACTCGTATATACTCGGTAATATGGTCCGAGCGTTTCTACCTAGTTCCCAATGAAAGAACTGGACTACGGGTTAAAGTATTCGGGCGCTCTATGTAATGTGCGCTACCGATTTATAATTTTGCATGTGCTTAATTAACTTTGACTACCGTAGTTCTAGAAAGTAGAGAATCTTCTACAATTTCTAGAACTTTTTTGTTTGGACCAAAAGCATCGAGTATAGAAAACAACAAGAGAAAGAGGAGATTATTTATGAAGAAGAATACGTTGAAAAAATGTGCTACCCTAGTAACTACTGTTGCATTGTCATTCTCGATACTTGCGGGATGTGATGCGAGTCCGAAACAAGTTGAGGCAAAAAGCAATCAAAAACCAATCTTAATTCAAGGGCCAATGCCGATAGAAGCAGAAAAGTTTGCGAAAAGGCTAAAAAATGTGAAAGAAGAAAAGTCTGGAACTTTTGTATTTTATAAAGGAACTGTCGACAATTATCCTGTAATCGTTGCGAAAACAGGTAAAGGAATGGAGAATACAGCAGCTGCTACAGCGGTGGCTATTGAAAAATATAAACCTACAGCAATTATTAACCAAGGAACATCAGGTGGACATGATCCAAATTTAAATGTATTTGATATTGTGTTAGGAAAACAAGTTGCAAATATAGGTTCATTAAAAACAACAAATATGGATGAGAACCAAGGAATTGAGCCGACAAAATGGATATCTATGGACTTAATGGCTTCTGAAGGAAGTGCAGGAGAAGATCCAAATGCTGAGAAAATCCGATACTACGAAGGAGATAAGGAATTACTTGCAGCGGCTCATGCAGTGAAAGATAAATATACAAAAGGTAAAGTAGTTGAAGGTACGATTGGTTCAGCAGACGTTTGGAATAACGAAGTTGATAGAATTAAGTGGTTCCATACAAAATACGGTACATCTGTAGAAGAAATGGAAGGAGCTGCTGCAGCTCAAATCGCAAAAGCTTATGACGTCCCGTTTTTAGGGATTCGAGTATTATCTAATAATAAAACAAACGGTGGGAAATATAACCCAAATACAGCAGCGGCAAATCAAGAATATGTATATGAAGTAGTTAAAAAATATATAGATTCAATGCAAAGTAAATAGTAGTAGTTCTGTTCCAGCATAAACGTCAAGTAACTGTAAATGTTTTCGAGACGGATAAACTTGTCTTAGGAATGGTAGTTGAAAAAGAAAAGCTTGTTTCTTATAGAAAATATAAGAAACAAGCTTTTTTATTTAAAATAAATTGGGTAATTAAACTATAACATCAATATATAACGTTGAATATCATAATAATATAATGGAGGTGATGTTATATGGCTCTTACTACAGGACCAATTGAAAACGTAGGAAATCAACCTGCTAATGCAAATAGAGTTAGGGTGAAGATCCTTAACCGTACTGCGGGCCCGCTTACTGGAGTAGCTAGAGTTTTTAGACTTGACGGTTCATTAGTATTAATTGAACAGGTAAACTTCAATGTAAATTCTAATGCTTCTACTTTTGCAACTCTAAGTTTAGTTCATCCTGCTCTTGGACAAGCATTTGAATATGAAGTTCAAATTGTTCCTAATCAACCTGGTGGACTATATAGTGTTTATGGACTAACAGCTGACAGTGTTATCATTACTGCACAACGTATTGTGAACTCAGAATTGACACAGTTTCTTTAATTAAAATAGATTGGTGCCTACATGGTATCCAATCTATTTTTGTACGTATTATTCAGAGAAAGAAAGGTTTTACACAAAAATAAAGACAGTTATGGAAACGGGAAAAGTCGAGTTATCATCTTGATTTTTATTATTTCTGTCTTAGACTGTATCTGTTTTGTTGCACGGTTTTCTTTGAATGCTTTTTATTCAAACTGTTTTTTTTAAGTATTTATCAAATATGCATTATTGCATAAATTAATTTACATTTATAAGTTAATATTAAACTACTTTTTAATTGTAAAGAATATTTTAATAATCTTTACGGGAGAAGGATATTTCTTGTGAAAAGTAAAATTGTTTGGAAAGTAGATAAACAAAAAGTTTGGAAATGATATAAACTCAATAGAGTTTTGTATTAAATAAAAAGAAAAGGGTGGGTATGGGTTTCTAAAAGTTTTGGGGGAGAAAGCATTTTTTAGTTAGTAGCTTCAAATTATATTTTAAAGGGGAATGGGTATATGAAGTTTCGAAATACAAAGATTGCTATGATTACACTATCTTCATTTTTTATTTTAGGTTCTGCATCTCTATCATTCACAGATACTATACACGGTGAAGTAGCTTCTGCATCAGCACAAGAGATTATTGTAAAAAGTTATGACGATACATATTATAATAACGCAATAGGAAAAACGGGCTTAGAATTAAAGAAGGAACTGCATAATATTATTGATAATCATACAAAGTTATCATACAGTGCGGTTTGGGAAGCACTAAGAGATACTGATGAAGATCCAAATAATAAAAATAATGTGATACTCTTATATACTGGTCGTTCGCAAGGGAAGCTTACGAATGGATCAGGAGTAAATAACTGGAACCGTGAGCATGTTTGGGCAAAATCTCACGGTGACTTTGGAACGACTGCAGGACCTGGAACAGATCTACATCATTTAAGAGCGACGGATGTATCTGTAAATAGTTCACGAGGGAATTTAGATTTTGATAATGGTGGTGTGAATCATTCTGAAGCGACAGAATGTAAATATGATAGTGATTCTTGGGAACCTCGTGATAGTGTAAAAGGAGATATTGCTAGAATGCTGTTTTATATGGCTGTTCGTTACGAGGGGGACAACGGCGAAATAGATTTAGAACTAAATGAAAAAGTGAATAACAATAAAGATCCATACATGGGGAAACTATCGGTTTTATTAAAATGGAATGAACAAGACCCGGTCGATGATTTAGAGCGAAAGCGTAATGAAGTGATTTTTACAAAATATCAACATAACCGCAATCCTTTTATTGATCATCCTGAATGGGTAAATAAAATCTGGAACTAAGATTTTTAAAGGTATTATAGTTTGATAAAAGGGATTGATCATTATGATCAATCCCTTCTTATATTTTTACTAGAAAAAATGATTTTAATAGGACTAGTGAGGGAAATAGAATAGATATTTATATGGAACGATAGTACTTATTTATCTAGTTAAGTATTTAGTAAGGTCCCCACTCAATATTCACCCCAACAATAAGAAAAACAAGTCCAATGATAAACCAAATGAGTGCAAGTGGAGCCATGAAACGAATCCATTTTCCATAAGAAATCCCGCTCGCTGCGAGAACGCCCATTAAAACACCAGAAGTTGGATTTAAGCAGTTTACTACACCTTCTCCAAGCATAACAGCTTGTACTGTAACTTGGCGTGTAATGTGCATGAAATCAGCTAATGGAGCTAATATCGGAATGAAAATAACCGATTCTCCTGTCCCGGATGAAATGAGGAAATGTAATGCGGCACTACTCACATACATGCCGATAACACCAAATACAGGGCTTTGTCCTTCGAGAGCTTGTGCGAGTTGGTTAACGATTGTATCAAGTAATTTGCCTTGTTCTAAAATGACTGAAATACAGCGAGCCATTCCGACGATTAAAGCACCGTAGATAAGATTTTGGCAGCCAGTTAGAAAAGTGGATGCGATATCGTTTGCTTTCATGCCACCTATTATTCCTGCTGTAATTGCAATGAAAATAAAAGTAGCGGTCATTTCTGCGTCCGTCCAATGTAGACGAAAAGCGCCTATTAAAAATGCAATTAATGATAAAGCTGAAACGAGTAAAATTAATTTATGACGTATCGTCCAAGGGACTTCTTTTTTCTCTGTTTCTTTTTCGCTTGAAAGAGCGTTACTGGGAAACCAGTTGTCGCCAAGGATGCTTCCTTTATTTGATTTTTTCAAGCGTTTTACATACCAATTTATATAAAGGATAGTGGCAAGTAAAAAAGATATATAGATTGCGGTGCGTAAACCAATCCCGGAAAACATCGGAAGTTCTGCGATCTTTTGTGAAATGCCTAAAGGTGAGGGAGATAAAATAGTAGCATTAAAACCAGCATAAGTACCTAAATAAATAATTGCTACACCGACGATAGCGTCCCATTTTAACGTGCGTGCAACGATGATGCCGATGGGGATAAAACCGATAACTGAGTTAACGATAATACCAGTCGTTCCAAGAATAGAAAAAAGCGCAGCAACTATACAAATGAAAAGTAATTGCTGATTACGAAATTTGTTAATAACATGATAGATTAAACCGTCAAGAGCACCTGTTTTTTCAAGAATTGCAATGGCTCCACCTGTAAATAAAATTAGAAAGATAATAGGAGCAGCAAGTGTCATTCCTTTTTCAATAGCGGTAAAAAAAGAAACAAATCCTACGGGTGATTGCGGAACAGAATGGTAGCTACCTGGTATTGTCGTTGTAACGGTCCCGTTTGTAACCCTTTTAAATTCTCCAGCAGGAACGAAGTACGTAGCAATGGCGCAAAGTAAGGCAATAAAAAATAGTAGTACGTACGCATCAGGCATTTTAAACTTTGGTTTACTAGGTTGTTTTTTTGCCTCAGTTTGTATTTGCATAAAATCCCTCCTTCTTCACTTTGTTAATTTTTAATATTCTGAATTTAATCCGTGAAATAGATTATAATAAAGGTAGCTTCTTAAGGCAATAGTTTTTGTATCCTTTCCCGTACATACAAATTATTGCAATATTAGACAGGGAAACGATAATAAGCCAAGAATATGTTATGTAGAAAGAAAAAGGAAAAGAGGGAACAAGATGTGGAAAACTACTGATCTATGTGATGAATTTGAAAAGGAATTACAAATATGTCGCCAGTCTTTTCGGTCTTTTGGGAAGAAAGAACAATTCCACGGGAAAATCGCAACTGTAAAAGTGAAAGATGATAATGTACTAGTGAAGGAAGGATTGCAAACATTACCAGAAGGAACAGTATTAGTTGTTGATGGCGGAGCGTCTACGAATTGTGCTTTACTCGGTGATAATTTGGCAGCTATTGCGGAAGAAAGAAAGCTAGCAGGAATTATTGTGAATGGGTATGTTCGTGATTCTAGTGAACTAAAGAATATTAATATTGGTATTTTAGCGTTAGGAACGATGCCAAATAGAAGTGTGAAAGAAGGAAAAGGAGAACGAAATATTTCATTGCACTTTGGACAAGTAGAATGGAATCCAAATGAATATGTCTATGCGGATGAAGATGGCGTCATTATTAGTGAAAAGAGTTTACATAGTTAAGAGTTAATAAGTTATTATTCTTAGAAAATAAATCCGATAAAGCATGGACAAAATTCTTTGTCAATAGTAAAATAATACAGAAATTTAAAATTTACAGAATGTATAGGTTTATCGTTTTACGATAACTTAAATGGGAGTAAGTTGTGCCAAGAAAAGTGAATGTTATCACAATGATACGTTCATAAACAAAATTATTTTTCCTATACAAATATAGCCGCGAATGATGCGGGTAGGAGGTGTTGTACATTTTTGTTCGACACTTACAAAAAGAGAGTGTCAATCGCACGCCCTTGAAGGGCCTTTTTTTGTGTAAATGGTAGTAAGGGAGGAAATTTTGGGATGGCAATGTTGAAAAAATGGCTGCTTACATCATTAATGGCAGTGACACTTGTATTTGTTTCTTTTGCGAATACAGTACATATTACGTTTGCTGAAGGAAATACAGCAAAACTTGCAATTATTGGGGAATCACAAAAAGGCATTATGTTATGTCCGAAAGAAGAGCAAATTAAAGATGGAGAAACAGCTTTAAGTTTGCTGCAAAAGGTCATGGGGGACAAGGTAGAATCTGAAACGATGTCGTTTGGAACATATGTAAAAGGCATCGATGGTTTAATGGCCGGGGCTACAAGTGCTTGGCTGTATGATGTAAATGATCAGTCTGCAGAAGTCGGAGCAGATAGTTATAAATTAAAATCTGGAGACGTTGTTGTCTTTCGTTTTGTTTCAGACTGGAGCAATATAAGCCAGGAAACATTGAAAGAAACGTTAGATAAGTTCGGAACGTGTAAAACAGAAGAACCTAACGGTGGCAAACCAGAAGAACCAAAACCAGAAGGTCAAGACGGTAAAACACCAGATGGGAAAAATCAAGGTGACCAAGACGGTAAAACGCCAGATGGGAAAAACCAAGGTGATCAAGACGGTGAAAAACCAGATGGGAAAAACCAAGGTGATCAAGACGGTGAAAAACCAGATGGGAAAAACCAAGGTGACCAAGACGGTAAAACGCCAGATGAGAAAAACCAAGGTGATCAAGACGGTAAAACGCCAGATGGGAAAAAACCAGAACAACCACAGCAAGAGAACATTCAAGTTCCAAGTGCACAATTAAATGAAGCCATTTCTAAAACATCAGACAAGATGTTACAAGATGGAATTGAAAGTGATTGGGTAGCTGTAGCGCTTTCTCGTTCTGGAAAGAATGTGCCAATTGAGGCAAAATTAAATTATGTTAAGTCAGTAACTGAAAAAGTAGAAAAGCGCATTAATCGTTTTTCAGCGACAGATTTAGCTAGAACAATTATTATGATGAATGCAATGAGTGCAGACCCTAAAAATGTAGGTGGACATAATTTAGTTCAAAAATTGTATGAGTCAGATAAAGTGAATTCTGTTACAGGTTATGCATTTGCTTTACTTGCATTTGATACGAAGAAGTATGAGATTCCAGTTGAATCAAAATGGAACAGAGTTGCTCTAGTGGAAGCACTGTTAAATAATCAGCATACAGACGGTGGATGGACTTATAATAGTTCAGGTAGTAAAGATAGTGCTAGTAGCGTTGATGTAACAGGTATGGTTTTATCAGCATTAGCTCCTTATCAAGAGCGATCAGATGTGAAACCAGCTATACAAAAAGCTGTTGCGTATTTATATAACGAACAGCTGCAAAATGGCGGTTTTTCAGCTGATGGACAAGAAAATTCAAATAGTACTGCGCAAGCAATTATTGGATTATCACTTGTTAAAGATGTAGATCAAAATGGTCTTTATAAGGCAATGCAAAACCTATTATCATATCAACTGTCAAATGGTGAATTTAAATGGTTACCAAGTGATCAAAATGGTAACGGAATGGCTACAGAACAGGCTCTTTTAGCATTACTTCAATTTAAAGAAATGGGAAAATCTATTTATGATTGGTCTAATGTAGACGCTGGTGATGTAATTAAGCCAAAACCGATTGAAGAGCCAGAAAAGGTCGTTGAACCAGAAAATAATGTAGTAGAAAAAGAAGTTACTGAAGAACCGAAAGAACAAAACCAAGTACAACAAGAAACAAAAGATGAAAATCTAAAAGTAGTTGTAGATAACGAACCGGTTAAGAATAAAAAAATCGGAAACGGTAACAGTCTACCAAAAACAGGAGCATCTTCTCATAGTGCAGCAACAGAAGTAGGTATGGGTGTATTATGTATTGCTTCTGCATATGTATTATGGAGACGTAAAGCAGCTTAACAAAAAATTAGGAGCAATTATTTGCTCCTAATTTTCGTATGAAAGGTGAGAGATAGGATGAGTAAGGTGAAATGGTTCATTTCTTTACTGCTTTCGCTCGGGCTACTTGCCGGATGTGAAGAGGCAGCTGTAAAGCCTGAGAAGAAGGTAGAACCGAAGCAAGAAGAGGTAGCGAAACAAGAAGAACAAAAAGATGAAGCGAAGCCGGAAGAAAAAACAGAAGAAAAGCAAGCTGAATCAGAGCAAAAGCAGCAAGAAGAGCAGAAAGAGAAACAAGAACAAAAAGTAGAAGAGAAGCCGAAAGAGGAAAAGCCGCAGGCACAACCAGAGGTAAAGAAAGAAGAGAAACAACAGGAACAACCGAAAGAACAGCCGGCTGTAAATAAGCAACCAGAGCAGCAACAAGCACAAGAAGAGAAACAACAACCGAAAGCACCAGAAGTAAAAGAAGAAGCAAAGGTTGTGAATCAGCCGAAAGAAACACCGAAGCAGGAGCAAAAGAAAAAGTCAGAAGAGAACAATAGTGTACCAGCTCCACCAACACCGGTACCACCACCAAACCCAGTGCCACCACCAGTACCACCAGTACCTAAAGCAAAACAAGTAACAATCTCGGTAAAAGGAAATAACGGATATATAATGGGTGCGAAAAAGATGGATGTACAAGATGGCGATACTGTGTATAAAGTATTACAACGTACAGGATTAGATGTTGATGCAAGCGGATCTAGAGATAGTATTTATGTAAAAGGTATTAATGATTTATATGAAAAAGATATTTCGGATACTAGTGGTTGGAAATATCGTGTGAACGGTGCTTTTCCAAACCATAGTGCTGGTGTAGCTACGGTAAAACCAGGAGATACAATTGAGTGGGTATACGTATTACAATAAGAAAGGCATTCGGTAAAGGGCTATGAAAATAAGTTTTTCTTCTTTACATCCTTTTGTGAATTTTTTCTATTATATCGGGGTGATGATACTATGTATGATGTGTCTTCATCCTCTTTTTTTAATTGGAGCAATAGTATTAATTATTATGTTAAATGTGATGCAAGGAAATAGCGAAAAGATAAGAAAGATGCTACCGAGCACAATTGTTTTCTTTTTTATGGTAATTTTATTTAATTCGTTATTAACGCATAGAGGTCGAACTACGTTGTTTTGGTTAGGTGATAGCCGTATTAAGCTTGAGACGATTATGTTTGGAATAGTAATGGGGTTATTACTAGTTGCAGTTATGTTTACGTTTGCGTCATACAATGATATTATTTCCAGTCATAAATTTTTATATTTGTTTTCAAGAATTTCACCGAAAGTTGCATTGTTAACGATGATTACAGTGAGATTTGTTCCTTTGTTTATAAGGCGATTAAAGAAAATCACACTCGTTCAAAAGACGAAAGGTGTGCAGGTAGATTCAGGTTCGATAATTGAACGCGTCAAAAATGGTATGCAATTGCTGCAAGTATTATTAATTTGTTCATTGGAAGATGCATTGCAAACGGCAGATTCTATGCAAGCTCGTGGATTTGGTGTAACGAAACGTACGACATATATTCGCTATAGAATGGAAAAACGAGATTGGTATACGCTCAGTTATTTAAGTATTCTATTTATAATTGCTATCATATGTAGTACGTATGGCGGAGGAAAGTTAATCATTTATCCGAAAGTCGAATCTATTTTATTTCAGCAATACGATGGGATGATGTTTATCGTATTTACGATGTTTATTAGTTTACCAATTATAATGGAAGGAAGGGAATGGTTATGGTGGCGCATGCAGAAATAAACAATTTATCATTTGTATATGCTGATGAAAACGAAAAAGCGTTACAGCATATTTCTCTTTCTGTTCAAAAAGGAGAGTTTATTGCACTTGCCGGCGGATCAGGATCCGGGAAGACGACTTTATTAAAACATTTTAAAAAAGAATTACTTCCAATTGGTAAGCGTACTGGGGATACATATTATGATGGTACTTTATTAGAAAATGTACCTGATTTGTTATCTGCTCAAGAAATTGGTATGGTATTTCAAAATCCAGAAAATCAACTCGTAATGGATACAGTTATTCAAGAATTAGCATTTTCTTTAGAAAATATTGGGTTACCATCACATATTATTCAAAAACGAATAGCAGAGCTTATTAGCTTTTTAGGATTTCAAGATTTATTGCATCAATCTGTTCACACGTTATCTGGTGGGCAAAAGCAACTTGTTAATTTAGCTGCGGTATTAGTTATGCAGCCGAAATTGCTATTATTAGATGAACCGACAGCGCAGTTAGATCCAATTGCTGCAAAAGAGTTTTTAGGATTATTAAAACGGATTAATGAAGAACTTGGAATTACGATTATTTTAAGTGAACATCGTTTAGATGAAGTTATCCCGCTTGCAACACGCGTTGTTTGTATGGATAATGGCTGTATTATGTATGATGGTAGTCCTAAAACTGTTATTACGAATATGTGGGGAGTAGAAACATTCCGTCCATTTATTCCGCAAATTCCAAGGCTATTTTTAGAGTGGAATGTGAGAGATATTCCGTTTACGGTGCGAGAGGCGCAAATGAAAATGAATAATTTTTCAGCGATATCATATGTAAATGAGCTAATAGCACAAAGTGAAAAGCAAGAGGTAATTTTAAGCGCAGAGCATATTTCGTTCCAGTACGAAAAAAATAGTCCGCTTATTTTACGTGATTTATCAGTTTCGATTGAAAAAGGAAAATGGGTAGCGCTCGTTGGAAAGAATGGGACAGGGAAGTCTACACTGTTAACGCTTTTAGCTGGTTTGCAAAAAGTGAGAAGAGGGAAAGTAAAGTGGAATGGGAAAGTGATACATAAAATTGATTCGAAAGAACGATTTAAAAGTATTGGGTATGTATCGCAGCATCCATATTATCATTTTACATTTGATACAGTGTGGGATGAGGTGTATGAACGTGCACGTGAATTATACGGAGAACAAGGAAAAGAAATAGCAGAAGATACGCTAAAACAGTTTTGGTTGTACTCGCTTAAAGAACGCCATCCGCACGATTGTAGCGGAGGAGAGCAACAATTACTTGCGTTATGTACGACATTATTATCAAAGCCAACTTTATTATTACTGGATGAACCGACAAAGGGGCTAGATCCGTGGAAGAAAGAAAGAGTAGGAGAGCTATTTAGGAAGCTACAAAAAGAAGGTACAACAATTGTAATGGCAACGCATGATATTGAGTTTGCAGCGAAATACGTGGATCAATGTATGATGTTATTTGATGGGACAGTCATTATGAATGATGCACCGAAAGAATTTTTTAGTGGTAACTTCTTTTATACAACATCTATTAATCGATTCATTCGAAAAGAATTGCCATATGCATTAACGTGGGAGGATGTGTACGAAGCGTGTCCAAACGATATGTTGCATTCATAATAGGTATTTTTGCAGTAATAATAGGCACATTACTCTTTACTACACTTATTATGGACGGTTATTACATGTTAAGTAGTTTGTTTTTATTAGTTGTTATTATGTTACCTTTCTATATCCGTTTTGAAAGGAAGTCGTTTGTTTCACGTGAAATTGTTCTCGTTGCTGTATTAGCGGCAATTGCAGCAGTTAGCCGCGTACCATTTTCTATTTTACCGAGTGTACAACCAACTTCTTTTGTTATTATCGTTTCTGCAATTGTGTTTGGAAGTGAAGCGGGTTTTATGATCGGTGCAACAGCAGCGATTGTGTCTAACATCTTTTTAGGGCAAGGTCCGTGGACGCCGTGGCAAATGTTTTCATGGGGTATGATTGGTTTTATAGCTGGATTATTGCGTAATACATTTTTAATGAAAAAGCTATGGGGGAGACTTCTTTACGGAGTAATTGTTGGTTTTTTATTTGGTTGGATTATGAATTTCTGGGGCCTTCTCGGTTTTATACGAGAAGCAACGTGGGAAACTGTCATTTCGTATTACATCGCAAGTTTTTACTTTGATTTAAGTCATGCGATTTCGAATGTTATTTTCTTACTACTATTTAGTACGTCTTGGATTACGATTCTCACAAGATTTAAAAAGAAATACGGTATATTAGATAAGCATAACATAGCATAGAAAAGCATACTCATATAAGGTAGGGTCGCGACTTACATATTCGTTTGCCTCTTTCATGCTTCTTACATATTGTAAGGAGCATTTTTTATTGTCAAAAAATAGTCCAATATATATCCGTTACTATATAAAATTATTTGTATAATAATAGGTGAGAACTATTTTCAAAAGGGAGGTGTATAGTTAATGAAGTTAGTTATTCCGAAGCAACATGGTGCATGGGCGATGCTTGCTATACCATTTCTATTAAGTGTCATACTTGGAAAACCTACTATATATCACATTCCATTGTTTATAGCTTGGTTCTTTATCTATTTAGCTACGTATCCATTCCTTATGTACATAAAACAAAAACGAAAAAAAGAGTATTTACATGCTTCAATTGTATATTTTATTATTGCGTTCGTATTTGGGATGATTTCTCTATTATATGAATGGCGCATTCTTTTATTCGTAATAGTCATGATTCCACTATTTATAGTAAATATGCATTATGCTCGTCAAAAAAATGAAAGGGCACTATTAAATGATATTTGTGCGATCATTGTGTTTTGTGTTGGTGGGTTAATTAGTTATTATTTTTCAATGAAACAAATCGATCATACAGCATTATTCATTGCACTTATTTCATTCTTATACTTTTTAGGAAGTACGTTTTATGTGAAAACGATGATACGTGAGAAAAATAATCCGAAGTATCGTTTTATATCTTGGGGTTATCATATTCTATTAACAATCATTGTATTTGCAATTAATCCGTGGTGCTCCCTTATTTTTATACCAAGTGTCATTCGAGCCATTATATTGTATGGCAAAAAAATTTCTATTATAAAAGTAGGGGTTTTAGAAATTGTGAATTCTGTATATTTTTTAATCATAACGGCAATAATTATGAAGTATGCCATTTGAAAAAACTTCCCACCTTATGATGGGAAGTTTTTTCAATCTTGTTCTAAAATGTGAACGGTGTAATCGCAGCGTTGAATAGCTTGTTCGATCGCATAAAGGGATTGCTCAATACGAGCGCGATTAAAATCTTTTTCAACAGTCTGTAGTGCTTCTTCTAAACAATGTTTTGCTTCTTGTAATGATTGAAAAGAATCTTGTACATATCCGCGAGCATTTTGATGCATTTCATAATCCTCCTTGCATATTCATATATGTATAGTATGAACAGTAAAGAAGAAAATATTATTTGTTATATTTGTTTGACAATTAAAATGAAATTACGTATAGTAAGAATTAAGTGAATATTTCTTATCCAGAGAGGTGGAGGGACTGGCCCGATGAAACCCAGCAACCGCGATGCAGGTGCTAATTCCAGCAGAACATATTTGTTCTGGGAGATAAGACGAAGATATATACGTAACTTCTTCTTATCGGAGAGGTTTTTTTGTTGCAAAAAAACCGATTACGAAAATTTATATTAAGAAGAAAGGGGTTGCGCATTGCTGTGACACTCGAAAAATACGTAAAACTGCGTAGTACAGTTTATGAATATATGATAGAGCAAGATAAGCCAATATCATTGTTAGATATTCAAGAACATATCGTTTCGCATCATGAAGGAAAATTCACGAAAAAGATGTTACATCAATTTTATTTATCAAGACTATTAGATGAACTGAAACTGGATGGGAAAATTACATTAGCTGATGAATATCTCTATACTGAAAAAGGGGTATTTTATAAGGCGAGAAAAGGGAGCTAAGCTCTCTTTTTTTTAAAATAACGGAGTATGTAGAGTAAAAGACTGCTTAAGCAGCCTGATACAGGGAATGGTGTTGAGTGTGTAGTGTCAAAAATTGAATGTGCCTGAAAGAGGCAATTCGTATCGGCTGCAAATGAAAAGAGACACCTTCGCCGAATAGGTGTCAGTCGTTTTGTCACGTAGACTTGCTACTTAACAGTAATTAGAATAACATGCAGGATTTTTGAAGTCAAAAGGGAATTAAAGGAAGGGGTACAATTATGTACGCTTACTTATTAAAAGATATAACGAAATGGATCCCAAAGTACATTGTAGATAAGGGATATGAATATTATGAAGATGGACATGTAGAAGATGTTGAAATACAAGATAAAAAAGTGTTTGCTTTCGTTACTGGAAATGCAGGGAATTATGAAGTAGTTATCGATCTCGAAGATTTTTCAAAAAGTAGTTGCGAATGTCCGTATGAAAATTATTGTAAACATATGGCGGCAGTTGTTTATGATATTCAAGGTGCTGGTGAGAGTGCAGTTAAAGAGAAACTGAAAGATTTAGAAAAAGAAGAGTTACTTACTGTATTAAATCGACTGTTGCAAAGTTCGAAAAACGTACAAATTGTAGAGAAGTTATTAAAGAAGGGATAACTTTAACGATAGAGGGAGTTGTTTTGTAGTGAACGTACTGATTATATACGCTCATCCTAATCCTTCAAGTTTTAACGGGGCAATTTTAGAGCATGTGCAAAAAGGGCTACAGGAAACAAATCATTCGGTTACGTTGCTTGATTTATACAAGGAACAATTTGATCCGGTACTTGTATTCAATGAAGAGAAGAAAAGACGTGATTTAATAAATGAAGAAGAGACAGCGCGGTATAGAAAATTAGTGGAAGAAGCAGATACACTTCTCTTTATATATCCGATATGGTGGTGGGGGATGCCAGCTATTTTAAAAGGTTTTATTGACCGTATTTTCGTAGCTGGATTTGCTTATAAATATGAAGGGGCTCTGCCGAAAGGATTATTGCAAGGGAAAAAAACGTGGGTTATTAATACGTTAGACTCGCCTCTATGGTACGTCGCATTGTTATATCGATCAGCAGATTGGATTATGATGAAGAGAGGTGTTTTACGTTTTTGTGGCATTCGTGATATAAAACGGTCAGTTTTTCAATCTGTGAAAACGAGTAAAGTATCAAAGCGCGAAAAATGGTTATTACAAATAGAAGAAAAGGCTCGTACATTATGAATGAAGTCGATCGTATTATAAACTGTTGTCAGTATGATAACGAACTTTTTCGGAAGTATATTACGTGTTTACTTCAATTGAAAAAATGCAGCGATACATTTCAACAAATTCAAATAGAGTTAAGAAATGATTATTTAATAAGGGGAATTTGTGAAAGAGAAGTTGATGAGGTAGTACGGGGAAGTAAAGAATATGAAATGCATTTTCTTCCTAAAGTATTACAGTGGAATTTTTTGAGGGAACATCCACACCTGATTGGAAAAATTTGCGAAGATTTTTTTGCATTTGAGTCACTACATCTTAAGGACATAGAGTGGAATACAGTTATAAATTGCATGGGAAATAAATGATTTATTATGTAAAAAAGCTAGTATAAAACTAGCTTTTCGTTTAAATAAATAAGAAGCATAGACTAATGATAAAACCTGCATATAGTAAGTTCACAACGCAAAATCCCATAATATCACGAGCACCTAAACCAGCTATCGCTAATGCTGGTAATGCCCAGAAAGGTTGAATTAAATTCGTCCAAGCATCGCCCCACGCAATGGCCATTGCAGTTTTTGCAGCAGGTACACCAAGTTCAGCGCCAGCTGGAATCATAATTGGTGCTTGCACGGCCCATTGACCGCCACCAGATGGAACGAAAATATTAACGATGCCAGCACTTAAAAATGTAAAGAGCGGAAAAGTCGTTTCATTTGAAATGCTAATAAAGAAATTAGAAATAGCTCCTCCAAGTGAAAGTCCTTCACTATTTACTCCAATCATCATGCCCATAATTCCTGCGTAAAACGGAAATTGAAGTAAAATGCCAGAAGCACTTTTCGTAGAGTCTGAAAAAGCGCGAATATACTGAATCGGAGTACGGTGGAAAATAAGACCGGCAATTAATAACATAAAAATCACGATATCGAGAGTAAGGTTAAAACCTTTCGTATAAAAGTAATTGAAAATATAAATGAGACCTAACAATCCAACGCAAAGTGTAATAATAATGCTATTTTCCATCTTTTCAGCGAACGTATTATTTTCTACTTCTTGAGCAGCAGCTTCTTCATGGAACACGCTAGGATCTACAGTTATCGTATGTTTTTCATCTGGATGCATCGCTTTATTAATGAGAGGCATCGTAACGAGAAAAATAATAACTGGAACGAGAGCGTATGGTGAGAATAACGTTTCTGTTATCGGAATCGCCTCTTTAATACTTCCAGCAGTCGTTTTAATTAACGTTTCACCGCCTGTTGCTAACGTAAGAGGGATAGAGGCAGAAAGACCGGCATGCCAAATGAGAAATCCAGAGTAAGAAGAGGCAATTGCTAGTCTATAATCTAATCCGTCCAGTTGCCTTGCCACTTCTTTTGCGTATAAAACAGATACAATAATTCCAAAGCCCCAGTTTATGTATGCACCAAGTAAACTTACAATTGAAATGGCAATAATGCCTTGGCCATTCGTTTTTGGTAGTCTGGCAGCTTTCGTTAATCCTTTTTTAATAAGAGGAGCATTTGCTAAAGCAGATCCAGTCACGAGTACAAGCGCCATTTGCATAGAAAAGGCGAGGAGTCCCCAAATTCCATTACCCCAGTGATTAATCATTTCTACAGGTGTTTGGTGAGTCGCAAACATACCAAAGAAGATAACGAAAACAGTTAGTAAACATGATAAAATAAACGGTTCTGGCAAGAAGCGTTGCACTAAGGCGACGCAACCATTTGTAAAGGAACGAAACAAAATAGATCAACCTCCTTATGTATATGTATTAAAATTATTCGAGGTTGTTTGGGAGATAACCTTTAATGTAAAGAAAATTCAGATATTTATAGAGTGGTAATTTATTGATAGGTTGATATAGAGCCTTGTATCAGATTCTGCTTTTAATATACTAGAAGAAAACGGTTGGAAATGGGGTAGCACTTATAAGGATAAGTATAGAGAAAGGTTACTAGCTGGCTTCAAAGCAACTGTTGCAAAATGGTCAAAAAATAAAGTTCATCATCCCTGAAGAAACTTTATTTTCATCTATAGAAGAAATTTTCGACCAATATGAACAGACAATCTTTGTAAGGGAAGTGTTTTAAAGGAAACGATTAATTTATTATCTTTTTAATAAAGTGATAGAAAGCTTCATTAAAAAGATGAAGCTTTCTACTTATAAAAGATAACAAAAATAATACATTCATTACTACATTTGTGTGCGAATTCAAGAAAAATTAAACCACCTAGCTCCTAAAGAGAATATAGGAAGCAGATGGTTTAGATGTTTTGAGAAGTATCCTGTTTTCAGGATTTAGTTAAGATTATTGATTTGCATTTTTATATCGATTAAATTTAAGTTTCTGGAATAATTGTAATAGCAACGGTCCGAATCGGAGCCTCTATTTCGTCATCTTTACTTTGGTTATTGTAGTATTTAATCATTGATTCGTTAAGTTCGTTTTGAAATTTTTCAAAGTGTTCCTCATCTAGCTTTAATTCTACTACAGAAAAAGTAGCCTTATCTTCTTGACTGTTTTGTTCCTCTAATTTCTTAAGGTAACTTTGATATTGTGTCATAAGTGATAACTGATAATAGGAAATGTAGTTTAACTTTTCATCATCAGATAATCCTTTCCATTCACTTCCTTCAATTTTTGCATCTTCTTCATTGATTGCGTAATATTTTTCAGAAACAGATTTTACCTTTTTTTCTTTAATTACATGAACGATACCTGAATCAACCATAGTTTGTAGCTGTCTATATAGTGTTGCTTGTGGTACATTTTTAATGATTTTTACCATTTCTAATGGTGTTAACCCATCTTCTTTATTTCTCATTAACACTTGGCAAATTTTCATTCTTACCGGATGCATTAAAATTTCAACTTTATTACTCATTATATCACCTTATGTATTGTTTTTTATTCTCATTATAAATAATGAGAATAATGATTGCAATCCATCCGTTTTTATTTTATCATTATCAATAATGATAATGAGATTTAAAAGGAGTGATGACAATGAAAATACATTATGGATTGAATGATCTTAAAGACATTGATATTATGGCTTTTCTACCCATTATATTACCAGTTATTGCAGTGGGAGCACTTTTAGTTTTAATTGCATTCATTGATTTATATCGACATAGGAAAACAAGAAAAAATGTACTTGTATGGACGTTAATTATTCTTTTCGTTAATATATTGGGACCTATCTTGTACTTTGTTATAGGGAGAAAGGACAGTGAGAAATTATGAAATTAGAGATTAAAAATGTAATAAAATCATTTAAAGGAAAAATTGCTGTGAATAATTTCTCGATGGAACTGCAAGCGGGGGAATGCGTCGGATTAATTGGACCGAACGGAGCAGGGAAATCCACATTAATAAAAGTAATTTCGGATATTATTCATCCAACTGCTGGTGAAGTTTTATTGAATGGGATAAAAATATCAAAAATGAAAAGTGAAATTGGTTATTTACCGCAATATCCTAATTTTTTTCATTGGATGACAGCGAGGGAAACACTTACCTTTATGGGCCAACTTTCGGGGTTGAAAAAAGAAGAATTGTCAAAGTCGATTCCAAAAATGTTGGAGAAAGTTGGACTAAAGGAAGAAGAAAATGCAAAGGTTAGTACATTTTCTGGTGGAATGAAACAACGACTTGGTATTGCACAAGCATTATTGCATAAACCTTCGCTTATTGTCATGGATGAACCAGTATCCGCATTAGATCCGATCGGCCGGCGGGAAGTATTGAATCTGATTAAAGAAATAAAAAAAGATACAACCATTTTATTATCAACCCACATCTTAAGCGATGCAGAAGAAATCTGTGAACGATTTGTCATTATAAAAGATGGAACAAAAATAGAAGATACAACGATTACGGAACTTTTACATCGTAATAGTGAAAATAAATTAATGATTGAAATAACAGCAAAAGATCAAAAGTGGATTGAAATTGCAAAAAAATTACCGTATGTGAAGGACGTTGAAGTGGTTGGGCTTAAAATCAAAGTGAAGGTTGAAAGTATTGAAATAAATAAAAATATGTTATTGCAAAATGCACTCGAACAGAAAGTGAACATCGTTAAATTTGAAATGAGCAACGATACTTTAGAAGAAATCTTCTTGAATTTGGTGGTGCAAAAATGAATAACTCAATTGTATTGATAAAAAAAGAATGTGTTCAAATGTTACGTGATTTCAAGATTATTTGGCTACCAATTGTTTTTATATTTTTAGGCGCAACACAACCGATAGTAATTCATTATTTGCCATCAATTTTAGAAGCGTTAGGTGGAGGACAGGGAATTACCATTGATCCGAGTATGGCAACGCAAAAAGGGGGCGAAGTATTAGCGAGTACTTTGGGATCCCAGTTTGATCAGCTTGGACTTATGATTCTAGTGATTTCTATGATGGGTGCAATTCAAACAGATAAAGCTAATGGTATGTTGGCCTTTATTTTAACAAGGCCCGTTACTGTTACTTCATATGTAGGTGGGAAAATAGTGTCAAACTATTTAATGGTAGCGTTTAGTGTAACAATTGGATACGTAGCTTCTTATCTATATGTAAATTTTCTTTTTACTGCCGTTCCATTTGCACACCTAATTACTGGATTACTATTTTATCTAATTTGGGTTCTTTTTATCGTATCTTTCACAACAATGATAAGTGCTATTTTTCACAGTCAAGGTATTATTGCATTAATTTCAATTGTATTCCTTTTAGCCTGCAGAGTAATCGTCGGTTTGAATCCAATAATGGATCAGCTTAATCCAGCCGGTATGAGTAAGTATGCAATGGAAACGTTAGTCACGGGGGTAGTAAATTCAAACGCAATAATTACTGGATTACTAACTATAGTGTGGATTTTATTGACACTCTTCGTAACGTATTATTGGATTGCTAATAAAAAGTTTCATTATGAATAACCGTGATGAGGGTAGTGGTTTCAAATAAAACAACGCAATAAGAAGAAGCTTCCACTACCGTGGAAGCTTCTCCAAATGATGTGCAATATCAACATACATATTTGAGTAAACTGAATGTATTTCATTACTTGGCGTAGCGTTAGAAGAGAAGTGGACAATTACCATATTTGCTTTCGGATCGATGTAAAGTGTTTGTCCGTAACTACCTAACACTTCAAAAGCACCCTGTTCATTGTGGGGAATCCACCATTGATTATGATAAGAAATGGAAGCTCCAGGGCCAATTGCAAGTTCACCTTCTTGGACATTTTTTATATCTCCAGTAATAGAAGAAGGGAGAATTTGTTTTCCGTTATATTCCCCGTTGTTTAATAGTAATTGCCCGAATCTCGCCATATCTCTAGCAGTTGCATTTAAGCCAGCGCTTGCTTGTTCTATTTTCGTTTCATCTGTAACGTAATACGCGTTTTCTTCCATACCAATTTGAGACCAAATTCGTTCGCTTACATTTTCAGCTAGTGATCTACCAGTAATAGTTCGAATAATCCAAGCGAGCGTTTCTGTTGATCCGTTATTGTAAGAAAAGGAAGAACCAGGCGGTGCAGTTTCTTCGGCTTCTCGTAACATATCATAAATTTTCATCGGACCGTCGTAATTTTTGCCGCGGGGTAAAATATTGCTAGCTAAATATAATTGTGCATCTTGATTTTCTAGCCCAGGCTGCTCATATCCGTGGGTCGGGTATTCTGCTGAAACTTGCATGTCCATTAATTGCTGAAGTGTCGCTTTTCCGAACGGTGTATTTTTTAATTCTTTTATGTAAGTGTCAGCTGTTTTCTCTAAATCAATACGATTCTCTTCAGCGAGAGATTGTATAATTGCCCCGGTAAAGACTTTTGCTAATGATGCCATACCATGAGGTTCATTCTGTTTATACCCATTGAAATATCGTTCATAAACAAGTTGTCCATTATGTACAACGACAAAAGCATCTGTTTTGTTATCGTCTAAAAGTTTTTTTAGAGGAGTTGTATTTCCGAATCTACGCTCCACAGCAAAATCGTCTAAGTTTTGCAATGCGGAAGGGAAGTGAGCAGTTTGGTCAGGATTGATTTTTACGTCATTAACTAAAGTGAATTCTTTCATATGTGTATACGACCAACGTAAGTAAGGGTCATTTAACCAGTTTTCTTTTGTCACATTATGTTTTGATGGGGTCGTTTTATTTTGTTTGAAGTAAGTAAACCCAAGTCCTGTAATTACAAATATGAATGTTAGTATAAGTAAGAGTAGGGGAGATTTTTTTAGTTTCATATATGACCCTCCTTTTTATTTCTACTATAAGTATACGCTCGTCTTGAAAGAAATACAAAATAAGGAAAGTAAACGGGGAAGTTTACTTTCCTTATTAACGTTAAGCGGAAATTTTTCCGTCTGTAGATTGTTTCTTGAATTTTTGTTTTCGTCCGTGTAATCCATAATATAAAAGTAAAGTGAAAGCAACGATAATAGCTGCGATAAAATACATATTATGATAACTAGATTTCGCTGCGACAATACCTAAAATGAAAGAACCAAAGCCAATACCACTATCAAAGAATGAGAAATACGTAGCTGTCGCAGAACCACGTCTATGGTTTGGAGCAGCAGAAATCGCAATCGTTTGGAAACTCGGAATTAATGTTCCGTAACCTAAACCGATTAGCATACCTGCGCCAAGGAACCAAAATGAAGTTTGTGCTTGGCTTAATATGAACATTCCGATTGTGAAAATAATGATAGCGGGGTAAACGAGTACATTTTCACCGAAGCGATCAAAAATCTTTCCTGTAAATGGACGAGAAATGACAACAACAAGTGCGTATACAATAAAGAAATAACTTGCAATTTCACTTAAACCGAGTTCTTTCGCATAAATAGGAATAAAGGATAAAATACCACTATAAGAAAAGGCTAAAACAAATCCTGTAAGTGCAATCGGAATAGAAGATGGTTCGATTAAGTCTTTCCATTTCATTTTTTCACGTTTTTGTTTGCTCACAGGTGCTTCATGCGGAATATCTACAAGTAGTCCTAATAAAAATGCAAGTAATGAAAATACGGAACAAACGATAAATAAAACAGTAAACGAAAAATGAGAAATAATTGTTAAACCTAAAAAAGGACCAATTACCATCGGCAGACTCATAAATACGCCGAAATATGCAAGTGCTTCGCCTCGTCGATGAGCTGGCGCAACATCAGTTACAATCGTACCGGTAGCTGTCGTTGCCATCCCGAACCCAATACCGTGCAAGAAGCGAAGGGCAAGTAATAAGAATAAACTTTGCGCACCGAAATACATAACAGTAGCGGCTAAAAATAATGAAAGTGAAATAAATAATATTTTCTTTCTTCCTAAATCATCGAGCCATTTTCCTGTGAATGGTCTACATAAAACAGAAGAAATAAGAAACACAGTTGCAACTAAACCAATTTCCTCAGGTTTTCCTTTTAGGCCGTCTATTACATAGACAGGCAGAGTAGTCATAAGCATGTAAAATGTTAAGAAGAGAAATAGACTACTAAAACAAGTTCCGAGGAAATCCTTCGTCCAAAGTTTCTCACTTTGCATCGTCATCCCTCCAATTTAATCTAAATTTTTAATAATTTGTTGTAACACTTGAAATGCTTGATGTAAATCATCTTCATTAATACCTTCTAGCGTTTTTTCTTCGAAAGTATCAACTTCTTCTTGCCATACTGGAATCATCTTTATCGCTGTTTCGGATAAAGAAATGAGCTTCTCGCGGCGATCTTTACCTTCTGTACGAATAATCCATCCCATCGTTTCCATACGTGTTAACGTACGAGTCATCGTTGGTGATTCAACATTTAAATATTGGCATAATTCTGTTTGCGTACAAGAACCAGTTTGATTAATGCGGAAAATAACAGCCCACTGCGCACTAAATAACCCAGTTGGAGATACACGTTCATTAAATTTCTTCGTAAACTTTCGAGAAGTCTGGCTGACGATATGAAAAAAATGTTGTTTTTCGTCCATGTATTTTGATCCTTTCAAATTAGTTACCTAGCTAACTATATACTTTTTTATAATAATTGTCTAGTAATAGACATATTGATTTATGTGAAAAATTCTTATAGGTTTTATGTTGCGAACGTATATTCTACGTGCTATTCTTTAATTAAGTAAAGAATTTTCTTTCTATTAAATAGAATGGGGGAACTTGTGATGATTAAGCCTGCAACAATGGAGTTTGTTTCACTATCGAACGGAGAAACGATTGCATATCAGGAAGTTGGAAGGCGAAATACAGATATTCTTGTACTCATTCACGGGAACATGACATCGTCACAACATTGGGATTTAGTTATTGAAAAGTTGCAAGATCAATACCATATTTACGCTCTTGATTTAAGAGGGTTTGGACAATCAACGTATAATCAGTCGATAGATTCATTACAAGACTTTGCAGAAGATGTAAAATTATTTATCGACGAGTTAAAGCTAGAGAAATTCTCATTAATGGGCTGGTCAATGGGCGGTGGCGTTGCGATGCAATTTACAGCGAATCACCCAACTTTTGTAGAAAAGTTAATTTTAGTAGAATCAGTAGGAATGAAAGGATACCCAATCTTTAAAAAAGATACGAATGGGCAGCCAATCGTATCAAGTTTAGTAAAGACAAAAGAAGAAATTGCGCAAGATCCAGTACAAATCGCTCCAGTATTAGACGCGATAAAAAATATGAACAAACTATATTACCGTACAGTATGGAATCTATTAATATATACACATAATCAACCTGAACCGGACCGTTATGAAAAGTATTTAGATGATATGTTAACGCAACGTAATTTCGTAGATGTGAATTATGCGCTCATTACATTTAATATTTCGGATGAACATAATGGGGTTGTAGAGGGAAGTAAGCAAATTCATCATATTAAAGCGCCGACACTCGTCATACAAGGTGATAGAGATTATGTCGTACCGCAAGTAGTCGGTGAGGAATTAGCGAAACATTTGCCAAATGCAGAGTTGAAGGTATTAGAAGATTGCGGACACTCACCGTTTATTGATTGTTTAGATGTATTTATAAAACATGTAGAAGATTGGCTAGAATAGAAAGAATCCCCAAAATGAAAAGTTTTGCATATACTATAACATTTGTATGTATAAGGGGAGATTATCAATGCATAAACCATCCTTAATCGCTTATTCGCCATATGATCATCATATCTATACAAAAATAATGATAGATCCGATGTATATGCAAGTTTCACCAGCTGTAGTTCCTTTACAAATGCAGCAGCCACTAACAGCTCATATGCAACATTACTTATATGGACCATCATTTTATGAAAATCCATATTTTAAACATTTTCATTATAATGTGAAAGCACAAGTTTGGGAAGGATAAGATAACAAGCTAAAAGGTTCATTCTTTTAGCTTGTTTTTTATTGCGAATATTCGTACACGCATTTGCAGAAACAGTTTATAATGAAAAGTGGAAAGCGTGAGAAGGAGAGGGAAAGGGATGTCAATGCGTTTTACATTTTGGATTATGGTTGGGATTGTAGCAATTTCTGGTTTATCACAAGGAATGCTCTTACCTGCCATTGCAATGATTTTTGAACAAGAAGGGGTTAGTTCAAGTATTAACGGTATTCATGCGACGGCATTGTACATCGGGATATTAGTTATTTCGCCGTTTCTTGAAAAACCGATGCAAAGGTTTGGAATGAAGCCAATTATTGTTATAGGTGGGTTTCTCGTTATTATTTCATTATTCTTTTTTACACAAACAATTTCATTTTGGGTATGGTTTATCCTTAGATTTCTAGTTGGAGTCGGAGATCATATGCTTCATGTCGGAACACAAACATGGATTACGACAACATCGGACCCAAGTAAAATAGGGAGACAAGTATCGATATACGGTGTATTCTTCGGAATTGGTTTTGCCGTTGGTCCGTATTTAGCAAGCACTGTACAGTACGGTCTTGCAACGCCATTTATTATATCTACTATACTTTGTCTAATAGGTTGGCTGTTACTATTACCAACAAAAAATGCATTCCCAGCGCAAGATGAAAGAGAAGTGAAGAGTGAATCATCATTTTCTCGTTATAAACAAGTTGTTGGATTAGGATGGATTGCGTTACTAGGACCACTTGCATACGGTGTACTTGAGGCGATGTTAAATAGTAACTTACCAGTATACGCACTTCGTAAAGGGTGGTCTGTTTCAGATGTATCCTTCTTATTACCAGCATTTGCAGTTGGGGGTATTATTACACAGATTCCGCTCGGTATATTGAGTGATAAATACGGAAGGGATCGTATATTAACCTGGACGTTTAGCATAAGTACGGGCATTTTTCTACTTGCCGCCGTATTTGATCAATATTACTGGATCGTCTTTGCCTGCATGCTTTTAGCGGGTATGGTTATTGGATCGTGTTTCTCTTTAGGGCTTGGATTTATGACTGATTTATTACCGAGACACTTACTACCGGCAGGTAATATATTATCCGGAATCGCTTTTAGTTTAGGAAGTATTATGGGGCCTGTATTAGGCGGCGTATTTATAGAAAAAATACAGTATACAAGCTTTTTTATTGCGGTTATGATTATAATGGGAATTCTAGCAATGTTATACATGGTCTACATGAAGAATCAATTCGCATCAAGAAAAATAGAAAGTAGGTTAGGGCATGACAAAACAACCTAATAAAAAGAAATTTGAAGTACTTGAAAATGAAACAATTACAGACTGCTTAGCACGTATGGAACAAGAAGGCTACGCTCCGTCTCGTCGTATGGAAGAGCCGATCTTTCATGAAGTAAAGAAAGACGGCAAAACAGTAGTTGAGCCGTGCGGTAGGAAGATTGTTTTTGAAGGGAAATTGAAGTAATCCAATAACAAATTCTCTTTATAGTATAGAGCCATCCAATAGTTGGGTGGCTTGTTTTTTTATTAATCAATGCAGGAATTGAATAGAATGAATCTCTCGTTCATTTCTCCTAATTGGCTTCATTATATGGGTCAAAAGATTGCTACTTTTTTCGTATATTGGTAAAATAAGTTCTTGGGTCTTACTTATTGTTATCGGTATAATGTTTGTCGCTTAACGTAAAGAAATTAGTTACAAAGATTCCATAATATTTAAAGGGGGTACAGCAACGATCCCCTCTTTTTGGAGCCACTCACAAACGTAAAGCAAGAGAAGAGGCTATATGAACTATTCTTCTATCTTGTTTAGATTAAACGAGTTACTGCAATTGGAACAGGTATATGAAACTAGTCGACATCCTGATGGATCATGTTTCTCTAGCAATCTATCAATTCTGATGGAATTGATAGATTGCTAGAGAATGGAAAATGATTATCTGTATATTCCGAAGCAGATGTAACAGAGTGTCCTTCCATAATTAAGGGTAAAACCAAAATACGTTGTTTTAAAGAATGATTTGTTAGAACTGGTTATAAGTAATAAAACAGAAAAGAGGATCACATGTTAGATACTTTACAGAGAAGTAAAAAGTTTTTTTTATTATGTCTTATTTTTTTAGTGCTTTTAACTGCTTGTGGTAATACAGATGTTAAGACATCTAAAGCTTCATTACCACCGGCTGAATCTAATATAGATACATCATTAAAAGCACCAAATTGGGTAGAGAAGAGTCCTATCCAACAGTCTCCTAATTTTGCGGAAGATAAAAAAGTAAAATCGGTTGTGAATTTACTAGCAACGGGTGATAATTTATATCATGACGCAGTAATTAAAGATGGCAAACAAAAAGACGGTTCATATGATTATAACTATATTTATGAAAATATCAAAAAAGCTGTTAAATCAAGTGATCTTGCTATCGTGAACCAGGAGACTCCAATTGCAGGAAATAATCTAAAAGTACAGGGATATCCGACTTTCAATACACCTGAAGAAGTAGGCCAATCTTTAGTGGACACTGGATTCAATATAGTGACTCAAGCGACAAATCATGCTATGGATATGGGTATTAAAGGTGTTGCGAATACAAGAGAATACTGGAAGAAATATCCGGATGTTATCCCAGTAGGCATTAATGAGAGTCAAAACGAGCGTAATGAAATAAAAACGATTACAAAAAATGGTATTCGCTTTGCGTTACTAAATTATACATATGGTACTAATGGAATTAAAATTCCGGCTGATAAGTCTTGGGCTTTAAATTTAATTGATAAAAAAGCGATACAAAATGATGTGGAAAAGGCAAAGAATAGCTCTGATATGGTGATTGTTATGGTGCATTGGGGAGTAGAATATACATCTACACCTTCAAAGCAACAAAAAGAAGTTGCTCAATATTTAACAGATTTAGGTGTAGATGTAGTAATTGGAAATCATCCACATGTAATTCAACCAATTGAGTGGAAACAAAATAAAGGTGGACATGAAACGCTAATCTATTATTCTCTTGGAAATCTTATCTCTGCGCAAGAAAAATTAGAAACATTGGTTGGAGGATTATCTTATGTACAATTTGTTAAGTATGAAGATAAAACTTTTGGTATACGACAAGCGGCAATCGTACCGACAGTAACCGACTACGCTGATGGTAAGAAACAATTTAAAATTCAATTTTTAAAAGATTATTCGGATGAAGATTCTAAAAAACATGGAATTAAAAAATTTGTCGGCCCCGTTTCTTTGAAGGATTTCAAGGAGATTCCTAGAGACGTGTTGGGAAATTGGTATAAAGACTAATAAACAAAAAGGGAATGAGATACAATTAAAAAATTTATAATTTTAGCATTGGTATTGGCAATGGGATGGAGTCTTGCTGCTTGTAGTGGAAAGCAAACATCTCAGGAAACTACTAATAATAACGATAAAAATAAAAAAGAGATACATGCGAATAAAAAAGATGTTTTACCTATCTCTGATCCTAATGATTGGAGAATTATTCTTGTAAATAGAGAGCATATGTTATCAAAGGAATTAGGAATTGAATTAACAAGTATTACCCAAAATGCTAAGCCGAATATGAAAATAGATAGTAGAATTGCAACTTCCTATCAGGATATGGTAGCAGCTGCAAAAAAAGAGGGAATCAATCTTTATTTAAGATCAGGTTATCGAGCTATAAAATTACAACAAACGTATTATGATGCTTCAGTTAAAAGCTATAAATCTCAAGGTTTGTCGGACAAAGAAGCTAGTGCTAAAGCATTGGAATATCTTCAGTATCCTGGTGCAAGTGAACATCATACTGGATTAGCGTTAGACATTATTTCAGTTGAATGGCAGAATACTGTAGAAGATTTAAATGCAAAATTTGAAACTACCGATGCATTCAAATGGTTAGATAAGAATGCTGCAGAGTATGGATTTACTCTCCGCTATCCAAAAGATAAAGAGAATATTACTGGCATTAAGTATGAGCCATGGCACTATCGTTATGTAGGAAAAGAAGTTGCTGTTTATCTAAAAGAAAAAGGGTTAACTTTAGAAGAATATAACGAAAAAATTAAGTCTGGTAAGTAAAAATACACTTTGATTCTATATAAAAAGTCAGATTTGGAGGGTGTGTTAATCTTCCTCCTAGAATTGCGAAAACAGTGTATGATAATGTAAGCACGTATGAACCAGTTATCGTGTGAAACGATGTATGTATAAAAAAGTTACATTTATAAAAGAAGCAATGAAAAAGGATCTGATATTCATATCAGATCCTTTTTCATTCACAACATATAATACTTACTTAACTAAGCCTTAAAGACTGCCTGCTTTTCAGGTACTACAATAGTAACCTCGCTTTTTTATTTTGGATGTTCGTTTTTCTTAGCTTGATAGACATGTGGAAGTAGTTCAAACAATGCGATTAGCATTTTTTTGTTTGCATGATTTGTGCACCGGATATTCACTATTGATTTCAGTTCAGTAATAACGAATTCTACAATAGATGACAGAACGTATATTTGGTATAATGGAAATATACTACTTAAAATAATGTACATGAGTTATAAAATCTATATAAAGAGGTAAGGACTACATAACAATAACTAAATGTAAAAGTTCTAGTACATATAGGGTTCAGTTCATGTTAAGCAAATTCGTTGTGAGAAAGGAAAAGATGTAATGAATCAAATTTCATTTGAAGATTTATTTGAAGACGAAAAAGAAAATAAACAAGAAAAGGTAGAGGTAGCCGAGATACCTGCACCTTTATCAACATTGCAAAAAGATATATTGGAATTAATGGATTCTGAAGAAATAAGTGCATTGGAGCTATGCGAACAGTTAATACGATCTGGTAAAATATCAGACGAAAGATTTACAACGAATAAGCCAAAAGCATATGGACAAGTATGCTTAGCGTTGGAAGGCTTTGTTACAGAAGGAAAGCTTACTTTTGTTAAAAACGATGAGAAAAGAGATAGGGTGTATAAAGTGAAAGAAGAAATTTCTAACATATAAGTTGTAAAGAGGGAAATGAATGATTTTTAGGGAGGTAGTCCATTTTCTACTTCTACATTAAAAAAAGGTGCCAATCTTTCTTGATTGACACCTTTTTTAATAATCTAACATCTAACGTATTTACGTTTGAAACCAACTCTTCCTCTATCGACTTCTTTCTGAATACTTTCGGAAGCATTTAACAAACTGCTTTTTTTATTATCACGTTTTACTTCAACTATACCAACTTCTTTTGCAGTCTCGACTGCTTTTTCGTGTAGTGGCACATATGAAATTGCTACAGTATTTATAAAATTATTCATAGCAGATTTTGTTCGTTCTGGCGCAGCATGAATTGTATTTTTTACAATTTCAAGCATATCGGAAATTTTGCTTTCGGCAAATTCATTGTCTTTGCGATTTCCTAAAAGCCAGCAGTAGCAACTCCAGCCCGCTGACATTCGTAGCTCATCCCCACTTGCAATCCATTTATCCGCAACGTCTTGGGCGATAGTTGACTCCGATAAAGTTACTGCTACCACATAATCAGATAGCATATAAAAATATGCCCCGTCCATCCAGCGATCAAAATCAGACTCATTCATAGCTTTTGGATCTGCAATAATGCCTGCAAAGTACATAGCATCGTAGTTACCTGTAGCATAAAGTTCCTCAGCTAACTCTTGATTTACTTTTATTTTCTTAGCGATTGGTTTCATAGCACCTGTAGCTACGCCAAAAACCGGCTCGTGTGCACCGTTAGAGATGTATGTTTTTTTCGTTCTTTCCTTACCAAGGGCTTCAAGCTCTTGCATGACTGTTTTAAAATCCATAGCTGTGCACTTCCTTCCTTAATATAAGTAATCATCTAGTTTATATATTTTCAATTCTAATACTAATCGTATGTGAGTAGGATGTCTACTTTCTATAATATTCCCGTATTAATTTTGAAAGCCTAGCTATTCATACTTATGAGGGTACTATATTAATGTAAAGGGAGGGACAATACGGATGTAAATAATATTTTATCTTTGGCTCTTTCTCTGTATTATCATGTTATTTTATAATAAGGAAATAAATAGCATTTTAAATTAAGTATGTGAGGTTAGTTATAAATGATAAAGAAATTTACTAGAGTAGTATTAACTATGGTTATGCCAATCAGTCTTATTACAGGTTGTGGAGCTGCTGAAAAAACTGAAGCACAAAAGCCGAAAGGGGTACAAAAGGAGAAAAAGGACTATACGGATTACTCATATGGTAGCAAAGGTATACTAGTAAGCGGAAAAGCGAAAGAACGGCAACAATACGAGATTGGATATATAGATGATAACAAGTTAATTGGGATTGATGAAAATATTGAAGACTGCATTATTTTAGATAATAAAGATGAAGTAGGTCTCATTTGGAAACAAATAGAGCGTGGATCTATTATTGAAGTGCAATACGGTAAGGATCGCAATGATATTGTAGGCGTGCAATTCGTAGGAGATCGTGAGCCATACGAAATTAGTGATAAGTTTGATCGAAATACGATAAACGAAATTGTCGGACAAGTTAAAGGTAATTTGTAATAGTATATAATGTGAAAGAAATAGCATTTACTATAGCTATTAAAGTGTGGATTGTTGAAAATGCTTTTGACGGTATTGGTAATTAGTTGTAAAATAATTTTTGTTGACGGATTTTGTAAAAAGTATGTTAGATGAAATTCATTTGTAGGGATGACATATAAATATTTTCTTAACGGGCATAAAATAATATAATTTAAATATATAAATAAAAAGAAAATATATTAGAAGTACATAATAGATTCGTATTTTTAAAATTAATGTGACAATAAAGGGAGGTTGAGATACATACACGGTGGGAGTGTGTATGTATTTATTATAATAATGAATAAGACAATCAAACAACAAGTAATCGCACTATCAACAAGTCTAGTGATTTTAGGGAGTGTACCTTTATCAGCATCAGCAGAAGAGATAAACAACTCTCAAACTGATCAACTTAATATTGCCCAAGGAGAACACGGAACGAGCGGATTAAATTATTCTAATTTCAAGTTGGAAGTTCCTAATCATGTACAAATTAACGAAGCAGAAGTATCTGAAAATGAAAAAATGCTTTTAGAAGAATATAAGCATAAACATGATGAAACAGAAGAATTAAACAAAATGCAAAATGCTAAGAAGGGACAAGTAGCAGAAAAGGAAGCTATTTCAAACATTGAAAAGGCATTTGAATCTGTAGATGGTCGAAATGATGGATCTGATCGTCAAATGAAACCTGTTGCAAAGCCAAGAGGTATTCAATATAGTGCACAGAGTACGAAGAAATATGGAACACTTGCAGGAGTTCCATTTGTGGAGTGGATTGTTCCAGCAGGAAATCCTGATATTCGTCCTGCAAATCCGATGAAAGCACGTTACATTACAATTCATGAGACCGCAAATACAGCCGCTGGTGCTAATGCTGAAAATCATGCGAAATATTTATACAAGCAAGCAACTGAAGGCACTTTCCGAACAGCTTCATGGCATTTTACTGTAGACGATAAACAAATTTATCAACACTTACCAACAAACGAAAATGGTTGGCATGCAGGAGATGGAGATGGATCAGGAAACAGGGAGTCTATCGGTATCGAGATCGCGGTTAACCAAGATGGTGATTACAATAAAGCTTTAGAAAATGCAAAACGACTTGCAGGTTATTTAATGAACAAAGAAGGAATTGGTGCAGATCATATTTACAAGCATCAACAATGGAGCGGGAAAAAATGTCCTGACATTTTAATTTCACGTGGTAATTGGGCTGGTTTCGTACAAGGAATTCAGTGGTATGCAAATATAAATGCGCAGATTGATACGCCTTTACAAGATAAAAATGACTCATTTAATCCAAATGAAAATAATCCAGCTGAACCTAGCATGGAACTAGTGGTAAATGGTAGTGGCATCAATGTACGTAGTGATGCGGGTATTGAACATCGTGTTGTACGTAAAGCTTCAACCGGAGATCGTTACAAAGTATTAGCGGTTAAAAATGGTTGGTATAAAGTAGGTAATGGAGAATGGATTTTCTATGACCCAAGCTGGATTAAAATTAACTACAATGTACCAAAGGAAGAAGTACAAAAGCCTAAGGAAGAAGTACAAAAACCAAAAGATGATATTACAGGTGGCTGGTTTGAAGAGCATATTCGTAAATTAAACAGTCTAGGTATTATGCAAGGCGAAGGTAATGGTGTATTTGCGCCATATCGAAATGTAACGAGAGCGGAGTTTGCGAAATTAATCTCGAATGCTCTTAAACTACCAGAGGGAAATAAGTCATTTGTAGATATTAATGAGGCACATCCATCACTTCATGACGGTATTAAACGTTGTGCAAGTGCAGGAATTATTAATGGTCGTGGTGAAGGGATTTTTGATCCTAACTCACCAATTACTCGTGAAGAAGTATCTATTATGATTGACAAAGCATTACGATATAAAGGAATTACAGGTGAGTTAGCAGCATTACCATTTACAGATAAGCATTTAATAACATATAAAGAATCGGTTCAACGATTATACAGTCTAAAGGTAGTTAATGGTATTGGAAATAATGAGTTTGATCCCCGAGGTACAGCAACTCGTGGTCAGGCAGCTGCCTTTATTGTGAAGATGTTAGATTCAATGCAAAAATAAAAGGAAACTTTAATCAGTGAGGGCCACTCGCACTGCAATCGAGCAGTTTATTCACCGAATTTTGAAATGAGAGTTTTACTGCCCGCAAATAGCAGAATAAATGGTATGTAGAAGCTGACATTGGTAGAAGTAAAAAATAAGAAGAATTTGAAAGGAGCTATCCAAAATAATAATTTGGAATAGCTCCTATTTAGTAGGAAGAACAAATTGTATTTCATAGATTGTAATGTAGAATGCCCTTCCAAGCCCCTTATAAGCCCCTACCAAGTAATAAATCACTAAGAAAAAACAAAAACAAAAACAAGAACAAAACAAGCGCGAAAAAATGAAACCGGCGTTGTAGTAGTAAAAAAATTGTAATTCGAATGCCAAAACCATTCCCGTATGCCTATCTTTATAATGAAGGATTAAAATTTTCCTATTTACTAGCAAAGAGTGGAGGGAAACATATGGCGGTATACCGTAATGTGCAGGTGAACTTTTGGCAAGATGAATTCATATTAGATTTAACGCCAGAGGAGCGTTATTTTTACATATATTTGTTAACTGGTACGAAAACAAAGCAATGTGGTATTTACATATTACCGAAGCGTGTGGCAGAGCTTGAAACAGGTTATAGTATGGAGACTGTTGAGAAGTTGCTAAACAGGTTTGTTGAGTATGGAAAGATTTTATATGATACGGAAACGAAAGAGGTATTCATAATAAATTGGTTACACTATAACCCTATTTCAAATACGAATGTGGAGAAGTGCGTATTACGTGAGTTAAAGACTATAAAAAGTAATGAGTTCATACATATATTTTTACGTAAATGCCTTGAAGAAGAATACAAGATTCCATTATTATTGCAGCATTTTGGTATGCCAAAAGAAGAGGATAATAGTAGTTCACAAGTAGTTATTGAAGAGAAAGAAGAAGCGGAAGAGATAGAGGTGGAAACCATAGAAGAGGACGTTCCAAATAGTGAAGTTTATAAGTTTTATGAACAAAATATTAGTAGTTTATCCCCATATATTGTGAAGGAATTGAAGAATTGGATACAAAGACTTTCTGGAGAGAAAGTGTTAGAGGTACTTAAAATTGCGTTTGAAAATAATAAGAAAACGTTAGCTTATGTGAGGGGGATTTTGAGGAATTGGTGTAAGAAAGAACGAGTAGATTTTAGTGAAGGAATGCATAGGAGAGAAGTATTCGGTTTGTATGACCCATAGTTTGGATAAGGATTTTTTCTATTCTAAAAGGTTCTTTTACTATAGAAGCGAATAGTGTGAGAAAGGGGTGGTTATATGGAAGTCGTTATAAAGAAGAAACGAAAAAGGGGAAGAAGAATTTTTATTTGGGCTAGTGGTATCGTTCTCTTGTTAGTTATTTCCGCTGTGATTTTTTTGAATATATATACGCTGAAATCTATGCCAAAGATAGATGGAACGATAAAGCTAGAGGATTTACAACACGCTGTTACGGTGAAGCGGGATAGTAAAGGTGTCCCGCATATTAAATCGGAAAATGCACATGATTTATATTTTTCACAAGGATATGTACAAGCGCAAGATCGGTTGTTTCAAATGGATTTAAGTAGAAGACAAGCTTCTGGTATGTTAAGTGAAGTTGTTGGGGAAGCAGCTGTTGACCGAGATAAATTATTTCGAACACTCGGTTTACGGCGAGCGGCAGAAGCTTCAGTTAGTCAATATGATGGAGAAGCAAAATATGCCCTGCAGTCATTTGCTGATGGGGTGAACGCTTTTATACGTGAGGCGAAAGAGGAAAAGAAATTACCAGTTGAGTTTACTATATTAGGTTATGAACCTGCTGAGTGGTCAATTGTTGATACTTTAACGATCGGGAAGTATATGGCGTTTGACTTAGGAGGACATTGGCACGGACAGGCATTTCGATATTGGGCGCTGAAAAATCTTCCGAAAGAGCAAGCAAATGAGCTATTTCCTACATATCCGAAAGATGCACCTAGATTGCTAGCTGAACTAAAAACTACAAATGTGGACGTAGCACAAAGTTTTTCAAAAACGATAATTCCCCCGGAGTTTAACGGTAGTAATAACTGGGTTGTGAGCGGTGAGAAGAGTGCGTCAGGTAAGCCGATTTTAGCAGATGACCCTCATTTATCCCTTGCGACACCTTCTATATGGTATCAAACGAGACTTGAAATGAAAGATTTAAATGTGAGTGGCGTTATTTTCGCTGGAGTACCAGGTGTTATATTAGGCCACAATGACAAAATAGCGTGGGGCGTTACGAATACAGGGCCTGATGTGCAAGATTTATATATTGAGAAGAGAAATCCTAATAATGAAAATGAATTTCTGTATAACGATAAATGGGAGAAAGCTACGGTAGTTGATGAATCGATTAAAGTAAAAGGCGGGAAGACAATTCCTTATAACGTTACGATTACGAGGCATGGGCCAGTAATTTCAGAGTTTGCGGATAAGGGGAAGGAGAAAACGAAAACCGTATTCTCTTTAAAGTGGACTGCTTTAGAACCGTCAGCTGAGTTAAAAGCTGTATTAAATATGAACAAAGCAAAAGACTGGACTGAGTTTGAAACCGCTCTTCAAGATTTCCATACACCAACGCAAAACTTTGTGTTTGCATCAAACGATGGCACGATTGCTTATAAAGCGAATGGAAATATACCAGTGCGTAAAAAAGGCGATGGTAGCTTGCCTGTTCCAGGATGGACAGATGAATATGAATGGGAAGGATATATTCCATTTGATCAGCTGCCGAAAGTTATAAATCCGAAAGAAGGTTTTATTTCAACTGCGAATAATAAAATTGTTGATGATGATTATCCGTACCATATTAGCAATACGTGGGCACAGCCATATAGGCAAATGCGTATTCAAGAATTTTTGCAAGAGAAGGAAAAGTATACGGTGAAAGATTTAGAAGAGTTACAGATGGATCAAAAGAATTTATATGGGAAAGAGTTTACTCCTATATTTTTAAAAGAGTTAAATAAAGCATCTTTAAATGAGTTAGAGAAAGAAGGCGTAAACCAATTAACAAAGTGGAATTTTTATGATAGTAAAGATGAAGCGGCACCACTAATTTTTCATTTATTAATGAAAGAGATTTCGAATACGTTATTTTCAAAAGAAATACCGAAAGATGTGATGGAGTTATTTAAAGGGAAGTCACAAGTTGTTGATGAATTGATTCGAAAAGAAATAGCGGGAGAAAATAGCGCTTGGTTTACGAAGTACGGAGGTTTCACAAAAGTTGTGCATACATCGTACGAGAATGTAATGAAGAAATTGCAGAAGGAATATGGACCCGATGTTGGGAGCTGGAAGTGGGGCGATTACCATCAACTCGCTTTTACACATCCAATTTCGAAATCATCGAGTATGTTAGCATTACTAGCTTTTAATCGTGAGAAACCAGTTCCAATTGGCGGAAGTCAAGTTACCGTCCAAGCAGCGAGTTACGGCGATAACGGTATTGTAAATCATGGTGCTTCTTGGCGATTCGTTATTGATACGAAAGATATGTCAAACGGTTATCATATAGTGGGACCAGGACAGTCGGGACATTTTAGAAGCGATTGGTATCATGATCAAATAGATGATTGGGTAAGTGGCACGTATCATACGACTACATTGAATACGGAGGGGATAGAGGGGAAGGTATTAAATTTAGAGCCGAAGTGATGGGTTGTTTGATGAAGCAATATAAAATTGAGTGTAGATGAAGAATATATGAATTTAATTATGAGTATTGATTCATTTGAAAAAATTCCTTAAGTAAGTTACTAGAAGGAATTTGATAATTTCAATCGTGAAAAGAGAGGAAAAAGGAGCGGAAACCTGCTCCTTTTTTATTTTCCCTACTATTTTTAGGAGATTTATATGAATATAGTTGAACGGCACTTCATTTTTTTTCTGGAATAAATGTGAAACGTTGTATAAAATAATCAAGAAAGCCAAAAATTATAGGGGGAAAGTTGTGAAGAAAAATAAGAGTTTAATAAGTTTTTTAGGAGTGTTTATTATGTTGTTTTCTTTTTGTTTTCAAGGAAATGTACAGGCAGATGTAAATACTGTTCAATCTGGAAAAATCAAATCAGGAAACGTAACAGTATGGGAAGTTGGAAATGTAGCGAAAGTATTAGCGGATGTGGAGCGCTTAAATTTAAATACAGTAAATGTACCGATTCAAGTAGATATCCCAAATGTGACTTCTACTAACATGGTAATTAATCAAGCGCAAAAGCAACAAGCTATTATTTTAATTCAAGAATTATTAAAGCGTAATATTCAAGTTATAGTGGAACCGTTCCCGTATATTCAACAGGGGAATGTTGGAGAGACAGAATGGAACCCAAGTAACATTAATGATTTCTTCTGGAATTGGAAGACGGTTATTCTGCAAGATATCTTTAATTCCATTACAAGTAAATACAATGTGTATGGACTAAAGATTGCTTCTAATTTCGTGAATATGGAGTATGCAGAAGGATATTGGAGCGATACAATTGATTTTGTTCGTAATCAGTATAAAGGAAATGTTTTGTATCAAATGAACTGGTGGTTAACGGCAAGTTGGGATCCTTCATATGAAGCAAAGTTTAAAGAGAAAATCAATCGCCCGTATTTAAAAAAGGTGGATATTGTTAGTATTGATAGTTGGTTTGAAGTTTCAGGAAAAAGGAATCCGTCATACGAAGAAGTGAAGCAAAGTTTATTTGCGACAACAGTATATAATCGTGGGCAAAATGTTGTTCAGCAATTGGAACAATTACATAATGTAACAGGAAAGCCAGTTTACTTCGGTGGGTTTAACGTTCCAGCACGTGAACTTGGGTTGCAAAATCCGTGGAATCCAGATGTTTCAAATGTATTTTCAAAAGATGTACAATTAAATGGATGGCGTGCTTACCGTGATGTATTAGAACCGAAACCATATTTTAAAGGTTTTTCAATTTGGTTTATTGGCTCTAATGATAGTACGCATGCGTATCAAATACATAGTAAAGAAGCAGAGGCAGTTATTAACGGGTGGTACCGAAAATAATTTTTATAAAATAGGTAAGTTTTAAAGTTTACTACATATATTTCTAGTGAAAGGCCTTTCACCATCTTATCACCTAGGGGGCAATCATAATGAAATTTTTGTCTTACCTTACAGTAATTTTGGTGATTCTCGGCGGTTTGAATTGGTTATTTGTAGCGTTAGATTACAATGTAGTTGAGAAATGGTTTGGTTCTATGCCGGCGCTTGTGGACACTATTTATTGGCTCATTGGTCTTTCTGCTATTTATCAAATTTTTGATCGGTTCTTTACGAACGACTAGCTATTATTATTTCTATTATTAGAGTGTTAAGTACGATTATGTACTTAACACTTTTTTATATGTCCATAAAAAAGTCTGCACTTGCAAGCGATTCCATCGCGTCTTGCGCCGTAATAATAGAAAACAAATTGACCACATATTATATTTTAGGTTATAATTCAGAAAGTTTAAAAAATAATCAAATGAGAAATAGGGAGGTTATGAGGGTAATGGAGAGAGTCTATAATTTTTCAGCAGGACCATCAATACTCCCTTTGCCAGTTTTAGAGAAAGTGCAAAAGGAGCTTTTAAATTATAACGGGACAGGCATGTCTATTATGGAAATGAGTCATCGATCTTCTTATTTTCAAAGTATTATAGAGGAAGCGAGTAACTTACTTCGTGAATTAATGAGCATCCCTGATGAGTATGATATTTTATTTTTACAAGGCGGTGCGTCATTACAATTCTCTATGATACCGTTGAACTTAATGAATACGTATAAAAAAGCTGGATACGTACTAACTGGCTCATGGTCTAAAAAGGCACTACAAGAAGCCGAAAAAGTTGGGGAAGTACAAGTGATTGCTTCTTCCGAGCAAGAGAAGTTTACTACGATTCCTAAACTGGACGGTTTATTAAGTGATGAAAAACTAGATTATGTACATATTACAACGAATAATACAATTGAGGGGACAAAATATGTGGACATTCCACATGCAGAAAGAGTGCCGCTCGTTGCGGATATGTCCTCAAATATTTTATCAGAGCGATATGATGTTTCGAAGTTTGGTCTTATATATGCGGGGGCGCAAAAGAATTTAGGACCTGCGGGCTTAACGATTGCTATTATAAAAAGAGATTTAATTGGGGGAGCAGATTGCTCTTGTCCGACAATGTTAAATTATGAAACTTACAGTAAAAATAACTCCTTATATAATACACCGCCATCCTTTAGTATTTACGTAACAAAACTTGTACTAGAGTGGTTGAAAGAGCAAGGCGGAGTATCTGCGATTGAAGAACAAAATAAAATGAAATCTTCACTTCTTTATCATTTTTTAGATGAATCTAAATTGTTTACTTCACCAGTTGATCCTGCGTATCGATCACTTATGAACATTCCATTTACAACACCGTCAGAAGAACTTAACAATGAGTTTTTACAAAAAGCGAAGGAACGCGGTTTCGTTACGCTAAAAGGACATCGCTCAGTCGGCGGTATGCGTGCAAGTATTTACAATGCGATGCCAGTGGAAGGTGTAAAACAATTAGTAGATTATATGAAGGAATTTGAGCTTGAGAATAGATAGGGAGATGGGGATATGTTTCGTGTTCAAACGTTAAATCAAATTGCAGAAAAAGGTTTACAAGTTTTTACTGAAGAACGTTATGAAGTAGGGGATAAAATCAATCACCCAGATGGAATTTTGCTTCGTAGCTACTCTTTACATCAAGAGGAGTTTTCAAAAGACTTAAAGGCGATTGCAAGAGCTGGCGCTGGTGTAAATAATATTCCTGTCGAGCGATGTACAGAAAAAGGAATTGTAGTATTTAACACGCCGGGGGCAAATGCAAACGCTGTAAAGGAACTCATTATTGCCAGTCTTATTATGTCTTCACGTAACATTATTAATGGTGTAAGTTGGACGAAAAACTTAGAGGGTGAAGAAGTACCACAGCTTGTTGAATCAGGAAAAAAACAATTTGTTGGATCAGAAATTGCAGGGAAACGTCTAGGTGTTATCGGACTTGGCGCAATTGGTGCTTTAGTTGCGAACGATGCGTTAGCATTAGGGATGGATGTTATCGGATATGATCCTTATATTTCAGTTGAAACAGCTTGGCGTCTTTCTACACATGTGCAAAGAGCATTTAGCCTTGATGAAATTTTTGCAACGTGTGATTATATTACACTGCATATTCCTCTTACGAATCAAACGAAGGGGATTATTGGGGAACACGCTGTAGAGAAGATGAAAAGAGGGATGCGTCTATTTAATTTCTCTAGAGGAGAACTTGTAGATGAAAAGGTTCTTCAAAAAGCATTAGAAGAAGATATTATTACACATTACGTAACGGACTTCCCAAATGAAAATGTAATAAAGATGAAAAATGTAACAGCGACGCCTCACCTTGGTGCATCTACGTCTGAATCAGAAGAAAATTGTGCAGTAATGGCAGCACGTCAATTACGTGAATATTTAGAGACAGGAAATATTCGTAATTCAGTAAACTATCCAAACGTAGAATTGCCGTATATCGGAAAGAAACGAATTACAATTATGCATCAAAACGTTCCAAACATGGTAGGACAAATTACAGGATGTTTAGCAGAACATCATATTAATATTGCCGATATGATTAATCGTAGTAAACATTCTTGGGCATACACAATGATTGATATCGATAACGGAATTGATGATATAATAAAAGAGAATATTGTAGAAAATATAAGCAAAATTACAGGTGTTGTAGCCGTTCGAATGATTGTGTAAAGGAGAGAGGAATGTGGCAAAAATACGACCGTTTCGGGCCATTCGTCCAGTAGAGGAAAAAGCGGCACAAGTGGCAGCTTTACCGTATGACGTATTAAATAGTGAAGAGGCAAGGGAAGTTGTAAAAGGGAATCCATATTCTTTCTTGCATGTTGATAAAGCAGAAATTGATTTAGATCCTGAACTGTCACCGTATGATGATCGCGTGTATGAAAAAGCGGGCGACAATTTAAAGCAATTTATACGAGAAGAAGTGTTCATACAAGATGAAGAGCCAGCGCTATATATTTATGAACTGACGATGCAAGGAAGAACGCAGTCAGGCCTTGTCGTTTGTACATCTATTGATGAGTATGAAGATGATACAATTAAAAAACATGAAAGAACACGTCATGAAAAAGAGCTAGATCGTATTCGCCACGTAGATGTGTGTGACGCAAATACAGGTCCGATTTTTTTAACGTACCGTACAAAAGATGAAGTAAAGCATTTAATTAGGAGCTGGAAAGAAGAACATACGCCAATTTATACATTTACAGCAGAAGACGGTGTTAAGCATGTTGTGTGGAAGATTGTAGATGAAGATGTAATTACGACTTTAGTAAACGCATTTGAAGATATTCCTAATCTTTATATTGCAGACGGGCATCACCGTTCTGCATCAGCTGCAAAAGTAGGACTTATGCGAAGAGAACAATATCCAAATTACACAGGAGAAGAGGAATTTAATTTCTTCTTATCGGTTCTATTCCCTCATGATGAATTATCGATTTGGGATTATAACCGAGTTGTGAAAGATTTAAATGGCTTATCAGAGGAACAGTTTTTAAATCAAATTACGCAGTACTTTTATGTAGAAGAAGCAACTGTTTCTCCGTATAAACCAAATGAGCCCAAATCATTTGGTATGTATGTAAATGAGAAGTGGTATAAGCTTACTGTGAAAGAGGAAACGTTTGATGCGAATGATCTTGTTAGAGGTTTAGATGTATCTATCCTGCAAGATCATTTATTAAGCCAAGTGCTTGAAATACATGATCCGCGATCTGATTCACGCATCGACTTTGTCGGAGGAATCCGTGGATTAGAAGAACTAGAACGTCTTGTAAATAGCGGTGAATATAAAGTGGCGTTTTCACTATATCCGACATCAATGGAAGCTTTATTAGCAATCGCAGATGCCGGAGAAGTCATGCCGCCAAAATCAACGTGGTTTGAACCGAAACTGCGTAGCGGGTTGTTTGTACATTCTTTAAAATAAATAGACTTCTTTAGTTAGAAAAACCGAAATGATTTTTAGTTTCGGTTTTTCTTATTTTACAAGTGTTTTTGAGGAGGGGTATGAATGAAATTGCAAGTAGGCGAAAAAATCAACTTTGAACGAACTTTTACGAAAGAGGATGTTGCGTTATTTACAGAAGTATCGAAAGATGAAGGCGTTCATCATGTTACACCAGATGAGCAGGGAAGATTTGTTGTACAAGGGCTGTTAACATCAACATTGCCTACAAAAATTGGCGGTGATTATAACGTACTAGCTCGCAAAATGGATTTTGAATTTTTACGTCCTGTTTTTAGCGGCGATACGATTCGTTGTGACGTAACTATTGAACAATTTGAGCCTGATGAAAAAAATCGTACAAAAATTATTGCGACGTTTATATGTAGGAATCAACTTGAAAAGGAAGTTATGAAGGGGAGTTTTTCGGGGATTATTCTTTAATTAGTAAAAAAAGAAATGAATAGGTGGGGCATGATGTCTCTAGGGCGTAGATTTTTAATTCCCCCATGAAGAAAATTTTATGCATTGCTGAATACTGATAATATACTCTGTTCATTTTTAACTTGAATAAACTCGTCAACAAAAAGGACATTCCTAGTATTACAAGAAATGTCCTTTCCACTAAATTATAAGGTATTTTGCTGAAATTCAAACTCTAAAATTAGTTTACTAGTTTGACCTGTAAACTGATAATTATAGGATCCTCTCAGGTTTTCTAAGTTACCGGTAGCTTTAATAATTGTTCCTGGGGAATCTAAATTTCCTTTATCAAATATTCCTTGCTCTAGAGCTGTAAATGTTCCTTGTTGCCCCTTATAAATCCCTTCAAAGTGTAAAAATCCAGAAATTTTAGCAGTAGCTAAGTGACCATCATTTATATTTGAGTCTAAATAATATAATAAGTATTCAACAAAAGCCTTTCCTTTTAATTCCCCATCAATATCATATTCGACATGAGCAATATTAAAAGGGAAATCTTTTCTAGTATCATCAATTGGTTTTTCATCCCATTTACTTACTGTAAATGTTACTTCCATACACGTAAATCCCCCTTTATCATTTGAAAAGTACTAATTCACAGTCATATCTTATAGGAGTGTTTTTATTTATTTGAGCCCTGTCATATCGTTATCTTATCTCAGAATCACCTGCGCCTCCCCATGAAGGACTTACTGTCGCCACGATATTCTCCTACTTGTAACCTCTTTGGCTTTATTAACATATGAATCCCGCTCCTATATAATTTAATGAACTACAGCTATACAAACCGTAGAGTTGAAGAACATTGTACATGACATTAGTTTCTCCGCCTTCAATAAGTTCACCTGCTGTAATTTGAGAATTTAGTATTAGTGCTGAATATAGGAATAATCTACAAATATTCTTTGCTAAAATTTATATTTGAAAATCACAGTATGCATCATTGCATAAGAAAGATGGTTGCTATTTTCTATAACCTGTAACTATAATGATTACAGGTTGGTCGATACCAATCAAAAAAATAAAATCATCATGAATGGAGATGTTACATATGGGTATGAAAAAAATAATTTTAGCAGGTGCTTTAGGGATCGCAGCATTATCAGGAACAAATGTACCAGGATTAGAACTAACAAAAGCAAGTGCAGCTTCTATTGAATCGAATTTCTCGACGTTAGAAGGACGAGTAGTAGAAGTAGATAACGGTGTGATTGTTGTAAAATCTAAGCAATATGAGGAACCTGTTAGTGTGTATATTGATTCACTTTCAAACGTGAAAGTAGGAGATGAAGTAAAAGCTATTGGATCTATGATGCGTAATTTTACAGAATATATGGTTGCAACTGCAGTTGAAAATACAACAAACAAGTTAGGTATGCACATGAAAGAAGATGGCTCGCCCGATTATGTAATTGGAGAAGTATCAAAAGTAGGAACGATGGAAGATGAGGGAGACGGTGCTACTAAATATGTTGTAGTTGAGTATCCATCGCTAAACGGGAAGAAAGATATTATTGATGTTTTCTTAACAAAGGGACAAGTATTTAATGTGGGTGAGAAAGTAAAAATTGATATGAAGTATGTAGGCTGGGGCGGTATTTCTATTAACTGGAACACAGTTGATCATATTGAAAAAGTTCATGAAGCAAAGACGAACGCTGAAAATAATGATGATGTATGGATTTGGTCTTAATAAGGCGAGTATAGGTCGTTATTTGCAATTTTCTCCAAACAATACATGTGAAAACTAAATGTATCATGCAGTACCCATCTAATTATCATTGCGTATGACAATTAGGTGGGTACTTTTTTATTTGAAATTTGTGCAAGTCAATGTTCAGCATTTCTTTTTAAGAGTAAATTACGGGTGAAATCAAAACTTTATTTGCAGTACATAATAAATAATGTTGATTTTTTATCTTATATTAAAATAAAAACAAACCACTGTTCGATTTGAATATTCCACGATATAATAGTGAGAGTTTATGACAGAATAAATATTTACATAAGAAGTGAGGTACTGTATGAAAAAAAGAACGACAGACATTATTTTTATTATTATCGGTGCATTTCTTTTTGCATTAGGTGTCAATTTGTTTGTTATCCCGAATGAGTTTGGTGAGGGCGGGGTAACAGGTATCACGATTATTACGTACTATTTATTTGAATGGTCACCGGGTTTAGTTAACTTAATTTTAAATGCGATTTTGTTAATAGCCGGTTATAAATTTTTAAATAAGATCACAACAATTTATACGATTATCGCTGTAGTTACGAACTCACTATTTCTTCATTTAACAGAAGGTTGGACGATCGCTTCGGATGAAATGCTCGTAAATGCCATTTTCGGAGGTATATTTATTGGATGCGGGATTGGTCTTATTATTCGCGTTGGCGGAACAACTGCAGGTACTACCATCTTAGCAAGGATGACACATAAATATTTAGGATGGAGCATTAGCTACGGTCTACTGTTCTTCGATTTAATCGTTGCGTTTTCATCGTATTTCATCATTGGTGCAGAAAAACTGATGATAACAATTATTATGTTATATGTAGCAACGAAAGTGATGGAGTTTGTAATTGAAGGTTTAAATCCGAAGAAAGCCATTACGATTATTTCTGATAATCCGAATGAAATAGCCGGGAAGGTAACTACCTTAATGGGCAGAGGGGTTACTGTGTACTCAGGTCATGGCTATTACACGAAAACTCCGAAGGAAATTCTTTATGTTGTTATTAATAAGCAAGAAGTAGTGAAGCTAAAACGGATTGTTCAAACTACAGATCCGGCTGCGTTCATCGCTATACACGATGTTCGTGATGTGTTTGGAGAAGGATTCGTTGATATTTCTAAAGCATAGAAATTATTTTTCATTAAAATAATCTTAATACTAAAACGTAAGAATCTATTTTGAATAATCTTTTTTCAAAATAGATTCTTTTTTATTAAACACCATAGACTTTAAGTTCAAACTTTTACATTTTAAAGAAAACTGCCGATAGAACGCTCCAGTCTGTTCTTTAATTTTGAAATGTGATAGTTGAATAACGATGGATTATATGTGATTTTTTAATCTACTCCCCATGAGTTTCGCCATTTGTTTTGCATCTGGATTTTCTTCATCGTACAATTTCTCAATAATGTTAATATAATCCGTCTCATTTCGATTTTGACTTAATTTATATGCAGCCTGGATGTCTCCCACCTTAACCTTAAATCCAACTATACCTTTCAGTTCATTTTCTAAGAGAGTAGGGGAAAGTTTATCCCATAATACTGGATTTTCACGATGCTCTTCATATTTTTTCAGCATTGTTGTTAATTCATCTATTAATTCCTCTTTATCTAAAATACTTGTTTTACCATATATATGGACAGCTTGATAATTCCATGTTGGAACTTCTTCATTTTCATACCAAGAAGAAGAGATGTAAGAGTGTGGTCCTTGAAATATTACAAGAACATCTTCACAGGTTTCAAATGTTCTCCACTGGGGGTTCCCATAAGCCATATGTCCAGTAATAAAATAATCATCACCTTGTTTAGTTAACCCAAAAGGCAAATGAGTTGCGATTGGTTTCTCTTTTTTTGTTGTGACGATTGTTCCAAAAGAGTTTTTTTGAACAAAATCCCAAATTTCATCAACATTTGTGACTTTAAAATACTTTGGAATATACATAATAGCCCACCTCTCAAAAAAGTTATATGAGTGTTTTGATCATGATAAGGTCAACTTGTTCGTCATCGCCCATATAAAAGGAGTGAGAGCCAGCTTGTACAAAACCAAATTTTTTATAAAAAGCAATAGCATTTTCATTTTTTTCCCATACGCCTAGCCAAATATTCTTTTTATTATTTGCTATTGCAATTTCAATAGCATTATTTAGTAGGTGTTTACCAAGACCATGTTTTTGAAAGGAGCTCTTTATATAAATTCTCTCGACTTCAAGTGATTCATCGCCCATTTCTTCAGACTGAGCATCATCAGTATTGATCTTCAGATACCCAGCAATTTCATCGTTGAAGTAGACAAAAAAGAATTGGGAAGAGTTATTGGATAATTCTTTTTCTAATTGCTTTAAGTTAAATGCCTTTTCCAAATAATGATGCATATTTTCGAGTGAATTTTGATGTTTAAAAGTTGCATTAAATGTTTCATAACTAATTTCTTGAAGTTTGTGTATATCTTTAAGGGTGCACTTTTCTATATGTGTAGTCATATTAATAGTTCGCTCCTTTATATAATCAATAATCTCTCTTATTTCCCTTTTTTACAAATTCCCAATCTTTTTCTATATTTTTTCTTACTCTTTGAAGAAGGTTAGAAATAGTTTCCGCTTCTGTTTCCGAAAATCCCTCTAATGCAACAGTATTGGAATAATCATTTTCTCTCTTAATAAAAGGATAAACATTTTTTCCTTTTTCTGTCGGGAAAAGTTTTTTAATTTTTTTGTTAGATTCATCTTCTTTCTTTTCGATAAATCCATTGATTTCAAGCTTTTTGATAGCCCGGGCTGCAGTTGTACGATCTACTTTTATCATCTCAGATAGCTTTTCTTGAATGATTCCTGGGTTTTCACATATTCGCACAAGATACAAATACTGACCTTTTGTAAGCTCATATTCTTTAAATTCTATATTACTAATAGAATCTAATGCCCTTGCAATCATGCCAATTTCACGAAGAATTTCTTTCATAATGAACTCCTTATCTTTTATTTTTATTGCAAATGCAACAATTTAAAGTTACATTTAATATAAAATATTTTTATTGTAAATGCAACAAAAATAACGATGAAGAGGTTGATTAAAATGAAGTATGTTTTTTATGTATTAGGAATTTTAATATTAACCCTTGGTATTTCTTTCACAATACAATCAGATTTTGGCACTTCACCTTTTGATGCACTTTTAGTAGGACTTTCTTTAAATGTGGGGCTTACTGTGGGAAGCTGGGAAATAATAATAGCTTTATTATTAATATATTGTAATTCGATATTAAAAAGAAAAAAATCAGAGGTACTAGGGTTGTTAACAGCATTCATAACGGGTATTGGTATTGATGTGTGGCTATTTTTATTACGCAATTTAATTACACCTGAAATATGGTACAGTAAAATGATTTATTTTGGAATCGGATTAGTTATTACAGGATTAGGAACTGCAATATATTTACAAACAAATTTTGCTCCCATTCCAATTGACCGATTAACTTTAATCATACAAGAATTAACTAGAACGAATATCTTTATAGCACGAACATGTATTTACCTTATATTCTTAATAATGGCAACGATTTTACATGGACCAATTGGTGTTGGGACTATATTAACTGTTTGTTTAGGTGGGCTATTACTGAATTTCTTTATGCCACTTACTAAAAAAGTAATAGATCACTTATTCGTACACCAGAGTACAACATCACCAAGTTATAAGAGTAATAAAGCAGCTGACCACAATGATAACAAGAGTATCTTCTAAGGAATCCTTTTCTTTTTCTTGCAAAAAATCTAATTGTTTCTTAATGTAGTGATGTAGAAGGATGAACGAGAGAGGGTTTAATGAAGATGATACATATTTTATTAGCTGATGACGATAAACATATTAGAGAGTTATTGCATTACCATTTACAAAAAGAGGGGTTTAAAGTTTTTGAAGCAGAAGATGGAAAGGTAGCGCAAGACGTATTAGAGAAGGAAAATATTCATCTTGCGATTGTAGACATTATGATGCCATTTGTTGATGGCTATACGTTATGTGAGGAAATACGGAAGTATCATGATATTCCTGTTATTTTATTAACTGCGAAAGACCAGTTAGTGGATAAAGAAAAAGGCTTCATTTCTGGTACAGACGATTATATTGTGAAACCATTTGAACCAGCTGAAGTGATTTTCCGTATGAAAGCTTTATTACGTCGTTATCAAATGCTGAGTGCAGATATTATTACGTTGCACGGAACGACAATTGATCGAAAAGGTGTGGAAGTAAAGTGTAACGGCCAAACAATTTTGCTTCCTTTAAAGGAATTTGAGCTATTATCACAACTTGCTAGTTATCCTGGAAGAACATTTTCAAGAGAAGAATTAATTGAATTAGTATGGGGAATGGATTTTGAAGGAGATGAACGAACAGTTGATGTTCATGTGAAGCGACTACGAGATCGTTTCTCAAAACGAACGGATGATTTTCAAATTACGACAGTGCGCGGCCTCGGGTATAAGTTGGAGTTGAAATAAGATGAAATCACTATATTCTAGATTTGTATTTATGACGGTCGGCATTATGCTACTTAGTAGTATTATCGGCTTTTTATTAACGAACGTATATTATCAAGTGAAGTTAAAACCGTATAACAGTGAAAAGATTTTAAAGTATGCTGAAGAAGTTAAATCGTTATATGAAAAGCAAAGTGAAGAAAATCAAGAGGCGTACTTACATTCTATCGCAAAGTTAGGGTATGAAATTTATATTGTCGATGATCAAAAGAATGGAAAGCGTATCGGCAATGCGTTTCGTAAGACGTCTATTAGCGATGCTACTGTTCATAAAGTATTGCAAGGAGAAACGTTTAATGGTGTTTCTACGTATCCAACGCGTCTTTTTATTACAGGATTTTTCGATAATGAATTAATAAATAGTGTTGGTGTACCGGTAAAGCACGGTGATAAACAGTACGCGTTATTTATTCGCCCCGACATTCAGAACCAATTTGGCGAAATGCGAATTTTCTTAGCGGTATTACTTGGGTTTATCGTACTATTAAGCATTATCTTTATAGCGATTGCAGCAGGTTATATCGTTCGCCCAATCCGTAAATTTACGAAGGCTACGCAAAAAATTGCGAGTGGGGAATATGAAATTGAATTAGATGTAAAACGAAAAGATGAAATAGGAACGTTATCTACAAGCTTCCAAAAGATGACGAAAAGTATAAAAGAACTAGATGAAATGAGACAAGAATTCGTTTCGAACGTTTCACATGAATTTCAGTCGCCGCTTTCTTCCATACAAGGTTTTTCAAAGACGTTGCAAACAGAAAAGATGAGTGAGGAAGAAAGAAATCATTACTTACAAATTATTGAAGGCGAAAGTAAGCGAATGTCTAGTTTATGTAAACAGTTACTTACGCTCGCTTCATTAGATAAGGAGGAAAAGGTTTTACAAATAAAAGACTTTTCCTTACAAAAACAAATTAAAGACGTCATTTTTATGCTTGAATGGAAATGGCGGGAAAAAGATATCGCCGTTGAATTTGATGTGCCAGATATCACTATAAAAGGTGATGAAAACTTACTTCATCAAGTATGGAGTAACATTTTCACGAATAGCATTAAGTTTTCGAACGATGGTGGAACGATTGAGTTTTTCGTGGAAGAGTTAGAGTCTAACGTTATAATTTCTATATCAGACAACGGAATCGGTATGGAGCAAGAAGAAATGGATCGTATTTTTGATCGTTTTTACAAGGTGGATACAGCAAGGGCAAGAAACGTAGAAGGTAGCGGTTTAGGATTGTCGATTGTGCAGAAGATTGTTGAACTGCATAAAGGGACCGTTTTGGTATATAGCACGAAAGGGGAAGGGACGACTGTTCGGGTGGAGCTTCCGAAATAGATGTAAGGGAAGAGGCTGTTTGGAGCGGCCTCTTCTTTTTTGATCGTTAGTATACATGTAAAGTGAAAAAATGTGAGTCATTTTAATTACATAATCGGATGAGTTTGTGGAGTGAGATTAGCAGGAAGTTTATTTGAACATGTAGAATCCCTACAGAGTTATAAGGGTCTGATGAGAACTGTAACTATTTAGGGGGAGATTATTTTGAAACGAGTTGACTTGTTATTAAACGCACTAGATTCAACATTCGATAAAGAGAGTTGGTATGCACCGTTTAAACATGCTATAGGAGGGCTTACAGCCGAACAGGCTATGTGGAAACCATCAGGAGAGGTAACGAATACCATTTGGGAGAACGTTAATCATCTCACTTATTACAAAGAGCGACTTGCTGCAAACTTGGAAGGCCGTGAATGGACAAATAATCTCGATGGTGGTGAAACCTTCTATCTTACCAATCAATCTAATGATGAGAAAGAATGGAAGAAAGTCGTTGAACGTTCTGAAAATGCTCAACGTAATTTAAGACAGGTATTGAGTGCAATTTCTGAAAAAGAGCTTGAACAAAATTCACTTGAGGGGAAATTACTGGATATCATGCTTCATGATGCCTATCATACGGGCCAAATTATTCAATTAAGGAAAATGCAGGGGGCATGGCCAGCAAAACGTTGATTGAACTTTTTAGATCGTTCTATTAAAGGCGTTATTATTGAATAAAACTTAACATCCAAGCATAACCCCGTTCTAAATTTAGAACGGGGTTATGCTTGTTTCTGCTATAAAGCCGCACCTTTCCCGCGTTCTTCCTTAAACCGAAGCTCAAAAGTATCCGCTGTAATTTCATCAGCTTTTGGAAAAGCCCGTAATTTCGGATGAAGTAGCCATATGAGGGAAATGAATAAAATCCCAATGCTAGCAAGCGCGAAAATAAGTTGGCTACTATATACATTCGCAGTGTATCCGCCAATTAAAGAGCCGAGCGGCATAGCAATTGTGCCCATGCTCCGTGTGACTGAATTGATGCGCCCAAGATATTGGTTTGGAATTACAATTTGACCAATTGTCGCAAATAATATGTTGGTCGCACCAATTGGTATCCAAGCTAAGCCGAATAAAAAAATGGATAACCATTGAAATGGTACAATCGTAGAGAGAAACCAAAAGAAAGCGCCAGTTGCGAAGCTAATAATGGAGACACGGCCAACATTATGTTTACCAACCCATGAACTGAATAGTGCTCCAATTAAACAACCGGCTGATATAGCGGCTAAAAAGAACCCATATAATCTCACACCACCTAAAGAATCAGCGAAAGAAGGGAGTATGGCCATCGTCATACCGATTGAAAAATTAGCGACAACGGAACCGATTAAGAAGACGCCCATTAAGGAACGAAAGACGATTGAAAACCCTTCTTTTAAATCAGTGAAATATTGCTTAGTTGAAAGTACTGTGTTTGCTTCGGTTTGTTTTGGCATTTTCAATGAAACGAACAAAAGGGCAGTAATCGCAAATGTAAAAGAGTCGATCACATATAAAGTAATTGCGCCAAATAGTGCTACTAATATTCCGGAAAGAGTCGTGCAAATTAAATCAATGCCTTGGTATGCAAATGAGAAAAGTGAATTTCCTTTTAATAATTGTGTTTTATGCAGTAGAAGTGGTAAAGCTTTTGACTGTGCGGGATAGGCGAATTGTTCGATAAAGGCTACGATGGGCATGATGATGAGTAGTAGTTGGACTGTTAATAGGTCGAAGTAGTGTGTAATAGGAATGATTAAAATAAGAATGCATTGCAAAACTTGTGTGATGACGAGGGTGTTTTTAATGGACCATCTATCAACGAATGGACCAGTAAGAAATTGTAATGCAGAAGGTAATAACGTAAGGGAACCAGCCAATCCAGAATAAAAAGGATTACCACTTAATTTGTATACGAGCCACATCGCGGCTACATAATACAAACTATCTCCTATGTTGGTGAAAATTCTTCCTAAAAATAATAAGAGGAAATTCCGGTTTTTTAATATGTCCACTTTATCTACTCCTTTATAATAAATTTATTCGGTAAAATAAATTTGACCGTTTATGTAAAAAAAATCGTATTACGATTTTTCTTCTTTTTTAATAAATTGCTGCATTGTTCTCTCAGCGATTTGAAGTGCAGTAGTAGAAATATAATAAGGTTTACTATTCGGATCTTTATCTGCACCTTTTGTAATTTCGTTTAATTCAGCCATCAATTGATGAAACTTTTTCACCCACACTTGAAATTGTTCTGGCGTAGCATCAAATTCCCAGCAGGATGAAACGTAATTCCACTTAGCTGGATCTTCACTTGCATTTCGTAATGTAAAAGCTTCTTCTGGTGCAGCGAGAATTTGGCTTTTCGTTCTTTCTATCATTTGTAAAAAGATTTGGCGACCTGATTCGCTTAATATTTCTAAATGAGGTAATAGATCTGTAGCAGGGGTGAAGCCTTTAGCGACAGATTGATAAAACTTTTGAATAATCCCATTCTTTTCTTCTGTATAAACGATCTCTATAAGACCATTCTTTTCTAATTCTTTTAAATGATAATGAATTTTCGCCCTTGAAATGCCGAATTTCTCAGAGAGTAACTGTCCAGTATAAGGACGTTCGCATAGACGTATCATCATTTCGGCACGTAGTGGATCGCTTAATGCTTTTAGTTGGCTATAAGTAGTTAGTGTTAATACGGGCTTCAACATGATCAACTCCTTGAATTAAATTACTCGGTCAATATTATTTGACTGAATTGTATCAAGGATTCTATTTATTTTCAATACTTTCAGAAAATTTCTTTTTTTACTCTGTAATCTTCTGTTCATATTCCGTTCATATTTCTTTTTTATGATTAGTGCATAGAAAGAAAGAGGAAGGAGCGAGCGAAATGTTTTTAGCTCTGCGTGAATTGAAACAATCAAAATTAAGATACGGATTAATCGGACTCATTATGGTGTTACTATCATTTTTAGTCCTTGTTATTTCAGGATTAGCAAATGGATTATCATATGATAATGCTTCATCGATTCAAAATATGGAGGCAAATAAGTTCGTTTTAGCAGATGATGCGGAAAATAAATTACTTCGTTCACAAATTAAGAAAGACGATGTAGATAATGTAGTAAGTCAAGTAGGCGAGAAAGAGGCAGTTCCGTTTCGTGTGAAAGTTTCAACATATGAAAAGAAAGATAGTTCGAAAAAGGTTGATATCGCTATTTTTTCAAGTGAACGCGATTCATTTTTAGAACCGAACATTGTAAAAGGTGAGAAATTAGGTACAGCAAATAATGAAATGGTTGCTGATGAATCAATTAAAGAAAAAGGAATCAATATTGGGGATACAATTATCGATCCTGTTTCAAAGAAAGAATTTACAATCGTCGGATTTACGAAAGATCAAATGTTTAGCCATACACCAGTCGTTTATGTAAATGAAGACGTATGGGGATCTATTTCACAACCAAACCAAAAAGATTATAGTGCAATTGCACTTAACACAGATAAAGAAATTAAAAATGCTCACGTTATCGATAAAAAAGAAGTACTGCAAAGTATTCCAGGATTTAAAGAAGAGCAAGGAACTTTAACGATGATCATTGCGTTCTTACTTGTGATCGCTGCGTTATTAATCGGTGTATTCTTCTATGTTATTACACTACAAAAAACACAGCAATTAGGTGTATTAAAAGCAATTGGTACGAAGAACTCGTATTTAGCAAATAGTTTAGTCGTACAGGCGTTATTCTTATCAGTCGTTGCGATGGTAATTAGTATCGTTCTTGTACAAGGATTAGAACAAATTTTACCAGCGGGTATGCCGTTCTTATTAACAACACCGATGATTGCACAATACGCAGCAATCTTTATCGTAATTAGTATTTTAGGAACACTTATTTCGTTATACCAAGTATTAAAAGTTGATGCATTAGAAGCAATTGGAGGCGGGATGTAATGACTTCATTATTGAAATTAGACAAAGTAAGTAAAGTGTACGGAGAAGGGAATACGGAAGTAACAGCCCTTCATCCGATGTCGCTTGATGTGAAAGCTGGAGAGTTTATCGGAATCGTCGGTCCTTCTGGATCAGGGAAAAGTACATTATTATCAATCGCGGGTGCACTATTATCACCGTCAAAAGGGGATATTTACATTCGTGAGCAAAATATTACGAAGTTATCGGAAAAGGAAATGACAGATATTCGTTTGAAAAAAATCGGCTTCATTTTCCAATTCGCAAATCTCGTTCCATATTTAAATGTGAAAGAACAATTGCTTTACATTGCAAAGCTAAAAAAGGAAAGTAAACAAGAATCCGAAAAGCGTGCGGATCATTTATTAGCGGCATTTGGATTAGGAGAAAGAAAGAATCATTATCCAAATCAACTATCTGGTGGGGAAAAACAAAGGGTAGCAATTGCTCGTGCGTTCATGAACAACCCAGATTTAATATTAGCGGATGAGCCAACGGCAAGCTTAGACTCAAAACGCGCACGTGAAGTTGTTGAAATGATGAAACGGGAAGTGAAAGAGAGCCAAAAAGCAGCAATTATGATTACACATGATGAAAGAATGCTTGATGTATGTGATCGTATATTGACGCTTCGAGATGGACAGTTAATATAAAAAAAGGAAAACCGTACATGTATGTGCGGTTTTCCTTTTTTTAATGGATTTATTTAGAGAATAACGTTTTAATTTTATTACGAGTAAGTAATAAAATCCCACCTAATACAGATAGCATTCCTAGAGCCATATTGTTTGATTGCTCGCTACCAGCGTTAGGAAGTTCTTTAGCGTTATTGTTTTTAGTACCATTATCTGCTTGCGTTTGTTTAGACTGTGATACTTCATTAATCTTGTTATCAACATTTTGCTTCGTTGTATGTAACTCAGCTAATTTGTCGTCAATTTTTTTCTCAGTATGCTTAAAGTCGTTGATTTTAATATCTAAGTCTTGTTTTTTCTTTGTTAAATCGTCTGAAACAGTTTGTTTCGATTGTTTAATTTCGTTAATTTTATTTAGTAAATCTTCTCTAGCCTTTTGTAATTCAGCTAGTTTGTTTTTTACATCTTGTTTAGCTAGTTCTAAGTTAGCGGAAAGACTGTCTAAATTGCCTTTAATTTTCTTAAGTTCCTCTAACGTGTTACCAGTATTCGGCTTGTTTTCTTTTAGTTCAGCGAGTTTGTCTTCAGCAGTTTGTTTCGCTTTCTTTAACTCAGCTAATTTTTCATCTACTTGTTTTTTAACTTCCTTAAGTTCATTAACCTTTTGATCAATGTTCTCTTTATGTTGCTTCATTTCATTCACTTTTTCATCGACAGTTTGTTTATGTTCTTTAATCTCATTCACTTTGTTATCGATATTTTGTTTATGCTCTTTTACTTCAGCAACTTTATCTTCTACTTGTTTTTTATGCTCTTTAATTTCAGCGATTTTATCTTCGGCGATTTGTTTGTCTTGCTGAAGTTTTGCATCTAACTCTTGTTTATGTTGTTTAATCTCGTTAATTTTTTCATCAGCAACTTGTTTACGTTCATGTAGTTCATTCACCTTAGTATCAACATTTTCCTTAACTTTGTTAAGTTCATTTAATGATTGATCCACGTTTTCTTTGTGTTGCTGTAATTTCGCATCTAACTCTTGTTTATGTTGCTTAATTTCAGCTAATCGATCTCCCGTACTTTGCTGAGGAGTAGCATCATTTACTTCCGCATGAGCAGAGTTCGCGCCAGCAATCATTGCTAAAGCTAGTGTAGACGCAGCAATTGTTTGTTTTGTTTTCATATTTTTGTACCTCTTTTCTTTCATATGCATGAGCTGTTTTGTGTAAAATTGAGCATATAGAAGTAGATTCTTCCATCATTATATACCATCTGCGCCGTCTAGAGGAAGTATTTGCATAATAATCTATGATTATGTAATTTTTATAGTCTCTTATTTTGGAGTAGGGGAGAACTCTTTAGCAAGATGGACAATTTTTAATATAGTAGAGTTTACATCCTTACTGTTACGAATAACAAACAAATAATCAGCTTCATTTTCTATAGGATCTACTACATCATCGTGAAGTAATTCAGTTTGTTGTCGATCAAGTACTTCTTTGAAACTAGAATAGCCACCTCTAAAAATATTCGTATTTCGCGTGCTTCTAGCCACTCTTTCGTAAAGTACATCATCTGGAATGGCAAAATGAACGAGTATGCGTATATATTCATTTTGTGGAAATACTTCGTTTAGTAAATAGAATCTTCCGTTTTTACTGCGATTGGAGTTACAAATAATAAGGTGTAAATTTGTATGTTCTTTCGCATAATCAACAATGAATTTTGAAAGACCGTGCTTTAGTATATTTGAACCTTCTGTCGGCTGTAATTTTCCCTACTGTAATGATGACTAATCTTTTCATGACGCCCTCCATTTGTGTTGTTATAAACTGGAATATTCGGTGTAGATCGAAGTCTTCCTGCTAGAGATTACACAAATTGTTGGAGCGTTAGTAGGTTGAAAATTTTACAAAAAAACTTATTTATTCTATAATTTACCAATATAAAAATAAGGTGTATAATAGGGTTCTCCTGGCCAGGGGAACCCTATTTTTGTTGTGAAAATGAAGGAGAGTGTATGTGTGTGAAACAAGGTGAAGCAAGTATAACGTCGTTAGTATCAGCTTTCGGAAGGGCGTATCATAGAGGAAATGGACCATTAACCTAAAATTAAAGTAGGGTATGATCCATAATAGTCACCGTATTCTTGTCTTGTTTTATTTTTATAGTATCAAAAATACTTCTTATAGATTCGGATTTGGTTTTATCGTCTATTAAGTTCCAAATACTTTCCAGTTTGTTTATTTGATTCCGAACAAATTCGGCGTCAACATGTTCCTTACATGATGTCAAATCTTTTTTTAATTTCTCTTTTTCATTTAGAAGGGAGTTCATTTTTTCATTGTATTTACTTTTAGTGATATCTCCTTCTATATAGATATCACTCAATCTTTCTATCTTACTATCTAAGTGTTTCAGTTCATACTCTATATCGCTTTTAATATCTCTGGAATCTAGTTTTATTGTAGTATTCTCAAAAGACCTTGAAATGTATTCAGCAAAAGCTTTGTCAACTTGTTCGGCTCTAATTCGCTTTCTGTTAGTGCAATTAATATTTTCTCGTCCGTATACACAGCGATAGTAACGATAATAATAATCGCCGTATTTAGCTCTATCGCCCCTCATTGCCCGTTGACATTCAGGACAAAGTACAATTCCACTAAACGGATAATAAGAAACGCTTCTCGATCTTGTCTGTGCCTTAGTACGTTTCGTTAATATTTTTTGAGTCGTCTTAAATTCTTCTTCACTTATTATAGGCGTGTAACCTTCATTCTTAATCGGAACCCATTTGTTATCAACCTCCATATATCCGCAATAGAAAGGGTTGTGCAGTATTCTTTTTACCGCCGACTGCCCAAACTTATTATTCCGCCTTGTTTTAATACCTTTCCCGTTTAATTCCACGGAAATCTTAAATAGTCCCATGGTCTTGGATAGCTCATATATATAGCGTACCATTTCCGCTTGTTCTTCAACTATTTCAATTGATTTATTACCACTGCATCTATAACCGTATGGTGGATGACCTGTTGAAAAAATGCCGTTTTCTCTCAACTTTCCAAATACATCTTTTATTCTTTCTGAAATCGTCTCACGTTCCCATTGTGCGGTTGTTCCCATCATATTCAATATCATTCGTCCTGTTGCGGTAGTGGTATCTATAGATTCTGTAGCGCTTTTGAAAGCTATTTCATTTTTTTTTATTGTTTCTAACATCTCGTTTAAATCTTTAACTGATCTAGTAAATCTATCTAATTTGTATACAAGTATTACATCGAATTTATCAACATTACTGAACATTCTTTGTAATGCAGGTCGATTTGTATCTTTTCCGCTAAAACCATCATCAACATAATCCTCAACAACTTCCCAACCTTGAGAAGTTGCAAAGGATTCAAGTCTTAATTTCTGATTCTCTAAAGAGAATCCTTTTTCCGCTTGTTCATCTGTAGAGACCCTTCTATATATAGCGCATCTCATTAGAAATCACCAATAACTTTCTTTACACGTCCAATTATCGAAAATAGTGTTTTCCTATCATCTATAATATCTTTTTTATAAATTGAATCTAATGTTATTGAATTACCATCTTTATAAATTCTTCTTATTATAATTTCATTATTTACAGAAACAAGAGCCATATCCCCATTTTCTAAACTTGATGTTTGCATTACTAAAACTTTATGACCTTCAAATATACCAGGCATAGAATTATCTTTTACATTTATATAGAAGAAGTCACCTTCACTAATCCAACTGAAAGGAGTATCAATATATTCAATAGGGTCACTAAATGAAGTGGATCCAAATTCACTCTTTATAGCATCATATACAGGAACCTTTTTAATCCCAATTACTTCAATAGTTTTGGATTCATCTAATTCAACGATTTCAGACTTAGTAACTCCTAATGCATTTGCTATACGTTGTAGGGCAACCATCGGTATTATTGTTTTTCCATTAACATAATTACTTATAGTAGAACGTTTTATACCAGTCTTATCAGATAAGTCAATTTGTCTTAAACCTTTCCTTTTCATTAAGGTTTTAATGTTTTCACTCATTTTTTTAGCCATCATATCATCATTGGCGGTCTTGAAATTTCTAGGCATAGTAAATTTCTCCTTTTGGCATCTATTGTTATTACCTCAGTATTACTTAATTCATTATATAATAGAAAGAACAATAAAATCTATACTTTTCACTCATAAAAATGAACTTTTTACCCAAAAAATTAAATAAATTTGGACAAAAAAGTATTGCATTTGATTTTTTTGCATGGTAAGATTACTCATGTAGCAGAGGTGAACAAGTGTTCGTATCGAGCGAGGTCTGTTTGCATATCTGATATTGGGATATTTGAACATCACTATGTTACAAAAATAATAGAATAGTGGGGGAAGTTCCATGGAGTTAACTTTTAGATTGGCGCGTCAGCGCGTAGGTTTATCATTAAGAGAAGCAGCAAAAGCGGCTGGTATTGGCTATAATACCTTACAAAAGTTAGAAGGCGATACTTCTAAAATTAAAATGGAAATTGCTAAGAAGCTGGCTGACATTTATTATATTGATCCATTCAAGCTTTATTATGGCAAAGAGGAAGATTACATAAAACAAGTGAAAAGCGAGTTTTTAGCAAGGTAACACTTGCACTTGCTGTTAGTGTGCGACAACTTATGTTAGTTTGAAATCCATTTTTATTTAACAAATTAGGATATAATAATTTATATACTAATCACAATTATTCTACCAAACTAAAAGTTATGTAAGGAGTTAGGTACACTGAATGAAAAAATTAATTTTAACAACCGAACAGCAGCAACAATTTTTGAAACCGATCATAAAGTTTATACAAGATAATCCAAATTTATTTAACGAAGGTGGAGAAGACGATGGGAGTCGAAAGATTAAGGGAACGAGTAATAGAGTTAAAGCAAGCTAAAAACAGTTACATTGCTAATCAACGTTTAGTGCAAATGCAAGCAAGGAAGGCGAGAAACGAACCTTTAGAGGTTACGCGAGGTTATGCTAAATCAATGCTTCACTGGCTGGACAAAGAAAGAGAAGTCAATGAAGAGTTGAAGCAAGTAACATTACAATTAAGAAAAATGGAGCGTGTTATTAATGGCTAAGAAGAAACGTCACTGCACTAAACAACCTGAAGTTAAAGTAGTTGAAAAGGTAATTGAAATTCATAAACAACCCACATTACAAGAAGCTTGGGATGTGGGTTGTGATCACCTAGCGGTTGAATATAGAAACAGGGAAATAACGTGGTTTGTTGATTGTGTCGCTGTGCAAGGTCATAGAACAGGTGACATAGTGCTACATAGTGGCGGTATGGGAGCTAAAAAGTTAGTTGTATCATCTGAAAATTACAAAAAGGATTTGATTAGGTAATGAAAAATTTCGAAAAAGAATGCATGCAAGCACGTCTTGATTTAGCTGAACGTCAAATAAATATACGTCTTGAAACATTAGCTAAAAACGAAAAGTTATTCGGAAGTAACTTTCAAGTTAAGGCTGAAGCAGTGCAACTACATTTACTTCTATCAACTATCACTGGTAAACCAAACAAATATATTGAATTCTAGGAGGAAATAAAATGAACTTATATAATTTAACTGGTCAATTTTTAAACATTCAAAACATGATTACTGACGGAGTAGACCCTGAAGTGATTCAAGATACATTAGAAGCGGTTGAAGAAGCTATTGAACAAAAGGCTTTAAACACGGCTTACATCATCAAATCTATTGAGGGAAACGTAGAAACTATTAAAATAGAAGAAAAACGTTTAGCGGCAAGAAGAAGAACTTTAGAAAATAATGCGAAAAACTTACATTCATTCTTAGAACAATCATTAAAAGCGGCTGAAATGGATGAAGTGAAAAACGAAACTCTCACACTTAAATTCAGAACTAACGCACCGTCATTAGACATAGCTGAAGGTGCTCAAATACCGCAAATGTATTACAAGTCAGTTGAACCCTCATTAGATAGAAAGCAATTGTTAGATGCGGTTAAAAAAGGTATTCAAATAGAAGGTGTAACAACAAAACGAACTAAAACATTACAAATTAAATAATTGGAGGAAATGAAAATGACTAAAGAAAAAAATGCGGTTGAAGAAGTCAAACCTGATGAAGTGGGGGTAACAGATGAAGAACTTTATAGCTTCAAAAGAATGTTTGGAATCAATGTAAATGATGTAGTAGAAAAGAAACAAAATTTAACTTATCTTTCATGGGCGTGGGCATGGGCTGAAACCAAAAAAATTGATCAGTTTGCAGTACAAAAAATTCACTGGTTCCCGTATGAAGGAAATCATGATATTCAAGTACCTTATCTTAAAACGCCTAATGGTTATTTTGTTCAAGTATCGGTTACTATTCATGGACATACAGAAACAGAAATGTTACCTGTACTTGATCACAGAAATAAACCTATTGCAAATCCTAACGCGTTTGAACTAAATAAAAATCAGAAACGTTGCCTGGTTAAAGCTATCGCTTTACACGGTTTAGGTCTTTATATATACGCGGGCGAAGACTTACCTGAAGATACAGAAGGCGGCAAAAAGACTATTAGCGAAAAGGCTAATGTAGGTTCTCGTAATGATGATAAGGAGAAGTTAGGGAAAATAGTTTATGCAAAACGAAAAGCATTAGAACAGAAACACGGAAAAACAGAAACAGAAGTTAATGAAGTATTAGCACAAAATATTGTAGGTTGGGTTCCGTATACTAAAGACCCTTCATTATTACAGCAAGCTAAAGACTTATTACAATCCTGGGGAGTGTAAACAATGAAGACAGTTGTAAGAAACTATTCTAATAGAGGTAAATCGAATCCAGCGAATGATAAAGGTTTGCCGTTTGCTGTAACGGGTGCGACAGTTCCGGAACTGATTAAGAAAACTAATGCACTTCTAGAACGCGGGTATGATTTTAAAACACAATTCTATCAAGTTATTGAAACTAGACGTAACGAAAACGTTGGTTTAAATAGAAGACGTTTTAACCAGTCTTCTAGACATAATAGCGATGTTGGAATAAGAACAAGAATGTTAAAAGAACTTATGTATTATGAATGCATGATGATTAAAGTTAATTAATCCAATTCTATTCAACTAAAAAGGAGGAAATACAATGAATGAACTATATTTTAACACTGAATTAGCAAAAGAAGCGAGTTTAACAACGGCTTTATTAGCGGAATACATTAGGGATATTTGTGAGTTAGAAGGGAAAAAGAAGGTAACAATTACCGGTGCAGAATTTGAGGAAGCAATGGGGATTAAACCACTAGCAACTGAAAGGGCATTGAGAAAAGTTAGGGACACGGGCTTGTTTACATATTCTTCACATCCTAATAAAAATCAGTTCTGTTTTAGAATGTGCAAAAAAACTCCTCAAGCTGATAATAATTTGTTGAAGTTTCCTTTAAAGTGTCAATTTTCACCCAAAAGAATGCTGATACTGACAATCCTTCATGAACATGGTGGTTGGATGAATTCTGTTGAAGTAGGCGATGCATCTGAAGGTATTTTTACAAAAGACGCAGCTAATGCGGCACTAAACAGCATGTTTAGAAAAGGCGAGTTGTTAAAACGTGATGCAACAAAAATGAAAAAGGGAAGTGGAATAAGTGGTAAAAGAATTGAGTTCAAAATTGCAGAGGTAACAGCATGAGTAAATATATATGGTTCAGTTCAGTAGTAGCACAGGAAACACTTTCTGTACATGCAGCAATATTATTAGAAAGGTTTCATGAACGTTCGAAGGTTGAAGGTCCTGAAATCGTGATTGATTACAAAGAAAGTATTCTACCTGGAATACCTGAATACATGGACAACAGAATACATTTTAAGAATACTGTTGAGAAGCTTCATGACACTGGATATGGAGTTTTAAAAAAAGGAGCAGGTCAACATAGGAAACCTTCTTTCAAACTCACAAAAGAGCGTGTGAATCCTGACAATAACATTCATGTTGAATACCTTTCTAATAAGGGGATTAAACGTAATTACGTTCATAATCTTTTGTGTGATCTTTACCCTAAAGAAATAGAACTACACGAAGCGGCTTTAGTTAGAATTTTAATAGAAGAATCCCAGGATATTATTTCGGAACAGGGTGTAAGAAAAGCTTTAAGCGCGTTAGTTAGTGACGGTTATTTAACCTTTGAAATGGGAAGTAACAAAGGCGTAGTTTACAAAGACCAGGTAGGGTACAAAGTTTACAAAGAGATTAAAAGCAAGTAAGGAGAATCACAATGAGCAACTTATTAAATGAACATCCATTAATTGTATTACCGTCTTTAGCGGTGGAGATTGGATTAAATGAAGCTATTATAGTGCAGCAAATACATTACTGGCTTCAGAAATCTAATCATGAATATGATGGGCGTAAATGGATTTACAATTCAGCAGAAGAATGGAAGAAACAATTTCCTTTTTGGGGAATCGCAACTATAAGACGCACATTCACAAAGTTAGAAAACAGTGGACTATTGCTGGTGGGAAACTATAATAAATTAAAAATCGACCGTACAAAATGGTATTCTATCGACTATAAAAGATTGAGTAATCCATCTAATCAAAATGATAAAATGGCAACTAATCAAAATGAACAATTGGATATGCTCAATATGATTAAACCATTACCAGAGACTACACAGAGAATAACAGAAACTACTTCTAATATAAACGTTAAAGATGTTAAAACGAAAAGAAACAAGAAAACTTATTCTCCTGAATTTGAAGAAGTATGGTCTGTATATCCTAAAAAAAGAAACAAACCTAAAGCTTATCAGAGATATAATGAAGTTAGAGCAAAACATCATAGTCATGAGGTAATTCTATATGGTGTAACTAAATACGCTGAAGAATGCACGAATAAAGATATGCAGTATATAAAGATGTTAGAAGGCTTCCTAAATGATGAAAGATACTTAGAATATAAACGTATGGACGAAGTGAAACAAAAAGTAGCAGAAGCTAAACAAGGAGCTGAAATAACATTATGGTAGGTTATTCAATGGATGAGTAGTCTCTACAAATCCAAATTTATTAAACTAAATTAAAATAAAAATAAATAAAAAGGCGGTAAGCAAAATGACAAACTTAGTATTCTTAAACAACAACAATGAAGCGGTAACAGACTCTTTAATGGTGGCTGAAGTATTCGGAAAACAGCATAAAAATGTTATCCAATCAATACATAATTTACATTCCGAGTTAGGAGAAAAAGGTAAGCTGATTTTTCAGCCGACCTCTTACAAAGATAGTTTCAATAGAGAGCAACTGAAATACGACTTAACAAAAGACGGCTTCACTTTGCTTGTTATGGGATTCAATGGCAAAGAAGCACTTCAATTTAAAATGGCTTATATAGAAGAGTTTAACCGTATGGAAGAACACATTAAACAACCACAACAACTAAAACCAATTGATCAGATTAAATTATTAATGGCGAACTCACTAGATACTGAAGAACGTCTATCTACTGTAGAAAGTAACGTTGCAATATTACGGAACACTATGACTATTGATTATGGACAGCAGCAAGTTTTAAACAATATTAAAATGCAACGAGTTGAAAAGATGTGGGAAGAGTTCGGAGGGATTCGTGTCTATGATACAAAAAGGAAAATGTATGCTAAGTTTGGTAAAGATTTAAAGAACGCATTCGCTGTTTCTAGTTACAGAGATATTGCAGCAAAAGACTTTGAAGAAGCCATTAATTACGCTAAGGCGTGGCGTCCTAGTTTGTTTTAAATAAAATATAATAGATTTCGGATTAGGCTAAGATACAGTCAATTCCAAATTTATTTAACTAATTGGGTAAGAAGTTTAATATATTGGTTTACATGTTTAAAAAAGTGGTGTAAGATAAATCTTGTCAAAAGGACAAGGCAATTAAATGCCTGGGTGGTTATGGACAAGAAAAGCCGCTCACTTAATTGGAAGGAAACGAAAATGAAGGTAGAAGTGCAAACAAAACATATAGATGAATTAACAACGGTAACAACAATTAAATACAACATGTATGATCGTAAACATAGAGAAGAACGCGGTTCATTGGTTTTAAAGTTAGGTAATGAAGGCTTTAAACACATTACAACAATTGAACATGACTATTGGAAAGTAGATGTTCTACAAAAGGCTGGGGGTCCACGCAAGGAAATCAAGGAAAAAGAAAAGGCTCCATTTGAACCTGATCCACTTGAATTGGCTGAATAACCAAATCTATTTAACTATATTGAACTTGAAGGACCGAACGTAATGGAATTACAACCTGATTGGTTTCGAGTGGATATGATGGTAAGTGTGAAAGATATAGCGGTATTTTATGGCGTATCACAGAAGTGAGTTAACGAAGTAATAAAAGAAACTACACTTTGAGATTTATTCGGTTTCAGGAAAGTATGCAAGGCGTTTTAGAAGTATCGGCGGCACTGATCAGCCGCGTTTAGAAATGATACATAGTAAGTTAACCGAATAAATCTAATTCTATTTAACTTAAAAGGAGAAATATACAATGAGAAAACACGAAATTATAAAAGCTATCCGTAAAGCAGTTAGTGAAGTAGTGGAAACTAGGGCGCAATTTATTCAGGTATTAATGGGCGCTGGAATAAGAGTTGGGGTGCAGCCACGTAAGGCTATAGCTCTTGCAGAAGATGTATTTTCTAAAGATTTTGAAAGGGCTAACAATCGTGTGTGCAAGAATACGTTGTTTGACATTATTGAAGATTTAAACACTGATTGGTGGTTAGCATAATGGCGCAATTTATTAAACAAGTCGATTTAGAAAGCGGAAAGATTCAATACTATGATACACAAGAAAACGAAAGTGTCGAGTCAATGAATGACTTTATTGTCTGGTGTAAATCAATAGATTTTGACCGTGGATTCAAAATAGAATACAGCATTGTGAACGGAAAGGGGAATTGATTATGTGGGAACCAACAGCTTTATCTTGTCCTAAATGTAGCAACAGCTTATACATTCATTTTGATGGAGAAGAAGCACATTTTGAATGCGAACTTATAGAATGTGATTACGAGAGAACGATAGATATGCAAGAGGTAATTGATAATGATTAAAGAAGATTTTAAAGAAGCTTTATTTGTCAGTTCAGGTATGTTAGCAGTTTTATGGGCGGCAGGTTATGCATTAAGTTGGGCAATCGTTAACCTATAAGCCGATGACTGTTACATACATCCGAGGAAATTACATTGAAACAAAAAAGTACAGCTTGGTTATTATGGTTATTCTTAGGAGTGTTCGGAGCGCACAAGTTCTATACAGGGAACTTTATTAGCGCGATTACAAAATTATTTACAGCTAACTGTTTTTTTATAGGGCTATTCATTGATATATTTAGTATTAACAATGATGTAGACGCGGCGAACTTCAGAGCAATCCAACAAGCTAGAATGATGAAAGGTGTGATGGAATGATCGCAACTAAATACTCAAATCATGAGGAAATGGAAATAAGCGTCCTGGAAGCAATGCTAGGGGATAATACTTTGATTGACGAATGTCGTTTGAATCAAAAGCATTTCCTGGACAGTAAGAACAAAGAACTTTATAAAACAATTTGCGAATTAAATGATAAAGAGATTGATATCAACCCGCAAATGATTATAAGTCATAGTGAATTAGAAATTAAAGATGTTATGAGGGTTATGTCAAATGGCTCTCTGACTTCTAACTTTGAATTTTACCAACGAAAAATGTTTGATTTCATCGAAATAGAAGAGATTAGAAAGCTGGCAGCAACATTTTTGAGCGACACTGAAGAAAGAAATGTTTTAGAAGCTTCAGAACGCTTTATCAACAGTGTTATGAAAACGAGTGAAGAAAAGGTAGTAAGTAAGGAAACGTTCATGGAAAAGCTGTCTATACGTGTAGACAAACATGCGCAAATGAAAGTAGATGGTTTGTCAGGAGTCGATACAGGGTGGGATAAATTCAACAACTTTACAGATGGCTGGCAAGAAGGCGACTTGATTATAGTTGGCGGTCGTCCTGGTATGGGTAAAACAGCGTGGACCCTGGATAGTATGCGCAGAGCCGCCGAACGGGACCAAAAAGGTATTTACAAAGGGAAATATTATTCCGCCGAAATGCCTGAAGGTCAGTGTATTGATAGGTGGATAGCGGGACAGTCGCAACTTCCTGTAGCTTGTATGAAGAATCCTAATAGATTTCTACCAATATTCGATAAGAATACGAACAGCGAACCAGGAACGGCTTTTGCTAAGTATCAAATGGCTGTAGGTAATTTAAGTCAAATGCCTTTAGATATTAGTGAAGAAAAAGATTTACGCATGATAAAAGCGGATATGAGAAAAGAAGTAAAAAATAATCCTGACAAGAAACACGTATTTATGATTGACCATATTTCGCATATTAACGTAGATGGAGTGAAAGAGGATATTATCAAGTTCGCTCACATCGTACGCGAGTTGAAGCATACAGCGGTACAATTAGGAGTGCCTATCATTCTACTAGTGCAGTTGAGCAGAGCGAATACAAACAGAGAAGACAAGCGCCCGACAATGGCAGACATAAGAGCGTGTGGAGAAATTGAACAGGTTGCTGACATGATTATAATGCCACACAGAGAGAACTATTACGACAACGAAACAAAAGGTGAACGATACCAAGAAATGGAGATAATCGTTGATAAGTACAGAAACGGACGCGCTGGAACATTTATTCAAACGTTTGACACCGTGACAAATATATTTATAGATAAGGAGTAAAACATTTGTGGTGACGGTTAAAGAAGTCTATATGAGCGCGAAGGAAGATAAACTTATGTCTTTAATCGTTATCATAGACTTACTATTACAGCATGGAAAGATAAAGTGGAAAGATGATTCAGGGCTTTTAATGTTCTATATGAGTACAAATAAAGAGAAATGGAACAGGATTATAATAAATGAAATGAGAAAGAGAGGTATTGCAGCATGAAGGAAGAAACAAAGGTACAGTTACAAGTTGAAGTAAATCAGTTAACTGATAAGATTATAAAACATGATAGAGCGTATAAGTTCTACAAAGAACAAACTGAACGCGAACTTAGAGAAGTTAGGGTTCTTAAAAAAAGACGAGATAAAATTTTAGACATATATCCAAATCTATTTAACTAAGGTGAAAAAATGAAGAATTGGCATATTAATTTTAGAGTAAACAAAAATGATGCAAGCAGCGAATTTAAAACAGTAAAGGTAAATGCACCAACAGGTAAAGAAGCATTAGATATGTTTAATGCCTGGGCTAAATTTATGCAATACGATCCATTTGTAACAGTGTTTAGATGCGAGGGAAAAATCAAATGAGGTTTATGGATTTCTTTGGGGGTGTAGGCATGATGCGAATCGGACTCGAACAAGCGGTCACGATTGCATTCTTGAGTTTAATGGAAAAGAAGTGAAAGTCAGACAGGCTACAAAACAATGAATGATGGGATATCGGACGTGAAGGTGATGCAATAAACGTATCAAACCCTAAATCGAAGACACGGCGTGGGCATGTAGAGAAAGGGGTAGCACAAACATTACTTACTTCTCGTGAGCAAATCGTAATCCAGGACGGGCGTATGAGGTGGCTCACAGAAAGAGAGTCGTGGAGATTACAAGGGATACCTGATGAGTATTTCAATCGAGCGAAAAAAGTTACATCTAGCAATCAATTATACAAACAGGCTGGGAATGGTCTAACTGTGGACGTAGCTAGATTTATAGGGGAGAGAATGAAAATTGAAACTGAATAAAACGTGGACCAATGCTACAGGTCAATTAACATTCGAGATAAGGGAAAGGAGGGATAAAAACGTTTTACATTACGAGTATGCGGTTATTATAGCGGCAAACGGTAATGAGAACAGCGTTGTGGATGGTTTCACAAGCAAGGAACAGGCGCGGACAGAGTTAAAGAAGCATTTTGATATAGAAGGTCAATTTAAGATTAAAAAGTTACCACGTAGGCGTGTAATGTCTACAAAAGTAGAGTATGACGGAAAAGAATTTGATTCTATTACAGAACGTGATTTTTATATCTATCTACAAAACAATAAATTAGCCGAGCGCATAGAAATTCATAACAGATACCACCTGTTAGACGGTTATGAAATACCTAGCATCGTTAATAAGAAAGGTGTTAGGAAAGTCAGAGAAAAACGTTATACGCCTGATTTCGTATGTTTAATGGCAGGTGAAGAAATTGCATTTGAAGTTAAAGGTTCTATCAAATCTATACCGCGTGACCTGTCATTAAGAAGGCACTTATTTGAATCTAAATACGGAATACAGTTAGTTATTGTTACACCTGATAAAAAGGAAGGGTGGAAATTCCATTGAGTTATCAGGATGAAAGGCATATGTATCACATGAAAGTCTATTTAACAGATAAATTAGGATGGGAGCGCCGTGAAGAAATAGAAGACTGGGACCTAACTAAAACGTTCGTAATGTTCCGTTATGTTTATCATGGTGGATTAGATAAAAAAACAACAGCTAAACAACGTGAGTTAGCACAAAAGGCTATATGGAGGAGATAGGATGAATAGAAGAACGAGAATTAAACGTTATTTCACGAAAGGTAAACAATATCCTTGTTTAGAGTGTGGGAAACCACTAGATAAACGAGATAAAGAGATTAGTATTTATTCTATATTTGAAGTGCATGAGGGGTGTTTTTAATGAGATAAATTAAAGTAGAGTTGCCGAAAAGAACAAATAAACCTAGTATGAAAGATATCAAGGAAATGAGAGAATGGGTAAAAAAATGATTATGAGTGATAGTGATTGGAGCCAATATAAAAACAAACGTTATATGTTTACTAAGATACCTATATTTTGTGAGCAATGCAGGGAACGAATGGGATCGAGAAACGGGTATCAAGTGAAGTATGGCTTTTGTGATGTTCATTGTGGAAATAGACTTTATGGGCTAACTTATTAAAATAAGATGTATAATTTTACGCAATCCAATTCTATTTAACAAATGTTGTCTATTTTCAACGATACAAAATAGTAAATGAGTTCCTAGATTCTTATGTATAATGGTTTAGAGGAAAGTCTTAATATTGTGCTTTCCTCGTTCTTTTGACCTTAAATGTTTTAAGTTTTTTAGAACGAGGTGAAACCATCATATATTTTAACGGTTTAAGGACAACTCTATTCTTTTAAGAAAACAATTAAAAACAGTGAACAAATGCATGATATCAAGGTTTAAGAGGAAAAGGAGAAATAATGGACAAAAAAAAAGATTTTAAACAATTGCAACATACATATAATGTTTACATTTATGAAGATAAATTAAGTGAGTTCGATATGATGAAAATAATGATGGCTTATTGCAAAAAGTATAATGAAGATATAGCGAGAATAGAGTCTATCCTATATTTTAATTTACCTACTTATACTGAATATAAAGAAGGCGAAAGCAACGGGGGAGTCTGAGGACTCTTTTTTATTTTCAAAAAGCTTTTCAACCTATTCTGAAAAACGCAATAGATATCATTAGACAATCTTTGTTAAATAGATTTGGAACGTTATACAATAGTAACTGTAAGACATGAGGATATCTTACAAGCGTCGGAAAACGCGTAAATAAAAATAAATTTTGTATCATACAAATTATTCTATTTCTTTATAAACGTGGTTCCTTGCTCTTATTGATACATGGTAATTACTCACATTCTTACTAGTGTAGATACATAAATTATCCTTTGTTCTGAAATGTTCTAAGTTTATGTAAATAGTCTTGATTTCTTGTTTTAACTAACAGGTCTTTATCACAATGGGTCGTCATTAGTTTGAGCAGTGGACACGCTGATTGAATGAACTGACAAAAAAGGCAGTCTGTAAGCTGCCTGGAAGGTATAAGGCGTACTGAAAACTTGTTCACCTCCAAAAGAACGTTAATCTTTCAAGTACCTACTTTGCTCACACATAACCGTACTTGTACCTTCCAGGGGGATTATAACACCTTTCCAATCTATCTGTTTTGATAAACTTGCTTACTTCAATACTTGTTTTAAACATTGTAAAAACTCCTTTAAATTGTGAGAAGGGTTCTTCCCTTCTTTGAGAGTAGAATAAAAATGAGCATTGCAACGCATAGAAGGTTAAAATCCTTCCTACTTTCAAAGAAGTGAATAACTTCAAATAAAACTATTGAATATCTACTTGTAAAAGTTAGTAAAGGTAGTTTTTATTACTTGATGTAGAGTTTCTGCATTTATTGAATCCAACACATATATGAGAAGTTCTTCTTCTTCTTCTTCTCATTAAGCGTATAAGAGTTTTTTATGTTTGCTGTGCGGAACGGTGAACAGCGGCTTTGGGCATAGAGCCGTCCTCCTTTTTCTCTTATGCGTTTAATGAGGCGTGGAAGCCTTTTAAGCTGTTTTCAGATACCTGATTACTGACTTATAAACACAAAACGGGTAATCACTTCCCTTAAAAGTGAAATAACTATCAAAGGTTATTATCAAACAATTGGTAGTTAAATATCATAAAAGAGCAGCAATGAAGCTGCAAAATATGATAACTAAGCGAATATAACATCACTTAAATTGCATGAAGTACGATAACGGTATGAATTGCGAGTCTACGGACTATAAACCGATTGAAGGGGCTAATTACCCTTTATCGTGCCTATGTACGCAACTTGGTAACGCGAATAATTAAACACCTGGGGCAATGTCTGGGAAGCGTCAATGATTATAGTTATACTGGTTCGATTCCAGTCGTGGGCTTTTATCTTTTATAGTTACAAGTTGAGAAGCAGAGATTTCGCCATTTCTGTTTCTTTTCTTTATCAGAAGGAGGATATAAAAAGAAATAGGTTGCACTTAATGTGTAACCTATTTTAAATCTATTTAACAATGATGGAAAATATTCAATTTTATTAAACGATATGAGTTATATTGAAAAGAAGAACGTATAACTAAATATTGAGAGGTGGTAACATGCATGAATTAAACGAACGTCAAAAACGTTTCGCGGATTATTACATTGAAACAGGGAACGCTTCAGAAGCTTACATGCGGGCGGGATACAAGAGCGATAATAAAAAGGTTATTACCGCTGGTTCTTCTCGTCTGTTAGCGAATGTTAATGTTTCAGTATATATTGATTCTCACATGGCTGGCGTGGATTCTAAACGTATTGCTGATGCAAATGAAGTTTTAGAGTTTCTTACATCGGTAATGCGCGGAGAAGCAACAGGAAAGACGTTACGGGGTGTGGGCATGGGTGAACAAGTTATCAGTGATATAGAGCCGTCAATTGGAGAACGGAAAGATGCTGCTGTCCAATTGGGTAAACGTTATCGACTATGGACTGAAAAACACGAAATTGAAGGTGTTGCACAAGTTATTATCAACGGTTCTATTGGTAATACGTGCGAAGAGTGCGGAAAACATTATGAAGAGTGTGAATGCTAATGATTGAAAACTATCAAGGCTTGCTACTAACTCTCTCTGCGTTATTGATAGTAACTGTACCGATGGCGCTAATAGACAAATACGAAAAGAAAGCGCGGGAAGAGCATGAACGAAAACGTTGATCATATTGACATGAGAAACGTTATTTCACCGCGTTTCAAGAAAGTCTATTATCTATCAGAAATGAAGAAACACCTGCGGTATGTATTGAAAGGTGGTCGTGCTTCAGGTAAGAGTTACTTCATACCATTCCGCATATTGATGGACATTATGGAATATCCGATTAGTTGGCTGGTATTACGTAAAGTACAGAATACAGTTGTTAGATCGGTATTTGAACAGCTAAAAGAAGCAATGGAGATATTAAACATTAGTCATCTATTCCGTTGCATTCCGTCACGCCTGGTGATCGAATACAAGCCCAGAGGAAATAAGATATATTTTCTCGGATGTGAAGAACCAGAAAGGATCAAGTCTATTAAAGACGCTAAATTCCCTATCATGGGCTTATGGGTGGAAGAAATTGGCGAGTTTAGAACGGAAGAAGAAATATCTATCATTGAAAAGTCGGTGCTACGTGGTGAATTCGAAATCAATCCAGAGCATAGACCAGAGTTACCAAACTATGAATATACATTCTTCTACAGCTACAACCCACCTAAACGCCGTGCGCACTGGCTGAACAAGAAATATAACAGTTCTTTCATACCAGATAACACACACGTAAATCATTCAACGTATTTAGATAACAAGCATTTAACAAAGGCATTCTATGAAGAAGCTGAAATTGAAAAGGAAATGAACCCGCTAAAATATCGCTGGGAATATCTCGGTGAAGCAATAGGGTCTGGCGTTGTACCATTCGATAATATTGTTAGCGCTGAAATAACAGACGAACAGATTAGTCAGTTTGATAACATTCGTCAAGGTGTCGATTTTGGTTATGCAACCGATCCGCTAGCTTTTGGCCGTATGCACTTTGATAAAAAGAAGAACACGTTATACATATTCGATGAATTATACGGCGTTCAAATATCTAATAGAAAGCTGGCTGAATGGATCAAGAAAAAGGGATACCAGGACATTGAAATAACATGTGATAGCGCCGAGCCGAAGTCTATAGCCGAGTTAAAGAATGAACATGACATACGAAAGGTTAAAGGCGCTAAAAAAGGGCCAGATAGCGTTGAGTACGGCACAGAATGGCTAGGCGATCTATACGCAATCGTTATTGATCCGAAACGTTGCCCTAACACGTTAAAAGAGTTTGAAAATGCTGATTGGGAAACGGACAAAGACGGAAACCCGCGACCACGATTACAAGATAAAGATAATCACACAATTGATATGGTGCGTTATGCAATGGAAAAGGACATGAAGAAACAAGGAAAAGTAAGAAGTATGTCCAGATTACAATTAGGATTCTAGAAAGGAAGATAAGATGCTTACATTTGAAGAAGCAAAAGAATTTTACTTTGATTTTCGTATCAAAGAAGGAGTTGGGAATAGTAAGGGGTATTTGGCCCTGCAAAAACTATACAAATACTACATGGGACATCATGAAATAAAGAATAAGAAGGATAGGAAGAACGGTAACAAGACGTTTAGGATCGTTCACAACTTCCCTAAGTACACAGCAACGATCAGCACGGGTTATTTCATGGGAATGCCTGTAACGTATAATACAACGGAAACTGAAGCGTTAGAGCCAGCGCTTGACATAATGGATGAAAACGACGGACAGACAGTAGATTATGATAATGCCCTTGATATGTCTATTTATGGCCGTGCATTCCGCTTGTTCTATCACGATGAAGAAGGCGAATTGAATTATAAAGACATTGATCCGCGTCATACGATTGCTGTCTATGATGACTCTATCAAACCTAAGATTACAGACGTTATTCGTTTTAGTGAGACAGTAACGAAAGATAATGAAATCAAGGTAGAAATGACGATCTATGACAAAGTGCAATACATTAAATACTCGTTTGTGTATGAAGGAAAGATTTTAGGACAACCATTAAACGAAATCCTGGACATTTCCATTGAGAACATGAGCCAAGAAGAAGAACAGGCACACAACATTGTAGATGAAGACGGAAACCCACGTATTCCAGTTATTAAGATACAGAACAATAAGTTTGAATTAGGAGACTATGAAGATATTCTTCCGATTATTGACGCGTATAATGATCTGCAATCTGGATCAATGGAAGACTTATCTGACTTCACTGACGCGATCCTAAAGTTAGTTAACATGAACGAAACAAACCAGGATGATATAAACAGCCTAAAAGAAGATAAAGTAATGCTGTTAGATGAAAATGGGGATGCTGAATGGCTTGTAAAACAGATCAATGACACGTTCAACGAAAACATGAAAACCCGTGTAGAAAACGATATACACAAATATACATTCGTTCCGAACATGAATGACAAGGAATTCGGCGGTAACCTGTCTGGGATCGCTATTAAATATAAATTGTTGGCCCTGGAGCAAGTACGCGGGCAAAAAGAGCGTATGTTTAATCGTGCGCTAACAGATCAATTAGGGATCATCAAAGGATACCTTGATAAATTACCAGGATCAAAAGAGTTTGGATTAAAAGACGTTAAAATCCAATTTACACCTAACTTACCAGCTAACTATTTAGAAGAAGCTGATCTTGTTGTGAAATTGCGTCAAGCTGGACTGCCAGATAAGTTTATCTATCAATATCTATCTGCTGTACAAGACATTGAACACTTAATAGAAATGAAGAAAGAACAGGAGGAAGAAGAGTATGACTCGTACAAAGATGCTTTCAGTGGGGAAAATGATAACGTGGAAGAACAAGGAAAGAACGATGCTACACAAGAGCGACAACTATCTGACAGTGACAAATATCAAACGCCAGGAAAAGGACAGGGAGACAGTAAAAAGATCAATCAGAAATAGTTTAGGCTACGAACCTACAGAAAAAGAGATTGATTCTATTATTGCCCTTGCTGGTGCTGGTGGCCTATGAACAGTGAAGCATATTGGGCCAAACGTGCTGAAGCCCAGGAAGCGAAAGGATACATTGAAGCCGAGAAACTAGAAAAGCGTATGCGTCAATCATTCGCACGCGCTGAAAAAGAAGTAACGGCCGAAATGAGGGCCTATCTATCGCGAAAGGGTTTTGACTATAGCGAATTGGTCAAGGCTCTTAATAAGCGTGAGAAACATGACAGGCGTATTAGTTTAGTAGAGTTTCTGAATGAATTACAGAATAGTGATCAGATCATAGCGCCGAACATTGCCCAGGATGTGAAAGCCCATCTGGACATGAAAAAACTTAGTAGATTAGAAGCCGTACAAAGTGAAATGCTAATCAAGTTAGGAAAAAGAGCGTTGACAGAAGAAAAAAGCCTTTGCAGCCTATTTACAACAACGTTTAAGGACACTTTGATCAGTAATAAATACGACTTTTACAGACATGGTATACAAAGTAAGGTCTATGAAATTAATGACAAGATGATTGAAAATGTGTTAAGTCACCCTTGGAGTGGTAACCAATTCAGTGATCGTTTATGGGAGAATAAGAGAACACTATTATTCCATTTACGAGGCGAAATGACACAAGGTGTTTTACAGGGCCTACACGCTGATGAAATAGCTGTACGGTTTGCGGAGAAGATGAAAGCGCCGTTGCGTAATGCCATTACTATGATCTATACAGAACAAGCCTATTTCTACGGAAAGGCCACGTTAGACAGTTATGAAGAAGCTGACATTGATAAATACAAACTACATGTAATATTCGATGCTAGGACTTCTACCCGCTGTAGATCGTTAGACACTGGAAAGATTTATATAACGGCTGATGCAAGCCCAGGAAGCAACTACCCTCCATTACATGCACGCTGTCGAACGCTAGCTATTCCATACCTTGAGGGCATACGATACGCAAATATACGTATGGTACGAGATAAGAACGGAAAGAGCGTCGAAACAAACGATGTGGAAATGACTTATCAGCAATATGACAAGTTATTCCAGCCGAAAAAAGGGGTGATAACATGAAAAACTTAGATCAAAAAGAGAAGGTGGCATTGATTAGTGTACTTTTAGGAGTGCTAGGAAAACACCAGGAAGAAATTGATCAAGATTTATTTAATGACAAAGTTGTTGTGTTAAACGAAATGACAGACGAAACAACACCGAAACAACGTAGAGAAACTATTAAAAAAGTTACGACTAACTTATTAGAAAGTCTATAACTATATAATTTTTACATAATAAGTGTGGAAACGGACGCGAAAAACCGAGGCAAACATAGTCACACACCGACTTAAAATGTGGAGGTAATATCATGAAAAAATTTTTAGTTAGTACGGGGATTGTAAAACCTGCAATTCGATTATCTGATCTTAAGAACAGCCTACAATTCTTTTCTGAAGGTGGCGAAGGTGATGACCCTGCTGGAGATGGTGGAGGAACACCAGAAACATTTACTAAAGAGCAAGTGGAAGCGCAAATTCAAGCTGAAGTAAATCGCGTTGCGGGTAAAATCCGAAAAGAGGAACAACGAAAAGCCCGCGAAAGTGCCGAAAAGGAATTCGGTGAAAAGAATAAAACAGAAGTGGAAACATTAATGGACGAAATGCGCCAGATCAAAACAGAGCGTGACCAGGAGAAGCAAACGGCCCACAATCTTAAAATGAAAGACGTTGCCGTTGCTAAGTTAGCAGGAGCTGGTTTTGGTGCTGGCTTTGCTATGAACGTGATCGGCGACACTGAAGAAGAGATTGCAAAGAATGTAGAAGCATTCAAAGCAAATCTTGACAGTGAATTAACTAAGCGTGTTAAAACGAGTTTAACTGATAAAACACCAGGTGGATCAAAAGGCGCTGGTGACAAAGGCGGTAGTGATCCGATCCGTGACGCTTTCATGAAAGAGTGGCAATAAGGATAATGACCAACGGAATTGACGTCATTATAAAAGCTATTCCAAAACTATTAAACAAAGAGAGAGGATTTATAGAATGACTACATTAAATCTAACACATAAGTTTTCACCTTTAGTAGATGAGCGTTTCGCGCCGTCTGCTGTTACAACTGCTTCAACAAACCAGGATTATGAATTCACTGGAGCAAAAGGAATCAAAATTACATCTGTTCAAACTGTAGAAATGAATGATTATAAGCGTTCTGGTCAAGGTCGATACGGTCAAGCTGATGAATTAGGCAACGATCTACAGGAAGAAATCATGAAAAAAGACCGCTCATTCACATTCACAATGGACAAAATGAACGAAGAAGAAAGTGAAGTAAAGGTTGCGCCAGCGATCGCGCGTCAAATGCGTGAAGTTGTTATTCCAGAAATTGAAACATACCGCTTAAAAGTTATGTCTGAAGGTGCTGGAACAAAAGTAGACGGTGCTATTACTAAGACAAATGCTTATGAATCCTTCCTAGCTGGCCAAGAAACGTTGGATGATCACTTTGTACCAGAAAACCGCGTGTGTCATGCAACACCTGCATATATCAATAAATTAAAGCTAGACGATAACTACACGAAAGCTAGTGATTTAGCACAAGGAACAATCCTTTTAAAAGGTCAAGTCGGTGAGGTTGACGGCGTTGCTATCATCAAAACACCAAAGTCATTTATGAATGGTCAAGAATTCATTATCACTCATAAGTCGGCAACTGTTGCGCCTGTTAAATTGGCTGAAACAAAAGTACACCTTGATCCACCAGGAATTTCTGGAACGTTAGTAGAGGGCCGTTTCTACTATGATGCATTCGTGTTAGACATGAAGAAAAACGCAATCTATGCACACGCTGGAAAAGTTGAAAAGGCTACTGCTAAAAATTAAGAGGGTTTTGGCTCTCCCTTTTTTAGAGATTAACACATGAAAATGATAACTACTTTTGATCGTTACGCTAAATCTACTCAAAAAGAGTATACGGCCATGCAAAAGGAATACATTGAAGACATTCTTATCCCTGTAGTGACAGAGTTTATCGTTGGTTATACTGGCGTTGATTTTGAAGCTGAAGGGCGTGAATTCCCTAAATCTTATGAGGTTGTAGCGTTTAGATTAATAACTTATCACTTATCTGGCGAAGGTGCTGACGTTGTAAGTGAACAAATGGGATCGTATCGCGTTCAATATGGGCCAGAAGGGATTTATCCCAAAACATTATTAACAGGGCTATCAAGGCGAATGAGAACACCAAGTGTGCGTATTCGCGGACGTAGGCCAGAAGGAAGGTAACAAATGCGTATCGCGGGATTACTGGCCAAACACGGCAAACCTACGGAAATACAGCGTAAAGGCGAACGGGACAAGAAAAACCCGTATGACAAAGGCGAATTTAAGAAGATTAATGAGGTTGTAGCCATTGTTGATGAATTGGTAACAGGATCACCAGCGGGCTTTAAACAGGATCGCATTGTTAACTCAACTGACGCTATTATGTATTGTTCCGTTATTGATGTAAGGGCTGGCGATAAAGTTATACAAGATGGGAAAGAGTACCGTGCAACTAAAGCGTCAAACCCTTATAACTCTAACGATCATATAGAGGTCGCGCTGGATGTGTGGTCATAATGGGCGAATTCATATCAAGGCGCGCTGAATGTGAAAGAAGAACGGCGCAATTGCAAAAAGTGGCCCTTCAAAGAGCGATCAAACATATTGAAGCGCAAGCGAAGATAAACACCAGGAAAAAGAGTGGCGCAACAGCCAGAACAATTACAAGCAAAGTAACTGGTGAAGGTCAAAACTTACAGGCGATTGTGGGCGGGAACGATGACAATTTAATATACGAAGAATTCGGAACGGGTATTTATTCCGAAAAAAATGGCCGAAAAACACCGTGGAAGTACAAGGATAAAACCACAGGTAAATGGTACGTTACACGCGGTAAAAAAGGAACACGGGCCATGCGTAAAGCTGGAGAGAGTTCAAAAGGCCAAGTAAAACAAATTATTGCGCAAACAATGAAGGGTGGTATGGATAAATGATCCAGGTTGTTGAGTACGTCAATGAATTGTTGTGGGACATTGCTGATCCACTCGGAATTGATGTGCATTATGAGGAAGCTGTAGACGAAAATATACAACTACCTTACATGGTATTTGATCTGCAAAGTGACGCTACTATGAGTAAGTACAGTGAAAAGTTTACGGTAACCGTAAATATATGGGGTGTTTCAGAACACTTCAACAAACTGGACGTTGCGAGCCAGGAAATCTATGACGCGGTTGTAAATCGTACATTGATCAATGCATGTAAATCGCTAACGATCCAAACTGATTTTATATCTAGAATGAATCTTCCTGTCGATGATCTCGAAATGAGGTGTAAAGAAGTTAGATTCAGCCTAGTTAAATATAGAACGTCGGGACACGACACAAAATAACTCACGAGGTGACAAAACATGATTGCACAATTTAATAAATTCACGCCAGAAAACATTGTATTGGGATCTGGTACAGGCATTTTCTTTAACTGGAAACAAGGCGAAGAAAAAATGATCGACGTAGGCGCTACACAAGGTGACTTGTCATTTACTTACGCACCTTCTTTAGAAGCTATTAAAGCACGCGGTGTGCGCGGTAAGGTGAAAGGCCTACAATATGTATCTGAATCAGAAACAAAAATGAAAGCGGGCTTCCTGGAGTGGATCAGAAAAGATTTAATCAAACACTTCTTGTTAAATGCCCAAATTCAAGAGTACACACAAGATGGAACGGGGCCAGGAAAAGTAAAAGGTAAAGGCGTAATCATTCGTGGAAATGAAAACCTTATGAACGCTTGTGGGGATGATGTTTACATTGATGACATTACTGTAATTGGTCGAAGTAATGACGGTAACGTTTATCGAATCACGATGTTTAACGCGTTACCTACATCTGGTTTTGAAGCTGTATTCAGTGAAGCTGAAGTTGCTCCAGAGGTGGAATTCACAGGACATAACGATCCAAACGATCCAATGACACCACCATTTGAAATTGAAATCTTTGAGCCAGACGGTAAGTGCGGGCCAGACTTTGAAAAAAATCATGCGCGCGTATTTATAGACGCTGAAAAGATCGAAGAATAAAAAACAGAGGGTTTAGGCCCTCTTTCTAAATATTAAAATACTTATCTCAGAAGGGTGTTATATAAATGGAATCAGTACAATTCGAACTATTAAACGGTAATAAATACAATATGAAAGAGCCTAACGCAATGCAACGCATGGTTATTGCTGGTTTAGCTGGTAAACATCAATTATTAGGTGACGTACCTGCGAGTGACGTTGATAACTTCTTTAAAAGTGCGCGAAAGCAAGCTGAAGGGAAAAAGCTAACTGATAAAGAGAATTCAAGTATGTTCAACTTTGCAATGCTGTTAAACAACAAAATTCTGATGATGATGGGTGAAGATGCTGAAGCAATGTTCAACCTTATGGCGGGTATGTCAGACCTTCCTAAAGGTGAAATGAAAGAGTTATGTGGATCAGATTTTGACATTGTATTCAATGCATTTAAGCGTGTTGGTGGTATTTCGGCTTTTATGAAATCCGTGACGAACCTAAGCATGTAATAGGTACTATTATTGATCGCATGGCCAAACGTTACGGATCGTTAAAAGATGTGTTAGAACTTCCCTGGAGTTTCTTAATAGATTTATATATGACTGTAACGGACAAGGCTATTGAATACGATATGCGCTGGGACGCTTATATAAATAATCCTTTCCGTGATAAGTCATTTAGTGATTACTTAATTGAAACAGGTTACCGCGATAGGGGTAACAAATACAAAAAAGAAACAATCCCTGTTGAACAAGTCATGAAAAACGCGCGTGAGTTAAGTAAACAGTTTAGGAGGGAATAAGGTTGGAAGTATTCAAGATATTTGGAACACTAGGTTTAAAAGATACTGAATACAGGAACGGCCTAAGAAGGAGTGAGAACGAGGGGCGAAAAGCCTCTCAATCTATCTCTAATGGCTTTAATCCTGTTAATAAAACATTTGGCATGGTAGGCGCTAGCACTGTAGCAATGGGGATTGGCCTTGCTGGAGTTGCTGGCGCTTCTTTAGGTTTAGCAACTGGATTGGTCGGCGCTGTAAAAGAAGGTATGTCATTTGAAAAACAAATGAGTAAAGTACAGTCTATTAGCGGATCATCTGGCCATGAAATGGGAGAATTAACCGCAAAAGCTCGTGAATTAGGTAAGTCAACCCGCTATAGTTCCACTGAAGTTGCTGAAGGTTTCGAATTTATGTCTTTAGCTGGTTGGAATGCTAGCCAGCAAATTAGCGCGATTGGCCCGCTATTAAGTATGGCCACAGCTGGTAATATGGACTTAGGACGGGCAACCGACATTGTAACCGATACGATGACTGGTTTTGGGATGCAAGCGAACGAAGCTGGAAAAGCGTCTGATTTATTCGCGGTTACACAGTCAAAAACAAATACAAGTATTGATCAATTAGGGGAAGCAATGAAATATGTTGCGCCAGTTGCAAACTCGTTTGGTATGAACTTATCAGACACAAACGTTATCCTCGGTGAATTCGCAAATGCTGGTACAAAAGGATCAATGGCGGGTACTGCTTTGCGTGCTGGTTTATCTCGTTTAGCTGGGCCACCTAAAGAAGCGAGTAAAGCCCTTGACGCGTTGGGAGTTTCGACAACTAACACTGATGGATCAATGAGAAATATACGCGATATTGTCGGCGATTTATCAAAAGGTTTCAGTAATTTATCACAAGAACAACAAATTGTTTCCGCAAAAGCTATTTTTGGACAAGAAGCCTTTTCTGCATGGTTGCCAGTTATTAAAGGCGGTACAGCGGAATTTGATAGATTAAAACGCTACATGGATATGTCGAGCGGGTCTGCTGATATGATGGCCAAAGTCATGTCTAACAACCTTGATGGGGCAACTAAAAACATGATGTCAAGTGCGTCAAACCTGGGGTTGGTTTTATACGACAAAATGACACCAGCCTTAATGAGTGCAACAAATGGAACAACTGGGCTTATAGAAGGCATCACGAACTATCTTGATCCAACTGGACAAGCTGTAGAAGCAACGCAATTGCTGGCGGGTACGAAAAACCAGTTAGCAATGGAAGAATTGATTTTACAGAATGAACTGAAACAAGGGATTATAAACGAAGATCAATACACGGAGAAAAAAAGACAAGCGAAACAAGTTATGGAAGAAAACCTAACTGCAAAAGGTATGTTAGCGACTAAAGAACAAGAATTGGCTCAACAACTTGATGCGGGATTGATCACACAAGAGCAATATGACGCACAAATGCGAGAAGCGAAAGTTGTCATGGAACAACGCGCCGAAGCTGTACGTTTAGCCCAGGAAAAGGAAGCACAATGGTCTGCTGTAATTGAGGGGATCATGGGGCCTTTGCAAACTTTAGGTACTGCCTTTGTTGATTTATGGAATGCAAAGTCTGGTGAAGGTGTGCCAGATAGTGCTGTAAAGATTTTTGAAAAGATGGGGCTATCTCCAGAAGCGCAAGAAATGGCAATGGCTGTTATTGAAGGTGTTAAACAGGGTGTTGATTTGATCATGGCCCTGGTTACGGGTGATTGGGGAGAAGCTAGCAAGATAGCGGAAAAGATCGGACTAACGCCACAAACTCAACAAACAATAGCTGACGTTGTAACAGGCGTTATCAGTATTGTAACAAACTTAGCTAGCGGTGTAATGTCTCTTATCGGCCCTATTGGATCGTTCATATCTATGTGCTGGGATGGCATTTTACAGGTTACTAATGCTGTTTGGGGTGCCATTTCTCCATATGTAACAACTATAGTAAACCAGGTGAATTCTGTTGTAACATCGGTAATCGGCCGTGTGAAATCATTCTGGGATAATAACAACCAGGCAATAAAACAGATAACTGAAGTTATTTGGGGTGTAATTTCGGTAGTATTCCAAACAGCACTAAACGTTATCCTGGGCATTATAACAACTGTTTTTCCTGTAGTTCGTGGTATTATCGAAACGGTAATGAACGCGATACAATTAGTAATATCACTTGTTTTAAACTTGATCACTGGAAATTGGGAAGGTGTCTGGAATTCAATAGTTACATTCTTCCAACAAACATGGGATACGATAGTGAATGTTGCTGACGGTGTTTTAAACGGCCTGTTATCATTTTTTCAGGGTACTGTTAACACAATAGGTACAGTGTTCAAAGTTGTAGCAAAAGCTATAGGCGGGCCATTTGAAGACGCTTGGAAGATTGTTGATAAAGTTGTCGGATGGATTGGAAAAGCTGTAGATAAAGTGAAAGGTTTCATAAGTGGTATAGCAGATTCTGCAAAGGCTGTTGGCGGTGCTGTCGCTGGCGCTCTAGGTTTTTCTGCTCCTGCTCCTGCATCTGGTGGTGGCCGTAGTATGGCTGTATCCGCTAGTGTTGGCGGTTTCGCAAACGGTGGTGTATTTAAACCAGGTATGGAACGTATGGTTAAAATCGGTGACGCTAAAGGCTACGATGAAGCGATCATGCCATTAAATGACGATGTATTCCAGAAGATCGGAAACGGTGTAGCGGAATCGTTAGGCGGTGTTAGCGACAAAGACAAGGAAATTCATTTGCGAGCAACTGTAGAAATGGATGGAAAGGCTGTAGGTGAATTGGTGGCCGACACTGTAGAACGTGTAAACACTAGAAAGAAAGAAACTAGAAAACTATTTTAAGAGGTGAAAGAATGAAGTGTTTTGATAAATTAGCATTCTTTAGTTTTAATGGAAAAAGAAATGATAAGGTGATTCCATTACAGGGCGTTAAACGTCCTGCATGGGCGCCTATTGAACGATCGTTCTTAGAAGTACCACATTATCCTGGCGGGCGCTTATTGCGTACAGAAACGAAAATGAGAGAAATTTTAATACCAGTAGCATTTATGTATGAAACATCGGAACAAGGTGAAAAGTTAAAAGAAGAATTGGCCGATTGGCTTTATACGGATCAGCCAGCCGAATTAATTTTCGATGACGAAAAAGATCGTACTTATTTAGCTGTTATTGACGATGAACTTGATCCAGATCAATTAGTCGATATTGGACAAGGTACGTTGAAGTTCATATGTCCTATGCCTTATAAATTAGGCGCTGTACAAACCATTGATTTTAAACAGGACTGGACGACGGAACAAAACGCATATTTTCGCAATAAAGGTACAATAGAAGCTAAGCCTATTATCGAATTAGAAATGACTAAGCCCGCGACAAATCTTGATGTATGGTTTGGTAAATATCCACAAGAACGCCAGTATTTCCGTATCGGTCAACCTATGTCGATCAATGACAAACCTGTCCAGGAGAATGAACGCGTATTGTGGGACGAAATGAACAACCTGGTCGGATGGACTGACGCGGGGAAGACAGTACCAGGAATGGAAAGTACGGGTAAATTTAGAGTTAATTCTGGTAGATATGCATTTGAAGTTGAAGATTTTGGGACGCCTAAACAGGGAGCGTTCACAGGCCCTATTTTAAAACGATCAATTCCAGGCGGGCCGTTAACAGACTTTAAAGTTGAAGCATACGTAACGCTAAAATGTAAAGACCCTGGAGAAATGGGCCGTGTATCACTATTCTTATTGGATGAACAAGGTGATTTAGTGGCCGATATTAACATGAATGATCTTTATTGGACTGTAGAACGCGCGCACGGATATGCAAGGATCGGAAATAGTATGCAACCGAACAACACTAGAAAAATGTATGATTCTGCTGGTGGTGGAAATACAGCATTCAATAACTTTTATGGCCGTATCTCTTTAGCTAGACGCGGGAAAACGTGGTCTGTATACTTTGCTAGGTTTAGAACAGGAACGGAAATAGACGACGCAAGCGCGGTGCAATTCTTTACAGACGATGAAAACAACCCTATGACGGTAACAGGCCGAAGAGTGGCCCAAATCGCTATTGGTATTCAACGCTGGCAAGATCACAGGTTTGTCAATGATATGAGAATTGATGATCTGAAAATTTGGAAGGTTAATAAGGTCGGAACAGGTGGCAAGCCTTATTTGCTAGACACTGGCGACAAAATTATAATAGATACAGAGCGTTCGCTTGTTACGATCAATGGAAAGGACGCTATTTCCGCTAAAGATATTTTTAGTTCATTCCCTAAGATCATAAGAGGGGAGAACAGACTTTCAATTATGCCACCAGATATAAAGGCAAAAGTAACATATAGAGAGAGGTACAGATAATAAATGCAAAATACCGAACTTCACATAATAGATTTTAAAACACAATCAATCGTGGCAACATTCCAGGATCAAGATTATTGGGATGATATGCGCGAGTGGGAATTAAAAAACAATGTTGACATTCTAGAATTCAAAGTCTTTGACGGAACGCGCCAGGCTATAGCATTACAGCAACAAAACTTAGTGTTGCGCCAGGATCGTGAAGGAAATGTAATTCCATACACTATTGAAGACGAAGTTGAAAAAACGGCAAGTGATCGTTCTATTACAGTTAGGGCGGTCGGATCATGGACAGGATTAAGAAAGGCCAACTTTATTCGTCCACAAAAGTTAGAAGGGTTAACAGCACATCAATATGTAGCGCTTGCAACTGCTGGTACTAAGTGGCAACCAGGGAATATTGCTTATGCTTCCTTTAGAACAATGACACTAGACGAATTCACAGACCCTCTAACTCTATTAAAGAAAACAGCAACTTTATTTAACTTAGAATTGAATTATCGTGTAGAAGTAGACGGAAACACTATAACAGGTTGGTTCGTTGATCTAGTCGAAAAGATTGGACGCGTTACACGAAAAGAAATCGAACTAGGAAAAGACTTGATCAATGTAACACGTATTGAACACACTAAAAATATTTGTACGGCCCTGCTTGGTTTCGCGCGTGGTGAGGATAATGAAGTTATCACAATAGAAAAGATCAACAACGGATCACCTTACATTGTTGATAATGAAGCATTTCAGCGCTGGAGTGAGAACGGCCAACATAAATACGGTTTCTATCAACCAGAAACAGAAGGAGAAATTGACGCAAAACGTTTAATGACTCTTATGAAAACTGAAATGGAGAAAAGAAAGAATTCTTCAGTCGGTTATGAGGTGGACGCGTTAGATATTGCTGAAGTGTTCGGCCTACGTCATGAATTGATCATGAAAGGTGATACGATCGGAATTAAAGACACGGCGTTTACACCTGCCTTGTATTTAGAAGCGCGAGCGATCGGTGGGAAAGAGTCTAATACTAATCCAGATAGAAACAAATATACTTTCGGTGAATATCATGAAATCGTTGATTATGACGCGGAAATGAGAAGAATGTATAACCGTGTTCAAGGATTACTTGAAAATAAAGCTGGTAAACCTATGCTGGATCAGCTCAACAAACTTGTCCAGGAACAAGAAAGCAAAATGAATGAAGTTATTGAAACTAACAAGCGTGTAACAGAGATTACAGAGAAGTTAAATGAAATGGTTACAAATAATTCAGTTACGATCCACGACGGCCCAAACGCGCCAACAGAAGGATTAAAAGAAGGGAAATCATTATGGTTGGACACTTCAAACGGAAAACCTGGCATTCTGAAAATATGGCGTGGTGGTAAGTGGGAAGATGTAACAGAAGATTTTTCTGGACTGGAGAAGGAAATCCGTGACCAGGTTGCAAAAGATGTGCAAGAAAAGACAAATCAATTAAACAAAAGTGTATCAGATATGGAAAAACGCGCTGGAGAAGTCGAAAAGAAAGCTGAATCATTAGAAACTAAAGCTAACGATCTAAACAAAGAAATAGAAGGTTTAAAGGGTGGTGTACAGTCTTTAGATCAGATCACAAAAGAGATAAAAGAAACGGAACGCGGTACACAAGAAACATTGAAGGAATTGAAGGTTAACGGCCAAAAAGTTGATCAAACAATTGTACAGATCGGAAAGTCTTTAGAAGGTTTCAACACTTCTATTAGTCAGATTAAGAAAGACGCGGAAACGACTAGCAAAACAGTAGCGGAACAGCAACAAACAATAAGCGGCTTTAGTCAGTCTATTCAGAAACTAGAAACCACTGATAAAACGATCAATGAAACATTAGTTAAACAGCAACAATCTTTAAATGGTTTTACAAATGAGATCAGCCAGTTAAAAAAGAAAGATGGAGAAATTAACGAAACGTTAGTTAAACACCAGCAATCTTTAAACGGGTTCACAAATGAGATCAGCCAGTTAAAGAAAACTGACGGAGAACTAAAAGAAATCACCGTAAAACAAGAACAGTCGATCAAGGGTATTTCTAATTCTATTGTTGAAGTTAACAAAAACATTAGTGGTCAGTCGCAAAAAATAAACACGCTAGAAAGTACAGTTGACGGAAATAAAAAGTTGATCCAGAAAGTTGAAACAGACGTCAAGAACATGGACACTGATGTAATTAACCTTATGAGAGGTACAAAGGAATTAATACCACCAACTTATTTTAAAGGTGAATCAGTTGCCCTTTCTAAAGATCGTTTTAATGATAATGCTGTAGTCGATATTTTGGGAGCATGGCACGGCCTGGCCTATCACTTCACAACCCTTAAAAATGAAGGTAAATTGAATTTAGGCGACACGGTAACATATTCCGTTTGGGTTAGGATAAAAGGCGCTAAAGATGGCGAGAGAATGCAACAAAGAATGTATGATGGTTTAGGTTTCGGCCCAGAGGTAGAGAGCGCCACAAACCAATGGAAACAGGTTAGTGGATCATTTAAGATTGAACAAAAACACCTTGACTCTAAAGATAATGTTATTCGTGTTGAAGCCTGGGAAAGTTCGCACGCTAAAGGGTGGGTTTATCAACAGTCTAGTCCTATGTTATCAGTAACTAAAAAGGCGTACCCGTGGAGACAAGCGCCAGAAGATACAGTAAGTGAGGGGAAATTCACAAGCGTTACAACAGAGATCAAAGAAGAAGCGGGAAGAATTTCTACAAAGTTAGAAAAAGTTGAAGCGCGCACGGTCGGCGGTGAAAACTGGATCATTAATACAGGTCGAAATCAAAGACCACAAACAATCGGAATGGTCGGCGGTGCAATGCTTAATAAGGCTGGCCACTCGTTCCACGAGGATTACATGATTGTCGAATGTACAGATCAAACCGACTCTTTCTATCAATTCCATTTAGATAATACGAAAATGGGAGACTATGAAAAAGGGAAAGATATGACATTCAGTGTCGATCTACAGAATGATGTTCATGTTGATTTTCTTGTATTCCAATTTATCAATGGATCATGGACAGAAAACCTTCAAACTGGCTTCCCTGCTGGCGGTTGGTCAAGAAGATCATTTACATTCCAGATAGACGGACGCGCCACGGGTTGGGGTATGCGTTTAAGGTTTGCGAGATCAGAAGCGTCTAAAGGTAAGAAGTTCGGCTTTAAACGTCCTAAACTGGAAAAGGGATCAGTACCGACGGACTTTAGTAAGTCAACTTATGAGTTAGAACAAAGTGTTGACGGTGTAACAGAGCGTATAACAAAAACAGAGTCTGTCGTTAATGACGCTGGTGATCGTAACTATGTACGAAACGGGGATTTCACGCACTATTGGGCTGATAACGGTATACAGTGGGATAAGGCCCTAAATGGTAATTTGAGCGCTGGAAATTGGTCTAACGGTTATAACAGCGGAACTAAAGACCCTACAAAGGGTTATCACATGCACGTAAATGATAAAAAGTTTGGCTATCCTGTAGTTGCTGTAATTAACAAGAATGGCCAGTTTGGGAATTCTAAAAGGTGGCTGGGCATGTCTCAAGGTATGCCAAAAAGTTTCCGTGATGATTTTCAACCAGGAGATACATATACAATCGCTGTAGATGTATGGACAGAAACAGCAAACAATAAATTGGCTATTGGATTCCATCATTTTATTGAGGGTAGCCCTACACAAAGTTTTCATAGCGGTTTGCCAGAATTGGTTATTAACCCTGTTAAAAAATGGGTTAGAATCCACTTCACAAGAACGTTACACGAAAAATCTGATATGAAAAAAGAGTTCGCTTTATACCTTTACGGTGAACGTTCAAATGATGGTAGTGAGTGCTATTTCAAGAATGTATCTGTATTAAAGGGATCAATGCCAAAAGCATTCGCTCCTTCACCAGAAGACGGCGTGAAAGAAGTGTTATTTAATCAAAAAGTAACGGAGATCACGAAGGACGCTGACGGGATTAAGACGAACCTGAAAAACATTACTGATCTAACGACGAAGCACGGGCAACGGATCACACAATCAGAAACAAGTCTAAAACAGTTATCTGATGAAGTAAGCGCAAAAATGACGTCTAAACAAGTTGAAGACTACGTTGCGGGCGTTGGTGCTACTAACATTCTACGAAACGCGGGATTGAGAACAGACATAAAGACACTTTATTTCGGTTTAACGCCTGGAACTGTAGTTGATACAGGTAGTAAGTTCAGTAGTCAAAATACATTCTGGAGTGTGAAAACGGGCCGTACTGCTGATGATTGGGCGGGCGCTATTTCTAATCTTTATCCGTGTCAACCTGGCGAAGATTTTGTTGCGTCAATATGGTTCGTTACTGATAATGTGGCGTCTATTGACAATGGTGCTTATATGGAAATCGAATACTTCAACGCTTCTGGAACAAGGATTGCAACGGCGCGAGAAAAGTTAGATGTAAAAACAGTGTGGCAAAGAGCGACACTAGCAATAAAAACGCCAGCTAATACAGTTGGGATCAAATGGAGATTCTATATTCAAAGAAACGGCCGTTTGCGAACAGCGTTACCGATGTTACAACGCGGGAAGGTTGCTAGTGAATTCCAATTAAACCCTGCCGATGTTTCTGAAGTGGATGATCTAAGGGAAGATATTGCAAAACGTATCGCAACAGAACAATACAACCAGAAGGTCACAGAGTTAGAAAGATCAATCAAAGCAAATAAAGACGGCATTGATCTAAGGGCAACGAAAACAGAAGTTTACACAAGGGTACAAGCTGACGGAACTTTTGCGAAGGACGCACATGTAAAAACGTTAGAGGGTAGAATCCAGGTTAACGAAAAAAATATCAATCTATCAGTAAAAGAAAACAACCTAATCGCAAGTATTAACTTGACAAAAGAAACAGCAACGATCCAGGCAAGTAAGATAAACCTTATCGGTGCAATTACGGCCCAACATTTCCAGGCTAACACTATTAAGGGTGTTAAATATGAAAGTCATAACGCTAAAGACGCAACAAACAGAGTTGAAATATTCAACAGTATCATTAAAAGTTTTGGCCCGTTGGACAAATCTAGAAACGCTCAAAACTATGCCGAGTTAAAAGAAGGTGGCCTACAGGTTTACGAAGTAGCGCCGAACGGTTCACCTTATGGCGGGAAGCATGTTGAAGCATTGCCGGGCCGTTTAAATGTTACTAGTGATCGCTGGTCTTCAGCTATAGAGCCTAGTGAGTTTAGAATCTGGGCCCCGAATAACCTGGCAACAATCGCATTAGGTGAAGTACCGCTTGCAACTGATGGTTACGGGTTGCGTTTAACTGCTCCAGAGGGAATCATGGTACAAGCAACGCAAGGATCAACGCGTCCAACAATCCAATTCAACCCTCCAGAAGCCATTTACTTTGATGGATTCGGAAATATCGTAGGCGGTAAATATGCAAAGGATTGGTCTACATGGTCTATCAAAGACGCACAAGGTAGACTTAAATATATAACGGGCGTCGGTGTCGGATCATCGCAAACAACGGAATACTCTTCATATGGTGGCGGTCATGCGTTTAACCACAACGGAACACGCCTTTGTGCAATGTGGATTCAAGGCGCTAACTGGATGCAACAATTTGGAACACACGCCATTTTCAAATGGCAAAATAATGCAAGACGTTTTGAATTCCGTACAGGTGACGACGGCGGTTGGTCTAACGCTACGGCGGGATCATTCCAAAACGCGTCTTCACTAGTTTGGAAAAAAGACATTAGCAACTTTGAAGGATCAGCATTAGAAATAATTCTAGAAACTGACATCATGACTTACCGTTACAAGAACATTGAGTCAGCCCAGTTTGTTGATGTGGAAGGGAATGTGATTGAATCAGATCAAGAAATCGGCGAAGCATACGGCCCTGTTCGTGTAGGTGTTATTTCCGAATTCGCGCCAAAATTAATTGCTAATGAAGATGGTTCTGCTGTCGATCTTTACGCGATGATTTCACTAGGTTGGAAAGGAATACAGGAGAATCACAAAGATATACAAGATAAAGACAAACGTTTAAATGATCAAGAAACTAGAATGAAAGATTTAGAAATTACTATGAAAAATCAAAGTGATACAATTTCCACTCTAGAAACAAAGTTAAACCAGGTGTTAGAATTATTAGGAAAGGAATGAGAAACTAAAATGGAAAATTTCATCATGGAGCAACTTGCAAGCGGTGGTGTTGTCGGCTTGTGTATCGGTGGGTTTGCCTGGCTTTTCCGCTATGTCTTAAAGCGTAACGAGATAAGGGAAGAAAAACTAGAAAACACTATCGAAAGAGGTGTCGAACGAGAAAAAGAATATGTAACAGTCATTAGAGATAATCAAGATATTATGAAACAACAAGCCGAATCAATTCGAGATATTGGCGAGATTAAACATATATTACAAATTAAAACGAAAGAAAGAGAAGTGGACGAAGTGCATTGATTCAATATCAATGCACTTAAATCCAATTCTATTAAACAATATGAGAGAGGCTGATTATATGCAAATCAAACAAATGTTAGTACCAGAATATAAATATGAATTATTGTGCCCTAATCCTATGACACCAACGGAAATTACTTTCCATAATACTTATAATGACGCCCCAGCAATTAATGAGCGAAACAATGTCGCTAATAACTCAACCGGAACAAGTTTTCACATTGCTGTAGACGATAAAGAAGCAATTCAATTAATTCCATTCAATCGCAACGCGTGGCACGCTGGAGACGGCGCAAACGGACGCGGTAACCGCCATTCTATTGGAGTTGAGATATGTTATTCTAAATCTGGTGGCTCACGCTATGAACAGGCTGTAAAAAATGCGATCATTGTCATTAGACAGTTAATGGATCAGTTCAATATTCCAATCGACCGCGTTAAAACACACCAGGAACGAAACGGAAAATATTGTCCTCATCGTATGTTGGCTGAGGGTCGTGTGGAGTGGTTTAAACAACAGTTAGTTTCTGGCGATTATGTACCACCTGAACCAACACCACAACCTCAACCACAATTACCTTCTGGACAATATGATTCTAGTTGGTTTGCTAGGGAGCGCGGAGCATTCACGTTGAATACAACTATCAATTTACGTACAGCTCCATTCAGTAACGCGCCATTAATCGCGACTCTTTCAAAGGGTCAATCAGTTTCATATGATGGCTATGGCATTGAGCAAGATGGTCACGTTTGGATCAGACAACCACGAGCAAACGAAACATATGGTTACATGGCAACTGGTAAGAGCGCAAACGGAAAGCGTGTAGATTATTGGGGGTCATTTAAATAAAAGAAAAAGAGTCTTCATAATGAAGACTCTTTTTTTGGGTTAATAAAACATTTACTAGTGAATTTGATAATCCTAAAATCTTTGATGATTATGTAGCTAAAGATTTCATTTCACAAAAAGAACGTAACAATATTGAAACGAACATGGTTCAAGGGATTCACTTTTTCAATAAAGACATTGCAGAGCAGTTTCAAGACAATCCAAAAGAAATATTAAAATGGATTACGCAAGTTCAGTTATCACCAACACCTTTAGCACGTGCGGCATATTGTGAAAGAGTATTACTACATGAAATTACATTAGGAGCAAAACAATACATCATACTCGGTGCAGGCTTAGATACGTTCAGTTTTAGACACCGAGAATTAGAAAATAAAATAGAAATATTTGAAGTGGATCATCCTTCTACGCAGGCGTTTAAGAAGGAAAGAATAAAAGAAGTAGAAATTGAAGTTCCAAATAACCTTCATTTTGTTTCAATGGATTTTACGAAAGGATTTTCCTATGAACAGTTACGCAATGAAGGATTTGAAAATAAAAAGACTTTCTTTAGCCTTTTAGGTGTTACGTACTATTTAACGAAAGAGGAACTTGCTAGTTTATTAGAATGTTTATTCGAGATGGTTCCGGCAGGTAGTTCTATCGTTTTTGATTATCCCGATGAAAATTTGTTTACGGAAAAGGGACTGTCCAATCGAGTTGAAAATATGGTGAAAATGGTTGCGGTAGGCGGAGAACCAATGAAATCATGTTTTTCTTATGCCGAAATGGAAGCACTGTTAGAGAAGGCGGGCTTACTTATTTATGAGCATTTATCGCCAGAAGACATAAATACATTATATTTTGAAGGACGAAACGATTATTTGAAAGCTTTTGAGACGGTGCATTATGTGCATGCGGTGAAGAAATAGATGATTTGTGGGCATAGGGAGGAATCTCTGTGTCTTTTTTACAAAAAAAGGAAATGAGCTGTAGTGCTGGAAAATATAATTATAAATATATAATATATATAAATTAATGTTTTGTAGAAACTAAAGGAAAGGGGAAATAGAAGATGTTGAAATTACAAGGGAAATACAATGAAGCGAAAGTGTTTACTACGAATGTAGAAAAAACTGCAGCAGGTCAAATTATTGATCTTTGTAACCAACAATTCGTAAAGGATAGCAAGATTCGTATTATGCCAGATACACATGCGGGCGCAGGTTGTACGATTGGGACAACAATGACGATTCAAGATAAAATTGTTCCTAATTTAGTCGGGGTTAACTAATCGGCTCAGACTTTAAACTACTCACTCAATTGACTGGGAACCCTAACGATAAAAGGCGAGGGCAATCAGCAGCCAGTGGTTATGGTGACATAATCGAATGGTTCAGAGACTTGTACGATGTTAGCAGACTAAGGTACAGAATTATTCCTCATCCATTTTGAATTGAAGAGGAATAATTAATACGGTGAGCCTACAGTAGAGACTGCATATCTCGATGACTGTAGAGAAGGTATAGTCCACTCTTTCAGGAAACTGAGAGGTAAGTACGATATTGGTTGTGGCATGGAAGTTGTGATGATTAATAAGAAAAAAGAGGAAATCAACTTCGATCACTTAGACGAAACGATACGTAAATTTGTCCCAAGTGGTTTTCGTATTCGAGATAAGGAACATAGATTTTCAAAAATGATTGATTTTGATAGTGTAAGAGCCCCGTTTACATTGCAACGTGCTCAAAAAAGTATTGGTACACTTGGCGGGGGCAATCATTTTGTCGAACTGAATGAGGATGATAAAGGAAATGTATACATTGTCATTCATAGTGGTTCGCGTAATTTAGGGAAACAAGTAGCAGAGTATTATCAAAATTTTGCTTACGAGCAACTTATAAACGTTAAATCTATTAAAGAAGAAATGATTGAGCGTTTAACGATAGAAGGTAGACAACAAGAAATACATGAAGCTTTAGGTGAAATTAAGAAACCGGTGATTCGCAAAGAATTAGCTTATTTAGAAGGACAAGGATTTAAAGATTACATGAATGATATGAAAATTGCACAAAAATATGCGGAGTTAAATCGTAAAGCAATGATTGATGAAATCGTCACTAAAATGGATTGGAAAGTAACCGATCAATTCACTACAATTCATAACTACATCGATATGGAAAATATGATTCTACGAAAAGGTGCTATTTCAGCTCAGAAAGATGAACGAGTAATCATTCCAATTAATATGAGAGACGGTTCTATAATTGCATTTGGTAAAGGGAATCCAGATTGGAACTTTTCTGGCCCTCATGGAGCAGGGCGTATTATGAGCCGTAAGAAGGCGAAAGAAGTACTTAACTTAGAGGATTTTCAAAATACAATGACAGAGGTTTGGACGACATCTGTTGCAGAAAGTACTTTAGATGAAGCACCAATGGTATATAAGCCAATGGATGAGATTGTTGAGAATACAAAGGACACAATTGATATTAAACATATTATTAAGCCGATTTATAATTTTAAAGCGAACTAGAAGGGGAGTAACTTTTATTGTAATGAGGTATAGTGCTGGAAAGTATTAAGCATGGTGCTATTGGAAGTAGGGAAATTGTGAAGAATAATTTAAATGTTTATTTAGGTGTAAAAGCAGCTGTAAGTATGTTTATCCTTTCAATTATTTTTCTATATTTCAACCCTTATAGCACTCAATTACTTGATAAAGAAGTATATATCACTGTATTGTTTATTTTTGTGCTTCCGTCTTTTTTAGCTTTTATTGCAGGGCTTGTTAGGAAAACTGTGTTGCTGATGCTTTGTGGCGCGTGGTTAGTACCTGGGACTCTGTACTTTAGTATAGCTGCAATGCCAACGTTACGGAATTATTTTTAAGGGTTTATTTTATATCTATCGTTTGGGTGAAAAAGAGAATTGCTTAAAGAGAGTAGTTCTCTTTTTATTTTTTATTAAGCTATTGAAACGGAAATGAAAGGATGAGGGACGTAATGAAGAGGGGATTATCTAAATTAGCAGATATACTAGTCAACCATTCTACTAAAGTGCAACCTGGTGATCATGTGTTAATTCAAAGTGTTACGGAAATAGACCCTATAGTAGTTCGTGAAATTATTAAGTCAGTGGAAAAAGCAGGTGGATATGCACATGTATCAATGCGTGACGTTTCTGTTACGCGGCAATTAATTTTGTCTGGATCTGAAGAACAGTTTAAGTTATTTGCAGATCGGGAGTGTTACCGTTTAAGTAAGATGCAAGTATATATTAATCTCCGTAGTCCTAGAAATGCATACGAACTAGCAGATGTACCAGCAGAAAAAATGAAATTATATCAAAAGGTATTTGGAAAGGCTCATAGTGAAGCAGTGTATAAAACGAGATGGGTGACAACTCGAATTCCGAATGCGGCTTCAGCGCAAGAAGCGAATATGAGTACCGAGGCTTATGAGAAATTTTATTATGATGTTTGTACGTTAGATTACAAAAAAATGTCGAAAGCAATGAATCCGTTAAAAGAATTAATGGAAAAGACAAAACAAGTGAAAATCATTGGGAATGGTACGGATTTGAATTTTTCCATTGAAGGAATCGGTGTTTTAAAGGGAGATGGTACAGATAATATACCTGATGGCGAAATATATACAGCACCTGTCAAAAATTCAGTGAATGGGATAGTAGCGTTCAATACAGTATCTATTCAACAAGGTTATGCGTTTCAAAATATTAAGTTACATATTAAGGATGGGAAAGTAATAGAGGCATATGCAAACGATACAGAGCGAATAAATCGAATTCTTGATACGGACGAGGGAGCAAGATATATCGGAGAGTTTGCACTGGCTTTTAACCCTTACATACTACATCCGATGAATAATACGTTATTTGATGAAAAAATAAATGGTAGTTATCATTTAGCAATTGGGGATTCGTTACAAGGTGCAGAAAACGGGAATCAATCAGCGATACATTGGGATTTAGTGAATATTCAAAGATCAGAGTATGGCGGGGGTGAAATTTGGTTTGATGATGTACTGATTAGAAAAGATGGGTGTTTTATTTTACCAGGGCTGTTAGGATTAAATGAAGAGAATTTAAAAAGGTAAAGTGCTTTTTGGAAGTTGTGTAAAGGAGATTAAAACCCTAGGACAGGGGCAAGATAGGAGGAAGTTAAAATGGGAAAGAGTGAAATGTTTCAGGATTTTAATTTTAAGTTAGTGGTAATTGAAGCTTTATTAGATAAAGAGCCACTATTTCTAAAAGAATTGAAAGACTTAATAGAAAAGCATACGAATAATTTTGAATGGTATTCAGGAGTTGGGCCAATTGTTGAAATTAAAGCTTTTTTAGAAGCGTTAACTTTGGAAATAAGTGATTTGGAAAAGATTGAGTCCCTTTGCTTTGATGCTGGGAATGAAATTTATCATATTTTAAAGCCTGATTGGGACGGTGGAGACAGTTTATTTGATGTTATATCTGTTGAAGGATTTCAAAATCTAAAAAATTTAAAAACAGTGGAATATATTTCAATGTGTTACCCGAAAGTATTAGAACCATTAAAACAAGCTGGAATAGAAATTGAGGATTAATGAAGAGAATTTAAAATGGTAAAGTACTTTATTGAAATTGTGTAAAGGAAATTAAAACACAACATATTAAACGAAGTGATTTATCGTATAAATTTACATTCAGTTAATATTAGTAGGTTAATAGAAAAATTAGTGTTAATTGTTAAATGGGGCGTGTAAAAAAGACAAAATCTCTTAAAAAACACTTAATTTTTTATTCCATTAATCTTTACAATCGCCCCCTATAATGTGAATTGGACAAGCACCTAAGAGAAAGCAGAACATGTCAGTTTGTACATTCTATTATTAGGGGGAGAATTTGTATGAAAAAGACGGTTGCTTCGTTAGCAGTTATGACTGCATTATTACCGACGTTTTCAGTGCATGCGGAAGGGAAAGAGCAAGTCCGAAAATCAGCTACGACTTTTAACGTTATTAGTGATATTCAAGGGGATTTAGGGGATTTTGATCATGTGCTAAAAGATATGAACAAAGTGACGCCACTTTCTAGAGCGCTTATTATGAATGGGGATATAACGCCGACTGGACAACAGTCACAATATGATGATGTAAAGCGTGTGTTAAATAAAAATAAGCATCCAGAAAATGTATGGTCTACTGTTGGGAATCATGAGTTTTATGCTGGTAAATGGACAGCGGATGGGAAACTCTCTCAAAGTACATGGCCAAATGGTGTAACGGAAGAAACACTATTTGGTCGCTACTTACAATTTAGTGGACAAGAAAAGGTATATCATAAAAAAGAATTAGATGGCTATCCACTTTTATTTTTAGGAACTGAAAAATATATGAAATACCACGATTCAAAAATGTGGGACGAAGTATATATGAGTGATGAGCAATTAGGTTGGTTAAAACAAAATTTAGAAGAGTATAGTCAAAAAGATAAAAATAAGCCAATCTTTATTTTCTCTCATCACGTTTTACCTGATACAGTATCTGGATCAAGACAATCACCATATTTACAAGATTATTTAAACGTGGATAAATTGTACGATATATTAAAAGACTATCCGCAGGTTGTTTTCTTCACGAGTCATACACATTGGGATTTAAACTTACCTGACTGGGCTGGTAAAAAGAAAATTACAGGCGGAGATGAAAAAGGTTTCACTGTTGTAAATACGGGCGGGATTGAAACAGGCTGGATGTCAGCGGGACCAAATGGAGGAGAGAAAACTGCTCCAGATGGCTATTCATTTAAACAAGGGTTACAAGTGAAAGCATATGGTAACGATGTAATTGTGACAGCTTACGATTACAAACGTGATAAGGATATAAAGAAGTTATTAATTAGTGATTCAAAAATTGCGCAGATGGCACCAAATGTAACGGCAAATGATCGTAAAAATATAATTGTCGGTGCAAATGAATATATGGAGTATTCTATAGAAGGAACGAATGAGTGGCATACGTATAGTCAAGCAAATCCTCCGAAATTTGATGGAGATAAAGTCGTATACGTACGCCATAAAGGTGAAATGAATTTAGAGCCGGGATTAACGCAGTTACTTCGTTTTTCGGTAAATAAGTGATTGGAGGGAGTCTGCATTTGAATGTGTGGGCTCTTTTTTGTTGATGAGAAAGGGGTTGCTTGTCTGTCGTTTTTTGTCGATAGATCGATATATTAAGAAAATCGTTGATATACTGCAAGTTACGATCGATATATTTGAAAAATCGTTGATATATTGTAAGTAATGAACGATATATTTAAAAAATCGTTGATGTAAATTTCATGTACCGTAATCAAGTTAAAATCATTAATACGGTTTTACTTATCAAAATGAAATTCTAATACATTTTTAACCGAGAAAGATGACTTCACCATTTTTACATGTAATAATAGTAACGTTACATATATTGTGAAAGAAGTACAAAAGGAGCGTTACAATGAATTTAGCTAAATTCCCGAGAAAAAAATATACAGAATCATATACACCAATTGAAAAGTTAAACAATTTTTCAGAAGCACTTGGTGGCCCGACTATTTATTTTAAACGAGATGATTTACTTGGTTTAACAGCCGGTGGTAATAAGACGAGAAAGTTAGAATTTTTAGTTGCGGATGCACAGGAAAAGGGTGCAGATACGTTAATTACAGCTGGTGGTATTCAGTCAAATCATTGCCGCCTGACACTTGCTGCTGCGGTAAAAGAAAAAATGAAATGTATTCTTGTATTAGAGGAAGGGCTTGAGCCAGAAGAGAAGAGAGACTTTAACGGAAACTATTTCTTATATCACTTATTAGGTGCTGAAAACGTCATTGTTGTACCGAACGGAGCAGACCTGATGGAAGAGATGCATAAAGTAGCACAAGAAGTAAGTGAAAAAGGTAGTACACCATATGTAATTCCAGTTGGTGGATCAAACCCTACGGGCGCAATGGGATACGTTGCTTGTGCCCAAGAAATTATGGCGCAATCATTTGAGCAAGGAATTGATTTCAGTTCAGTTGTTTGCGTAAGCGGTAGCGCTGGTATGCATGCGGGTTTAATTACTGGTTTTTCTGGAACGCAAAGCCATATTCCTGTAATCGGGATTAACGTAAGTAGAGGAAAAGCTGAGCAAGAAGAGAAAGTAGCAAAACTTGTAGATGAAACTTCAGCACACGTTGGTATTCCAAACTTTATCCCGCGCGACGCTGTTATGTGCTTTGATGAATATGTAGGGCCAGGCTATGCGTTACCAACGCCGGAAATGGTAGAGGCAGTTCAGTTACTTGCGAAAACAGAAGGTATTTTACTTGATCCAGTGTATACAGGTAAGGCAGTAGCGGGATTAATCGACTTAATTAGAAAAGGTAATTTTAATAAGGAAGACAATATTTTATTCGTACATTCAGGTGGTTCACCAGCTTTATATGCGAATACGTCTCTATTTGCGTAAGTGTAAAAAGCATTGGGTATCCAATGCTTTTTTGTTATATACTGGAATTATCGAGAGGTAGGAGGATGATATGAATTCAAATTTAAAATGGATTATATATACGGTACTCGGTATTTCTATTCTATTAATCTTATTTGTGGCTTATGGGGTGTATTCTTATTTTACATTTTAAAAGCGTAATGGAAGTGAACTATTATATACACTAAAGGCGGAGAGCGCTATGCAAATGAGAAATTTGTATTTAGTCTTCAGCGTGATTTGTTTATTTGTAGTAACCAGCTGTTCAAATAATATAGGAAATCATAATCAAACAATCGAAGTGCAAAAATATGCTGGTGATAATCATTATGAGGATTTGAAGGTAATTACAGACAAGAATAAAGTATTGCAAGTAAAGAAAATATTAAATGATACTAACTTTGAAAATAAAAAGGTGGAAATGTCTCGTTCAGCTGATTATCAGTTTGTTTTTCAGTTTAAAAATCCGAAAATAGAAGCGAAAGCTGTTTTATATCAAATGTGGATTAGTCCTAATAAGGATAAATTAGAAATAATGGCGGGGGATAATCAGTACGCTCAATTAGCAGAGAAAGACGCAGCTGCTTTTATGAAGATTGTTACTGGTGAGAAGTTAGCTGAATAAAAGTATATGGTAGATTTTGCTCTCTAATTCCCCACTTATTTTTCGCTTTGAGGGATAATTAGTGAGAAATATCGAATGAGAAGTAATCGTGAAATAGTAAAGAATATATTCACGGCTAAAAGAGGAGTTGTTTAAAAAACTCTCCGCATCGTTATGTAATGTTAATAAGAAGAAGTAGAAGGTAGAAGTAAATCTAAATAAAACCCAAAAGGGATAAATAGGAAAATGTAGAATCTTTATATATAAGATGTTCTGAATTTTTAGATATAAGGTAGAGTGGAGGAAGAAAGATGATTCAATTTCCTATGGAAGATGCTGAACAATTTTTTAGATCCTATAGTATTGGTAGGTTTACAGTTAGTGAAGATGAAGGGAAATTAATTTTTAGTACAAACTTAAATGGTCATTCTAATTTATGGGCGATGGATTTACCCAATTTATCCCCTTATCCATTAACATATTGTAATCAATCAAGCAATTTTATTAAAATGGATTCTTTAAATCGATTTATTTTAGCTGGATTTGATAAAGATGGGGATGAAAATTATCATATTTATGCATTAAAACCAGAGGGTGGTGGATTGCTTGAATTGATTCCAGCAGGAGAGACAGAAAAGGATTACTTTGTGCATTTAACAGAGGATGGGGAACGATTATACTATGTCACAAGTAAAGATAACCCAATGTTCTTAAACTCTCGTTGTTATAATATACGCACAAAAGAAGATACGCTGTTGTTAACTGGTGTGGAGACACCTACATATGTAGAGGCAGTAAGTCCGAATGAATCAAGTTACATTGTTTTAAAGTCATATAGTAATACATATAATGTAGGATATGTAAAAAAAGGAGAAGAACTTATTTGTTTAGTACCTTCCAGTGAGAAAGAACATACTGTAGGCTCCATTTCTTATATTGATGAAAATACAGTGATTTTCGTTACAAATTATGAAGAAGAGTTTTCCTATGTAGCTTCTTTTGATTTAAATAAACAGGAATTCAAACCAATCTGTAAAATAGAGAAGGAAGATATATCCGATATAAAATGGCATGCTGAAACAAAAAATGGCTACATTGTTTCGTCGATAGGTGTTACAGATAGGTTATATAAATTTGTATGGGATAAAAAAGAGTTAATTCTATTGAATTCTCCGGTAGATACGATAAGTCAAATTGAAATTACAAAATCGGAAAATTTATATTTGCTAGGTGAAAGTGCGACGAAAACAGCAAACATCTATTACAAGAAGAATAGAGATACAGAATGGGAAGCATTAACAAAAAACTATGTTATTGGTCTATCTGAATCTTCTTTTGTTGAACCGGATGTTATAACATATGTCTCTTTTGATGGGTTAAACATAGAAGCATTATTATTCCGGGCGAAAGGAGAAGTACAAAACGGATATACAATATTTTGGCCTCATGGTGGTCCACAAAGTGCTGAGACGAAAGATTTCAGAGCATTATTTCAATATTTATTAAGGCAGGGATATAATATTTTTGCGCCAAACTTTAGAGGTAGTACAAGATATGGTTCAACGTTTACAAAAATGATTGAAGGTGATTGGGGAGAAGCACCGCGTTTAGATTGTGTAGCAGGGATCGAATGGTTATTTGAACAGGGGATATCAACTCCTGATAAATTATTTGTTATGGGCGGTAGTTATGGAGGATATATGACCTTATTGCTTCACGGGCGTCATTCAGAGTATTTCCGTGCAGCCATTGACATTTTTGGACCTAGCAATTTATTTAGTTTTATCGAATCTATGCCTGAAAATTGGAAACCGCTCGCAGTTAATTTAATAGGTGATATTAATAATGATAAAGATAAGCTTATACAAGATTCACCAATTACTTACTTAAATCAAATGAATAAACCACTCCTTATCATCCAAGGGGCAAATGATCCACGAGTTGTAAAGGAAGAATCGGATCAAATTTTTCACGCGTTGCAAGAACAAGGAGTAGATGTAGAATACCTAGTATTAGACGATGAAGGGCATGGATTTTCAAAAAAAGAAAATGAAATATATGTATATCGTCGCATAACAGAATTTTTAGCAAAGCATAAGTAAAAGAAATGGCATTTTACGGGGTATAATCATATCGCTATCAGGCTAAAAATGCAGAGAAATGACAATGAAATTATTGAATAAATAAGAATGAAACAACTTAATCGTTACGTAACAAAAACGCTATTCTTTCCCTAGAATCATAGGAAAGGATAGCGTTTTTGTTGTGAACTTATTGATTTTGTATGAACTGGAATTGTTGTCTAAAGAGTTGCAACAGATTTTTTTATAAATTGAAAGACAAGGAGACGAACTTGGATGGAGTATTGGAAGCACACAATAAATATATTGAGGAGTACATGTTTGAAAACATTAAATCAATGGAGAATGAAATATTTTGTTGGAATGTCTGAGCTGCGGACCAATTCTATCACTTTAATTAACTAAAAGAAGAACTTCCCCATCCCGATTAGACTACTAATCATTCCTATTCCACTCATTGTGCCTTTTCCTGCTGTAAGTAAGTTTCCAAGCATTCCTAGCTGACCGTTACCTCCGTTATTTCCCCATCCCATTGGGGCCCACGGACTACCCCATCCTGGAGGGTTTCCAAAAACACCCGAGTTATTGGTATTGAAATGAAAATACTTGGCTGGCGGCGATAGTAAAGCGGCAAGATGCCCTTGTGCGAACATCCCTGTATGATTGAATGGTTGGGCCCAGGGGAAGGAAGGTTTTTGAAAATTAAAACCTGCATGACCTGGTAGTGGAGTCCAATTGGCAGGATGACCTTGTGGCATTATCCCTGCATAATTGATTGGCTGCTGCCCCCAAGAGAAGGGAGGGGGTTGGGGATTGAATCCCGTATAATTGGCTGATGAATCCCAACTAACTGGATAGACTCGATAACTCCAATTCTCAGGAATCTTCAAATCATTCATTACCTCAGATTTAGTTATTTCGGGCTGTGAATATAATGAAATTTGGTTAGTATATTGCTCCCCGTTTCCCTTTGAATTCAAATACCAATATTGGTGCATACGCTTATTCTCCTCACTTTAAAAATGTAATGTTAGACTTAGCCTATGTAATATTCCTTTTTATGGATGGTTACATAACTAAATCTACAAGCCTGTATTTAAAGGAATGGGTGTGTGGACTTGTTGATTTAAAGTTTCACTTTATTTTAGAAGGGTATTTTCAGTTGCTTCTTTTATATATTTCAGCCTAATTTAAATTCCGTTAACAAACGTTTTTATAAAGGTTTCATCAACAAAAAGATTTTAAAATGGTATGTTGAGCAAGTGGAATTGCTAAAAAGAGAATATCCATTCGAAGAGTTTGGCAAAATACTGCAAGGGTAATGTTTTCTTGTGCAAATATGTAAACGATTTAAACGAATCAATGAAATTTACAATGAAGGGGCAATTAAATATATGAGTGAAACATTACATAAAAGAAAACCACCATATTTAATGCTTGTAATTCTTTTTATTGGGGCATTTGTTTCATTTCTAAATAACTCGCTTTTAAATGTAGCCTTGCCATCAATAATGAAAGATTTAAACATTCAAGATTATTCAACGATCCAGTGGCTTTCTACAGGGTATATGCTTGTAAGTGGTATATTAATTCCGGCATCAGCATTTTTAATAACGCGTTTTTCAAATAGGAGCCTATTTATTACATCTATGGTGATTTTTATTCTTGGTACTGCCTTAGCGGCTGTAGCACCGAACTTTGGTTTATTACTTACTGGTCGGATGGTTCAAGCGGCAGGCTCTTCAGTTATGGGGCCTTTGTTAATGAATATTATGCTAGTAAGCTTTCCGAGAGAAAAAAGGGGAACAGCAATGGGGATTTTTGGACTAGTTATGATTACAGCTCCAGCAATTGGGCCGACACTATCAGGTTATATTGTAGAGTATTATGACTGGCGTTTGCTTTTTGAAATGATTTTACCGTTAGCAATCATTAGCTTACTGTTAGGGATTTGGAAATCTGAGAATGTCATGAAACAAAACAAAAATGCAAAACTTGATTATCTCTCATTACTATTATCTTCTGTCGGTTTTGGTGGTTTGTTATATGGATTCAGTTCTGCAAGCTCCGATGGTTGGACAAATAAAGTTGTCTTAACAACCTTAATCATAGGCGCTATTGCCCTAATTGCTTTCATTATTCGTCAATTAAAAATGGATGAGCCGTTATTGGATTTACGTGTTTACAAGTACCCAATGTTTGCACTTGCGTCTGTAATTGCAATTGTTAACGCGGTGGCCATGTTTTCGGGTATGATTTTAACACCAGCTTATGTACAAAACGTCCGTGGTATTTCGCCGCTGAGCTCTGGGCTGATGATGCTTCCAGGTGCGGTTATAATGGGGATTATGTCACCAATTACAGGTAAACTATTTGATAAATATGGTCCTCGGATTCTTGGCATAGTGGGGCTTTCCATTACAGCTGTTTCAACTTATATGTTGGCAAGTCTGCAAATTGACTCTAGTCACACACATATTATTCTTATCTACACACTGCGGATGTTTGGGATGGCGATGGTTATGATGCCACTTATGACAAATGGTCTTAATCAATTGCCAACTCGCTTAAATCCGCACGGTACAGCTGTTAATAATACGGCTCAACAAGTGTCCGGTTCGATTGGTACTGCTATTCTTGTTACGATTATGAACTCTGTAACAAAAACAAAAGCTGAAAGTTTAATGTCTGATATAGATCCAACAACCTTTACAGAAACTACGAAGGCAATAGTAACTCAGAAGGCTTTATTATCTGGAATTCAATATTCATTTTATGTAGCGCTTGGTATGAATGTTGTTGCACTACTATTAGTTTTTTTCGTTAAACGTGTAGATACAAGTGCGGAAGCTGTCGAGAAGTTAAATCGGTAGAGAAGAATAAAACGTTAGATAATGATTCCTACAAGTGGTTTGCTGCTAAGGCGCCGGTATTTAAAGCTGGAAAAGAACTAAAAGAAGCAGAGAAATAATTATATAGTAAAAGAGGACCTGATGTTCATATCAGGTCCTCTTTCATTAGTAACACGGTATACTTGCTTATCGTATTGGTTTAACTAAACTACTGATTTTTCGAATACTACAATCTTAAGCTCATCAACTTTTCTATTTTGGGGTATTTTAGAAGAAAATAAATCAAAATAATCGTTTTTATAAACAAATACAAGAGATGAGATCCGTTTGCAATTTCTCATAAACATTACAAGTCTAGATTATCTTTTAACACCAACATTAAAAGGCTCCAATTATATTTATTCGCTTCATTTTAATTTAGTATTTTTCTACAAGTTATAAATTTAATTGCCAAGCTTATACGCAATATCATAATCATGAATAGTTAGGGAAAAGATAAAATAAGGTAATCAATTACATATCTTTATTTCATGCTTTTTTGAAAGGGTGTTTTAAATGGAAAAAAAAGTATCTACCATTCCTCAGCCGAAAACATATGGACCGCTGGGTAATCTCCCATTAATCGATAAAGATAAACCGACGCTATCCTTTATCAAGATAGCGGAAGAGTATGGTCCCATTTTTCAAATTCAAACTTTAAGTGATACCATCATTGTCGTTTCTGGACATGAATTGGTAGCAGAAGTTTGTGATGAAACACGGTTCGATAAAAGTATAGAGGGTGCTTTAGCAAAAGTTCGTGCCTTTGCTGGGGATGGATTATTTACTAGCGAGACTCACGAGCCTAACTGGAAAAAAGCTCATAATATTTTGATGCCTACATTTAGCCAACGGGCAATGAAAGATTACCATGCCATGATGGTCGATCTTGCTGTACAACTCGTTCAAAAATGGGCACGGCTTAATCCGAATGAAAACGTAGATGTTCCGGAGGATATGACTCGTCTTACGTTAGATACAATTGGTCTATGTGGTTTTAATTACCGATTTAATAGCTTTTATCGTGAGACCCCTCATCCTTTTATCACTAGCATGAGCCGTGCTCTAGATGAGGCGATGCACCAATTGCAGCGGCTAGATATAGAAGACAAACTCATGTGGAGAACGAAACGTCAATTTCAACATGATATCCAATCTATGTTTTCTTTAGTAGATAATATTATTGCTGAACGTAAAAGTAGTGGAAATCAGGAAGAAAATGATTTACTTTCCCGTATGTTAAATGTACAGGATCCGGAAACTGGTGAAAAATTAGATGATGAAAACATTCGTTTCCAAATTATCACTTTTTTAATAGCTGGACATGAGACAACAAGTGGATTGTTATCTTTTGCAATTTACTTTTTATTAAAGAATCCGGATAAGTTGAAAAAAGCCTATGAAGAAGTAGACCGTGTTTTGACGGATCCTACTCCAACATACCAACAAGTTATGAAACTGAAGTATATACGGATGATTTTAAATGAATCGCTACGTCTATGGCCTACCGCTCCAGCATTCAGTCTCTATGCAAAAGAAGATACAGTGATTGGCGGGAAATACCCAATTAAGAAAGGAGAAGATCGTATTTCTGTTCTTATTCCACAGCTACATAGGGATAAAGATGCATGGGGAGACAATGTAGAAGAATTCCAACCTGAACGATTTGAAGAGCTGGATAAGGTTCCTCATCATGCTTATAAGCCATTTGGAAATGGCCAGAGAGCATGTATCGGTATGCAATTTGCACTTCATGAAGCCACTCTTGTAATGGGAATGCTTCTTCAACATTTTGAATTAATCGATTATCAAAACTATCAGCTGGACGTAAAACAAACATTAACGCTAAAGCCCGGTGATTTTAAGATTAGGATTCTACCCCGAAAACAAACTATTAGTCATCCTACTGTTCTTGCACCTACAGAGGACAAGCTGAAAAACGATGAAATTAAGCAGCACGTCCAGAAGACACCTTCTATTATTGGGGCCGATAATCTTTCACTTCTTGTTCTGTATGGCTCGGATACAGGTGTAGCAGAAGGTATTGCAAGAGAATTAGCAGATACAGCTAGTTTAGAAGGAGTTCAAACGGAAGTGGTAGCTCTTAACGATCGAATTGGAAGTTTGCCAAAAGAAGGAGCGGTACTTATTGTGACTTCTTCTTATAATGGAAAACCGCCAAGTAATGCAGGGCAGTTTGTGCAATGGTTGGAGGAACTAAAACCAGATGAGCTAAAAGGGGTTCAATACGCAGTTTTTGGTTGTGGAGATCATAATTGGGCTAGTACCTACCAACGGATTCCAAGATACATTGATGAGCAGATGGATCAAAAAGGAGCAACAAGATTTTCTAAACGCGGAGAAGCAGATGCAAGTGGTGATTTCGAGGAACAGCTTGAGCAATGGAAACAAAACATGTGGTCTGATGCGATGAAGGCATTTGGATTGGAGCTCAACAAAAATATGGAAAAAGAGCGCAGTACTTTGAGTCTGCAATTTGTTAGTCGTCTTGGAGGATCTCCTCTTGCACGAACATATGAAGCAGTTTATGCATCTATACTAGAAAATCGTGAACTCCAATCACCCAGCAGTGATAGAAGTACACGACATATCGAGGTATCTTTGCCAGAAGGCGCTACATATAAAGAAGGAGACCACCTTGGAGTGTTGCCAGTTAATAGCGAGAAAAATATCAACCGAATTTTAAAACGTTTTGGATTAAATGGGAAGGATCAAGTTATACTGAGTGCAAGTGGACGAAGTATAAATCACATACCTTTAGACAGTCCTGTTAGTTTATTGGACCTTCTTAGTTATAGTGTTGAAGTTCAAGAAGCTGCCACTCGAGCACAAATACGAGAAATGGTAACATTCACAGCATGTCCTCCTCATAAAAAAGAATTGGAAGCATTATTAGAAGAAGGAGTTTACCATGAACAAATACTAAAGAAACGGATTTCAATGTTGGACCTTCTTGAAAAGTATGAGGCTTGTGAAATCCGATTTGAACGCTTTTTAGAACTTCTTCCTGCGCTCAAACCGCGTTACTATTCTATTTCAAGCTCTCCACTCGTTGCACACAATCGTCTGAGCATTACGGTCGGTGTTGTTAATGCGCCTGCATGGAGTGGAGAAGGGACATATGAAGGCGTCGCTTCTAATTACTTAGCTCAGCGTCATAGTAAAGATGAGATTATCTGTTTCATTCGAACGCCACAATCAAACTTTGAATTGCCTAAAGATCCAGAAACACCAATTATTATGGTTGGGCCAGGTACTGGAATTGCACCATTCCGTGGATTCTTGCAAGCGCGTCGTGTTCAAAAGCAAAAAGGTATTAACTTAGGACAAGCGCATCTATATTTTGGTTGTCGTCATCCTGAAAAAGATTATCTCTATCGTACAGAACTAGAAAATGATGAAAGAGATGGATTAATCTCTTTACACACAGCTTTTTCTCGTCTAGAGGGACATCCAAAAACATATGTACAGCATTTAATAAAACAAGATAGAATCAATTTAATTTCGTTATTAGATAATGGAGCTCATCTTTATATATGTGGTGATGGAAGTAAAATGGCTCCGGATGTAGAAGATACCCTTTGTCAAGCGTATCAAGAAATTCATGAAGTCAGTGAACAAGAAGCAAGAAATTGGTTGGATCGTGTGCAAGATGAAGGGCGATATGGAAAAGATGTTTGGGCTGGTATATGAATGTTTCTTAATTAGTTACGTATTAACTAATGAATTTCTTTCGAATAAATTTCACTTTATTAGTATAGTGTATTTAGATGAATAGTGATTAACTGGACTATTTAGTATCTACTAAATAAAAAACAGGACCTGATATTCATCTATCAGGTCCTGTTTCACATAGACATTATACATGGATATTTTCCACACATTATCAATGTTTGTAATGTAGTTAGTCTTGTGGGTCAGCAATAAAATCAGATATTATTTTTTCGATATCGAAAGGAGTAATCCCTTTATCCAAAGAAAAAATGCTTTCTGCTTCTTCAATTTCTTGAACGAGTTCACCTCTAGCTTCAATATGTAATCGGAACAAGTCATATAAATTCGGTTTAACTAAATTAGTTAAAGCCTTTCCAACTAGTATCATACCTTTTTGATTAGCCTCGATGGTATTATCATAAGTTAGATCTCTTGTAAGAGACAAATCTGTCCAAATAAATTTTCGTTCCTTTAAGTCTAAAATAACTGGAATAGAGATTTGGGTGTCGGCAGTAATATCCACTTTATCTTGAACAGTAGAAGGTTCAAATACTTCACCTGAACCAGGATATTGACGAACCATCCAACCAGTAAAGCATTCTGGTAAATCTTTATATGGTTGGTCTGTGTAAGAAAGCAAAGTCATAACTACATAGCGTCCACCATATTTCAGCACAGACGGAATATCGAAATCAATGAATTCAGATGCCCCCTTTGGTGCAGAAGTAATATCTCCGCTATGGTAGGCTTTGAAATTTTTTGAACGTAAGTTCGTGAAGGAGACATGTTCTTTGTATTGCCAATCTTCGTCGTACATTGCAGCAGATAAATCAATGTCAACGCGTCCTGTATGTTGTCCATTCACATAGCCTTCTTTCCACCATAGGAAAAAACGAATCGTATCTCCTTCTGGCAAATCTACTTTACTCCCTCGAGATAATGTACGAAGCGCTTTGCTGGCTGAACGTTGAGAGAAGGGAACTAAGTGATTTTTTAACTGTTCATCCAAAAATACTTTTCCGAGACTTGGAAGTTCTGCGAAGCGATTTTTTAAAGTATCTTCACACATTTTTACAATCATTAAACAAATATCCTCTGAGATAAATGGAAGTGTATTTTCAATACCTATAGCTTTTGCTACATTTCCCTTTGGAAAAAAGGTACGAAATTCATTTTTATCATTTCGATGCTTAAAATGAGCCGTGAGTTGAAGTAATACAGGAGTAGAAACGTTTCCTATTATACTTAGAAACTCTTCTAGAATATTGAAAACATCTGTTGACTTATCACTACATAAACGGATTAAATGATCCAAGCGTCTGGCAAATTCCCCCGGGCGAGTTTTTAAAAGATTTTTCGCTGTCATGATATCACGATTCAACAAAGCTGCTTCTATTTTTCCATTAAATGTTTCAACTTTAATGTTGTTGCGAAGAATCTCAAACGCTCGGTGGGTTTTTGGGAAACGAGTATGATATTCTGCTGGATGAAGAATTTCACCTAAACGAATCCAACGTTTTTTGTATCGAAGCATATCTTCGGTAATGTTTCCGCATTGCTCTAACAAGCCTAAAAGGAAGCGTCTTTCTGTTCGGTTAAACTTCTTGAATCGAACAGAGGTTGCTAAACTCACATCGCCTTCAGATAAAGCAACTGCAAGGCGAAGAACATCAGTTGCTGTTTTAAAATACTTTGCAGCAGCATCGGCTGATATTTTTCTGTTTATTAATAAAACCCCAATTATAAAAGACATATTTTCCTTATGAGGAATTACATTAGGTAGAAAACAGGAAACATCTTCAGTGTGTGTAATAGCCCATTCTACATCTGTCTTATCAGTTGAGGAAATAGAGCTGTTTGCACTAATCAATTGAGAAATCATTTGATTGAAATCTTCTTCACTTCCTAAGTCAATAACTTTCAAATCAACTCTATCTAAAAGAGGAAGTCGTTCTTCTACTTTTGATACAGGTATGCGTAACGTCACATAATGAATAACGGCATTGATGTATAAATCAGCGTCACTTAAATCCATCATTTGTTGCGGAAAGTTTGGATACATAGGAGTAAACTGAATATGTGCACCAACCATTTCTTTTAAATGTTTTACTAACTCTTTGTAAAACGATGTGAATGCATCAACCGAAAGTGTTTGCAACTCTTCTATTAAAGGCTCAGAAAAAGTAAATCCTAAACTTTCCAAGTTTTTTAAAACAGTGGCTAAATACATGTTCGGTAGTTTATTTTCTTCTCTTTTTATAATTACTTTCAAACTTCTTCTTATATAAATAGAATTTTTCATGAGAACGCCGATTATTCACTCCTTATAAAAGAGGGGGAATAGTCCGACTGTCCTCCTTTCAGTGGTAGATTTTTATTTTTACATGCATAAACACACTAATTGTAGAGAAATGCACTGAGGGTATAAAGCTATTTTTTAGTGAAAAATTAGGGGTATAACATTTAGTTGTTAAGTGGTAATTTGTTAATTAAGAAAAGAAAACCTCTACATCAATGGTTGATAAACTAAAGTTTATTCAAACCCAAAGAAGAAAGAGGTTTTATAGTCTAATTATTTTCATAGGAAATTGACAACTCTAAAACAATTTGAAATTTCTACAAAGAAGGAAGAATTGTCATAGCCTATGTGTTTAGCAGGAAAGTAACATCCCTATTTCGCCAAAGAAGTTAGAAGGAAGGAACGTCATAGCCTGCTTTATTAGTATATTCTCATGCGAAGAGCAATTCAAGTATACTGTCTGATTTTTTATATTTTTCTTAAAGGGGAATTTTCATGTTTATCCCGTAGTAACGGAGGATTTTTATTTTTGATATATTATGGAATGGAGTTGAATGAGTATTATAAATACAAAAGGTGAAATTAAAAAAACAAAAAGAAAAGTATTATTACTAACTATACTTACTATGTTAGTAATTATAATTGGATTTGGATATTGGAAACTTTTTAGTTTGCAAGGTGTTCCAAAAGGGGAATTAATTCGAACAGTGAAATCTCCAGATGGAAAATATCTCATCAAGACTTATTTTCATAATGCAGGATCATTAAGTGCGGATGCTGTTAGGGGTGAATTAGTTAACCTTGATACAGATTCAGAGAAAAATATATATTGGAATTATCCAGATACCGATCCATATATTGAATGGGTAAATAAGAATATTGTTAGAATTGGAGATCAAACTTTAGATGTTTCGCAGAAAGAAACCTATGATTGGCGTGATGATGATAAGCACGTTAAAGAAATGCCTAAACAGTTTATTAGATAAAACAAGAAAATTTAAATGTATTTAATCTTATTTGTTTAACTATAGATAGTATTATATGAGTGAAAAAGTCCATTTAAATCTTCTAAATGGACTTTTTTAGGTTTCTAGATACGACTACTGATAAAAATGGAACAAACTTGTTACTTAGGTTGTCTATTAAGTATACGTATAAAACAGGTGTTCATGATAGTTCAATCATTTTATGAAAAGTGAGATGCAAGAAGAGTGATATCCGATACACTCTTTAATTGTATCGATATGTATAACACCTAGAAAAACTATATATTCTTGAAAGAGGTTGAAAATATATGATAGTCTTAAACAAGTTTTTTAACATTTTACATTACAAAAAGATGGTACCTGTAGTATTTCTTTCGTGTGCAACGCTTATAGGCTGTTCCGATGGTAATACTCAATCTGAATTATCTAAACAAACAAAACAAACAAAACAAACAAAACAAACAAATCAAACCAAACAAGAAACTACTGGTAATGATTCTTTTGCTAAACTTGAAAAAGAATTTGATGCTAAACTCGGTATTTATGCATTGGACACTGATACGAATCAAACCGTTACGTATCAATCAGATAAACGGTTTGCATACGCATCTACCCACAAAGCTTTAGCTGTGGGAGTACTTTTACAAAAGAAATCAATAGAAGATCTAAATCAAAGAGTTTTGTATACTCGTGAAGATCTTGTTAATTACAATCCAATTACAGAAAAGTATGTTGATAGGGGAATGACTCTGAAAGAGCTTGCAGATGCTTCCCTTCGATATAGTGATAATACTGCCCAAAATCTTATTCTTAAACAATTAGGTGGACCTAGTGAATTCAAAAAATCACTGAGAGAAATAGGAGATACCGTTACAAATCCTGAACGTTTTGAACCAGAGTTAAACGAAGTGCATCCAGGAGACGTACATGATACTAGTACCCCAAAGGCATTAGCTACTAGTCTTCAGGCTTTTGCGCTAGGAGATGTACTTTCAACTGAGAAACGGGATCTATTAATAGATTGGATGAAAAGGAATACTACGGGAGACAACTTAATTCGTGCTGGAGTTCCAGGAGGATGGGAAGTAGCTGATAAGACGGGCTCGGGATCTTATGGAACCAGAAATGATATCGCAATTATTTGGCCACCAAATAAAAAGCCAATTGTTCTTGCGATACTTTCTAATCATGATAAAGAGGATGCTAAATACGATGATAAGCTTATTGCAGAAGCAACCAAAATAGCGCTGGGTGTCTTAAAAGCTAAAAATAAATAATAATAGTATTAGTTATTGAAATTTTCCTGTTTTTCCGTCACAATACTGTGACGGTCTTTTTGTGTATTTTACAAAAGATCGTCTTAAGTAAAGAAAGAAGATAGAAACCATCTCTATTAAGTTTATTAACTAAGTAACAACAAATATATGCTTTATTGAATACTTATTGCATTTAATGTGGAGGAATAAAATGGAGTCGAAAATTCTTATTGTTGATGATGATAAAGAGATTAGAAATCTTATCTCGGTATATCTGGAAAATGAAGGCCTAAAAATTCAAAAGGCAGAAGATGCTATACAAGCTTTACAACTGTTAGAAGAAAAGGACTTTGATTTGATTATTTTAGATATTATGATGCCGAATATGGATGGCATTGAAGCATGTATGAAAATTAGGGAAGATCGCAATATGCCTATCATTATGCTATCTGCAAAATCTGAGGATATAGACAAAATTCAGGGCCTAGCCTCTGGTGCAGACGATTATTTATCAAAACCGTTTAACCCACTAGAATTAATTGCTAGGGTAAAATCCCAATTAAGAAGGTTTAAAAAATACAATACGTCCATAGAACATAATAAAAGTATTCTAGAAATTGGTGACTTAACCGTGAATACAGATACTCGTCAAGTATGGATAAGGGGAAAAGAAACAAGGTTAACTCCAAAAGAGTTTGCTATTCTCGAACTACTCGCCCGCAACAAAGGGATTGTCCTGAGTGTAGCAAAAATATATGAAGCAGTTTGGAAAGAGGTTTTTTATAAATCAGATAATACCGTTATGGTGCATATTACAAAAATAAGAGACAAAATTGAAGAAGATTCTAAACATCCCATTTATATTAAAACTGTTTGGGGAATTGGGTATAAAATATGAAAAATATTAGTTTCAGAAATAAGATCATTATAAAACTTCTTGGTGCTGTTGCAATTAGTTTTTTTATTTCATTTGGTTTAACAATCCTCATTGTGCAATACGTCATAGATCCATTTTTTATAAAACACGAAGATTTTGGCATGTTTGAAGCGAGACTCGCAATGTTGTTCTTATTTACGTTCGCAATCTTAAACTTTATAGTAATCTTTTTGCTATTGGTTCGAAAGAAAATAGTATATTTGAAGCTCATTTCGGAAAATGTGAATGATATTGCAAATGGAAAACTGGGTTTAACAATTGGGATTAAGGGGAAGGACGAATTGACCCAACTTGCTCAAAATATCAACTATATGTCCAAGGAATTGGAGAATACATTTGAACAAGAAAGACAATTAGAACGTACAAAAAATGAACTTATCACCAATGTATCTCATGATTTACGCACACCTTTAACATCTATTATTGGCTATATAGATTTATTAAAAAGAGGGCAATACAACAGTAACATACAATTACAGGAATACCTTGAAACCACGTATTCAAAGTCACAGAGACTGAAATATTTAATTGATGAGCTGTTTGAGTATACTCGTTTATCAGATATAGATGCTAAGTTAAACCTTAATGAAGTTGATTTATCAGGTTTGTTGGAACAAATAGTTGGAGAATACATACCTATATTTGAAAAGGAAAGTTTAACCGTTCAAAGATCTATCGCGGAAGAAACAATACCTATCTTCATAGATGTAGAAAAAATGGTACGTGTATATGAAAATCTCTTTATGAATGCGATAAAGTACAGCATGAAACCATCCGAATTATCTATATGTCTTGAACTAATAGGTAACAAGGCAATTTTGAAAGTATCAAATAAAGTTGAGAGACCGCCTGTTAGCGATCCAAATAAATTGTTTGAAAGGTTTTTCAGAGGGGACAAGGCAAGAAAAGATGACCAGGGAAATGGACTGGGACTTGCTATCGCAAAAAGAATTGTTGAACTTCATCATGGTAATATACATGCAGAATATAAAGATGGTTGGATGTCTTTTATTGTTGAACATCCAATTAGATAGAAAGCTTATGGAACTACAGGTTCCATGAGCTTTTTTTAAACCTTAAGAAATCTTAAGGATTTTACGGGGTGTTTCCTAATTTTCATAGTTTATCATGGGTGTATTCAAAGTGATGAGGTGAGCAAAGAAGATAAAAGGAAAGATTTCATTGTAGCTTATTGTAATGAAATAAAAAAATGTAGGAGGATATAAATGATAAAGCCAGTTGTAGATGTAAAAAACATTCAAAAATTGTACGGTAAAAAAGGTGAGAATCAATCACACGCATTAAAAGGTGTATCATTCTCAATTCAAGAGGGAGAGTTTGTTGGTATTATGGGGCCTTCTGGTTCTGGTAAAACAACATTATTAAATGTAATTTCAACATTAGATAAAGCGACAGGCGGCGTTGTTGAAATTGCAGGAACGGATATTACGAGGATGAAGCAGGGTGAACTTTCTGATTTTCGTTCACAAAAGTTAGGATTCATTTTCCAAGACTTTAACTTATTGGAGAATTTATCTATCTATGAAAATATCGCACTCCCACTTTCACTTCAAGGTGTTTCATCTCGTAATATTGGAAAGAAAGTAGAAAAAGTAGCTGATATGTTAGGCATTACAGCTATACTTCAAAAATATCCTTCTGAAGTATCTGGTGGACAAAAGCAACGTTCCGCAGCAGCACGTGCGTTAGTTCATGAACCAGCAATTATTTTGGGAGACGAGCCGACTGGAGCTCTAGATTCTAAAAATGCAACGAGTTTACTTAATGCTATGACAAGCTTAAATAAAGAGCAAGGTGTATCCATTATGATGGTTACGCATGATCCTTACAGCGCAAGTTACTGTCAGCGTATTTTATTCATTCAAGATGGTGAGTTATATAAAGAAATTCATCGCGGTGGTACCCGTGAAGAATTTTATAAAGAAATTTTAGACGTGCTTGCAAACTTAGGCACACAAAAAGCGTAAGGAAGGAAGTTCAATCATGTTATTTAAGTTTTCTATGTCAGGCCTAAAAAGTAAGTTGCAAGATTACATTGTTTTACTTGGTGGTCTTATTGTCTCTATTTCAACTTTTTATATGTTTCAAACGCTAGCATCCAATAAAACGTTCCTTGAATCTAACTCTTCTATTAGGGATATTGTGGCTGTCTTTAAAATTGGTTCCTTTTTGTTAGCAGTTATCACATTTTTTTATATTTTATATGCAAACTCTTTCTTATCAGCTCTTCGTCAAAAAGAATTTGGTATGTATATGATGTTAGGAGCAAAAAAGCATAAAGTTACATTACTTATGTTTATCGAAACAATCGTATTAGGCGCTGCGTCTCTTGCGATTGGTATTACAGTTGGTGTAGGACTTGCAGAAGGGATCGGTCAGTTATTAATGAAACAACTCGAGTTTGCTGGTGAAGGTTATAAAGCATTTTATCTGCCATCAATAGCTATTACTTGCGTCTTCTTCTTTGCACTATTTGTATTATCTGCAATTATGAATAGTATTAAATTATCGCGTATTTCTGTACTGCAACTTGTACATGCAGATGCACAAACAGAACGTGTTGCCATAAAAGGAAAAATGACAGTTGTAATTGCATTCCTTGGTATTTTTTTATTAGGTATTGGTTATGCATCACTGATCTATATGTCATATGCAAATCCGCTAATTGCTTTGGGATTAATGGCCGTTGGATTAATCTCAGCAACCGTGGGTACTTACCTTATATTTGGATCCCTTCTCCCAGTTATGATTAACAAGCTAAAGAGTAATAAAAAACGTAGTGAAAAAGGCCTCAATGCTTTTACTTTTGCACAATTAAATTTCCGCATTAATAGTCTAACAAATGTGCTTGCAACAGTAGCAATTTTAGTGGCTCTTGGTGCTGGTGGAATTGCTTGTGGTATGGCATTTAAAAATAACATTATAAACATGACAGATCAAATGCGAATTTACGATTCAGTCATTCATAATCCAACTACGGAAGAAAAGACAATTTTGGGTGATATCTTATTTCAAGAAAAATTCGAATACCATTACAAAGTTGATGATAGGTATGTTTATTATCTTAAAGAAGATGTAGAAAAAAATCGCCCTTTCTTGCAAGGTATGAAAATAGAGAAAGTTTCAGAGGAAATACCAATTGGTGCATTTTCAATAAAATGGGTTAAAGGAGAGATCGACACAAAACAATGGATTCAGGCTTTCAGAACGATCCAGCCAAATTATATGTATCCTGATTATGAAATCAAAATTGTAGAACAAAACATATACGATAGGTTGAAGGGTAAAGAAAGTACTGTGTTTATAGGGAAAACAGATGATTTTGGATCATACATAAAAGAATGGAAAAAACTTGATGAATTACAGATAGCAAAATATAAAAATGTGAAAGCAGAAGAATTGGATAGTAAGTATCAAAAATATATTACGAGTCAGGATTTTTCCAGCGGACTAATGTTTATGGGCTTTTTCGTTGGAGTTGCATTTTTAGCAATGATGGCAAGTTGCTTAATGTTTAAAGTTCTGTCGGGAGCATCAAAAGATGTAGCACGTTATCAAATGCTTCGTAAAATTGGTGTTCGCCGAGAATTATTAACAAAATCAATCTATAAAGAGTTATTCTTCATATTCTTATTCCCAGCAATTGTAGGGATTACTCATATATTAGTTGGTATGAACATGTTTAGCCCTCTTGTAATCGATCCGTACTCTCGCATTTGGTTACCACTTGTTATTTTTGTAGTAATTTATTCGATGTATTACTGGATTACTGTTCAATTATTTAAAGGAATTGTACTCCCTAAAAAAGATTAATGTAATGATGTTGTTTATCCCGCATTAACGGGCAGCACGATTGGTGAGGGCAGATAATCAGTGGGGGATGAACAAACCCCACTGATTAAAGTTTCACTTTATCTTTTACTGTACCTTGTAACTACATTTTACCTTGCTGTAAAGAAACAAAAAACGTTTTTTTATTCAATAATTCCAATTTCTAGAGCCTTTTGCACAGCTTCTTCTTTGTTGCGGACTCCTAGCTTTGTATAAGCTGTGGAAGCATAATTTCTGACCGTACCATTTGATAAATATAACCTTGATGCTATGGTAGTGTATCGAAGTCCCTTTGCTACTAGTTGCAATATTTCTATCTCCCTAGCTGTTAGCTCATAAGCGGTTGCTTTTGATTGTGGTGTCTCTTTTTGCTCATCAAATTTCTCAAATATTTTGTGAGACATTCCTTGATCAATCAGTGTCCCACCTTTGTGAATAAGTCGGATCGTATTAGCTAGCTCCAATGTTTCAATGGATTTGAGTAAAAAGCCATCCGCACCGTTGCGAAGCGATTCCAACGCCTGTTCGGTATCCTGAAAAGTTGTGAAAATCAATACGCGGATATGTGGCCATTGTTGCTTAATCTTTTTGGTTGCTTCAACTCCATCCATGTGCTGCATATCTAAATCCATAAGTATAACATGGGGTTGAAGACGTCCACACAAATCGATGGCTTGATTGCCATCCTCAGCTAAACCGACTACATTTAAATCTTCATATCTATCGAGTAGTGTCCTCAAACTTTCCCGAACAAATGGTTGATCGTCTACAATTAACAAACGAATAAGTCCATCTTTTATTTCAGTTTGTCGCGGTATGGTACATGTAACAAGCATTCCTTCCTCTGGCTTTGTATATACAGACAATTGCCCTTGTAAATTCATTGCTCGTTCTTTCATCGCATTCAGACCGAAGCCTTCCTGCCATTCTACATTTCCTTTTCCATTATCTTGAACTTCTAATCTCGTATATTGTTGTTCAAACTGCAATGAAACTATAATTTCAGTTCCCTGACCATGACGTACTGCATTCGTAAGGGACTCTTGTAAACAACGAATGAATGCGATCTTCGCTTGCCGAGACAGTGGATATTCCTCTCCGAATGTCCTAAAACTTACATTTACCTGAGCGTGCTCCTGAAATTCGACTCCAAGATTTTGTAGAGATTGAATTAAGGAAGGCGATTGACACGGAGACTCCATTTGATGTAAGTAACCTCTCACATCCTCGATGCTTTTACGTCCCATTTCAAGCAGAGAATCTAGCCTCTGTATACCCATTTCAGTAGCAATTTCGGTACGCAACGTTTCCATCCCCATAATAATAGAAGTATAAGCGTGACCAACTGTATCATGAAGCTCACTCGACAGTCTGTTTCGTTCTTCCGCCAGTGTAATGCGTTCAATCTGAGACATATATTGCTCAAGTACCGCGTTTTGTTTACGAATCGCTTCATTTTGCTTATGATTGACGATTAATAAATGGAAAGCGAAGCCCATTACATAAGCAAGTCCATAGTAGGTAACTAAAATCCAATAGCTATTACTTGGCGCAACCGCATAGAGAATTCCAGTTGTTATAAAAACTGTTGTTGGAGCTGTCCAATAATAGGACAAATGCTTACTATTCGCAGCAATTAGAAAAGCCGATATCAGAAATGTAACGTTAGCTTCCGGAAATAAAGAGGTTAAATATATACACAGTCCACCATATAGCAGTATTTCTGTGAACAAATAATATTTGTAATTGAACAGTAAGGCTACCCATGGAATCGAGAAGGCAACAACCTCCCAAAAAATAACAATCCAAAGTGGCAATGTTAAACTATCCTGAAAATCGAATGTGGTTATGGCGATAGAGACACTAACAAGTATACGGACTCCTAACATAATCCAATCGTACCAAAACCAATACTTAACCATATCTAACAAGTCATTTACCCCCTAAGTAGCCTACCTTTTTACTTCATATATTATAATTTAATCCTTCATGCCTATTATACTTTTAAATTTAAAACTGCGATACTACTCACAGATTGCAAACTTCTATCGATTTAGTTGCCGAATCATGCTACGTGTATAGCCACCGATTTTCTTTGTCAAACGATCTACTATTCTAATACTTATGGCGGTAAATACTATACCCATAAACATTACAAAGAGTGACTTAGTAAAGGTATCTATCTGTATGAATATAATATTCATTTCGATGTATTGATACAGTAGTGGTGCCAATAGCAACATAAGTGGCATTACATAAAAAATGATTGCGCTAATGAGACTGAAAATGCCAATCACTAATTTCTGCATTAACCAAAAGATAGCACACCAAGTACGACGATCTGTAAGCACTAATTTCACCTGAGCCCAGTTTGATGTATCTATTGTTATACTTCTATCATAAGAGTCTGTTGAAATATCTGTATAAATTTTCGTCTGTATGCGCTCGAATTGGATAAAAGGTGTAGTAGTCTGTAGTACGCGTATAACTAGTGGAATTCCAATTACCGTAAATGAAAGGGTGAAGCTGAATAGCAGAGCTATTAGATAAAAACAAAAATAAAAAAATCCTGTAACGAAAGTTAGCAATAAAAAATAACCATTCTGGATGAATCTTGATTTCATAAAGTTCTCGCTCCTATCTATGTAATAACCGAATTGTACTGCTTTTTTTGTCATTCTCACTAGTGTAAAAGTGTCATATGACATTTCTAAATGATGATAAAAAGGGGGAGAGTAACCTACTTCTGGTTAAAAAAGATGCTTATATCAATCACCATAAAACAATCCCGTTCTTGCAGATGCAAGAACGGGATTGTTTTATACTTTTATTTAATATGAGATGGACTTGTTTTTCGAATATGAAACATAATATCAAATTGCTCAAGCAATGACGTATCAAAGTATGCCGATTCGTTCGGGAAGATTTGTCCCCCTATACTTAGTAATGGTCTTTTTGCTTTAACCCATTTTTCAGCTTGTCCTTTAAGGTGACGGTTATCCAATAAAAACATGTTATATGGTACTTTTCCGAGAGTATAATTGAAACTTTTTACATCTTGTGGAATAGTGTCGGTTGTAATCTTACCTCCAGTGGAAGGATCATATTCGCTGTATAAGGTAAAATTCCCCTCCGTAGTTGTACTACCAATTGTGACATAATTATTGTCTAAACGTTCCTTCAAAAATTGCCCCGCAACATAAGGGTATAATTTCTCATCGATAATTCCTTTAGCTATATGAATATTGTGTGCCCATACCATCGTTTTACCACCAAATGTTTCTTGTGCCCACATTGCATGATCGGCCAAGTATTGCTCATGTAGCTTTAACATACTTGGATAGTCGTTAGGAATTAGCATTGTGGTAAATTTCTCTATTGCACTTGCCGTTGCTTGCGCCCAGATGTACTCGGGTGAAGCTATTTCTGTGTTGGCTTGCCCATTCTCATCTTTTAGTAATTGGGCTACTCTCTCAGCGTTTGCTTTGAACTTTTCTTTTATTTCAGGAGCAAGGTCCATATATTCCTTTGTACTTCCATTAAAAGCCGACAATTCTTTATAATTTCCTTCTACTTCTGCCAGCAAATCTGGTCGATGTAGTCTTACATAATCAATCACTTTATTAAAGCAACCTTGGTCCAACTCCTTTAAGTCGAGCCCAATAAATTGGATCTTTTTTTTATTGGATGGATCAGCATTATAATCTTTCATCCACTCAATCATGGCTATAATTTCATCAGTAGGATATAACAAGTTTAAAAATTCCCTAGGGTTTCCTTTTCCTGTTTGGATATATTCATTTAGTTTTAAGCCGTTTCCCCAATCTTCTTCCATTGTGAAATTTGTAAAACCCATCTCAGTAACCAAATATTTCACAAGGCGAAACTTCATAGTGAAAATTTCAGAGCTTCCATGAGTATTCTCTCCTAATCCTACATATTGTGCGCTCCCAATCATTTTCTTAAGTGGTTTTAAATCCTCAAATGATTTTGACGGCTCTATCGTTTTTAATGGGTAAGCCTGTGATTGTATGGATTTAACTATATTTTTTTGTATTGATTGACCTGAATTTTCGACTGCTACTGTTTGAGCCTTTCCTACTTCCGCGCATCCTGTGACTAATAAAGCTGTACTAACCATTGCAATTATGCTTTTCTTATTCATTTTTTCCACCTCAATTGAATTATTTGTAAAGCAAGATTGATTCATTGTACTTGCATGAATCAATTGCCTTAATTCAATTGTTATCTATTCCATATCATATTTTCTAGTTACATATTGTCATAAGGTTAATTGACACAGGTCATAGACTAATCATTACACTTTTGTACTATCGGTTATGACAACTTATAAATAATAATTACATTGATGAGTCGTAAGTAAGACTAGACTATAAATTGGGGAGGGATTTTAAAGATGAATGAATCTGTATACAAAAACATTTTTATTCTAAGTTGTGTCTGTGGAAATGACAAGAAGTAAATTCGATAAACAAGTGAATGAAAGGGGAAGGGCGGATTAAAATGATATTACACGCAAAATCGTTCCACAATAAAGATAAAATCCAACGTGCTAAAATAGGACTTCAACTCTTTTTGAGTGTCTTAATCATTACTTCTATTATCCTAAATGTAGTAGTAATAATTACGAAAAGTATGCCGCTTATTGTGGTATATATGTTTACCCCAGCATTTTCTTCTATTTTGACTCGCATAATACTGAAAGAAGGGTTTAAAGATGTATCTTTTAGTCTCGGTAACTTAAAGATATGGAAGGGGATTGGGTTTGCTCTGCTAATACCTATGATTATTTGTGGAATTACTTATTCTATCGCCTGGTTGAGCGGAATTGCGGGGTTTCAGCATCCCGAAGGTGGTATGTTAGAACCAATCTACAATATACTTGGACTTCAGTATGTACCGGAACCATTCAGTTTTATTTATCTAGTAGTATTGAGCGGCGTTTTAGGAAGTTTGCTTAACTTAATCCCAGTTTTAGGAGAAGAAATGGGTTGGCGAGGTTATATGCTTACAAGGCTAGTCGATGCAGAGTTTTCACGGCCTATCCTTATTAGTGGATTGATTTGGGCAACGTGGCATGTTCCAATTGTTATTGCTGGTCTATATGTAGAGGGATCATCTGTCCTACTTTCAGTACTTGGCATCTATTTTTGTATTGTGCCCTTCAGTTATATTACAGCCTATTTACGACTTATCACAGGTAGCGTTTGGCCTTCGGTTATCATCCATACTACTTGGAATGCCATTATTCAAGGACCTTTCGCACGTGCAAGTACAGGATATCAAACTGAGATTTGGATTGGAGAATCTGGCTTGATAACCGCTATTATTATCTTGGTTACTGCAATAATTACGTCTCGAATCGTAAATTTTACTAAATAGCATACGGATGTGTTTTAAATTCAATTAGTGAAATATGACGAGGCGAAATAAGATGCACCTAAAAATATTAGAAAAAATCTAGTTGAATGGACTCTTACTTAATCTTAGGCTGCTGGATATATGGGAGGCATCAAGCTAAGGGTTTAATTTATAAAAATAAACTTGGTTGCCATAAAAAACATAATGTTTTCATTTAAAGGCTATGAGATGAAATTTCATCATCTTCATCAAGTTTGACCTTCAGGAAATAAAAAGTTAAACGATTATACAAATACTCTAACTGAAAAAACGATAGTCCTTTTATCAAAAATGTAGAAGGACTATCGTTTATTTTTTTGACAAAATTAGGGGTTGATGTTCATAAAAATGGATAATATAATTCGTATTTTACGTAAAGAGAAAAATTTTCCCCTAGAATATTAAGCTAAATTTCTTGGTGTGACGGTTAATTTAAGTTTCACTTTATGACTTGTAAAGGGCTGTTCAATGCATCGTACTATTAAAAAATCTAAATTAAATCATTAAATTGCGATAAAATGTGGTCGGAAATAATGAAATTTTAGGAAAAATAAGGTACACTAGTCTATGATTTTAGTTAAAAATCGTTTGACGTTAATGCATACGGGGGAAAGATTGATGAACAACAATACAACAAATGAATCAGTTGAAGAAATTGATCAAAAACGAGTAAGATCAAAAAAACGTTATACAAATTGGAAGTTTATCGCAGCGGGTATTGGTGTAATTGCACTTCTTATTGGGGGAATGAGTTATTATCAGGCAACTCACTTCAATTCGAATGTTACAATTAATGACACAAAAGTTGGTGGTCTGAGCGCTGATCAGGCAATACAGAAATTAAAGACATCTGGACTAGCAAACAAAGTCTATGTTGATCAACAACAAATTTTAGATGAAAAAGATACAAAAACGGAACTTACGGAAAAAGATTTGCCTCAAGTTAAGAAACTATTAAAAAGTCAGTGGACATTTTTCCCTTCCTCAAAGGGAGAAAATTATTCATTGCTACCAGAGAAGGCAGATCAGTATCGTAGTGAAACGATGAAGAAACTTGTAGAAGAAACGCTCATCTCTATGAATGAAAAATTAAAAGCGCCTCAAGATGCTATGGCGAAGCTAGAACAAGGGAAAATTGTTATCTCGAAAAGTGTTGAAGGAAAACAGTATGATGTTACTAGTCTACTGAAAGATTACGATAAGCAAAAATATAAAAGCGAAATTCATCTGAAGTCTGCATACATAAAACCTATTAAAGAAGACGATCCGATTGTCAAAAAAGAGGAGAAAGCACTACAGAATCTTCTTGGGCAGTCTGTTGAGTATAAAGTGCAGGATGAAGTTTATCCTTTAAAAGCGAAAGATTTAATTCAAAATGCCTCTATGTCAAAGGATATGAAAGTTACAATTGATGCGAGTGACATTAAGAAGAAAATTACTGAAATTAATAATGCCAAATCAACATTAAATAAAGATTTCTCATTTAAAACGCATTCCGGTTCAGTCATATCAGTAAAAGGGCAAGGATACGGCTGGGCACTAGATGTTGAAAAAGAAACTAAACAAGTTCAACAAGCCTTTGAGAAAGGCGAAAAGTCGCTTTCTGCTTCTAATATTCACGGAAATGGTTGGGAGAAGGAAGGTATCGGTTATAAAACAACAGCGAATAATGGCATCGGAGACACGTATGCGGAAGTTTCAATTGCAGAGCAACAAATTTGGATTTATAAAGATGGAAAATTAGTCGTTACAACAAATGTAGTAACGGGTAAACATAGCACGGGTGAAGATACATCACCAGGTGTTTGGTACGTCCTATACAAACGAACACCATACACGCTAAGAGGTAGCGCAGTAGGGAAAGCTGATTATGCGGTTAAAGTAGATTACTGGGTTCCATTCACAAATAGCGGTCAAGGATTCCACGATGCCGGCTGGCGAAAAGACTGGGCAAATAATGCTTATTTAACAGGTGGATCAGGTGGGTGTGTGAACCTTCTTCCTAATGTTGCAAAAACTGTATATGATAGTTTGAACACGTATGATCCAGTTATCGTGTACTAGAAAATAGCTACGTATCAAGAAATAAACAAAGCAGGAAATCTTATCTGATGGTATATGAAAAAACACCTCTTGCATTCGCATACTAAGTGTGCAAATGCAATGGAGGTGTTTTTGTTTGAATACAAGAGTGTATTGCTTATAAGAAACAAAGTAGAAAGAGATTAAGAATAAGTATTCAAATAATCAATAAAATTGACAATGAATATCATTTTCACTTAATATAGAATCGTCGCATTTAATTAGACATGAATTTTTTGTTAATATAATAGATTTCTATTAAGTTGTCATATTTACGAACTATTATTAAATATTTTAAGAATTTAAACGTAGGAAAGGGTAATATAAAATGAACTGGAAAAAAGGCGGGTTATGGGTTATTATTTTTTTCGTTGTAAAAGGCACGATTTCTACACTTTTAATCGTTACAGGTGCTAAATATTTTGATTTATCATTTATGCAACTTATCTTATTAATTCTGACCTTATTAGTGATTTCTCTAATAAGTCGAAAGTTACTGTATAGACATAAACAAAACAAAAAGCAAAAAGAGCTAAATATATAATGAAGCCCCAGAGACCATTGGATTTCTGGGGTTTTATTTTGATAGTTTTTTCGCATGTATATTAATTTAACAGAATAGGTTGTCCAAAATGATAAAATCGATGATGTTTAAAATGCGTCAGTTATTTTTACATAAGGATTGTAGAGAGCCTTTGAATCAATCTTTATTCTGAAGCGACAGACACGTATAAATTATGCTCTTTTTTCAATTGGTAGTTTAAATGTAAAAGTACTGCCTTCTCCTAATTTACTTTCAACCGTAATTTCTCCTCCATGTAGTTCGACAATCCATTTTACCATCGACAATCCTAAACCTGTGTTTCCGATGTTTGAAGATGTTCGTGCTGCGTCAACTCGATAGAAGCGGTCCCATATTTTTGTAATATGTTGCTCGCTGATGCCGATGCCATTATCGGAGACTTTACCTATTATGTTGGTTTCATCACGGAATAGTTGCATATGCACAGTTCCGCTCGCTTTACTATAAGCAATCGCATTCGTTAGTAAATTCATTAATAAACGCATCATCAATGTTTGATCTGCTTTAATAAATAGGTCTTCCTCTATATTAGTTGTTATATCAATCGAAGCTTCTTGAACCATTAATGAAAGCTCTTCTACAACGATTTCCGTTAATTCACTCATATTGATACATTCAAATTGGAAAGTATTATGGTTTCCTTGGTCAGCTCGTGCTAATAATAAGAGTTGTGAGATTAAAGCGGACATTTTACGTGATTGTTTTAAAATTACTTCTAACGATTCTTCCATTTCTTTCGGATTATTTCTCTGCGATAAAGCGTATTCGCATTGCGAAATAATAACAGATGTTGGTGTTCTTAATTCATGAGATGCGTCAGATGTAAATTGTTTTTCACTTTCGAATGATGTCTCCAATCGCTCAAACATTTTGTCAAAGGTTTGTGCTAAATGATACATTTCGTCTTTCGGTGAACCTTGTAAATTAATTCTCTTCGAAAGGTCTTTACCATCACCAATTTTACTGGCTGAATCACTCATTTGTTGCACAGGTCGAAACGCTCTTTGCGTAATAAAATATCCCCCGACTGCCGCAATGAGAATAAGTAATGGGAATGAGATGATTGTTACCACAATAAGCGTATTCATCGTTGAGGATAATTGGTTCATAGTCATTATTCCACGAACCCAGACTTGCTCATCGCCGCCTGCATTATGGAGAAAATCATATACTATCCATTCTTTATTGCCGTCTTTAATGGTTTGTATTTCATCGGATTTAAGCGATATCTTTTTATTAAAGCTTGTTGGACTATGTCCTACCAACAGCTCACCTTGTTTACTATAAATACTAATATTTACTCCATCTTCTAAGGTTTCAAAATCATCGTCAATCTTTAACTGCCCATGCTTATATTTGATATCTTCCATGCTTTCTTTTACTGTGCTCTTCAATTGATCTTTCATATTAAAAAGCAAAACTTTATCTGAAGAAGTTAAAATAAAAGCTAACACGAGTGCCATAATAATTACAATTAGCCCCGTATACCACAGGGTCACTCTCATTTTTATTGATAGTCTTTTCATGATTCTACTCGCAATACGTAACCAGTTCCGCGCACTGTATGAATTAACTTCGTTTCAAACTGGCTATCAATTTTTTTACGAAGATAGCGGACGTAAACATCAATAATATTCGATCCGCCTTCATAGTCGTAATTCCACACATGTTGCTCAATTTTATCTCGTGTCAGCACAACTTCTTTATTACGAATCATATATTCTAAAATAGCAAATTCTTTACTGGAAAGAGTGATAACTTGGTCTCCTCTTGTTACTTTATGCATATTGCAATCTACCACTAGGTCAGCGATTTCAAACACATTAGATGTATTTCCTGTTTTTCTTCGCATTAACACTCGAATTCTTGCTAACAGTTCATCAAAAGCAAACGGCTTTACTAAATAATCATCTGCACCTAAGTCGAGTCCTGTTACACGATCATCAATTGTATCTTTAGCTGTAAGAAGCAAGACAGGAGTTGCATTATTGTCCGCGCGTAATCTTTGTAATACGCGTAAACCATCTATTCCGGGAATCATAATGTCAAGCACAATCAAATCGTAGGTAGCCATGTTTATATAATCCAAGGCATCTTCTCCATTCCCACATGCATCGACACTATAATGTTCTGCATTTAATCGTTTCACCAATATATTTTGTAAGTCTTGTTCATCTTCGACGATAAGAACTCGCATTAACATTCTCCTTTTCTTCTTATTAATATGTATCACTATAATTTCAAAACATTAAAGAAAGATTAGAAACTAGTTAATTATATCATTTTATCCCGCATTAACGGGCAGTACGACTACTCCCTCAAAATTCGGTGAATGCGAGGTAGGTAGGGATTAACTGCCTGTAAAAGCCTTCACTTTATTTTTTTGTACATTAATCTTCCTTTAATGTTTGTTCAGTAATATAAAGGCAAGGATAAGGTGCACCTGTAAAGGGAGGAAAACAGAATGGGAAAATGGATGCTGATTGGAGCAATGTCCTGTTTATTCTTAACAGCTTGTTCTACTCAAGCTGATAACAATACAGAAGTACAACAACTGAAAGTGGAAAATGATAAATTACAAAAAGAAGTTGCTCAACTACAACAAGAACCAAACAAAATAGGGCCTGCTACGAATGATACGAAGCAAACACAAGATTTCAAAAACGAAGTCACATCTATTGTAGAAAAAGCAAATAACACGAAACCAGTTGGAGCAAAAGAAGATAACTTAAATACGTACTTAGCAGCAAAAAAAGAAATTGACCAATTGGATGACAAGATAGATCTATCTGATAATCAGCTAGAAGCAGATTATCACGCTGGAACGATAACTGTTGAGCAATATCAAACGCAAGAAAAAGAACACGATATACTGGAAGATCAATTAGAGCAAGCAGAAAATGCACTTGAAGCAAGATTTGGAATAGAGGATTAATCATTAAGGAGTGGATGAAAATGTTAAAACATAAAAAGAAAATAATTATAAGTGTAATTACTATTTTAGTAAGTGGTATTGCTATTGTTGGTGGATATTATGGTATGGGTTACAATTATGCAAAAAAGAATGAAAACTACACAGAGAAACAAGTTCGTGAAATTTCTTTAGCTCATACAAATGGAGAAATTATTAATGTGAAAAAAGAATTTGAATTAGAAGATGACAACTTAGCACAATCAAAATTTGAATATGAAGTGGAAATCAAGACACCTGATAATCTGTTAAATATTTTAAAAGTTAGTGCTAGAACAGGTACAATAGAACTCAATAATGAAGATTAAATAAATATCGCTTATTTGAAAAAACTCCTAACAAAATTTGTTAGGAGTTTTTTCATGTTTATACTTTACTATTTTAAAATGTGGAAAATCTCCATACTTCTACAATCTATATAAATGACTCAAGCTTCGCATCTTTTGAATGCCCTGAAGTGCTAAACCTAAGTAAAATAATGAACTATCCTATGGAAGAAAGTTGAGGGAGCTAATCGCATATATTTTATTGAAAGGATGTGATTGAATTATGGAACGGCCGAATTGGGGAATTGGAGGATTAGTATTCGTTGGCTGTATGTTCCTTGGTGGAGGAGTAGGATCTATGTTAGGTAATGCCCAAACTGGATGGCTAATAGGAATGGGCGCTGGATTTCTTGGGATGGCTTTAACGAGACTGATCAGAAAATAAAGTAATTGAGATTCTTCTTCTGGTAAATAAGGAAATATGCAAGTAATTCATGGCATAAGAGCTCTATAAATTATAGTTAGAATCTTCCCTTTTGTATTTGTCTTTTCTAAATTTCTCCATACATAGATACGATTCTCAAGTCGGAGGATGGCACCTTAGGGTGTCTTTTTTTACGCTCTTTAAAAATGTCTTAACATATATAGCCGAGTTAATTTAAATAATCAAGAATAATTGAGCTAATAGCTCTCGGTAGATTGCCATCATTTTTTTAATAGATTAGATTCATTACCGTTTCAGACCTATGTATTCATTCATAACTTAACAGTAAAAGGGGGGATGATTAAAGGTATGGCGTTTAATGATGAATTAATTTGTCAACAGTTTGCAAGAATTATCGGCGGGCAAGAAGGATTCGCCGGTGGGAAATGCGTGGCAACAATAAACAGGGATGAAATACGAGCAACAATCTTAGGAAAACGTTTTAGAGTAACAACTTCCTTTTCATTCGAATCACGAGACAATAAAACTGGACGGGCATTATGCCTAGGCCGAGTAGCACTCTTACAAAAAGAAGTCACTGAATTTGTGGCGACAATTATTAAACAAGGAATAATCGTTTCGTCTATACACAATGAGTGGTTATGTGATGATCCAAATTTGATTTACGTTAATATCGAAGACGTTGATGATCCACTAAATTTTGCAAGAAAAGTGAGAAGAGCGTTATGCACGTAATCAATTTCTTTAGTTAAACGAGTGATTATATTAAATTGAAAAGTTCAGCGTGTTGGATGGTTTTATAAAACGAAAGAAGGTGTTTCATATTTGGAATGCCTTTTCTTTATGTTTTCGTTACTAATGTGGGTGGTTAACGGATTATATGCTGTTTATCTTGCAACAGCAAAAACTGGACGAGGTATCTTTAAAAGTTTTTGACTGTCCGTATATACCATATTTTATCAAATGTTATTAGCATATCATAAAACGACAGGGGAGAAATCGCCAGAGAAATACGTCAAATTAGTCATTCCTTCTATAATCTAAGGGGACGTTTTTGTTTTCGAAAAATAATAGGTAAATCATTTGACAATTAAAATAATCTACTTTAATATATATATATGCCATAGCATATATATGGTGAAACAAATACATTCATTGTGAATGATTGACTGGTATGCTATATCCTTTTATATCTTAATTTATAGAGGTGATATATGAACTTACATGATTTAATAGGCTATCTTGTTCATCGTACTGATGTGAAAATGACCAACTATTTTACGAAGAAATTAAAGCCTTATGGAGTTACGCCAGAGCAGTGGGGGATTATTAGTGTTCTTTGTAGCCAAAGGAGCACTACTCAAAAAGAGTTGGCGGAAGCTATTGATAAAGATCAAACTACTGTTGTTAGAATGATACAGTCAATGGAGAGAAAAGGGATTGTAAAGAAGGCTTTGAATGACCAAGATAGGCGTTCACATAACCTATTTTTAACTGAAAAAGGTGACGAGTTAAAGAAAACAATCTTGCCTGTAGTGAAAGACGCTCACCATTTCGTTACGAGTAATTTGAGCGAGGAAGAAATTAAAGTATTACAATCGTTATTAAACAAATTGTATGATACACACTATTAATATTTGTTCCTTATTGATGCTACGCTATTCATAAGGAACAAACTTTGTTTTAGGTATTACATATGCTATAGCATATAATTTTTGTTTGGACGAATGGGAAGATAACTTTATTTTGTATGATATCTGATTCAGGGTCACTTTTTTGCCTAGTACCAGTCAAATTTTTGTATTATATATGCTATAGCATATATAATTTTCGGCCCTTTAATATTGAGAAGGGTAATGTAAATTGAAGCGACTTCCATACGGGTAATCTCAGGAAATAGGGTAAAGGTAGTGACTACTACCTGAACAATACTGAGTTTTTATCAAATAATAAGAAAGGTGTGATTACTATTTTAATTTTCATCAATATTGTAAAAGTAGTGTTGTTTCTGTTCTTTTTAATGACAGGAACGAAAATTATATCCGGGAAAATGGCAGATGAATTCAAACGATTTGGTTTACCTTCGTTTTTTAATTTCTTAACTGGAGCTTTTGAGATTGTAGGAGCGATTGGAATGTTGATAGGAATTTGGATTCCAACAGTAGCTTTATTAGCAGGATTGTTATTAGGCGGTACGATGCTTGCAGCCGCATTAACTCTAATTGTATTAGCGAGAGATCCCTTTAAGAAAGCAATACCTGCACTTGTTTTGTTTGTCCTTAGTTTAGGGATAAGTTTGTATCACATTTTTTAAACATAACTGAAAACTATTAAACTTTCACTTTATGCGTTCAAGTTACTATCGTTTTGTGATTATGTTACAAATAGGGGGATTCTCCAATTAGTGCTTGAATAATAATAGCAATACGAATTTAGACATTACGATCATTCGGATCATAATCAGTAAAAGAATGGGAAGAATTTTTATACAAAGGAATTCCCGATGAATTTTATATTAAAAATAGGAGTGAGTGAAAATGGCATATTTATTACAAGTTGATTTTCCGTTTGAAGGTCCTTTTGGTGAAGAAATGGAAAAAGGATTTTGGGATTTAGCAAATAGTATTAACGAAGAAGAAGGATTCCACTGGAAAATATGGACTGAGAATGAAGAAACAAAAGAAGCTGGAGGCATTTATATATTTGAAGAAAAACAAGATGCTGAAAAATACGCGGAAATGCACAAGAGCAGACTTGAAGCAGCTGGTGTTAAAGATATTAGAGTAAGAATTTTTAACATCAATGAAAAATTAACGGAACTGAATCGTGGGTATATTAAATAATTTCGACAGTTGGAGCAAGCGTAAAAAGGAGGGGGATAATCCCCTCTTTTTTTAATTCTTAAATTGATGGTAAGGGGGCTCACATAAAAAATAATCAATTATAAAAGTGATTTTGAACGTAAGGAATTTGTAAGGAAGAGGTAAGAAAAAAGAGATTTTCCTTGTGTAAGATGAAAATGGAAAGAAGAGTGAGAGGAGAAAAATACTATATATTTCTATAAAAAACAAATCAATTAATAAGACTTGTTTGGAGGAAAAGAGACATTACAGATTCAATGTCGTCCTTTTGCAGTGGGTTAAGAAGAAAGCTGTGTGATTAGTTCCAAACAGCAAATAACCATTTATACAATATGAATAGGGGAGAGGATTATTTTGATGAAAAAGCATCGTCAAATTACATGTACAGGTTTAGCCCTTTTAATAACTGGAGGTTCCCTGTTTTATACAACTCCAACCTCAAGTGTAAAAGCGGAGTCCATTCAAAATGTATCTAGTTCGTTACAAACAAGCAACCAAAGAAATCGAAATTCCGTCAAAGAGGCCATGCGGGATACATTGAAACTTGGATATCCAGGGATACTTGCTAAAACTTCTGAGGGTGGAAAAACATGGAGTTATGCGGCTGGTGTAGCTGATCTGAGTAACAAGAAAGCAATGAAAACAGATTTTCGTTTTCGGATTGGCAGCGTGACAAAGACGTTCACTGCAACAGTTGTGCTTCAATTAGCAGGAGAAAACCGCCTAAATCTAGACGATTCTATTGAAAAATGGTTGCCTGGTGTCATTCAAGGGAATGGATATGATGATAAACAAATTACTATCCGGCAATTATTGAATCACACAAGTGGTATCGCTAATTACACAAGGTCAAAGGATTTTAATATGATGGATACAAAAAAATCCTATACTGCTGAAGGATTAGTAAAGATGGGAATATCCATGCCTCCAGATTTTGCTCCAGGAAAGAGCTGGTCGTATTCAAATACAGGATATGTATTACTAGGAATTCTTATTGAAAAAGTAACTGGGAACAGCTATGCGGAAGAGATTGAAAATCGAATTATTGAACCACTTGAATTAGCGAATACATTCTTACCTGGAAATTCAAGCGTCATTCCAGGAACCAAGCATGCCCGTGGATATATCCAATTAGACGGAGCAAGTGAGCCGAAAGATGTTACTTATTATAACCCAAGTATGGGGAGCTCGGCCGGAGATATGATTTCTACAGCTGATGATTTAAACAAATTCTTTTCTTATTTACTTGGGGGCAAATTATTGAAAGAACAGCAACTAAAGCAAATGCTTACAACAGTCCCTACAGGAGTAGATGAGCTTGGCGATTCCGGGCTTGGAATTTTCAAAATGAAGCTTTCAAACGGTGAATCGATATGGGGGCATGGAGGAACCATTCCTGGCTTTTTAACTTTTGCTGGGGGCACACTTGGAGGCAAGCATACATTGGCCGTCAATTTAAACAGTATTAAAGCTGATAGTCCTGATCCTTTTAAAAATATTTTACTTGCTGAATTTAGCAAGTAGGTCAAAGAGGAGAACGGATAAATTTTATCATATTTTCATAGTGGAACAAACAAATGATGAAAACGGTCACTTATCTAAGGAGGTAATTCCGTGATGAAAAATAAGCTAACTGGTGTGTTAGCCACTGCATTAGCGGTAACTATGATTCTACCAACAGGAGTGAAAGCATTTTCTGAAAGTGAGACTACAGTTGTAACTGGTGAAGAAGTAGCTAGTCAGGAACTGAAGAAGATTGCAGCAGAGAAGGCGGAGCTACTTACAAAGTCTTATGAAGCGAATAGCGTGCAGTATGCGCTAATTGATAATGGAAAACTTATTTTGTCGGGTCAGGCTGGCAAGAATGATTTGGAAGGGGAAAAGCCGCTAACCAAAGATACTCAATATGGGATTGGTTCAGTCAGTAAAATGTATGCAACAGCGGCTGTAATGAAATTGGTCGATGAAGGAAAAGTCGATTTAGATGCTCCTGTTGTCCGCTATGTTCCTGATTTTAAGATGAAAGACGGTCGATATAAACGTATTACACCACGTATGTTATTGAACCACTCCTCTGGATTGCAAGGTTCTACGTTAGGTAATGCATTTTTATTTAACGATAATGATACCTATGCCCATGATACCTTGTTACAACAATTGTCAAATCAAAACTTGAAGGCGGACCCTGGTGCTTTCTCGGTATACTGTAACGATGGCTTTACGCTGGCCGAAATTTTGGTGGAAAGAGTTAGTGGTATGGGCTTTACCGAATATCTACATCAAAGCTTTACAGGACCCTTAAAGATGAATCATACGAAAACGCCGCAGGACAAATGGAGGGATGAAAATCGGGCTGGACTATATTTCCCGGCGTACCAAGGACAACTTCCAATTGAATCGGTGAATGTTATTGGTACGGGAGGCATATCTTCTACGGCAGAAGATATGGTGCGATTCTCACAACTATTTATGGGACAGGGAAAAGGAATCCTCTCTGATAAGGTAGTCAAGGCGATGGAGCAAGATGAATATAAAAAAGGAATGTGGCCGGGGGATGGTGATAATATTTTTAACTATGGTCTTGGCTGGGATAGTGTGAAACTATACCCATTCAGTGAATATGGGATCAAAGCTTTGACTAAGGGCGGCGATACGGCACTGCAACATGCTATATTAGTCGTGCTTCCGGAACAGAAAATAGCAGCGGCTGTATTGTCATCTGGTGGACGGAGCTCTACAAATCAACTAATGGCAACTGAATTGCTACTCGCCACGCTTAAAGAAAAAGGTACTATTAAGGACATCAAGCCGAACAAATCCTTTGGCAAGCCGGTCAAAGTCAAAATGCCTCAAGGCGTAGCAAAGAAAGCTGGATTTTATGGTAATAGCGAAACTCATTTCAAGATTGAAATTACGAAGAACGGTGAACTATTCTTACCATCTAATCCACAAGAAAAATATGTATATACTGCTGATGGAAGCTTTATTAATGAGGGGGGTACTTCCAAGCTCAACTTCGTAACCGAGAAGAATGGAAGAACTTATTTGAAGGAGAGCGCATATAAATCGCATCCAGGTTTAGGGCAAAGTGTGATGACCCACTATTTAGCTGAGAAACTAGAAGACAACGTGCTTTCGAAGAAAACCGCTGCTGCATGGGCAAAGAGGGAAGGTGTCAAGTTTTATCTTGTGAACGAGAAATTTAGTTCTATTCAATATCTCGTTCAACCGAAACTTCTTAGTACTCAAATTACTCGCAAGGAAGGCCCAGCAGGCTATTGGGATGGCAGAAAAATTACAGGTCCGAACACCGCGGTGCATCAGATCCAAGTACCCGTGATGAATGGTCGTGATACGACGGAAACGCATTTCTATACAGAAGGCGGCAATGAATATATGGAGATGGCTGGATTGTTATACGTAAGTGAATCTAATGTAAAACCAATTGATGTAGGCCAATCATCCAAAGTTACGTTGGATGCAAATGGACATGCGAAATGGTTTACAATTCCACAAGCGGCAACAGACAAAAGGATGACCGTAACGCTGCCATCAAATGGTTCATTTGCGGTGTATGATGAGAAGGGAGTTTGCGTCAACTTCACCATTGTGAGTGGCAATAACAAGGTGGAACTTCCGAAGAACGGAACAATCGTATTCGCTGGGGCACCGAAATCGGAATTTGCAATCTCGGTGAACTAGCTATAATTTAAGATGATCTTAAACAAAACCAGTACGGTACAGAAAAGATGTATTACTGGTTTTGTTTGTATTTATGCATTCTCAATGAAAAAACTTGAATAATATCACTCTCAAGCACTATAAAAACATCAAAACTAGAAAATTAGTATCTCTAGAAGATGTACAGTTTTTTGGGAGTTGAATAATTTTAACAGCGTAGAGAGATTAAATTTCTACTCTTTTTCTTCTTAATTGGGGTACGACCTCAATTAAGAAGGTTTCTTCAATTAATAGAAATGTATGTACATACACATTGTATTTTCATTCCATAACTTTTAAAATTTTGTTCACGATAGTTTGATATTGTAAAAAAAGAAAATATGTGGCACGACATCACTTTGTTTTTTATATAGCTTTGTAATTAAACTATAGTATTATATTTTTTCTTCATTATTGAAATTAGTAATAATAAAATGTATTATTGAAAAGCACAATTTATAATTCAAGTAATCAAGCATATGTACCTATAATAATTTGAACATTCAGAAATTATAATATTGTCTAAAAACGAGGTGAGATTCATAGAAACAGTACATATTAAGTGGTATGGCATGTATAGTATAAATGACTTTTATAATAGGGAAGAAGCTTCTAAGAAGGGGATATTTGCAATCTCTAGAGTATATGCTAAGAATGTAACATTGCTCTATATAGGACAAACCAAAAGAAGCTTTATACAAAAGATAAGAGAACTTAATAAAGAGTGGACTTTTGATGAGAGCGAATTAAAGATTACATTAGGAATAATAGAATTTCCTAGTGGTGAAATTTACTCTGAAAAGAAGGTAAAAGAGATAAAATCTCTTTTGATTTTACGACATACCCCATTAGAAAACGAAACATCTTTATTATACTATAGAGGGAAATTTAATTTAAAAATTATAAATAAGGGAAGAAGAGGCTTAATTGTTAAAAAGCTTTCTACAGGAGATCTAATGTGGACGTAATTGGAATCACCTTTGAATAAAATTGAAGGTTTCTTAAGTGCAGAAGCTTATCAATTTTTAATGTATTAAACTATTTTGAATAACATATGTCAGATACTTGAAAAAACACAAATTATATTATGATATGAAATCCTGTATGGAAAGTGTAGTTTATTTCTATTGTTTAATAAAAATATTAAGAATTTTAGGGATAATACATAAAGAGTAGAGGAGAAAGTAAAAACGGAGGTTTGAAGAATGGGACAAGTAAGCAGATTTCAAGAAAAACAACAGAATCGTCGTCAAAAGGCAATTTTTAATATTGCATTTACTTTGGTATTAGTGACAGTTGGTATAGTGACATACCAGTTGTTTACCCCTTCTAATACATCAAAGAAAGCAATTGCTCAAGAAAAGAAAGTAACAAAGATAGAAGAGAAGAAAACTGAAGATAAAGAAGCAACAAAGATAGAAGAGAAGAAAACCGAAGATAAAGAAACAGCAAAGATAGAAGAGAAGAAAACTGAAGATAAAGAAATGGCAAAGATAGAAGAGAAGAAAACTGAAGATAAAGAAACAGCAAAGATACAAGAGAAGAAAACTGAAGATAAAGAAGCAGCACAGTTAGAAGGGAAACAAAAAGTAGAAAAATCGGTAAAAACGAGCGGAAATGAAAATAAAGAGGAAGAAAAAACGGTATCTCAAGAAAAGGATTCTCAAACTAATCCTTCATGGAAGCCAATTGGTACAGAGCAAGGAGCAAAACCTGAAATGAAATTTAAAGAAGGAACAGTAGATTGGAGTGAGATGAAAAAAGCAATCTCTTATGCTGTTAATGTTCCAGAGAGCCAATTGATTTTCGATTTTATTGGAAATAATGGTAATAATAAAGCCTACGGTAATGTACGAGATAAACAAAGTAATAAAAAATATAAGGTTAATATTGATTGGGTAGAGAATCAAGGTTGGAAACCAGCATCTGTACAAGTGGTAAAATAAAGAATAGAAATGTAATTATATGTTTAAAAGTTTATACTTGTAAAAACTTATAAAAGAGTTTGTTTCAATCAGGACTCTTTTTGTTATGTTGACAGCATTAATTACTCAGGCTCAATTGTGAGATCCTGATGCAGACAAAGTTTGAAGTTTATTAAAATCTACCTGATTTAGTGCTTCGAAAGGTTCAAAATTGCATTTTTAAAGCACTAAATAATTTATGGTACCTTTTGAAATATTTTTGGTCTCATTTCATTAGAAACAATTTCGTCTATATAACTAAAAAATGTATTATAATATCTATTGAACAGATGAATAGGATAACAATTACCTGCTGTTAGCAAGTTGCAGTATATCTAATGAAAAGATCACTTGTTTCTAAGACAAGTGATCTTTTCATATACATTTCCTTTACTTTACTATTTTTGAAATTGAATAGATATTTCAATCTGTGTAATTACAATAGACTTGATTAAAATTAAAACTGCAACAAGGATAATACCGTCCATATTTGTAGTAAGAAATATATATATAATATCTTAATGCAAGGTTGGCCTATATTCTATGAAGATATTAAAAGATTATAGGAAACACTGAGAAACCGGAATTATTTTTATTACAATATTTATGCATATTTAGGTCTAAATAGCTGGGTATTAGCTAAGAAACTTGAGATATTAGACTCCTATTAAGTTAAAAATGGCCTTAAGTATATTTCCCATAAAGAAAATTATGTAAATAAGCTGTCCATATGGGCAGCTTATTGTATTTTTTGGCTTAGCTTGTTTTTTCCGAAGTGCTGGCGCTTCCTCTACAAGTATTCTTGCATTTAAATTATTTTTAATATATTATATTTATATGGTTATATAGAAATGGGCGTATACAAAAAGACTCAAATCTATTAATAAGATTTAAGTCCTTTTCAAAGATAAAAAGATTGTACCGAAATGGAATAAAACTTATACTTTTCTTTTTAATATGTATCTAGTAAAAAGACATTTTTCATCAATAAAATTGTATGTTCAATATAAACGGAAGTTTATTTATTTTCAATGATAGGAAATAGTGGGTCTAGAACATAGAGGAACAAGGAAACATATAGAGAAATCTGAAGAACCTGAAAACTATTGTATGTAGTTTGTTCATCTCAAGTACAATAAAAGAGTCTTACCTCTGTAGGCAAGACTCCACTAGTGTAGCTGTATAATATTTACATATCAACTAAAAAACAGAAACCATATAACACCAAGTAGCAGAATCCTAATATTCCTCCTACAGCTAATACTTGTTTAAACCAACTCTTAAATTTTATATTACTGTAAATATCTTGAACTTTTTCCATATTTCCTCCTATTAAGGCGAACCCTTAAAGACTCTCACTTCGTTATGGTACCATTAAAGAATGGCTAATAGAGGTCAAATATTGTCAAAACGTATAAATATGCAATATTGCATACAGAAATGTATTGTTACAAATGTAAGCGTTTACTATAATAAGTGTATAAAGTTTAATCACATCCCAGTACTAACAAAAGAGGAGGAAATAATATGGAAATCGCAATGGCAGTTTTAAAATTTATAGGTGGAGCAATCCCATTAGTTCAAGAGCTTCTAAAAGCATTTATGTAAATTCACTATTTAGCAATTATTTATAAAAATTATCATTCGTATGAGTAAAGCCCCTTTAACAATATTAGGGGGCTTTTTAAATTTCTACATATTTAAGGTTACGTCACATCAATATCAAGTTAAAAGTAAATTTTAAGAATAAACCTATAGAGGATATTTTATAGTGAATCAAGATCCTTTTACAAAGTTGTAGGCATTAAACTCCTACGGCTTTTATTATACTTTATTGAAGTAAAAAGTCTCTTCAGATTATCTCTCCGTTTCAAAAAACTCAATCCACTCCCCATCAGGACCAGCGAAGAATATGTAACGTGTTCCATCTGGTAATGTTTCGATTTCTTCTCCTAGTAAAAAGGTTACTGCGTGTTTCTTTAGTCTCTCGATTTCATCTTCTAATGAATCTACCTTAAAGCAAATGTGATGTACTTTTCCTTCTGCTGGCAAGGAAGAATTGTAGCCTTCAATTAATTCGAGTATCGTTTCTTTCGATTCTTCCACACCTAAAAAAGCGAGTTTTAAGTCTGGATTCGGGTGCCCCATACGTTGAAGGAGCTGTAAGCCGACTACTTCTTCATAAAATGAGATAGATGCTTCTAAGTTTGCAACCATAAGTCCTACGTGTTCAATTCTTCTAACTGGCATGTAGATTCCTTCTTTCTGAAAATTATATACAATATATTATTGAAAATTAAGAAAATAAGCAAGATAAAAACCTTACAAATTTTAGCGTGTTGTATGGTATAGTGAGAAAGTATGTTTGGGGAGAAGGAAGGAGATTATACGATGAATACACCTACTCAAGCTCCTTCATTATCAGAAACGATGAAAGAGTGGCATTATGCATTAGCATATGAAATTAAACATTGGAAAACGATAGGTGGTAGTAAAATTTCTATCATGAACGGTCGTTTTTTATATACAGATTATGAGAATACAGTGTATGTATTTCAGCTTATTTCGGAAGTAAGCTTACCTGAAGGTTCACCAATTCGAATTGAGTTCGATGGTGAGGAAGCGACAGGAGAAGTATTATCTGTACATGGATTAGAAATAGAACTGAAATTAAATGATTATATACAAGGTGAAATAAGAGAAGCGGTTTTATACAGTGAACCGTGGCAACTTTTAGAGCAACTGCAAGAGCGATTGAAAGAAGCACGTAAAGATAAGCTAAAACGTAATCGTATAAAGCGTCTCGTTGATGGGACGAGCAGTCCGAAACATATTGAGAAGATGAAAAATCCGAAAAATGAACTGGCATATCGCGCATTTTACAATCCGACAACGTACGTATGGGGACCACCTGGAACAGGGAAGTCTTACAATTTATCACGTATTATTTCGGCTCATTATCAAAAAGGAAAATCGGTACTTGTGTTAGCTCATAGTAACGCGGCAGTAGACGTATTAATGAGTGAAGTAACGAAGCAAATTGAAAAGAAAAAGAAATGGACGCCTGGCGAAATTGTTCGTTACGGTTATAGTCAGCATGAACATATACGAAATCATGAAACGTTACTTGCATCGAAATTAGTTGAAACGACGAACGGATCATGGGGTGAGGAAAGACTCTACTTAGAAGAGACACGCCAAGATCTTCGTGAAAAAATCTTATCGTATAAAGCAACATCTGCTGATAAGAAGCGTATACAAGAGATTGAAAGTGAGCTTCGAAAGCAAAAGGCGAAAATTAAAGAAATAGAAAAAGAATATATTGAAAATGCGAAAGTAATTGGTGCAACTTTATCGAAATGTGCCATTGATTCACTTATTTATGAGCGTACATTCGATTTAGTTGTCGTAGATGAAGTGAGTATGGCGTTCGTTCCGCAAATCGCATTAGCTGCTTCACTTGGGAAACGTATCGTCGTTTGCGGTGACTTTTTACAGTTACCTCCAATTGCGATGGCGAACCATGAACTCGTTCGCAAATGGCTTGGGGAAGATATGTTTTACCATGCTGGGATTGTTGAGTCTGTTAATAAATCAGAAGCACACCCAAACCTATTTATGTTGCAGGAACAAAGACGTATGCATGCGGATATATCGAAGTTTACGAATTCGTTTATTTATAAAAATAGAGTATACGATCATCCGTCTGTTTCAGAGCGTAAAGAACTTGCGCAATTGCAGCCGTTCGCAAATGAAGCGAGTGTTTTATTTGATACGAGCCAAATGGGAGCTTTTTCGTTAAAAGATGCTGCTTCTGGTTCCCGTTTTAACATTATGTCTGGTTTAGTAGCGATGCAAATGATGTTAATCGGATTGTTAGACGGTGTTCAGTCGATTGGTGTTGTGACACCTTACAGGGCGCAGTCACGCTTTTTATCGACGTATATTAGAGAAATGTTGCAGAGAACGAAATATCAAAACATACCAGTTTTAGCGGCGACAGTTCATAAGTTTCAAGGTTCTGAAAGAGATATGATGATCTTTGATACGGTTGACAGTTATCCGCAAGAACGACCTGGCGTGTTATTCTTTGACCATAAAAATCATCGCCTCGTCAATGTAGCAGTGACAAGGGCGAGAGGGAAGTTCATTCAATTATCAGATTGCCATTATATGCGTAAAAATCTTTCTAGAAAACAAGCGTTATCACAATTAACAGCTCATATAGAACGTCACGGAGATGTGTATGATCGCACGACATCAAGACAATTGTGGGAACGGAAAATTTCGAAACGTTTACGCTGGTTTATGGAAATGAATCTTGAAGAGCCGAAAGGGCTATTAAAAGATATTTTAGCCGCAAAACGAAAAATTATTATTTCACTGCCAAGTACGAAACAAGTAGATAAACGAGTATGGCAAGCGTTAATGCGTACAAATGCACAAATAACAGTTTATAGTGATGGACCAGTTCCGCTGAAAAATGTAAAGTTACAAAGACAAAATAAAGCATTCCCATTCTTAGTAATTGATGATGAAATCTTCTGGGCAGGCGCACCGCTTACATCTCAAATGATATTTGAAGGTAGTACGGAATTTCCGTACGTATGTGCAAGACTGCAAGCACCTGAGACAATTGGTGTATTAAAAGGATTTTTAGATATTCGGTAAATTCGGATAGGAATTCCTTGACTTTTACTTGGAATGAACTTAGAATAAAAAATAATTTAATATAATTTTATGAAAATTCTTATCACGAGAGGTGGAGGGACTGGCCCTATGATACCTCGGCAGCGGATTCGTTATGAATACTGTGCCAATTCCAGCAAGGTAACTTGAAAGATAAGAAAGAAGCTCATTTTGACTGTATATACAGAAGCCTCTTTCTATCTTTTAGAAAGAGGCTTTTTTACGTGAAAATAAAAGGAGGAAGAACAATGGGAGCGACAGGAGTAACGTCACAAAGAAAAACAATTGAAGAGAGTATCGAAAGAAATAAGGAAAAGTACATAGAAACAAGTCATGATATTCATGCGAATCCAGAGATTGGTAACCAAGAGTTTTACGCATCTAGGACGTTAAGTTTATTGCTAGGCAGTGCAGGATTTCAGTTGCAGCACAATATAGCTGGACATGAAACGGGGTTTATTGCGCGAAAAAGTTCTGGAAAACAAGGACCGGCAATTGCATTTTTAGCGGAGTACGACGCTTTACCAGGACTCGGTCATGCGTGTGGTCACAATTTAATTGGCACAATTAGCGTTGCAGCAGCAATTGCATTATCAGAAACACTTGAAGAAATTGGCGGGGAAGTTGTCGTGTTTGGTACACCAGCAGAAGAAGGTGGGCCAAATGGTAGCGCGAAATCAAGTTATGTAAAGGCAGGTTTATTTAAAGACATTGATGCGGCGCTTATGATTCATCCGAGCGGAAAAACAGCGACAACGAGTCCTTCACTAGCAGTCGATCCACTTGATTTTCATTTTTACGGAAAAACAGCTCACGCTGCAGCTTCACCAGAAGAAGGGATTAATGCATTAGATGCGGTTATTCAGCTCTATAACGGTATAAACGCACTTCGCCAACAACTTCCGTCAGACGTGAGAATTCATGGCGTCATTACAGAAGGCGGAAAAGCACCTAACATTATTCCTGACTATGCCGCGGCTAGGTTCTTCATCCGTGCAGCAACGCGAAAGAGATGCGCGGAAGTAACAGAAAAAGTAAGAAACATTGCTGAGGGAGCAGCGTTAGCAACAGGTGCAAAAGTAAAAATCCATCAATTCCAAAATGAAATCGATGAATTACTCGTAACAAAAACATATAACGATATCGTAGCGGAAGAACTAGAACTATTAGGTGAAGATGTAAATCGTAAAGAAAGAGTAGGGATTGGTTCAACCGACGCAGGAAACGTCAGCCAAGTTGTGCCGACAATTCATCCGTACATTAAAATTGGTCCAGATGACTTAATTGCGCATACGAATGAATTTAGAGAAGCAGCACGTTCAGAACTAGGAGATAAAGCATTAATTACATCGGCAAAAGCATTAGCGAATACAGCGTATCGATTAATTACAGAAGAAGGGTTGTTAGAGAAGGTGAAGGAGGAGTTTAGGGAGGCACAGAGGAATCAGGGGTAAGGGGATTAAGGCGCTCTTTTCGAAGAGCAATCTAATTAATAAGTAGAGATATAAAAAGAACATTGAAAAATCAATGTTCTTTTTTGTTTGCTAGTCATTGATTTTGTTGGTTTTTCTCAAGAAAGAGAAAATTTTACTGTTAGTGAGGATAATACGTATCCCTTTATTAGAATGACAATTTCTCCTCGAACTCACTCTTTAAAACAATTAAAGGAGATGATAATCCGAATTGCATTAACGAGTCTAAAAATGCAGCGAGGGAATCCATCGAATCGCTCATGACCTTCATCATATAATTAAATTCCCCGCTAATTCGATATAAATCAGTTACTTCAGGAGCGGCATTACAATATTGGATGAAATCAGAGCATTGGCTCGTTTTAAACATGATGAATGCTTGAATGCTTTTATTAATTTTGGAAGGCTCAAATTTCGTTCGGTAAGCCGCTATAACTCCCTGATCTTCAAGTTTATTCATACGCTCCTTTACAGCAGGTTGCGTCATGGATATAATCCGTCCTATTTCTGAAACAGAAATTCTCGCATTTTCATATAACAGGTTCATAATTTTATGATCGATTTCATCCAATTTTACAGCGTTTTGCATTGTGTAGCCTCCTTATTATGTTTTCTAAAGTGAATCACAAATTATAACTATAATATCATAAGTGAACGAACTAAATTACCTATAAATCTGTATTTAAAATGTTTGGTTTTTGCATGAAAATATAAGTGTAGGATTTATCAAAAGGGAATTTAGGAAGGTTGGAAATATATGAAGAATCTTGATGGGAAAGTAGCGTTAGTAACAGGGGCGAGTCGAGGAATTGGTCGTGCGATTGCGATGAGATTGGCAAACGACGGTGCATTAGTTGCGATTCACTACGGCCGAAATAAGGCAGCTGCAGATGAAACAATTAGTGAGATTGAATCTAATGGAGGAAAAGCGTTTTTAATTGAAGCAGAACTCAATTCAATGGATGGTGTCAAACAGTTAGTAGAACAATTGAAGAATGAATTACAAATAAGAGTTGGTACATCAGAGATTGATATTTTAGTAAACAATGCAGGGATAGGTACACAAGGGACGATTGAAAATACGACAGAAGAAATTTTTGATGAAATTATGGCCGTAAATATTAAGGCGCCATTCTTTTTAATTCAGCAAACATTACCGTTACTACGAGTAGAAGGGCGCGTTATTAACATTTCATCAGCGGAAGTAAGACTTGGTTTTACAGGGTCCATTGCATACGGTTTAAGTAAAGGTGCACTAAATACGATGACACTTCCTCTAGCTAAACATCTTGGAGAAAGAGGTATAACAGTGAATACAATTATGCCTGGATATACGAAGACAGATATAAATGCGAAATTGCTAGATGATCCGGAAATACGAAATTTTGCTACGAATTCATCTGTGTTCGAACGAATAGGGCAAGTTGAAGATATTGCAGATGCAGTAGCATTCCTTGCTTCTGCTGATAGCCGCTGGATAACAGGGCAGATTTTAGATGTTTCTGGAGGGTTTTGTTTATAGGGGCACTGCTCCATACCCATCAAGCTAATCAAGTAAATTACTAGATATGAAACGATCCTTGTTTCATATCTGGTAATTTATAGAAAGATAGGCATGCTAAAGAAGTCTATTAAAACGTGATTTTTTGGCTAGGCAACTTGAATAAGGGGGCATTTCTTTTTCTTAAGTTGATGGGTATGTATGGTGACCTCTATTAGACGATAGTGAATTAACAATTTCGGGGTTCAGTTCAACTTTATTCAAAATAAGATTTTTTTTGCAGTAAAATCAATGTTAGTGGAACTTTTTTAAACAAACTTTTTTCTAAATTAACATAAATACTTGTAATATTTAAATTAGTACTATATAGTTCTAGTTATGACAAAGGTAAAATTAATGAATCAAAAACGTGTGATTGAAGTAGCTGCAACATTATTTTTAGAAAAAGGGTTTGCTTATACAAGTATGGATGAATTAGTACGTGTAAGCAAAGTTTCAAAGTCTAATGTGTATTATCACTTTTCTAATAAGGAAGTATTATTAGAAGCGGTCGTTGATTATTGGATTGAAATGTATCAATCTGCAATTGATGACGTACTTTCTCAGAACCAATTTTTAGTTGAAGATCGTATCCAACTGTTTTTAAAGCAATTATCACAAGGAGTTCAGTCGAGAGAGTATAAGGGGAGCTGTCCATTTATTACTCTTTATATTCAAAGTCCTAAACAGGCCACGCAAATAAAAGAAAAAATAGGTCTTTTTTTTACAGGATTACAAAAGAAAGTTTCTCTATTACTTAAACAAGGGGTAGAGAATGGAGAATTTAGAAATACGATTCATATTGATGAGGTTGCATCACTTTTTATTACAAATCTTGAAGGAGCGTTATTTATTTCAGAAACATTGAAGGATGCAACTGTAATCACGAAAACAGCAGATCATTTTTTAAAATTGCTTCGATAAAAGAAGCATTTTTTTTAAATCAAATTAGTACTGATTAGTACTAAAAGGGGGATTTTATATGAGAACAGTATTTTTAACTGGTGGAACAGGCTTTATTGGACAGCAATTAGTGAAAGAATTAGCCAAAGAGGATGTTAAAATTCTTCTTTTAGTAAGGTCGAAAAGTAAAGCAATACGCCTTTTTCAAGAAAGAGGAAACTTAAAAAAGGAAGTTATGCACTTTATTGAAGGTGATTTGACGAAAATAGATTTAGGTCTAAGTGCTGAAGATAAGGAGAGGGTATTGAAAACGGATGTGATTATTCACGCAGGAGGCCCCATGGATATTCAAGCGACAAGTAAAGAGGCAGCTTCCGTATTTTTACATGGTGCCAAACATATTAGTGACTTAGCTAAAAGTATTCATCAATTGAAGGGCTTGCAACAATTTATTCATGTTGTAGGTTATATGAGTCCCTTTAATGATAAAAATAGCAAGATTGCAATTGATGTGTTTCAAGAAGGAAATAATTATTTGAAAATAAAAAATCCATATGAGAGAACAAAATTTTTAGCAGATCTTTATATCCGTCAGCAGGCATCAGCAGTAGGTTATCCGCTTTCTGTAATTAATCCGCCAACTGTAGTCGGTAGTAGTAAAACAGGGAGTACAGAGCAGATAGCAGGATTAGGTTTGCTTGTGATGAGTATGCGAAGAGGGCTCATGCCAATGATTCCTGGAGGTAAGGGATATAGGTTACCACTTATTTCAAACGATGAGCTTGCGAAGTTTATTGTGCAGGTTTTCAGATTAGAGCAACCGACTATTCAAACATATACACTTGTTGAAGACAAACAGCACGATCAGAACATTGCTGAGTTATTAAGTATTATGTCAGAAAGTATGAATATGAGGGCACCAAAAATCTCTGTCCCAATGCCACTTATGAAAGCAATTATGAATAGTGGAGTAAGTAAAATAACAAAAATTCCTTCTGATGGACTGAATTTTATTACAAAACGAAAATTTTCAAATGTTTCAGCGAAAAAAATTATGGGAGGAGATTGGTTTAAGGAGACGAGTGTAATGAAATTTTTCCCTGCCGTAGTAGCTGATCTGGATTATCGAATGATGTATCAATATGGCCAGCATAATCATGTATTTAAACGAACATTATGCGATAACAATACCCTTTACCAATTACAAGGAGAGGGTAAACCGTTTATTTTATTACATGGTTTATTGAGTGATGGAGAGGATTTATTTCCTTTAGCACAAGAGCTTCATGAAAAAACTGGTCAACCTGTATGGATTTTGGATCTTCCAGGTTTGGGACGTTCTCCTTTTAAACAAGAGAAAAATCTTCTAGCTATCTATTTGAATGTAGTGAAAAAGTTATTGGAGAAAGCTACGAATGGTGCACATCTAATTGGCCATTCATTCGGTGCATTTATTCTTCTGGAAGCATTGGTACAAGAGTACATAGATAAGAAGTATTCAATTACGTTACTTCAGCCACCTGTTGCTAAAAAAAATGCTAAATTGCTAAATGTTCCCCAATTTATAAACAAATGGACATTAAAATTGGCAACTCCTAATTTGATAGGGCGTTATTTATTAAATAATGGTTTGTTTGAAAGTATGGAGAGCATCCCTGAACATTATATCGAAAAAGTAAGTAACAGTTTTACTTCTCCTAGAATTTTAAATACTACGGTTCAGCTTAACAGTTTACTACTGAAAAAAGATCAAGGTGATTTCAAGGAAGTAACAAAGTATAATCTTCACATTATTTGGGGGGATTATGACAGAGGTTATTCTGCTCCATCGTATCTTGGTAAGGTTGATTTTGTTCCATATGGCCATCATTTTCCTCTTAGCCATCCGAGTGAAACGGCAAGATTAGTAATGAAAAATAGTAATACTAGCAGATGAGAGTTTGGGATAAATAAAAAGTGTGTAGTAAAATCGTTGTGTTTTTGAAATAAAATCGTACTGTGTGGGGGCCCACCCCATCACTATCAGACTAAGAAACGCAAATACCTCAAAACGAAAAAATGAGCATTTTATTACAAGATAGTACAAAATTTCGTTCTGGGGGTTCTATAAAATTTTAGCTTGATGGCGATGTGGTGCTACCCCATGCCCATCAACTTAAGAATGTAGAATTCCCCCAAAAAATTATGAGTTTTTTGTTACAAGTTATCACAAAATTTCGTTTTTGGGTAGTTTTATTTTCTTAGCTTGATGGCGATGAGCGGTACCCCATAAAGGCCCCTGATACATAATTGATGTTCTGCCATTTGTAGAAAACAATCCACTTATACCATTTTAACAAGAAGAAATATCTCGTCCATGTTGTAATATTGGCTTACGTTAAGCTTGTGAAAAAAACATATTCATGTATAATACAATTGATGTATGATACATTAGTTGTAGGAGGGTGACCTATTTGAAAAGAGAAGATGCCTTAAAACTAAGAACGGATATTAAGAAAATGATTATAATAACTGGGGTTTTTGAATCTCAAAATTTGCCCAATGGACCATTTGAAAAACCTTTACCAACTTCTCAAATGATGGCGTTAGAGGAACTAGAGGTGGAAAAATTAACTGTTTGGCAACTATCCAATAAACTTAGATTAGAGACTTCAACTGTAAGTAGATTGGTAGATAAGTTAGTAAAAAAGGGGCTTGTTTATCGTGAAGTAAATGAAAAAAATAGAAGAGAACTTTTTCTGCACCTCACAGAAAAAGGTCACATAACTGTTAATTGCTTAAGAGAGCAATCCATTACATTTTATCAAAGTATTCTCAATAATTTATCAGAATCAGAACAAAAAATAGTTGTGGATGGTTTTGAATTATTTATTGATTCTATTTCTAAGTCTTTTGATTAGAGTGAGGTAAGTCATAACATTTGGAGGATAAAATGAGTTTGCATTTTGAACGTCCTATTATTGAATTAAAAGAGAAATTTGATGAATTAAAGAAAATTATGAAAGAAAATAATGTAGATTTATCGTCAGAAATTCATGAATTAGAAAAACGTTTAAATAAAATGCAAGATAAAATTTATTCTAATATTACACCTTTTCAACGAGTTCAAATTGCAAGGCTACGTAACCGACCCACGACATTGGACTATATACCTTTATTGTTTACAAACTTTCTCGAACTTCATGGTGATCGATTATATGGTGATGATAAAGCAATGATAGGTGGTATTGCAAAATTTAAAGGAATGCCCGTTACGGTTATTGGTCATCAAAGAGGTAGAAATACAAAGGAAAGTATAGAAAGAAATTTTGGAATGGCACATCCAGAAGGTTATAGAAAAGCGCTAAGACTTATGAAACAAGCTGATAAATTTAATCGCCCTATTATTACATTTATTGATACAATAGGGGCCTATCCAGGGATAGGGTCTGAAGAACGTGGAATTTCTGAAGCGATAGCTCGAAATCTATTTGAAATGACTACACTTAAAGTGCCAATTGTTTGTATTGTAATTGGAGAGGCATCAAGTGGTGGAGCTCTTGGCATTAGTGTCGGTAACCATATCCATATGTTAGAGTATTCATGGTACTCGGTGATTTCGCCAGAAGGAGCAGCATCTATCCTATGGAAGGACGCTAAGTATGCTCCAGAAGCTGCTGAACATATGAAAATTTCAGCAAAAGATTTAAAACATTTAGGAATTATTGATGAAATCATTCCTGAAATTAAAGGTGGAGCACAAAATGATATAAAATCACAGGCAAAAATGATTGAATCTGTAATCGAATTATCTCTAAAAAAATTGATACTATTATCCTCAGAAGAGCTTATACAACAGCGGTATGAAAAGTATAGACAAATAAAGAATTATAAATGAAAATATTTAAAGTCCGTATTACATTTCGGAGGATTCTCGCGGAAAAATTTTAAATATTTTGTAAGTAACCTCTTAAACTGGGATATGCTGATACTATTACTCTACAAAAGATGTGTGATCGGTATGGAAAAGGAAAATTTGTTCAAATGGAAGCATTATCACATACCCATCAACTTAAGAAATTGATTGTTCCCCAAAACGAAAAAATGAGCTGAATTCTCATAAATAATTGTAAAAAGGTGAAAATTTCGTTATGGGGGGTATCACAAAAGCTTAGGTTGATGGCAATGGGGTACCGCCACATGCCCATCAACCTAATCAAGTAATTTACTAGATATGAAACGATCCTTGGTTCAAAACTAACAATTGATAGAAAAGTAGGCATACTAAAGAAGCCTATTAAAATCTGATTTTTTCGCTAGGCAGTTTGTCTATGCTTCACCGTCGTTTTATACACAATCCCTAGAATATCAAAGACGGTCATTTTCTTATACCGATGACATTTACAACCGTTCTTTTTGAGCAATAGATAAAGACGATGCAAAATTTTCAAAAGTTGTTCTGTGCCAATGGCTATCGCTTGAAACAGTAACGGAAAGTAATCTTTAATCATATAAATCGCTTTGTATTCACTTAGCTCCTGATTTGTTTTTTCAAGCAAAAACTGTCGCATTTGAAACATCGTAGAAGAACAGAGGAGAATACCGATTAGTTGTCCATATAAATGGCACTCTAGGCGCTCTCTTTTAATGTTTTTACATTCATCAATTTCAAAAAATGACTTCCACGTTTTAAACAAAATTTCAATCTGCCAACGAAGTGAGTATAATGAATGCACGTAGTTCGTCGGTACTTCTTCTAGCGACGTATTCGTGATATATACATTCATGCCCATTAAACGTTTACTTTTATCCTTCATGACAATGCCTTTCTTCTTTTCGCGTATCGCTTGGTTTTTCAGACGTGTTTGTGTTTGATCATCGGTTAAACGATGTATAATGACACGTGCTGGAAGTTTCTGATTTTGGCCAATGTATGCCTCGGGGATTTCCATCGTTTCACCGGGGATTAGACCAGACATCATTTGTGTCATATCAAGCTGGATGTATTCTGTTTGCTTTTTTAACGTACCATTATCGAAGTATTCTGGTTCAGGGTTCTTGATATAAATGCGTGTATTCAGCTTCAACCGCGAGATATAGTAAGCCTCTTTATCATGAATAGTTTGTAAGTCTCCTAAATCGAAGTAACCAAGATCACGTAAACACAAATCACCCGCCTCTACGGTTTCAAGGCAGATGGTACCGTATGTTTTATCATTATTCTTTCCTGGTCCAAGCTGCACGTTAAGAAATTGACCACTAAGTAAATCATATTCCAATTGGATTTTCACGCCTACTTTATTACTACTCCCACCTGAACCTTGATAGTCAGTGGCGAATTGATCAGGTAGTTGAAACACTGTTGCATCTAGAATACGGATACGATTGAAAGTAGAGATTATATGTGCAGAAAGTGAGTGATTTGAACAGAGTTTTTGTGTGAGAAGAGAAGTAAAGACTTCTCGAAGAAATGTGACAGCTGCTGGGTTAAAGCGTTGATTCAGTCCTTCTGAGCTCATAAGTACCCCAGTGGAAACTTCTAACTGACTACACAATTGTGTAAGTGATGTGCTAGCAATTTCTTGACTAAGCCATACACAAAGTGCAATGAGTTCTTTTGCTGGATACTTACTAGATCGCTGTACAAAGCCAACTTGTTTGGCAATATCTTGTAGGACCACTGGAGATAAAAAGTATTGTAGCTCTTGAGCGAAAAGATTCAATCTATTTAAAATGATAGGTTTCATCAAAACGCCATCCTTTCTTATAAACTGTTTACAATAAGCATAGCGTTTTTTCATTTTGAAGGTATGATTTTAACTTTGCTTGAAGTGAATGTGGAGGGACCACTTTAAAGAACAGGAGTGATTTTTTCATGAAGAAAAATGGATTTATATGTTAAAATATTTAAAAGAATATAATAATTGTTATTTTTCTAACCGTTTGTATTGAATTATAAAATTTTTTGGGGGAATAATTTTATGGTTAAACTAAGTGAAATAGTGTCTAAACTGGACATTGAACTTGATATAAAATCATTTGGGAAGGATTCTGCTTTCAGTCAATTCATACCAATGGTCTATGAACCTTTAAAGTTTGACTGGAAATCAGTTTTTGAAAAAGACTTTGTGGAATTATTTAATGGTCTAATGTTAAAAGGAGATGAAAATGTAAAGAAAATTTTTCTTGCCGTTTTCCCTACAGATGAAGTGTTGGAACGCTTTATAGAAGAAAGTAATAGCGGCGACTTACTTTTTATGCACCATCCCTTATTGATGGAATGTGGAGATCCCAAAGGAGTATGGGGCAAAGGCTTTGTTCCTATAAAAGAAAAATACATTAAACAAATAAAAGAAAAGGAATTATCATTCTATACATGCCATGTACCAATGGATTATCATGCCAATTTAGGTACAAGTGTGGCTATTGCTAAACAATTAAATGCAGAAATTATTGATGGGTTTTTAACAAGTTCTATAAATAATGAAGACCTAGTTCTAATTTGTAACATCGAAGAAAAGAGTACAAGTGAACTAACTTCTCACTTAAAAGAAATATTCGATATTCCATATGTTGATTTTGAAGGTAAGAACATAAATAACGTAAAGAAAATAGCTATCGTTGCAGGTTGTGGCGACAAAGTAAGTTGGATGGAGGAAGCTGAAGAAAGAGGAGTTCAAGCCTATATCACTGGCGAAATCCATTGCCATATTGATAACGAATATGGTAAACAAAGATACAAACAAATGATGGATTATGTTTCTAATACTTCGATGTCTTTAATCGGCGTTTCCCATTCTGCATCAGAATATCTGGTCCATAAAACATTGATGAAGGAATGGTTTGAGAATAACTTTGATATTGAAACAGTTTTAATTCCACAGGAAAAATGGTGGTTATAAAGTTATTAAGTAATATTTAAAAGAGCTTGGGAATTCAAGCTCTTTTTTTCGAATTTAGCTGAGAATTATATCGTGAAAACTAGATGTTTCAGTCTATGCATATTGCTGAAGTTTTAGGTCTAGCACCCCAAAAATGAAAAAAACAAGCGGAATTTTCATAAATAACTGTAAAAAAGTAAAATTCTCGTTATGGGGGTGTCTTAAAATCTTAGCTTGATGGGCATGGGGTACCGCCAACAAGACGCGAATTTTGCACGCTAAGCAAAAAAAACAATAAGCTGTCCACATGGACAGCTTATTTACATAATTCTTGATTATCGGTAGCAAGTTTTTCATAGAATCCTTGTTTTTACTAAATTTTTTGTCTCTATGTGTATCTATCACTTATACAAGATTTTATACATCATTGATATAGCGGAGATTCTAGGGATCCTCGCTATTCTTTTTCGCATAAAATCTTGTATAAAAAAGTAGTTAGACTAGTGTGTTTTACTCCAATTCATTTCAAAATATAATTGGAAATTCATCTTTAAATTAAAAAAAGAAGGGGTTACCTATATATATTAATAACTTCGAAATATTGTATAACAGATAATTTTTATTGTGCTAACGAATCAGGATAGTGTGGCGACCGACCAACTAAATAGTTGCTTCTCCTCAATTATTAGAAGGGAAGTTCTATCATTTCGCGAATTTATTAGACATAGATGAGTGCTATAATTTTCTATATTTACATAAAGAGGTGACTACGCATGAATCAAAGACCGTCAGAAGAAGAATACGCCGGGAACTCCGGTGAATATATCCGTTTGGTGCCGGACGGTAACATCATCAACATTCTGCTCGCCCAGGAAAAGCAAATGACTGAGCTCCTGGCATCGTTGACCGAAAGCCAGGCCGCATATCGGTATGCGGAAGGAAAATGGACGCTGAAAGAAGTCGTGGGCCACATTGCAGACGCGGAACGCGTCATGACCTACCGCCTGCTCCGTTTCGCAAGAGGGGACCAGACGCCTCTGACCGGTTTCGATCAGGAATTGTTCCTACCTCCTTTCGGAAGCTGGACAACCGCGCAATTGGCCGAAGACTACCGGGCCGTAAGGCAATCAACGATCACATTGCTGCGCGGGCTACCGGCTGAGGCATGGAATCGTAAGGGCACAGCCAACAACCTAAGCATTACGGCACGCGCCCTCGCGTACGGCATCGCAGGACACGAACTTCATCACATGGGAATCATCCGAAACCGGTACTTGAGTTAATCGTCGGCTGAGATCTTTGAAATGGAACAAACACCTCTCATACAATCTTAGATACCGTTCTTATTGGGGTCCCGCCCCACAACCATCAACTTAAGGATTTAGACTATTTTTGAGATTAAAAGCACGTTACTATTCTCTTATGTTAATGAGAAAGGGTGACGTGCTTTTTATGAATATGCACCAAAAACAAGAGTTATCTTTATTTGCCGAAGAGTTATATCGATTTTTCTCATTTGGGGGTATTTGTTTTTCTTAGATTGATGGTAATGGGGCACTACTCTATAATAATCAAATTAAAAGTTAAATAGTTATAGAGACTCCATTACTAGGAAATATTGTAACTATTAAGTTGTAAAAAGAACCGTAGTTTTTCATTTTTGAAAAGGAGATGGTCCTTTTTAGTTGTAGCAAAGATATAATGCGAGGAAGTTTTTTCTAAATCAAAAAAAATTGATGAATTAGTTGCATAAAGAACTAAACAGCATATATACTATAAACATCAAAAAAAGTTGATGAAGGGAAGTGAACTACAGTGGCACAAGATTTCCAGCTCTATGAGAAAAAGTTTAAAGCGTTGGCGGATCAGAAACGTTTAGAAATCATGTATGAGCTTTGCCAGCGGGGTCAGACATGTGTATGTGATTTAACAGAAGTTTTTGAAATGACACAATCTAAGTTGTCCTATCATTTAAAGATTTTATTAGATGCAGGTTTAATTGTAAAAGAAACAAAGGGTACGTGGAGTTATTATGATTTAAATGATGCGGAAGTGAATAATTTATTATCAGAAGAATTGTGCTGTATCTTTAGAAAAACAGGCAAAGGTAGCTGCTGTTAAAATTTTGCGTTATTAATCAAAAAAATTTGATTAATGATATATAAAGAGGAGGAATAATGTATGAGATATGTTCACGTTGGTATAAACGTTACGAATTTAGAAAAGTCTATTGAATTTTATGAAAAGGTATTTGGTGTATCACCAGTTAAGGTGAAAACGGATTATGCAAAATTTTTATTAGAAAATCCAGGTCTTAATTTCACGCTGAACGTACGAGATGAAGTGAATGGAAATCAGGTAAATCACTTTGGTTTCCAAGTGGATACAGCTGAAGAAATTACATTACATAAAGAACGATTAGAAAAAGAAGGTTTCTTTGCGCGTGATGAGATGGATACGACTTGTTGCTATGCAGTACAAGATAAGTTTTGGGTAACGGATCCCGATGGTAATGAGTGGGAGTTCTTTTATACAAAAGCAGATAGTGATGTTCACAAAATAGAAGATTCATCTTGTTGCACCACTTCAAATGAGGTAGCTAAAAATTCTTGTTGTTAATAGGAGATGGAAAATAAAATGAAACGTTTATCTTTTCTAGACCGATATTTAACACTATGGATCTTTCTAGCGATGGCTGTTGGGATTGGTTTAGGGTTTGTGTTTCCTAGTGTAGTAGATGGACTAAATACATTACAGGTTGGAACGACGTCTATTCCGCTGGCTGTTGGTTTAATTATAATGATGTATCCACCGTTAGCGAAAGTTCGCTATGAGGAAATGGGCCGAGTATTTAAAGATGTAAAAGTGTTAGTTCTATCTTTAGTACAAAATTGGATTATTGGTCCGGTACTTATGTTTGTTTTAGCAATTATTTTTCTTCCTGATAAACCAGAATACATGGTTGGTCTCATTATAATTGGGTTAGCACGTTGTATTGCAATGGTCATTGTTTGGAACGATCTTGCCGATGGAGATAAAGAGTATGCGGCAGGTTTAGTTGCTTTTAATTCGGTATTCCAAATGCTCTTTTTCTCAGTTTATGCATACGTATTTGTAACTGTAATTCCAGAATGGTTAGGGATTGAAGGTGCTATTGTCGATATTACAATGATAGAAGTAGCAAAATCAGTATTTATCTATTTAGGAATTCCTTTTATAGCAGGTATGTTAACACGCTTTGTACTCGTTAAGTTAAAAGGAAGACAGTGGTATGAAAAGGTGTTTATACCGAAAATTAGTCCACTTACATTACTTGCATTGCTATTTACGATCATCATTATGTTCTCTTTAAAAGGGGAGATGATTGTTAGCGTGCCACTAGATGTAGTAAGAATAGCGATTCCGTTATTAATCTATTTTATTGTAATGTTTTTTGTTTCTTTCTTTATGGGAAGAAAAATTGGTGCAAACTATCCGGTAACAACAACGCTAGCATTTACAGCAGGTAGTAATAACTTTGAATTAGCGATTGCTGTAGCAGTTGGTGTGTTTGGTATTCATTCGGGCGCAGCATTTGCAGCTGTTATCGGACCGTTAGTGGAAGTGCCTGTAATGATTGCACTTGTAAACGTTGCTTTTTGGTTTAAACGTAAATATTTTAATGACCAACCAGTCTAAATTTAAAAATAAAGGCGGAAAACAACATGGAAAACAAAAAAACAATCTATTTCTTATGTACAGGAAATTCATGCCGAAGCCAAATGGCAGAAGCATGGGGCAAACAATTTTTAGGAGATAAGTGGAATGTGTATTCTGCAGGAATCGAAGCACATGGAGTAAATCCAAATGCATTTAAAGCAATGAACGAAGTAAATATCGACATAACAAATCAAACATCAGATATAATTGATGCAAACATTTTAAATAGTGCTGATTTAGTCATTACGCTGTGTAGTCATGCGGATTCTGTTTGTCCATCCACTCCGCCGCATGTAAATCGTGTTCATTGGGGATTTGATGATCCAGCAGGAAAAGAGTGGTCCGAATTTCAACGTGTTCGTGATGAAATTGGTGAACGTATAAAGCGATTTTCTGAAACAGGGGAGTAAATAAAGGAAAGAGTCAATCTTCTATCTTATAGGGGATTGGCTCTTTTTTATTATGTATTTCATTTACTTATCGCATCGCTTTAAAACCACTCTTAGAAATAATACAGAATATTATGTGAAGATGGTAAAGTTTCATTTTATAATTTTTACTTTATTAAAAGTTGATTTGTTAGAAAGGATAATCATTTATTGATATAATGAATGGATGCGTGGCAGGAAATAGATAGAAAGATACTGCTAGTAATTTATACTTAAAATGTAGGGAGATTGAACAGAGTTATGGGGACAGAAAAAGAAATTAGTTCCGCTAAATTAATATGGAAGATGACGCGCCCACATACATTAACGGCGACGTTTTCTCCTGTAATTTTAGGAACAGTGGCATCACTTTATGTTGCCAAAATTGATTGGCTGTTATTTATTGCGATGATGGTTGCATGTTTAGCATTGCAAATAGCAACGAACTTATTTAATGAGTACTATGATTTTAAACGTGGATTAGATACCGCTGAATCCGTTGGCATCGGTGGCGGAATTGTCCGTCATGGATTGAAGCCAAAAAATGTGTTAACAGTTGCGCTTTTATTATATGTCGTAGCAGCTTTTATTGGCATTTATATTTGTATGAATAGTAGTTGGTGGTTAGTGGTTATTGGTTTAATTGGGATGGCAGTTGGCTATTTATATACAGGTGGTCCACTACCAATTGCGTACACCCCGTTTGGAGAATTAGTTTCTGGATTGTTAATGGGGACATGTTTTGTACTCATTGCTTTCTTTATTCAAACGAATACTGTAACGATTGAAAGTGTATTGATTTCCATTCCAATTGGAATTTTAGTAGGTGCAATCAATATGTCAAATAACATCCGAGATATCGAAGAAGATATTAAAGGTGGAAGAAAGACATTAGTAATCCTCCTTGGGAGAGAAAAAGCTGTGGTAACACTAGCGGTAGCCTTTTTCATTGCGTATTTATGGATTGCCGTAATTGTATTAATGGGTTATATAAGCCCTTGGGCATTAGTTATGTTCCTAGGTTTGAGAAAGCCAATTTCTGCGATTCAAAGTTTCCAAAAAGGGGCAAAGGATCCTGGATATATGCGCATCGCAATGAAATCAACAGCGATGACAAATACGATTTTCGGCTTCTTGTTGTCAGCAGGATTATTAATTAGTTATTTGTTTTAAATAACTTAACCCCAATTTCTCGATTTTAGTATAGAGAAATTGGGGTTTTATTTTGAGTTTTTTACGTTATAAACTATTATCATTTGAAATGTATATACCAATAAATTGCAACTTCATCACTTGTCTTATCCAAACCTTTATAAACAAGAAAATCAAACCCACCAATTACAAATCCGCATTTTTCATAGAACTTACATGCTGCGACATTATTATTTTGCGTTTCAAGCATGATACCTGGCATATTTCCTTTTTTTGCCCACTGCTTTGCTTGATCAACTAATCTTTTACCAACTCCGAGTGTACGATATTTTTTATCTACCGTTATATCTTCTATGTAAGCATAGTGGTTCCAATTCTTTTTCAATACCATTAATCCAATGATTTGGTTATGTAACAGTGCTATGTAAATGACTTGATTAGGTTTATTTATATATTCATTGTAAGCCAGTTCTTCATTATCATCTTGATTTTGTAAATAACTTTTTTCATAACTTGGAACGTCTTCTACTGTATATTCTATACGTTTATTTCCTTTGGAAAGAGAAAGAATTAACCGAGCATTCACTATAAAACTGTCATCAATCTCCGGGAGATTATCTAAATCATTTGTTTCTAACTCTCTAATTACAAGGTTCATCGGGGCACCTCCACATAATAATATTTCTTCTAGTTCTTCATTTGGTTCAAATGAATTCCAATTACAAAATTATAATAGAATTTCAATAGTACGGCTATCTTTGTATTTTATCTTTATACCAGTATGTTGTTATCTTGATATAAAAATATTGTTTAGAAAGAGTAGTATCTTTTATTTTGGATGTATATCCAGTTTTCAAATTTAACTGTAGTAGAGAAACAAATATTTTTTTAAAGAGTGGATGCCATACGTTATTCTTTAACTAAATTCGACATTATCTGCATTTTATCTTCACCTTCCTCTATTAATCTATTTATTGTAAACATCAGCTGGAGTTAATGCTCAGCTGTATAAATAATGAATATAAAAATTAATAGGGAAAGGATCGAAAAATAATGAAAGAATCACAAAGTAAGAAAAAAACAAGTCGACTAACTAAGGTAATAATATCTCTAGGAGTTGTTTTAGCAACGACCTTTTTCACCTTCTTTTTAATTGGAAAATGGAACTCTATCCCAGCGAAGGGAATAGCTAACGAAAGTAGTAATCAAGTTAACACGCAACAACAAGAAAAGAAAAAAGAAACACCACCGGCAAAACAGAAAAGACCTGATGGAAAACCGGTAGGAAAGGTTGTTTATTTAACATTCGATGACGGTCCTAGCGAATTAACTGCGAAGTTTTTAGATGTACTAAAAGAGCAAAATGTTGCGTCGACATTTTTTATGCAAGGTAGCAATTTACAAAATACAGGTTTTCAGGAAAACGTAAAACGAGCGGTAAAAGAAGGACATTATATTGGTGCTCATAGTATGACACATAATAGTGATAAGCTATACAAAAAAGGACAATTTGTAACGGAGATGAAAGAAACGTTAGCTCTTATTCATAATATTACGGGTACAACTCCTAAACTAGTCCGTCCCCCATATGGATCTGCACCAGGATTAAAGGGCGAGGACATTCGTAACAAAATCGTAGAAGCAGGAATAAAAGTTTGGGATTGGACGATAGATTCAAATGATTGGAAATTAAAAGATAATCCCATTCAGATTATCGAAAATGTAAAGAAACAGACAACAGAAGAAGTTGAAGTTGTATTAATGCATGAAAAGGCGCAAACATTACAAGCTCTTCCTGAAATTATTAAATTTTATAAAGAGCAAGGGTATGAATTTGGGGTATATAATGACGAGGATCATTTTCGTCTAAACTTCCAAAAAGATCAACGTCTATAGTATAAACATAGTTATTTTAAAAAGGTGTTTTTATTACTAAATCAATAATTAAGCCAAAAGACGATTTCCTATACAATAAAGAAATCGTCTTTTTTTATAAAGTTGACTTTTGGATCAAAAAGGTTTATTCTACTTGTGCAAGTGAATACTTACATTCGGGTTTGGATAAAGATTATGTGAAAGTTGGATGAAACGTGAATGAAATGACAAATACATCAGAACGTATTATTGAGGCTTTTTTAGAATTATTCCGCACTCATGGCTATAAGGGAACGACGACACGCTCGATTTCGGAACTAGCGGGCGTAAACGAAGTAACGATCTTTCGGAATTTTGGAAGCAAAAAGAATATTATGGAAAAAGCTGTCGAATCTTTATCGCGTGATATGGAATTGAATAAATTAATGCCTGGAGAGATGACTTGGAATCTTGAAGATGACTTGCTATCTATTGCAGAAGGATATCTTGCATATATAGAAAAGTTAAAGGATTTAATTTTGATTAGTTTTCAGGAAGCTGAAATGTTCCCAGAGCTCAAAGAAAAAATTGCATTAATTCCTAAACAATTAAAAGATAATTTGGTTTCATATTTCATTGAGATGAGAGAAAAGGGAAAGCTTATTGAAACTGATATGGAAGCTCAGGCGATGAACTTTATTTGGATGAATTTCGGTTACTTTCTTTCTAACTCACGCTTTGGTGACAATTTATTTTCCAATTCAAAAGAGATTTTTTTAAAACATAGTGTCCAACTATTTTCTAGGGGGCTAACTCCCTAGGTCTTTTTTTGTACCTAATGCAAGTAAGTACTTGCTATAATAAAACAACAAGGAGTACGACAATGAAAACTTTAAAAAATTTCTTTAAATTCCCTCCAACATTCATTGGAATTGCAACAGCATTTGCCTTTCTGTTAATTTTCTTTTGTGTGTGGATGACTGCATACGATGGTGTTACGGATCGGGTAAACCAATTAAAAGTCGGATTAGTTAATGAAGATAATCAAATGGGAACCGATATTGAAAAAAGCTTGAAGGAAAATCTACCCTTTAAAGTTAAAAGCTATAGCTCGGTAACGCACGCCCAAAAAGATATGGATAACAGGAACTTAGATATGGTTATTCAAATTCCTGCAAATTTCTCAAGCCTATTGAAAGAAAATAATACTACAGAGATTAACTATTTCATCAATCAAGCAAACTCATCTTTGGCAAAACAGATTATGGAAGGCGCGGCAAAGGATATTACGCAAACAGTTAATAAAAATGTATATGCGTATAAACAAAAGCTTATTTCATCTAACCTATCTAACGAACTAAGTACAGTGATGCCGTCAGAAGAATTGGTCCAAAAGTTATCAGAAAACATTACGAAAGCTATGAGTTCATTAAACATTGATTCTGTGCAATCATCTGTCGAAAAAACAAACAATACAGATGGCTTTGCAGCAACCATGATTCCATTTTTAATTGTTCTTGCTTCATGGGTTGGAGCGATGCTTATGAGTTTAAATCTTAATATTGTTGCAACAATATTAAAAAATACGCACGGAAAATGGTCTATATTTTTCTCAAGACAAGTTATTAATATTGTCGTATCTGTTATTTTAGCTATTATCACGTTATTATTGATGACCGTATTTAACGTTAAATTGAATACAAGCTTGTTTGAAACATGGATCTTCCAAACTCTTGTCTTTTTCTCTTTTTTAAGCGTAACGCAAATGTTTATCGTTCTATTCGGTCCTGCTGGTATGATGTTTAATATCATATCGCTGTCAGTACAATTAGTTACTTGTGGAGTAATTGTTCCAAAAGTGTTACTATCCGATTTTTACCAAATTGTCGGTTCTCTTTTCCCTGGAACTTATGTAGCTGACGGATATCAAACAATAATTTTTGGTGGGGGAAATCTATCACACGATATGAATATTCTTCTTTGCACTTCAATTATTACCATTCTTATAGCGGTGGGGAGAATTATGCTGCAAACAGATAGTAAAAGTGAATTGATCAAACAAACTGCCAACAGATAAAAAGCTTGTGGTACATGTATAGGCTTCTTTTTCTGGTAGCCCCCGTACCTATCAACTTAAAACATTTATAAGCACCCCAGAACGAAAATCCAGTGTGTGTTTGACAGACAATGGCTTGTTTTTTCGTTTTGGGGTATTTGCTTTTTATAGTTCGATGGTGATGAGGGAGCACCATCGAACTATAAAAAGAATTAATTTAAGATTTTTTCTTTTTTAGCTAGATGTGTCCTAGAAATAAGTCTATACAGTTTATCAAAAATATTTACATACCTCCTCGCAAATATGTTAGAAAAATCTTTGTAGCACTTGAAAATGTTTGATGTTTTTTCCAAAGAATATTTAGTCCAGCCTCTAGCTTAGGAGATAGGGGGCGGAAGCAAAGTGTACTTTCCTCAGACGTATTCATAAGCTTATCAATACATAGTGCGTAGCCTATATTTTCTTTTACGAGTAAGGATGCATTATAGAGTAAATTATATGTACCTATAACATTCAAGTTTTCAATTTCCTCTCCAAGCCATCCTGATAATTCATTACTTACAGCCGTTTGTCTTGATATGATAAGAGGTTTATTTAGTAAGTCTGTTGGATGGATATAAGCTTTTTCCGCTAAGGGACTGTCTTTTCGCATAAGTACGCCCCATACATCAGTAGCTGGCAACTTTAAGTAGTCATATTTTTGTTTATTTGCTGGCTCAATAACGATACCAAAATCTAATAAACCACTATCTAATTTTGTTGTAATGTCATCAGCGTTGCCGCTATATAAATGAAATTTAATGTTAGGGTGATGGGAAACAACTTTTTTTATAGTTTGTGCAATGAACTGCATTGCCTCTGTTTCTCCAGCTCCAATATGAATTTCTCCACTAATAATTTCAGATTTTTGGTTAAAATTAGCTTCTGTTTTTTCTACTAAATCCACAATTTCTTTTGCTCGATCTAATAAAAACATACCTTCGTCTGTTAAAGTGATTTTTCGATTTCCTCGTACAAATAAAGTAGTTCCAAGCTCTTCTTCCAGGTTGTTTAACTGTCTTGATAATGTAGGTTGAGATAAATGCAATGCATTTGCAGCAGCAGATATATTCTCTTGCGTTGCTACCGCAATGAAGTAGCGTAATACACGTATGTCCAAAAAACTCTTCTCCTTCGTATGCCTATTTATTATAGGAATGTATTCAATATAGGTATTTGTTATCTCAATAATACCATTTTATAATCACATTACCAAAAGCATTGATAAGAAGTGAAAGAGGAGTTGAAGTGTTTTTTATGAAGAATTCAAAAAGTGTATTAATTTTTATATTAGCAGTAGGGGTTTTCGGTATTCTTAATACTGAAATGGGATATATTGGCTTGCTTCCGGCATTATCAGATCATTTTGATGTAAGTGTTTCGAAGGTAAGTTTAATGGTTAGTTTGTTCGCGCTCGCCATTGCCATTTCGGCTCCAACGCTTCCTTTAGTTTTTTCGGGTGTAAATCGAAAAACGGTTATGTTGTTCGTACTAGCAATCTTTATTATCGGCAACGTTATTTCAATTTTTACAACGAATTTTACAGTTGCTTTAGTTGCACGAGTAATTCCGGCTTTCTTTCATCCAGTGTACGTATCGATGGCTTTATCAGTAGCAGCAACTTCAGTTCGTGCAAAAGAAGCTCCAAAAGCAGTTGCCAAAGTGTTTATTGGGGTTTCAGCTGGTATGGTTTTAGGTGTACCGATTGTCAACTTTTTAGCAAATGTATTCACACTTGAAATATCATTAACATTTTTTGCACTTGTTAATATTTTTGCGTTTATTATGACAATCGTATTTATTCCCTCTATGCCTGTTCAGGAAAAGCTTTCTTATGGTTCGCAGCTTAAGATTTTAACGAAAGGTATCACATGGCTATCCATACTTGCTGTAACTTTTTTAAATGGAGCGGTATTTGGAATTTATAGTTATCTAGCCGAATATTTAGATGTAGTTACGAAAATGTCGCCGTATATGATAAGTATCATGCTATTTGTTTATGGGTTAGCAAATATTATCGGGAATATTCTTGCAGGGAGATTACTGACAATAGCTCCTGTCCGTACGGTAATCATTTATCCCATTGCTCTAATGATATTATATTTTTCCTTTTTCTTTGTATCAGATCTTGCGATACCAACTGTAATTTTTATTGTAATTTGGGGTATTTTTGGCGGGATTGGTGGTAATGTCAATCAATATTGGATGATGTCTTCAGCACCTAATTCACCAGATTTCGCTAATGGATTATTTTTAACTTCTTGTAATTTAGGGACTACAATTGGTACTGGGATCGCAGGGATAATTATTGCACAAATTGGAACGAAATATATTTTATTTGTAGGCATGTTTGCATTAGTATTAGGGTTTATTTGTATTCTGCTTCGAAATATGTTGTATAAATCTACAAATGCCTAAGTGCTATTTTGCGTTACATTACTGAGGAAAAGTGTATTTAATATAAAAGGGACTCTTAATTTTATAAGAGTTCTTTTTTGCAATCCCAATAAATTCTTCTCAATAATTGAAAATAAAATCAATCCGGATTATTATATTGTTATTGTAAATTTATTTTATTGAAGGAGGATACATAGATGAAAAGCTCAAAAGGCTCGATTGAATCAGAGATAAGTAAAGCAATTACTCACTGGGAAAAGGATTACCTAGGACGCGGGTCTATATCCGTTAAGACAGATATATTACGGGATATGATTATCGTAAATTTACAAGGTGTTTTAACGCCGGCTGAATATAGTGTTTGCGAAACAAAAGACGGTATGCTAACGATAAAGAAAAATCGTTCGGAGCTAGTTGAATCTGGAATTGATGATCTGAAAGAGATTATACTAGAATTAACTGGAGAGAAAGTGAAAAGCTTTCATACGGATATAAGCTCCCGTACAGGCGAACGAGTAATGATTTTTAAATTGCTTCATAATCTTGAGGAGAAATTTTAAAAATACCTTAAGGTTAGTGGAAGGATTAAGAAACCTACAAGTTTTGCACTTTATTAACAGGCTAATAATTAAAAACTTGAAGTTATTTAGGTATAATAAATCTTAATTCTAATAACTCTTAAAAAACGGATAAAGAAATTGACAAACTGCTTAATATGGTTTATCTTATAATTGTTTTAAAAAATTGATAGATGCTCATTTTAACAGTTTGCTATAATTAAGGCTTTAGCATTTTTTTAATATGTAATATTGACTAAATGAAAAAGTTTCTTAATTAAAAGATAGCGTATAACATAAATTGATATATTGATTGCATAATTTAGGAGATCAGAAATATACATTTCTTTTTAATAGGAGTAATACATACATTATTATCCTCTATAAAATGGGAGCTCTTCAAAAAACTTTATTGAAGTTAGTTGAAGGGAAACCGACAATCTCCATAATTCAATGATGATATAAAATCATTGAATTATGGAAGTTGTCGGTTTTTTTTATGGAAAAAAACGATGCACTAAAAAGAGTGAATGAAAATTGAAATTTAAAAAAACATCTTAATTAAAAGGAATTTTTATAGGTTATTTTCGCTTAGAAGGGAGTATTTAACATGTTAATTTCGCTGAGTTCATCAACACTGTTAACATTATTTTTTATAGCGCTTAGTGCTTCTTGGCTAAGTGGATTATTGTTTTTAAATGCAAGGATGCCTTTACGTTTTGTTCATATCCATATTGGTATCGCTGCTTTGCCTTCATTGATTTCTTTACTCGCACTTGTTAATAACAATGGAGATAGAGTTGTGGGGCCTTGGCATCTAGATACTTTAGCTTGGTTAATGGCTTTCTTTGTTCTTACAATTGGTTTAATCATTCAGCGTTTTTCTGTACGTTACTTAATGGGAGATCGCTCATATCGAAAATACTTTGCACTTTTTACATTTACTACAGGTGTATCTTCGGTTGCATGGTTAAGTGATGATCTTCGTTTCATGATTATTTGTTGGGGAGCAACGCTTATAGGATTGGTTCTACTCATAGGGCTAAATAAAGGGTGGAAAGTAGTTAGTGAAGCAACTAAAATCTCTGGCTATTTATTTACAATAAGTTGGATTGCGTTGCTATCAGCTATCATTTGGCTTTTTCAAATAACAGGACAGTGGCAATTAACATCAGTTTTAACGAATGAAAATGTAGCGCTATATGGAACATTGGAGAGAACAGGAATTAACTTATTAATTATATTAGCGGTGATGATTCCAGCAGCACAATGGCCTTTTCAAAGATGGTTAATTGAGTCTGCTGTTGCTCCAACTCCTGTTTCAGCTATTATGCATGCAGGTTTAGTAAATGCTGGTGGTATCATGTTAACTAGATTTTCACCTCTTTTTCATGATGATATTGCACAAATCATTTTACTTATTTTCTCTAGTATTTCTGTCTTAATCGGAACAGGAATTAGTTTAGTCCAAGTTGATTATAAACGTCAGCTAGTAGGTTCAACTATTGCACAAATGGGATTTATGCTTATTCAATGTGCATTAGGCGCTTATTTAGCGGCTGTTATTCATTTAATTTTACATGGTTTGTTTAAAGCTACACTGTTTTTACAAGCTGGTTCTTCAGTGCAACGTTTTGAGGTAGTGAATCAGTCTAATGAAACGATGGCCAATTTATGGATTATAGTCGGGCGTGTTTTAGGATTATTTATAGCAATTACTTTCTGGTTTATGACTTCTGGAGATGGGTATCAACTAGTTAGTGCGTTAATCTTAGGCTGGTCACTATACTTTTCATGGAAACAGCTTGTTGTTTTTGGAGAGGGAAGAATGGGACGAATTGCTGGCGTAATTGTTTTGATTGGATGTTCTCTCATTTACTTTACTGTTCATAATTCTCTTTATAAATGGTTACATACTGATATTTATCAAAGTGTTCAACCTTCAGCTCCAGCCGTTATCTTTGTTATATGTATTTTACTATTTAGTAGTGTTATTAGTACTTTCGTTACTCGTCATCAATCTTCTACTTTATTCGCTGTACTTTATCTTTGGTTAGTTCGAGTAGGTGAGGCGAGACGAAAGTCAGTAGAAAGTCACCCAAGCTATCTGAAACATTATGTATCAAAGGGAGGTAATTCGTGATGAGCATACCATCAATATTAAAGGAAGACACAAACATTGATATGCAAGAACATAATATAAATGATTTAGTTGCATCTGCTAGCCAAGTTATTGCACCACTTTGGCCTATCTCTACGTTTGCAGCTCATCACCCTTGGATGGGACTTGAAAAGCAATCATTTGAACAAGTCGCAAATTGGTTAAAAGAAGCTCGTAATGTGGATATTTATCCTAGTGCCTCCATGATTCATTCGGCAAAAGCGAAAGGTGAGATTGAGGAATCATTTTTACAAATGAGTTTGTCTCGTTGGCTGGATTCACAATCTTTTCATATTCCGCGAGAGAAAGCAGAGCGATTTTGCCAAGCAGCTTTAAAGTTAGAAAAATTACCTTCTAGTCTATTAACATCGCCAGAAGTAAATAAATTGGCAGAAGAAATGAGTTATATAAATACAGCAAGTATGAAAGCCTCTGTTATGCAGCCAATAAGTTCGCTTATAGAGAATCAAAATAGTGAAAACCTATCTGATATTCTTAATTATCATATCATTAAATGGTGTAAATTATATCTTGATGACTCCGGATCAAGTTGGACGATGCCAAATCGAGAGAAAGGTTTTTATCGTGCATGGCACCACCTTATTAAATTTGATCCAGCGCTCAGTAAAAATGAGCGTAAAGTTTTAAAAGATTGGCCACAAGATGCCGAAGTAGCTTTAGCGAGAGCGTTATTTGAACTAGGAATTTCTGAATCTAACATACAAGCTTATCTTGAAGGGCACTTACTTTCTTTACCTGGGTGGGCAGGAATGATACGATGGCGCTCACAACAATCAATTCAGGAACAGCAACTTCTTATAGAATATTTAGCAGTTCGAATTTCTATGGAGCTGGCTATTGCAAAACCTTATTTACCTTTAAAAAATCAAAAGGTTGAGAAAAAAGTTCCGATCGTCCCACTTATAGCTTCTTGGATCTATTGGGGGAATATTTCAACACGGGAATGGTTACAAATGCCTGCTGCTGAACAAAGTGAATTATTAGCATTCGCTTATCGTTTTGATGAAAATATTCGCAGGAAACTTTGGCTGGAAGCTTGGGAACAAACGCATGCAGAGCAATTAAGAGAGAAGATTGCTTCTAAACAACGTGTAACCAATGATAAAAAGCGTGTATTAGCTCAATTAGCATTTTGTATTGATGTACGTTCAGAACCGTTTCGTCGCCACCTTGAAAAATTAGGTCCGTTTGAAACATTTGGAATAGCTGGTTTCTTTGGATTACCAATTGCAACTAGTGAACTAGGTAGTAATAACAACCATCCTTCTTTGCCAGTTATACTCAAACCGAAACATCAAATAAAAGAGCTCACAAATGAAAATGAACTTAAATCTTATGAGCAGCGTAAGAGGGTAGGCAGTTCGGTACGTTATACATTTAAAACGATGAAACAGAACGTAATGACAAGTATGGCGCTACCTGAGTTAAGTGGTCCTTTACTTGGTCTACAGATGGTGACAAGAAGCGTTGTCCCAAGAGGAGTTGGTGGTTTCATTCGTAAACTTCGTAAAACTATGTTACAAAAACCTGATACAACATTCTCGCTTAATCATGTTCATGACACAAAGGGTGAGATACCTATCGGTTTTACGAAAGAAGAAAAAGTGAACTATGTGCGTCAAGCTTTAAAAATGGTGGGACTGACAGAAAAATTTGCTCCTTTAATTGTAATGTGCGGACATAGTAGTCAAAGTACGAACAACCCTTATGCTGCAGCACTTGAGTGTGGTGCTTGTGGCGGAGCAGCAGGAGGATTCAATGCAAGAGTTTTTGCTACTTTATGTAATCTTCCAGAAGTGAGAGAGGCGTTGTTTGCTGAAGGTATTAAAATTCCTGAGGATACCATTTTTGCAGCAGCTGAACATAAAACAACAGTGGATGAATTGGAATGGATTTACGTCCCAGAACTTTCGGAAACTGCGCAAGAAGCATTTGATTGTATCAAGTCGATTATGCCAAATGTGAGCCAACATGCAAATAGAGAGCGTTTAACGCAATTACCAAATTTAAAAACGAAAATAAAAAATGCGAGTAAAGAGGCACATCGATTTGCAGAAGATTGGAGTGAAATACGTCCAGAATGGGGATTAGCTCGTAATGCATCTTTTATTATCGGGCAACGGGAATTAACTCAGGATTGTGACTTAGAAGGTAGGGCTTTCCTCCATAATTATGATTGGAAACAGGATGAAAGTGGGGATATATTAGCTAACATTATTGCAGGACCAGGAACAGTAGCTCAGTGGATAAATCTACAATATTACGCTTCAACTGTAGCTCCTCATTATTATGGTAGTGGAAATAAAACAACCCAAACCGTAACGGCGGGTCTTGGTGTTATGCAGGGAAATGCAAGTGATTTGTTGCCAGGCTTACCGTGGCAATCCGTTATGCAGTCAGATAGTGAGATGTATCATTCACCACTTCGTTTACTAATTGTAATTCAAGCGCCTATTCAATATATAGAACGTTTACTAAATAATGATTTCACATTTCGAGAAAAAGTTCAAAATGGATGGGTTAGACTTGCAAGTGTTGATCCAGAGGGACGCTGGAAAAACTGGTAACAATTATTATTGTTACTAGCTTAAAAGTTTCATAAATACAATAATGAAGAAGGAGTGCTCCATATGAATTCAAAGAATAAAAAAGTTTTATTATTAACAGACATTGAACACAGAATAGAACCTAGTATCCAACAAGTAACTAACATTCAACAAGAAAACATGTTGACTATACACAGCTATGATTCTGCAATTATACATCCTTATGGAGATATAATGAGATCTATTATTATTGCTATCTATCAAGAAAATGTTGAAGAAATTTTTGTTGTCGGAATAGAGGATAAAGAAACTTCTTCAGTTAATCTACAAACTCAACGTGATTTCATAAAAGATAATATAGAATTAGACTATCTCTTTAAAAATTGCATGCCTGAATTTTTAAGTGGTAGCCTTGATGAATGGTTAAGTGGAAAAGAAAATGTTAGTGAAAATATTGAGAAGAGTATAGATATGATTTGTCATCATCCATTAGTGCCTTCTAATGTTAAAGTTCATGGTTTCATAATTGATAGAACGGGTGAAAAAGAAACGGTTGTTAAAATTTCTGCTAATAAAGTACTGAAACAAATGCATTTTTATGTGTAAGTTATCGATAGATAAGCAACTTTTATTTGGACTTGTGTCCTTTACAAAGAGCAAAAGAAATCTTCTATAAATGGGGATCTTTTGCTCTTTTTGTTTGAATTTTTAATGTGTTTTATAGGAGGTATCTCACATGTACATAATAAAAATATATAACCTTTTGCATGAAATTTTAAGGACGGATTAGCAGGTGATAATAAAGTTGATCGTAAAATAGAAGTGTATATTGTGATTTATCCCGCATTAACGGGCAGCTCTATTGGTGAGGGCTGATTAAATTTTCACTTTATTTTAAGATTATTATTAAAAAGAATGGAGATTCTTTAATTATGAGAATAAAACAGTTAAAACCTAAAATGATATGGAAAAAAAGAATGTTGCTAACTCTTTTTATGGTTTTCGGATTGATTATTGCGGGGGGGATTTTCTGGAATGTTTCACCTATTCCGAAAGCGTTTCTCATAAAAAAAGCATTTGAAGGTGGAATGTTTGTTCAATCTAATAATTATAAAAACGCTCTAAAAGAGACACGAATTGTTAAAGATATCAATTATAATTCTAAATTTCCTGATGGTACATTAGACATTATTTATCCCAAAAATTTTATAGGGAAAACACCTGTTATTTTTTGGGTGCACGGGGGTGGATTTGTAGGTGGAGATAAATCAGACATTACTGGTTATGCAGTAGAATTAGCTGCTCGTGGTTATACAGTGATAAATATAAATTACGCTCTTGCTCCTAAAAGAAAGTATCCTACACCAGTACTACAACTTGGTGAGGCTTATGAATATATAAAAGCAAATGCAAAGAAATATAATGTAAAACTAGATGACCTATATTTTGCAGGAGATTCTGCGGGAGCGCAAATATCTGGACAATTTGTTACTATTCAAACATCTCCAGATTATGCGAAATTAACCGGGATTGACGCTGTTGTTGCTCCTTCTACAATTAAAGGTATACTGCTATTTTGTGGCCCGTATAATATGCCTGCATTAGCTAAAATGGAAACATCCAAAGAAGTGCAAGACTTTATGCGTACTACTGGCTGGGCTTACTTTGGGAAAAAGAAGTTTGAAACATTACCTGAAATGGAAATCGCCTCTATTTATAAACACGTTACAAAAGATTACCCACCAACGTTCATCACAGATGGAAATACTGCATCATTCGAAGATCAAGGTAAAGCATTAGCTTCTACTTTACAAAATAAAGGAGTACCTGTAGATACACTTTTCTTTGATAAAAATATCTCTGGCGAGTTAGCACATGAATTTCAATTTAAAATGAACACTCCAGCAGGTGAAGAAGCTTTTAACCAAGTTCTTAAATTTCTAAATGAAAATAAATAATATATACTATTAACTTTTTATAAGCCTAGTTTAATACCATATATGGGTGAACAAAATATTGCATTAATAATCTAATGGTAGCAAAAATAAATTTGATAAGAAGTATATAGTAAGAATGATTTGGAAATACAGATGGGGATATAACTATTTTATTTAGGACGGTGCACTTTAAATGGATTTACAGAAAGGGAAATTATATTGGAACACAACTTTTTCTAATACACCTTCTTATCCTCGGTTGGAAGAAGATATAAAATGTGACGTACTAATAATAGGAGCAGGAAGTTCAGGTGCTCAATCAGCATATTATTTGAGTGAATCAGATTTAAATATTGTTGTCGTTGATAAAAGAAAGGTAGGACACGGGAGTAACCTTACAAATACAGCACTTATTCAATATTTAGGAGATAAGATGTTTTTTGAACTTGTAAATACATTTGGAGAAGAGTATGCAGTTAAGCATATGAAATTATGTGAACAAGCTATTAATGATATTGAATATGCTGATCAAAATTTACCTTATTGCTCTGACTTTAAACGACGTGACAGTTTATATTATGCAAGTTATGAAGAGGATATAAAGAAATTAGAAAAAGAACTGTATTATTTACATAAGCATGATTTTAAAGCGACTTGGCTATCAGAGGAACAAATTGGACAGAGATATCCATTTAAAAAACGTGCAGCTATTTATACGTATAATGATGGTGAAATAAATCCTTATAAATTTACACATAGTTTATTAGAACAAGCTTCTAATAAAGGAGTTCAAATTTATGAAGATACAGAGATTGTTGGCAAAAAGTTAGAGAAAGAATGTGCTATCTTTTATACAAAGGGGGGCAATTCTATTACTGCCAATAAAGTAATTGTAGCTGCAGGATATGAAGGATTGGAATTTAAAAAGGAAAAGAACGCTACACTGATTAGCTCATATGCAGTTGTTACTAATCCTGTAGAAGATTTATCTTCTTGGTATAAACGTACTCTCATTTGGGAAACTGCGAGACCATATATTTATATGAGAACTACTGCAGATAACAGGATTATTATAGGTGGGCTAGATGAAGATACAAACATTGCTCAAGAAAGAGATTCAAAATTAATCCATAAAAAAGAGAAATTAGTAAATGAATTTAATAAGCTCTTTCCCAATATAACAGTTGAACCTGAATTTTATTTAAGTGCTTTTTATGGTGGTACTCATGATGGTTTACCTATAATTGGAATGTATGAAGAGTTTCCAAATTGTCACTTTATCTATGCGTATGGAGATAATGGATTAGTATATAGTATGGTACTTTCTAAAATTGTTCGAGATATAATTATTAAAGGTTCAAGTCCGGATTTGAATTTATATTTACAAACTAGACCAAAACTAAATGAGTAAGTTGCATGTATGCAAAATCAAGGTGGTATAAAAAAGTAATAGTTTTTACGGTTTTAATTACTTTATATAGGAAGCAATTCTACAATTATAATCTCTCCAATATATTTGGGGGGATTTATTTTTTTTTTATGATTTATTGAAAAATAGTCTAATTAGACTATAATGAGTATATAGTTTAATTAGACTATATAATTTGTTGAGTGTGAAAAAAGGAGGAAAGAGGCATGGTTGCAAAAGAGAGCAACTTACGCTTAGTGATAGCTGGGTTAATGCTAGGCATTTTAATGGCTGCAATGGATAATACAATTGTTGCCACTTCAATTGGTACAATTGTCTCAGATTTGGGTGGATTGGATAAATTCATATGGGTTACTTCTGCTTATATGGTTGCAGTTATGGCGGGTATGCCTATTTTCGGGAAATTATCTGATATGTATGGTAGAAAGAGGTTTTATATTTTTGGTTTATTAATCTTCTTAATTGGTTCTGCATTATGTGGTACTGCGCAAAGTATTGTTCAGCTAAGTATTTATCGTGCAATTCAAGGTATAGGTGGGGGGGCACTGATGCCAATCGCCTTTACCATTGTATTTGATATTTTTCCTATTGAAAAAAGAGGGAAAATGACTGGATTATTAGGGGCCGTATTTGGTTCTTCAAGTGTATTAGGACCTTTATTAGGTGCGTATATAACAGAAAATATTAGTTGGCATTGGATTTTTTACGTCAATATTCCAATTGGTCTAATGTCATTAATTTTTATTTTAAAAGCTTATAAAGAAAATAATCCACCTACTAAGCAAAATATTGATTGGTGGGGGGCGATAACACTCGTCATAGCAGTAATTAGCTTAATGTTCGCTTTAGAATTGGGAGGAAAAGAATTTAAGTGGGATTCGATACAAATCATTGGGTTATTTGCATCGTTTATTGTATTTTTTGTTGGCTTCCTATTGGTAGAAAGAAAAGTGAAAGATCCGATAATATCATTTTGGATGTTTAAGCGTAAGGAGTTTGCAATATCACAAATTATTACGTTTTTCTATGGAGCAACATTTGTTATTTTAACAGTATTTATTCCTATTTTTGTTCAGGCTGTATATGGTGGAACAGCAACTAATGCTGGATTAATTTTAACCCCAATGATGTTAGGTTCTGTAGTAGGTAGTGCAATTGGTGGAATATTTCAAACGAAAATTAGTTACCGCAACTTGATGTTATTATCTATAATATCCTTTGGGATAGGTATGTATTTGTTAGGAACGATGGATCCGCAAACAAGCCGTGTACTTTTAACGATATACATGATTATAACGGGATTTGGAGTTGGATTTTCGTTCTCTTTGCTTCCCACAGTTTCTATTCATAATATGGAACCGAGATTCCGTGGTTCAGCTACTTCGACAAATTCATTCTTTCGTTCACTAGGTATGACAATTGGAGTAACGATTTTTGGCTCCATTCAAAATAGTACCTTTACAGCTAACTTAAAGGATGCTTTTAAGGGAATAGAACATGGTTCCAGCATGTTAAATAATCTAGGTGATCCAAGTGCAATATTTCGCTCAGATGTAAGATCCAGTATCCCTACGTTTATTCTTGAAAAAATTATAGCTGCTATGTCATCTTCAATTACTACTGTTTTTCTATTAGCTTTAATTCCAATTATCGTTTCGTTTATAGCAATATTATTTATGGGAAATTCCAAAGCTGGTACAAAGGATAATAAAGTGAATTTGAAGTCATAAATTTTATAAAACAAAAAGATTCTTTACTTATTTTTAGCTTATACTATTGGTATAGGTTATTAAGGAGTGGAGAGTTATGAATACAAAGCTTTTTATGCTGGGTCTTCTTATGGAGAAAAATAGGCATCCGTATGAAGTCCAGCAACTTTTAAAAAATAGTGAAATGAAATATTATATAAAAATTACTAAAGGCTCTTTATATTATACATTTGAGCAACTTGAAAAGAAGGGCTTTATAGAGGTTGTTGATATTATTCGTAATGAACAACGCCCTGAAAGGACTATTTACGGTATTACTAAAAGTGGTAAACAAGAATTTGAGCATTTATTATTAGAGCAAATGATAAAGAAAGAGGATATGCATCGTCCTATATATGAAGCGCTACTTTTTGCACAATATGGGGAGGAAGAATTAATTCTAGAACAGCTAAAAACTAAAATTTCTCAACTGACGTTATATCTTACTACCCTTCAAAAAGTATATGAAGAAAAGTGTGGAAAAGAGAGTGTAGCTAAGTTATATATATTATCTAGTGTCATTTTACATTTAAGAACAGAGTTAAAAGTTTTACAGAGTTTATATAACACCATAAAAAATGAAAAGATAGATAATATAGGAAATGATGTACTTAGAGAGATAGAAAATCAATGTTTATAGTGAAGAAGATTATAAAATAAAAAGGATGATTCTTATAGTATTTTAAAAATAACAGAAGTACTTGTTCTCATAAAGAATGAATTGTGCTTTAAGAATTAGAAGGGATAGCCATGCAAAATAAAATTATTGTTATGTTTCAAAAAGATTTTCGTTTATATGATAACCCAGCGCTATTTGAAGCTGTTCAGTCTGGTGAGGTTCTTCCGGTATATATACAAGATGAAACTTTTTCAATAGGAAGTGCGGCAAAGTGGTGGTTACACCATGCTGTAAAAGATGTAAAGAAGCAACTTGAGGCATTGGGCTCTACTTTAATAATTCGTAAAGGACGTACGGAGGAAGAAATACTTTCTCTCATAGAACAATTAGATATAACGGCTGTATATTGGAATATTTGTTATGATCCGGACAGATTACAATCTAATCAAAAAATGAAAATGATGTTAGAGGATAAAGGTATTATCTGTAAGGAATTTAATTCGCATTTATTATTAGAACCGTGGATTATAAAAAAGAAGGATAACACTGAATATAAGGTGTTTACGCCTTTTTACAATGCATTTCAAAAGCAGGTAATACCTAAACCTATTAGCAGAGTGCAGAGTATAAAGTGGGGAAACTCTTTACCAGCAAGCTTATCTGTTTCAGAATTACACTTGTTGCCGACTATACCGTGGACATCTCATATGGAAGCAATATGGGATCCGACAGAAGAAGGGGCATATAAAACATTCAAGAAATTTTTCTCTAGCAAATTAGCCTCTTATAGTGAAGGAAGAGATTTTCCAGATCAAAATGTCCATTCGATGTTGGCACCGTATCTTTCATTTGGTCAAATATCAGTAAAGCTAATGTTTCATTACTTAATAAATAAAAGTACCGAAAGACAATGTAGTCTTTTTGAAAAACAAGTTAATAGCTTTATACGTCAATTAATTTGGCGAGAGTTTTCTTATTATTTACTATATCATTATCCATTTACAGTATCTAAACCTCTTAATAAGAGCTTTGAAAATTTCCCGTGGGATAAGGAAGAGGAGTTATTAAGCGTATGGCAGAAGGGTGAAACTGGTTATCCGTTTATTGATGCGGGAATGCGGGAGCTTTGGCAAACAGGTTTTATGCATAATCGGGCAAGAATGGCTGTAGCCTCTTTTCTTGTAAAGCATTTGTTAATTCCATGGCAAGAAGGAGCAAAATGGTTTATGGATACACTACTAGATGCTGATATTGCAAATAATACAATGGGATGGCAATGGGTTGCTGGAAGTGGGGCAGATGCATCACCGTACTTTCGTATTTTTAACCCCATCACACAAGGAGAAAAGTTTGATAAAAATGGAGAGTATATAAGAAGATGGGTACCAGAATTAAGCGATATACCGAATAAATATATACATAAACCATGGGAAGCGCCTGTGCATATTTTACAAAAGGCCAATATAAAGCTTGGGGATACATATCCTTATCCGATTGTTGATCATAAGGCAGCACGAGAGAGAGCCCTTTGTGCATATAAAAGTATGAAAGAATTTGTATAAAATGGGTTAAACAATATGTATTTGGAATTTAAATATTAGAATTTTATCCATTACAAGGGCATACTAATCATATAAAGTTTCTATAATCTTCTAGTAAAAAGGAGAATGTTTATGAAAAAATCTAGTATTATAGTATTTTTACTAACATATGGTTTGTTTTATGTTTCTAGTGTTTTATTCCCTATTGATCGTACTTGGTATGATGCGTTAGAAAAGCCGCCTTGGACACCTCCTGGTATGACAATCGGAATGATATGGGCTGTATTATTTGGACTTATTGCATTATCAGTTGCAATTATTTACAAAAACTATGGATTCAAGCCAAAAACATTTTGGTTTTTATTCCTTTTAAATTATATATTCAATCAAGCGTTCAGCTATTTTCAATTTAGCCAAAAGAATTTGTTTTTAGCAACAGTAGATTGTTTACTTGTCGCTATTACTACGTTACTTCTCATAGCGGTTTCTTCCAAATTATCTAAAGTATCGACATGGTTGCTAATACCATATTTTTTATGGTCTGCATTTGCTACATATTTATCTTGGACAATTTATAGTATAAATTAAAGACGGAACTAAAAACTTGAGCACAATAAAAATGCTCGAGTTTTTATGTGTGTTAATGATAATCCGAAATATGGAATATATACATCTTATGGAGGTCATCTTTGTGAAGAAATGGATAAAAATTACGCTGTACTCTTTACTAGCTATTTTAATTATAGGAAGTTTTACTTTTTTGACTTGGTCTCAGTTTACTTATAAACCGACGAAAGAGGCTTTGTCGTTAGTAGATGATAAAAAAGATGAAGATAATATCGTTTTTGGAGCGAAAGATGCGAAAGTAGGGGTTATTTTTTATCAAGGAGCTAAAGTAGAAGCTGAGGCTTATAGTTACTTAGGAGAAGCGCTTGCAAAAGATGGGCACTTTGTAGTAATGCCTAAGTTACCATTAAATTTAGCGATACTTGGAATAAATGAGGTAGACAGTGTAATTGAAAAGTATCCGGAAGTTCAAAAATGGTATGTTGCAGGGCATTCAATGGGAGGAGCTATGATTTCTAAGTATGCCTTCCAACATGAAGACAAGGTAGACGGGATTATTTTCTTAGGTTCGTATCCTGCAGATGACTTTTCTACAAAATCGATTCCGATGTTATCAATTTATGGGGAAGTAGATGCTTTAGCAACTGTAGAAAAAATAGAGAACAATAAAAAGTTCATGTCAAAGAATACAACTATGCACATGATAAAAGGGGGAAATCATGCTCATTTTGGCATGTATGGTGAGCAAAAAGGTGATAATGCGAGTTTAATTACGGCAAAAGCACAACGAGATGAAACAGTAAAAGTAATTGAACAATGGTTATTGGAACAATGATAACGAATTTAATAAATCTACCGAAAGAATTATCCAAACGGTAGATGGGAGAGAGAATAAAGAGCCAAATCGTATGAATTGGCTCTTTTATTTATTTGCTATCTCCAATTGTCCCCTTATTTTCTCCGGAATATCCTCTTTAGAAATAATATCGTAAGAATACACATATTTTCCTTTCACATGAATTTTTAAGTAAGTTTTTCTTATAAAATCATTAGGCGTGTTCGTTCCAACTGTATATTCTTTTTCATTACTTAATTCGTCAACAGCTTTTAGTGAGTACATAGCTTTTCCTTTATGATGATAATCTGGAACACCATATCCTTTCGCAACGGCATATACATTTTTTTCTTCAGCAATCGGATTAAATCTGTCTAAATCTCCACGTAATATGAAAGGTAGTAAGTATATAGGGAGGCCTATTCCTAGTATGCAAATTACAAATTTCTTCATGATTGTTTCTCCTTTTGTCTATTTACATTTTTGAGTATAGAAAAAAGTTCTTATGAATATAGAGGGAAATTCTTTAAGTTTTTCTTAATAAAGTTTAACTTTGTGAAAAAAACTAATTTGAGCATTAAGTTTACGAAATGAATAGCCAAATAACCTGTTTTCTTTATTTTTTGATGGTAGGTTATTAGGCTTTATATTGGTATGAGTGAATTAAGAAATAAGTGAGATTTAGGAAATAGAATGAATTTATCTTACAGTAATAAGAGAATTACCTAAATAAATGATAGTGAGAACAATTAAAGAAAGCATCTAGTGGGGTGCTTTTTTCTTTTGAAACAGAGAATCTCATGGGTAGGTTACATGTGATTTCGTGCTGTGCTTCTAGGTCATTGGAAAATCCAACAATAAAAAAAGAGGGGGAAGGCGTTTTTTATTGAAGTTTGTTAATGATAGATTTTTAACTTGAGAGGGGGATCGTAAAATAGATTATTAATCTCTTTGGTAATTTTTATTTTCCTTATAGTTGGCATATTGTATTAGAAATTTTAAATTTTGAAGGGAGAATCAATAAGTATGGGTAAGAAAAGAAGAATAAGTAATAAGTTATTACTTATCAGTGCAATTTTTACAATAGCAATTCCCTCAGTCTCATATGCGGAGGAAGTAATTTCACCTGAAAAGTTTACGAGTTCTTCAAGTTTGTATGAGGGACGGAATACGGAAATTTTGAAAACAAATTTATATCCTAATACATATAATAATCCATTTAACCACCAATTTATTTCAAAATTAAAGGAAGTAAACACAAATATAAAAAAAATAGACAATAGTGATGATGAAAATCCTATTATATCTACTACTCTTTCATTTATTCGCCATATGAATAGTGAAGATTATAAATCTGCATTTGATTTAACCTCAAGGTCATTACAGAAAATAATATCCGAAGAATGGCTGAAGAGCTATTGGGAGGGACTCCCAGTTCAATTACAAGCAGGTTCTTTTATAGAAATTGGAGAGGTTACACAAAAAGAGACAAATCCTGTTCATACAAATGTGGAGATTCAATTAGTTTTTGAAAAAATGACTGTACCTTTACTAATTAAACTAGATCCATCTGGAAAAATAGACGATTTTCAACTCAGCATGTCGTTTAGTCCTGTTGCTGAGCGTCCGTCATATAGTAAGCCTGAATCATTTGTTGATAAAGAAGTAGTAGTTGGAAGTGGTGCATTTCCATTACCAGGAACATTGTCGGTTCCAAAAGGAAATGGTCCTTTTCCAGCGGTTATTCTTGTTCAAGGATCAGGAGCAACTGATCAGGATGAAACAGCGTTTGCTTTAAAACCGTTTCGCGATTTAGCTGAAGGTCTTGCATCGAAGGGAATTGCTGTCCTTCGCTATAATAAAAGAACTTATGAACATGGGTTGAAAACACAATTTAGTCCCTTTTATACAGTTGATAAAGAGACAACAGATGATGCTCTTCTTGTAACTCAATTTCTTAAAAATGAGCCTCTAATAAATAAAAATCAAATTTATATTTTGGGTCATAGTCAAGGTGGAATGATGCTTCCGAAAATGATTGAAAAAGACCAAAATAAAAATATTGCTGGAGCAATTGTAATGGGAGGGCCAGCTCGTACGATCCAAGACGTTGTTTTAGATCAATTTGAGTACCTTTTCTCTATTGGAGCAATGAACCAGGAGCAATATAAATTCTACAAATCGCAATTTGAATTATTAAATGATCCAAATTTCTCTGGTCAGAATCCTCCAAAAGATTTTTACTTAGGATCAGCAGTATTTTGGGATTCTATTCGGAAAATTAAAGCAGCAGAAATGTCAAAAGAACAAAAGACACCACTTCTTATTATTCAAGGAGAAAGAGACTATCAAGTTCAATCAAAAATCGAAATTCCTCTTTGGAAAGAACAATTAAAAGAACGAAATAACGTTGATTATCGACTATATCCAAAGTTAAATCATTTCTTTACAGAGGGCGATGGGGAAATAAGTAAGCCGGATGAATATTATAGTCCTGCTAATATACCTGAGTATGTTATAAATGATATTGCTGCTTGGGTGCAAGGCAGATCGCAATTAAATTAGCAACCATATGTTTTAATAAAGACTTTCTTTCTGTAATCAAAATAGAAATATTTTTATTAGGTTATATGTTTTTTTTTAGCACTCTTTGAAAAGGAGTGCTTTTTTATTTTTCTATGATTTCTATAAAACAATGTGCTTACCTTCCAAACAAATCGTTATTTGGAGCGCTTTTATCAAAGCAAAGTTCTTGTGACATTTCTTTGATATTAAAAACATGAATAACCTATTGTGTAAAATTTTTCGAAAATTTAGGTTTAACATCTTTAAAATAGGTGTATTACATATTACATAACAACTAAATAAAAAAATAAAAAATCTAAAGGAGGAAAGATACCATGCATACGAATGAAAGAAAAACGGTAGTTTATGAATATCAAAATGAACAGGAAGTAGTTATGAAAGTAAAAGAGCTAGAATTGCAAGGGGTTCGCCACGATGACATTTATGTTTTAGCACATGAAAAACATATAACAAAAAGGATTGCGGATGATACAAACACAAATACGATTGGAGTAAAAGAACAAGGATTGGGCACAAGTATTATCAACTTTTTCTCCAAAAAAGGGGACGAGCTCCGAAATCAAATGGAGGAAATGGGGTTGTCGAAGGAGGAAGCTAACTTATATGAAGAAAAACTAGATCAAGGGAGAATTTTACTCCTAGTAACAGATGAAACACTAACGGCGAGTGATAGGCAGCCGCAAAACTATCATTCTCTCTAATAGATTGCAACATCTGATAAATAGGTAAGGTAATTATTTTAGGTTGTAGCATTGAAGAAAATAAAAATAGAAAAGGATGAGAAAAATGAAACATACAATATTTAAATATGCTGTGATTGGAATTACGACCGGAGTCATAGTCTCCCTATTAAAAAAAGAAAATCGGAAAGCTATACAAACAAAAGGAAAAAGCGTAAAAGAAAAACTACAAGAAGGAAACATAAAGGAAACATTGGAGAAGGTAACTGAGACAAGTAAACAATTTTCTGTAACTGCAGCTAATGTTGCAAAACAAACATTACCACAACTGCTTACAGCCACACCAGTTGTCATTTCTACCATTAAAGACTTAACAGAAAACGAAAATAATAAAAAGAAAACAGGTGAAAAGGATTACGAAATAAATGAAAATAGTAAGAACTTAGACGGGGAAAAAACGAAAAATGAAAAGAAATATGTGAAAGAAGGGAAAGAAGAGAGTGCCTAGATTTAACTCTAAAAATAGAAAGTGAGGAAAAAAGTATGAAATCTCTGTATGCAATTGATGTAGGAATTGGCTTTACCAAAAGGGCATATCGACAGGATGTAGATTCTGAGATGACGGTCAAGAGTGAAGCTTCCACACTAGCCCCTGTACCTAATCATGCTGAAAGTGAAGATTTAACAAAGGTAAGTTTTATAGACTTAGACTTTGCATACTACATGGGAAATGAAGCACATCAATCTGACGCTTCATTTCTTCCTCCATTTGACGATGAAATAGAAAATTATTATGAAAGCGAAGAGTTTAAACAACAAATATTTGGTTGCATTGCAAAGGATTATAAAGAAAATGTCGTGTTACCTCTAGTTGTTACCGGGCTTCCCATCACTTGTTTTGGTAGTCAGCATGAGCAATTACAACGTGCACTAAAAAAAGAAACTTCCGTGCAAATTGATGGGAAATTTATTAATATTACGGTGGAAAATGCTTTGATTCTTCAGCAACCGGTCGCTTTACATGCCTATCTCTTAAAAGAGGGAATCATTCAGGAACGAGATCGCATCTTAATTATTGATGGTGGATTTCGTACATTAGAAATGACAGATATGAAACAGAATCTCATTTTAAATCATTATGAGACGGAACTAGGATGTAGCAAGCCTTTGAAAAATATTAAGAATATCGTGCAGAATCATGAGGGTGAAAGTAATCAATTGCATATTAACGACATGCCAAACATATTAGAAAAAGGATATGAATGTCGAGAAGAAAATCATGAGACAAGTCAGGTTCATACTTTGATTCAAAAAGAGTTGGATGCACACTTCCAAGACGTCATACGTGTATTACAAGAACAATTTACGTTAGAACAGTATGATACTATCATTTGGACAGGAGGAATAGTAGATCTCCACAAAAAACGAATTGAAAAAATGCAAAGTGAAATTTCTTCTTTCCGTATGGTAGACGCTTCGAAAGAGGCTGCACTTCATGGATACTACATTATTGGGAGTCAAGTATTTGACGACATCACCAATCAATCTGCATATGAATCCAAATTATAATAACGACTGAAATGGAGTTCGTTGAATAGACGTGCCAAATTATGTAGCTTCTTTTCCACATATAATAAATTCTTTATAAGAAAAGATAAAAAGTGCTTGTATAGAGGAAATGTTTAAAATTGAAAATAAAAATAACTAATATATAGGGGGTCTTCCTTTTAAAAGAATAAGACCTCCTATGTCATTTATTTTATAATTTAGATGATCTAAAAACTTTTCCTTCAAGACATGAATACCTACATACAAATTTCGTATTACGGATATGATTCGATCAAACATAAAACTATTTAGAAAGGAAGAATAGTATGGAATGCATAAAAATGACGAAATGGAGTTGGTATCATGTGAAAACTAGTGAGCTTGAAAAACTTTCTTCTATAATCCCTCGTGATGTAACATCTTATTTCTCTCAATTTGTAAAGAAAATAAGTTCTCCTTGTGAAAATGGATTATATGTTTATACGTTATCACCAAGTCAAACTTGTGTATATGGTTCGTTTTTATATGATCAAGATAAAAAGGACGCCAAAATTCAAAAATTTCTTCATTATTTCGTAGCTCATGGAATACTGATAACAGTTCAGGAAAAGGAGGAAGAGGATTTCCAAAAATTAATACATAATATCCCTATGGGTACAAAAAATTGTAATAGTTCTGCTGAAGGATTATGTGCTATCTTATCAATGTTTATATCTCATTATTTGCGAAAGGTTGACTACTTTGAAAACAATTTCAGAAATGTATTATGGGATTTTTATCATCATAATAACATAGCAGTTTTAGAAAGGATTTATCATATTCGTCATGAATTATTTATGAACACACATGTGTTTCGCTTAATACAAGAAGTGTTACAAGGCCTAAAAGAAGCTTGGTTAGAAAAACTAACAAACACCCTTTGTTATAAACAAACACACGTAAAATTAGAGCGTGGATTACAACTTGTTAAAGAGTACCAAGAAGAATTAGACACGATGATTCATTTGCAAGAAGTTGTTTCTTCTCATCGTGGGAATGAAATTATGAAAGCTCTTACTGTATTAACTGCTGTGAGTACGCCTTTGACAGCCTTAGGAGCATTATGGGGTATGAATTTTAAATACATGCCTGAACTGGAATGGAAATATAGCTATTTAATCGCTCTCTTATTTATTATTCTCACAACAGGGGGGATGTATATGTATATGCGATTCAAAGGATGGACAGGTGACTTATTACGAGTAAAGAAAAAGAAATCTTTTTTTAAATCTAATTAATCCGCTTAATTATTAGACTTGGTACAATTGTAAACGACACCTAATATATCAAAGACTGTTTTCCTCTCATACCAATGAGATTTTCGTCCGTTTTGTTATAGGAGATTGAACAGGCGAATTAACACCTTTGATAGCTATTAGGTGTTTTTCTGTATGGCTTGATAAATAAGAAGAAAATAATCTTTAATCTATATATGACCTTATATTCACTCAGTTCTTGTTTCTTTTCATAAGAAGTAATTGATGCATTTGAACCATAGTAGCCGAACAGAGTAGGATCGCGATCAGTTGCCCATAGAAATAGTAGGATGCTATTCCGATAATTGTAGTTTGCTAATAATTTTACCTTACATAAATGTAATACAAATGAAAGGTAAATGAATATGTAAAATTCCATAAAACAATTATTCTATATAAGGAGCAAATACGAATTAAAGAAACGGTATACGTATAGATGATTTGCAGCAATTATCTTAACTAGTTAAACCACCTTTAAACAATAATTCTAAGGAGATTAGAAATGAGAAAAATCATTAACCTATGTATGATTGGAGCCCTCTTATTTGGTTTATACTTGGCGTTCACGCCTAAAGAACCAAGAAATGGAATTTTGATGTTAGGAGATAAACAAGCTTTACAAGATATACGAAGTGAAAATAAAAGTGAAATTAAGTCTATCGATTTATATAAAGTTAAAACAGCACAATATAATGGAGAATCAGTATTTATTATGGATCAAAAAACAGGTGAAGCCGTAATAAAAAAAGGGATATTACGAGAGGGAGAAGATCATTTTACACCGATTTCAGATCCAATAAAGTCTATGCCTACAATAACAAATGATACTGCTGTGTTATTCGCGGGTGAAAAAAGTGAAAATATAAAAAAAATAGTAATTGCTGACAAGGAAATACCGGTAAAATATGATAGTAATACTTGGTTTGGGCATTATCGTAACTCGAATTATGAACAGTGTATTTTAATTGTCAATAATTCTATGTTTACTCAAATTCCTATACAAGAAACCTATATGGGAATTTTTGAACTTAACAAAGTTTATGGAAATAATCATGGAGTTGTTGATACCGAGGATAAAAAATCAGTACAAGTGGAGAAAGAATTTCAAAAGATTATTGAGAGTAGAAAAGATAATTCACAGTTTTTAGAAGCGTTATCAATTATAAAATAATAAGCCTAAAAAAAGGTGAAAACTAACTAAAAAATAATATAAATATTACGGAGGATTCATATGGCTGGCGTTATAGGACATACAGTAGTTACAGCAACTGTAGGATTAGTATATAAAAAACATTTAAATATCACAACTTTATTTTTCGGTATGGCGATTCCAGATGCTATAAGCATGTTCATTGGAAAGGTACCGCTTATACCAGGAGGAGCGGTAGATGAGAGTTTTATAGGTGGACTAGCTTGCGCTTTAGTTTTGACTTTACTAATTATGATAGGTCTTAAAACAATACCTAGATTAATGAAACTGTTTACTTATAAACAGAGCTCTTCATTAAAAATTATTTTTATTTCTGCTTTAATAGGTACAGAATTACATGTATTGATGGACCTTATTGCCATAAACGGATGGCTGAATGGAACTATATTATAATAGTTTGATTTTAATGAAATATATAATTTAGGAATATCACTTCTTTTATTGTAAGGAGTGGTTTTTTTATATAGAGGCTAAATTCTCACAAATAACTGTAAAGGGAAAAATTTCGTTATGGGGGTGTCTCAAAATCTTAGCTTGATGGCGATGGGGTAGTCCCATATCCCCATCAAGTTAAAGTTTTGATGTCCCCGCAATGATAAAAATGGTGAATATTTATATGAAAGATTAGAGCTCTCCTTCTTGTAGGAGGGCTCTAATCTTTGTTTAAAAACTATATCATATACATGGGCAGACTCAATATGTGAACTTTGTCCGGATTCAATTTAGAATATAAAAAAGGAGAACTTGCGTTAGAATACAAGCTCTCTTTAAAAGAAATAACGTAATTGAGATACTTATATATTAACAATTGTTTTCTTCTAATTCCATATGTTATATGTTGAGAAATAAATTATAAATGGATTGATAAAGCTAAAATGAATGATTGACATAATATTTAGACGATAATATAATAAATCTCGAATTCAAGATAACTTGTAAAGGATTGGTAATTATGAGTGTGATTAATGATGAGAGCTTATCTTTAAAGTTATTTGTTACATTATCAAGGGCAGCACAGGCAATTACTAAGCGTATTGAAGAGGATATAAAAAGTTATGGACTTAATCCAACTGAATTTGCAGTGCTTGAGCTACTATATAGTAAAGGCGATCAGCCTATACAAAAAATTGGAGATAAAATATTACTTGCAAGTAGTAGTATCACGTATGTAGTGGATAAGTTGGAAAAGAAGAGGTTCTTAATACGAAAACCATATCCTAAAGACCGCCGTGTCACGTATGCGTCAATTACTTCAGAAGGTATTGAATTAATGGATATTATTTTTCCTCAGCATAAAGAGGCGATTCGGCAAATATTTGGTGGTTTGGACTATATTGAGAAAAAAATGATAATCGAAAAGTTGAAAAAATTAGGGTATTATGCACTAGAACTATAAAAGTTTAGAAATATATCTCGAATTAGTAATGTCCTAATTAAATATAAATTAAATAAATAGGAGGAAAAATTAATAAATGGTAGTAAATTTATTATAATACAAAATGAATAAAGCGTGTAATTTCAATCGGTATAATATGAAATGAAGTTGTTATGTTAACGTATACATATCGTCCTTTAAATTATAAATCTTTCATAAAGCGGAGAGTGGGTATCAAGAATGGAATTACGTCATTTAGAGTATTTTATTCAAGTTTGTAATAATAATAGTTTCACTAAAGCTGCGGAAGTTCTAGGTATTTCACAGCCGACTTTAAGTCAACAAATACGTGTTTTAGAAGGTGAACTTGATACACCCTTGTTTCATCGAGTTGGAAGAGGTATCAAAATGACAGAAGCGGGTAAGCTGCTATTTGATAAAGGAAAATTTATTATGCAACAATTTGATGACGTTTATAATGAAATTTTTGAATTAAAGGGTGTAAAAAGAGGTGTGATTACTATAGGAGGTCTATTAGAGGATCTCACTTATTTAACACCTTATATTATGAAGTTTCAACAACATTATCCCAACATCGTAGTAAAAATTATAGAATCCGAAGTTGCTGTAAATCAAATCGTTGACAAAAATATTGATTTCGGGATTACACGTAGTGCTCAAATTCCAGACACATTAACAAGCACCCTTTTGTATAGTGAAGAGCTCGTCCTTGTAATTCCAAAAAATCATCCTTTGAATGAAAAATCATTTGTTTCTTTTAGAGAATTAGTAGGGCTGAGTAGAATAATGGTTTCATGTAGTTGTCGTGAATCTATTAAGATATATTGTGAGAGTTTAGGGTTATCTTTATCTGAAGCAAATATAGAAACAAAATCTTCTATTTCTCTATTGAGCCTTGTATACAATGGACATGGGGTTGCCATAATACCTCTTTCACTGGTTAACTTTGTTAATAATGATACTTTGAGCATAGTTCGTATTACTGACCCAACACCAAGCCAAGATATTAATCTTATTCACTTTGATGATAAATTTTTAAGTTTTGCAGCACGTATCTTTATGCAGAAGTTAAATGATTCGCAAAAAGTATCAGTGTAATAGAAATAATAATGATTCTAGTGTAACAATTGAAAAATTAAGATCTATATTAAAGTCAAAGGGCAGTGGATTTATATGTGTGGTGTAGTCGATCAAGAGGGGGATACCATTGACTTTTAATTAAGGAAAAAAGGACAGACTTTGCAAGGAGAGAAGGCTATCAAAAACAAGTTAAGTTAATCAATCAATTCTTCGGTCTTATCGCATAGTAACAGGTTCCATGTAGGGATATACAATGTTATTTCGAATCTACATACCCTTATTGTAGAAAGAAAACCACCGGCATTATACCGGTGGTTTTGACTTAGAAAGCAAAGCAAGTACAACCAATCCCCCATTTAGTTCCATCTTTTCCTATTACGGTATGAGTGTGTTGATGGAGAGGGTTACTACAACTATGTAACTTGTTATCATGGGAATCGTGGGAAAGTATAGTGTTGGCTAGGTTAGCACCACCATAACCGTAAATGCCCGTCGGTGACCAATCAGGTGATGCTGGCGGCAATTCAGGTGATAAATTTTTAAATTCATCATTTCCATAAACAACCTGTCCACCCATAATGGTGAGTAATGATTCAAGGTTTTTGATTTCTTCTTCTGGCACAGTAAAGTAGTCAGCAGACAATACAGCAATATCAGCAAACTGACCTACTGCCAGGGTTCCTTTTTTACCTTCATCACCAGAGAACCACGCACTTCCTTTTGAATATAATTCCAGGGCTACTTTTCTATCAAGTTTATTTTTTTCATCGTATATCGAAAGACCACCAATGGTTTTTCCAGCAACCATCCAGTAAAGAGCAACCCAAGGGTTATAGCTGGAAACCCTAGTTGCATCACTACCGGCGCCAACAGGTATACCAAGTTCTAACATACGATAAATCGGAGGTGTATGCTTTGCAGCTTCCTTTCCGTATAAATCAACAAAGTATTCACCTTGAAAAGCCATGCGGTCTTGGATGGCAATACCGCCATTTAAAGCCTTAACACGTTCCATACTACGATCTGAGATTGTTTCTGCATGATCAAACCACCAGCGTAGACCATTAAAAGGAATTTCTCTGTTAACTTCCTCAAATACATTTAAGAAACGTGTGATTGACTCATCATAAGTTGCATGTAAACGGAAGGGCCAACGGTTTTCCACCAATAGAGAAATTACTTTCTTTAAGTCAGCTTCCATCATCGTAGCTAGTTCAGGCCGTGGCATTTGAAATTTTTCAAAATCGGCTGCTGAGAATACTAACATCTCTCCGGCACCATTCATTTTATACTTATCAGTTCCTTGACCTGGAGAAACAATTTTTGCCCATGAAGCAAAGTCTTCATATTCATGATTTGGATTTTGCGTAAATAGATTATACGCAATACGCAAAGTTAATTGATCTTTCTCAGCTAAATGTTCAACAACTTTATAATCATCCGGATAATTTTGGAATCCACCACCTGCGTCGATGGCACTTGTAATACCTAATCTATTTAATTCACGCATAAAATGGCGAGTTGAGTTAATCTGGTCGTCAAGATTAAGTACTGGAGCTTTACCCAAACTTGAATAAAGAATAGAAGCGTTAGGGTTAGCAATTAAAAGGCCCGTTGGATTACCTCTTTTATCCCGCTGAATTAAACAGCCTGGAGGGTCTGGGGTATCTTTCGTGTATCCCAGTGCACGTAGCCCTGCACGATTTACAAGTGCTCTATCGTAAAGATGTAGCACAAAGACAGGAGTGTCTTCAGAAACGGCATTAATTTCTTCCAAAGTTGGCAACCGTCTCTCTTTAAATTGAAATTCAGACCAACCTCCAACTACTCTTACCCACTGAGGAGCAGGTGTACGCCTTGCCTGTTCTTTGAGCATTTCTAGAGCAATAAAAAGTGATGGCACGCCTTCCCAACGTAATTCCATATTATAATGCAGACCACCACGAATAACGTGTATATGGGAGTCATTCAGGCCTGGAATAGCTCTCTTTCTTTTAAGGTCTATTTTTTTTGTTTTTTCCGTGGCACTATTAAGAAGCTCATCTCCACCTACTGCAGTGACTAAACCATCAGTTATGGCGATAGCAGATACCTCAGGCTGAGATGGGTCAAGGGTAGTAATTTTTCCGTTATATAAGATCATATCCGGTAAATTCATGTTCACACCTCGTCTACTTTCTATTATTTTGTAACCATGGATGAAATAATTTACCGAAAATCGGCATGACTACCCATGATAGCAAGGACACTATACATACAGAAACGAAAAAAGCGGACATAATAGGATTCATATGTTTTATAATAGGTCCTATCACTTTAGGAACTAACATGCTAAGAGGCCATACACCCAGAAGGGTAACGATAGACATTTTCCATTTTGGCGGTGGAACTGGCGTTTTCGGAGTAACAAACCAATAAGCCAAACTACTTTCAGTTTTGTAACTTGGATTAGTAGCTTGAAATTGTGCTGCCGTTTTTAACAAATCCCGGCGAATGTCTGATTCTTGCCAAGCACGTAGATGCTCATACGTATCAAATCGAAAAATAACAGTATACTCTCTCGATTCGTTACTTGGAACTATTAGATTTACACCTAAATGCCCTGGGAATTTAGTAGCGGCAGCTTCGATTTCATGTCTCCATGTTTCAAACTGTTTTTCTTTACCTTGTTGAATTTCCCATGTAACAATCGTTGTTACTGGATCAGCAGCATCCATCGTGTTCCCTGTATAAGTCTCTTCGACAGCTACTCCTTCTTGTTTCATATTTTCCTGCTTGGAAGCGCGCCGTGCACCATAGTATATGCGTATTCTACTCCTTGACCATAAGCGCCAGTGTGCTCCTTTACAATTTCCATTACAGCATCATAAGTGTCTTTGTGTGCCCAGTCACGTTGGTATTCAAGTAAAACTTGAATTGCTGTCACTGGAATTGCACCAGCTTGTTCTACACGACGCATAGCAGCGTTATGTGCTGTCAGACTAGTACCACCTGAAGCATCATCAACTGCATACACTTCATAGCCAGCTTTAATTGCTTCAAGCACAGGGAATGCAAGGCAAACTTCAGTCCAAAGTGCTGCAAATATTAATTTCTTTCTACCTGTTGCTTTAACTGCTTCAACAAATTTTGGATCTTCCCAAGAGTTCATTGAACTGCGTTCTATAATTTCATGGTTTGGGAATATGTCAAGAATTTGTGGCCAAAAATAACCAGAAAAGCTGCGTGTCTCAACTGTAGTAAGAATAGTAGGTACGTTAAAAGTTTTTGCTGATTTAGCAAGTAGCATAACGTTATTAATCAATGTTTGTCTATCAATACTTGCAACTCCAAAAGTCATTTGAGGTTGAAAATCAATCAAAATTAATGCACTGTTCTCCGGATTTAACAATTCTAAATTACTCATAATAAAACGCCCCTTTTTTAATTGTTTAAAATAGATATTATTGAAAATAATATATTTTCTGTTAATTTGAAATTGTAATCGTAAAAATAAAATTTTTGCTATACCTTTTAAATTAAAAGAGAGTGCTGATTTAATCAGCACTAAATGTATACTATCCATTTTTTTGAAAGTGATTTAAAGCTATTTCTTTGAAATACATTTATGCATTTTGTTTACTAAGATCTCGCTGAGCTCCCCTATAGCTTCCAATTATATTTTGATAGCCTGGAAGATTGCTAGCAAGCAAATTGCCAAAACCTTCGACATCGTTGCGCCAATCGCGTTGTAATTCGCAAGCTACGCTAAACCAGTTCATAAGTTGCACACCACTATGTGCCATACGAGTATTGGCAGCATCTGCAACTTGTTTACTGAAAGTTCCTGAAGCATCCGTAACAGCAAATACTTCATATCCAGCTTTTATAGCGGAAAGTGCCGGGAAAGCAACACAAACGTCCGTAACTACGCCTGCGATGATAAGTTGTTTTTTTCCAGTTTCTTCGATTGCTTTTACAAAATCATCATTATCCCATGCGTTAATTTGTCCAGGTCGAGCTATTTTTGGTGCATGAGGAAAGAGATCAACCAATTCTTGCATTAAAGGTCCATTAGGCCCGTTTTCGAAACTTGTTGTTAAAATAACTGGTAAATCAAAAAACTTAGCAGTATGAGCAAGAGCTAAAACATTGTTCTTGAATTCATCAACACCATAGTCACGTACTAGTCCGGACATAAGACCAGTTTGATGATCTACTAAAAGCACGACAGCATCATCTTTGTTAATACGAGAATAGAGATCAGTCATTATGTATTCCTCCTAAAAATTAAGTAATCAAAGAAAGTTTAAATAGTCGAATACTATCATAAGTTTCTTCGTTTATAACTAAGCTGACCAATAATATTGGTTATAGCAGCATTCACAGAACATGAAGTGCTATACAAATTTATAGTATTTGAAAACTGATTCGTTAATCAATTCTAAATTATCTATAATTTGTATAGGTTGTAACTATAGTTGTTTTCACTATAAAATAGATTGGTTTTACCTATACATCCTATAGATAGAATGATATTGATAGTCACCTATTTTTGTTATTACAATTGAATAGGAGTAATGTTCAGTAATTATTTTATGATGAAAAAGGTATTAGAGGGGGGATTGTTCCAAAAGGAGAAAATGAATGCATTGGAACAATAGAGTTTCATACTTAGAGTTCACAACATAAACGTGCATGAATAGGTTATGACATTCATCCGGATTATTGAAAAAAAGGATACATATTAGAATATTTTTGGGAGGTAGAAGCATGGCTAAAATTACTGTAGGAACCGAAAATCAAGAACCAATTGAGATATATTATGAGGATCATGGCACAGGAAAACCAGTTGTACTCATTCATGGTTGGCCGTTAAGTGGTCGATCTTGGGAATACCAAGTTCCCGCTCTTGTTGAGGCTGGATACAGAGTTATAACATATGATCGTCGAGGATTTGGACAATCATCTCAGCCGTGGGAAGGGTATGAATATGATACCTTTACTTCTGATTTACATCAACTATTAGAACATTTAGAGCTTCAAAATGTCACACTTGTTGGTTTTTCTATGGGGGGAGGCGAAGTAGCCCGGTATATTAGTACGTATGGAACAGATCGTATTGAAAAGGTTGTTTTTGCTGGGGCAGTTCCTCCATATTTATACAAATCAGAGGATCATCCTGAAGGGGCCTTAGATGATGCAACAATTGAAGCATTCAAAAGTGGTGTGATAAATGACCGCCTTGCATTTCTTGATGAATTTACTAAGGGATTTTTCGCGGCTGGTAATCGAACAGATTTAGTTAGTGAGCCATTCCGTTTATATAATTGGGATATTGCAGCCAGTGCATCACCTAAAGGAACACTTGATTGTATTACCGCCTTTAGTAAGACAGATTTTAGAAAAGACTTGGAGAAGTTTAATATACCTACTCTTATTATTCACGGTGATTCTGATGCAACTGTACCATATGAATATAGTGGGAAATTAACACATGAAGCAATTCCTAATTCTAAAGTAGCCTTAATAAAGGGTGGTCCACATGGGCTAAATGCAACGCATGCTAAAGAATTTAATGAAGCACTCCTATTATTTTTAAAGGACTGATTACAACTATATAATTGTTAATTGATAAATTATAAACAAGTAAAAATAAATCTAAAAAAAAGATGCTCTTGGATAAAGCCAGGAGCATCTTTTTTTAATGCGGAGTAGTGCACCACCGTAATCAATTCAAAGGATAGAAATCTTTCATAACGAAATTTCTATTCTTTTTTTAATGGTGGTAATGATATGTTAGGTTGATAAATATTCATTAGTTTCGAATTGAATATTTTTCTTAAAAGCAAAAATTTATTGATTAGAGTTTTTTTAGGTCTTTTAGATGTATTGCTATATTACGATCAAGATAATATTTTGAATAATCCTCCAAACAAAGAAACGCACATTTTCTTGTTTTGGGTAGTGAAGTTTCTTAAGTTGAGTGGGGCCCTTTACATCCTAATAAAAAAGTGTAGGCTTAAGCTTACAAATATTCATCCTCCACTTAAAATTGACGTTTTACACCTTCACATTTTTGAGGAAGGAGTTATTTGTCAGAAAACAATAAAATCTTATTAATTTTTATAATTAGTAGAATTTTTGTAGAAATAATTCTCTTAATATATTAAAATAACATCGTATTATGTCAGATTTTAATTAGGGGAGAGAAATTTTATGTTGAAAAAAATCATTCCAGTTGCTTTAGCATTAAGTACAGTTACTTTTACTAGTGTATTTGCTGCGCCTTCAATCCAAGCAAGTACAGAACAAAACCGCTACATAGATGTACAAATGCTCGGTATTAACGATTTTCATGGGCAACTAGACACTGTAAAAAAAATTAACAATAAAGATGCAGGGGGAATTGAGTACTTAGGGGCTTATTTACGTGATCGTGAAAAACAAAATCCAAATACATTAAAGGTACATGCTGGAGATGTTGTTGGAGCAAGTACTCCTGTTTCAGCATTATTACAAGACGAACCTACAATTGAATTTCTAAATGATTTGAAATTCGATGTTGGAACGATAGGAAATCATGAATTTGATGAAGGTGTTGAAGAAATGAACCGCCTTATTTATGGTGGATACCATGAGAAAACAGGGAATTTTAAAGGAGCAAAATTCCCATATGTTGCTGCAAATTTCTATAATAAATCCACCGGTCGTTTATTTTTACCACCATTCACTATAAAAAAGGTACAAGGAGTTCCTGTTGGATTTATCGGAGTCGTAACAACGGATGTTCCTAATCTTGTTATGCCTACTATGCTAAAGAATGTAGAAATTACAGATGAAGTTGAAGCTATTAACAAATCCGTAAAGCAATTAAAAAAACTAGGCGTTAAATCTATCGTTGTACTTGCACATAACGGAGGTATAACAGATGGGAACGGCGTAACAAATGGTGATATCGTCCGATTAGCAAATGAGACTGATCCAGAAGTCGATGTTATTTTTGGTGGGCATAGCCACACCTATGTAAATGGAACTGTTAATAATAAACTTGTCGTACAAGCAAATTCATATGGTATGGCTTTTGCTGATGTTGATGTAAAGATTGATCGTAAAACACAAGATATTGTTGAGAAAAAAGCAGAAATTGTTACAACTTACCATGAAGGCATAGAGCCTGATAAAAAAATCAAGAAGAAGATGGAGAAATATCAAGCAAAAATCGCACCTCTTGTTAATGAAGTTGTAGGTAAGTCTATTGCGCCACTAGATCGCAAACTCAATACGGCTGGTGAATCTACTCTTGGAAATTTAGTTGCTGATGCCCAGCGTACAACAATGCAATCTCAAATTGCACTTATGAATCCTGGTGGTATTCGTAATGACTTAGATGCTGGTGATATTACATGGGGAGAGATATATGGTATTCAACCATTCGGAAATCAATTAATAAAAGTAAATTTAACAGGTCAAGACATTCGTGATATTTTAAATCAACAATGGCAAAAAGACATAACAAGAATGCTTCAAATTTCAGGAATCCAATACACTTGGGATGCGAACAAGCCTAATGGAGAAAAAGTAACAAGTATTCGCTTAACAAATGGAGAAGAAATCATTCCTTCTAAAACTTACAGCGTCGTTGCGAACGCATTTCTAGCTTCAGGTGGAGATGGATTTGTATCCTTTAAAAACGGTAAAGATGCTGAAACAGGACCAACTGATTTTGAAGCATTAGTAGATTATATAAAAAAATCAAAAGAACCAATTCAGTCTATTATTGATGGAAGAATTCAAAAAATAAATTAGTTTTTTATTAATCTCAAAAACAACTAGATTACCTGTGCACTATACTCTTTAGTGTGCAGGTAATCTATTTTTTTGATTTGAAATAGTCTAACTGTGGCCAATGGGTATACTGTCTAGATGCAGAGTGCCGAAAAAAATGAAGTGAACAAAAAATAACCCCTAAATTAACTCTATGATAAAGAGACTACAAACAATCAAAATTTGGAACTTCATATTAACCATATATTAACTACGTTAATAATACATACTGAAATTGAATACTTTAGATAACATCATTTATAACAAATATCTGTACATTATAATGTTATGCAATGAGGAATTTACAATACAATGAATTGAAGCTTATTTAGTTTTATATTCGTATAAGTGAATTAAGAATTTCTTAAGAACCTATTAAGAAATAAGTGAGTTTTAGGAACTAGAATAAATGTATCTGAACAGTAATAAGAAAATGAATGTTTTAAACGGAAGTTGGCAGAGTATGTCAAAAAGCTATAAGTAAATATTTCAGGAGGTTTTTTATGAAAAAGAAAATAATTATTGCAATTGTTGCTTCTGCTATAACAATGACTCATTTTGTAGGAAATACTTATGCAGATTCGAAAACAGAGGTTTCTGTTACAGCTCCCTATAATACAAATCAAATAGCGAAATGGTTAGAAGCACATGCAAAGCCTTTAAAAACAACTAATCCAACTGCATCTCTTAATGATTTGAAACCACTTAAGGATATGGTAGGTTCAGCTTCAATTGTAGGTTTAGGTGAAGCTACGCATGGGGCTCATGAAGTTTTTACGATGAAACACCGCATTGTTAAGTATTTAGTATCTGAAAAGGGCTTTACCAATCTAGTTTTAGAAGAGGGATGGGACAGGGCCTTGGAACTTGATCGATATGTTCTTACTGGTAAGGGAAACCCAAGCCAACATCTAACACCTGTATTTAAGACGAAAGAAATGCTAGATTTACTTGATTGGATTCGGCAATATAATGCTAATCCAAAACATAAATCTAAAGTACGTATCATCGGGATGGACATTCAATCAGTAAACGAGAATGTTTATAATAATATAACAGAATATATTAAAGCGAACAATTCAAAACTATTGCCTAGAGTAGAAGAGCAGATAAAAGGTCTTATTCCTGTAACAAAGGATATGAATACTTTTGAAAGTCTTACGAAAGAAGAAAAAGAAAAGTATGTTTTAGATGCTAAACAAATTAGTGCTTTATTAGAGGAAAATAAAAGCTATTTAAATGGAAAATCTAAAGAGTTTGCATGGATAAAGCAAAATGCTCGTATTATTGAACAGTTTACTACAATGTTAGCGACACCTCCTGATAAACCAGCGGATTTTTATTTGAAACATGATATTGCAATGTATGAAAATGCGAAGTGGACTGAAGAACATTTAGGAAAAACCATTGTATGGGGACATAATGGACACATTTCGAAAACAAATATGCTTCCTTTTATATATCCTAAAGTAGCTGGGCAGCATTTAGCAGAATATTACGGAAAACGGTACGTATCTATTGGAACGTCAGTTTATGAAGGACAATACAATGTCAAGAATAGCAATGGTGAATTCGGCCCATATGGAACATTAAAATTAGATGATCTAAACAGTTATAACTACATTTTTGGACAGGTGAAAAAAGATCAATTTTTTATTGATTTACGTAAGGCGAACGGCGTGACAAAAACTTGGTTAAACGAACAACATCCAATTTTCGCTGGAATAACTACCGAAGGGCCTGATATACCAAAAACTGTTGATATATCATTAGGTAAAGCGTTTGATATACTTGTTCAAATTCAAAAAGTGAGTCCATCTCAACTACATCAATAAATTTAGAATAATGTGCCTTAATGACAAATTTCATAGTGTTTCATATAACACTATGAAATTTGTTTTATATAGCAAGAAGAATAATCGCATTAGAAAAAATCAGCAATTTAAGCTGTTAAGAGTAAAACGAATCTTCAATATGTAAAGCGCAAAAAACACTGAAGCGAAAAGCATCGGTGTTTTTTGCGCTTTCGGGCACAGATGCTACTTCAACCCTATTGTACAAGTGATTTTGTATGTAAGGAATTTGTAAGGAATAGGTAAGAAAAAAGAGATTTTCATTGTGTAGGATAAAAATATAAGGAGGCGTGAAGGGGGGAACAATTACGGCCTACATATAAAACAAACAATCAGTAACAAGAGTGTTTTGTGAAAATAATGAGTACAATGATTGCAAATGCATTGTTGCCTTTTCATCATTTGGAGAATGGATAGCTGTGTGGTTCGTATATGACACTTCTATCAACTATCTATACAATTTTAATAGAAGAGAGGAATTTTTTATGAAAACACGCAGTAAAATTACATGTGCAAGTCTAGCACTTTTAATAGGTGGAAGTTCCCTGTTATACATAACACCAACATCAGTTGTAAAAGCAGAACCTACGCAAAATGTATCTAGTTCGTTACAAACAAGTACGCAAAGCGATCGTAATTCCGTTAAGAAAGCAATACGAGATGAACTGCAACTTGGATACCCGGGAATACTCGCTCAAATTTCTAAGGGTGGTAAAACTTGGAGTTATACCGCTGGGATAGCGGATCTGAGAACTAAGAAACCAATGAAAGCAGATTTTCGCTTTCGCATTGGCAGTGTGACGAAAACGTTCATTGCAACAGTTCTACTTCAATTATCTGGAGAGAACCGTTTGAATCTAGACGACTCCATTGAAAAATGGTTACCTGGTGTTATTCAAGGAAACGGATATGATGGTAACCAGATTACTATCCGGCAAATATTGAATCATACAAGTGGTATTGCTGATTATATAAATTCAAAAGACTTCGATATTATGGATACAAAAAAATCGTATACGGCTGAAGAATTCGTCAAAATGGGGATTTCTCTTCCCCCAGATTTTGCACCAGGAAAGGGTTGGTCTTATTCAAACACAGGTTACGTATTACTGGGGATCCTTATTGAAAAAGTAACTGGCAACAGTTATGCGGAAGAGGTTGAAAACCGAATTATTGAACCGCTTGATTTGTCAAATACATTTCTACCTGGTAATTCAAGCGTGATTCCAGGCACCAAGCATGCCCGTGGCTATTTGCAACTAGACGGAGCGAGTGAGTTAAAAGACGTTACTTATATTAACCCAGGTAGCTCGGATGGAGATATGATTTCTACTGCTGACGATTTAAACAAATTCTTCTCTTACTTACTCAGTGGTAAATTACTGAAGGAACAGCAGTTAAAACAAATGCTTACTACAGTTCCTACAAATAGAGAGGGAACCGGATATGGTCTTGGAATCCTTGAAATTAAGCTTCCGAATGGTGTCTCGGTATGGGGACACAGAGGTGGCGTTCTAGGGTTTTCCACTTTTGCTGGTGGAACACTTGGAGGCAAACATACATTGGCCGTCAATTCGAACAGTTTTAAGATTAATAATCCAGAGTCTTTTAAAAACGTTTTAATTGCTGAATTTAGCAAGTAGGCAAAAAGGAAAACTGGATACATTTATCATTTGTAATTTTAATCGGAATAGATTACCGATTAAAATTAGTATAGAGGGAATTAAGTATCTAGAAACAATCAATCCGATAATGAGAGATGGCTAAGTAAAAGGATTGGTTTATATATTGTATTCTCTCCAGCCGATTAAAGAAGTAACAGATATAATGAGTGATTATTATGTATATATTATTGTAGTTGTGTTTGTATCGTCACTGATTATAAATTTGTATAAGGTGCGAAGTCTAATTTAGGACTTCGCACCTTTGCTGTTTAACAGCTTTTATTACTAAGCTATTAATAATAGCAAAAAGGAGAATGTAACTAGTTATGCAGATGAATCTTGGCACAGGTGCTATGTAGGAGATTTTGCTGAAAATAAATTTAGAAGAATATATGAATTAGAGACATGAAAGCTGAAATGAATTTTAGTAGTTTTTATGTTCATCAGTTACTTGAAATTCTAGCTGTTTTGTATACAGAGTTTTTCTCACCGTGATTGATAGCGCGTAAATATCATTCTTAATTATATGTAGTATGCATTGAGTGAGATTTTTTAGAACTAAATACAGTGTCATCTCCTAATGGTGAAAACAGTATTTGAATATTGTAGGGCTCTTAAGTGTTTCATTAACAAACCTTATTAATGAAGGGGAAGAGCAAATTTCGCTTTTCGATAACATTGTACAAAGAGAAAAAGAAATGAGATTAACGAAAGTTATGGACGAAATTCGAACACGATTTGGTAAGAACAGTATTTTACGAGGTATTTCCTACACAAGCGTCGCAACAGCAAGATATAGAAACACATTATTAGGAGGGCACAAATCGTGAAGAATGCTAATATGCCAAAAGGAAGAGGTATGGTAAAGTGGCAACCGTTTGCCAGTATGCCGGAGCAGTTCGCAGTTATTAAAGAAATGATAAAGGAGCAAACGAAAGCCTCGCGTCCAATTGTAACGCAAGATGAAAAAGAAATGATTGAAAATAAGCTATTAACTTCATTTTTAGGTGAGGAAGAGGTTTTACTTACATATTATAAAGATGGTTATTTATATAAAAATTACATAACAGTAGTGGATATTAATCCATTAATGGAGACGATTACTTGTACTGATGCTTTTCATAATCAAAGAATGTTTAAGTTTTGTGATGTAATTGAGGTTGATTAGAATAATTTTCTATGCAGTAGGTTTATTTTTAGCAGTCTACTGCATAGAAAAATAAAAGGTTCAGTCACATAACAATTTTCAAGGTTTTAAAATAACTTTAATACAATCATCTTCACGATTATTAAAAATTTGATAACCGTAGCTTGCTTCTTCAAGGGGGATTTTGTGTGTAATAATCTCTTTTGGATCAAATTCTTTATTTGTTATTTTTTCAAATAGTTCCGGCATAAAATGAATAACAGGTGCTTGTCCCATTTTAAGATTAATATTTCTAACCCAAAATGCTCCGAGTGGAAATGCATTATAATTGCCACCATAAACGCCAGTCATTTGAACCGTTCCATATTTTCTTACGGCTTTCGTAGCGATTTGAATAGGACCGAGAGTTCCGCCTTGTAATTTTAACTTTTGTTCTAGAAATTCTAGTGGCGATTTTTTTCCATCCATGCCCACGCAATCAATGACTACATCGGCACCGCCATGTGTGATTTCCTTTAAATGTTCTCCCATATCGGGAAATTTTGTAAACTCAAATACCTCAACATTGTTAATCTTTTTTGCATAATTTATACGATAATCTAAGTAATCGACTGCGATTACGCGCTTAGCACCTTGCATCCAAGCAAATTTTTGTGTCATTAATCCAACAGGTCCACAACCTAGGACGATAACAGTATCACCTGGCTTAACACCTGCGTTTATTACACTCCAATAGGCTGTTGGCAAAACATCGGATAAAAACAGTAAAGATTCATCTTCAAGTTCGCATGATTCCGGTATAACAAATGGAGTGAAATTTCCAAAAGGAACTTTTAAATATTCTGCTTGTCCGCCTGGATGGTTACCAAATTTCTCTGTATAACCAAAGTATCCACCAGAATCATAATGAGGATTGGAGTTATCACATTGGCTTTCCATTTCATGTTGGCAATAGAAACAATGTCCACAAGAAACGTTGAAGGGGATGACAACACGATCTCCTTTTTTCACTTTAGTAACATCTGGACCAACTTCTTCAACAATGCCCATTGGTTCATGACCAATAATGTACCCTTGCGGTAAAGGCATGTTCCCTTGATATAAATGTAAATCAGAACCGCAAATAGCGGTTGAAGTAATTTTTACAATAATATCGTCTTTTTTCTCTAACTTCGCATCATCAACTTGTTTAACTTGTACTTGGTTTGGTCCTTGATAGGTTACAGCTTTCATCTCATATCTCCTTATAAATTATTTTTCATAATTTATATGTATCTCTTGGCAAAACAGAAATCTTTAGTAAAGAGAAATTTATACATATTGTTGTTATGAAAGTACGTTATAGTAGCTCTTCTTTCTTATGTCTTTGCCCTATTTTAAGAAGAAACTCAATATTTATACATAATTTAATTCCCATAAAAAGGATAATTATTATTTCATAATTTGTAGCATATTAAAAACATTGGAGGTGAAACGATATGGCAAATAATAATAGTGGAAGTCGTAATGAATTATTAGTTCGAGGCGCTGAACAAGCTCTTGATCAAATGAAATATGAAATTGCACAAGAGTTTGGTGTACAACTTGGTGCAGATACAACAGCTCGTTCAAACGGATCTGTTGGTGGTGAAATTACAAAGCGTTTAGTAGCAATGGCAGAACAACAACTTGGTGGTAGAGCTAACCGCTAAGTAAATTGGCATAAAATATAGCAAATATGTAAATCAATTTCTTTTGTGTATTCATAAAAATAAAAAACCTTATATTAAACAGATTCTCACTCAAAGATTATTGATAATCTTCTTTCATAATCTTTGAGTATTTTATTTGTAAACGACTTTCCTAAACAATAAACACGCAGTGTTGGAAAGGTGTTTTCCATGCATAGTAGAAAATCTTTTGCAGGAAAAAGCATACTTAAAAATTTGATTTCAATATTGAAATCAATATTTATTATGATATTTTCGAAAGGGAGGAATTTAAAAATGGGTATTTTAAGTGGAAATCCTCAAAATGAACCGTTACATTACGGAGAAGTATTTGATATTTGGAGTTATCTTTTAGCAGCACAAGGTGCAATTGCAAGCCATCAAGTATTTATGAACCACACAGGTGACGAAGATTTGAAGAAGTTTTTAGAAAGCTTAATTGAAAATGATATGAATTCAGAAGTAGAAGAGTTAAAAACTCTTTTAAAGATTAATGGGGTAGCTTTACCGCCTGCTCCTCCAGAACGACCAGTTGCATCTATCGAAGACATTCCCCCAGGGGCACGTATTAATGATGTTGAAATTGCTGCTGCTGTTTCTGCAGGGCTAGCAGCTGGACTTGTGACATGTAGTCAAGTAATGGGAAAATGTCTTCGAGAAGATGTAGGCATGTTATTTGGACAATTTCATATGAAAAAAGCGCAGGCAGGTGTAACTCTGCTACGTTTAAGTAAGAAAAAGGGATGGGTAGTTCCACCTCCATTACATGTAAGAAATTCTGATCAAGCGTAATAAATAAAAATAAAAAAAGTGGCGTTGGCCACTTTTTTATTTTTTAGATGTATCCTCAAGCTTGGATTTATTTATTGTGGAAGAATCTATATATTCATCTGACATTTCCATAGCATATTTATTATGTTGAATATGATTGTGATTTGTTAATTTATCGTCGTTACGTAGCACTAGCCTCTTCATATAAATGTGGAAGAAAACTTCTGTTCCACCAATAATTAAAGCGGCTATAAATGAAGAAAGTCCAATGTTACGAGTAGCATCTAAATTAGTAAACAAGGATGTTAGTAACCAAGTTCCGAAAAAGCTTAAGCCGAAATCTGCCATTGTAGCAATCATATTTCCGTATTTAGGTAAAATGAAGAGGTCTCCGATTAAATAGGCAGCTCCCGTAAGAAAAAGAGAAATTAGTAATACTCTAGGAATTGAAATGCCTTGAAAGATACTGAGCATGATTAGCAATACTGCAGTTATCGCTGTGTATTTAATTAATAAGGCAACAATATGTTTCATCATTTTCCTCCATTGTTTAAACGTATATGGAATACAATATTTCATTAAAAACGGATTATGCTTTTATATAGCGTAACCCGTTTTAATCACCCTTTAATGGTAAGAAGTACAACCTAGGTAAGAAGCAGGCTTATACTATAGATAGTATTTGCGGAATATCGTGTTTTATTCACAAAGGGTAGTTCCATTCTTATAATAGTGATGTTGCCTAAGTGCAATGTTTTTTATATTAAACTTAATATTTTTTTGTGTTTTGATTTTGCATTATATTTTGATTCGTTAATATAAAAACAAACAAAGTATTTCCGCATTTAATGCATCTTTTTATCTATATATTTTCCGTAATCAGGTACAGCAATTTTATCAAATTCTTGAACAAGTGTTTTGAGGCTTGTTGATAGCAAGTCACCTGACATCGGTATCCCATGTCCAGTAACAGCGGTTAGAGGCTTTAACTTCTCTAGCTTAATAACTGACCCTTTAGCAGCTTTCCAGTCTGTTGTTAAATAACGAGGCGGACCGCTTATTTCCTGTTCTTGAGTTATTACTTTATACAGATACTCCTGTTTCACTGTAACAAAAGCGTCCCCAGCAATTAAAGTTCGGTCTTTCTCTCGGAATAATGAAATATGCCCAGGAGTATGCCCTGGTGTATGAATCCATCTAAACTCTGGCATATGGGGAACAGTTCCATCGATAGGTAGTGCTTTTACGCTATTTCCTAAATCAATCGGTTCATTAGGGAACAGGGGAGACATTTTCGCTACCATACCACCTTCAACTGTTGGATCTGGTTCAGGATAGCTTTGTTGTCCAGTCAAAAACGGTATCTCCATTTGATGGGCATAGACTGGAACATCCCAATATTTAATGAGTTCAATTATTCCTCCAACATGATCAAAATGCCCATGAGTTAAAATAATTGCTTTTGGACGGCTATTTGTACCAAATCGCTCCTCAGTAACAGAGATAATTTCATTTGCACATTTAGGCATTCCAGCGTCAACTAAAACAAAATCATCGGTATGCGGATTCCCAACAAAACATATGTTGACGATTTGAATCGTGTAGCAAAATAAATCAGGTAATACTTCGATGCCGTGACCACTTTCAATTGAAGTTGCTGGAATAAATTTGTAATCACTTCCATAATTCATTTCCTTGTTCACCTTTTGTCCCCCTTAATATGTTTCAATACGACATTATAGTTCCCTAATTTCTCAAATCCATTTTGGGGGATTTGAGAAAAGAATTAGTGGGGATTACAAAAAACAAAAATTAAGGTGGAGACATATCGATTTATATAAAGTGCAAACAGAAAATATTGATTTCACAAGTGTAGTTTTTACTATTTTTTGAGGAGGGGTTATGAGTTAATAAAAGATTCATCTGAATATTTTAATATATTTTTATAAAAAATACAGAACAGTAGCTAATAGAAATCTATTAAATGAGGCGATTACTTGTACCGATGCTTTTTATAATCAAAGGATATTTAAGTTTTGTGATGTAATTGAGATTGATTAAATTATGCTTTTCAATAGCTATTAACAGTCCTTTCAGTGATACTACTATCTCTTACTAGCTATATGATATATTCTATTTTTTATCTAACTAACGCTCTTAGTGTAGTTGGTGTCCTTGCATTGAGTACTTCATGGTTTTTATTCACTTTCAAATGTTTCATCCGAAAGAAAAACAGAAACCCCTTCTTTATTAGAGATAGGAAATTCCGGTTCATCTTTTTTATAGACAGTTCAATTGTATTTCAAATTCACATGATGATTCGGTAAATCACCTTGGATAAAGTAGGCTTTATTGATAGCGAATCTGTATTTCTTGATTGATTACCGCCTATTCCTCATACATCATTTTCCTCGTCATTCCACCGTCTACGACAAGGTTTATACCTGTAACAAAATCATTTTCACTGGCTGTTAAATACAGACAGGCTCGTGCAATATCATCTGGTGTTCCTACACGCTTTGATAGGTGCTGTTCATGATCAATTTTACTTAATTTTGAATAATCTCCTGTTTCAATCCAACCTGGGGAAATAGCATTCACTGTAATCCTATCTTCGCTAAATGAGGCTGCGAGCGCATGTGTAATAGCAACGATCCCACCTTTTGTGGCAGCATAAGATTCTGAATTTGGCTCAGACATAATCGCCCTTGTAGAGGCGATATTCACAATAGATCCACCTTCTTTGTTATGACGCATATACTTTGCTGCTTCACGCGAACCCAAGAAAACACCTCTTAAGTTTGTATTGATCACATCGTCCCATTCTTCTAACGAAATATCGTAAGGGGACTTGAATAACTCTTTTCCGGCATTATTGATTAAAATATCTATCTGACCGTATGTTTGATTAGCTACTTCCATTAATCGAATAATATTTGTTTCGAGCCTTATATCTGTTTGTACGAAAAGTGCTTCTTTACCCTGTTCTTTTATCTTAGTAACTGTTTTTGCACCTGCTTTTTCGTCTATATCTGCTAAAATAACATTGGCCCCTTTTTCTGCATAATGTAAAGCAATTTCTCTCCCGATTCCATTTCCAGCCCCTGTTATGATCACTGATTTATTAGAAAAATTCATTGTAATTACACTCCTTTAAAAAAATATAACGTCTTTATTTTTTTATATAACATACAAAAATTATCCTTCTGCATAAGCAATAGTTAATTAATTATGCTAGTATTTTTACTCTTCACTAATAAAAGGAGTAATTATCTTTTTTTCATAAGAAGATAACACAATATTCGTTGATGGAGTACCATATTGCATTGAATCATCAATAAATTGTTCTAAACTTTCTACAGAATGTGTTGCTATTTTGACAATATAGCTAATTTCTCCTGCTACTCTATAACACTCGAGTACATCTGGATGATTATAGCAAAAGTTAGATAATGATTTACAATTTGTTGATTTAAACAGTATAAGTGCAGAAATTGGACGATTTATTTTTTTTAGAGAAACATGTGCATGGTAACCTTCAATAATTTGTTGTTCCTCTAACTTTCGTACTCGCTCAGTTACTGACGGGGAAGATAAGTGAACCGCTTCCGCTAAATCCTTCATTGAAATTTTTGCATTTGACTGTAATAGTCCCACGATTTTTTTATCAATTTGATCCATAAATTACCCAACCTTTTTTTATAAAATAGAATAACCTAAATTCTTTATAAAATAAAGCCGAACAATCAAATATCCTTATTGAACTTATTTATCAGCCTTCTATACTTGTATAAAATAAGGGTAGAAGGAGGCGGTTTACGATATGAAAAAGATTTTATTATTATTAGCTGACGGGTTTGAAGCAGTAGAAGCTAGTGTATTTACAGATGTACTAGGCTGGAATAAATGGGAGGGAGATGGATCAACCGAGGTCGTAACAGTTGGTCTTCGGAATAAATTAACTTGTACTTGGAATTTTACTGTCATACCGGAAAAAACGGTTGATGATATTCAATTAGATGAATTTGATGCACTAGCTATTCCAGGAGGATTTGAAGAGGCGGGTTTTTATCGGGATGCATACAGTAGAGAATTCTTACATGTTATTCAACATTTTTATGCCAAGCAGAAGCCTATTGCCAGTATTTGTGTTGCATCATTAACGCTTGGCAAAAGTGGAATTCTTGTAGGTAAAAAAGCTACCACATACAGTCATCCAACGAGTAAACGAAAAGAGCAGTTAAAGAATTTTGGTGCAATAGTACAAAATGATTTAATAGTACAAGATGGAAATATTATTACATCATCAAATCCAGGCACAGCTTTTGATGTTGCGTTTTTATTACTTGAAAAATTAACATCTAAAAAGAATGCTGAACATGTAAAGGACCTTATGGGATTTTAGGCATTTATTCTTTTTGTGAGTTTTTTGTGCTTGCTAGAAGTAATGTGAAAAGTCGCCGTGCTCTAGCTCTATTTGCTGAACCCGAGGAAAAAGAAAAAGGGTTTGATTATTACAATACTTATAATAGGAGAATTTTTATGATTATAACACTTTTCACATATATATTGTTAGGTTTATCTTTAGCGATACCTGCAGGTGCTATGACAGTCCAAATGACTAAACAAGGAATGAGAAATGGTTTCGTACATGGTTGGTTTGTAGGTATAGGAGGAATGACTGTAGATTTATCTTTAATAGTTCTGATTTATCTAGGGTTCTCTAGTGTATTAACCAACCCATGGGTAGAAACAGTTATGTGGCTACTAGGTTTTGTATTTTTAATGTTTATTGGAATAGAAAGTATTAAAGAGGCAAAGTCAGAAGTTAACATGGAGGGAGAAGATCCTAATAAATCTTTATTATCAGCTTATTTATCTGGTTTTATGATTGCTATATCACCGGCTAATATTGTATTTTGGATAGGGGTCTTTGGTCCGGTTCTAGTTTCTTCATTAGGTAATGCAAGCACATCTACATTTATATTAATAGCTGTAGGTATTTTATTAGGTATCTTAATGCATGATATGATCTTATTAAGCTTTGTTCATTTTACTAGACGTTTTCTAAATCCAACCTTTATTAAAAGGGTATCTATATTTGCCGCAATAGTCCTATTCGGATTTAGTGGTTATTTTGGTTACGAGTTTATAAAACAAGTAATGACTTTTATCTCAAAAGCATAGTTCTTATACACTTAAATAGGATGGTTATAAGGTAAATGAAAAAGATACGTATTTTAAACGTAACGTAATTGTAAATATGTTATATCATGTAGGCACCCCCTTAGGAATTCATTGATCCCTGAGGGGGTTTTTAAATTCCTTACACGTAGCCTTTAGAAAAAGAAACGACCTCTACTATAATTGATGTTGTATGAGCTTAGCTCGATAGCGATGAGGTACTACCCGTATTTTAACGAAAATATACGCTAAGCAAACTTCGATATAAAAGAAGCCGAATTTTCTACTTTAAGTAACTTTCGGCTTCAATTCTTTATAAGTTAGTTGCCACTTCGTTTTCTCCATATTCTTTCACTATTTTATAAAAAGTATTTTTCTTTAGTTTCAATAGCCCCGAACTTAACTCCCGTTAGTTCTCCATTTTGCCACTTTGGATAAGTTTCTTCTATAGTTCATGTGTTGGATGGAGTGTGAGGCTCCAATCTTGCATTCCATTTTTTTGTTCTCTTCGAAAATTCTTCTTATGTAATCTGTTGCGATTGCTTGTAAACAAGTTCTTAAGTCCTGGCTTAAATAGTGATACATTTGCAGTTGTCTTTTAACATATTCTTGTTGTTTTGAGTTTGATTTTTTGATCATAGCAATCACAGCATCGTATTCGAAAAAGAAATGTTTTTTGTTAACTTCAATTATAAAAACATCATTTTGAACAGGATTTTCAAAGAAAAATTGCTCAAAGAATGTAGGGTGGGTCTCGTTATGCACAAGTTTTAACATAGATTATTGCTCCTTTAACTGTTTGATTTTATATTGTGTTACCTAATAATATTTTTAAGCTGGAGTAGCACTACATTGCTATTAAGCTAAGAAATACATTCTTTCTCAACACGAAAAAAATGAACTGAATTTCTATGGACAACTATGAAAGGATAAAATTTTCGTTTTGGGGATACTTCAAAATCTTAGGTTGGTGGGCATGTATGGAGTGCCCAAAAATTGATCCTTCTATTATTAGATATTATTTGCTTAAAAAAGCTTGCCATTAATGAAAATGGCAAGCTTTTTATCTCTATGAGTAATATTTCACTACATTAAATTAGAAATTAATTAGCTCGTTCTAATTTTTATATAAAAAGGAAGCAAAATCGTAACCAACTTATTTTGTAGATATTTCCTTTTTCTAATAGTCATAAGTGTAATGACTATTCTTTCCAAGGTGAATGTAAAACGCAATCACAGAAATTTTTGCGTTTAAAGCCTGGAAGAAGCAATGAGCAAACATCTGCTTTAATATTTCCGAAAGTAGTTTCAGGTTTATGAGCGAAACCTTCAAGGAAAGCAGGAAGGATTTTTTGTTTGAAATTATCTCGAGGGAAAGCAGATACAACTTGTTCACGAATTTCCTCTGAAATTTCGTCATACCCATCTCCCATAACATCGTAACCTACCCCAGAATAAATTAATGAAACTTGGGGTTCTTTATATTCAGCAATTCCAATCGTTGTGTGAAGTGCAATCGAATCCCAAACCAGTCTAATTGACTCATTATCCATGCCATGTTGTTGAAGGAAACTACGTGCAGCATTTGCACCATCTACTTCAAAACGTTTGTCTGGACTACTAAATTTCTTTGTGAGCCCAAGATCATGGAATAGAGCACTAACATATAATAGCTCTTCATCATACTTAAGATCAGCTTTTTTTCCTTGAAGAGCACCGAATAAGTAAACACGATTTGAATGATTCCATAGTAAATCGTTACCATATTCACGAAGAATTTCTTGCGCCTCTACTGCTATTTTACTATCTGGAATTACTATACCTGCAACTGTTTTTTGCATATAAATTGCCTCCTATAAATAATTGATATTGTCCATTTTCTTGCTAGCTCATGAGCTTAACTTAATTATATAAAGCATCTATTATTTATCAATGTAATCATTTCTATCGTTTTCATAGAAGGTATCTATGATTAAGGTTTCAATAAATCATAAAGAAACAAACCCAAATAACTACTTTTAACTTAAAAAACTTTGGCGCCTCCTATTTTACGAATTAAATCTATCCTTAATATAAATGTTTTATGTACTTAAAATGATAGATGATATCTATGTTAACTATAGAAATTATAGAATTGATTAATAGGTAACTGAGAGTTAAACTGAAGTTGCTTTACAAGATAGCAATACGAAATGATAAGTAACTTTAATAGATAAAAATCTCACGATAAGGGGTATATAAAGTATCTTGTAAAGCGTGGCTTTAAACGTAAAGATATCTGTATATATTTAGGTTAGAACTTAAAGGTAATCCTTTGAATCCATTATGCTTTTGCAAAAGAGGACTAGTGTGAAATGAAGTTATTTTCTTGTAGTGAATGGCTTTCATTCTTCTATGTATATTAATAAAAAGTAATGAAAGCTTGTTGATGGCAAAGCTTATATTATCAATGTTCGCTTTACATTTTTGGGGAATACGATGTTTTTTATTTCATTTAAGTATTTGAAGGTGTTTTAGCTAGTCCGCTATTGCAAAGTAGATTGGAGGAATAATAAATGGAGGTTTTTCATTCTGGAGAGCGTACTGTACACGATTTACTAGGTGTACAAAAGATTGCAAGCACTGCAAGTACAATGATTCAACAGACAATGCCGAAAAAGTTCATGAATTTTCTAAATGGACAGAATTCATTCGTGGTATCTTCTATGGATCAAAAGGGGAGAGTTTGGAGTTCATTTTTAGCAGGAAACCCTGGTATCATACAAGCTATCAAAGCTGACTTAGTTAAAATCAATACAAAAATAAATGAAGGTGATCCTTTATTTTTTAATATTTTACAACACAAGGAAGTAGGAATTTTAGTAATTGATTTTGCTTCCAGAATAAGAATACGAATAAATGGTAAGGTTTCGATGATTTATCCAGATGGAAACTTTGAAATCAAAATTGAACAAGTATTCGGTAATTGTCCTAAATATATACAGGCGAGAAGATTCGAATATAAAGCTGTTGAAGAAATTGTAAATAAGAAACTTCATCCGCGTAACACTTTAAATAAAAAGCAACAGAATTGGATTAGTGAATCCGATACTTTTATTATTGCAAGTGCAAGTTCTGAGGGAAAGATGGACATTTCCCATAGGGGTGGGATGCCAGGATTTGTTCATGTCATTAATGAAAAAACAATTATATTTCCAGATTACTCAGGAAACATGTTGTTCAATACTTTAGGAAATATTGTCCAAAATCCAAATGTTGGGTTATTGTTTTTTGATTTTAATACTGGGGATACATTACAAATCACAGGAGAAGCAAGTATCATTTGGAACATGGATAAAGATAATCTCTCAAAGTTTCCTGGTGCGCAACGTTTAGTACAATTTCAAATAATTGAAGTACTTGAAGCGCTTTGTTATGAATCTTATAATTGGGAATTTTTGAATTATTCTACTTTCAATCCAAAATAGAAAAGGCGGGAAAATATTATGCAAATTAATGTTACTGTTACAGAAGCTGCTATTAAACATTTCGAAAGTTTAGAGACTAAATATCCTAACCATTTTCGATTTCTACAATATGAAATGGGAGGCTGCGGGCGTCCATTGGATGGGGTTGTAAGAATACAATTAATTAAATCAGATGTAGGTTTCGAAGAAATTCAAACAAACTGGAAATCATTTTATATAAACAAAGCCTCTTTAGCTTTTCTTGATGATAATTTAACTATTGATTTCTTTGAAGGGTTTCAAATTAGAAGCTCTAGTCAAACTTATAGTCACAACATCCCTTTAGAAATTGAAAAATAAGGGTACTCATTGTTAAATAGATAGAAATTTTTAAGCTGAAAGGTGAAATAAATCATATATAGCCAACTAAATTTTTGTAAGGGAAAGGCTATAGGACATTAAATATACCCACTAAGAAAATTTATTATCGAATCCCAAATAACAAAAGCGTAATTTTCTCTAGTAAATTTAATTAGAGAAAGTTACGTTTTTTTATAAATGAAGGAATAGAACATTTAGGCAATAATACAGTAAAGGGAGAGTACGGAGCGATTATAAGGCTGAAAAATTAAGGATTTCTCATAATATGAATAAAGATATGCAAAGAAATATAATTATTTTTTAAAAAAAGGAGATTATTTTTATATGGAATTAAGACAGTTAGAGTATTTCATGACACTTTATAAAGAACTTCATTTTACAAAAGCAGCAGATAAGCTAGGTATTACGCAACCTACATTAAGCCATCAAATTAAAGCTCTTGAAGACGAAATAGGTATGCCGTTATTTGACCGCATGGGAAAGAAAATAGCCATAACTGACGTTGGTTCTATTTTAGCCAACGAATGTAAAAATATTTTTAATGCATTAGATAATGTAAAAGAACAAATCAGTGAATTAAAGGAGATAAAAGGAGGTAAAATAGCAATTGCCACTTTGCCTGGCGAACTAACAGACTTAGTCTCCACTTTATTATTAGATTTTCATAAAAATTATCCAGAGGTAACAGTAAAAATTATAAGTTCAGATGAAATACTAGAATTAATAAACCAGAATCAGGTTAATTTTGCTGTTACAATTGATTCTTCCGAGTACGTATTCGAAGATGAAAAAATTGTAAAAGTACCATTATATACAGAAGAGTTATTTTTAGTGGTATCAAATAACCATTCACTAGTTAATGAACAAGAAATACAATTCTCAGAATTGAATAAATTACCATTAATCTTGTTCCCAGACAGTCATGAATGCAGAAAGTTATTGAATTATACATGTTTACCACAAAAAATAAACTTGTCTCCAATTATTGAGACCTCTAGTATCGAATCGTTATTTGATCTTGTTAGAAATGGATTTGGCGTGACAATTGTCTCTAAAACTTTACTTGATATTACTGTAGATAATGATGTATTAGCAATTCCTATAGTAAATCCTAGAATTAGTAGGAAAGTTAACCTTATTTTACGTAGAGATAAATTTATTGGGTTTGGCACTAGAAATTTTATTGAATTGCTTACAAATGAAATTATAAAATTAGGATTTCCTATTTCTGAACAAAGTAAAGAACAGATTAGAAAATTAATTAAATAGTGATTGAATTTCGAATAACTATTAGAGGGGAGATAGAACATATCTATCATTATAATAGAAAAAGTAACATTGCCCTATCTTGTTATAGATATATAATTTAATTAAAGTTTCAATTAGTTTAGATCATCAAAAAAATGTCCTTTTTATCTAAATTTCTTAGAACTTATTTGTGAAGCTTTAATTGACGAGCGTATTTTTTTGACTTTTATTGAAAGTGGATTACACTATAAAAATTTTAGAGAGTAGATAATTTGAAAGTAGGTAAAAAAATGTGTGGCTATGTAGGATGTTTGTATAATACTGCAAAAAGATATTCAGAAACAGAAAAAATACAATTTGAAAATATGACGAATCTGTTATACCACCGTGGTCCAGATGACCAGGGATATTTTCGTGACGAGCATGTTCAATTTGGGTTTAGACGGTTAAGTATTATTGATTTGGATGCGGGACATCAACCGCTAGCATATGATAATGAACGCTATATACTTATGTTCAATGGTGAAATTTATAATTATATAGAATTACGTGAAATGTTAATTAAACAGGGAGCATGTTTTTCAACTCAGTCAGATACGGAAGTTATTGTTGCATTATATGCCCAAGTAAAAGAAGAATGTGTAAATTATCTTCGTGGAATGTATACTTTTGTAATTTGGGACCGTCAAGAGAAAAAATTATTTGGTGCTCGCGATCATTTTGGAATTAAACCACTTTACATTGCACAACAGAACGATATAACTTTCTTCGCATCTGAAAAGAAAAGTATCCTACATGTAATGCAAGATAAGGGTGTAAATCCAACTGCTCTCCAACATTATTTTACATACCAATACGGACCAGAACCAGAAACATTAACAAATGATATTAATAAAATTGAACCTGGTCATTATTTCATAAAAGAAATTGGAAAAGAGATAGAGGTTTATCGCTACTGGAAACCATATTTCAATGCTTCAGATAACAAAAAAGAGGAACACATTCGAGCAATTCGTGATGTATTATATGACTCAGTAAAAGTACATATGCGTAGCGATGTTCCAGTGGGTGCATTCTTATCTGGCGGGATTGATTCATCTATTATTGCTTCTATTGCAAAAGAAATAAATCCAAATCTCCTAACATTCTCTGTTGGTTTTGAGCACCGTGGATTTAGTGAAATAGATGTAGCGAAAGAAACTGCTGAGAAATTAGGAGTAAAAAACTATAGTGTATTGGTAACACCACAAGAATTTATGAATGAATTCCCGAAAATCATGTGGCACATGGATGACCCATTAGCAGATCCAGCAGCAGTACCATTGTACTTTGTTGCAAAAGAAGCACGTAAACATGTAACAGTTGTTCTGTCTGGTGAAGGTTCAGACGAGCTATTTGGCGGATATAATATTTATCGTGAGCCAAACTCTTTAAAAATGTTCTCATACATTCCCACTTCCGGGAGAACGGTTTTAAAAGCTTTAAGTGGAGCACTTAAAGAAGGGTTTAAAGGGAAAAGTTTTCTAGAGCGTGGATGTACACCAATTGAAGAACGTTATTATGGTAATGCAAAGATCTTTCGTGAAGAAGAGAAGATTAAGTTAATAAAGTCTTACAATGAAAGTGTTAACTATAAGGATGTTACCAAAGCATTGTACAATGAAATTAAGGATTATGATGATGTAAGTAAAATGCAATACATTGATATGTACACATGGTTACGTGGAGATATTTTATTAAAAGCGGATAAAATGTCTACAGCTCACTCACTAGAATTACGTGTTCCATTTCTAGATAAAGAAGTCTTTGATGTCGCTTCTAAAATTCCAACAGAATTAAAAATTGCCAATAGAACTACAAAGGCTATTTTACGTGAGGCCGTACGTGGTATTGTTCCAGATCATGTACTAGATCGTAAGAAACTCGGTTTTCCAGTGCCAATCCGTCATTGGTTAAAAGATGAAATGTATGACTGGGCTCTGAATATTATTAAAGAAAGTAAAACCGAACATTTAATTGATAAAAAATATGTATTAAACTTACTGGAGGCACATCGCACAGATAAAGGTGATCATAGTCGTAAAATTTGGACAGTACTAACCTTTATGGTATGGCATCAAATTTATATAGAACATACATATGATACAAATTTATTTAGTGAAGAGTGTCGAGTATATAATTTAGTTTAAATTTATATGTCCATCAATTTAAGAATTATATAACGCCTTCAAACAAAACTGTCCATTTTTACTTGGAGGGAAAGCATCAACAAAACGTGAATTTCGTACGCTAAGCAATTTTCAACATAGAAAAGGCCGATTCCCTGTACGCTAAGGGAATTGGCCTTTTTTATCAGTGTAAGAAACATTCAACCAATCATTACATATCATCATTAAAATACGAACGTATATACTTCAATAACAGCTAACCAAATGATAGGAAAAACACTGTAGTATATTTAACTGCTTGCTAGTATGCCAGAGCAGTTCGTCTGTATTAAAAAAATGATACAGGAGCAAACAAAGATTCCGCGCCCAATCTTAACGCAAGATGCAAAAGAAAGGATTGAAAATAAGCTGTTAACTTCATATTTAGGTGAAGAAGAGGTTTTATTTACATATTATAAAAATAGCTATCTATATAAAAATTACATAACAGAAGCTGGTATAAATCCAGTAAATAAGACAATTACTTGTACGGAGGACGGAGGATGCTTTTCATAATCAAAGGATGTTTAAGTTTGGTGATGTAGTTGAAGTGAATTAGAGGAGGCATATCTCTTCCTAAGTTAATTATATCATGTAAATCAAGTTCGAAATAGACTATTTATTCGTATTGACTCCTGCTACAATCAAGAACACATGCATAGTAAGGAGAGATGTTACATGAGTTCTTTTGTTCTCGATTTTCAGGAAATAGAAAACACGCAGCTTTCGCTCGTCGGTGGAAAAGGTTTGAATTTAGGGGAGTTAACAAACATTCAAGGTATACAAGTACCCGAAGGTTTTTGTGTTACAACGGTAGGATATGAAAAGGCTATCGAGCAAAATGAAGAGCTTCAAACTTTGTTGCAGCAGCTAACAAAGTTGAAAATGGAAGAGCGTGCTCAAATTGGTGAAATGAGTAAGAAGATTAGAGAAGTCATTATGGCAGTAGAAATCCCTACTGATGTAGTGGAAGCAGTAGCTCATTATCTCTCACGTTTTGGAAATGAACATGCGTATGCCGTGCGTTCTAGTGCGACGGCTGAAGATTTACCGTATGCTTCATTTGCAGGTCAACAAGATACGTATTTAAATATTATCGGAGAAGAAGCGATTTTACAGCATGTAAGAAAGTGCTGGGCGTCTTTATTTACAGAGCGAGCAGTTACGTACCGCATACAAAATGGTTTTAAACATAATCAAGTTTCTATATGTGTTGTCGTTCAAAAAATGGTTTTCCCTGAGGCTTCGGGCATTTTATTTACGGCTGATCCGATTACTTCTAACCGAAAGGTGTTATCAATTGATGCCAGTTTTGGACTTGGTGAGGCATTAGTATCGGGACTGGTCTCTGCCGATAATTATAAAGTAAAAGAAGGCGAAATTTCAGAAACGATGATAGCGACTAAAAAAATAGCTATTTATGCTTTAAAAGAGGGCGGAACAGAGACGAAACAGATTGATCCGGTTCAGCAAAAACTTCAAACATTGTCTGAACAACAAATTTTACAACTAGCACAGATCGGAAGACAAATCGAAGCTTATTTTGGTTGTCCGCAAGATATTGAATGGTGCTTAGCCCATGATACAATTTATATAGTCCAAAGCAGACCGATTACGACTTTATATCCAATTCCAGAAGTAAATGATGGGGAAAATCACGTGTATATATCAGTTGGTCACCAACAAATGATGACCGATGCGATGAAACCATTAGGTTTATCTTTTTTCCTGTTAACGACTAGTGCCCCTATGCGTAAAGCGGGAGGCAGGTTATTTGTTGATGCTATGCAACAATTAGCTTTACCTGCTAGCAGAGATTACTTAATAAACACTTTAGGAAAATCGGATCCACTTGTAAGAGATGCATTAACGACTATAATCGAGCGAGATGATTTTATTCAATTGTTACCGGATGATGAAAAAGAAAAGGATCTTAGTAAAAATGTGCCATCTGCAAGTTCGCAACAACAACCTGAGAATGATCCGGAAATCGTTACGAATTTAATAAAGAATAGTCAAATATCAATAGAAGAGTTAAAACGAAACATGCAAACGAAATCAGGGGTGGATGTACTTGATTTTATTTTAGAAGACATTCAGCAATTAAAGAAAGTATTATTTAACTCGCAAAGTATAGCTATTATTATGGCAGGTATGAATGCTTCATCATGGATTAATGAAAAGATGGAACAATGGCTAGGGGAAAAGAATGCAGCAGATGTACTTTCACAATCTGTACAAAATAATATTACTTCAGAAATGGGTTTAGCATTATTAGATGTTGCAGATGTGATTCGGCCGTATCCAGAAGTCATTGCGTATTTACAACATGTAGAAGATGACAGCTTTTTAGATGAATTAATTCAGTTTAAAGGCGGGGAAAAAGTTCGGGATGCAATCGATGCCTTTCTAAATAAATATGGAATGAGATGCAGCGGAGAAATCGACATTACGAAAACGCGCTGGAGTGAACAGCCAGCTACAATTATACCGATGATTTTAAATCATATAAGGGACTTTGAATATGGTGCTAGTAAACGGAAGTTTGAAGAAGGGCTGCAGGAAGCTGTGAAAAAAGAAGAAGAGTTAGTAAATCGATTACAACACTTACCGGATAGTAAACAAAAAGTAGAAGAAACGAAGCGTATGATTCGCAACATCCGTAATTGTATCGGGTATCGTGAATATCCAAAATACGGCATGGTTAATCGTTATTTCATATATAAGCAGGCGTTACTGAAAGAAGCTGAGCAACTTGTGCAGAGCGGTGTCATTCATGAAGTTGATGATATATACTATTTAACTTTTGAAGAGCTTCACGAAGTTGTTCGCACGAATAAACTAGATTACGAGCTGATACAAAAACAAAAAAATGATTACAAATTATATGAAAAACTAACGCCTCCTCGTATAATGACGTCTGATGGAGAAATCATTACAGGTAAATATAAACGAGAGAACCTCCCAGCTGATGCGATTGTAGGTTTGCCTGTTTCATCAGGAGTTATAGAGGGAAGGGCACGCGTTATTTTAAACATGGAAGAAGCGAATTTAGAAGAGGGCGATATATTAGTTACTGCTTTTACTGATCCGGGCTGGACACCGTTATTTGTGTCTATAAAAGGGTTAGTCACTGAGGTTGGTGGACTTATGACACATGGAGCAGTGATTGCACGTGAATATGGATTACCGGCAGTTGTCGGTGTGGAGAATGCTACGAAAATAATAAAAGACGGACAACGAATTCGGGTACATGGAACAGAAGGATATATTGAAGTGTTGTAATGAAATAAAAGATCATCCGCTATTAAAGTGGATGATCTTTTATTATATAGCGGACTTATTTCTTTAAACCAGCTGCATAAAAAGGTCCATGAACTGCAATAGTTGATAAAAAGCGAGCAATCTCCTCAGGTGTTTCTTTTTGTCCATTATTTAACCATTGCTGGATGACACCTATATGTGCAGATGCCATATAAGAAGTTAAGTATTCGCTTGGAACAAGTAAATTCTCCTTATTAATGAGAGGACCATTCGTATCTTCAAATAATGTTTTCCACATAAAGTCTTTCAGTTTTGTTTGGAAAGATAAATCTCCTTTCGGACTTAGTACAGCTCTCATAAAATCACTATTTTCATTTAGAAATTCAAGAATAGAAGTGATAAGTATAAATGGCATTGTTGGAGAAGGATTTGTTCCAAGGTCAGCAATAACTTCCGGGAATTTCTGTTTAGCAATGTTAGAAAACTCGTACATAATGTCTTCTTGGCATTTTGTCATTAAATCAAATTTATCTTGATAGTGCGCATAGAAAGTACCGCGATTTATGTTTGCTTTCGTTGTAATATCTTTCACTGTAATGGCGTCAAAACCCTTTTCTTCAATTAGCTCCACCAATGCGTTCCGTATGGCAGTTTTCGTACGAACAACACGCAAATCTAAATTACTATCGCGCAAAGCATGTCCCTCCTTAATTTTACTGAACACATTTAGAAAATGTGTCTTATAACCGACACATTCACGATTTTTGATTATTGTATAAGGTTCAACTCGAACATATAATTCAAAATATAAATAAACAACACGTTGTTGATTATTATAAATCAAATTAAAGGAGGAGAAAAGAAGATGTTTAAAAATAAACTTTTATTGTTATCACCAGTTATTGCACTACTTGTTGTTTTTATTTTTTCATTAACGTTATTTCCAACTGTTCAACCGCAGCCGAAAAACTTGCCAATTGCAATTGTAAATGAGGATCAAGGTGTAGAAATTCCAAATCAACCGAAAATGAATATGGGGCAAACAATTGTTGATACGGTGAAAAAATCATCGAAATCAGAGGAAGAACCCGCAGTGAAGTGGGTAGAAGTAAAAAATAAAGAAGCCGTTCAAAAGGGATTAAACAATAAAGAGTATTACGCGGCATTAGTCATCCCGAAAGAATTTAGCGCAAAACAAGCGTCGTTACGAACACCACAGCCATCTTCACCTGAGATAGAAATATATATTAATCAAGGAATGAATACGGCTGCATCAACTATGGCAGGACAAATATTACAGGCGACCGTTGATAATATGAACAATAATGTTCGTACGCAAATATTAGAAGGGTTAAAAGCAAAAGGAGATACTGTAACAACAGATCAAGCTGTGAAATTAGTAACACCTATTGTAAAGAACGTGAAAAATATGAATGAGGTCGGCAAAAATAGTGCGAACGGTAACTCACCAATATCATTGTTCCAGCCGTTATGGATTGCAAGTTTAGCGAGCGCAGCGATTATTTTTATTGCGATTAGTAAAATACCGGTAAGTTCACGAAAAGAAAACTTTATATTGAAAGTAAAACAAATCGTAACAGGAGCTATTGCGGCACTTGTAATTGGATTTGGTCTTACATGGATTGCAGATGGGATGGTAGGATTAAATATTTCGAACTTCACGGATACAGCTCTATTCTTATCCATTACTTCTTTTAGTTTCTTCTTAATGATATCTGCGGTACTTTCATTAGTTGGGCTAAAAGGAATCGGTTTATTCGCTTTATTACTATTTTTCGGGGCGCCGTTATTATCATTAGCACCTGAGATGTTGTCTCCGTTTTATCAAGACTGGGTTTACCCATGGTTACCAATGAAATTTATGATCGAAGGCTTAAGAGAAATCTTCTTCTTCGGAAAAGGGGTAAGCTGGAATACACCTGTTACTGTACTCGTTTGGATTGGTATAGTAAGTATGGTTACTATATTAGCAACTGCATTCAAACGTAGTGTAGTAAAAGGGCATAAAACAGAATTGAACGCTTAAAAAAAAGCCGTTTCACTAATTAGTGAAACGGCTTTTTTTGATGAAATCTATAAGCTGAAGAATGAATATTTGCTGATAATAAAGTTTGTTAATTTTTCTGGCTTTTCCTCAATGTAAACACCTAATTGTTGAAAAGTGTTATGTTTAGAATTAAGTCGGGATCTCTAAAGGTCACGTACATTCCAGACAATCTCACCACGTTCGTCATCCCACGTACTGTGATGACGCTTAAATCCTATCTTTTCTAGTACCCGGAGGGAAGCGATATTCCAAGCACCTACAGTCGACCAAAGTCTTTGGCGCCCAGTAGCAATCGCCGCGTCCAGTACAACAGATGCCGCCTCAGTCGCATAACCTTTACCATGAGCGCTGCGGAACAACTCGTATGCAATCTCCGGCTCTTCAAGTGTGGAACGACCGATAATCAAGCCGCAGTATCCGATGAAATCGCCTTCGTCTCTTCTTCGAATAGTGAGAAGGGAAATGCCATTTTCATCTGCCTTCTTACGCATCTCAATAAGCCGGTTACGAACGGAGTCGAGGGTCGGCATGTCCACACCACGTTCGCCAATTAATTTCCTCATCCAAACTGAATCGGATTCCTCCCACATACTCAGGTCAAGTCGTTCGGTTTTTAGCTGGAACTCCATAGTTTTAAATAAAGATGGCATAGTGGAACCTCCTAATTATGTCACTTAACTCATAATAGCTTCGCACCGCATCATGTTGAACCAATCGTTGATTCGCGAATTTATTTTCCTAACTCCCGCGAGAGTTTATAGCAACAGTATACAATAGTATTATTTTATGCATAAGCAATTCCTTTACAAAATAGACCCTTTTCTCAAACTTTTCTTTCATTCTAAAGCCGTCCCGTTAAATACACAGGCTCCTACTATTTCTAAATGCATAAAATGTTAAGCGAAAGTATGGGGGGATACGATGTATAATTCAAATTATTATGATTGGTATAGGCAAAATGATAAGTTGATAAGTGATATTGAAAAAGCTATAAATGGAGAGTATAGCGCCATAAGCTGCTATGCAAAATTAGCGAATATGGCTCCAAATCAAGTAGAACAAAAACAAATTCTTGAAATTCGTAATGATGAAATAAAGCATTTCCACAACTTTGTACAAATTTATACGAACTTAACTGGTAGGCAGCCGAAACCACAAATTACTGAAGACTGCCCAAATACGTATTTACAAGGATTAGAGTTCGCTATACAAGATGAACAAAAAACAGTAGATTTTTATTTGGAAATTTCAGATGAGACATCAGATGCACATTTGAAAGAGTTGTTACGGAGAATAGCTGCAGATGAACAAAACCATGCGGTATGGTTTTTATATTACTTCGTGAAGTCGAAGTGAGCATTAAGAATGAACGAATGATGTGGTGCATATATTAAAAATTATTTTAAAACGCAGTGCAACAATTGAATGAAATATTTAAATGTAAGCAAAAGGAAACCGTTTCGCTAGTAGTGGAGCGGTTTTTTATGATGTACATATGTATCGACAAAATATAGTAATTACATTTCATATATAATGTATGAAAATGAATAAGTTAGGAGCAAGCATATGAAAAGAGGGATTACAGTAGATATTCTAGATGGATATGATAATTTACTTTGGAAAGTATTAAAGTCAATTGATATTACTGTATTTGATTGGCAAGTCATGGGAAGGGAGGAAGCTTATATAATAATAGGGAATGAATTAGGTCCAGAATTATTTTCAGAAGATAACGAGATCATGGAAGGATCAGAATTAAAAAAGCTAATAAAAGATAACATATATTATCTTTTATTTTTAGATCTAAAAGCATGTCTAAAAGGAGAGGTACTAGGAGAAATTGCAACATTTGAAGAATTTAAGGAGAGTAAGTGTGAAGTAGTCGTATTAGTAGCGGATGGTGAGTATATGCAAATTTATGCGAAAAACCAAGAAGAGATTGAAATGATGTATGAAAACGCAGTGAATCAAGGATTTTATGTAGAATATATTACAGATGAAAATGATGGAAGGACTCGTTTGTCAGTATGGTAGCAATTTGAAAGGGGAAAGGCAATATGGAGAGAAATATAAGTAAAGAATATGCAATTCGAATTGCTACCGAAAATGAGAGTGATAGTATTAAAACTCTATTAAAAGAAGTAGCACAATGGCTACAACATAAAGAAGTGGATCAGTGGCAGTATCTTTTAGGAGAGGAAGCTACGGCTGAAATACTAGAACGTATAAGAGAGAAATATACGTATGTTGTTCTGAAAGAAGATGAAATAGTTGGTACGATTACAGTTTCTCCTAAACAAAATGAATGGGATGAACACATTTTTGGTAAAGAGGAAGTTTCTAATTCATTATATATTCATAGATTTGCGGTGAAACGAAAATATAAGGGGAATGGAATAGGAGAGAGGGTTTTACAGTGGATAAACGAGAATGTACAATGTGATAAAGAGTATTTGAAGTTAGATTGCGTGGGGCATAATCGTACGTTGAATGATTTTTATAAGAAAAATGGTTTTGAATATGTTGGAAGTACGGATGGGCTTAGTAAGTTTCAAAAGAAAAGGAGAATGTGAATGCATCCAATTAACGTAAGTTTAGTTGAAAAGTTAATACAGGAACAGTTTCCCGAATGGGCCCCTTTAGAAGTGAAACCTGTAAAGTTTAGTGGGCATGATAATAGGACGTTTCACTTAGGGGATGAGATGAGTGTAAGATTGCCAAGTGATGTGGCATATGCACCGCAAGTAGAGAAAGAAAATAGTTGGCTTCCTATATTAAGTAAGGGACTTTCTTTACCAATTTCTACACCAATTGCGAAAGGAAATCCGTCTGAAGCGTATCCATTGCCTTGGTCTATTAATAAGTGGATAGAGGGAGAAACAGTTACGAAACAAAACGTTCGTGATTTAAATGAATTTGCAGCGGACTTAGGATCTTTTTTAGTAGAATTGCAATCTATTAATGCGAGTAACGGCCCTTTAGCTGGACCGCATAATTTTTACCGGGGCGGACTTATATCGGTATATGATGAAGAGGCGAGAGTTGCTATCGAAAATAATAAGGATATTTTTGAAGATGCATTATTAAAGCATCTTTGGAATTTAGCACTTAGCTCAACGTGGGATCGTAAACCAGTTTGGGTGCATGGAGATGTAGCGCCGGGTAATTTACTCGTTAAAGGTGGAAAGCTTTGTGCTGTAATTGATTTTGGTATTTTAGGAGTAGGAGATCCTGCTTGTGATGCAGCGATGGCGTGGACGTTTTTTGATGAAAATAGTAGAAATGTATTTAAAGAAGTATTACGCATGGATGAAGAAACGTGGAATAGAGCGAGAGGATGGGCACTTTGGAAGGCGTTAATTACATATGATGCGAATAGGGGTAGTAATGAAAAAGTAGCAGAAGAATTGTATCGTATCATGCAAGTGATTGTGGATGATTATGAGAGGTAATAGAAAAGCCTATTTTAAAATAGGCTTTTTCATATGATTAAATAGTAGAAATAGAAAGAAGGAATATAACATAATTATACAGAATATTTAGATAATAGGAGGTGTCGAATTTTGAGTGAAATTGAATTAAAGAGTAATGTAATTAAGACAGGGCGAGAGAAGGGGATTATTCTTCGGTTTATACTTACTAGTCTCGTTGGAGTGTTTATGTTTTTCGTTCCTGTTACGATAAACGGTGCATCGTCTATTATGATTGATCATATCGTATCGTGGATCAGGGCTTCCGTTCCAGGTGTAGTACCTTATTATGCATTATTTGTTATGGCAATTGGTGCGATTTATCCATTTTATACGAAGAAATGGAATGCATCTATCGTAGACGTTTGTTTTTCTATTTTAAAAGTAGTTGGTGTCGTTTTTGGAGTATTATATTGTTTGAAAATAGGGCCAGCTTGGTTCTTTGCACCAGATGTTGGGCCGTTTTTGTATGAGAAGCTAGTCATATCAGTAAGTTTGCTCGTTCCAATTGGTTCGGCATTTTTAGCGTTATTAGTTGGATATGGATTGCTTGAATTTATCGGTACATTTTGCCGTCCGATTATGAGGCCATTATGGAATACGCCAGGGAGATCGGCGATTGATGCAGTTGCTTCCTTCGTTGGAAGTTATTCGCTTGCCCTTCTTATTACGAATCGTGTGTATAAAGAAGGAAAGTATACGACAAAAGAAGCAGCAATTATCGCTACAGGATTTTCTACAGTATCCGCTACATTTATGATCATCATCGCAAAAACATTAGATATTATGCATTTATGGAATGTTTATTTTTGGACTACGCTTGTTGTAACATTCATCGTGACTGCTATCACCGTAAGAATCCCGCCCCTTAGTAGAAAACCAGATACATATGTAACAGAAGAAGGATTTCCAGAGCCTGTTTATAAAGAAAAAATGCTAGAACGTGCTTGGGAGGATGCGTTAGAAGTATCAAAGTCTGCACCGAGCATTATGAAAAATATTACAGTGAATTTAAAAGACGGATTTATTATGACAATGGGAATTTTACCATCTATTATGTCAGTAGGATTAATTGGTATCGTCTTAGCGAAGTTCACGCCAATATTTGATTGGATCAGTTATATTTTCTATCCGTTTACATGGCTATTACAATTACCGGAAGCAGACTTAGCTGCTAAAGCTGCATCAGTTGGTATTGCAGAAATGTTTTTACCGTCATTATTAGTAGTAAGTGCACCACTTGTGACAAAGTTTGTCATTGCAGTTGTTTCCGTATCATCTATACTGTTTTTCTCCGCTTCCATTCCTTGTATATTATCAACAGATATTCCGTTAAAAGTATCTGAACTTATTATTCTGTATGTGCAGAGAACGATTTTAACGTTGCTTATCATTACGCCGATTGCTTATTTGTTGCTTTGAAGTTTTAATAAGATAAAGTTAAACAAAAGAAGCCGTCTGTAAAAAAGAGGGCTTCTTTTGTTTAAAAGCGGGATATTCTTATTTATTTTTCGTATATGACGTAACGCTTCTTAAGAAGATTCCTAGTCCCGCAAAAAAGAATCCTAAGCATAATAAGCTGCCTGGCGTTCCCCAAGTAATTTGATCTAGCATTTATTATCCCCTCCCGTTTATCATTATATAGAATTTATTGGAAATTATCAAAAAAATTCTTTTTTAAGGGTTACTGATGAGTCTTCCTACCTTATACGAGAAGAATATATTTGAAAAGAATTCTTTTCTTTATATTTCTTTATTCTTATAATAAGTTTTTGATTCTTATGATATAGTAACAACAAAGGGGGCTTAAAAATGGAAATTATTCACGAAAGAGCAAAGTTGCGGTTAATGGATAATACTGATGTCGAAACTTTGTTTTCGATTGTAGAAGGAAATCGGGATATTTGGGCGTATTTAATTTCTAAAATGGATAGTGTGCAAGATATGCAACAATACGTTCAAAAAGCGATAAAGGGTTACGGAAGAGGTACTCAAATACCTTTCATAGTCGTAGATCAACAGTCGAATAAGATTGTAGGAAGTACACGTTTATATAATATTTCAGTAGAAGATAAGACAGTTGAGTTAGGGCAAACGTGGTATCATCCGAGTGTGCAACGTACGAGTATAAATACAGAGTGTAAGTATATGCTTCTTCAGTATGCTTTTGAAAAATTGCATATGCTGAGAGTGCAAATTAAGACGGATACAAGAAATGAAAAAGCACAACGAGCAATTGAAAGATTAGGCGCAGTAAAAGAAGGTGTGCTTAGAAATGAAAGAAAATTACCGAATGGTTATGTGAGAGATGCGGTGGTGTACAGTATTATCTCGAGTGAATGGCCAGGCGTAAAAGAACAATTGTTAGAAAAATTAGAGTTGTATAAAGAAAAGTTATAATTCGTGTTTTGAAAGGTATATTGTTCGTGAGATATGAAAAATATACCTTTTTTCTTACAAAATGCTACTTTATTTTAATTCCTTTTGTTTCATCGTTCCCTTCTGAGAAAAAATTCGTTACAATGTAGTTGTATGGTAATAAACTTATGAATTTAAAAAATGTAATGAAAACCGCAAATGAAAATGAATTGATAATCCTCAATTTTAAATGAAAACCCTTTTATACATAAATAACAAGTAAAGTTCCTTCTTTTAAATAAACTCAAACAAAACGATTTGATATAAATGTTTTTTATAGAAGTATGGATGATGTACGGAGGCAATTACAAATGAAAGAAAATAAGAAAAGTAAGAAAAGACGAATCTTTCAAGTATTTTTACTAATGATTTGTTCTGCTATTTTATATGTAAGTTATGCAGCTTACGATATTTGGAGTTATCGTTTTAAAGCAAATGATGACGTGAAAACGGATGCTGGTATCGTACTAGGCGCAGCTTCATGGAATGGAAAACCATCTCCTGTATTTAAAGAAAGAATTAATCATGCGATTTCTTTATATAGGAACGGAAATATTAAAAAGATTATTTTTACAGGTGGTACAAAGTTCGAGGCAGAACTTGAGGAAGCACGTACTGCAAGAGTATATGCAATGAAACAAGGTGTAAAAGAGGAAGATATTTTAATTGAAACTAAATCCCTTTTCACTGAAGAAAATTTAAAAAATGCGAAGCAAGTTGGAATAGAGAACGGTATACAAACATACACGATTGTAAGTGATCCACTTCATATGAAACGCGCAATGAGAATCGCAAAACATATTAATATTGAAGCGTATGCTTCACCAACGCCGACATCAGCATATAAAACGTTAGATACAGAAATACCATTCTTCTTTAAAGAATTATTCTCGTATATTGGATATGTAACCTCTTTGCCGTTAAAAGCATTGAAGGGGGACTAATATAAGAAAAGAATCTATCCTTAAATAGGAACTTTTCTTATTAGTCAAAAACATTGTATTTTTATCGGAATAGTGAAACAATAGAGAGGTAGCTTCATATAATCATAATGACAAAATGAACGGTTTATGAATCGAGCATAAAGGAGATTATAGTATGGCACTCTCATTTGTTGAAACAGAAGAACAGTCTTTAATTATTGAGAAAATAAATAAATTGATTCCGAAGTTCATGGAAAGGGAGCATCAGCTAAGTGAATTAGGATCATTTCCGTATGAAAATATAAATGATTTGAAAGATATTGGATATACGAAATTAACGTTACCGAAGGAATTTGGTGATAGTGCGATTTCTTTATATGACTTCGTTTTATTTCAAGAGAAAATCGCGGAAGGCTGTGGAGCTACTGCATTATCGATTGGCTGGCATCTTGGCATTGTGAAGGAGCTAGCGGAAAATCGCTCTTGGAATGATGAGATGTTCAAATGGTTTTGCGAAGAAGTACGTAATGGTGCGCTCTTTAACAGGGCAGCAACAGAACCGAAAACAGGGAGTCCGACGCGTGGCGGCAAACCAGAAACAATAGCGGTTCAACAAGGCGAGAAGTGGGTTATAAATGGAAGAAAAACTTTTACAACGATGGCGCCAGTACTTGATTATTTTATTATTTCAGCAAGTATGGAAGGCCAAGAAGAAGTTGGTGAGTTTGTCATTCCAAGAAATACACTCGGTGTATCTATTGAAGAAACGTGGGATAGCGTTGCAATGAGAGGGACTGCTAGCCACGACCTTGTCTTACAAAATGTAGAGATAGAAAGCCGCTTTTTTACGGATGTAAAAGGCGGGAAAGTGAAACAAAAGGGTATTGGCTGGTTGCTACATATACCAGCATGTTATTTAGGAATTGCACAATCAGCAAGAAATTATGCAGTTCAATTTGCGGGATCATACAAGCCAAATAGTTTAAACCATTCTATTAGTTTATTACCGAATGTTAGAAAATTAGTTGGAGAATTAGAACTCGAGCTTATGCAAGCTCGCGTCTTTTTATATCAAATTGCGAAAAAATACGATGAGGCAGAAGATAAACTGTCACTGCAAGCAGAATTAGCGGCAGTGAAATACGCCGTAACAAATGCGGCGATATCCATAGTGGATAAATCAATGCGCATCGTAGGAGCAAAAAGTTTATCAGAAAAAAATCCGCTCCATCGTTACTATTTAAACGTCAGAGCAGGATTACACAATCCACCGATGGATGATGCAACATTGTCTATGCTGGCGGATGCGGCGTTTCGGTCGTAGTATTTAAAGCTTACATTTTATTGTTTATGGATATTATAGTTGTTTTGAAAGCACGGGTTTGATTAGTAATCAAACCCGTGCTTTTTATGTGTATGAAGTACTTGGTTGAGATGTAGGTTTTTAATATAAATGATTATCATGGTTTTTTGATTGTTTCTTGTTGAAAATTCTTATTGTAATGCCAGTTTGGAGGCTGTATAAACATTTTTCGTATTTAATCCCAAATTAATGGTCTTTCTAAGTTTACCATTCGTAAATATTGTAAAAATTGACCTGCATGGACCGCATCATGATAGGCAATTCTTAATAGCATATCACCTAAATATCGTTGATAGCCAACATCACTTCTATCAATAAGTCTTGAATCTAGCTCGGCTATGCTTATTGATTGAACATATTCTATGAAGTCAGTAAAGTATGATTGTGCCAATTCAATTTCTTTTTTTACACAAGTAATTGGCTCGTCATCATACGGGGTACGTATGTCGTTTATTGAACCGTTGTTTTTTATAATCATATGATAGTAAAAAGTTGAGCTCCATACGTGACGAATCATTTCACCAAAGGACATAGCCTCAGGATCAGGCTTCCAATTAAGAAAATTATCGGGAAGAGAATTCCATAATTTTTCTGAGCGCCTTCTCGTTTCTTTTAAATTTAATATACTAAGATCAATTGCATTCATAATACATTCTCCTTTACTATTAAACTTAAAATAATTGTATCAATTTAATAGTTAGGGTATCATCGAAATATGAATGTATATCCGAATATCTCATATATAGCTAAACTAATTGCTGAACCTACAAGAGCAATCATCTTAGAGTGTCTAATGAATAATCAGGCACTACCTGCTAGTGAATTGGCTTATATGGCAAAAGTGTCACATCCAACAATTAGTTCGCATCTTTCTAAATTAGTAGAAGGGAATTTACTTACAGTTGAACAACATGGTAGACATCGCTACTATCGACTTGCTAATCAAGAAGTTGCAGAAGTGCTTGAAAAGTTAGGGACAATTGCACCAACAGTTCAAGTTCGCTCTTTAAAACAATCAAGCCAACTAAAACAAATTCGTTATGCTCGAACTTGTTATGATCATCTTGCAGGCAAACTCGGTGTAGAGATAACTGAAAAATTACTTGATAGGAAATTTATAATTTTAGAGGATGGAGAATACATTGTAACGGAACAAGGTAAGAAATGGTTTCTGAATTTTGGAATAAATATTGATAAGGCAGATATAAAAAGGAGGGTATTTGCAAAACCTTGTCTTGATTGGAGTGAACGACGCTACCATATTTCTGGTTGGTTAGGGTCTGCAATTGCAAAACTGCTTTTTGAACAGGGATGGATTACGAAAACGGATAAGAACCGAGCTGTCCATCTTACAAAGAAAGGTGTAAAGTTATTAGAAGATCAATTAGGCATTGATATGAAAACTGAGGAAAGAAAAGCTTGAAATTAGAAAAGTCCGTCAAAATGACGGGCTTTTTCATTATGGTAGGAGTGTACATGAATAATAGGATGTTATCAATAATCGTTGCTAATAAAAAATCTTTCTTTTCATTCTTCTTTTTTAAGTTTTAAAGGAGAAAGCTAGGCTTCTTATTTTTACTAATGTTATAATAAGAAAAAAGCACGAAAAGAGGTCATCTCATGCTAGAGGTTATTGCAACATGTTTAGAAGATGTAAAACGAATTGAAAGTGCTGGCGGGAAGCGGATTGAATTAATTTCATCTTATACAGAAGGTGGTTTAACACCGAGTTATGCTTTTATAAAGAAAGCGGTAGAAGCGGTAAGTATACCAATTCATGTTATGATTCGTCCGCATGCGAAGTCTTTTACATATACGGAAGAAGAAATTGAAATGATGAAAGAAGATATTGTAGTTGCTCAGAAATTAGGAGTAGCTGGTGTTGTATTAGGTGTATTAAATGAACGAAATGAAGTGGATGAAGGGAAATTAGCGAACTTACTATCTGTTGTAGATGGAATAAATGTAACGTACCACCGTGCGATAGATGATATAGAAAATCCAGTAGAAGCAATGAACACTTTAAAGAAGTTTCATAAAGTGACTCACGTTTTAACTTCAGGTGGACAAGGAAATATAGTAGAGAATATTCCGGTGCTTACAGAAATGCAAAAGGTAAGCGATGGTCAAATTCAGCTTGTAGCTGGAGCTGGGGTGACGAAAGAAAATATAAAGCGATTGCTAGATGAAACTGGAATTTCGCAAGCTCATGTCGGTACAGCGGTAAGAGAAGGAAAATCATGTTTTTCTGAAATAGACCCTAATTTAGTACAAGAATTAGTTGAAATCATAAAATAAGTGCTTAAGAAAGAGGAGAAACGATGAAGGAAAATACGAAGAAAGAATTATTCTCTTGGGCTAAAACGATAGGTTTTACCCTTGTATTAATTGCTATTATTCGCGGTGTTTTATTTACACCTTCTTTAGTGCAAGGTGAATCAATGATGCCCACTTTAAAAAATAACGAACGAGTTCTCGTGAATAAGATTGGTTATAGTATAAGTGGATTAGATCGCTTTGATATTATCGTCTTCCACGGAAAAGAAGGATACGATTTAGTAAAACGAGTAATTGGTTTGCCAGGCGACACAGTTGAGTATAAAAATGATGTTTTATATGTAAACGGAAAAGCGATGGAAGAACCATATTTAAAAAAGTTTAAAGAAAAAGCAGTAGGCCGTGTATTAACTCCAGACTTTACGTTAGAACAAATCACTGGGAAAACGAAAGTGCCAGAAGGCCAAGTATTTGTTTTAGGGGATAATCGTGAAGTTTCTAAGGATGGTCGCATGTTTGGCTTTATTTCAGAAGATGAAATTGTCGGAAAAGGACAAGCTGTTTTCTGGCCGTTGGAACAAGTAAGAGCGTTATAAAGTGTGGTGAAGTATGGGAGAGATATTCTTCCATACTTTTTTATTTGCTTAAAATCTATTGAATGAATTGAAAGAATATTTTATAATTTTAAATTATATGTTTGTTTCGAAAAACGGAATTTAAGTTCCGTAATTCGGAACGAAAGGGAGATAGAATGAGTATAAATAAAACGGCAGTTAAGACAATGGATATTTTAGAGTTGTTTTATGAGCATGAAGAGCTAAGTTTAACTGAGATGGTTCAGCTTACAAATATGCCGAAAACATCTGTTTATCGTTTAATTGGTTCGTTGGAAGAGATGGAGTTTTTACAAAAAAACGAAAAGGGGAAATATCGTTTAGGGGTCGTATTTTTACGGTTCGGTCAACTTGTTTCACACCGATTATCAGTAAGAAATATAGCAATTCCTTATATGAAAGAACTTAGAGATAGTTTAGGACAGGCAGTTAATTTAATAATTCAAGATGGTAATGACGCAATTTATGTTGAAAAGATGGAAGGTGTTCAGCCAGTACGCGTGTATACGGCGGTTGGAAGAAGAGCACCGCTTTATGCTGGTGCATGTCCGAGAATTTTACTATCGTATTTTTCTGAGGAAGAGAAACGGAGATACATAGAGGAAGTGGATTTAAAACAGTTTGCAGATGGAACAATTGTGGATAAGGAACAATTGCTAGAAGTGTTGCAAATGGCAAAAAAGGAAGGCTACACAATTAGTTATTCTGAGTTAGAAAATCATACAGCCGCAATAGCAGCGCCCATTTTCGCAAGTGATGGAACGGTTGTAGCAGGTATGAGTATTTCGGGATTAGCAATTGAGTACAGCGAAAGTAACATTTCATATTTTATCGCTAAGGTGAAAGAAACAGCACATCGCATTTCGAAAGAACTCGGCTTTTTGGCATAGAAAGAGGGAGTAGGATGAAATTTTCTGCGTTAGGGGATCAAGCAATTATTGTTACATTTGGTGAAGAAATTAAGATGGATATATATGAGAAAGTACAGCGGTTATTTCAAGCACTGCAGCAACATCCGTTTGCAGGAATGATTGAGTGCGTTCCGTCGTTTACTTCATTAGCTGTTTACTACAATGTATACGAAGTATGGAAGAGAAATGAGAGAAGTGAAAGGCCATATGATTACGTTCGCCAGTATATAAAGGAGCTGTGTGATTCTTATAAAGAAGAAGTAAAACAGGATGTGAAACATATTTCTATACCAGTGTGCTACGGGGGAGAATATGGACCTGATTTAGAAGAGGTTGCACATTATAAAGATTTACAAGTAGAAGATGTGATTCGAATACATAGTGAAACTACATATTTTGTATATATGTTAGGTTTTACACCAGGGTTCCCGTATTTAGGAGGACTATCAAAAGAATTAGAAACACCTAGAAAAGAAACACCACGGTTACAAATCTCTCCTGGTTCAGTAGGTATTGGCGGAAATCAAACAGGTATATATCCGCTTGAAACACCAGGAGGATGGAATATTATCGGCCGAACTCCTATTTCATTATTTAATCCGGAAGAAGAAATACCAACATATATTCAAAGTGGTATGTATTTACGATTTATCCCAATAACGAAGGAAGAGTACGTATCACTTGAGGGGGCTAAAGAATGGATGTAGAAGTTTTGCATGCGGGAATGTTTACAACAGTCCAAGATTTAGGGCGATCTCATTATCAACAATACGGTGTACCAGTTGGCGGGACTATGGATCAAAGTGCACTTCGGATGATCAATATGTTAGTTGGTAATGAGGAGAATGAAGCGGGACTCGAAATGACGATTATGGGACCTAAATTGTTAATAAAGAAAACGACTTTACTTGCGATTGGCGGAGCAGATATGGAACCGTTATTGAATGGAGAACGTATCCCGTTATGGCGTCCCATTTTAGCGGAAGAAGGTAGTATGCTTTGTTTTGGAAAAGTGAAAAGTGGTTGCAGAGCGTATGTAACTTTTGCGGGTGGTATACATATTGAGCGTACAATGGGAAGCAAAAGTACGTACATATGTGCTGCGATTGGTGGTATAGAAGGAAGAATGTTGGAAAAGGGTAACTACTTCCAAATTGGTGCACAACCAGAAATGGCGAGTCGTTTCATTCAAGATTTACAAAAAGATGCGAGAATAAAAACGAAATGGGCAATTAGCAACAGAGTACTACCAAAGTATAAGAAACATCCAAAGCTTCGTGTCATAACTGACTTTGAATATGATCAATTTACAGAAGAAAGTAGAAAGGCATTTTTTACGAAAGAGTATAAGGTATCTAATTATGCTGACCGTATGGGCTATAGGGTTGAGGGAGAAGTTTTAAATAGGAATGAAGAAAAAGAGATTTTATCGAGTCCTGTTACATTTGGAACCATTCAAGTTCCTAATGGTGGACAGCCGATTATATTAATGGCAGATAGGCAAACGACAGGTGGCTATCCGAGAATGGGAAATATCATTTCAGTAGATTTACCTCTTCTTGCCCAGCTAAAGCCGGGGGACTATGTTTCTTTTGAGAAAATTACGCTTGAAGAAGCGGAACAATTGTACATAGAACAAGAAGTAAATATGAATCTATTAAAGAAATTCATCGCTTTACGAAGCTGAAATTAGGAGGAATACATTATGACTACAATCGATTTAAACTGTGATTTAGGAGAAAGTTTTGGCGCTTATAAAATGGGGAATGATGATGAGATTCTTCCGTTCGTTTCCTCTATAAACGTTGCTTGCGGTTTTCATGCGGGTGATCCGTCTATTATGCGTCAAACTGTTGAAAAAGCTTTGGAGCATAACGTAGCAATAGGGGCGCATCCTGGATTTCCTGATTTAATTGGATTTGGTAGAAGAAACATGAATGTTTCAGCAAGTGAAGTATACGATTATGTTTTATATCAAACAGGCGCATTAGACGCATTTGTGAAAGCGGCAGGCGGGAAAATGCAGCATGTAAAGCCGCACGGTGCCTTATATAATATGGCGGCGTCTAATCCGGAAATTGCAGATGCAATTGCAAAGGCAATTTATCATATAAATCCAAGTCTATTACTTTATGGATTAGCAAATAGCGAGGCGTTTATACAGGCTGCAGAAAAATACAAAGTAACTCTCGTACAAGAGGCTTTTGCGGATCGTACATATAAGCAAGATGGTACATTAACGAGCCGTACAGAAGAAAATGCGCTTATAAAAGATGAAGACGAAGCGATAAAGCAAGTACTTCAAATGGTGAAAGAAGGCCAAGTATATGCGGTCAATGGAAAGAAAGTAGCAGTTCAGGCGCAAACGATTTGTTTACACGGTGATGGGGAAAAAGCAGTGCAATTTGCAGAAAGAATATACAGAACATTCAAACTTAATGGTGTTTCTATTTGTGCACCGAAATAAAAAATAGGGGGAAGTGCTGGGATGATTAAATTAATCGGAATACTACTTGTTGCAGTGGGCTTTTTATTTAGATTAAATACACTTTTAGTAGTTATGGTTGCAGGTATTGTTACTGGTATGGTTTCAGGGTTAAGTTTTTATGATGTGATCAGCATGTTCGGTAAATTTTTCATAGAAAATAGATATATGTCTATGCCAATTATATTAACTTTACCAGTAATCGGAATTTTAGAGCGTTACGGTTTAAAAGAAAGAGCAGAAGCACTTATAACGAAATCAAAAGGAGCAACAACTGGAAGAGTATTAATGTCATATTTTACGATAAGAGAATCGTCAGCAGCACTAGGGCTTAATATTGGTGGGCATGCGCAAACAGTAAGGCCGCTCGTTGCACCGATGGCAGAAGGGGCCGCGCAAGGTAAATACGGTAAACTTCCTGAAAAATTAAGAGAAAAGATTAAAGCAAACGCAGCAGCTGCTGAAAATACAGCTTGGTTTTTCGGAGAAGATATTTTCATCGCAACTGGAGCTATTTTATTAATGAAAGGATTCTTCGATTCAGTAGGTATGCATGTCGGAGTATGGGATATGGCACTTTGGGGCATTCCGACAGCAATATCTGCACTTATTGTAAGCTGGATTAGATTTAGAAGGTTTGATAAATATATAGAGAAAACAATGAAGGCAGAAGGAAAAGAAGAGAAGGAGGCAATCTAATATGAACATCATAACAATGGATACAATCTATTATGTATTAGGGATAATTGTTGCTTTTATCGCTGTTCGTATCGCATTCGATCGTGAACATCCAAACAGATTCGGTTCTAGTTTATTTTGGGCATTGTTTGCAGTTACATTTTTATTCGGAAATGTAATTCCTTCGTTTTACGTTGGCTGTATAGTGCTCGCTATGGTCGTTTTAGCTTCAATGAATAAAGTAACAAAATCAGAGGAGAAAGAAGTACCTGTGCAAGAACGTGTGAAACATGCTGAGAAATTAAAAAATAAAATTTTTATGCCTGCACTTTTAATTCCTATTTTTACAATTATCGGTACGTTGACGTTAGGGAAAATCAAATGGGGAAATGTCTCTCTTGTTGATCCAGATAAAGTAACGTTAGTTGCATTAGCGCTTGGTGCATTACTTGCATTTGTTGCGGCGATGCGTATTACAAAATCAAAAATAACAACGCCTGTACAAGAAGGAAGCAGACTATTACAAGCTGTCGGCTGGGCTGTGATTTTACCACAAATGTTAGCAGCACTTGGCGGTATATTCGCGAAGTCTGGCGTTGGGCAAGTTGTTTCAGATTTAGTCGGACAAGTGCTGCCGACAGAGTATCCGTTCGTTGCTGTTATGGCGTACTGTTTAGGCATGATGCTATTTACAGTCGTAATGGGAAATGCATTCGCAGCGTTTGCTGTTATTACTGGCGGAATTGGCTTACCTTTAATTGTTCAAATGCACGGAGGAAACCCGGCAATTATGGCAGCACTCGGTATGTTTGCTGGATATTGCGGAACGCTACTTACTCCAATGGCAGCAAACTTTAATATCGTACCTGCGATGCTTTTAGAGCTAAAGGATAAAAATGCGGTTATTAAAGCGCAAGTACCAATTGCTCTTTCAATTTTTATCATAAATATGTTTATTATGTACGGCCTTGTATATCGTTTCTAATTAGGAGGATAAAACTATGAAAACAGTATTATTAACAGGGTTTGATCCGTTTGGCGGAGAAAATATCAATCCAGCTTGGGAAGTAGCAAAAGGTTTGCATGAAAAAACAATTGGAGAATACAAGATAATAAGCAAACAAGTCCCAACAGTATTTCATAAATCAATAAGCGTATTAAAAGAGTATATAGAAGAACTAGCGCCGAAAATTATTATATGCATTGGACAAGCTGGGGGCAGAACAGATATTACGATAGAACGTGTCGCAATTAATATTGATGATGCAAGAATTGCTGATAATGAAGGGAATCAGCCGGTAGATGTACCGGTTGTAGAAGAAGGAGCGATTGCGTATTGGTCCACACTCCCGATGAAAGCAATTGTAAAAAAAATTCGCGAAGAAGGCATACCGTCATCTATTTCACAAACGGCAGGTACATTCGTTTGTAATCACTTATTCTATGGACTTATGCATGAACTAGAGAAACATGATAAGAAAATAAAAGGCGGATTCATTCACATTCCGTTCTTACCAGAACAAGCGAGTAATTATCCAGGGCAACCGAGTATGTCACTTTCTACTATTCGTAAGGGGATAGAATTGGCAATCGAAGTAACGACGACAGTTGAAGTAGATATTGTAGAGGTTGGGGGCGCAACGCATTAAGTAAAATGAATTGTACAACACCTCCTGTAAACAACTGGTATAATAAGAATAGGAAAATACATAGAGGTGATTTTTGTGCAGCAATTTGAAGAAGTACGTTCAATTTTAGAAAAAGCGAAGAAAATTACAGTATTAACAGGCGCTGGTGCAAGTACGGAAAGTGGTATTCCAGATTTTCGTTCAGCAAATGGATTGTATGCTGATGCGAATGTGGAGATGTACTTATCAAGAGGGTACTATAACCGAAGTCCGAAAGAATTTTGGAAGCATTATAAAGAAATCTTTCAAATTAATACGTTCCATCAATATAAACCAAATCGTGGCCATCGCTTTTTAGCTGAGCTAGAAGAACAAGGGAAAGATATTACGATTTTAACGCAAAATATTGACGGTTTACATCAATTAGGTGGCAGTAAGCATGTCATCGATTTACATGGAACACTTCAAACAGCACATTGTCCAAAATGTAAATTAGGCTATGATTTACAGCATATGATTAATCATGAAGTGCCGCGCTGTCAGAAGTGTAATTTCATTTTAAATCCAGACGTTGTTTTATACGGAGATACATTGCCGCAATATCAAAATGCAATCAAACGTTTATATGAAACAGATGTGCTTATCGTTATGGGAACGTCACTAAAAGTACAGCCTGTCGCTTCATTCCCGCAAATTGCAAAGAGGGAAGTAGGAGCAACAACCATCTTAGTAAATGAAGAGTTAACAGAACAGGAATATAACTTTGATTATGTTTTTCAAAATAAAATTGGTGAGTTTGTTGAGGGATTATCTTCAATGAAATAAACTATTAAAAAAACTGAGGTGGATACCTCAGTTTTTTATTTGAGTAATTGCTATATTAAACAACATGAAAACATGTCGATAGTGTAGTAACCACATCTCTATAATTTATAAAAAAGTGTTTCGTAGGTAAAATGGCAGAGTAAGAAGTAATATTATCTTTAGTGAATACACAGTCGTCATAAAGTAAGCTAATTTGTAGCTGTTGTGAAGGTTTTATTCCGTTTTGTTTTAAGTATAAAACTAAGTCATTATAGAGTTGTTCACTATAATGACTTACGGAATATTCTATTGAAAGCTGACCTGCTATGCTAGTCCACCATACTTTAAAACTACATATCAATTCTATAAATGATTCCTCATCACATAAATTAGCGTCAAAAAGCTTCTCATAAAATATATGATTCTCCTCGTGAAAAATCTGTAAATCATATCTGTCGTTAGCAGTTTGCTTACGAAGAGTCAGCCATAATTCTTTGAAATTTGTTTTAAAGTCAGTGGAGAAATGTAATGTTTTTGTTATGTAAGGAAAACGAAAATTTTCTTTTTTTCCTTTTTGATTGAGATAAATATTTTGAATATAGATCATAAAGTTTAAACAATGTGGCGTATTAGTATGTATGATAAACGAATCTGTCATTTTCGTTCTCTCCTTAAGTAATGTCTTTTATGAATTTATTTCTTTAGTATACAAATAAATGTAAACGAATGGTATAAAAATCAATTTGCCCATTTTTCTTTTAGAATAATATTCATGTTATTGTGCATTAAGGGAATGGTAATAAATAGGATAATAAATTAAAAAACTGAAAATTAAATCTTTTATTTCTTTAGTAATTAATATAAAATTCTATATATATCATATAAATAAATTTGATACATAATGATTTTGCGTAGAAATGTTAATAGAATGAAGCGAGGGAGCGAAATGAGACAGAAAAAGGAGCAGAAAAAACAATCGAAAAAGAAAAAGACTCATATTCCATTTCGGTTAAATGTACTATTTTTTATTGTCTTTCTTTTATTTTCAGCTATTATAATTCAATTAGGTAAAGTACAAATCATTGATGGAGAAACGTATAGAAATGAAGTAAACAAAAAGGAAGATGTAACGGTAAGTACTCCCGTTCCTAGAGGGAAAATGTTTGATCGACAAGGTCACGTTATTGTAAATAATAAACCATTACGAACCGTTACATATACGAAAATGAGAGGAGTGGACTCGAAAGAAGTTTTACAAGTAGCAAGAGATTTAGCTAAGCTAATTGAAATGTCGCAAGAGGACATGGATAAGTTAACAGAGACAGATAAAAAAGATTTTTGGATGCAGTTAAATGAAAAGCGGGCAGCAGCGAAAGTAACGAAAGAAGATGAGAGTAAATTTAGAAAGCAAGAAATAGAAGGAAAAGAGTTAGATAAAAAAGTAGAAGAACTGCGCCGGGAAAGAATTACACAAGAAGAATTAAATGAGCTTTCAAAGGAAGATATAGAAGTATTAGTAATTAAAAGCAAAATGAATGCGGGATATAAAATGACGCCGCAAATCGTTAAAAAAGACGTAAGTGAAAATGAATATGCTGTCGTTAGTGAAAGGTTGGCAAGTTTACCGGGAGTGGATACAACAGTAGATTGGGAACGTGAATACCCAAATGATAAAATACTGCGCTCTATACTAGGTAGCGTTTCTAATGAAAATGAAGGGTTGCCAAGAGAACAATTAGATTATTATTTAGTTCGTGATTATAATCGAAACGACCGTATTGGTAAAAGTTACATCGAAAAACAATACGAAGATGCACTACATGGAACGAAAGAACAGTCTAAAAATATTATGGATAAAGCAGGGAAGATTGTTCGAACAGAAAAAGTGACTGAAGGAAAAAGTGGAAATAACTTGATGTTAACAGTCGATATGGATTTACAGAAAAGAGTAGAGGGAAGCCTTGAAAAGAATTTACGAGCCTTTCATGCTGCAGAGCCGATGATGGATCGTGCGTTCGTAGTAATGATGAATCCGAAAAACGGTCAAATTTTATCAATGGCAGGAAAGAAAATTGTAAATAAAGATGGCGGTATGCAAATAGAAGATTATGCATTAGGAACGATGACAAGTTCTTATGAGTTAGGGTCAACTGTAAAAGGGGCTACTTTATTAACTGGATATCAAACAGAAGCGATTAAGCCGTATACACACTTCTTTGATGCACCAATGTATTTTAAAGGAAGTTCTAAGCCGAAGAAATCGTGGAAAGAATTTGGGGATATTGATGATTTAAGAGCTTTGCAAGTGTCATCGAACGTTTATATGTTTAATACAGCTTTAAAAATGGCAGGCATTAATTATGTTCCAAACAATCCATTAGATATTAAACAAGAAACATTTAATAAAATGCGCTACTATTTTAGACAATTTGGCCTAGGTGTGTCGACTGGTATTGACCTGCCAAATGAATCGATCGGTCAAATAGGTAGAACTGATAACATACCCGGATTTTTACTTGATTACGCGATTGGACAGTATGATACATATACGCCGCTTCAGCTTGCGCAATATATTTCAACCATTGCAAATGGCGGTTACCGAATGAAACCACAAATTGTACAAGAAGTTAGAGAGCAACCGAATAGACCAGAGGATGCAGGAAAAGTCGTTCGGTCGATTGAACCAGTTGTATTAAATAGAGTGGATATGGAAACTTCGTACATTAATCATGTAAAAGAAGGATTTAGAAGAGTTTTTCAAGAAGCTGACGGAACCGGAACCGGAACATTTAAAGGTCTACCATATAAACCAGCGGGAAAAACAGGAACAGCTGAGACAGTATATGGTGGAGAAAGTGATATTGGAAGAGATGAGAACAACAACCGAAAAAAATGTTATAATTTAACTCTTGCCGGTTATGCACCATATGATGCGGATCCGGAAGTAGCTTTTTCAGTTGTTGTACCATGGGTGAATGATGATAAATCAGGAATTAATTCTGCGATTGGTAAAGAGATTTTGGATGCGTACTTTGAATTAAAAACAAATAGATCAAATACAAATCCAGTTCCAGTAGAACAACCGAACAAGGCACAGTAAAAATAGTATCACTGCATGGAAACATATTGTGCAGTGATATATTTTTTGAGTTAAAAAGCGCTTTATAAGGTGGGAATGGATATGAAAAAGGAGATTGAGAGAGGCTGGGGAAAGTACATACTATTTATATTGGTGATAGTCATAGGCTACCATTCTTTTACTTTATGTAAGGTGGAAGGGGAATCGATGCAGCCGACTTTATATGAAGAAGACTACGTATTTGTAAATAAAGCGGTAGTACGTCTTTCTAATTTACAACACGGAGAAATTGTCATTATAAAAGAAGAGGATGAATCGAAATATTATGTGAAACGTGTAATAGGGCTTCCTGGTGATGTAATTAACATAACGAACGGAAAGGTATATGTGAACGATAAAAAGCAAGAAGAACCATATACGAACAAAGATTTATTTAACAACACACAAGTGTTTTATAACTTTCAAAAGACAAAAATTCCGCCAAATAAGTTATTTGTTATGGGAGATAACCGCGAAGTAAGTAGAGATAGTCGCAATGGCTTAGGATATATTAAAGAAGATAACATAATTGGCAAGGTGGAATTTGTATATTATCCGTTTTCAAAAATGAAAATGATAGAATAAGTGGGGGATGAGCAAAACCCCACTTATTAAAGTTTCACTTTATTTTCTTTAAAAAACCTTTTGGATTAAATGATATGAAAAATTTATGTTTAGACTCGTCGATTATGAAGTTATTGTTTTTAGTTAAAAACTCTTCCACAGCTTCCATCGGGCCAGGACCCCAATCGGGAAGAAGCGGATTTCCGTTAATGGAGGTATCTTCTACAATTATATAACTGCCAGTAGTGACGATAGATTTATATAGCAAGAGTTCTTTTGAAACATGCTCTTTACTATGATCAGAATCTAAAATAACTAAAATCACATCATCAGGTTTGCGCATACTTACTATTGTTTGGATGGCCTGCACAGAAACAGAAGATGCTGTTAAATACGTAATCCGATTATGTGATGGCCGATTTGGCTGCGGAGTTATATCGATAGTAAGTACGTGACCTTTTCCAATTAAATCTAACATAGAAGCTAAATACAGTGCACTACCACCGTGAAAAGTCCCGCATTCAATAATTAAATCGGGCTTTAATTCATAAATGATTTCTTGATACAAAAAGAGATCAGAGGGAAGTTTATAGATTGGAACTCCAAACCAATGTGTATCTTTTAACCACACAAGGCTGTCGTAATATTGTTTTAGAAATTCATTGCTTATAGTATCGATTTTAAATTCTCCTTTCTAAAAAGGATTCTCTCGTTTGACGTAAAGTGTTTACGCATGAAAGTTGTACTATATATTATGTAGTAAGGAATTGTAAGGCGAGTGTTTTTACTTGAAAATAAGCCAAATAACTCATGTGGAAAATGAAAGGAAATGATCGTATGTACAAATACACAATTTGCTTTATTAGAAAAAGCGATAAAATACTGCTATTAACATAGAAATAAAAAGCCGAATATGGGGATGTGGAATGGTGTTGGAGGAAAAATAGAAGAGAATGAAACGCCATACGAAGGAATAATTAGAGAAACGTTTGAGGAAACGGGCATAGAACTTTCAAGTGTAACGTATAAAGGGACTGTTGGTTTTAAAGGTAAAGGTGAGCCCCAGGCTAGTGAAGGAATGTATGTGTTCGTTGCTGATTTGCCAGATGGAATGCAAATGAATACACCATTACGTACGGCTGAAGGCTTATTAGAATGGAAAGAAATTGATTGGATATTAGATGGTGATAATAGAGGAGTAGTTAGCAATTTACCAAAATACTTACCGACAGTATTAACAGAAGAAAATAAGTTAAAACATATATTCACGTACGATAACCGGAATATTATTAATTACACAACTGCATGTTTGAAAGAAGATGATGCGAACAAGCGATATGAAAAACAACTTGTTTCTCAATAGAAGAGGAAAGTGAAAAATCACGTTTTTGCTCTTGTTATATATGCGAGGTGATTATAAGTTTCAGAAATACAATTCATTGGTCATAATTGTAATATGTATGATATAACTTTTCTTATGGTGAAAGAGTAGAGAACATACGTAAAAGGAACAAAAAAGGAGGTGGCTTTGCCACCTCTTTTCCGTTAGTCACGAATCGCCTTAATCATAAATCGATGTTGCTTCACATCAAAATATCCTTTTTGCAAGATAATCTCATGTATACGATATAACTCCTCATAATACCTTTCGACAGTGAAATCAGGAATTTGCCACGGAATTGCTTTTAAATAATAGACGATAGCGCCAATATCATAAAAGCGTTGGAAAGGGAATTCTTCTTTTGCTTCTAAGATAGTAAATCCGTTTTCCTGTAGTTCATTACATGCCGCTTCAAGCGACCAACTTGCAAATTCACTATTTAGTGGTGTGTCAAATTGGTCATTAAGTTCCGCGCAATCGAGACCGCCAACTTGTTGTGTAAGAAATGTTCCATTTGGAGAAAGAATTCTTTTTACTTCAGAAGCAGCATATGATTCATGTTGGTTTAGGATTAGATTAAACTGACCATCTTGAAATGGCAATGCAGTATCATCGTTCACCTCTACAACAGTAACCCCTAAAGGCTCTAATTTCTTTCGAGCAATTGGCACGTTTGGAGCGTAGCCCTCAGTAGCATAAATAGTTGACGGGAACGGTTGTAACAGAGATAAAAACTCTCCGCCGCCAGTCCCCATATCGAGCATTGATTCTGCATGCTGCATAAGCTGGAAAGCTGTACTGCCATATGACCACGATAAAGGCTCGCTCTTCATTCGACCCGTTTCTGAAATAAAAGAAAAATCCCAACCGCTAAAATTTGTATTAGCACTTTCTAATAAAGTTAAAAATAATGGATCACGTTTCATAATTGTATCCTCCTATTTTGTAAGTAAATGATATGGTGAGAAAAGAAAAAAGGAGGACCTCTTATGAAAGGGGAACGGTTTTACGTTTCGTGTTCGAATAGATTCATATAAATTCGCTCCTTGTGAGAATAGTAATTTATATATTCGGGATAATCGAGTGGGAATCCTTTAAAATTATGGGAGAAGGTAGTTGTTTGATGAAAGATTGGATGGAGTGTACAGAAAAAGGTTGCACTCAAACTTTAGAAAAGGTATTTAGTAAACTTAAATTTCCGCCCAGCCCTTTTATGAGATATGTGATATTTCTCACTACTATTATGTAACAATAAAGTCGTACTGTTTATAAAAGAAGTGACGTTTTTGTATCCCTTTGGATTTACTTATCTATGGGATAAGTAAATAAGTAGACATATAAACTGAATATAAAAACGTTTTAATTCTTTGGAAACATTCCATAATTTAGTATTGTTATATATGGAATAATTTATTTGTACGAAAAGAGGAATAAGATGTTTATACAAAAGTATAAGGATTTGATGCTAGGGATAGTTGGTGCTGTATTAGGAGTAATATCCTTTGTTTATTTTAAAGATTTAGATTATATATAAGACGGGCCTTAAGTTATTATCTGTAACATTAATCATTATAGGTCGGGTTATTGCCTGTGATTCGATCCGTTTCAATAAAAAAGAGAATAATAACGTATAAGATTATTATTATATAAATTTAGCTTGTTGAGCATGGGGAATACTAATCTTACAAAATTGTAAGATTAGAAGTCACATAGTTAGATAGAAGTCATTAACTTATGAAAAAAACTCATCTATAATCCAGATATAAATCATTTACTAAAGGAGTATTCTAATGAAAAAAATTATAAGTTATACGGTTGTTATTGCTATTTTTATAGGAATAGGATTAGGAGTAAAACGTTATGTGCAAGGTCCAGGACAACCAGTCGATGGGATTCTAGTTAGTGGTACTGCAACTGACGTAGAAAAAGTTAAACAAGAGTTTAAAGATGACACTAAACAATCAATAGACTATAAGGTAAAGTACGTCACAATAACAAAAAGGATTCCATTATCAGAAGAAGATAAGAAACAAAATGATACAAATGAAGAATTTGAAATCAACACTACAGAATATGCAGTTATTAATAGTTCTACCGCGGTAAAATTATTTAATAAGGGACTTCTAAGAGCTAGAAAAGATCCAAATTCAGCATCTATTATTTCTGAGAGGGTGAAAGATAAAAATAAAGTATCTAGTGATCAGAATCTATTATTTTCTTATGCGGGTGATAATTTTGAAAATAACCAGTTGAATTTGAACGGTAAGATAGTACCTGCTCAGTATGTTAAACAGCAAATTTGGATTGGGTATGTTCCAATGAACCTTGTTATTCTAAACGACCAAGAATATAATACAATTTCTGAATCAGAGTCAATAATGAAATTGATTCAATTTCAAAAACGTAATTTTGATTATAAAAACAAACAAGAAGTAGACAAAGTTTTACAACAGATTGATAAGCTCTCTTCGAATAATCAGAATAAAATAAACTTTGTAGAGGTACAAGACTAAATTAAAATGAAAATAAGGTGATATAAATGGAAATCGTAAGAATAGAAAATGTAGTCAAAAGTTATGGTGAAGGAAATAGTAGGGTAGATGCTTTGAAGGGCATAAATCTTTCTATACAGCAAGGGGAATTTGTATCAATCGTAGGAGCTTCTGGCTCAGGTAAAAGTACATTGTTACATATTTTGGGAGGGTTGGACCGTCCGAGTTCAGGACAAGTATTTATTGGAGAGAACAATATTTATAATTATTCAGATAATGAACTTTCGATATTTAGAAGAAGAAAAGTTGGTTTTATATTTCAGTTCTTTAATTTAATTCCTGTATTGAATGTGCAAGAGAATATAGCTTTGCCCACTTTACTAGATAATGAACCTGTAGATAATCCTTATATGGACGAAATTATTGAAATTCTGGGACTTCATGAAAGACGAAATCATTTACCATCTGAATTATCAGGAGGTCAGCAACAACGGGTTTCGATTGGGAGGGCACTTATAAATCGCCCACATTTAATCTTAGCTGATGAACCTACAGGAAATCTGGATACTCAAAATACAAAAGAAGTCATGGATTTATTAAGATTGACAGCAAAAAAATATAATCAAACTATTGTATTGATTACTCACGATTTAAAAATTGCATCAACTTCTGACCGTATTATTACAATTGAAGATGGCCAAATCATTTCCGATCAGTGGCTATCCATGAATAAGCCTAAGACGGGAGGAAACTAATCTTGATTGGTAATTATAAACAATTAAGCAGGAGATACTTAAAGGGAAATAAGAAACGAACAATTTTAACTTTGATAGGAATCGTACTCTCTGTATCGTTAATTTCTACAATCGGCCTATTTATGAACGGTACTCAGATTTCTCAAATCGAGAATACGAAAAAGAGGCAAGGGTATTCTTTTCATGCCGTTGTATTAAATTACGATGAATCGATATTGAAAAAAATTAAATATAACCCGCAAATTGAATCATTTGGTTTAATGTCACAGGGAGAAACAGTCCAAGTTGGAGAGGCTGCTGTACAAATGAATTTTGCTGATGATAACGCCTTGGAATTTTTAAAATACAGTATTATTAAGGGCAGATTGCCATCTAATGATCAAGAAGTTGCTGTTGATCCCTGGGTATTACCTTATATAAAAGAAAATATTCAAATAGGTGATTCATTCGAATTAAATGAAAAAAAATACAAATTGGTTGGTTTTCTAAGTGATAGTACATATACACAGGAAAATAAGGTGGGACGGTTACTAACCTATAAGAGTAAGTTTAGCGCTGGTGAAGGAAAAATATTAGTTGGAATTAGCTCAAAAGCAAACTTTAATGAGGTTTTAGAGGGACTCAAGACCATTTCCGGAGAAAATAATATTAATATAAGTAATGAATTAATTCAATTAGAGAAACCAGGTTACAATAATTCGATTATGGCTACGCTAATTATTACAATCAGCATTGTTGTGATAGCGACAATTGTTGTGATTTACAACGCTTTTCAAATCAGTGTCGTAGAACGAACGAGGCAGTTTGGCTTGTTGAGAAGCATTGGTGCAACACGAAAGCAAATTAGACAAATCGTTCTGAGAGAAGCTACTTTTCTGGCTGTTATCGCTATACCAATTGGAATTATATGTAGCCTAATAGCACTTGCCTCTCTGCAGTTCACTTTTTCACTTTTAATGGAAAATAGTAAAGCGGTCTCGATATTTCATGTTGATTGGAATATTTTACTAATCAGTTCGATTATTACCTTGCTTTCTGTAATAGCGTCAAGTTTGTACCCAGCTTATTTTGCAGGGAAAATCTCCCCTTTGTTGGCAATTAGTAGCAGGTTGTCAATTAAAAAGGAACAAATCAAAAAACAAAAGAATTCCATGGTGAAAAAACCTTTATCTATTCCTTTGAGCATGGCTATGAAAAATGTTAAGCGAAATAAAAATCGCTATACCATTACAATCTTATCAATTATTATAAGTAGTGTGTTATTTATTACTTTCTCGTATTTAATGAGTGTTGCATTTGCATCTAAATCTTTTGATAAGTTATCTGTTAAATCGGATATTACAATTAAGATAGTGGATAATAATCCAGATCATTTAGCTGAAAGTGAACAAGTTTTGCATCAATTGAAATCACTTGAAAATATATCTAAAGTATACGAAAAAAAGGAGAATAGCTTTGAAACTAAATTAAAGGATGTAACTCAATCTTCCGCGACAGTAAAGGAAATAGAAAACACGATTGGAAAAAGCTATTCCATTACAATCGTAAATAATTATCAAGAAAATAAAACAAAAAAAGAAGAAAAACTTACTTTACAAGTGCTTGCATATGGTTTCATTACAGTCATTTCTTTAATTAGTAGCGTTAATATCCTCAATACTATAACTATAAGTATCATGACTAGACGAAAAGAATTGGCCGCTTTGAAATCCATTGGTATGTCACAAAAGGATTTGAAAAAAATGATTACCTATGAAGCTTTGATTTACGGTTTTTCGGGAAGTTTACAAGGAATCTTTTTTGGCTGTATATTGTCTTATATTATATATTTAGCTATATCTGATATGTTGAAAATGACATGGACGATTCCTTATGAGGCTTGTATCATTACGTTTGTTTCAGCTTTAATAATTAGTTATTTATCAGTCTTAAATCCATTGAAAAAAATTCAACAAGATAATATTATTGATAATATTAGAGAACAATAATATTATAAGCCTGGCTAGATTATAGCCAGGCTATTGTAATTGGAGTATAAGCTAGGGGAAAAAAAGGAGAGGGCATACTTGAATAAAAAAATATTACTAGTTGAAGATGATGAAGCTCTTGGCATAGCCATCGAATTTTCATTGAGAAATGAAGGTTATGAGGTGATTAGAGCGTCCAGTGTAAAAGAAGCTAAACACCAGTTTGTTCACAATACATTTGATTTGTCCATCCTTGATATCGGCCTACCAGATGGTAATGGTTATGACTTATGTTTGTATTTTAAAAAGAAAAACGAGAATTCGATTATTATTTTCTTAACTGCACTAGATGAAGAAGCAAATGTGGTAATGGGGCTGGATATAGGCGGTGATGATTATATAACCAAACCTTTTCGGGTTAGGGAACTCATGGCCAGAGTGAAAGTACAATTGCGTAAACAAGCGTCGCTAGAAACGCCATCTCAAATTTTAAGATCTGAGAATATAAGAATCGATACGAACCTAGTCAAGGTTTATAAAAATTGTGAAAGTATTACATTGACGAATTTAGAATACAAGCTGCTATTGAATTTCATGAAGAATTCTCACAAAGCATTAAAAAGAGATGAACTCCTACAACAAATAACAGAAGGAGAAAATGTTTTTTTTGATGAAAACACGTTATCTGTATACATAAAGCGTTTAAGAGCTAAAGTTGAAGACAATCCTCAAAAACCACAGTTTATCGTTACCGAAAGAGGATATGGTTATCGTTGGAGCAAGGACGTGATTGGGTGAGCAAGATAATGAAAAATACCGAGTTAAAAAGCTATATGACGATACTAGCCGTCCTTTTATCTATATTTGTGATTTACCAATTTATTATTCAACAATTATTTTATGATCATTTGAAAAGAGACTCTATTGCAACATGGGGGGAAATTACAGCTAGGTTGGTAGAGCAGAATCCAGAAAATGAAGCGGAAATTATGAAAGTCTTATCAAGTCATTCGTCTCACTCAAGTAAATATCAGGAAAAAGGGACAGAGATCCTAAAGCAATATGGATTATATGAAGACTTGGATTCAAAATTTTTTCCTCACTTAAATAATCTAATTATTAATCACAATCAATTTATGATGTGGGGATTGATTGCTTTTGGATTTTTACTTTTTGTTGCAAACTACATGCAACAAAAAATTATTTTCAATAAGATTAGCCAGCTTACTAGAGCTGCAAAAAAGATAATCGAGGGAGATTACTCGGTTGTCATCAATGAAAATAAAGAGGGGGATTTCGCGAAACTGGCGATTTCATTTCGTTCAATGAGGGATATCATTAGAAAAAATATGCATGATTTGCTTGAAGAGAAACGGTTTTTAGGAGAAATGTTGCAGGATATATCTCATCAGTTAAAAACGCCGCTTTCAACTATTTCTATCTATAATGAAATGTTGTTAAATGAGAAACTATCCCGAGAGCAACAAGCTCAATTACTACAAAATAATGATATTCAGATTTCTAGAATGAATGTCTTAATTCAGAATTTGTTAAAAGTAGCAAAAATTGATGCAAAAGCGATTTCGTTTGATAAAGAGCCAGGGAATTTAGTAGATACGACTGAGGAAGTACTAAATCGCTTGCAAAGCATGATAAGTGATAAAAATATTTTGATTGATTGGAATGCCCCAAGAGAAATAGTCGTTATTCATGACAAATTATGGATGCAGGAAGCTTTGTTAAACCTGTTGAAGAATGCAATCGAACATTCTAAACCCGGTGGTAAAATAATGATTCAGGCCAAAAATTCTCCAATCTATACAGAACTAGTAATCCAAGACTTTGGAGAGGGAATTTCAGCTGAAGAATTACCTCATATTTTTGAACGATTCTATAAATCAAGTAGTTCTAAAAAGCACGGATCGACCGGAATTGGATTGGCACTTGTCAAAGCTATTATAGAGGCACATCACGCCTTAATTACAGTTGAAAGTGAAAAAAATGCTTATACAAAATTTACAATTATTTTTATGAAATTTTAATAACAGTGTGGTATATATTTTAATCTTTTTAATATAAAGGGGTTTTTTTATGTTTAATAGATTGAAGTGTTTTCTTTTATCTGAGAAAGAAATAGTTGATACTGTGAAAAAATACAAGGAGGAAAAAATACACGTTTCCATAATAAAAGATTTTTTAGGGGATTTAATCTTAATAAGAACTTTTACATTTTTAATGTTTGTTCCAGTATCAACTTTTATTTTTTCAGTTATAATTTATGGAGCTGTTTTCTTTTTATCAGGCATTAAGATTACTGTTTGGGGCATCACTATAATGTTATTAGTTCCAATAACATTACTTTTCTATATGAATATAACTAATACATCAATTATTATTACTGATTTAGTGAGAAAATTTTTATTAACCATAAAATATCTAAATCCATTTTACTCAATCATAAATAAACCTTGGCTCTTTATTTTTGAATTATTAATTGGTTTTTTATATGTATTTCTGCTATCTTTATTTTCTATTTGGATAGTATTACATTCATTAGAAATAGATTTTTCTGAATTTAGTTCGGAGGACAATCGAAGTTTTCAATTTTCAATTATTATTTTACATACAGCAATTTATTTGTTTATAAGAGTTCATGGCCAGTATTGTAAGACAACTAAGCAAAAAATTAAAAAGCTGAAAATGAAGTTTTATTTATGGTTTTGTTCTATGATTGCAAGTATTGTATATATATTTGAATCACTCTTTAATTATATGAATGGAATCCAAGCAATTTATTTTATTTTTGTTTTAATGATTGCTTTAGAAAGAACAGTGACACATTATAAGAAATTTATAGATTTTTTAGAATGTGAAAATTTGTATGAAAAATATTTTTAGAGAGAAAAGTCTTTTGAAATATAAAAAGTTATACCTACTAAATACTGGACGAGTAAAAAAACGCTATTCTTTTTCTAGAATCATAGGAAAAGATAGCGTTTTTGTTTAATATACTCAAAAACAAAAATCTTTTGGTAAAGTACCATTTTTAATAACTGTTCTTAATCCATGTTTTATAATCCAAGGATTAATAGGATGCTGTTTATCACGTAATTGCTGTAACCACTGAAAAACGAGTTCTTTATCTTCTTTCGTAATATCGTTAATATGATTGGCTACAGATTTTTGAACATATTTAGAAGGGTCATTCATTAATGGTTCAAGAAGTTGTAAATTGTACTTAAAATCACCTTTTAGAGCTCCTATTTTTTTAGCCCAAGGAAGCCTTGGTCTTGTACCTTCAGAAACTAATCTCCTAATGTGGCTGTTTTCATCATGAATCCACTGTTGTAATATGTTTAGTGTATCTTCATGGTATGTTTCAAGAAAGGGCCGAATGGCATATTCAGCAGTATTCCTTTTCGTTATTTCATACATTGCATTAAACGAGATTTTAAAATCGTTAAGCCCATATTTTTCAACGTATTTTGCAACAGGCATGTACATATATCCATTTGTAAATGTGCCTACTTCTGTTGTATTTTCTGGTCCTAATGTTTTCAGTAATATATGTATTGCGGCATTAAAATCTTTTTGTAAAGCATTGTGTAATTCATCTGCAATTACTTCAATACGCTGTTTTAACTCTAAATTTTCAACTTTACAAGCTACAGAATCTACAAAGATGCTTTTAGAGAAACAAGGATCGTGTTTACAAATAGAATCAGCTATTTTTTCTGCTAATTCTTCATTAAATAAAAATTTTAACGGAATATATTTACCCATTTTTTCACCTCGGTGGTCAAATGAAAACAATTTTTATTTTTTAATCGACAATCCATAAACCAAAGTCTCACTCGGAGTCGTAATACTAAAACCTGTCGTCTTATAATCAAGTTTCACGGTATCACCAGTGTAGTCTTTCGTGAATGAATCCATTTGTACGATAAGCTCTGCATCTTCATATACAACATCATCTGCGTTATATGTATCCCAAATTAAATCGACATCAACGAAAATACTACAAGAGTTCGTCATTGTTCCTCTAATGCGAACGATCTTTTTATCTTCAAGTTCTAATCTATGTATAGCTGCTTTCGCTTCATCAGTAATGCGAATGTTCATTGTATCCCAACCTTTATTTATATTTCCTTTATTATTGCAAAAACAGGAGCAATAGGGAAGTAAAGAGGTTTGCAACAAAAAACGAGCAAACAAATTTGTTTGCTCGTTTCACTTTATTTTAGTTCACATTTATCAAGTGGAATCACTTTTGTTTTTTTCGTAAATTTATAACCTAACCATAGTACTAAGAAGAGTGGTAAACCGATGTAAGAAACGAGTACACCGTTCCAATCAATTGCTTCACCCATAAATGCGCCGTAGTTTTGTCCTAAAATTACGATGATACAAAGTGTAAATGCGAAGATTGGACCGAATGGGAACCATTTTGCTCTATATGGTAAGTCATTTAAATCTTTTCCTTGTGCGATATATGCTTTACGGAAACGGTAATGACTAATTGCAATTCCAACCCATGCGATAAAACCAGACATTCCGGATGCGTTTAATAACCAAATGTATACAACACCATCACCGAATAAAGAAGCAATGAAAGCAATACTCCCAACAATTGACGTTACGATTAACGCGTTAACAGGTACACCGCGGCTATCTAATTTACCAAGAAACTTTGGTGCTTTTCCTTGGCGAGCTAAATCCCAAAGCATACGAGTTGATGCATACATACCAGAGTTACCAGCAGATAGTACAGCAGTTAAAATAACAGCGTTCATAACAGAAGCAGCAAAGGCAACGCCCGCTTTTTCAAAAATAAGTGTAAACGGACTTACTGTAACATCACTTGCAGCAAGGCTTTCAGTTGTATAAGGAATTAATAAACCGATAACGAGAATCGCAAGGATATAGAATAAAAGAATACGCCAAAAGATTGAACGAATTGCTTTTGGGATATTACGTTCTGGATCAGACGTTTCACCAGCAGCTACTCCTAATAGTTCAGTACCTTGGAATGAGAAACCAGCTGCCATAAACACACCGATAATTGCCATGATACCGCCGTTAAATGGTGCATCTGCAACAGTGAAGTTTTTAAATCCAACCGTTTCACCGCCCATAATTCCAAAAATCATCATGAAACCAACAATTAAAAAGATAATAATCGTAACTACTTTAATAAGTGCGAACCAATATTCAGATTCACCAAACCCTTTAACAGATAAATAGTTTAAAAGGAAAATAATAGCTAAACATAATCCGCTCCAAATAAGAGAAGGGGTATCTGGGAACCAAAATTTCATAATTAATGTTACGGCTGCAAGTTCAGCAGCAATCGTAATTGCCCAGTTATACCAATAGTTCCATCCAAGTGCAAAGCCAAGTGATGGATCAACAAATTTTGTTGCATACGTGCTAAAAGATCCAGTAACAGGCATGTAAGCTGCAAGTTCAGCTAAGCTTGTCATTAAAAAATAAACCATAATTCCAATTGCGGCGTATGCAATTAATGCGCCACCAGGTCCAGCTGTATGGATGACACCACCGCTGGCAAGAAATAGTCCGGTACCAATTGTACCACCGAGAGAAATCATCGTAAGGTGACGAGATTTTAATCCGCGTTTTAATTCACCTTGTCCTTGTGTAGTTTGCGTTTTAGAGGTAGATTGATTTGTTGCGCTATTCATGTTCAACACTCCTTTTCTTGTAGGTTAGGAAGGAGCGGGGGAGAAAAATACAAAAAACCGCCAAAGGAATTTGGCGGAACGTTTCACAAATAACCACCCCATCATACCCTTCCGTTAAGATAGCACCCCACGTTTACACGGTAATTTTGTAAACGTGACAGTTCTGTTCCTTTCGGAGACAGCCCCAGCTCATATTTCCAGAGAAGAAATATAAACTTCGGCAACTTTTCCTTTCAAACGGAGTCAGCTGACATTCTCTGTGTCTCGTCCGTTTTACTATTAAAAGTCGCAACCTCTACCTCATCGGATTGATGAGGATTTATATATTGCTAAGATTTTTAATATATGGCAATTGTAATGACTTTCTGAATATATTGCAAGATATTTTGTTAGGAAAAGTCAAAAAATATCGGTTATTGTATAGGAAACGCTTGCAAAACTCCACCCGAACCTACTATTATGTAGCAATAAGCAAAGAAAAAATTGTTATACAAATGTTTCGCAAAAAATATTGAAAAATCCTCTAAATTAAAAGAAAATTCAGAAAAATATAATTCGACATAACTATCAAAAGAGGATTATTCCTTAAATTCGTTTCAAAGAATAAGTATAAATTTAACGAATAGGATGAATATTCTTTTTATTTTTAGTAAAATTGGGGTATTGTTTAATTGAAAAGGGGAAATCAATATGAAATTAGAAACAGAAAGGCTCTATATAGTGCCGTGTACAGAAGAGAGAATTCAAATTGCTAACGAGCAAGGATACAATAGCGGTCCGCATATTGTAGGGCATGTAAAGAATGTAAAACAAGATGCAGCTATATTACCATGGGGCGCGTGGTATGTTCTTCGGAAAGAAGATGATAGCGTTATAGGTGATATTGGGTTTAAAGGGAAACCAAACGAGAATCAAACAGTGGAAATTGGCTATGGATTTATTGAGAAATATTGGAATAAGGGCTATGCAACAGAAGCTGTAAGAGAACTAATCGATTGGGCTTTCAAAACAGGAGAGGTAGAAACAATAATTGCAGAGACACTTCTAGATAATTATAGTTCGATTCGTGTTTTAGAAAAGTTACATATGAAGAGAGTAAATGCTACAGAAACGATGATTAATTGGAAAATAGAAAAATAAAAAATACCGCTCTAAATTGGGCGGTATTTCTTATAGTTATGGTAGCATTTGCTTCTGATCATTTGGATACTCAGCCGTTGATGCGTTAGGACGATTGGAATGATTTCGAACAGCAATGAAAATAGAAATAATAACGACAAGACCAACTGCAACGTAAGAAAGTGAAATAATAGTTGGATCCACTTTAAATGTAGTAAGCAGTGTACGTATATTCGTAAAGATAATAAGACCGCCAACTAATACCCCAAGTAAATGTGCTGGAACGATACGAACTAACCATGCAGCAATTGGAGCTGCGACAATACCGCCAAGCATTAACGCAAATACCCAAACCCAGCTTACTTGTTCCCAGCCAAGTGAGATGAAGAAGCCAATTGTTGCAGCGAGTGAAACAGGAAATTCACTCGTATCTACAGATCCAATAACTTTTCTAGCTTCATTTCCTCTTGCTAGAAGAACAGGCGTCGTAATCGGCCCCCAACCACCGCCACCAGTTGAATCAACGAATCCAGCGAATAAACCAAGCGGCACAAGTTGTTTTGCAGACATACGCTTATTTGAAGTGACAATTTGTTTTTGAATGATGAATCGTAATAAAATATAAACCCCTAAAGTAAATAAAAATACGGAAATGTACGGTTTGATTACATCGCCAGGCAAATTACTTAAAAAACATGCCCCAACAAATGCGCCGATTGCCCCAGGTAATGTAAGTCTAGAAACGGTATATTTATCAACGTTTCCAAATTTGATATGAGATGCGCCAGAAGCTGCAGTTGTAACCACTTCAGCTAAATGAACGGACGCGGAAGCTACAGCCGGTGCAATACCAAACATTAATAATAGTGAAGTAGACGTTACCCCATACGCCATTCCAAGTGCTCCATCGATCAATTGAGCGAAAAATCCGATAATAGCAAAGACAATTAATTTCTGCATAAATAATCCCCCTGTAATAATAAATGAAAAAGACACTTTTCCCGTATGAGAAAAGTGCCTTTGGTTTTTCCAATCAGCAATAATTAAATTTGTTTCATTATAATACATATTAATCGTATAAATCAACTAGGTTTTAAAGTTTTTGAATTGAATGAAAGAAAAATAAAATATACAATAAAAGGATGAAGAGAAAGGGGAGAAAGACATGTTACGATTTGATCATCTCGTTCATGCAGTTCATGGTACACCGGAGGAAGCGGCAAAACAAATGCAGGAACTTGGATTTCATACTGTATTAGGCGGAGAGCATACGAATTGGGGTACTTGGAATAGTTTAAGTTATTTTGATTTATCATATATAGAATTTTTAGCAGTTCAACATGAAGAAAAAGCGAAAGAAGCAGAAAATCCATTAGTACAAGAAACAGTGGTGAAACTACAAAATGGAGAAGGAATGCTACAAATCGCAATCCGAACAGATGCAATTGAGGAGCTAGTAGTTAACTTTAAGAAGCACGGCTTACATACGATAGGGCCATTTGAAGGGAAACGCATGAGAAAAGATGGCCGGCTTTTAGAATGGAAAATGTTATTTGTTAAGCAAGAAGAGAACGGACTGAAATTACCTTTCTTTATACAGTGGAATGAAACGGACGAAGAAAGAAGAAATGATTTACGTAACATTGGAACGATTACGGAACATAAAAACAAAGTACAACAAATTGAAACGATCCATTATGCAGTGAAAAACGTTCGAGAAACGGTGCGGAAATGGAAAGAAGTAATGGGACTATCTACAAGCTCAGTTGTGAAAAATGAAAAATGGAATGCTGAGTGTCAAAGTGTAGTGTTTGGAGATATTCATGTACAGTTTTGTGAACCGATTGAAGAAGGGCTAGTGCTAGAACATTTGAATAAGAATGGCGAAAATCCATTTGCAGTAGAGTTTACAGGTGGAAATAAACGAGAGCATGAAGTGCTAGGTAGTTTGTACATATATTAATAGAGGTGAATGTTGTGGAAGAAATCCTCAGAGAGATAGAGAGAATACTAGAATGGCCTCGTATTGCAAAGTGTACAGCTATTTCAAAAGGTTTTTCACATGAAGAGAAGTATAAAATTGAATTAAAGAATCAAGAAACTTATTTTGTAAAAATATGTGATGCTGTTCATTTTGAACGTAAACAAGAAGAATATACGTATATGCAACAATTCGAGTCATTACATATTCCAACACCCAAGTTAATTCATTTCATAATACTTGAGAAATTAAATAAATGTGTTCAGGTATTTGAATGGACCCGAGGTATAAATGGTGAAGAAGGTTTAACGAAGCTAACGGTGGAAGAACAGTATAATGCAGGAAGAAAAGCAGGGGAAGTATTAAAGAGAATTCACTCAATTGAAAGAGAAAGTAATAAATGGGAAACATCTAGATGGAATAAATACGAAAGATACATAGAGGCACTAGCAGATTACGAGGTGAATTTTCTGGATTTGAAGCCAGTATTAACCTTTGTAGAAAATCATAAAGATTTATTGAAAAATCGTCCAATAAGATTTTTACATGATGACTTCCATCCAGCAAATAGTATGATTCATAATAAGGAGTTTATCGTTATTGATTTTGGTGGATATGATTTTGGCGATCCAATACACGATTTTTATAACGTAGCGATTTTTACTACAAGAATAAGTAAATCATTTGCGGTTGGACAATTTCACGGTTATTGCGGAGGCGAACCATCGCTTCATTTCTGGAAACTGTATACATTGTACGCCGCGATGACATTCCCAGCGGATATAGTTTGGACGAATCGAAGTACGCCGCATTTAGTAGATGAGATGAAGGAAAGATTAAATGGAATTTTAGAAGATCATAATCATTTTTCATCTTATATTCCAAAATGGTATCAATCAAGTGAATTTAATAAATAAAGGAGTAATTTATATGGATAAAATAGCAGTAATTTCAGATATTCACGGTAATATTCAAGCATTAGAATCCGTGTTAAATGATATTAAATTAAGAGGAATCGAGCGCATTATTTGTCTTGGAGATTTAGTAGGAAAAGGACCTCATTCCAGTGAAGCAATTGAAATCATTCGTAAAGAATGTGAAGTAGTCGTAATGGGAAACTGGGATGATTTTATTACAAAACCGACTGAATTTGAAGCATTAAAATGGCATCAAAAACAATTATCAGAAGAACAAAACGACTATTTAAGAAGTTTACCATTTTCAATCGAATTTTTTATGAGCGGCAAACTCATTCGTATGTTCCACGCCTCACCGAGAAGTTTATATGAAAGAATTCAACCACACGCTTCAAGAGAAGAACGTATTAGTATGTTCGAAAATAGTGATCTGACGGAAAATATAGAAGGGGAAAGAAAACCAGATGTCGTTTGTTACGGTGACGTTCACCAAGCGTTCGTTCAAAATTTCAGAGGGAAAACGTTATGTAACGCCGGTAGCGTAGGAAACCCACTTGAAATAACACAAGCTTCCTATTTAATATTTGAAGGAACTTACAATGAAAAAGAAGCAGCGAGCTTTTCTATTCAACTTGTACGAGTACCGTATGATATTGAATTAGCTATCAGACTAGCAGAAGAACTCGAAATGCCAGAGATTGCAGAATACAAACAAGAGTTACGGACTGCACTGTATCGAGGATTTAAGGGGAAGTAAGCTAATAATATATCAACGATTTTTCAAATATATCTATCATAACTTAAAATATATCAACGATTCGACAAAGGATATCGATTTACCGACAAATAGTGATATGAAATGTTACCTGTAATTATGTTATGTAAACTGATTGTAGGAGGAAATATCATGAACCGAATACAACGCATGAAAGAAATTGTAGATCATATTTTAAAATTAAACTTAACTCATCCAACAAGAGTTGGAGTAAGTGGTATTACAGCATCAGGAAAAACAACATTTACAAACGAACTAGCGGAAGAAATAAAAAAACGAGGGTTACCAGTAACACGCGCTAGCATCGACGATTTTCATAATTCAAGAGTGATTCGCTATGCACAAGGTAAAGAATCTGCAAGAGGGTATTATGAAGATGCACACGATTATACAGCTTTCAAAGAAAGATTATTAATGCCTTTAGGACCTAACGGGAATTTACAGTATGAAACGATTTCTCATAACTTAATAACGGATATGCCTGTACATAATGAGCCGCTATTGGCCACACAAAATATGATATTAATAGTAGATGGAACGTTTCTATTGAAAAAAGACGTTGCACATTTATTTGATTACAAAATCTTTGTAGATACAGATTTTGAGATTGCGATAAAACGTGGTGCTAAGCGGGAAACTGAAGCTTTTGGAAGTTATGAAGAAGCAGAGAAGATGTTTTTAAACAGATATCATGCGGCCTGTAAGATGTATATAGATGAGCATAATCCGATAGAGTGTGCGGATGTTGTATTTCAGAATAGTGATTTAGAAAATCCAGAAGTTATATTTCATGAAAGAGCGTAATACATAATCAGAAATATATGTATAGCCTTTTATTTATTGTTATAATTAAATTAATTTTATGAAGCAAATAAAAGGGGATAAGACAATAAAAAACGCAAAAAGGGGACAGGAAATTTAATGAATGAAGTACTAGAATTAAAAGAAGAACTACTACAAATTAAAAATAATAATTATGCTGTACCAGAAGATGTGGATGCATATCCATATGCGCAGTGGATGTTAGATTATATCGGATCACCTGATGCTGAATTACGTGATGATTTAATTTATAGTACGCTTCACACATGGATTACAAATGATGTATTTAGACAAAAAGAGTTACGAGGATTAATGTTACAAGCGATTAGTCCTGATTATTTATTTTATAAAATTAGTGAAAAGGGAACAGACTCTGTATTTAAACGTGCGTTCTCCGTATTAATTCCGCCACTTATTTTATCTGTTCATGAAAGAGAACCGTTGTTATCGGAAGAACAATTGTACAGTGTAGCAGAACAAGTGCTGGAATATGTATATTTAGAAGAAGATGTAAGGGGTTACGTAGAAGGGAAAGGATGGGCACATTCTACAGCACACGCAGCGGATGCGCTCGATGCGTTAGCACGTACAATACAAAATCGTGAGTTTTCATATGCAATATTAGCTGCTGTTCGTCAGAAGGTTCGTTTAAATGACTACGTGTACATACACTTTGAGGATGAGAGATTAGTAAAGCCAATTATGTCATTACGCGATCAAAATCTATTAACTGGAGAAGAGTGGAGCAATTGGCTACATAGTATAGCAACTGTTGAAGATATCCGACATCCGCAGCATGCTATTTTAGTACAAAATATTAGAACTTTCCTAAGAAGTTTTTATTTCAGAGTTTTAGAGACAGAAGGAAGTACAGCCTTTACAGATGATATATTGGAGACTTTGAAGGGGTTGCGTAGGTATTAAAAATAAGTTTTTCTAAGAGAAAAGTACATAAAACCACTACATCCCAACCATACTAATAAAATGTGTTGGAGGTGAGTTTAATGGACAAAAAAGACTTTGAAAAAGTGTATAATGATTATTTACATCAAGGAGAAGAGCAAGCTCAATTTGAAATAGCTCAGGAAGTTACTTCAGGAGCAGAACAAATTGTTGCCGTTCGTAAAAATGATGATGGAGATTTAATAGCGTTTAAAACAAGTAGCGGGAGAGAGTTAGATTATATGACTGCTCTTAATGAAGCAAAATCAGGGAAGTTAGCTCATGTGGACGTATTTCATAAGTATGGCAGAGATATTATACGTAGTGAACCGGATGGAATAAAAGAAAATAACTTAGATAATTTACCTTCATTTTAAACGGGTAAACCTCAAGAAGAGAATGTTCATTACGATATTCTCTTCTTTGTTTTGCGAAGTTTTCCTAGCAAATAGACGATTCATTTTTAAAGTGAGATCATACTTTTAAAGAGTGCTCTAAATTTCTCTTTATCTTCTGCTGTAAATGGTTTCGGTCCCTTTGTACGTTTACCACTTTTTCGAACCATTGCACTTAAATATCGTGTTTGTAACAATTGTTCAATGTTATCATTCGTATACTTGTACCCTTTATGATGAAGAACGATACAGCCTTTTGCTAAAGCGAGCGAAGCAAGACCGTAATCTTGTGTTACGATTAAATCTTCTTTTTTTGCTAACTGCATAATTCGGTAATCTGCAGCATCTGCTCCAGAATCAACATAAATTGTTTCGACACCTTTTGGCTGCTCTGCATTAGAATAATGTGAAAAACTAGTAACGAGGGTAACAGGAATTTCCACATTCGTAGCCTCAAAAATAATCACATCTTTTACAGGACAAGCATCTGCATCAACGTAAATCTTCATTTTATCACTCCTATAAATAGGTTCGAGTTGATAATAATGGTAGATTTAGGTTTTGTCAAACGAGAAAGCTTTATTTAAAGTTATTTTCACATACCAAAATAGCCTCGCGTAAACGAGAAATACCTTCCGCAATTTGATTAATATCCACTTTTCCATAAGATAAACGTATATAACCATCTTTCGCACCGAAAATACTACCTGGCATAAAAGCAATTTCTTGTTTTAAACTTTGCATAATGAGTTGTTTTTCGTTTATAGGTTCTTTTAATTTCCCCCAAATGTATATACCGCCGGTCGGGTTTGAAAAAGAGATTTTATCGTGAAGTTGCTCGTTTAGGGCACGGACGATAACGTCTCTTTTTTCTGCTAATTGTTTTCGTAACGGAACGATATGAGACTGAAATGGTACAGTTTCGAAAAATTGTTGTATAAGCCACTGCGGGAAAATGCTCATTCCTAATTCCATTTGGTGCCGGGCATCGGACAATCGCTCTACGACAGACTGCGGGGCGACAAGCCAGCCGACTCGTAAACCTGGTGCGATCATTTTTGATAAGGAATGTACATAAATGACTGTTCCGTTTTCATCAATCGATTTTAAAGTAGGGCAAGGTTGTTTCTTTTCTAGCGTAAGTAGACTAGACGGATCATCTTCAACAATCGCAATGCGTAAGTCTGCGCAAAGTGATAATAGTTTTTTTCGGCGATTTGGATGAAGCATCGTTCCCGTAGGGTTTTGGAAATTTGGATTTAAAAAAATCATTTTAATGCGGTGCTTTCTGTATAGCTCTTGTACATCGTCTGGATTAATGCCGTGTTCATCGACAGGTAACGGGAAAATACGAATACCTGCTGATTGGAATAGCGGCAGGGAATAACAGTGCGATGGACTTTCAAAAGCGACGGCGTCACCGGGATTTAATAAACATTGCACGATAAGGTGCAGTGCTTGTTGAGCGCCGGATGTAATCATAATGGATTGTTCGGTCGCCTCAACTTTTAAATATTCTTTCATATATTTTACGACCGCTTGTCTTAGCGGGAGATAGCCTTGCGGATGATCGTAACTTAATGAATGTGTTAACGGTTGTTCACGTAAAATCGTTTGTAGTTGATCGTGAGGATAAAGATTACAACCGAGTTCTCCATTAGCGAAATCTATAATATTTTCATTTTGTTGTACTTCTGCCCGAATATGACGAAGTAACGGTAAGTTTGGTAAAAAAGTACCACCTTCTACGAAATTTCTCCAGTTCGGCGTTAATGTTGGAGAAACACCCCACATATGTGTACTTACACGTGTACCTTTACCAGTCGTACTTTCTACAATTCCCATAGCACGAAGTTCATTATAAGCAGTCGTTACTGTACTTCTGTTTACATTTAACTGCGTAGCTAATTTCCGTTCTGAAGGGAGGAAGCTTCCTGGAGGAAGTTCTCCATATGTAATACGTTTTTCAATAAAGTCAACCACTTGCTGATAAATAGGGATTTTACTGTCACTATCTAGCTTCCATTCCATAAAAAAACGCCTCCGTATCTTTTTACTACATCAAGTATAGCAAATTGGCTGGGTAAAAAAACAGCCAATTGGACGGTGTTTTATCCAGCCAATTTTACTATGCTAAATAGGGAAGGGGAGATTCGGATGAAACGATGGCAAATGGAATGGCTCCTAGTATCAGTTGCATTAGTATGGGGAGCAAATTATACAATAGGAAAGTATGGCGTGGCATATATGTCATCCATTCAATTTAATAGTTTACGATTTTTAGTAGCATCACCGGTATTATTACTTATTACATTTATGATGGAACGCTCATTACGTATTGAAAGAAAAGATTGGTTACGATTAGTAGCAGTCGGTATCGTTGGTACGGCGATGTATCAAACGATGTTTATGCTATCTGTGAAATATACTTCAGCAACGAACGCCTCATTATTAATTGCGATGTCACCTATATTTACAGGGATATTAGCAGTATTACACAAACAAGAACGTTTTTCGATGAAAGTACAAATTGGTTCAATAGTAGCATTTATTGGTGCAGCATTCGTTTTATTAACAGGACATACAGGAGGAGCTACTTACGAATATGCGTGGCTCGGAAACATAATTGGATTAGTCGCAGCGATTGCGTGGGGATGGTATCCAATATTAGCGCAACCTCTTATAACAAAATATTCCGCAATGAGAGTCACATCTTGGTCAACTTTAATTGGAATTGTACCTCTCGTTGTATATTGTTTATTCAACGTAAATACATTAACGTGGCCAGTAGACATGCCAAGCTGGGGGTCTCTAGCATATTCAATCGTCTTCGCGACAATCTTCGGACTTGCAATGTGGTATGTCGGTATTAGTAAAATAGGCTCAACGAAAGTAATGGTTTATATGTATCTTGTACCATTGTTCGCAGTTATCTTCGCGGCAGTAACTATCGGAGAGCAAATCAACATGATGCAACTCGTTGGCGGACTTATAATCTTTATCGGCTTATATGTTGTAAAAAAGGGTGGAATTCAAAAGCCAGCTCTCAATTTGAAAAAAGTAAGTTAACAATAAAAAGGATCTCTTTCATATAGAAGGAGATCCTTTTGGTTTTTGTAATAAAAGCGCTTGTTCAACAGCCCATTTTTGATGATCATGAATGAGAAGCTCTACAGCAAGTAAAGGAGACATCCACCGCAAAACATGATCTTCCTCACAGTTTTCAGTTTGTGTCTGCACCATGTTCGCAATATAAAAGAACCCATCGTTAAATAATAAGTATCTTCTTTTTCCGCATAAAAATATCGCATTGCATTACCGATATATTGATTAATTTCAATTACCCATCCTAATTCCTCTAGTAGTTCACGATGTAAGCATTCATCTTTTGTTTCGGTACCTTCCATACCGCCACCAGGTAAAAAATAACGGTCTCCTTTTTGGATAATAGCAATGTTTGAAGAAGTTGAGTTAAAAATAATTGCATAACAACTAGGCCGTAATACATATTGCTCAGTAGGCTTTTTATAACCAAAAATAAGTTTAGATATCATAAAACACGTCACCTCTCTATAAAATACACAAAAGGAATAATAAGGTAAAAATAGAATTGTATAAGTATAATCTTACGAGATTGGAGTGATAACAAAATGATAAATCGAAAGTGTTCGCGCTGTAAAGAAATTACAGGTACATTGCACGGGGGTAAAAAAATTAAGGAAGAATTTCTATGTGAGGACTGTTTGCAAAAAGGAATTGCGAGTGGAGAAATCGAATTATCACAAGTGGAAGAAAAACAAACTTCGTATCTTTCTATAAAAATATTAAAAATAATGAGTGTGATTTATTTAATAGGATCTATTTTAATGGCTTTTTCAACTGGTCCATTTATACATAACCTGGGGTTTGATGAAATGTCCATTTCAGGATCAGAATTAGGTTTAATAAGTATTGTTATGCTAGGTTCTATATTTCAGTCAGTTCTCGTATTTTGCGGGATATGGGTATTCATCCTATTAGTAGAAACAGTCATTAAAATTTATGAAAAAATGAAGTGAGTGAGAGGGAGAAACATATGCGAGTAAGAAACATCCAAGGGGAAGATTATGTAAAGATTCATTCTGTTTTAAATGATTGGTGGGGCGGGAGAGACATGGCTGCCATGTTGCCAAAATTGTTCTTCATTCACTTTCAAGAAACGAGTTTTATTATTGAAGAAGAGGGAGAAACGTTAGGTTTCTTATGCGGATTCTTCTCACAAACGCATAAAGAGGAAGCGTACGTTCATTTTATCGGTGTCAATCCGAAGTATAGAAGAAGAGGAATTGCATCGACATTGTATTCGTATTTCTTTGATGTCGCACGTGCAAATAACCGTAAAGTTGTAAAAGCAATCACGTCACCAGTTAATAAAAAATCGATACAGTTTCATAGGGAGATTGGCTTTCAAATTGAGGCTGGGGATGATGAGATAGAAGGTGTATCGGTACATACAAATTATGATGGGAATGGCGGTAGTAGAGTTTTATTTTTGAAACATGTGTAAAAGTAGGCTAGCGTGAAGTTAGCCTTTTTGTTGTGAGGAGGTATTAGTATGGAAAATAAACAAAGCAGAAATGAGTATGTAAGACGCATACATACAGTTCAAGATTATATAGAATCAAACATAGACAGTTTACTATCCATTGAAGAGCTAGCGGATATAGCAGGATTTTCAAAGTTTCATTTTCATCGAATTTTTAAAGGAATAGTAGACGAGCCGTTATCACGATATGTAAATCGATTGAAGTTAGAAAGGGCAACAAACCTTCTTACATATCGATTGGATATGACGATTACGGATATCGCTTACCATTTTGGTTTCACAGATTCAGCAGTTTTCTCCCGTACATTTAAAAATTATTACGGAGTAAGTCCGTCTCAATATCGAAATCACAATAGCAAGAATTGCAAAGTCGTAAGAGGAATTTCTCAATACAATGAATGTAAGAAGGTTCGAGGGAATGTTGAAATTGTAACAGCGGATGATATAAACGTTGCATACACAAGACATATCGGTACATATGGAGAGTTAACTATAGCTTTTCCAAAAATGATAGAGAAATTATTTTATTACGCAGCTAAACAAAACTATCATGTATTTGATGATACGAAAGTATTAACCATTTACCACGATCATCATGAATTTACTGAGGACTATCATTTAAGAACAAGTTTATGTATAACAATTCCGGATGCGTCCGCAGTAGAAACGAACGACATAGGAATAATGGTAATACCTTCTGGAAAGTATGCAGTAGGACATTTTGAAATATTCCAAGATGAATATAAAGGGGCATGGGACTTTATATACGGTAAGTGGCTTCCAAATAGCGGATATAAACCGAGAGATTCGTATCCTTTTGAAATGTATAAAAATGACCCAAGACGGCACCCGGAAAAGAAACATATAGTTGATATATATGTACCTATCGAACCTTTTTAATTATAGGTTAAAGGGGAATGAATGATGAAAAATGCTGAAAAGTTAAATCTGATTATAAAAGAAGAATATGAAAATATGAATGGGATGTTAGTAGTGCAGAAAGGTAATGTTATTTTTGAAAAACATTATAACGGTTACGGTCCAGATGATGCATTTCACATAGCGTCAGTCACAAAAACGGTAATCTCTACCCTAATTGGGATATGTATAGATAAGGGCTATATAAAAAGCGTTGATCAAAAAGTAATAGAATTTTTCTCGGAATATAACGTTAATTCATCTGAAATAACAGTACGACATCTGTTGACAATGACAGCTCCACATCCTTTCGTAGACTGGCAGGAGCCGTTAGAAGAACTATGTATGCAACGAGATTGGGTACAGTATACGTTAAATAGGATAGGACAAGGCGGAGAAATTGGATCTTTTAAATATTCATCTGCAGGAGCACATGTACTATCAGCGATTATTACGAGTGTAACAGGAAAAAGTGCCCGTGAGTTTGCGAATGAATACTTATTTCAACCACTCGGCATGAGCGAAATCTCAAACTACAATATGAAAGCATTTGGATTTGATGACTTATTCGGAAAAGCTGTAAAGGGATGGGTTCACGATCCAAACGGTATTTCGACGGGCGGCTGGGGACTAACGTTAACGGTTAGGGATATGGCTAAGTTTGGACAGATGTATTTGAATGAAGGTATTCATAATGGAAAACAAATACTATCAAAATCATGGATAAAAGAATCAATAGCGATGAATTCAAATCAATATGGTTACTTATGGTGGTTACGAGAAGAAGAGGGTGTCTATTCGTATTGTGCAATGGGTGATGGTGGGAATATGATTTGTTGTATTCCAGAGAAGGAATTGGTGGTGGTGATGGCTTCTGAAGTTGTGCCAGAAACAAAGGATAGATGGAGATTAATCAAAGAGTATATACTTTTAAAAGAGTAATGGTGAACTTGTAGAAAAATTTAAACGCTCCCCGTAACTTTCCTCAATAAAAAATCGTTAAACATTAGGAAGGGTTATTAATCACGAATGGGGGAGAACCATGAAAATTCTAATTCTAGGCGGTACACGATTTTTAGGAAGAGCATTTGTAGATGAGGCTTTACAGAGAGGGCATGAAATTACGTTATTTAACCGAGGAACAAACAAAGAAATTTTTTCTAATGTGGAGCAGTTAACCGGTGACAGAAATAACGATGTATCAAGTTTAAAAAATCGAACGTGGGATGTTGTCATAGACACATGTGGATTTTCTCCACATCATATTAGGAATGTTGGAGAAGTGCTTAAAGATAATATTGAACACTATATATTCATCTCAAGCCTTTCCGTATATAAAGATTGGATTCCGCATGACATAAAAGAAGACTATATATTACAACCTGAACCGACGGAAGGGCAAATAAAGGCTGTAGAGAATGGTGAAATATCTCCTTATGAGCATTATGGTGCGCTGAAAGTATTATGCGAAAAAGAAGCAGAGAAGTATTGGCCGGGGCGTGTTTTACACGTAAGAGCAGGACTTCTTTCAGGAATGTTCGATTATACAGATCGACTTCCATACTGGATTGGGCGTGTAGCAAAGGGAGGAAAAGTATTAGTGCCAGGAAGAAAAACCCGTCCAGTGCAGATAGTTGATATAAAAGACGTCGCAAACTTTGGACTCAACATGGTAGAAAACAATAAAGCAGGTATATTCAATGTAACAGGTCCGAATGATGAATTGACGATGGAAGAGCTATTAAATACGTGTAAAAAGGTTACGAATAGCGATGCTGAATTTGTTTGGGTAGACGAATCGTTTATGAGTGAACACAATGTGCAGCCTTGGACAGAAATGCCTTTGTGGATTCCAGAAACTTTCCCATTAGATGGTGAGACGAAGCCGTGGAGAGGCGGGTTTTCTATTAGTATTGCAAGTGCTGTTAAAGAAGGACTTACTTTTAGAAGTTTAGAACATACAGTTACAGATATGTATAAGTGGATGAAGAGTATGGAGAATTGGGAATTAAAAGCAGGGATTTCAAGGGAAAGAGAAAAGATGTTATTGGATAAGTGGTATGGAATAAGGAGGGTTTAAATAAGAATCTTGTGAAAAAAGGACTCTGTTTATTGGTTAAACAGAGTCCTAATATGAATCTACCACTCAATTGGTTCTTCCCCATACATCTCCCATAGCTTAGGAAACATCTTCTTCAAATCTTCTTCGTCATCTTCATTCCAATCTAACTCGATATCAACTTCCTCAAACTCTTCATTTGTTAAGACATGGTATAGTGTAAAGTATGTATCATCTTCATCCCCAGTCTTCTCCATGTAAACTTCTTGCCCGAAATATAGAGTAAGTTCTTCAATCTCTGGGACGTCATATTCACTCAAATTTTCTAATACAGGAATTAATCGTTCTGGATCTTCAATACAAGCTTCGTATGTCTCTTTTCCTTGATATAATAACCATCCACGGAAGTAATCGAAAGTATCATCTGAACAGCCACCCATAATAATATAGGCTGCTGCCCATAAACGGGAGGTATAGGAGTCTTTCAAAAGACGATGCATATGCGTATCAAAAGCTACAATTTCATGTACTGTACGTTTAGCAAGGTGAGAAGTAAGCCATTCTATTTGTTCTTCTTGGTCCTCACCTTTCGTTTTTGCACGATGAAGTAGTTCCCAAAATTCTTCTTCGGTTATCGTTTTTTCTTTTATGTAATCTTCCCCAGACAACGGGTCTGTATATCCTTTTTTACGTTTGGAAGCAACTAGTTTATTAGTTTCTTTCATACATTCTTCTTCTGTTTCAAACTCTTTCGCTTTCACACTGCCAGCTGTGCCAACTTTTCCGTAAAACACAACATAGTTCTTTTCTTTCACAACGATTTTCCAAAACTTATTTGATTTCTCAGTTTGCTGGATTAATAACGTTTCCATCCGTACCCCCATAATGTTTTCTAGTGTGCAATGTGATTGTAACATATGTATATACACTTGTAATGATGAAAAATAAGAGTTTAGAAAATTCGAAAATTATTGAATGGAGTGAATAAATTTAGTAACCTTATTTGTACAGTAATTACATAATTGTTTTGTAATAATTCGATATTTATATGAGGGGGCATTACGGATGGATCTTACGTTTAAAGTTGAGGAAACATGTTTTAATTACCGCGTTGGAGCAATTTGTAAACAGAATAATAAAATACTTATTCTTCAAAACAAAGGGGAAGATTATTGGTATGTACCAGGCGGAAGAGTGAAAATGCTAGAAAATAGTGAAGCTGCGTTAAAACGAGAACTTGCAGAAGAACTAGCTGTTCCTATGAAAGAGAAGAGATTAATATGGACAGTAGAAAATTTCTTTACACTTTCTGAGCGAAAGTTTCATGAGATTAGTTTTTATTATGAAGTAGAGCTACATGAATTACCTGCGAATGGAGCGGATCAATATATTTTGGAAGAAGAGGGTAGAACGTATTTGTTTAAGTGGGTGCCGGTAGAAGAGTTAGATGCATATAGCTTACAGCCTGCATTTATAAAAGAGAAAGTAAAGGATATAGCAGTTCATACAGAACATATCGTTTTACAAAATTAAATGTATTCGGAGGGGAAAAGGGTGAAGGGGACTAAAAAAGAAATACATATAGATGATAAAGTAATTCGTTACACACATATCGAAAAAGGTTCTAGTAGGATTTGCTTTATGTTCTCAGGTTCAGGATACAATTACGATAAACCGTTATTTTATTATGCAACGATGTTAATGCTTGAACATAAAATAGATGTTATACATATTCATTATTCCTTTGATGGACAATTAATGAATAAACCGATGGAAGAAGTAACGAAAGTAATGATGGATGATATTCATCCTATAATGAAAGAAGTATTAAAAGATGAGCAATACAACGAGACTTTGTTTTTAGGGAAATCACTCGGAACAATTCCGATTGCAAATGATTTAATGAAGAGAGAAGAATTCGCGCAGTCAAAAATGATGCTACTTACACCTTTACTGACGTTTGATACAATTTTTGATTCTATCTTACATAGTCGACACGAAGGGCTTTTAGTTATTGGGGATAAAGATCACCAATACAATGCAGATCAAATTGATCAGTTATATAAAACAACTTTAACGATTGATGTTGTTAAAAACGCAAATCATTCTGTAAATGTTGGGGAATATGAAACAAAGAATTCAATTGAAGCGATAGCAAATATAATAGAAAAGCTTAAAGAAGTTGTTAGGAAAAAATAACTTATCAATACATGCAAAAAGAGGTGCGAATTGCACCTCTTTTACTTTTAATAAGCCTTCAACACATGAAGCAAATAATCTTTCCGGTTCAGCGGATTATAATCAACACGTTTTCGAGTAGGGAAGGGAGCCATAAGCTTTGTGAAACCAGCTGGCTTCGTTGTAAATATGCCTTCTCCTTCTGTAAATGAATGTAGTATTCGTTTGAAACTCTCTGTTTTCGCAACAGGTAATGATCCTGTTAACTGATAAGAATTGTAATTGAATATAGGCTCTGCAAAAGTTGCTGGAACGGCAGCGAGTTTATACATTGCAGTACTAATTGCGTGCTCCGGTACAGTTAATTCAAACTCATTTACTGGTTCATATACATATGTTTCAGCTTGCTTTAAAGCATCCATTAATACGATCGGTGTCAAATTTCTAAAGTCACTTGCTGTTGTAACAGGACTAGCATAACCAGTATGTGTTAACGTGACGATAATATCTGTAACTTCCCATCCATATAATCCTTGTTTTAACGTTTGAAATACCGTATCTTCAATCGCTTTATGGAATGCTAAAGGTAGTGATCCGAGTTCAACACCTAAGTGATATGTTACGCCAGAGTTAAGTTCACCACGTTCAACTTTGAATCCGACTGTTGCGTAAAATGGATTCTCTTTTTCACCCATTACTTCAACAGAATTGCCTAAGCCAATTGGTTTCTCGATACATACAACTCGCGTATTTGAAAAAGTAACTTGCAAATTATATTTCTCATAAAGTGTTGTTTCAATTACTTCTTTTTGTACCTCACCGAAAAGGCGAATGTATAGTTCATTATGAACATCATCTTTCCACACTTTAATAAGTGGATCTTCTTCACATAGCTCCATAAGTGCAGCGTATAAATCATGAATTCTTTCTTTTGATACTGCATCAATGGAAGCTTCCATTTGTGGTTCGGCAAAGTGAATATCTTTTATATAATCCGTACGTTCACCAATAATATCACCAATTTTTATATCATTCAGTCCCCACACTTTGCAAAATTCTCCGCTAGGAACGATAGTAGATTGAACAGCATTTCCGCTATGAAACATACACATTTTTTTAATCTTTTCTTTATGTGGTAGAGACTCATCGCGCTGTATATCAACATATTTTCTAACATGTAAGCTACCTGAAAAAACTCTTATATAAGCAACCTTTTCTCCAGAAGGTTCACGTTCAATTTTAAAAACAACACCGGATAATGGTTCCTCTTGTGCCGATGTAAGAGCTGGCATTAGGGCCGGAAGTTTTTCAAGTAGTTCTGTTACTCCTATACCTGTCATTGCTGAACCGAAAAAGATTGAATACACACTTGCTTGCTGTATTTGCTGTTCTAGTTTTTCTCTTAATAGTGCGTCCGGTATTATTTCGTTATTTACATATGACTCAAGTAATGATTCATTAAATGGTGCTAACAGTTCCATACAATCGTCATATGATTTATATTCAATGATCCGGGCTTCTTTCGTTCCTTCGTTTAGAACAGAGTAGAAGGGGAATGCTTCATTTGAAAGAACCTCTTTTATTTGTTTCATAACTTTTTCAGTGTTTGCTCCACTACGATCAATTTTATTAACGAATAAAATTGTCGGTATGTTTAGTTTCTGTAATGTTCGCATTAAAATTTTTGTTTGTGCTTGCACACCTTCAACGGCAGAGATAACTAAAATCGCACCGTCTAGAACGCGGAATGATCGCTCCACTTCAGCGATAAAATCAGCGTGTCCAGGTGTATCAATGACATTTACTTTTACATCATCAATAAAGAAAGAAACGACAGATGCTTTAATGGTAATTCCGCGTTGTCTTTCTAATTCCATTGAGTCAGTTTGTGTATTACCACTATCTACTCGGCCAATTTCTTTAATCACATTCGTTTCATAAAGAATACGCTCAGTCAAACTCGTCTTGCCAGCGTCTACGTGCGCGACAATCCCTATATTTATTGTTGTCATATGTGAATATCCTCATTTCATTTTCCATTTTTAATTCCTCATTTCTATTTGTGTATTGCCGCATTACAATCACTCTCCAGTCATTTAAATTAGTACTATTATAGTGCAATTAACATTATTTGTAACGCGACAAAGCGCCTTAATTTGGAAAAATATAAATGAAAACAAAATGCTTGCATTCTAAATAGATATAGATTATATTAATTGACATATCAAATATTGATACATCAAATGTTTTTATTTTGTGTATAAAGGAGGGATAGTTTGACAAGTTCATGCTCAAAAGAAGCGATTATTTTATATAAATTACACTTTCTAAATAAAGAAGTAAGTTCGAAGTTTGAAGGTTGTACGGGTATGAGCCAGTCCCGATTAGAGCTTATACTTCAGTTATATGAAGTAGGTGAAATTAGTCAAAAAGCACTTCAACAAGAAGTGAATATTGATAATGCTGCGATAACGAGGCATTTAAAGCAGCTTGAGGCAAATGAAATGATTACAAGACGTAAAAATCCAGATGATAATAGAATTACGTTAGTTTCTCTTACTGAAGAGGGACGAAATAAAATTCAGGCGTTTCAAGAGGAAAAAGAACGTTTTGCAGCTTCAGCATTTAAAGGGTTAAGTGAAGAACAGCGCGATAATCTTTTAACTATGTTAAATCACATTCAAGAAAATATAAAAGAACTATAAAAAGGGAGAATTCAACTATGACTAACTCAGTAAAAACAAATAATTTTAACGAAATTTTAACAGGACGCCGTTCAATTCGTAAATACGATCCTTCAGTGAAAATTAGTAAAGAAGAAATGACAGAAATTCTTACAGAAGCAACACTTGCACCATCTTCTGTAAACATGCAACCATGGAGATTTTTAGTGATTGAAAGTGACGAAGCGAAAGCGACACTTGCACCACTTGCGAAATTCAATCAATCTCAAGTAGAAACATCTTCAGCAATGATTGCTGTATTTGGTGATTTAAACAACTTTGATAACGCGGAAGAAATTTACGGTACAGCTGTAGAGCGCGGTTTAATGCCAGCAGAAGTAAAAGAAGATCAAATGAAAAAACTTTCAGCTTACTTCTCAATGGTTACACCAGAAGTTATGAAAGATACAGTACTAATTGACGGTGGTCTTGTAGCAATGCAATTTATGTTAGCGGCTCGTGCTCACGGTTATGATACTTGTCCAATTGGTGGATTTGAAAAAGACCAAATCGCAGAAGCATTCGGATTAGATAAAGAACGTCACGTACCAGTTATGTTAATTTCAATCGGAAAAGCTGCTGACAGTGGTTACCAATCAGTACGCCTTCCAGTTGAAAAAGTTGCTGAATGGAAGTAATTTTATAAATACAGAAATAAGTGAGATATGAGAGGGGAAACATCATGATTATAATTCACGCAATATTTCAAGTAGATCCAGCAAAACAACAATCATTTTTAGAAGAAATTCGTCCGCTAATTCATAGTTCAAGAGAAGAAAGTGGAAATGTATCTTATGATCTTTATAAAGATACGGAAAAAGAAAATGTGTATACGATGGTAGAAGTATGGAAAGATGAAGCAGCAGTTGCAAGTCATAATAAGAGTGAACACTTCACATCTTTCGTTAGCAAAGTAAAATCGTTTTTAACTGCTCCTCTTGATATAAAAGCTTATAATGGAGCGTTAGTAAAATAATATGGTGAAAAGGATATCCTTAGCGTTTGCTATGGGTATCTTTTTTTATTTTGATAGGAATATATTTACTTCTACTGTGATGTGTTATAATTTGGAAATGAATAATTCTTAATTTTCAGAATAAATAAAGTTAGGAGATATATACATGAGTACATTAAAGAAAATTACGGACAATATTTCGAAGGTTATTATAGGAAAAGATGAAGCGATTGAACTTGCAGCTATAGCACTTATAGCAAGAGGGCATATTTTATTGGAGGATGTACCTGGGACGGGGAAAACAACATTAGCGAAAAGTTTGGCTAAAAGTATAGATGCTAAATTTCAAAGAATTCAATTCACAGCGGATACTTTGCCTGGAGATGTTATTGGTCTCGAATATTTTGATGTGAAGGAATCGGAATTTAAAACGAGGTTAGGTCCTATTTTTGCAAATATAGTAGTAGTGGATGAAATTAATCGAGCTGTACCAAGAACGCAATCTTCGTTATTGGAAGTGATGGAAGAACGTACTGTTACGATTGCGAAACAGACACATTCATTACCAGAACCTTTTTTAGTTATTGCAACGCAAAATCCTCTTGAATCGGCCGGTACATTTCCTTTACCTGATGCACAACTAGACCGTTTTTTACTAACTATACGTCAAGGCTATCCTACGAGAGAAGCAGAAAAGGAGATGATGAATCGTTTTCAAATGAATGATCCGTTAGAAACGTTACATTCAATTATTTCAACTGAAGAAATTATTACAGTGCAAAAACGAGCAAGAGAAGTGTTAGTAGGGAATGATGTGCAAGATTATCTACTTGAGATTATTGAGGCAACGCGTAAACATGAGTTAATTGAAATTGGAGTAAGCCCGCGGGGGACGTTGGCATTTATGAGAGCGATTCAAGCAAGGGCAATATTAAATGAAAGAGATTATTGTACGCCAGATGATATTAAGACGCTCGCAGCATCTGTTTGCGCTCATCGTTTAACGTTAACGATTGAGGGGGAGATGAAAACAACGAGAGAACAAATCATGAAAGAAATTCTTCATACGATTAATGTGCCAGTGGAGAATGTACAATGAATCAACAACTTGTGTATACACCTTTAGCGGAGCCTTTAGTAATGGGAGTTATGTCAGGTGTAGCCGTTATTTTATGTGTATTTTCAAGTAATCTATTGTTTTTATCTCTCGTATTTTTGTATGTAATTTTAATAGGTGCGATGCATGTATACATACGTAAAGTATCTCGTGTTGAATGGGAATACAGTCAAGGGAATTCAAACGTTTTTATAGGTGAAGCGAATGTGTGCAAAATGAAAATTTCAAACAAGTCGTTATTCCCTATTTTCAATATCGTATTTCGATTTAAATGTGAAAATAAGTTAACTTGGAATCATGATGAAATAAACAAAAATCATAGTACAGGTTCAAATTATTATATAAATTTTAATATAAAAGGAAGAGAATCAGTTTCATTTGATTTGCAAGCTGTAGCTGTAAAAAGAGGAATTGCGAAATGGGAAGAAGTTGAAATTGTCATTACGGATCCCTTTGGATTCATAACGAACCATATAACGTATAAACAAGTTGAAACGCCGTCTTATTTAGTTTTACCAGCTGTTCCGAAAATCCAAGTTCCTGAATTGCAAGAATGGTCACGAGGGTTTCGAAAAGCGATGTCATCCCCCTTATATGATGAAACGAAAGTAATGGGAGTGAAGTCGTATGAAAATGAAGATTTTCGTTCTATCCACTGGAGTGCAACAGCGAAAACAGGGACGATAACCGCGAAAAAGTACGAGCGAACAAAATCAGATAAATATGCGATATATCTCAACTTGCAAAATAAAAGCGGTATTTCTTTGCGAAATGATACAGAGGAACTCATTGAATTAACGGCAGGCATATGTAAACAACTGCTTATGCAAAACTGTTCATTTGAAGTATGGATCAATAGCGTAAAAGATAACGGTTTGCTACATATAAAGAACGGTCATAACCGAAAACATTTGCAAAATGTATTAAAAGTACTTGCCTCAATATCGGACCAAGATACTCCTGTATCGTCTACTTATTTTTACACAGCAGGCTTTCGGCGAAAAGAATTGGATGCAGTTCCTTTAATTCTTGGTACTTCCCCAAAGAAATACAGTAGAACGAATAAATGGGTCGTAATTAAAGAATAAGAAGGGGTTTATGTTATGGCTAATAAAGAGCGACATATGAAGGTGAAGATTTGGAGTATTAGAGTTTTCATGATACTTTTCTTTACGGTTAGTGCGATAACGTTATCACAAGGTGTTGTGCATGTACAAGACATAGTAAAAGGGCTTTTTTCTAGTAAGACGGAGACAATATCGGAAAGAAATTATGATTTTACTAGTTTAGACGAACAGTTTGATGAACCTGAAAGAATTATAGATGAAGAAACAGGAGTTGTAGATACAAGAACAAAAATAGATAGGAAAATTCCACTTTTTGTACGAAAAAATTCATGGACTGATGTGTTTTCTGTTCTTTCAAATTCATGGATTAGTGTCGTTTTTTATGTAATTATTGCAGTGGTCATTCTATATGCTTTTTATAAATTAATGAGGAAAAAGGTAATGAATTCAGAAATAGAACAGGATAAACAATCGATAACAAAAGAAAATACGGATAGAACCGAAAAGAACAAGAAAGTGAAGCATCAGTTTGAACAGCCGTTACCTAAAGATAAGATAAGGCAAACGTTAGTGGAATGGGAAAGAACTTTACCATTTCACGAACAGAGAAGGTCATATGAAACGATGCAACAATGGTTAAGTAGAATTTGTAGAACGCGAGATATTATTCCGATATATGAGTCTGTCCGTTATGGAGAAAAGACGTATACGGAGTTAGATGTAGAGAAGACTGTACGATGGATAGAGCGAGACGGGAAAGCGTGACATTAATATAAGTAAATGAAATTAACTGTAAATTAATTTCATTTACTTATATTTAATTACATGGTAATGTATACTTACTTTTTTATATCTCTACCAATGGAAAAAAGTTGCCTTAGTAGAGTATTGCTCGTTACATTTTTTATGAGTTTATCTTCGCTTCATCAGTATAGAATGAAAAAGAGATGAATTGATTACGGGTAGCATGTAAATAAAAAATTATAATTTATTTTTAAATTTTTATAAGGGTGTGAAAATAGAATGAAACCTGTATTGAAAAACATACTCCTTTCCTTTATTTTTTCTGCAGCAGGGATGTGTTGGTTTCTGTTTATGTTAGTTAGAGGAGGCGGAGACTGGTTATTGTCTTGGGTAGGTGTATTCATGGCCTTTTTATCTTTATACACGTTAATAGATTTATATTGTAAGTATACATACGATAAAAAATGGAGTAAATTGTTTATCAAAGCAACAGTTACTACCTTTAGTTTTGCAGTATTGGGAATCACCTTTGGTATTGTACACGAGCTATTACAGCCATGGAGTCTCAGTTTAATGGTTTGGTATTGGTTGTTAGTGTTACTTTTATTTGTAACGACCATAATATTATTAGTTTTTGTATTATTTGTTAATCGTAAAAATTATAATATTCCTGGGAGATATAGAATACTTATACTGCTTAATCTATTTCTTACGTTAGCACCAGTGCTGTGGCCATTAATACTTACTATTATCGGGAATGGCATGAACGCTAGTGCAGGATGGTAAAAGTAAATGAACTAAAAAGTTGATATAGGGTTTTAAATATGTAAAAGAACGAGTTTTCAAAAATTGAAAACACGTTCTTTTTTTATTTTCATACATTACTTTTTCTCATCTGGGCGTCTAATTTTGAAAGTAAGTATTTCGTAAGGAATGGATAAGAAAAAAGAGAGTTTTATCATTTAGGATGAAAGTATAGCTTGAATCAATACGATATGAATAGAGGAGAGAAAGCCTTATGAAAAAATGTTATTCCATTAAGTTAGCGAGTTTGGCAGTTTTATTAGCGGGTACTACTTTATTCACACCCGGTTTTACTGTGAAAGCAGAGTCTATTCAAAATATTTCTAATTCATCAGAAGCACATGACCAAAAGAATCGGAATGGTTGGAAACAAGTCATGCAGGAAACAATCCAAATTGGAGCGCCAGGGGTATTAGCTAAGACGTATAATAACGGTAAAATTAGTAGTTATAATGCTGGTTTGGCGGATTTAAATAGTAAGAAACCAATGAAATCGGATTATCGTTTTCGGATTGGAAGTGTGACGAAGACTTTTACTGCTACGACTGTTCTTCAATTAGTAGGAGAAAATCGTGTGCAGCTTGACGATTCGATTGAAAAGTGGCTGCCCGGCCTCATTCAAGGAAATGGTTATGATGGCAATCAAATTACGATACGTCAACTTTTGAATCATACGAGTGGTATAGCTAATTATTTAAAGTCAAAAGACGCTGATATTATGAATTCGAAAAAAACGTATACAGCAGAAGAAATAGTAAAGATAGGACTTGCTCTACCCCCAGATTTTTCGCCAGGTAAAGGTTGGTCGTATTCAAACACAGGATACGTAATACTAGGAATGCTTATTGAAAAAATAACGGGTAATAGTTACGCAGAAGAAATCGAAAAGCGCATTATTGAACCTTTGGATCTATCAAATACGTTTTTACCAGGGAATTCACCCGTTATTCCAGGTAAGAATCATGCTCGAGGGTATATGAAAATTGACGAAACAAGTGAATTGAAAGACATGACGTATTATAATCCGAGTTTAGCTAATTCAGCGGGAGATATGATTTCAGATGCAGACGATTTAAATAAGTTCTTTTCATCTTTACTCGGTGGTAAGTTATTGAAGGAACGCGAGCTAAAAGAAATGCTTACTACAGTTCCTGTAGAAGGAAAAGGGGTTGGTGATGGATATGGTCTTGGAATCTATGAGACTAAACTTCCAAATGGTGTCTCAGTATGGGGTCACGGAGGATCAATTCCTGGGTTTATGACTTTTGCAGGCGGAGTAATGGGAGGCAAGCATACATTTGCTGTCAATGTTAATTCTTTAGGTCCGGTTGATATTCTTACACAGTTTGATAAAATGATGCAAGTTGAATTTCAGAAATAGATGGAAAGAATGTGAATGGAATCCTGCTTTAAAGGACAGTATTAACATTCATAGTAGAACATCAAGAGTAATTCAACAATAAAAAAGGATGTCAGTTACACGACATCCTTTTTTATTGAGAATCAAAGAAGTATGTTTTGAATTTTGAAAATTGTTATTTTTGCAATTGTTCCATATAATGAAGGGTAGAGGGGTTATACAGGGGAGTTATGAATGGAGAATACTTTAGTTAGTTAATTGTTTTTATTTTAATAAATAAAAGTAAATTGATGTGGAGTGAAATTCATTGGGAGAAAATCAGTTTAGATGGAGTAACAAGCAATTAAGAGAACATGTTGAAGTAATAGATGGTAAAAGAAGTCCGCACATTTTATTGAAGAATGCAACATATTTAAATTCCTATATGCGCGAGTGGGTACAAGCAAATATTTGGATCTATGATGATCGCATTATTTATGTAGGAGAAAAACTACCAGCGCAACTACAAGAATGCGAAGTCATTGATTGTGATGAAAAGTATGTAGTTCCTGGCTACATAGAACCACATGCACATCCATATCAATTATATAATCCTGAAACGTTAGCAAATTATGCGATGCAGTTTGGGACGGCGACTTTTATTAATGATAATTTAACTTTATTTTTCACATTACAACGTGAAGAAGCATTTCGTTTATTAGATGAATTTGAAAAGATTTCAGCAAGTATGTATTGGTGGTGTCGTTTTGATGGACAGACTGAATTGCAAAACGGGGAATCTTTATTTAATCGTGAAGAAATAATAGAGTGGCTAAAGCATAAAGCAGTTCTTCAAGGCGGTGAGCTAACAGCGTGGCCAAAGTTATTACATGGCGATGATGAAATGTTACATTGGGTGCAGGAAACGAAACGATTACATAAAAAAGTAGAAGGACATTTTCCAGGTGCATCTGAAACGACTTTAGCAAAGTTAAAACTGTTAGGTACAGATTGTGATCATGAGGCGATGACAGGGCAGGAAGCTTTCGCTCGTCTTATGCAAGGTTACACGGTTTCCTTAAGAAATTCTTCAATCCGCCCAGATTTAGAAGTGTTATTGAAAGAATTGTTGGAACTAGGAGTAAAACAGTTTGATAGATTCATTCTTACTACAGACGGCTCACATCCTTCATTTTATGAAAATGGAATGACAAACGTAATGATATCTACCGCGATAAAACAAGGAGTGCCAGTTATAGATGCTTATCATATGGCAAGCTATAATATCGCCCGTTATTATAATATGGAGCATCTACATGGTTCAATTGCGACAGGTAGAATTGCTAATATAAATATTTTAGAAAGTAAAGAAAACCCGGTTCCAATAAGTGTAATTGCAAAGGGGAAATGGGTGAAGCGCGACGGAGTAAATAAAAATGAATCAGTACAAATAGACTGGAGTAAATTCAAAGTAACTCCATTATTATTAGACTGGTCCATAGAAAAAGAAGATATGATTTTCCCGCATAAAATGGGTATACAATTATTGAATAATGTTATAACAAAAACATACACGACTGAAATTGATTTAAACCGTGATGAACTTTCACTAGATCATGATGAGTGTTTTCTAATGATGATTGCTCGTGACGGTGCGTGGCGAGTGAATACAGTTGTGAAAGGTTTTGCAAAAGAACTTGGTGGGCTTGCTAGCTCTTATTCTGGTACCGGCGACATCATTCTTATTGGGAAGAATAAAGAAGAGATGCTTACAGCTTTTCATAGAGTAAAAGAGCTTGGCGGGGGAATGGTAATAGCTGAAAAGAATGAAGTATTACACGAAATCGCATTACCATTGCTTGGGATTATGTCTAATTTGAAAATGAATGAATTAATACAGGAAGAGAAACAGATGGTGAAATTACTACAAGAGCGTGGTTACGCGTATGACGATCCGGCATTTACCATTTTGTTCTTTTCTGCGACGCACTTGCCTTTTATACGGATAACACCTATAGGACTATATGATGTGAAAAATAGTAAGGTACTGGACTCACCGGTAAATTTAATAAAGCAATATTAAAAGGAAAGGCCCTATAATAGTCTAAATTATAGGGCCTTTTACATTATTAGTATAAGAATATTGTAAGCCTCAAATGATATAGTATCTAAATCATTTGAGGTGATATGTAAATATGAAAAAAATATTTTACATTTTAAGCATATTTATTCTGTGTGTATCGATACAACACGTTGTACATTCCCAATCAGATGCACCAAGGTTATCTTCGGATTGTCTCGAAGAAAGAAAAGTTCGAGATGAAAAGTATGTGAAGAATATAATACAGGACATTAAATCCACATTTAATTTAAATATTGATGAACATAGTTTTTGGGAAGTAAGTAAAAGAGATCTGGAGGCTGCCCATTTGATGTATGGTGGAAAGGAAAATGATTCTTATTATAATTCGCTAACTAAAATTTATGATAGTGGTGGATTTAGCGAACAGCCCAGCTTATTTGTGAGGGCGCAAGAAGCATTTTTACTTTATAAAGAAAAAGATAATATCAATGTAATGAAACGCCTAAAACTAGACGTTGAAAAAGGGGAATGGCTCGTTATAAAAACGAAAAAGAAGAAAGGGAAAAAAGTGAAATTCAAGCCTTTGCAATGTGAAAAAGATTATATGAAAAAGAGAAATGAATAACAAAATACGTATTCATGCTGTTTTTATTCAATGATATTTTGCTGTTGATTTGAAATAGAAAAAGGTAAACGAACATATTAGCTTTATGGAATATGTTTGTTTACCTTTTTTTGAGAGATTTAAAAATTGGGGATGTTTTTAGTTGGAAATTATGTACTGGCTAATGAACTTATAACATTCAATGAATTTGTTCTTCATAAACATTAGATTTTGTGTCAAATGATTTATACATTGCCGAACCACCTATGTATATTTTATTCTACAGTATTTATAAAAGAATATTGGCCATGCATAAGAAATATGATTGGCACAGTTTTTGCTTGTATTAAATGTAAGGAAGGGAGATTGTATGTAAGGAATCTGTACTCGTAATAGTATAAAACAAGCTACTATTGCATTATTAATCATAGTTGTATTTATAGCGGAACTGTAAATACATACAAATAAGTAGGTTTTCGGTTTAAAAATTCTGAATTTTCTTTTAAATTATTAGGGGGCAATGGTATGGTTAAATATTCGAAAATTTCTAAGTGGATTCTTGGTGTTGGACTAGTGACAATAACATGTAATGGTTTGCAAATTCAAGCAGAGACAAAAGAGAAAAATGTGAAGAACGTATTACAAATGGAGCCGGTAGGAATACAGAAATCTGTTGATGAATTGGCGCACCCTTCAAAAGTACAAGAAAATGCATCTTTTACAAAACGGTTAAAATTAGCGGATTTATCGCAGCGTCCACTAGCACCAAACGATAATATTAAACCGTTAGCTGAAGAAAAAAAGTATTCAATGGCTGAGTTAAATCAATTAAATAATAAACAATTAACTGATCTTCTTGTGACAATTAAATGGTATCAAATTCCAGATTTATTTCAGTTTAATAGTGATAGTCTTAAATTCTATCAAGATGATAGTCGAATGCAAGCAATTATTAATAAACTAGCAGAACAAGGACAAGCTTATACGAAAGATGATTCAAAAGGGATTGAAACATTAGTAGAAGCTCTACGTGCAGCATTTTATTTAGGTTTTTACCATGATGAATTAAGCAAACTAAATGAGCGTAGCTACCATGATAAATGTTTACCAGCTTTAAAAACAATTGCAAAAAATCCAAATTTCAAACTTGGTACATCAGAACAAAATAAAGTAATTGCATCATATGGAAAATTAATTGGAAATGCATCAGCAGATGTTGAAACGGTTTTATATGCAGGTGAAATTTTTAAACAATATAATGATAATCTTGCAACTTTCATTGAAGACCGAACAAAAGGAGACGCTATATATGAGTTGATGAAGGGAATTGACTTTGATATTCAGACGGATATGTACACGACTGGAAAAGAGCCAAAAGATACGATGTGGTTTCGAAATATTGATAACTTTATTAATGAAGTAAATCGTTTTGCACTACTTGGTACAGTAACAAATAAAAACGGATGGTTAATTAATAATGGAATTTACTATGCTGGACGATTGGGCAAGCTTCATAGCACGCCGACAAAAGGACAACAAGTTGTTACAGATGCAATGCGAATTTATCCATATTTAGGAGAGCAATACTTTGTTGCGGCAGAACAAATTACTACAAATTATGGAGGAATAGATGCGAACGGAAAAACTGTAAATTTAGATCAAATTCGAGAAGAGGGTAAAAAGAAATATTTACCGAAAACGTATACGTTTGATGATGGAGCAATTGTCTTTAAAGCTGGGGATAAAGTTAGCGAAGAGAAAATTAAACGTCTATACTGGGCGGCAAAAGAAGTGCGTTCTCAATTTTATCGTACAGTTGGTAGCGATAAACCACTTGAAAGTGGACATGCTGATGATGTGTTAACGATGGTTATTTATAATAGCCCAGATGAGTATCAATTTAATCGTCAACTGTACGGATATGAAACGAATAATGGTGGGATTTATATTGAAGGGACAGGGACTTTCTTTACATATGAACGTACACCAGAGCAAAGTATTTATAGTTTGGAAGAATTATTCCGCCATGAATTTACGCACTACTTACAGGGAAGGTACGAAGTTCAGGGATTATGGGGACAAGGAGAAATGTATCAAAATGAACGTTTAACATGGTTTGAAGAAGGAAACGCAGAGTTCTTTGCAGGTGCAACGCGATTAGATAGTGTAGTACCGCGAAAAAGTATAATTGGTGGGTTATCTAATGATCCTGCAAAACGTTATACAGCATCACAAACATTAAATGCGAAATATGGAACGTGGGATTTTTATAATTATTCGTTTGCGCTGCAATCATATATGTATAATAAGCGCCCTGAAATGTTCGATAAAGTGCATGATTTGATTCGCGCAAATGATGTTTCAAGTTACGATGCATACCGTGCTACATTAAGCAAAGATAATAAGTTAAATGAAGAATATCAATCTTATATGCAAATGCTTATTGATAATCGCGATAAGTATACAATTCCACAAGTATCAGATGAGTATTTAACTCAGCATGATCCAAAATCGCTTTCGGACATTACTTCAGATATTACGAATGAAGCGAAATTAAAAGATGTGAAAGTAACAAAGAATAAATCACAATTCTTTAATACATTTACACTACAGGGAACATATACAGGAAGTGCGGCTAAAGGAGAAGTTGAGGACTGGAAAGTGATGAATGAAGCAACAAATGATATGTTGAAACGTCTTTCAGGAAAAGAGTGGACTGGATATAAAACATTGACTGCTTATTTTGTAAATTACCGTGTAAATAATGCTGGGCAATATGAATATGATGTTGTGTTTAGCGGAGTGAATACGGAAGAAGGTACGGCTGTAGAAAAAGAACCAAATAATTCATTTGAAACAGCAAACCCACTATCTTTGAATATTTTGTTAAGAGGAACCTTGAGCGATCAAGATCAGGGGGATAAATTTGTTATTGATGTAAAGGATCAAAAAGATTTACAAATTTCTGTTACGAACGAACAAAATCTTGGACTGAACTGGGTATTATATTCTGAATCAGATCTAAATAATTATGTAGCTTATGCAACAAAACGTGATGGAAACAAATTGCTTGGAAATTATAATGCAAAGCCAGGGAAATATTACTTAAGTGTATATAAGTATGGTGGTGAAACAGGGAATTATACGGTACAAGTAAAATAGTTTACTATAATTTATTTTGAAAGGAAACTTATTGCATTTTTTAGCAAAATAAAGTATGTAATGTTAAAAATTAAACTATATCAATATATCCCTGTTCTAATTATAGAACAGGGATATATTGGCTTTATATTTTTAAATTAAATAATCTCATTGGATTTTGACAAGAAAATAATTAATATAGATTTGAATTCTCATTCGTAAAGAATACTTTAATCTTCTTAATGCTCTTTCATTTTTGTCTCAATGCTTGTTTTCAAATCAGTTGATACTTGATTGAAATACCCCAAAACGATCTCCCTAATATCATCGGATATAACTTTCAAATCACTAGCTAAGTTCTCAGCGAGATGTTCTTTTTCTATCGGTTTTAACTTCGTATAAAATTCACCAGCCTGCGTAAAGTCATTCTGTTTTGTTATAGAAGTTCTTTCAAGTTTACCTTCAACGTACCTTCCGTCACCGCTTGTAATTTGATTAGCGGGTGTCCAATCTTGCTGTTGGTTAATCGTTAATTTGCGAAATTCGGGACCAATTCTTCTTCTTTGTGAATCACTGTAAATGTTAGCGCGCCCTTGCAACATTTTATCATCTGATAGTTCTGCACCATCCAGTAAATTAGAAGGGGAGAATGCGACTTTCTCTACTTGTTCCATAAAATTTTCAGGATTTTTATTTAATACCATTTTCCCGACTGGTATGAGAGGATACGTCTGTTCATCCCATACTTTTGTGTCATCTAAAGGATCATAAGATAGGTAAGCTTCATCTTTCGGATCCATGAGCTGGACGTATAAACCATACTCCACTGGTTTACCATTTTCAATAGCATCATATAAATCTTTCCCGCTATAATCAGGGTTTTCAGCAGCTAGTTTAATTGCTTCTTTACTAGTAATGTACTGTACACCTTCAAATGGGTACCAATGATACTTTACATACTTTCGATTACCTTCCGCATTTCTCCATACATATGTATTAACACTATGTCCTGGAATGTGGCGAAGACTTTTGGCCGTACCATTATTAGAGTATAAACGGACAACAAAATGAATAGATTCAGGTGCTTTAGCGACAAAACTCCAAAATCTATTAGGATCTATTAAGTTATTTTTAGGTGAAGGCAATAATGCTTGAATCGTTTCAGGGAAACGCATTGGGTCACGAACAGAAAAAACAGGAATGTGATTACATAAAAGGTCAAAAATGCCTTCTTTTGTATAAAATTTTGTAGAAAAACCGCGTACATTTCTAGCAGTATCCGGTGTTCCTTTCGTACTAACAGCTAACGAAAATCGCACCATAACAGGAACTTTCTCATTAGAATTTTGTAAAAAACTTAATTTAGTATGTTCAGACATCGAATATATCGTTTGAAAATAACCGAACGCACCAAATCCTTTTACATGAACAGGTCTTTCTAAAATTTTTTCATGAATAAATTCTTGTAATGACTCATGCAGTACACTATCTTGCTCTAGTACGGGTCCACGTGAACCAACTGTTTGAGAGTGAAGTTTAGCTTGTTCATTACGTTCGTCATTTTCATTAAAGTCTTTCCCTAGTATAGATTGCCCCTGTTTATCATAGTTTTCATCCATCGATATAGCCTCCAAATCTTTTTTGTCCAATGTTACTAAATATGATTCTATAGCCTTAATTATGTATGACACGCACAGTTCAAAGCAGTAACATACCGCTAGATGAAAAAAACACATATGTAGTGGACCTGTTGAAATAGAAGAAATTATGGAAAAATGAATATCGGGAAGAGAAAGCACGCGTTTTACTAAAAATGTGGAAGAAAACCACTATTAAAATTTCAATCTTAAAACTTAATTTATAAACGATTATATAGAGAATGAACGTTAAAAAAGGAAAAATAACTAGGAGGAATTTAACATGTCGGATTGGTTTCAATTAGATAAAGAATATATGATGTCTACATATTGTCGTACAGAGGTTGCAATGGAAAGAGGAGAAGGGTGTAAACTGTATGATGTAGATGGTAAAGAGTATTTAGATTTATTTTCTGGCGTAGGAGTAAATGTATTAGGATACAATCATCCTAAAATTGTACAAATGACAATGGAGCAAGTTGCGAAATCGTTGCATTTACCGTTTCATTTTTTAAACCCAGTTGCAATTGAGTATGCAAAGAAATTAGTAGATTGTACTTTAAAAAGCGGAAAAGTCTTTTTTACAAACTCTGGTACGGAAGCGACAGAAACAACATTAAAATTAATTGATAAATATAGATTTATTGCGAATGAAGAGCGTGATGGAGTAGTTGTGTTAAAAGATAGTTTTCACGGGAGGACGTTAGGGGCACTGCATTTTACGAGACAAGAAAAGGTATATCAAAATTTCCCTAAAACATCTATTCCTGTATATGAAGTAGAGCGCGAGAATATAGACCAATTAGAAGAAACCATTATTAAAGAAAATCCAATTGCGATTATGCTAGAGCCTGTTTTAGGTAGCGGGGGGATTTATCCTTTATCAAGTGAATATTTACATGGTGTTCAAAATTTATGTGAAAAATATAATGTACTTCTTGTCGTTGATGAAGTTCAAAGTGGTATGGGGCGAACGGGAAAATTATTTGCTTATCAAAATTTTAATATTACACCAGATATTATTCAAATTGGTAAAGGAGCAGGAGGCGGGATACCGCTAGGAGGAATTATTGTAGGTGAAAGGTTATGTGATGTATTTTCACCAGGAGATCACGGGACAACATTTGCTCATTCATCAATGGGAACAGCTTTAGGTTTAACTGTATTAAATACATTACTTGATGATGGGTTAATGCAAGAAGCTTATGAAACGTCACTATATTTGAATGACAAACTGCAAGATATTCAGAAAGAAAATGCTTATTATATTCAGGAAGTACGTCATGCGGGGATGATGTTTGGGATAAGTGTGAATGACACGAATGAAAATGTAAAGAAATTACAGATTGAGTTAATGAATAAAGGGATGTTAGTCGATGTAACACAAGGGAATATTATTCGATTACTTCCGCCGTATATTATTACGAAAGAGGAAATTGACGCATTCACTTATGAGTTTATTTCCTGTGTTCATAACATAGCTGCTACAGCAAGTATTTAAAAAAATATAAAAAAATATAAAAAGCTGAAGAAGCCGCTATTTTAGCGGCTTCTTCAGCTTTTTAAAATAGTAAATTACTTAACATAGAGAGCATCTCATTGGACAAATAATTAATTATGTGAAACAATAATAACAGATAAGGAGACGTTAATTTTCCTTAAGTGCTTCGAATTAATTTTATTCAATAAGAGAAGGTGTGCTTAAAGAAGTTAAATTAAATAAGGAGCTGTTTTATTATATGCAACAAAATAATGATTTAAATTTTGAACCTCAAGACGTTAATATTGTCAATCCTAAACAAGCCAGGAAAGCAGTAATTGCTACTGGTATAGGGAACGCAATGGAGTGGTTTGACTTCGGATTATACGCGTATTTAGCGGTTATCTTAAGTCAATTATTCTTCTCAGGTGTTGATAATAGTGGATTGCAACTTGTACTTACATTCGGTACATTTGCAGCAGCCTTTCTCGTTCGACCAATCGGAGGTGTATTCTTTGGTAGAATAGGAGATAAGTACGGCCGAAAAATCGTGTTAAGTACTACTATTATTTTAATGGCACTTTCTACATTATTCATCGCATTACTACCAACCTATGAACAAATTGGTGTATGGGCACCAATACTACTTTTAGTTGCCCGAATGATTCAAGGCTTCTCTACAGGCGGCGAATATTCAGGAGCAATGGTTTATATCGCAGAATCTTCTCCAGATAAAAAGCGTGGTATACTCGGTAGTGGTCTTGAAATTGGAACACTCTCAGGTTACATTGCTGCATCGGTAATTGTTACCATTTTGACGTTATTGTTAACAGATGAGCAAATGCTCAGCTGGGGATGGCGTATTCCGTTCTTAGTAGCTGCACCAATTGGTTTGGTCGGTTTATACTTACGCCGTCATCTAGATGAATCTCCAATCTTTGAAGAGATGGAAAAAGCACAAGAGGAATCTGAAGACAATGAACAATTTTCATTTATGGATATTATTAAATATCACAAAAAAGACTTCTTATTAAGCACAGTAATTGTCGCCTTCTTTAATATTACGAATTATATGATTCTTTCGTATATTCCTTCTTATCTAACTCAAGTACTTAAAGTCAAAGAAACAACGGGCTTATTAATTATTTCTATTACGATGGTACTTATGATTCCACTAGCACTATATTTTGGTAAATTAAGTGATAAAATTGGTAATAAACGCGTCGTGCAAATTGGTTTACTTGGTTTAACTGTATTTGCAATTCCAGCATTTTTACTAATAGGTAACGGACATATTGCAGCTATATTTGCAGGTATTTTCGTACTAGGTTTCTTCTTAAGTGTATATGAAGGAACATTACCTTCATTATTACCATCACTCTTTTTCACTGATGTACGTTATCGAGCACTTTCGATCTCATTTAATATTTCTGTATCGATATTCGGTGGAACAACACCGCTTGTATGTTCATACTTAGTTCATGCAACTGGTAACCCGCTTGCGCCAGCATTTTATTTGACGGGTGTAAGTATTATTGGATTAGTTGTATTTAGTGTATTATTTGTTACGACTTCAGGGCGTGCGCTAAAAGGTTCATATCCTACAGTAGAAACGAAAAAAGAAGCACACCTAATCGCTAAAGAAGACCCTGAAGAAACACTTTGGTGGCATGAAGAGTCATTAGAAATTGAAGCAGGGAAGAATGCTTCCATTTAAAAAGCAACGTAGAAGTATAAAAAGACTCCTATGAATATAGGAGTCTTTTTGTTACGTTATTTCTTTCGTTTCTTCAAACTTTTCTGATAGGCATAAAGCTTATGAATCTCTTCCTTAAATTCATGCAGAAGTACAATGCTTTTACCATTTGAATAACGCACCGTATTATAAGCATCTATAATAATATCACTTTGAATATTTACATCTTCTTCATCATTTATTCTTTCTAGCCAAGCTTCAACAGTTTCTCCCCGTTTTCTATTTAAAGGAGGGGTTAACTTACTCTCTAGCTTGAAAATTTCCTTCCGAATTTCGTTATGCGGCGGTTTATTTCGTTTAAAACGATTTTGGTTTGTTCCTTCTTTATTAGTAATAATAGTAGATTCGAAGGCGGGCATATTTGGTAAACTGAATTGTTTTCGTTTTTTTACTATTTTCCAAACGACGTAAATAGCGATAGCTGTACATGCTATTATGGTAATGCTATTTATGAGTGTGGGGTCAAAATCAGGAAGTTTTTCCCCATTGTCTTCAATTTTAGGTTTTAAGAGATGCCCTTTACTTGCCCAAACCCCTTCAGTATCTTTCAATTCAGCTGCTATGAGAAATGGATTTATAACATAACCGACTCCTAACGCGACTACTTCTGTGATAAAGCTAAAAATAAGACGAATAAAAGGAAAAACTAAAACAAGTACTATACTCATTACACCAATCGTAATGATAGAAATGAAACGTAATAACTGTTGATTCCGATTTGCCCCAGTTAACCAAAATGTAATCATAATGTGTATAACTAATAGTAACAGCTTCCACAAAGGTGGAAAGGGCGCATAAAATATGGCTGAAATACTAAACCAAACAATACCGCCTAACGATTTTTGAACTGGATATCCTGGTCCGACTACATGTACGATAAAGAAGAAAAGCGGTAACATAATTGTGCCGAATAGAGAGAATGGGAGAAGGAAAGAACAACCAATTATTTGAGTAATGAATAGTATGACAAATCCGGTTGTTTTTTTATTCATAAATTTATGAATAAGAAATACGCCTATATAGCCTGTTGCTAAAAATATGGCAATAGCAACAAGGTCATCCCTTTCTGTTAATAATGAAAGGAGGAGAAGCAAAATAAAGTCATTAACGTGATAGAGCCAAGTTTTCAACCAATTCCACCATCCCTTCGCTATTAATGAGGAACGTTGGCTGCGAGAGAAGAGGGAGTTCATTTTTCTGTAAACCAATGTATATCATTGTAGACGAACGTTCTCTCTTTCTCGTTACATAATGAAGGAATCCTTGTTTCGGAAGTAACGTACTATCATCTGAAATACGTGCTAATTCTTCTAAAGCTTTTGCATATTGTGTTTGCCCTTCATGTAACGATAAATGTAATGCACCACCTTCTGCTAATACACTAATAAATAATTCAAACGGTATGTGATGCTTCGTTGCATATTGGCAAATGTATGTTGTGAATGAAATTAAATCTTCAACATTATCTTTCCAACCAAATCCACGATCGGCAGCTAAAGAAAGACAAATCGTCCAACTATAATTTTTTACAGGTTCAAATTGCTTCGCTTGTAATTCTTGCATTTTAGCAGATGCCTTCCAATGAATAGAGCGGAAAGACTCACGCTCATATCGCTTTACACCGATAATAGATGTTTCATCATTGTAAAAAGAAAAATTAGTTCGATAAGAACCAGTTAGAAGTTGCTGAAGTTCTTGCAAACCTGCTACTTCTTTAGGAGAAGGATACACAATAATTTCAGTTTTTAACTTATCGAAAACAGGTAAGTGTACATTTAATAAATGAAAAGGATCTTTTAAAACACATTCGAACTGTTCAATTTGAAACACACCACGTTTCGTTGCGGTTAATGTTAAATCCCATTTTTGCGCCGAATGTGCAGGTTGTGAAAATGGAAAAGAGAATAACGTTTTTGATATTCGTTCAATTCCTTGATCTTTATGCTGTATAAGAGACGCATCTAAATGAAAATAACAAACACTATTAACGAGAGGGATATGTGCACCGTTTTTCAAATGAATAAAAAACTTTCCAGATTCATCAGGGAAAAGCCGAGTTGTTTGTCTCTCGTTTATAACTTCAAATTTTTTCTCTATGTAAGCGACATATTTATAAATGAAAATCGCAAATAAATAATAGGAGAAAAAGAGAAACATTATAATTCGTTGCGGCATAAAAAACGTAAATAGTATAGCGCCTGGCACAGTTAGTTGAATAATATGGAGTTGAAAAAATAAAGGTACAGTTACAACACGCTGTCCATTCATGCTTGCTCAATCTCCACAGGTACGTCAACTTCTTTTAAAATACTTTGCATTATATCATTTTTAGTCGTGCGCAGGGCACCTTCCATTGATAAGACAATACGGTGATTCCAAACAGAAGGAGTTAAAAATTGTATATCTTCAGGGGTGCAATATTCTCTCCTGCGTAAGAAGGCTAATGCTTGAACTGCGCGCACTAAAGAAAGTGTGGCACGTGGGCTTACACCGTTAGCGATGTAATCGTGATTTCGAGTAGCTTGTGCAAGTTTAATTATGTAATGTTCTAACGGTTCTGATATGAAAATTTCTTTTATTCGTTTCTGTGATTCTAATATATCTTCTAAAGAGATAACAGGTGTGACACGTTCTAGCGGTATATCGTTACGAAAACGTCGCATCATTTGTAACTCATCTTCAGGAGTTGGATAACCGATTGAAATCGTCATTAAAAAGCGATCAAGCTGTGCATCTGGAAGAGGGAAAGTCCCTTGTGATTCAATTGGGTTTTGCGTTGCAATAACAAAGAACGGTTTTGGGAGAGGAGTAGACTGTTTTTCAAGCGTCACTTGTCGCTCTTCCATCGCTTCTAACAAACTAGATTGTGTTCTCGGCATTGCACGGTTAATTTCATCTGCTAGCAAAATGTTTGTCATAACGGGTCCAATTCTTAACTCAAATTCACTTGTTTTTGGGTTAAAGTATTCAATACCTGTTACATCACTTGGAAGTACATCAGGGGTAAATTGAACACGAGAAAAACTACCGCCAATACTTTTTGAAATGGTTTTCGCCAGTAACGTTTTCCCAGTACCAGGCACGTCTTCGAGTAGTACATGTCCATCAGCAAGCAGTGAAACAAGCAGTAGATCAATAACATTTTCTTTACCAACAAACACAGATCCTATGTTTTCTTTCAATTTATTTATCATATGTACCATTCCTTTCAGTATAAAAGAGCTAATATTTCTATATTTTAACAAATTATTCAGAAAATTGGTATCATTTTTTAATTCAAAGAAATAGATATTTAATTATTAAATTAAGCTTGCATATTTTGGAATATGATTATGCAATATCGGTATACGATGTATCGTGAGTCGATATATCATAAGGAGATGTATCGGAGGTAGTTATAATGAATGCGAAGGCGCAAAAATATATTCCGTTAACTGAGGCGACATACTACATATTATTGTCACTTGTAAAGCCAATGCATGGTTATGGAATTATGCAAATGGTAGAAGAGATGACAAATGGAGAAGTAAAACTCGGTCCTGGTACGTTATACGGGAATACGACGAAATTACTTAAAGAAAAATTAATTGTTGAAGTTGCCTCTACAGATAGAAAGAAGTGCTATGAGTTAACAACGTTTGGGAGAGAAGTGTTAGAGCTCGAGTATAACAGGTTACAGAGATCTGTAAGGAATGGGAATAGTATATTAGGGGAGTGAATGAGAGATGGAGACAAAGAAGGTATTTAAATTTTTCATGGCATGGAGTTTAGAAAAAGAAGAAGCTTTTTTACGGAAAATGCATCAAAAAGGTTGGGCGTTACAAAGGTATAATTTGTTGTATACGTTTAAGAAAACAGAACCGAAAGATGTAATATATAAAGCGGATTTTAGATTGGTTTATTGGGATTCAAAAGAAAAACAACAGGAGTACTTTGAAATATATGAAATGTCTGGTTGGAAACGTGTCACAAGTTTTACAAGATGGAATTATTTTTGTAAGGAAGTAGAGAAGGGAATTGAGTTACCTGACATATATTCAGAGAAGGACACGAAGGTGCAAAAAATGAAGGAATTATTACAATTTTTCGCATTAATTTCAATAACTATATTACCCTCAATGTATAGCGTATTTTTAAGTTCAACAGAATCAAGAGTGCCAATTTGGGCGAAAGTTATGACAGGGCTTGTAGGTTGTATGTATGCTTATTTCTTCATGAGAATTTTTTGGAAAATCAAGAAATTGAAAAGTGAAATATTATAATAAAGATTAGACTCTAGAAGAAGATAATGATGACAATGACATCATTATCTTCTTCTTTAATTTTTATGTAATTCTATTTTGTTAACTATTTTTTATATAATAAAAATATATATTTAATTCATAGAACTAACAGTTACAAAGATGATACTAGTAACAATACCTAAAAAAATCATAAATGAAGAAGAAATAATTAATAATAAAGAATTAGCAATAAATATCACTTTATTAGATTTTTGATTTTTAAAATGGTAATAAAGTAAAAGACCACAAATAGTAGAAACAATCCATATTGTTAGACCGTAAGGAGTCGTTATTTTTTCAAAATCGAAGATCCAAAAGTAAAAGATGACTATGTGGCAAGTTACTAGTATAAATGTTGATGGAAGCATTATCTTTTTATTTAAAATCATTTGTTTTACCTCCCTTATGTAAATATTACCAAAAGGGTATGGGTTTTAATATATAATAAGGAAGAAATACATCTTTAATTAACTTATTAAATGGAAAAATCCCTTATAGAAAAATCTATTTCTACAAGGGATAATAATGTTTTTATTAGAAAGACTGATTTTGCGCAGGTTTAATAAATTGTTCTGGGTTTTCAACAAGTCCGCATACAGCACACTGGACACGGTATGTAGGTCCTTGATAGGCCATATGAAAAGCATTCATCGTTTCATTTGTGTATTCTTCTTCTACTTGACCAGTTTGTGGATTTAATTTGACTGGTTTTACTTGTTGTTCAAGAATATTAAAGCGAGTACGGTTCGTTTTACAGCTTGGACATAGCATTGGTTCCATATGTATACACCTCCATTTGTATCATTTCTTAAAATATTTAATTTTATGCAAGCAAAAAACTTTCTCAATATAAATAGGTGTTTAATGTATTTAAAATTCAGAAAAAATAAAATATAATAAAAGTACGAACTGGTTATGTCCAAACCAAATCTCCTGTTTTATGCCAATAAGCTGGGGGGCCGAGAAATCGGCCTCATTTTTTTTGCTCATTACTACAAGGAACAAGGTTTTTGTGAGACTTTTGTCGAAATTTTAGGGGTAGATATAAAGGGGGATGTAAAATGGATTTGAAAATGAAGTACATCATTTTATATGTAGAAAAGTTTGAGGAATGTTTAAAATTCTATAAAGATATTTTACAGTTACCTATAAAAGCAGAGCACGGTACATATATTGAATTTAATACTGGAACTACCATTTTAGCGATGAATACGCGGCAAGATGTGAAAGAATTAACAGGACTACCGCTTACAGAAGGTGAATTAAAGTCTTCTCATTTCGAATTAGGATTCGTTGTTGAGAATGTACAAGAAACGATTGAGCAATTTAGAGAACAAGGAATCAAGATTTTAGTTGAACCGATTGTAAAACCGTGGGGACAAACAATTGCCTACATTGCTGATCCAGATGGAAATTATATTGAAATTTGCAGTTCATTAGAATAGAGGGAGAAAGAGAGATGGGATTTCCGAAACTAGAAACAGAACGTTTACGACTAAGAGAACTTACACTATTAGATGCAGAAACGCTGTTCCAATATTTTTCGAAAGAATCAGTTATACGTTATTTCGGAATGGATTCTTTTGAAAATATTGAGCAAGCGAAAACAACGATTCAAACGTTTAAAAATCGTTATGAAGAGGGCAGTGTATTTCGCTGGGGAATCGAGAAAAAAGGGACGGGCCAATTAATCGGAACGTGCGGATTTCATTTAATTAATAATAATCATAAACGAGCTGAAATTGGTTATGAATTAGATGATACGTATTGGGGACAAGGATATGCATCGGAAGCATTACAAGCGATTTTAGCTTACGGATTTGAAATGCTGCAACTGATAAGAATCGCAGCGGTTGTATATGTAGAAAATAAAGCTTCTCAAAAGTTGTTAATAAAAGCAGGATTTCAAGAAGAAGGATTACTTCGAAAACATATGATTCAAAATGGAGTTGCTCATGATACCATTTTATATTCTTTATTAAAAGAAGAGCGGAAGAAGTAATGAGTACAAACGAACTTATAACGATTATGAAGAATCATAGGGAAAATAGATTCATTTTAGGTATAGATGGTTTAAGTCGTTCAGGAAAAACAACATTCGTAGCAAATTTAAAAGAAAATATGAAACAAGAAGGCATTCCGTTTCATATTTTCCATATTGATGATCATATAGTGGAGCGTAATCGACGCTATTATACAAACCATGAAGAATGGTATGAGTATTATTGTTTACAGTGGGATATTACATACTTGAGGCAGAAGTTTTTTCAGAAGTTACAACATGAGACAAAATTAACTTTGCCTTTTTATCAAGAGGAAACAGACTCATGTGAAATGAAAAAAGTACAGATTCCTATTGTAGGCGTAATTGTTATTGAAGGAGTTTTTCTGCAGCGAAAAGAATGGAGAGATTTCTTTCATTATATGGTCTATTTGGACTGTCCAAGAGAGACAAGGTTTCTACGTGAGAGTGAGGAGACACAGAAAAACCTTTCAAAGTTTGAAAATAGGTATTGGAAAGCAGAGGATTATTACTTAGAAATGGAATCGCCGAGGGATAGGGCGGATTTAGTCATTAAATGATTTGAACATAGAAGGTGAATAGAATGAATATTTTATGGGATTTTGATGGGACGTTATTTGATACGTATCCTGCATATACAATGATGCTTTCTGAAATATTAGGTGATTCAGTAGAAAAACAAGAAATATACAAAAACTTAAAAATATCATACTCTCATGCAATTCAGTATTATAATATTTCATGCGAGCAGGAAGAAAAGATTAAAGTTTTGAAGGGAAAATTCACGTCAAAAGATATGAAACCTTTTGCAGGTGTCGAAGAGGTTTTGAAATTTGCAAATAAAAATGTGATTATGACCCATAAACATAGGGAAGGGGTTATGGGCATTTTAAAATATTACGGCTGGGAAAAATACTTCGTAGATATGGTTACAATTGACGATGGCTTTCCTCGAAAGCCAAACTCTTTAGCTTATAATCATCTGCATAAAAAATACAATATTGATTTAGCTATTGGAGATAGAGAATTAGATTTATTACCTGCAAAAGAATTAGGTATTTCAACATGTATGTTTCAAGGTAATTGTGATGTAGCGGATTATTCTTTATCACATTACTCGGAGTTTTTTAAGGTAGTGAGTGATAGAGAGTTTTCTTTATAAAAAAAGTTATTAATAAAGACTGTATCTTTCATTTTAAAGGTACAGTCTTTATTTTTTAGAGCTATTATATACCAATTGCCGTGGATTAAAGAATGATTGTATATCTTTAGTAAAGAAATAGTCAGGTTAGTTGTTAGATAGAAATAAACTGACAGATAAAGTGATAGTGTCCGTTTTATCTGCTTTTTATCATAACCAAATTATGGTTATTCATGCTAATATAAACTCATAGCTATATAGAAGGGGTGGGATTAGTATGAAAACAGAAATAGTTCCTAAAAAGAAGTACAGTATAATAAGCTATATATCTTTACTCATCGGCATTTTGTGTTTTCTATTCGTTTTTATAACGCCAACAAGGATAGCGAATGCAGGTAATATAGTTGGAGATTATATTACAATTGCCCTGACAGGTGTAGGTATCATGCTTTCAATAATCACAATGACGAAAAAAACAGAGAAGAAGGGGATTGCTATCCTTTCATTAATACTGTCCTCATCATTTTTTATATTTTGGATCATAGCGATTATCCTATTGTTTACTGGTCAAATTAGTTTTGCGCCGTAATGTGAAATAAAAAGAGTCCTTTTCGTATGATAACGGGTATAGTTACGGGAGTGAAAATATAAAATAACATACAAATTAGGGATGTAAATCACTTATGATTTAGCATCCCTTTTTTTATTGTTATTTCAGTGTTTAAGCGCTTTTATATAGTTAAATAGCGTTCTAAATAATAAGATAAATGGAAAATTTATGTTAAAATAATTATAGAGATTGTGAAAAAATGTTCTTAAACTAGCGTTCAGATTACTTTAAGAAGGTTTTTTCAAAGGAAATGGTAAATATCATATTTTGAAGGGGTGATTGTAGTGGATTAAGTGATTTTTTTAATCTTGGTTAAATACTTTGAAGATAGGGGTTTATAACTATGAATACAAAATTAATAATAGTAGAAGGGTTACCTGGATTTGGAAAATCAACCACTGCAAAGCTAATAAATGAAATTCTAAGCCAAAATAAAATTGAAGTTGAACTATTTTTAGAGGGAAATTTGAACCACCCAGCCGACTATGATGGTGTATCTTGTTTTAATAAATTTGAGTTCAATAGATTATTATCTAACAGTGGAGATTTTAAAGAAGTGCTCCTTAAGAAAGTTCTAAAAAAAGGAAGCAATTATTTATTACCATACAGAAAGATGAAAAATGAGTTTGGTGACCAGTTTTCGGACGAATTATTTAACATTATTTTAAAAAATGATATATACGAATTACCATTCGATAAAAATGTTGAATTAATTGCTGACAAATGGAATGACTTTACTGAAATCGCTCTAGAAGACAATAAGGTTTATATCTTTGAATGTTGTTTCATACAAAATCCATTAACTATTGGGATGATTAAATATGGTGAACAAAAAGAAAAAATAATAAATTATGTAATGAAAGTTGCAAAAATCATAGAGAATTTAAACCCAATGTTATTGTATGTAGAACAAGATAATCTTGAATTTTCATTTAGGAAGGCATTAAAAGAAAGAACTCCAGAATGGTCCACAGGAATTATCGACTATTACACTAACCAAGGCTATGGGAAAGAACATCACCATTCAGGTGTAGAAGGAGCGATAAAAGTTCTTGAAGCTAGAAGGAATTTAGAATTAGAAATATTCGATATGTTAAAAATGAAAAAAGAAACAATCAATAATACAAAATATGAAATTGACTCATATAGGTCAATGTTAAAAGATAAGTTAGCCATACAAATGGTGAAATAGCTTTTTACACTAACTGGTGCTTTAGTTGAAGAAGGAAATAAAAAACGCTCAGAATATTTTCTGAGCGTTTTAGTTTGTTATTTCTAATGTTTATTAGCATTTTTCTCTTCCTAAACTGAACCCATTACTCGTATGAAGGACTCTTTTTATTCGGTATCTTTAGGTTGATATTCTAAAATATCCCCCGGTTGGCATTCTAATGCTTTACATATTGCTTCTAAAGTTGAAAAACGGACTGCTTTTGCTTTTCCATTTTTCAAGATAGAAAGGTTAGCCATTGTAATTCCAACCTTCTCCGAAAGTTCTGTTACACTCATTTTTCTTTTTGCTAACATTACATCAATATTAATAATAATTGCCATATTATTCACCTCAGACCGTTAAATCATTTTCTGATTTTATATCTATAGCATCTTTTAATAGTCTTTGGAGAACGGCAGCAAAGACCGCGATTACCATTGAAGCAAAAATCATAATCATTCCGATAATAATAATGCCAGGGGCATCATCTCTCTCTGCCACGAGATAGAAAAGTGGCATACCTAATACATATAATACACTAATTGCCAATGCGCTGTACTTAATATTTTTTAAAGCTTGAACAGATAACTCTGAGAATGCGTTGTTTTTATCAATATAGTTTAAAAGCTTAAATGTTTGGTACAGTGCGAAGTAATAAGGTATTGCTGTTGCGTATAAATTGATAAATACAAGATATTTAATATATGAAATATCTGGATATAATTCTGCGGCGAAATTTCCTATTTTAGGGACTAAAAAAATGCACATAGCAAGAACGGGGATTCCGATCAGAATCACAACGGTCTTTAAAAAGAGTGTGGATCCTTGTTTCATAAAAAGCACCTCATTTATTTATTATCTTATTAATTTAACATGAAATTTATTGTTTAACAATAAATTTTTATTCCTTTTAATCGAGGATTTATTGTTACACAAGTAATTAATGAAAAGGATGCTAAATCTTTTTTATAAGATAGATGACACATACCGGTATTTAATTAAGGAAAGAAAGAGAAAGTAACTATTGTTAGCTTTATAAGAATTGGGAACTAATAAAACATATGTAGGTTGTGGAATGAAAAAGGAAATAAGGTGTATTGAAATGAATGCAAAGTTTATGGAGGAACAATCATGGTTAATTATGGTGTGAAGATGAAAAAATTACTATTAGTGGGAGCTATAATAGTAAGCGTATTAAGTACGGAAAGTATGATGAATTATCATGCGGCCAAAGCTAAGGTGAAAAAAGTAGAACACCAGCCTAAAAATATAATTATGATGGTTATGGACGGAACGAGTTCAACGGCGACAACATTGGCTCGCTGGTATAAAGGGGCACCGCTTACGTTAGATCAAATTGTAACAGGAGGTGTTCGTACGTTTTCGGCGGAATCAGCTATTACAGACTCAGCGCCAGCAGCAACAGCATTAGCAACTGGAAATAAATCGAATTCAGGATATGTAGGCGTACTACCTTCTATTGTAAATTCACCTAACTTAAAGCCAATAAAAGAAGAGGACAAGTTACGGCCGGTCGCAAACGTATTGGAAGGTGCAAAACGTACTGGCCGTGCAACTGGAATTGTTGCTACATCTGAAATTCAGCATGCTACTCCGGCGGGATTCTCGGCTCACCATGTCAATCGCAAGCAATTTGACGTAATTGCGAAGCAGCAAGTATATCAAAATATAGATGTCGTATTAGGCGGGGGAAAAGCGGCGCTGCTACCTATGAAAAGTAATGGAATCCGAAAAGATGGTGAAAATTTAGTAAAGGTGATTCAAGACAAAGGATACGATTTTGTTGAAACGAAAGATGCGTTATTGAACTCCAAATCTAATAAAATTTGGGGCTCTTTCTCAAATCATGCTCTTGCGTTTGATATAGATCGTATAGCAACAAATCCAGAACAACCAACACTTTCTCAAATGACAGAAAAAGCAATTCAAACATTATCAAAAGACAAAGATGGTTTCTTTTTATTCGTAGAAGGTAGTAAGCCTGATTGGGCAGCGCATGCTAATGATCCAATTGGGATGATTAGTGATGTATTGGCATTTGATGAAGCGGTAGCAAAGGCATTACAATTTGCGAAGAAAGATGGGGATACGATGCTCATAGCTTTAACTGATCATGGTAACAGCGGTATCTCTATAGGGAATAGAAATACGACAAAAGGATACAATACTACACCGGTTTCTGCATACATTGATTCATTGAAAAAGGCGAAAATGACACTTGAAGGAACTATAAATAAACTGAAATCTGATTTATCAAATGTAGAAGATGTAGCTAAACTATACGGTTTGGATAATCTAACTCATGATGAAAAAGAAAAATTAAAAGCGGCAAAAAAGAAAATGGATGTAGGACGAATTCTTACTATATTATTGGCTAATCGTGCAAATATCGGCTTTACGACAGGAGGACATACAGGTGAGGATGTATTTTTACATTCTTATGGACCTCAAAAACCAGAAGGCTTAATCCAAAATACAGACATTGCGAAGACGATGGCGAAAGCGATGGGCTTTAACTTAGAAGAAGTAACGAATAAAATATTTTTAGAGAGTGAACAAGCCTTTAAGAAAGTCGGTGCAACTGTAACAGCTGACAAAACCGAAGGAGCAAACTCGTTACTCGTGGTAAAACATAATAAAGTAGAAGCACAACTATTTGGTAACAAAAATATAATTCGTATCAATGGTAAAGGGTATGAATTAGGAAGTATTATTGTAGAGAGTAATGGAAAGTGCTATGTACCAGAAGAAGCAATTCAACTATTTGTAAAGCATTCTCGTTAAAAAATTGCTAACCAGTTAAGCTAACTGGTGGCAATTTTTTGCGTTTATTCTAAATATAAGGGTTCGGATTGTTTTGGAAAGTTTTCCAGATGAGACTTGTATAAATGTTAAAGGGGAATTATATTTTTTTCTTACATTAAAAAATTTCGTTTTGTAGAATAGAGAATTTATACATATAGTAAAGTCTTAATGTATTATCAATTAATATTTATGAAAAATATATTAATACTTTAGAGTTTCTTTAATTTTCATTATTTCTTATTTAATATTATTCGTTATATTTATAATATGTTTATTTCAATTTATCGTATTGTAGCGCAGTTTCATATAATTATAAAGCAAGCATCAAAATAAAATCTCCACTAGAGTAAATTTATTATTTTTTTGCGTCTTTTTTATCCCGCTATTTGCTGGGCAGTAAGACCCCCACCTCAAAATTCAGCGAAAGCAAAGAAGTTAGGTGGGGATCGGGCTGCCTGTAAAAGCCCGATTGGTGAGGGCTGATTAAAGTTTCACTTTATTTACGAAAATTATTATGCAGCTAAGAAAACTGTAGTTCATTGAATTAGAGGTATATTAGAATTTAGTTGAAGAAAGAGAGAGGGAATAAAATGAATATAATGCACTTACGTCCTAAACAGCGGTCTAAGTATCGCATTATGCTAGGGACGTGGTATTACTCTACAAAGAGATACATTCAGTGGTTAGTAGACGGAAAAACATATGCAAAAAGGCTCCAACAAGAAAAGCTACCTTGTACAGCAATTCAGCACCGAACGATATTACTTCGTAAGCTCAAAGATGTAGATATGTGGTATCAACAGAATAAGGTTGTTAATTTGAAAATTGCTGTTAAAAAACTAAATGGTATCGTCATTAGACCAGGAGAAACATTTTCTTACTGGCGTTTAATAGGTAAGCCTACGAGGAAAAAAGGGTATGTAGAAGGTATGGTATTACACTACGGATCTTTTCAAACAGGTATTGGAGGAGGTCTTTGTCAGCTTTCGAATTTAATATATTGGATGACTTTACATACACCACTGACAGTAACAGAACGATATCGTCATAGCTTTGATGTCTTTCCTGATTCTAGGCGAACTCAACCGTTTGGGAGTGGAGCGACTTGTTCCTATAACTATTTGGATTTACAAATTAAAAATGAAACGGACCAACCGTATCAACTTCACCTTTATATGACAGATGAATATTTAGTTGGTGAATGGAGAACAGTCTATCCGCAACTTTATCAATATGAAGTGTATGAGAAAGAACACTCAATTCAACCTGCATACTGGGGCGGTTATATACGACATAATGTGATTCAACGTAAAGTATATAATCAACAGAAACAGTTAATAGAAGATCAATATGTAACGGAGAATCACGCTATAATGATGTACGAACCACTATTAGCTTGTAATAATGAGAATAGTGAGTAATGTGGTAATCCATAGATTAAATAGTATAGAAAATATTTAATTCTTATTTTTATTAAAAAAATATAAATCTCAGATTTACTGGATTTTGATTGTAACTAAGAACATATAAAAGTTCACTGTTATTTATAGGAGAGCCTGTTTGTTTTTCTATCTTTTGTATTTCACTCTGCATAAAAAAATATTTCTCAACATTTTATTTGTTGAAAAAGATTGAATATTCGTATTATAACGAATATTATGTTGTTATCGGCAAAAAACGATAATTTGCAGACACTGGGGAGGAAATACATTGAAAAAGAAAAAGAAATTAAAACCATTAGCGGTATTAACAACAGCAGCGGTACTAAGTAGTACGTTTGCTTTTGGAGGTCACGCAGCGTATGCTGAGACACCAACATCATCTCTACCAATAGATGAGCACTTAATACCGGAGGAGCGTTTGGCAGAAGCGCTAAAACAACGGGGGGTAATTGATCAATCTGCATCACAAGCTGAGACGTCAAAAGCTGTCGAAAAATATGTTGAGAAAAAGAAAGGGGAAAACCCTGGGAAAGAAATCTTAACAGGAGATAGTCTTACACAAGAAGCTTCTGATTTTATGAAAAAAGTAAAAGATGCAAAAATGAAGGAAAATGAACAGGCACAGCAGCCTGAAATAGGTCCAGTAGCTGGACAAGGTGCAGCATTAAATCCAGGGAAATTAAATGGAAAAGTACCTACTACATCAGCGAAGCAAGAAGAATACAATGGAGCTGTTCGAAAAGATAAAGTACTTGTTTTACTTGTAGAATTTAGCGATTTTAAGCATAACAATATTGATCAAGAGCCAGGATACATGTATTCTAAGGACTTTAATCGTGAACATTATCAAAAAATGTTATTTGGTGATGAACCATTCACTTTATTTGATGGATCGAAGATTAACACATTTAAGCAATATTATGAAGAACAATCTGGTGGTAGCTATACAGTTGATGGGACTGTAACAGAATGGCTTACTGTTCCAGGAAAAGCATCAGATTATGGTGCTGATGCGGGTACTGGGCATGATAACAAGGGGCCTTTAGGACCAAAAGATTTTGTGAAAGAAGCATTAAAAGCAGCGGTAGCAAAAGGAATCAATTTAGCAGACTATGACCAATTTGATCAATACGATCAAGATGGTGATGGAAATAAAAATGAGCCAGATGGAATTATTGATCATTTAATGGTTGTACATGCTGGCGTTGGTCAAGAAGCTGGCGGCGGTAAATTGAAAGATGATGCGATTTGGTCACATCGTTCAAAACTAGGTTCAAAACCATATGCAATTGATGGCACGAAATCTTCTGTTTCGAACTGGGGCGGAAAGATGGCTGCATACGATTATACAATCGAGCCTGAAGACGGAGCGGTTGGTGTGTTTGCACATGAGTATGGCCATGATTTAGGCTTACCAGATGAATATGATACAAAGTACTCAGGACAAGGTGAACCTGTTGAGTCATGGTCTATTATGAGTGGTGGTAGCTGGGCTGGAAAAATTGCAGGAACAGAGCCAACGAGTTTCTCACCACAAAATAAAGAGTTTTTCCAAAAGAATATGAAGGGGAATTGGGCGAATATCCTTGAAGTAGATTATGACAAACTTAGCAAAGGCATCGGTGTTGCGACATATGTAGATCAAAGTACTACAAAATCTAAACGACCTGGAATCGTTCGTGTTAACTTGCCGGACAAAGATATAAAAAATATCGAATCGGCGTTTGGTAAGAAGTTCTATTATAGTACAAAAGGAAATGACATTCATACAACACTTGAGACACCAATATTTGACTTAACAAATGCAAAGGATGCTAAGTTCGATTATAAGGCATTTTACGAACTTGAAGCGAAGTATGATTTCCTTGACGTATATGCGATTGCAGAAGATGGAACGAAGACACGCATTGATAGAATGGGCGAAAAAGATGTAAAAGGCGGCGCGGATACAACTGATGGTAAGTGGGTTGATAAATCATACGATTTAAGCCAATTCAAAGGAAAAAAAGTAAAACTGCAATTTGAGTACTTAACAGATATTGCAGTAGCTTATAAAGGATTTGCGTTAGATAATGCAGCATTAACTGTAGATGGAAAAGTTGTTTTCTCTGATGATGCAGAAGGTCAGCCAGCAATGACGTTAAAAGGCTTTACTGTGTCTAACGGATTTGAACAGAAAAAACATAATTACTATGTAGAGTGGAGAAATTACGCTGGTTCTGACACTGCGTTACAACATGCACGTGGCCCAGTATTTAATACAGGAATGGTTGTATGGTATGCGGATCAAAGCTTTACAGATAACTGGGTAGGCGTTCATCCAGGTGAAGGGTTCTTAGGAGTAGTAGATTCCCATCCAGAGGCAATTGTAGGGACATTAAACGGACAACCTACTGTGAAGAGCAGTACGCGTTATCAAATTGCCGATGCGGCATTCTCATTTGATCAAACACCAGCATGGAAAGTAAATTCACCAACTCGCGGTATCTTTGATTATAAAGGATTACCAGGAGTGGCAAAATTTGATGATTCTAAGCAATATATCAACAGCATCATTCCTGATGCAGGACGTAAGTTGCCGAAACTAGGACTGAAGTTTGAAGTAGTAGGCCAAGCTGAAGACAAGTCTGCAGGTGCGGTTTGGCTTCATCGATAAAATAAGGTAAAACGAAGAGGAGCTGCCACAAGTCGGTGAAACTGACTTATGACAGCTCTTTTCTTCTTGTGAAAAAACTCTCTGTTTTTTTATGTACTTATTGGAAAAATTCGAAGTTTCTTTGATACATAAAATGCTCCGTCTGTCCAATTATAGAAGCTATTTTGGACGTAAGAAATTTGTAAGTAATGAGTAAGAAAAAAGAGATTTTCATAGTATAAAATATTTATTATAGCTACTTTTAACACCTGATACTAATAGTGTGCTATAATATGAATTAGCAACAAAAAGGAAAGGAATTAGAACAATGACCTTAGAAAATACTAAAAATTTAAAAAAACAAGTTGCTCCTTTTGAAAAATCAACGATTAAAAAAAGTGTTTGGCAACTGATCAACACAATCGTGCCATTTATTATTTTATGGTACCTTGCTTATAAAAGTTTGTCAGTTTCTTATTGGTTAACATTAGTTCCAGCACTGTTAGCCGCTGGATTTATGACAAGGATTTTCATTATTTTTCATGATTGCACCCATTATTCGTTCTTTAAAAGTCGACGTGCAAATAGAATAGTTGGAACGTGTATGGGTGTTTTAACATTATTCCCATTTGATCAGTGGGGGCATGAACATTCTATTCACCACGCTACAAGTGGTAATTTGGATAAGAGGGGTACAGGGGATATTTGGACGCTTACAGTAGATGAATATGTAGCAGCACCATTTAGACTCCGTTTAGCATATCGTTTATATCGCAATCCATTCGTTATGTTTGGGTTAGGCCCGATTTATGTTTTCCTGCTTAAAAATAGATTTAACCGAAAAGGTGCTAGAAAAAAAGAACGTATGAACACTTATTTAACAAATATTTTAATCGTTGCTATTATAGGAATGCTTTGCTGGGCAATTGGATGGCAATCGTTTCTTTTAGTACATGGTTCTATATTTTTAATAGCAGGTTCAATAGGTATTTGGTTGTTTTACGTACAGCACACATTTGAGGATTCTTATTTTGAAGAGGATAAAGATTGGGAATATGTGAAAGCGGCAGTGGAAGGAAGTTCTTTTTATAAGCTTCCTAAAATTTTGCAATTCTTAACTGGTAATATTGGATTCCATCATGTTCACCATTTAAGCCCAAGAGTACCTAACTATAAACTAGAAGAGGCACACAATAATACGCTTCCGTTAAAAAATGTACCAACGATTACGCTTGCTACAAGCTTACAATCACTACGTTTCCGTCTTTGGGATGAGAAAAGTAACAATTTTGTTAGCTTTAAAGATGTCAAAAATATAATTAAAAATAATGTTTCTGTTCGAGTGAAATCTGAACTATAATTGCATCGTATATAATACTCCCCTTAATCATTTTCGATTTAAGGGGAGTTTGTGTTTAAAGAGTAGATGCCAGATAAGAAGAAAATTTACATAATTCAAATTGTAATTGAAGCAGATTAGGAATAGCTCGTACGTAAGTACAAATATAAGATGACAGTAAATGCATTATGTTAACAAATTTATAGTAAATGGGGAATCGTACAACATTATATCCAAAAATAAGAAAAGACTTGAACGGAAATTCCATTCATTTTTCTTGGTGTTCCTCATTCCATACACTTAAATAGGACGCATATTCTAATTCATCTGGATTCTTATGTAACATAGAAATGAATTCTAATTTATTTCCATCACAATCTAGAAAGTATACACTTGCAGCAGGCATCCACCTTTGGACAATTGGCTCTTGATTTCCTTTTCCTTGACTTCCTATCACTGCTATTCGACGTTCCTCTAACCACGCTTTAGAAGTCATTAAAAACTCTAAATTTACACCAAAAGCAAAATGTCTCGGCTCAAAGTCTTCAATGTTATGTACTTCCCATAGTCCAAGCATTTGTTGTTTATTTTCTCCGACCCAAAAGAAAGCCACTCTTCTTTTGGAGAGTTTTCTTGCTAACGTTAATCCTAGCTTGTTTTGATAGAAATTTATTGCGTTTTCTAAATTTCTTACATGTAAATGAGTTTCGTATATGTTCTGTATTATTATGATCATTCCTTTCTTTATTGGTAACTACCAATTAAATAGTGAATGTAATTTTAAAGTTGAAATATGTATAAGCCTAGTAATGTACATCTATATCCGATATACCTAGTTACTATTATATTGAAATTGGAATGTGATAAATCCCACTGAGGTAGTAAGTGTTTAAATGAACACTCTACTACTTTTGTAGGAGAGGGGATATATCTATTAAATTCAGATGAAATCATATTTAAATAATGAAAAACGCTATTCTTTTCGTAAGAATAGAGTTTTTTTATGTTTTTAAGTTGGTGGCCATAGGGTAGAATTTGAAAAATGAGGATTTACAAAGCTAAGAAATTTGACTCCACAAAAAAATCGATTTCCTGTGGAGTTAAAGGAATCGACTTTTTTATTTACCTTGATATATTAACGCAGCTATTAACTTAATAGTAAATAAGTATAATCCACTATTTCTCCCAAAGTTCGATCAATCGACCTTCAGGATCCTTAATCCAAATAAACTTTCCAAATTCACTGATTTCTTCTTTCTTCTCAAGAGGTACACCAATATTCTCAAGATGCTTTATAGTCTCGTTTAGATTATGTACTTCGAAATTTAACATCACTTGTTGTTCTTTTGGAAAATAATTGTCATTCTCTGTAAAGAAAGAAAAGATGGTCTCATTTCCTAACTGGGGTTTAATCACAGTTCCATTCCAATCTTCTATATCAAGTTTCAACACTTCACTGTACCATTTTTTTATAACTTCAAGATTCTTAGTTCTCCAAAATATTCCTCCAAAACCTTTTATCATCGTATCTAACTCCTGTCTATCTTTAAATATATATTAAATATATCAAAACAAAACAGTAATAGTAAGCAGAATCATCAACTTATGAATAGTAAAAATAGTAATTGTTAGTATTATAGTATTTACTACATTAACACTTTCTACAACATCATTAGCAGAACTTGAAATTTCGGGAAAGGTATAGAAATGCTCATTTTTCAACCCAAAGTTCACCTGAGCAATCCAGAACTTAAAGTGTTATAAATAATTCTTTCAATAGTAGGGGGAAATGAGAGAAGGAACGATAAAAGACCACACATGAAGTGAAACGCCATGTGTGGTCTTTTATGTATCGTCAAATATTACGAAGTCTCGCTAATTTTAGTTTCACTATGAGTGTTAGTAGAATTTCTTTTCTTAACTTTAAAGTGATAGTAAGTGTAGCAAAAGATGATAAATGGGACAGTGCAATAGATTCCAAGTCGTTGTTCTGGGATAAAAATAAGACTGATTAATATAATGCCATACAATCCAAAACCAAGAATTGGTACGAGTGGATAAAGTGGCGTTTTAAATTTTAAGTCTTCTAATTTTCCGCCGTCTGCTAAATAATGTTTGCGGAAAAAGAATTGAGAAACACAAATTGACATCCAAACAATAATGGTAATGACTCCGGAAATTGAAATGAGCCACAAGTAAACAGTTTCAGCAGCTACTACGCTTGTCAAAAGAGAAAAAGCAGAAATAGCTATCGTCATGATTAAAGCGTTGAGAGGAATCCCACGTGATGATAATTTCTTTAAAAAGGCTGGAGCCATTTCGTTTTTTGATAAAGACCAAAGCATTCGAGTAGCAGCGTATAGTCCTGAGTTTGCAACAGAAAGAACAGCAGTAAGAATAACAAAGTTCATAATATCAGCTGCATATGGAATACCGATATTATCAAAAACAGCAACGAATGGGCTCTTTGTTAATCCAGCTTCTTCCCAAGGAATTAAAGCAACAAGAACAAAGATTGCTAAGACGAAGAAAAACATCGTGCGCCATATAATATTTCTAATAGAACGAGGTAAAGTTTTTGCTGGATCTTCACTTTCACCTGCTGCGATTCCAACAAGTTCTGTACCTTGGAAGGAATAGTTGACTGTAACCATTGTTAAAAGAATAGCGGCAAGTCCATTTGGGAATAAACCACCATGATTTACGAAATTTGATAATAGCGGAGCGGGTTCGTCACCTTTTAAATCAATAAAACCGAACATAGCGGCGCCGCCAAGAATAATGAAAGCGATAATGGCAGATACTTTTATACTTGAAAACCAAAATTCTGTTTCTGCATAACTACGAGCAGATAATGCGTTAATAGTGAAGATTGTAACGCCAAATATTAAACACCAAACCCAAACAGGAATATCAGGAAACCAGCGCTGCATTGTAATGCCGGCAGTTGTAAATTCAAGACCGGTCGTATTCGCCCAGCTTAACCAATACAACCATCCGATTGTAAAGCCAGTTGCAGGATTGATGAACTTAGTGGCATATTCTTGGAAAGAACCTGAAACAGGCATGGCTACAGCAAGTTCACCAAGACATAGCATAACGAAATACATTAATAATCCACCGGCCATAAAAGCAAGTACGGATCCGCCAGGTCCAGCTTGACTTATAATAAAGCCAGATCCGTTAAATAACCCCGTTCCAATCACACCACCGAGTGCAATCATGAATAAGTGTCTACTTTTCATCGTCCGTTTTAATTCATTGTTTGTATTGCTTACTTGCGCCATTGTTTTCCTCACTTTCATAGTTGATAGAATAAAGTTTGATGTTTTTCCGTATTATGGAATGTATTCCGTGATGTGAAATCTTGTTATAATTTTCAGATAATTAAAAAGAAAAGTCAATATTTTTTTGTTTGCGTTTTCAATTCTTTGTTAGTGATATGTTTTTATTGTTAGAAAATTAAATAAATAGATTGATTTCATTTCGAATGTTTGCTAAATTGATAGTTAATTAAGCATACTAACATATTACGAGTAAAGTTGAGGCGAGTTATGGTACAGTCCATTGATCGAGCGATAAGTATTATTAAATTATTGAATTCTACAAATGAAAAAGAGTATTGGGCTATTTCTGATATAGCTGATGGAACACATCTCCCGGTTAGTACAGTACATAGATTACTTAACTCTTTAATGGAGCATGGGTTAGTTACACAAATTTCAGAGACAAAACAGTACAAAATTGGACCAATGTGGATGGAAATAGGGTTACGTCAATTGGAGAAGGTAGACTACAGATCTGTTGCAAGAGAAGTGATGAAACGTTTAGCTGCTGAAGTGGAGGAAAGTGTCTATTTAAATATTCCAAACGGAACACATTCTATTATCATTGAAAGAATTGATAGTCCTTTAAAAATTCGAGTTATCGATAATCTAGGGGAACAAATTCCACTTTCAATTGGTGCCGCAAATAAAACGATGCTTGCCAATATGAAAACGAATGAAATGGAACATATTGTAGAAAATTTACTTTCTTCATTACCAGAACAAAAGCAAATTCTTCTTAATCAAATAAAGCAAATAAAAAATGAAGGATATGCTGTCAGTTATGGTGAAAAAACAGAAGGGACAGCTTCAGTAGCTGCACCTATTATCGGATTTAATCATAAAGTAGTAGGAGCATTAAGTGTTGGGTTAATTAGTCATCGTATTAATGATGATCGACTATCTTTTCTTATTAGCAAGGTAAAACAAGCGGCTCATGAAATATCAATAAAAATCGGCAGTACATCAGAACTATAATTTTGATAGCTGTCGTCATTTTTTTATTCATATAATGGAATTAGTTTTCATAATGTGGAAAAATAGGGGGATTTATATGTCAAAGTGGCAATCAAAAGAACAATTGATTCAATTATTAAGCGGTCTTGTTGAAATTCCTAGTATTACCGGTTCAGAAGCTGAAGTAATATTGCCAGACTTTGTTGTGGAACAGTTATCTGATTTACAGTACTTCAAAGAAAACCCGCATCATTTACAAAAAAATCCGACAGGGGACGGACGATATTTTGTTACAGCACTAGTAAAGAAAAGCGATAGTATAAAAAATACTGTAATTCTAGTAAGTCACTTTGATGTTGTAGATGTACAAGATTACGGAGTGTGGAAAGAAGATGCATTTAATCCTAAAAAGTTAACATCTATGTTTTATTCTCATAAAGATGAACTTCCAGACCATGTACGTGAAGATATAGAACATGGGGAATGGCTGTTTGGTAGAGGAACAATGGATATGAAATGCGGTCTAGCATTACAAATGGCAATGATTGAACAAGCATGTGAAGGAAGATTCGATGGGAATGTTCTTTTATTGGCTGTACCAGATGAAGAAGTGAATTCTGTAGGGATGAGGGCCGCTGTTCCAAGACTGTTAGATTTAGCTAGAGAGCATAACTTAGATTATAAAACGGTCTTAAACTCAGAGCCTATGTTTTCAAGACATCCTGGTGACCAAAATAAGTATATTTACACTGGCTCTATTGGTAAAGTGTTACCTGGTTTTCTTTGCTATGGAAAAGAGACACATGTAGGTGAACCTTTTGCAGGCTTAAATGGGAGTTATATGGCTTCATTAATAACAGCAGAATTAGAGTTAAACACAGACCTTTGTGATATTGTAGAAGGGGAAGCGAGTCCTCCGCCAACTAACTTACTTCAAAGGGACTTAAAGGAGGATTATTCTGTACAAATTCCGCATCGTGCAGTTACATTATTTAATTTGTTTTTATTAGAAAAATCAATGACAGATGTAGTTTCATTGTTACGTCAAAAAGTAACGAAAGTAGCAGAGAAAATAGAAGAGTCGTATGAAAAACATGCATATCGTTTTTCTAAATATAATCCATTTATACCACCTAATCTTAAAGTAAATGTATTAACTTATGAAGAGCTTATCACATATGCAATTGAGCAACATGGACAAGAAAAAATAAATCATATTCAATCTAATATTATAAAAAATAGAGAAGATAAAGATGATCGTGCGGTAACGATTGATTTAGTAGATAAATTAGCGATTTTATGTAAAGAAAAGGCACCGATGATTGTACTTTTCTTCGCTCCGCCGTACTATCCAGCTGTGAGTTCGCGCAACAATCCTTTAATAAAAGAGGTAGTTGTAGAAATGGAAAAGTATGCACACTACAATCATAAGATTACATTTGAAAACCAAAATTATTTTGGGGGGATTTCAGATTTAAGCTATGTAGGCTTGCAGTATCCACTGGATTCAATGAGTTCTCTTGTAGACAATATGCCATTATGGGATAAAGGTTATTCAATTCCACTTCAGGAATTAGAAGAGTTTGATGTTCCAGTATTAAATATGGGGCCGGTAGGAAAAGATGCACATCAATGGACAGAACGTCTAGATGTAAACTACGCATTTGAAACACTAATAGATATGTTACCGAAATGCATTGAAAAATTATTAGTTTCTAATAAAATTACACAATCATAGTAGGGAATAGGTAAGGGATAAAACAGAACCTTTAAAGAAGATTCGAATGAAATTATTTTAATATAATTAAAAAGCGGAACGGCCAAGCTCAATTTTATATGAGTTTGGCCGTTTATCATGTAGTGAATTTTTAATTAAAATTATGTGAATTCATAGCTAACGTAATCTCTTTTATAGTTTTATTTTTTAGTTTGACCAGATAGTTCAACAGACTTTTGCGTACAACGTTGCATAGCTGAAATAATCGCTGTTCGTAATCCTTTTTCCTCTAATGTTGCTACAGCTTCTATTGTCGTTCCACCAGGAGAACAAACCATATCTTTCAATTCACCTGGATGTATTCCTGTTTCTAGTACCATTTTTGCAGAGCCTAACACAGCTTGAGCAGCGAATTTATATGCTTGATTTCTTGGCATACCATCTAGTACAGCAGCATCTGCCATCGCTTCTATAATCATATATACATAAGCTGGTGAAGAACCACTTACAGATGTTACAACATCCATTAATTTTTCACTTACGATCTCTGTTTGACCAAAACTATTGAAAATGTTTAGTACATCTTCTAAATCTTTTTCTGTCACCATTTCATTAGGGCATAATGCAGACATTCCTTCTCCAACAAGAGCAGGAGTATTAGGCATTACTCTTACAACCTTTAATTTTTTATTAAAGGCATTTTCAGTACTTTCAATACTTTTCCCAGCAGCGATCGTAATGATGATAGCATCGTTTTTGATTACTTCTTTTATTTCATTAATTATTGATGCGTATAGGTCTGGTTTGATTGATAAAATTAAAATATCAGCATTTTTAGCTACTTTATTGTTGTCGGTAGTTGTAGTTAGCCCATATTTTTCACTAGCATTTTTTAAATTAGCAGTGTTTAAATCTGAACAAATAATATGATTTGAAGACACTATATTTTTGTTTATCATTCCGCCAATCATAGCCATTCCCATATTTCCGCAACCGATGAATCCAATTTGTTTATCCATAATAACTCAATCTTGCTCCTTTTATAATCAATTATATCGGTTTGATATTATTTTCTTAGAATAAGAATAACATCCCTGTGCAATATAAAGAAACATTCTAAGAGAATATATTCCTTTTTGCAACACTAAAAGATAAAAATTAATTATATTCGACATTATGTAAATATATACACTATAATTTAAGATTTTATGTTTATGAATATGAGTTAAACTTATATCATTTTGTATTTTCATTCAGTAGGGTGATAATTTCATACAAATAACTTGTGGCTCTATTTATTTTTAAAAATACCTCTTGACACCGAATCGAACTATATCGCATAATATAAAAAAATTAGATTGAAAATCGTTGAAGGGAATTAGTACATATGTCTTCTTGCGAAAGAGAGTGGAATTCACCGGCTGAAAGATTCCTCGTATAGAATATATCGAACCTATCCCTGAGTCTTAAATGAAAGTTTAGGCGTTCGCCTGCGTTATAGGCACCAAGTGGATATCTATGTATATCAATTAAGGTGGTACCGCGGAACAATGACCGTTTCGTCCTTTTTATTTTATTAAGGGCGAAGCGGTCATTTTTATTTTGCTCTTAAATACTTCAGTGCAGCATTGATGAGAATAGATATAGTTACAAAGTGAATGAAGTGTAATTTATAAAAAACTTTGATTTTAGACTTGGGGGATAAAAAAGTGAAAAAACAACGAGTTGTTGTAAAGATTGGGAGTAGTTCCTTGGCAGATAGTCACGGAGGCATCTCTACAGAACAGCTTTCAGATCACGTTGCCGCATTGGCTCGGTTGAAAGCTGATGGGCACGAGGTTGTGTTAATTACATCTGGAGCCGTCGCTGCAGGTTTTTCAGCGCTAGGATATCCTAGCAGACCTGTAACGATTAAAGGGAAACAGGCTGCAGCAGCTGTCGGACAAAGTTTGTTAATGCAGGCGTACACGGAGGAATTCCGTAAATATGGCATCGTTACTGCGCAACTTTTGTTGACGAGAAGTGATTTTTCTAGAAAAGAACAGTATAGTAATGCTTACGCTACGTTAGGAGAATTATTAAACCGTTCCGCTCTTCCAATTATTAATGAAAATGATTCCATCTCTTTAGAGGAGCTGACGTTCGGTGATAATGATATGCTGTCAGCTTTAGTAAGCGGACTTGTTTCGGCGGATATGCTTATGATCTTTACAGATGTGAACGGGTTATATGACAAAAATCCTCAGAAAAATGCGGATGCAAAAAAATATTATTTTCTTCCTGAAGTTACGGAAGAAATTTCTTCTCTTGCAGGAGATGCTGGCTCAAAACTTGGGACTGGCGGTATGAAATCAAAAATCGATGCTGCAAAGACAGCACTCTCTCTTGGTGTGAGTGTATTTATCGGAACAGGACGTGGACAGGAAAAGTTTGTAGATGTTTTGAAGGGTAAGGGTGATGGAACGTATGTCGGTAATGCTCCTCAAAAAGAAATGAAGATGAACAAGCAATGGATTGCCTTGCATTCGCTTGTTAGCGGACAAATTGAAGTAGATGCTGGGGCAGCTACTGCCATCATTCAGCATGGTAAGAGTTTACTTCCAGCTGGTGTTACGAATGTATCAGGATTTTTCCAAGTGGGTGAAGTTGTAGAGGTTGTAACGCAACAAGGGCGCGTAATAGGAAAAGGACAATGCACATATAGTGCAGAGGAACTAAGAGATGTAAAAGGTATGCAAAGCCAAGATATTCAAGTAAGAGGCGAGAGACATAGTTATGAAGTCATCCATAGGGATCATTGGGTTTCACTTTAAAAAGGAGGAAATAAAAATGAATGAAGTGTTGGCAAAGGGGATAAAAGCAAAAGAGGTTGTTAGGGAACTTGTACTAAAATCTACAAATCAAAAAAACGAAGCACTTGCTGCAATTGCAAATCAATTAATAAGTGAAACAGCTTATATTTTAGAGGAAAACAAACGGGATATAGAAGAAGGTAAGGCAAAAGGGTTTTCTGATTCTCTCCTTGATCGCCTTATGCTGAATGAACAGCGTATTGTTGATATGACAGAAGGGATTAAGCAGCTAATTGAATTACGTGATCCTGTAGGAGAATGTGTAAGTGCATGGGAAAGGCCAAATGGACTATCTATTCAGGAAATGCGCGTACCACTTGGTGTTGTTGGGATGATTTATGAGGCAAGACCGAATGTAACAGTGGATGCTGCTACAATTTGTTTGAAAACAGGAAACGCAGTCATATTACGTGGTAGTTCTTCTGCTATTCATTCTAATAAAGCGATCGTTGCCGTTATTCACAGGGCGCTCAAACAAACAAGCTTACCTCAAGAAAGCGTCCAGCTTATAGAAGATACAACGCGAGATAGCGCAAAGCAGTTGTTTACAATGAAGGATTATCTAGACGTTCTTATTCCAAGAGGTGGCAAACAATTAATCGATACTGTTGTGAGAGAAGCGTCTGTTCCAGTACTTGAAACAGGTGCGGGAAATTGTCATATATTCATTGATGAAACAGCGGATAAACAAATGGCATTGGATATTATTATAAATGCAAAAACGCAGCGTCCATCTGTATGTAATGCGATTGAAACGATTGTTCTTCATGAGAAGTGGGCAGAGAAATATGGTAGCGAGTTGTTTTCTTCTTTGAAGGATAGAGGTGTGGAGCTACGTGGTGATCAAAAAGCATTTGCAATGGATTCTTCAATTGTACTTGCTTCAGAAGAAGACTGGGGGACAGAATTTTTATCTCTTACACTAGCAGTGAAAGTGGTTTCCACTGTTGAAGAAGCGATTCATCATATAAATACGTATGGATCTATGCATTCTGAAGCAATTATTACTGAAAACGAGGAAAACGTCAGCAAGTTTTTTACTTCTGTAGATGCCGCGGCACTTTATCATAATGCATCGACTCGTTTTACAGATGGATCCGAATTTGGATTCGGAGCGGAAATTGGTATCAGTACACAAAAGTTACACGTAAGAGGCCCAATGGGGCTTCCAGCATTAACTTCTACAAAATATGTGATTCGTGGAAATGGACAAATTCGAAAATAATAATAAAAGACACTCAATTGGCTTGGGTGTCTTTTATTATAAAAATTATTTACCATACAAATAGCCCAACGAGCATAGCGCTTAATAAAGAAACAGCCATCCCGCTAACAAGAAGCTTCCAAACATTTTTACCGATGATTGATGATTTTTCTCCGCCAAATAATGAATTGTAAGTTCCGTAAATCATACCTACTGTACTAAAGTTAGCAAAAGAAGCTAGAAATGTCGTTGCAACCGCAACCGTATGCGGTTGTAGCGACTTTAAGTTTGATTTTAAATCCATCATTGCAACAAATTCATTCGTCGTTATTTTGATCCCCATTAATTCAGCTACATACATAGCATCACTGCCTGATAAACCGAGTAAAAATGCAAAAGGACTAAAGATAATGGAGAAGATTTTTTGAATTGTTAACCCCGTTACAAAAAATCCTAAAATCCCATTTAAACATGCTGTTAAAGCTACATAACCAATTACCATAGCTAAAATAACGATAACCATATTCATCCCAACTAACATACTGTTTGAAATAGTAGAAAAGAAATCCTTTTTTTCATGTTTTGAAGGTGTGTAAACAACGTCTTCTTCTTTCGAAACTTCCACAGGATTTAATACATTGGCTAAAATTAATGCGTTAATACAGTTTAATGGGATTGCGCTGAAAATATATGTTGCTGGAACCATTGATAAATAAGCACCAAGAATGGATCCGCTAACGCTACTCATACTCATAATTCCAAAAGTTAATAATCGATTTTCTTTTAAAACAGATAATTGATCACGAACAACCGCAAGTGCTTCGGTGTTTCCTAAAAACATCATTTGAATCGAAAAGAAACTTTCTAACTTTGGTAAACGAGAAATCTTTGAAATAACTGCACCTACTTTATCAATAATCCAAGTTAAGATTCCAAAATAAGAAAGAATATCAAAGAACGTGATAACAAAAATGATAGGAAGTAACGCGCTAAAGAAGAAATCAATGTGTGGACTGTCCATAGCGGAAGGAAATGCAAATCGAATTCCTTCATTCGCACATGCCAGTAGCCAACTGAAAAATGACGCAATTTTATTAATGATAATACTGCCTAGCTTTGTGCCCAACATAAACCACGTAATAAAAAGCTCCAATATGATGAGGATTACAATTGGTCTCCATTTTATATGTTTTTTATTAGGCGAACATAAGAAAACGATTAATATGACAACGAAAATCCCTAACATATTTAATATGAAATGCATGTCAACCACTCCTTGAGCTTTATTATTTGTATATAAAAAAGCTCTTATTCTTCTTAATTTAGAATGAATGTGGTTTAATTTATATTTTTGTAAATTCTAAAAGAATAGAAGGTAAAATTCGATAAAGATAGAATTTAATACATAGCAAACAAGGAGGGGATAAAAATGGAGGTCTATCACATAAAGAGTAAAAAGAGGGAAACATACAACGTTCAGGTGAAATATTCGATACTTTTCGAATGTGCACTTGGCATTGCAGCAATTACTCATAAAAGGTTAATTGATACTCTTGAAAAGACTGAAAGTGAATGGAAAGGAATTAGACAATCATTAACAGATGAGATGGAAGAACACTTACAGTTTATAGAAGAACATAATACGTGGAAAGCATTGCTTCAGTTATTGTATGAAGAGGATTTTCAAGATTTATCGCAGTTTAATTTTAAAATTGATTTACTTTCAGAAGAAGGTTTGAAGTATATATGTTTACCGTTTTTAGGAGAGAAGTACCAAGAAAAAAGAACTTTAGCGGCAAGTGGAAACGTAACTGCAATACATGAACTAATGGAACTGACACAAGAACATCAGTTTTTCTCTACGTATATTCGTTTTATATGTGATGTTGATGTCCAAGTGCTGAAATCTCATTTAATTGCTGTTATGACAGGTTGGTATGAGAGTGTAATTAAGAAAGAGGAAGAAGAAATACTTTCTATATTAAAACGAGATTATGAAGCAAAAAATGAAATGAATAAAAAGATGAAGCCGGAAGAGTTTGTCGAATGGGCGACTGGCGGAGTGAACTATATGCCAGAGCCAAGTGTTCATCACGTACTTCTTATTCCGCAAATGACGTACAGACCGTGGAATATTGAAGCAGATATTGAAGATACGAAAGTATTTCATTATCCAGTTGCGAATGAAAGCATTCATCCTGAAGATTCGTATGAACCGAATTATTTTTTAGTTCAAAAACATAAGGCTCTTGGGGATGAAGCGAGATTGCGAATTGTAAAAATGTTGTTTGAAAAAGAACGTACTTTACAGGAAATAACGGAAAGATTGCAGCTTGGTAAATCGACAGTACACCATCATTTGAAATTGTTACGTGCAGCGAAGTTAGTTGATATACATGACGGAAAATATGTATTAAGGAAGAAAGCAGTACAGTCGTTAGCAAAAGAATTAGAAGCGTTTTTGAATAGATAATATGCAACAAGAATGTACATAAAGGGAGGAATTTAAGAGAAAAGTTGGTGAGCTATAGTGAAGAGTGTATTGAAAAGTCGTTCTTTCTTTTTTATGTGGATTGGTAGTGCAATCTCAGAATTAGGAGGGGCTTTCGGAACGTTATGTAATTCAATTCTAGTATATGAATTAACAGGATCGGAAATGGCTTTAAGTAGTATGTGGCTATTATATTTCATCCCATCACTCATATTGCAATTAATAAGTGGCCCATTTATTGATAAATGGAGCCGGAAGTGGATTATGATATTTTCACAATGGATACGAGCGTCCATATTTTTATTACCTTTGGTGATGCTAGTGTCGGGTAGTATAGAAGTTTGGCACATTTATGTTGTTCAAATTGTAGTGGGACTTATTACACCACTTTATACACCTGCAAGTCAAGCGATTACACCGAGCATTGTAGGGAAAGAACAACTTCAAGATGCAAATGCGTATATTGATGGGATGACTCGCCTTATGATGTTTCTTGCGCCAGTATTAGGCGGAGTAGTCATTCATTTGATTGGAACAGAACTTACATTATCTTTCGTATGCATATGTTTATTTGTTAGTGGCACTTTCTTATTTTATATAAAAGAAAATAGAACGTTGCAACCTATTCGGAAAACGTGGTTAGAACAATTTCTTCAAGGTTTTACATATTTTTTTAGAAAACCAATCATCGTTTGGCTCGGTATATTTCTTACTTTCGTACAGTTTGGAGTAGGGGTAACGATGGTTACAAATCTTCCATATATAAAAGACGAGCTGTCAGCGGGATATGCAGAGTACGGTTATTTCATGGCAGGTTTTCCACTTGGCTACGTAATTGGCTCAGTATTAGTCGGAAAAGTAACATATAAAAGCCGGCGTATACTTATGCTCGGAGGATTGTTTATAGGGGGACTCACATACATTTCATTAGGATTCAATCATAGTATTATCATTGCAATAATAATTGAAGTAATAGCAGGGATTTGTATTGCATTTTTCAATGTTCATAACACGACAATATGCCAACAAACCATCCCAAATAATATGATAGGACAAGTATTTTCAGTGCGTTTATTTTTTATACGATCCGCTATGCCATTAGGGGTGTTAGTAGGGGGAATATTGAGTGAAATGTGGGGAGTAAGAGTGCTATATGTAATCATCGGTGCAATTATATGTGTTACATCTTTAATAGGGATGTTACTTCCATATTTCAAATTTTTAGATGAGGCGATAGAAAAGAAATCAGCATAATTCAAAAAATTAAAACTTTACAATTGAAAATAATTATCATAATCAATTATAATAGAAGAATACTAGTATTCGTATAACAAAGAGGGAGTGGGATATATGTTTATCGAAACGAAAACATTTACAGTAAAAGAAGGTACATCAAATATAGTTGTAGAACGTTTCACTGGAGAAGGTATTATTGAAAAATTTGAAGGCTTCATCGATTTAAGTGTTCTCGTGAAAAAAGTAAGACGCGGCGACGAAGAAGTTGTCGTAATGATTCGCTGGGAATCTGAAGAAGCATGGAAAAACTGGGAAACAAGTGAAGAACACTTAGCTGGACATAGAGCGGGCCGTGGTAAACCAAAGCCAGATCATATTATTAATGTGGATCATGCAGTTTATTATGTGAAATCATCGAAATCGGCTTATCAACAGTCGTAATATACAAGCAGAGGATACATGTTGTAGAAGCAATCATGTATCCTCTTTTTTATTACTGGGGGGATGTAAATGATAGGAAATCTTTCATTCATTAAAAAAATGTTCTAGGATATAGAAAAAAATATTAGACTTATAAAGCATAGTCTTAGATGGAACGCTTGAATATCTTGCCTTACATATTTAAGGGTTATGAAAATGAGTCTATATCCCTTCTGTTTAAAAGGAGATGAGTACATGAAGCTGAATCATTTAAATTTATGTGTTGATGACTTATCAGAAGCGAGACATTTCTTTGAAACATTTTTTGATTTTCAATTTTTGGAACAAAAAGGGAAAGCACTTGTAGTTATGAGTGATGAGAGTGGATTTATACTTGTGCTAAGTGATCCAAAAGCATTTAAAGGGAATAAGGAAGTTACGTATCCGGAAGCTTTTCATATTGGTTTTTTAGTGGAAACTACAAATGAAGTGGATCAAGCGTATAATCGTTTAGTAGCAGGCGGCATTGAAATAGATAAGGAACCTTATTCGATGCGAGGTAGTAGTTATGGTTTTTATTTTACAGTATTTAATGGCTTATTAATTGAAGTGTCTTGTCTTGATTATAGAGAAGGTAAGAAAATTTCAAAGCTTAATAGTAATCACCAAGAGTAATCATTTGAAGGTGTATATTTAGCCCCTTATCCAGTTTGGAAAGGGGCTTGTTTATTTTATTACCTTATTTATCTTACTATTTGTGGATTGATTATAGTCTCACCTTATTTGTCTATCTGAATTTCAAATTCAAGCACAGCTTGATCTTTCCTAAACGGCATACTGAGTTCTTTAAATCGTAAGCTTATTCCAGACAAATTATCAGGAAGGACAGGAGATATAACGAATTGATGATTCATATGTCCATCGGTGCCGCCACCACCTTCTGACCAGCAATCGTATGTATCATCTATTGATAATTGGAAGAAACTATGAGGCTTATTTTCAATAAAATCTTCATCCGTGGAATCCCAATCGCTATATAAATAAACTACACTAGCATTTGCATATTGCCGAATAAAAGTTACAGTATACATGACGCCATTATGTTCATAAGTTTTAAAAACAGGTACATGTTTTTTGAAGCCAGTTGGTTCAACGCGAGGTTTAAATTCTTCTTCATCCATCATGGAAGAGAATAATGAGTTTAGATAGTCTGGATAAAATTCGTATTGCTTAGCCCATTTATAAATCGCTTCATCATGTGGAAAACCTGGGTCATCACCTGAAAGTTCTTTTCGTTCTTTTAATAGGGCGCAAATTTTTTCATCAATAGAGTATAAGCGTTCATCGTAATGATCGGTAGGACGTTCGAAAGTCATTCTTCGCATAATCATTCCTCCTTTACTTTATTTTAACAAAAAAGACAGACTAATAAATAGTCTGTCTTTTCACATTAATTATTCACATCATCATAAAGTTCAAGTGCCTCTTTCACATTCAATCCATTTTTCACAATGCCATGTATTGCTTGGATCATCGCAGCTGGGTGCTCGGATTGCCATATGTTTCGGCCCATGTCTACTCCAATTGCTCCTTCTTGCAATGCATTGTACGTAATGTTTAATGCGTCTTCAATTGAATCTAGTTTTGGGCCGCCCGCGATGACGACTGGGGCAGGGCATGTGCTCGTTATTTTTTCGAATCCTTCGCAGTAATACGTTTTAATAATATCAGCACCCATTTCAACACATACGCGGGAAGCAAGTGCTAGAAAGCGAGCTTCACGTTTTTGTAATTCCTTTGCGACTGCGGTAATGCCTAGTACTGGTAGGCCGTAATCATGAGCTTCAGAAACTACATTTGCGAGATTTGTAACAGTTTGTGTTTCATAGTCTGATCCGACAAAAACAGAAACGCCAACGCCAATTGCGTTTTGCTTCACTGCTTCCTTCACAGGTGTAACAATTGTTTCATTCGCTAAATCTTTACCGACGACAGTAGCGCCACCGGATACACGCATAACCATCGGTGTGCTGCAGTTTTCAGGAATGCAGGAGCTAAGTACACCGCGTGTTAAAAAGAGGGAGTCTGTATAAGGAAGTAAGTTTTTAACTGTTTCAAGTGGTTGTTCTAGCCCGTGAATTGGCCCTAAAAAGTAGCCGTGATCTATTGCTAACATAACCGCTCTACCATCAGGTAAAATTGTATTTAATCGATTTTTAAATCCCCAAGTCATTCAAAATCACTCCTTCGTTAATGTTGGATTTTCCGTTTGTACCGTATCTTTATTTGGTAAATGTGGTGACTTTATAAAAACAGCTTTAAAAGGTTTGTCAGAATGGTTAATTAGATAGTGAGATTCATGAGGGCGAACTTGCAGGACATCACCTTGTTTAATTGGAACTCTTTCGTTATTTACATAGAAGTCTATTTCACCTTCTAACGCATAAAAAACTTCTTCACACGTTGTATGGTAATGATTTTGAAACTCTTGCCCAGGCTGAATGACAACAAGACCAAGATCAATATTCGGGCCTTGTATTAAATATTTCGGCCCGTTATCACCGAAGCGATAGGAGAAATCATTTTCATTCGCTTTTAACATACAGTTCACTCCTTTATGTAAATGAGTTACAGTGCACCTGGCGCAATCCACATATGTGTTGTAAGTCCTTTATCAGCTAAAGCGAGCTGACTGCTATACACGGTTTTCCATGTTTCATAGAATTCCTTGTATAGCTCGTGATTTTCAGTGATTGGTTCAAATATATTTTCCCACTGTACAAATTGTTCGGCAGTCTCTTCCATAGATGTATATATGCCAGCGCCAACTCCAGCAGCAATTGCAGTTCCTAAAGCAGCTGCTTCTTTCACAACGGGTACTTTTATAGGAATGCCGAGTACGTCTGATAGAATTTGTGGCCATAGTTTCCCTTTAGCGGCACCGCCAGCAAAAATGACTTCAGAAGGGAATGTACCAGTAAGATTTTCAATTAGTTTTAAGTTTCCAAGTGTAACAAAGGCCGCATTTTCTTCAATAGCACGGAACATTTCTTTTTTTCCGCATTTGTCAGCGTCTAAACTTAAATTTAAGAATGAAGGTGCGGCATGACGCCAAGAAATGTAGTTCATAACGTTTGAAAAAGTAGGGATAATACCATATGAACCGACAGGTACGTCTTTCGCTTGTTCTTCTAATAATTCATAAGCGTCTAAACCGAGTTTTTCAGCGAGCTTTTTTTCTTCTTGGCAAAAAGCGTCTCGAAACCAACGCATAACGAGGCCAGGGAAAAAGGCAATCGTTTCATATTGCCAAAGGTTCGGAACGACGTGACAATTTACTCGAATTTCCGCATTTGGATCCGTTGTTGACTCTGTAATATTCACTTCCTGTTGCCAAAAGCTGCCGCCGCATATTAAAGTTTGATTTGGTTTTACGACTCCAGTCCCGAGTGCTGCCATTTGAGCATCACCGCCGCCAGCGACGACAGGAATTCCTTCAAGTAAACCAGTTAGTGCTGCACACTCTTTTGTAACATTACCAATCACAGTGCCAGCTTCATTTACTTTTGGTGAAAATGGCAAAGATATACCACACTCTTTAGCGACATTGTTATCCCAATTTCTATTTTGTAAATCAAAGATTCCAGACGTACAACCGTTGGAAGGATCGATTTGCAGTACGCCGCTTAATTTATACAAAATCCAATCATTTAACATCGTAAAGGAGTGAATATTGTTGTAGACGTCTGGTTCATGTTTTTTAATCCAAAGTAGACGTGGTAAAGCACCCAATGAAAAAGTTTGCCCAGATTTTCTGTATAAATCTTCTTCAAGATGTGAGCGGATTTCTTTTAGCTCACTAACTTCAGCGGATGCACGGCCATCAACATTTGCACATGCCCATATTTCTTGCCCATTTTTATCATATAAAACAAAACCTTCTCGCATACTTGTAGCGCTAATAGCTTGAATAGAAGAGGGAAGTATATTACTTTTTTGCAGAACTTCTTTCGTACACTGTTGTACAAGTTGCCAGTTTTCTTTTACATCAAAATTCATAGAACCGGGGTAACGAGGATCAGTTTTATGAACCCATTCCTTTTGGCTTACTGCAATTTGATTGCCATGTAAATCAAAAAGAACAGCTCGAATGCTTCCTGTACCAGCATCGAAAGCTAATAAAGTAGACATTAAGAATCACCTTCCTTTCTTAATAAGGAGAGCGCAGTTTCTTCATCAGTAATTAATGTATGAATAAATTTCCCTTTTAAAGCCCCATAAATGGCATCTATCTTTTGTGTACCTCCAGCCACACCAATGACATGCTTCATGTTGCGAAGAATCATAAGTGGTGTGCCAATTAGACGATTATGATGCGAGAGCTCTAATAACTCACCATTCGTATTATAAAACTGTCCTAAAATATCGCCCGCCCCGTTTTGACTTCGAATATATGTCATTTCACGTAGCGTTAATTTTTCTTCTTTTACAATTGTAGCGTCTTGAGATAACCCGCCAATACCGACAACTGCTGTATGTGCAAGTGAAGCGACATGAAGCATATCTTTCACACTTGGTTCTGATAAAATACTTCGTGCCATTTCAGTAGAAGATGCTAGAAAAGGAGTAGGAATAATATGAAGATCACCTTGCATGTAGTGTAAATAGTTTTGTTTTCTTGAAAGATAGTGGTTTACTCCGCCTGTTAGCGTTACGAATGAAAGATTAATAGAACTTTCAAAATGAATGTTTTCTAGCATTTTACTTATCGTTTCACCCCAGCCGATGCCGAGTAAATCACCTTGTTGGAGATGAGTCTCTAAATATTGTGCAGCGGCTTTTCCGAGAGAAGTAGCATAATTGTTTATTGGAGTAGGGATAATGAAAGTATCTTTTAAGTGGAACTTTTTCATTAAGTCACGTTCAATGCTCAAGCAATGCAAACCGGTTCCTTTTACGTGAAATGTAACGATACCTTCACTGCGTGCCTTATCTAATAACCGGACGACTTTATTTCTTGAAATATGAAGAAGTGAAGCAATCTCTTGTTGTGTTAATTGATCTTTATAATAGTACCAGGCTACTTTAGTTAATAAATTTTCTTCAAAGTTCAGCTGTGACATACTCTTCATCCCTTTCAACAATTGACCAATGCTTAAACATATGTGTCACATATTTTGTTTATTCCAGTTGAAACGATTAATAGTACATTGAAAAAAGTGTTCTAGATATGAAAAAAGGAATATACAATGCTACAAAACAAGTAGAACAAATAATCATTTTCTCAAAAAATGTTCTGGGTAAAGGCAGGTGACATCATGTGGAGAATGTGCCCTTATTACAAGTGAAGAAAATGAGTAAGGCGTTTTCGAATCAACTTGTGCTAAAGGAAGTGAACTTACAAGTAGAGCATGGTGATATATACGCTTTAGTTGGTGGAAATGGCGCCGGGAAATCGACATTAATGAAAATATTAACGGGGTTATATTCGTATGATAGTGGAGAAATGTATGTGAAAGGAAAGAGACAGCAGTTTGCAAATCCAAAAGAAGCACACCAAGAAGGGATTTATTTAATACCACAAGAACCGCTCATTTTTCCTCATATGACCATTGAAGAAAATATATGTATTGGATTAGAGGGGAATAGAAAGAAACTAAAAGTAAAAGTTCAGCAATTAATTAACAGTTTAAGTTGGGATATTGACCTTAATGAACAGGGAGGATCGTTATCCATTGCGCAGCAACAGTTAGTAGAAATCATTAGAGGATTAATACGAGACGCTGAGATTCTTATTTTAGATGAGCCAACATCGACATTAACAACTCATGAAATTAAGAGTCTTTTTGTGCTGATGAAAAGCTTGCAAGAAAAAGGAATTGGGATGATTTATATTACGCATCGTTTTCCAGAAATCTTTGAAATTGCAAACAAAGTAGCAATACTACGTGATGGAATGGTTGTAAGCCAAGGTGATGTATGTGACTATACATATGACATGCTGATGGAAGGACTATTGCCAAAAGGATATAAACAGAAAGAGAAAATAGAAGTAGTTCAAGAGACAGCAAAGACGAAAAAAATATTAGAAGTGGTTGATATAAATGGTCACGGATTCGAAAATATATCATTCACTGTACATGCGGGTGAGGTTGTAGGTGTTGCTGGCATTATAGGATCTGGCAGAACGGAATTAGCAGAAGCGATATTTGGATTGAAAACTATAAAATCAGGGTCTATCTTATTGGGTGGAAAATCAATTGATACGTGTTCTTTGCATAAAAGGCTAGACGAAGGACTAGTTTATGTGCCAGAGGATAGGGCGAGGAATGGAATTTTCTCAATTGCTTCTGTTAAAGAAAATATTGCAGCAGCAAGTTTATATCAAAATAATCGCTTTTTTATAAATCAAGAAAAAGAAAGCGCTTTAGTTAATTCGTTTATAGAACAGTTCCGAATTGTTGTACAGAATATGAATAAAGAACTGGCATCTTTATCAGGAGGTAATCAGCAGAAGGTCGTGCTTGCGAAGTATCTTGCATGTAATCCTAAAATTATTATTCTTGATGAGCCGACTCGCGGAATTGATGCGAAAGCAAGGCTTGAAGTGTATGAGACGATAAAAAAAATGAAAAGGGAAGGACTCGCAATTTTATTAATCTCTTCAGATGTTGAAGAAATTGTCCAATTAGTAAACCGTGTATATGTAATGAGAAATGGGCGATTTGTTTCTCATATGGAAAAAGAACAACTGAGTGTGAATGAAGTTACACGCCTTGCATACGGAGGTGTAGCGGAATGAAACATATGTTAAAAATGCATGAAACGTCTATCATACTGTTACTACTAATTTATATAGCTATTGTAGGAATGATAAACCCTAGTTTTATTCAATTTAACTCGTTATCTTTACTGATGAAATCAAGCGTTATTTTAGTCGTGCTAGCAATCGGTCAATCGTTCGTCTTATTTACGAAAAATATAGATGTATCAGTTGGTTCAAGCATGGGGTTAAGTGCAGCAGTTTGCGGAATGATGTTAACGAATGGGGATAGTGCATTCTTGTCGATATTTGTAGCTATTATACTTGGGGCCATTATCGGTTTCGTAAATGGTATTGGAGTTGCGAAGTTTCGGGTACCAGCCATTATTATGACATTAGGCATGTTAGGAATTATTAGAGGTGCAATGTTAATTTTCACAGGCGGGAAGTGGATTGAAGATATTCCAAACGATTTTAAGCAGCTGTCATCTATCATCATTCTTGGTTTACCTATAACTGTATGGTTCGTTTTTATTATTTTACTACTACTATACTTCTTTTTAAGAAAAGTGCCATTGGGAAGATACTTTTATGCGATAGGTGATAATGAAGATGGCGCGAGGCTTATTGGTATACCTGTTAATAAAGTGAAGATATATGCGTTTATGATTTCAGGCATAAGCGCTGCGCTCGCTGGTTGCATATTTGTTATGAATATCGGGTTCGTCCCAAATCAAACAGGTACAGGATTAGAATTACAAGTAATCGCAGCCGCTGTACTAGGAGGAATTCATTTAAAAGGAGGAACAGGATCTTTATTTGGAGCTGCATTAGGAGCGTTATTTTTAGAAACAATAAGTAGCTCACTCGTCTTTTTAAAAATACCAGCATTTTGGAATAATGCTATTTCAGGTTTTTTATTATTACTTATCATCATATTAGATAGTGTTATGAAAAAGTGGAAGGCAGAAAGGAGGATAAATCTATGAAGTATGTATATAGATGGGAAGGGGTTCTAATTGTATTACTTCTTATAGAATTCATCCTTTTTAGTTTTATAAATAGTGATTTCTTAAATATTAGTAATCTCCTTTTTAGTACAAATGATTTCCTATTTATCGCAATTGCGGCGATACCAATGACTTTCGTTATTGTAACAGGAGGAATTGATGTATCGGTCGGATCAATAATGGGGCTCACTTCGATCTTGATTGGTGTACTTTGGATGAACGGAATACCTATTTTGTTTGCTGTCATAATCGCCCTAATAATTAGTTGTTTAGCAGGCGCTTTAAACGGACTCATTATAAAAATGACAGATGTAGAACCACTCGTCGTTACACTCGGAACGATGTTTTTATATGGAGGAATTGCACTCGTCATTTCAGGAGGAGCAGGTGCTTCTGGGTATGAAGGAATAAGCGGTTTACCTGACACATTTGTACAACTGGCAAACGGTAGTTTTATAGGAATACCGAATTTATTATGGCTACTGATCGTATTAACAGTTTTATATACTGTATTATTTCACCGAACTATATACGGGCGCCATGTAAAATTAACAGGTGCGAACGAAAATACAGCAAAATACACCGGGATTAAAACGAAAAAAGTAGTCATTATCGCTTACATACTTTCTGGGTTAGGAGGTGGATTAGGAGGTGCTTTCTTAACCGCATATTTTGGTTCCGCACGTGCTGATATGGGAAATGAAACAATTTTACCAATCATTACAGCAGTCGTATTAGGCGGGACACTTATTACAGGCGGAAAAGGAAGTATTTTCGGTACTGTACTAGCGAGTATTTTTATTGGGCTCATGCAGTATGGTTTGCAAATGACGGGTTTAACAAATGAACAATCCAACGTAGTAATTGGTATGATTCTAATTCTTTCAGTTATTATGAGACATTTCAAATTACATCAATTCATACCGGAGAAAAGAAAGAATTTGCATAAGGGGGAAATGTCATGAAGAGAAAACTAGGGATTGTATTGATTGTATGTATTTGTTTAATAGGTTTAATCGCTTGTTCCAGTCAAACGGCAGATAAGAAAAAAGCGGATGATGTGAAATTTGCATTTATCCCGAAATTAACTGGAGTTGGCTTCTTTACATCGGGCGGTGAAGGAGCAAAGGAGATGGGAGATAAGCTAGGCGTACAAGTGAAATATGATGGGCCGTCTGAAGCGAGTGTATCAGGGCAAGTAAAGTATATAAATAATTTTATTAACCAAAATTATGATGCACTTATGGTTTCCTCTACATCAGTTGATGGTTTATCGCAATCATTGCAACGTGCTAAGAAAAAAGGAATGACTGTCTTAACGTGGGATTCTGATGTGAATCCGAAAGACCGTTCTTTTTATATAAGTCAAGGGACACCAGACCAACTTGCTAACTTATTAATTGAAATGACTTCCAAGCAAATTGGAGATAAAGGGAAAGTAGCGTTCTTTTATTCTAGTCCAACAGTAACGGATCAAAACCAATGGGTAACGAAAGCGAAAGAAATTATTAAAAAGAAATATCCGAACTGGGAAATTGTAACGACGCAGTATGGTGAAAATAATGCGCAAAAGTCTTTGTCAGTAGGAGAGAATATTTTAAAAACGTATCCTGATATTAATGCAGTCATTTGTCCAGATGCAACGGCACTTCCGGCAATGGCACAAGCAGCTGAAAATTTAAAAATGGATAAAAAGGTTGTCGTAACTGGCTTCTCTACACCAAACGTTATGCGTGATTACGTAAAACGAGGAACAGTAGCACAATTTGGTTTATGGGATGTCAAACAGCAAGGTGCGTTGGCAACTTATGTAGCAAATGAAATTGTTGTAAAAGGAAAGAAGTTAAAAGTAGGGGATAGCTTTGAAGTAAAAGGAATCGGAAAAGTGAAAGTAGAGCCAAACTCCATTCAAGGATATGATTATGAGGCAGAAGGAAACGGAATTATCGTATTGCCAGAACGAGTTGTATTTACGAAAGATAATATTGATAAGTATAATTTTTAGTAGACAAAAAAACGTCCAAATATATCGGACGTTTTTTTATTTCTTCATTAATTATGAACAGTTTCTTTTTCGTTTAATCCAAGTGTACGACCAGTCGAAGTGTGAAGATCTTGGAACAATCTTGGATTTTCAGTTAGTGAAATGCCGTATGAAGGAATCATTTCTTTTATTTTTTCTTCCCATTCTACCATGCGGCTTGGGAAACATTTTTCTAATACTTCAAGCATGACGTGAACAGCAGTAGAAGCACCTGGTGATGCGCCTAGTAATGCGGCGATTGAGCCGTCAGCTGCACTTACTACTTCTGTACCAAATTGAAGTGTTCCTTTACCGCCAGCATCAGTATCTTTAATTACTTGTACACGTTGTCCAGCAACTACAATATCCCAATCTTCACTTTTCGCGTTCGGAATGAATTCGCGTAATTCTTCCATACGTTTTTCATGTGATAACATAACTTGCTGAATTAAGTATTTTGTAAGTCCCATTTCTTTTACACCAGCGGCTAACATCGTTAAGACATTATTCGGTTTTACAGAACCGATTAAGTCAAGATTTGAGCCAGTTTTTAAGAATTTAGGTGAGAAGCCTGCGAATGGTCCAAACAGTAAAGCTTTTTTATTGTCTATATATCTCGTATCTAGATGAGGTACAGACATTGGCGGAGCGCCAACTTTAGCTTTACCGTACACTTTCGCATGATGCTGCTCTACAACTTTTTGGTTTTTACATACCATAAATAGTCCACTTACTGGGAAGCCACCGATATGCTTTGATTCAGGGATACCAGTCTTTTGAAGTAGAGGTAGACTACCGCCACCGCCGCCAATAAAGACGAATTTAGCAGTATGATGCTCAATTTTACCACTATTCATATCGTGTACTTTTACTTCCCACAAACCATTTTTCGTGCGCTTAATATTTTCGACACTATGCTTGTAGTTTAGCTCGACATTTTTTGTTTTTAAGTAATCAAACAACATACGTGTTAATGCACCGAAGTTAACATCTGTTCCAGAGTCAATCTTCGTTGCCGCCATCGGTTCATTAGATGTGCGGCCTTCCATAATGAGTGGAAGCCATTTTTTTAATGTTTCAGGAGCATCAGAAAATTCCATTCCTTGAAACAGTGGATTTTTTGAAAGCGCTTCAAAACGGTTTTTTAGAAACTCAACATTTCTTTCCCCTTGTACTAAACTCATATGAGGTAGTGGCATAATAAAATCTTGTGGATTACGAATTAATTTGCTCTTTACAAGATATGCCCAAAATTGTCTTGAAAGCTGGAATTGCTCATTCACTTTTACAGCCTTACTAATATCTATAGATCCGTCAGGTTTTTCGGAAGTATAGTTCAGTTCGCATAGCGCAGAATGCCCTGTACCTGCATTATTCCATTCGTTAGAGCTTTCTTCCCCGGCACTTGCGAGTTTTTCAAAAACTTTAATTTCCCATTCTGGTGCTAATTCTTTTAGTAATGAGCCTAACGTTGCACTCATAATTCCTGCACCAATTAAGATAACGTCTGTTTTTTGCTGCATGTTGCTCATGATAATCTCTCCATCCCCTATATTGGCAAAAAAGTGTAGGTGTTTTCTATGTCTAAGCCGTAAAAGAGAAACACCGCCTAGGCCCCACCTAGGTGTATACCTTTTTTGTCTCAATTATATAACCATCTCATACTCTATTATAATAATTAATAGACTAAAATATCTAGTGTTATCTGATAATTTTAAACTATTTAACGTTTTATTCGCTAAAAATCTTATTTAACAAGCTCTTTTAAGGTGATAAATAGAAAAAAATTACAGTTTGAAATTATCTCGAAAAAGCTTACGTATCCTTAAGTGACTAAATCGAGTACCTTTTTATGGGATTATTCTTTCTGTAATGGTAAGATTATTCTGAAAAATAAAAAGGAGGGACTCTAATGTGTACAAAAGAACAAATTTCAAACTTATTTCGAAACTTTTCAATAAAGGAATGTAAAGGGTCAAGTGATTTATATGAATATTTATCAATGAAAATTGCTGAAGATGAGGAAGTACTTACACTATCGTCCTATGCTCAGGTAGGTCAACCAGTCCCAAACTTACTATTAGGTGCAGTACATTATTTATTGTTAGCAGGGAAAGAACATCATTTAAAAACGTATTATAGTAGTTTAGTTGAAAATGCCGATACAAATTTAGATAAAGCTTTTGAGCATTTTAAAGATTTCTGTAAAGAGTACCGAGAAGAAATCATTACATTGTTACAAACGAAACTCGTTCAAACGAATGAAGTAAGACGGTGCGCATATTTATACCCAAGTTTCTGCTACATATTTAACAAAGTGAAGAAGCCGTTAGCGTTAATTGAAATTGGGACAAGTTCTGGGTTGCAACTGTTCTGGGACCAATATCGTTATTCGTACGGGACGGATGAAATGTACGGAAATATAAATTCAAATGTGCATGTAACTTCTGAAATAAGAGGGGAGAATGTACCGCATTTTCTAAAAGAAAGCCCATCTGTCGTAGAAAGAATCGGACTGGACTTACATGTGAATGATTTACATAATGAGGAAGATTATTTATGGTTACGTGCTTTAATTTGGCCAGAACATAAAGAAAGGCTTGAGATGTTTGATCAAGCTGCATCTTTAGTGAAAAATGAATCTGTCCAATTAATAGAAGGAGACGGTGTAGAGCTATTATCATCTATTATTGAACAAATAAGTGAAGAAGCTGTTATTTGTATTTTCCATACACACGTCGCAAATCAAATACCAGAACAAGTTAAACATAAATTAGAAAAACAAATACAAGAAATCGGCGCAAAACGTGATGTATTCCACCTGTATAACAACATGTGGGATCGTGACCTTCATATTGATTATTATATTAACGGAAACGAATATCGTGAAACGGTTGGAGAAACAGAAGGACACGGGAAATGGTTTAGCTGGAAGATTGGAAATGAGACGCTTATTTAGATTAATAGGGGCGCCCTCACTTGTAAAAGAAGGGACCATAGGCTCAAGCATTGACTAAATGGTTAAGGAATAAATGTATTAGTAACATACAAAAAATGCTTCGGAGAAATCCTAAGCATTTTTTGAATTACATTTAAACCCCATAATGGATCATGTACTTCTGTTCTGCTGCAGCTTGTACAATTTTTGAAGCTAACTCATTCAGCTCATCAGATTTTCTGAGGAACTTTGAAGATGTAACTGTTTCATAGAAAATTGCTAAAGATTCAGGAGGGATAATTGTAATACCACAATAAGCTAAACCGTATTCCTGATTTTTGACTGTATGAAAGTAAGTTTTCATAATTGATAAATTTTGATTTAAACTACTGATAATATCATCATTAACAGAAATACAATGATATTTCTCTGGTGTATAATCATTGTAACTTTTTTGAGAATTAAATTCGTCAATTATTCCAAAATCATGGACACATGCCATCATTATTATCCTTTCAAATTTAATAAAATGATTTCTATTAAAGTAAAATGTCTATTCGTTTAAGTGTAATAGAAATAGTTATGTAGTTCATAAAATATTTTCGGTTTTTCTTCGTGAAAACAGTTTATTTATCGATAAACTCATCAGGAGTCCAAGTGACGATTTCATTCCCAGGTGCAGCGACTACAAGCCATTGCTCACATAGGACACCAGCTTGCCAACATTCATAATAATCATGAAAACCATTTACAAAAATAATTTGTCCGCTCTCCAAATTAATAATTAAATGAGGGCTTTCTAAGCCGAGTTGTATATCGGTAACTTTTTGTCTTCTTATCTTAAATATTCTCTCATATTCTTCTTCCACAGAAGAATCTTCAAATTCATCTTCATTTATTGGGTATCTTTTTTGAGGTTTATTAAATAAACACCATTTTGATTCGATATTGATATATAATTGCTCGTCATAATCAACGGAGTCGTGAAAGTTTGTGAAATGAATCTTTATAGCGCCTGAAGAAATACCAAATTGTAATCCATCAACTTGTGATCCGATAAAGAGATTTTTTAACACTTTTTCAGCGTAAATTTTATCCTCTGTATTCATTCTTGAATTCCTCCTTTTCATAAAAATATACCTTATATTTTTATTGTAATAAATAAATTTTCATGTAAAATGAACCTTTTGTGAAAAACGAGCGAATATAGTGTGAAAGATCATGAGAGGGGAATGGAGCTTTGGATGAAGTACAATTAAAGGAATGGCTATATAAAATGGGGTCTGGGGACCAAGAAGCCTTTCAGATTATTTATGAATATACATGTAAAGATATTTATAGAACAGTAGTATTTTTAGTAGGAAGTCAAAACCAAGATGTAGACGATATAGTTAATGAAGTGTACATCAATATGTGGAAGTCCATAACAAACTATGATATAAATCGTTCATTTCGTTTTTGGTTACATGGACTAGTTGTCAAGGAAGTACAGGATTGGCGTCGTAAATCGTGGCGACGATTTCGAATCTTTGAAAAGAAGAAAATGTATGAACAAGATCGGTCTTACATAATGGATGAAGCTATTTTACATAAAGAAACACGAAGTGAATTAGTAGAAGTTGTACAAAACTTATCTTATAAACATCGTGAAGTAGTTATTATGCGTTACTTCCATGAATATAGCTTGGATGAAATTGCTACACTTCTTCAAATCCCTATTGGTACAGTGAAATCTCGACTACACACAGCACTAAAACGATTAAGAATGGAAATGGAACAAATGCCAAACGAAAGGGAGGAAGAAGTAAATGGATTTTGAGAGATATGTAACGAATGAACTAAAAAGAAAAGCAGAGAGTCTAGACCCGTCTCCAAATCTAGATAATCAAGTGAAAAACTCTTTTTATAAATACCAACTGTCGAAAATAAAAAGGAAGATTTCTATGAAGAAAAAATTATTGCTTGGATTTGTAGCTGCGGCAATTTTAATACCGACCGGTACTTTTGCAGGTACAACATTAATGGATAAAATTGTAGGGACACCAGAAAAAGCAAGACAAGATATGGGAATGACTGAGGATGGTTATAATGGTGTAATGGAACGTATAGAAATTGCTAAAAGTATATTTACAGAAAAGGATTTTGATAAGTATGTAACTTTATTACAGGAATCGTACTATTTTTATAAAAAAGTAAGTGTCGTAGAGAATGGTGAGAGACAATATACAGCTACAAATCGTCTAAATGCTGATGAAGAAATGAGAGAAAGAGCGGTAATGGAACAATTACATACATATGAAGAAAGAATAGATCAACATTTTACCTATACATTTGAACAAGCTGAACAAATAACTGGTTTTCCAATCAAGCATCCAACATATATTCCGGTTGGACATCAATTAGTATTTGAAGAGGTAAAAGCTGAAGCAACACTAGGAAAACCTATGCCGCTTATTACGATGAGATATGAAAATCAAAATGTAAAAAAACAGCCACATACTTCAGATGCAGAATTAGGTTTTACAATTCATCAATTAGAAATTGTTGAAGAAGAATATAAAGATTACTTTATTGATAGACCATTTGATAAACCATCTGAAAGAGGACCTAATTTTACTGGAGATATAAAGAAATATAAATTAAATGGCTATAACGTTACATTCGGTGAGTATAAAGAATCGCATGTACGGGCTATGAAAATAGTTGTGCCAGCAAGGGAAGGAAGAAATGCATATCAAGTGTATATAAATGATAGTATGTTGTCTAAAAAAGAGCTTGAGAAAGTTTTACTTTCGGTGATTGAATAGTTATTTGGTATAAGTGATCGATAATTATATTATGTAAATTTACTTTTACAAAACATCCATTTTTTTAAATGGATGTTTTGCATTTAGATAGATTAGGTGGAGTATATAGTTTAAAAAAGCGGAATACTTTGCGGAAAGTTAAAGACATTTTTCGGATCATATTTCGCTTTTACTTCCATTAATCGGTCAAAGTTGCAACTGAAGTATGCATCTGGCCAATTTTTAATGGAAAGGTCAGGCGTATTAACGTAGACACCTTTTGTAAAGGGGAGCATTGCCAAACGGAAATCTTCAACCCATCGAATACTTCCACCAGCACCTTCTGGTTGCCCCCAAGTAGCGAATATTGACATGTTTGATAGTGCTTTTCGGTAAAAGTAAGCAGTCGCCTCATTTGGCACCTCAGCAACAGCACCGCCTAATCCGTGGAAAAATACGGAGGTGGTGGAAAAGGGAGGTGCATTATTAATAAAGTGATCGATAATGGATAGTCCTTCTTCTGGTAATAGTTCATATACATATGGACCAACACTTTTAAATGGTAAAGGTGTTGCAGGTTGCTTCTCAGCTATTTTCGCTGCTGCTTCTGCCCATGGTATTTCTTCGATAGTTACTTGCAGTGGTGAACCGGCTTCTAGTAATGGCTGTAGTAGCGACTGCAATTCTTGTACAGAACCGAGAAATACACCTTGCATTAATAATGATGGTTCTAATCCTGCAGACATAAAAAGAGTAGTTGTAAGTCGTTTATTAGCGCAAGGTAGCGTATATTCTTGCCAAGAGGTTAATACAGGTTTTAAATCTGATATCCCCCAGCTTATTTCTGCAAATCCTACCGTATTAATTTTATGTGTTCGAAACTTAAACGAAGTACATATTCCAAAGTTACCACCACCAGCACCGCGCGAAGCCCAATAGAGATCGGAGTTACACTTGGCGTTAGCGCGTATTATACAACCATTCGCGTCTACCATTTCTAATTCAAGTAAATGATCGAGAGTTAATCCAAACGGACGAGAGAGAATACTATGTCCGCCACCTAAAGTAACACCTGCAATCCCGGGAGTAGGACAAACACCACTCGGCACAACTAATCCTTCAGCTGCAAGTGTTTCAATTAAAGAAATATTTCTCCATCCAGTCCCGATAGTTACAGTTCCATTATTGTGATCTATTTCTAATTGCTTCATTTCACTTACATCAATTACAAGACCAGCATTACTGACGGATAATGCCTCATAATTATGACGTCCAGAGCGCATGCGTATAGGAACGTTATGTAGCCTTGACCAGCGAACAGCGTTTACTACATCCTGCGTATTTTGAGCAAAAATAATGATTAACGGAAATTTGTTGAAGAATGTATTGAATTCTTCACGCGCTGAATTATAATCAGGATCATTAGGTGTAACGATACGACCAGTAAGTTCAATTTTTTGATTATTCATTTCAGTCATCTCTCCTTGACGTGAAATATTTATAATGTGGAAATACAGAACATAAAGAAGAACTGACAATACTTTATAAGTAAATGAATAAAGGAAAAGGATTATTCCAATAAAGAAAAAGGCAGTGCTACTTAAGTAGCACTGCCTTTTTGTAATTATATGTATGTGCTCAAAATTTCCCCAGGTAATCCATCAATCTCACAAACTTTCTCCGATGTAAAACCTACGCTTAGTAAAATTTTGCGAGAAGGGATATTATTTGGATCGATCATTGCTTTTAGTAGGTTTACATCTGTTTGCTTCACTATTAAAGCTAGATGTTAATTTTTGATTATGTACGTACATACAATGTGTAATTAAGTGAATGATTAACATAGTAATTACAGAAAAGGGTGAATGAAGCATATGAATCAATTTGAGCAAATGATGTACGTTGGTGTCATCATGTCTATTGTACTATCCGTAATGATTTTAGGGTCCTTATATTATAATCCTCGACTTTCATTAACTGATTATCCGAAAGATATTCAAAAAGTAGTTTTTCCAAAATCGATTCATGAAAAAAAGCAAACCATTTACTTTAATATTGTATACAATGCTATTCTTTTCGGTTGTCCTTTCGTTTCTACATATATATTACATAAGCATGAAAAATTAATGTATATGGATGCTTATTTACACACTTTTGGTATTTTAATGATTTTCAATTTAGTAGATTTACTTATAATTGATTGGCTAATTTTTTGCTGGATTACTCCAAGGTTTGTTGTGATTCCTAGTACGGCAGGTATGAAAGGATATAAAGATTATAAGTTTCATTTAAGAGGGGCTATAGTCGCTACTCAAATTTTAGCAATCGTAAGTTTATTTTTGGCGGGAATTGCAACAACTATTTAGTGTGAAGAAGGGCATGAGGCTTTTATAAAAGATAAGGAGATTTATAATATATAGAATTAGAAATAAGAATTTGTTAGTATTGAAGTGAGGAGTTTTAATAACAGTATATTAAGCCGTATTAATATACTGTTGCAAATGTTTTGATATTATGTAAAATTATACAATTTTACAGAGACATTTGATAAAATTCAAAAAAATATAATGGAGGCTAATATGAAAAAAGTAATTGGCGCAGCAACAGCAACTATTTTTGGATTGGGGGCGTTTACCACAACCGCTACCGCAGAAACAATCGTAACAGCAGATGTACTTAACGTACGTGAAAAACCGACTACAGAATCAAAAGTGGTCGAAAAAGTAAAGAATGGGCAAGAGTTAAAAGTCATAAATACCGAAGATGGCTGGTCAAAAATTGAATTGAACGGTAAAGAAGTGTTTGTAAGTTCGGAGTTTACAAAAGATGTGTATCATGTAACTGCGAATTTGTTAAATGTACGTACCGAAGCAAACACAGATTCAGAAATTCTTGGCAGACTAAAAAAAGATGATGTAATTGAATCAACGCATCAAGTAAAAGACGGATGGCTGCAATTTGAGTATAAAGGAAAAACTGCTTATGCCAACGTTTCTTTCCTATCAAGTACAGCACCAACTGAAAAGAAAACTGAAGAGAAAGCAAAGCAAGTAACGAAAGTACAAAAATCAGTTAAAGAAAAGAAAGAAGTAAAGACGCAGAAAGTAGCAAAAGTGAAAGAAACAACGAAAGCACAAGAAATAGTAAAGCCTAAAGAAGAAGTAAAAGTTAAAGAAGAACCGAAAGCGCAAGAAATAGTAAAGCCTAAAGAAGAGGCAAAAGTCAAAGAAGAAGTAAAAGTTAAAGAAGAACCGAAAGCGCAAGAAATGGTAAAGCCTAAAGAAGAGGCAAAAGTTAAAGAAGAAGTAAAAGTTAAAGAAGAACCGAAAGCGCAAGAAATAGTAAAGCCTAAAGAAGAGGCAAAAGTTAAAGAAGAAGTAAAAGCTAAAGAAGAAGAAAAAGTGCAAGAAATAGCAAAAGCTAAAGAAGAAAAAGCACAAGAAATAGCAAAAGCTAAAGAAGAAGAGAAAGCAAGAGAAATAGCAAAAGCAAAAGAAGAAGAGAGAGCAAGAGAAATAGCAAAAGCAAAAGAAGAAGAGAAAGCAAGAGAAATAGCAAGAGCTAAAGAAGAAGAGAAAGCAAGAGAAATAGCAAGAGCTAAAGAAGAAGAGAAAGCAAAAGAAATAGCAAAAGCAAAAGAAGAAGAGAGAGCAAGAGAAATAGCAAAAGCAAAAGAAGAAGAGAGAGCGAAAGAAGTATCAAAAAACAATATACAGTCTGCTAAACGTGAATTAACGGTAGTAGCGACAGCGTATACTGCTGATCCAAGTGAAAATGGTACATATGGTGGACGCGTTTTAACTGCGATGGGGCATGATTTAACGGCAAATCCGAATATGAGAATTATCGCAGTTGACCCGAAAGTAATCCCATTAGGATCTAAAGTATGGGTAGAAGGTTATGGAGAAGCTATCGCTGGTGATACTGGAAGCGCAATTAAAGGTAATCGTATTGATGTATTAATGGGGTCAAAAAGTAAAGCTATGAATTGGGGAAGAAAAACTGTTAAAGTAAAAATTTTATAGTAACTATAATGATCTAAATAGAAGTCAGTTCTCTTTATTGAGGCTGGCTTTTATTTTTTTAGTGGAAGTATAATAGGATTTTTAAATGACTTATTAATAAACCTGTAATAAAACATAAAAATTGTCTCATGTTTAGAAAAACTATTAAGAATGAGGTAAGGAAGTAGAACAGAAGGTTATTGAGAAGTAGAGAAGAATAGTATGTTGCTACAATTACACAAGATATCGAGGAACGCGGACTTATTTCAGTAGTTGATTTCCAGTTTGGGGAAATGAATATATACTATTATTTATGTAAAGATTGTTCAATTATAAAAACGGAAACACAAAGTACATAACAAGACTAACATATTATATTAGTCTTGTTTTTGTATCGCAACATCATTAAGAATCGCATCAAATATATCTTTTTGCGTAAAGTTATCTGTAAAAATAGTTTCTCTGGAAACCTCAATTGTATCGTGCGGATTATACCATTTTTGGAGGGAATCTTCACCAAATTCATATCGTTTGTCCCTTGTGTTATGTCGTCTAATAGTTTCCTCTAATGATAAATCAAAATAATATGTAAATGCATTTTCATCAAAATAACGAATTAATTCTTTTAACATCTCACCATACCTACGACTGTCCAATATACCTTCTAAAATAATAAATTCACATTTTCCTTTTCCGTACTTTGTAATTTCAAATAGTAAATCATGTGATAAATTACCCATTGTGTCGTGTACTCTAAGCATATCTCTACGCACAACATCCTGTGATACTAAAAGTGTACCTTGTCCGAAATGTTCTTGTAGTTGCTTTGCAATCGTTGTTTTACCACTTGCGGAGTTTCCTCTAAGAATGATTAAAGTGGATGTAAGTATAGGTTTAGACATAATGTATTCCCCCAACGGTATTAATTATATAGAAAATTTTAACAAATAAAGTGAGGAAAGTGTATAATTAATATGATGGATATTTAAGGAGGGGATTAGATGGGGGATATATTAAAAAATGCACAACCTATATGGAAACGGACTTGGTTTCGTTATCTAGGGGCATTTTTTATTGTTCAGTTACTGTTTATTTTGTGTGAAATAACTGCGTGGGCACCAAACTTTAGGCCAGGCGGAGAGTTTTTTAATAGAATATTAAATTCTCAATTTTTCACTGAATGGTTCACACTCTATACAATCCCGCAATTTAACGTATTTACAGCATTTTTTGCGATTACATTACTACCATATGCATTAGTAGGTGCAATGAAAGATATAATATCAAGAAAAAATATAAAAGAATAATAGAGGTATAATATGCTATTTCAAAAAGAAGGGTTATTGATTAGATACGTAATGGAAGATGATGTATCTATTATTTCTAAATGGTTAACGGACCCAGAAGTCCCGCAGTATTACGAAGGACGAGATAATCCGCAATCTGTAGAAAAGGTGCTTGATCATTTTATACATAATCCAAACAATAATGAAAAAAGATGTTTAATAGAATTTGATACCGTTCCGATTGGTTACATACAAATGTACCCAGTTGATTCAGAGTGGAAAGCGATATATGGCTATAAAGAATCACAAAATGTATGGGGAATGGATCAATTTATCGGTGAACCAGCCTATTGGGGAAAAGGAATTGGACAAAAACTCGTTCAGGCAGCAATTACATACATTATGGGTGAAATGGGAGCAGAAGCAATCGCAATGGATCCGAAAGTAAATAATGAACGAGCGATAAAGTGTTATGAAAAATGCGGATTTAAAAAAGTAAAGATTTTAAAGGAACATGAGCTGCATGAGGGGAAACTAGAAGATTGTTGGATGATGGAATATAAACAATTATAATGAATATGAAATGGCTTATATAAACGAAGGTAGCTGTGGAAAATGAAAAAAGCATTAATCGTAATTGATGTACAAGCGGGTATGTATACAGCTGGAATGCCAGTACATAATGGGGAAAAATTTTTACAAACATTGCAAGAGCTTATTGGGGAATGTCGTTCAAATGATATTCCAGTTATTTATGTCCAACATAATGGTCCTAAAGACAATCCGTTAGAAAAAGGTACGGATGGATGGCGAATCCATCCGACCATCGCTCCGCAAGAAGGGGATGATATTGTTGAAAAGACGACGCCAGATTCATTCCATAAGACAAACTTAAGCGAAGTGTTACAAGAGAAAGGAATTGAACACGTTATTCTTTCGGGAATGCAAACAGAGTATTGTGTAGATACGACAACGCGCAGAGCATGTAGTGAAGGATATAAAGTAACGTTAGTTAGTGATGCGCATAGTACATTTGATGCAGAAGTGTTACGTGCTGAAGATATTGTGAAACATCATAACGCAGTATTGGGAGCGTTTGCGGATGTTGTTGCATTAAAAGACTTGAAAGTGGCTGCCTCTAAATAAGAGGCAGTTTTTTTATTAGAAAAATAGCGTCAAATATTGTTGGTAAGTCGATATTTTGAAATAATCGTTTATATAATTTCACGTACCATAATAAAAATATACAATAAAGGAGCACCACATAATTAAAAAGGGCGCTCCTGCATTAAAATGTTACTTCTTCTTGTCTTTATCCAATATATTTTGTTCTTCAGCAAACTCCGTACCATATGCAAAGCGGCGATTAATACGAATGTTATCATTGTTGTGCCTTGTATGAGAGTTAGAGAAGCGATGAACGATTACTTCAGATAAAGTGAAGACGATGGCAGAAAGGATACTCCCCCATGCAATTTGCATATAGTTGTCTAATAAAATATTACCGAAAATCCATACGCTTAAATATGTTAATAAGAAATCCGACATAATGGCACCAGTATTGCCAATTCGATTTAAAATAATTTTATCAACGAACATGTAGGATACGATTGTAACAAAGAGACTGAATGAAATAATTTGAACAAACGTTGCAGGGAAAAATAAAGCAAGCCCAATGCTAAATGCGATAATGCACGATATAAACTTGATAAGCACTACTGTGAAATCATTCAAAATTTACACCTCCGATTTATACATAGTTTTTCAATAAATTCTGTAGTTCATACATTGTAACGGATTTATTTACATAAAACTTTTTCATGTTTAGAATTTAGTCTAAATATTATAAAAATAATGAAAAAATGTTATAGTAAAATGAGAGTGTATGACATTTTTAGGTAAGGGGGAATCCAGGATGTGGATTACTTCAGAAGTAGAAATTCCAGATGAGTTAATTGATCACATTGAGCAAGGAAAATTAGTGTTATTTGTTGGAGCGGGAGTTTCTATGAAAGGGAAATCAAACTTACCGAATTTTGATGATTTAGTTGATGAAATTGCAAAAACGTTATATGTCGAAAAGCGTGAAATAACAGAACCACATGATTATTATCTTGGTAAAATTGCGAAAACAAAAGATGTACATCAAGTCGCAAGAGATCTTGTTCATATAGAGAAATCAAAACCGAATCCATTGCATTATGCAATTCCAAGGTTATTTCCTTTAGATACAGATATCCGCATTGTAACAACAAATTTTGATCAACATTTTACAACTGCAATTAAAGAAATAAATAGAGATATCAATGTTTATTACGCTCCAGCTTTACCGACTGGGAGAGCTTTTAAAGGTCTTGCTTATATACATGGTAATGTAGAACAGGAGAAAGAGGCTTTAATTTTAACAGACGGTGATTTTGGAAGGGCTTATTTAACAGAAGGTTGGGCGAGAAGATTTTTAGTCGATCTATTCTCAAATTACACCGTTTTATTCGTTGGATATAGTCATAATGACCCAGTAATGAAATATTTAGCAACTGGTTTACCACCAAGTACAAGACGATTTGCTTTTGTCGCACAAGGAGAAAATACGTACCACTGGGAACATTTAGGGATAAGACCGATTGTGTATCCGAATAAAGTGAATAATCATCAATCTCTCGTAAAAGCGGTAAAACGCTGGGCGGAATTAATGGGTGATAATTATATTACGAAAAGAATGCGTATTCGGGATATTGTAACGGTTCCCCCGTCAGTAGAACAGGAACAATTATCATACATAAAGCAATCAATTAAAAAAATTGAAACAGTTCGTTACTTTGTGGAATTTGCTCACGATTATGAATGGGTCGAATGGTTAGAAGCAGAAGGTAAATTACAAAATTTGTTTATGCTTACGCCAAACTATAATGAAGTAGATGAATTACTTGCAGAATGGTTAGTGGAACAATTTCTTTTTAGTCATCAGATAGAATTATTTCAATTAATTTATAAAAACTATTCTAAAATATCACCGTTATTGTGGAAAACAATTTGTAACTACTTAAACGAAACGAAGAGTAAGATGGACCCATTGTTGTTTGCCAGGTGGACACTCCTTTTATTAGAAACTGCTGAAAAAGATAGTAGCTCTATAGAAAAGATTTCTAAGTTACTGCAAAAATGTTCTTTTCCTGAGCATAAGGAAATTGCGTTATTGTTACTAACTTTTATTTTAGACGGAAAGCTGAAGTTGAAACGTGTAAGAAAATGGGGAAATGATACGCAAGAAGCAATAGAACTCGAGGAATCGAGTCGCTTACCAGTATCAACATTTTCTCATGTGGAGCAAATTTGGAATGAAAAGATGAGGCCATATATCGCCTATTATGCTGTTCCAATTATGATGATTGGATTAGAAAAATTGAGAATGTTGTCGTTAAGACAAACGGCACTGAAAAAAAGAAATAAAGAAGATGTAGAAAAAGAATTTCATCAAAATGATCTTGCATTTTTAATACAAATTGTAAAAGAGTGTCTAACTTATTTATGTGAAAACAATGAGAAAAAAGCGGATTATTATATTACAGAAATGATAGAAGCAAATAGTGTACTTCAAAAGCGAATTGCAATTGATGCGATGAATAAAAATATTTTTGTTCGTGTAGATGACAAAATGAAATGGTTGTTACAGGAAGGACTTCTTTTAGATTTCACTTATAAACATGAAGTTTTCCAACTTTTAAAAAGTCATTATTCACATTGTTTAGAAAAAACAAAAGAAGAAGTCACTCGAACTGTAATAAAGCGTCTTACAGAAGAGAGGGTATTTGATGCATGTCTCGTATTAGACTTATTATTCAAGTGTGATTCAAATAGCCCATCTACGGCAAATGGGTATGAGTTAATGAAGCAAAAGCATCCTCATTTTCATTCTGAACGATACAGTGTACAAAAGAAAGAGGATGCAGCGCAAAGTATTACTTGTAATGTAACAGCTGACGGATTATTGCAGCTGAAAGATGTTGAAATTATGAAGCAAGTTCGGCAATTTTCGCAAGATGGTGTTTTTGAACAACGCCATTTTTTAGAGATGTTATCAAAAGCATGTAAATTGAATACAGAGTGGAGTATTTCATTCGCATATCAATTAGTAGGAGTGCAAGAAATAAGTAATGAAGTATGGTTTGTTTGTATTAGAGAATGGAGAAATAACAGAGGATTGACAAATGATCAAATCCAAAAAATTATTCCGTTATTGCAGAAATTTGTTAGAAATACTGCTTTTCATTGGTTAATTAGTAGTTTTCTATATGAAATTAGTAATCGACTAGAAGAGTTAGAAGAGAATAGTATACGTGTTGTAAAACGCTTTGCTTTTTCAGTGTTTCCTCAAGTTATGAAGAGTGATACGGATTTTAAGCTTGGAAAACAAGATTTTTACAATGAATCAATTCAGCATCCTGTTGGAAAAATGACGGCTGTATTATTAAAGTTGTTATCATATGATCATTTATACGATCGTAATGTATATGAATATTTATTTTTATTTGAAGAACAAGTAAGAGTTAATTCAGTACGAACAAACTTTATGTTTGCTCGTTTAATAGCAGATATTACATTTCTATATCATATTGAAAAGCAATGGTGCCGAAAATATTTGTTACCATACTTAGATTTAAAAAAACAAAATGAAATTACGGAATATGCATGGGCTGGTTTATGTTACACGCAAATAAATTTACCTTTATTTACAGAAATGAAGCGTTTTATTAAGTATGCGATAGAACATTTGGAAGTATTACATCCGCATACGAGGGAAGCTTTCTTGAAGTGGCTTAGCTTTGTATTTATTAAATGTGTACTATATTGGGAGCAAAAAACAGATTGGTTATACCCTTTACTCATACTAGAAAATGAAGAAAATAAAATTAAATTTATGCAGTTTTTATGCTATTACGTCAAAACATTAAGTGTAAAAGAACAACAAAAATTTTGGACAGCTTGGCTCAGTGTATTTTTGCGAGAACGACCAAAAATGGGTGAGATAACAGCGAGAGAATATGTAATGCTTTTACGTATTATTTTATACATGGATGAAATATTAGAAAAAGGATTATATATTATGTCTCGTGCATTTTCAAGTGTAAATGGTAAATGTACAGGTGAGGAAATGAAGCAGTTATTGATTGAAATGCTTCATAAAAAAGAAAGTATGAAAGCGCATAAAGAAATGTTTGCAAATGTGTTTTTTATTTTACTACAAACATGTCAAGAAGCCGTTTTATTTGAAAAAGAAATCATACAAATAAAAGAATTATTAGTTCAGTATGAAGTAGAGGAATGTGTTTTACATTTACTAGAAAACGAAATAATTCGCATAGGAATTGTAATGGGTGATTTACAAGAAGAACTATAGGACGAAAGTGGAAAATTAAAAAATATATAAAAAGTTGTTGACAGTGTTTTGAAAAGCGTTCTATAATACGAATCATACTTATTCAATTTCAAAAACATTTGAATAAACAAAGTGCAATGAAGAGATCACAGTAGTGGTTAGTCTTACTGTAACAGAGAGCTGGTGGTTGGTGTGAACCAGTACAGGGATAATCATGAATTACAGTCTTGGAGCATCTTTTTCGTAATAAAGATAGTTTGTCTTTATGAGGAAAAAGCGGTCAATTGATCGTTAACAGTGAAGAGAGGTAGACGGAAAGTTAGTCTACAACTAGGGTGGTACCGCGATAAATATCGTCCCTACTGATTTATTCAGTAGGGACTTTTTGTATTTTAGTGGTCCAACTTGAAAATAAAATAGTCATGCATTGAAAGGAAAAGCAGTAGTTGTTGTTTCCCTGTAACAGAGAGCTGGTGGTTGGTGCGAACCAGTACAAAAACAAGAGCGAATTACAGTCCTGGAGCATCTTTTTCGTAGTAAAGATAGTATTGTCTTTATGAAGGGAAAGACGGTCAGATGATCGTTAACAATGAAGAGAGGTAGACGAAAGAAGTCTACAACTAGGGTGGTACCGCGATAAATATCGTCCCTACTGATTGAATCAGTAGGGCTTTTTTGTACAAAAAAGTGGGTTTTTAACTAGTAGTTCATGTCTTTGTACAAATTATTAGTTTAAAATAAGAAGAGGTATCGATTCCACTATAAATTTGTATAATTAGTCAGTTCAGAAAATAGAGAATTTTTTATTCTCTTACTATACTTTTAAAACATTAGAGGAGGATTTCCAAATGGCAAATCATGAATTAGATCAATTACGTAAACAGGTAGATGAAATTAACTTACAACTATTACACCTTTTAAACAAACGTGGTGAAATTGTTCAAAAAATTGGAGAGCAAAAGCAAGTACAAGGCACGAAACGCTTTGATCCAGTACGTGAGCGTGAAGTACTTGATATGATTGCAGAGCATAACGAAGGACCATTCGAAACATCAACAGTTCAACATATTTTCAAAACGATTTTCAAAGCAAGCTTAGAGTTACAAGAAGATGATAACCGTAAAGCGTTACTAGTATCACGTAAAAAGAAACAAGAAAATACAATCGTTGATGTAAAAGGTGAATTGATTGGAAACGGAACACAAACGTTCATCATGGGACCTTGTGCAGTAGAAAGCTTAGAGCAAGTTCGTCAAGTAGGGCAAGCGATGAAAGACCAAGGCTTAAAATTAATGCGCGGTGGTGCATTCAAACCGAGAACATCTCCATACGATTTCCAAGGTTTAGGAGTAGAAGGACTTCAAATTTTACGTCAAGTAGCAGACGAGTTCGACTTAGCAATTATTAGTGAAATTTTAAATCCAAACGATGTTGAAATGGCATTAGACTACGTTGATGTAATTCAAGTTGGCGCACGTAACATGCAAAACTTCGATTTATTACGAGCTGTAGGTAAAGTTAACAAACCAGTATTATTAAAACGTGGATTAGCAGCAACAATTGATGAGTTCATTAACGCAGCGGAATACATCATTGCGCAAGGTAACGATCAAATTATTCTTTGTGAGCGCGGTATCCGCACATACGAAAGAGCAACACGTAACACATTAGACATTTCTGCAGTACCAATTTTAAAGAAAGAAACACATTTACCAGTTATCGTTGATGTAACACATTCAACTGGACGCAGAGATTTATTATTACCAACAGCGAAAGCGGCACTTGCAATTGGCGCAGATGCAGTAATGGCTGAAGTTCATCCAGATCCAGCAGTTGCATTGTCAGATTCTGCACAACAAATGGACATTCCAGAATTCCATAGATTCATGGATGAGTTAAAAGGTTTCAAAAATAAATTATCTTAATTCCATATCATATATGCGTTGAAGAGGAAACAGTAGTGCTTATCTCACTGTTAAAGAGAGCTGATGGCTGGTGTGAATCAGTACAAAGGTAAGCATGAATTACAGCCTTGGAGCATCTTTCTCGACAACTTATGGAGGGGAAGACGGTCAAACGATCGTTAAAGAAGAAGAGAGGTAGACGACAGTTGTCTACAACTAGGGTGGTACCGCGATAAACATCGTCCCTACTGAGCGCTCAGTAGGGACTTTTTTGTACAAAAAAATAGTAAAGGGGCAAGAGAAATGAGATACATTACAGCTGGAGAATCACATGGACCGCAGTTAACAGTTATTTTAGAAGGTGTACCAGCAGGTTTGACACTTACGGCGGAACATATTAATAAAGAATTATTAAGAAGACAAAAAGGTCATGGACGCGGAAGACGCATGCAAATTGAAACAGATACAGTTGAAATTGTAAGTGGTGTTCGTCACGGGATGACACTTGGATCACCGATTACGTTAATCGTAAAAAATGATGATTTCAAACATTGGACGAAAGTAATGGGTGCTGAGCCAATTTCTGAAAAAGAAAGTAAAGACATGAAACGTACAATTACAAAACCACGTCCAGGACATGCGGATTTAAATGGAGCAATTAAATATGGTCATCGTGATATAAGAAACGTATTAGAGCGCTCATCTGCAAGAGAAACGACAGTTCGTGTAGCTGCTGGTGCAGTTGCAAAACAAATTTTAAGCGAATTAGGCGTAAAAATTGCAGGACATGTTCTTGAAATTGGTGGAGTAAAAGCAAAACATATTTCAAACTTACCGATTGAAGAAATTCAAACGATAACTGAAAACTCACCAGTTCGATGTTTAGATAAAGAAGTAGAGCAAGAAATGATGGATGCGATTGACAACGCAAAAAGTAGCGGAGATTCAATCGGTGGTATTGTGGAAGTTATTGCAGAAGGTATGCCAATTGGCGTTGGTAGTTACGTTCATTACGATCGTAAATTAGATGCAAAACTTGCTGGTGCAATTATGAGTATAAATGCATTTAAAGGTGCTGAAATTGGCGTAGGTTTTGAAGCGGCAAGACAACCAGGAAGTAAAGTGCATGATGAAATTCTGTGGGATGAAGAAAAAGGATACACGAGAAAAACGAATAATGCCGGCGGTTTAGAAGGCGGTATGACAACAGGTATGCCAATTGTCGTAAGAGGCGTTATGAAGCCAATTCCTACATTATACAAACCGTTAGCAAGCGTTGATATTGATACGAAGGAAGCATTCCAAGCGAGTATTGAAAGATCTGATAGTTGCGCAGTACCAGCGGCGGGTGTAGTAGCTGAATCTGTTGTAGCATGGGAACTTGCAGATGCACTAGTCGAACAATTCGGAAAAGATCGTATGGAATTATTAAAACAAAACATTATGCAACACAATAACTACGCAAAAGAATTTTAATAAAAAGGTGGGTTTAACGTGCAAGTAAAAGATCAACTATCATCATTACAACCATATAAACCAGGTAAATCACCAGAACAAATGAAAGAAGTGTACGGAGATCATTCGTTTGTGAAATTAGCATCGAATGAAAATCCATTCGGTTGTTCACCGAGAGTTTTAGAAGAGTTGCAAAAATCTTGGTTGGAACATGCTTTATATCCTGACGGAGGTGCTACGACGCTCCGTCAAACAATCGCGGATAAGTTGCATGTGCAAATGGAACAAGTACTTTGTGGTAGTGGTTTAGATGAAGTCATTCAAATGATAAGCCGTGCAGTACTTAAAGCAGGAGATAATATCGTAACGGCTGGTGCAACATTCCCGCAGTACCGTCATCATGCAATTATTGAAGGCAGTGAAGTGAAAGAAATTCCTTTAAATAACGGTGTATACGATTTAGACGAAATTTCGTCAGCGGTAAATAATAATACGAAAATCGTATGGATTTGTAATCCGAACAACCCGACGGGCACATATGTGAATGAGCAAAAATTAACTCAATTTATTGAAGGCATTAGTGAAAATACGTTAATTGTCATTGATGAAGCGTACTATGAATACGTAACAGCAAAAGATTTCCCTGAGACATTACCGCTTTTAGAAAAACATAAAAACATTCTTGTACTTAGAACGTTTTCTAAAGCATACGGATTAGCTTCTTTCCGCGTTGGATATGCGATCGGACAGGAAGAGCTAATTGAGAAATTAAATGTCGTACGTTTGCCATTTAACGTATCTTCATTAGCGCAAAAAGCAGCGACGATTGCTTTTGGTGACGATGAGTTTATTGAGGAAATAGTTCGTGTGAATACAGAGGGATTACAACAATACGAAAGCTTTTGTAAGGAAAATGAAATTCCATTTTATCCATCACAAACAAATTTCATCTTCTTGCCAGTTGAGAATGCAGGAGAGATTTATGAAGCTTGTGCACATGCAGGATTTATTATTCGTCCGTTCCCGAATGGTGTCCGTATTACAGTCGGAACAAGGGAGCAAAATGAAGGAGTGATTTCAGTGTTAAAACAACACTTTGAAAATAAAAAAAGAAAGTCTCGAGATGAGGCAAATGCGTAAAAAGGTAGTTTTAATTGGAACTGGTTTAATCGGAGGCTCTCTCGCATTAGCGATTAAGAAAGAGCACGATGTAACGCTAACAGGTTACGATATATTTAAAGAGCAAGTAGAGCGTGCAAAAGAATTACACGTAGTAGATGAAGTAGCAGTTGATTTACAGCATGCATGTGAAGAGGCACATTTAATTATTTTTGCTTCTCCAGTTGAAGAAACGAAGAAGCTATTACATAAACTTGCGTCATTCCGTTTACGAGAAGATGTTATAGTGACTGATGTTGGTAGTACAAAAGGGTCTATTATGAACGAAGCGGAAGCTTTATTTTCAAAGGAAGTTTCTTTCATTGGGGGACATCCGATGGCGGGTTCTCATAAAACGGGAGTTGAAAGCGCAAAGGCGCATTTATTTGAAAATGCATTTTACATTTTAACACCGATGAATCATATACCAAATGAACAAGTGGAAGACCTTAAAGTATGGTTAAAAGGAACAGGATCTCATTTTCTTGTTTTAAATACAGAAGAACATGATTATGTAACAGGGATTGTTAGTCATTTCCCGCATCTTATCGCAGCAGGTTTAGTAAAGCAAGTTGAGAAACATGCAGGAGATAATCCGCTCATTCATCAACTCGCTGCTGGAGGTTTCAAAGACATTACACGTATCGCATCTAGTAGTCCTAAAATGTGGAGTGATATTGTAAAGCAAAATCGAGAGCATTTAATGGTATTATTAAAAGAGTGGATCTCTGAAATGGAAGGTTTATATAAGACAGTTTCTACCGGAGATGCAGGCGAGATTCAAAACTATTTTGCAGATGCGAAAGAATACCGTGATTCTTTACCAGTAAGAAAGAGTGGTGCAATTCCTGCCTATCACGACTTATACGTTGATGTATTAGATAAGGTGGGGGCATTGGCTCATATTACGAGTATTTTAGCGCGCGAGGAAATTAGTATTACGAACTTGCAAATATTAGAAGCGCGTGAAGGACTGCTTGGGGTATTACGTATTAGTTTCCAAAGGGAAGAAGATCGTATGAAAGCAAAGCTAGCGCTTGGAGAAGAAGAATACCAAACTTATGAAACAATTTAAATGAGAAGGTGAAAAACGTGAAAGAAAGAACAATACAACCTGTTAATAACGGATTGAATGGCAATATTACAATCCCAGGTGATAAATCCATTTCACACCGTGCTGTTATGTTCGGTTCGATTGCAGAAGGGAAAACAACAATTAAAGGTTTCTTGCCCGGTGCAGACTGTTTAAGTACTATTTCATGTTTTAAAGAAATGGGAGTAGAAATTACGCAAAACGGTGATGAAGTTATTGTAGTTGGTAAAGGATTAGAAGGTTTACAAGAACCGAAAGCTGTATTAGATGTTGGTAATTCTGGTACAACAATTCGATTAATGTCAGGTATATTAGCTAACACACCATTTTTCTCTTGCGTACAAGGTGATGAGTCTATCGCAAAAAGACCGATGAAGCGTGTAACAAACCCATTAAAACAAATGGGTGCAAACATTGACGGCAGAGAAGAAGGAACATTTACACCGCTAACAATACGTGGCGGAGATTTAAAAGCAATTGAATATATTTCTCCTGTTGCAAGTGCACAAGTAAAGTCAGCTATTTTACTTGCAGGTCTTCGTGCAGAAGGTGTAACAGCTGTTACAGAACCACATATTTCACGCGACCATACGGAAAGAATGCTTGAAGCATTTGGTGTTAAAGTAACTCGCGAAGGGAAAACAGTGAAGTTATCAGGTGGACAAAAATTAACAGCAGCAGACATTCAAGTGCCAGGTGACGTATCATCAGCAGCATTTTTCTTAGTAGCAGGTGCAATCATCCCAAATAGTAAACTAGTATTACAAAATGTAGGAATGAATCCAACTCGTACAGGTATTATTGATGTTTTAGAGAAAATGGGTGCTACGTTCACTGTAGATCTAATTAACGAAGGGGCATCAGAACCAGCTGCAAATATTACAATTGAAACATCTTCATTAAAAGGAATTGAAATTGGCGGAGATATTATCCCTAGATTAATCGATGAGATTCCTGTAATCGCATTAGCGGCAACGCAAGCGGAAGGAATTACAGTAATTAAAGATGCACACGAATTAAAAGTAAAAGAAACAAATCGTATTGATACAGTCGTTGCTGAGTTAACGAAACTAGGAGCTCGCATAGAAGCAACTGATGACGGCATGATCATTTACGGAAAATCAGCTCTAAAAGGCAATACAGTAAATAGTTATGGTGATCATCGCATCGGAATGATGCTTGCGATTGCTGGCTGCCTGGCAGAAGGAAAAACAATTATTGAAGATGCAGAAGCAGTAGGTGTATCATATCCTACATTCTTTGATGAACTTCAAAAGTTAGCTAAATAATAAGGATGGAAAGCAGATACGTGATGTATCTGCTTTTTTTGTTAAAACGTCTTTCTAATTTCACTTACCGAACTACAATAGAAAGAATTGTGATACAATTCAAACAGGGAATGGAGGAGAATTATATGAATGTCATACAATTAAAAGAAGATAAGTTCAGAGAAGCATTATGTTTATCAGAATACGCTTTTCAATATAAAGTAGATGAGGAACGATTACAGCAGCAACTTACAAAGATGAAGGAAAGTCATGAAATATACGGCATTATGGAAGGGGAAGACTTAGCAGCAAAACTACATCTTATTCCGTTTCATATTTACATAGGTAAAGAAAAATTTAAAATGGGTGGCGTTGCAGGGGTAGCGACGTATCCTGAGTATAGAAGAAGTGGGTATGTAAAAGAGCTACTTCGATATTCACTTCAAACGATGAAAAAAGATGGCTATACAGTCTCTATGTTACATCCATTTGCGGTTTCATTTTACCGTAAATACGGATGGGAACTTTGTGCGAATTTAGTCACATGTCATATGACTAAGAGCGATTTAGTGATGAAAAAACAAGTTAATGGCACTGTGAAACGTTTCAATAAAGAAAATCATCCAGAAGAAGTCGAGAAGCTCTATGAAGCATTTGCAGAACGTTTTTCAGGTATGTTAGTTCGAGAGAAGAACTGGTGGTTTCAAGCGGTTTATGATGATTTAACATTAGCGATTTACTATGATGAAAATAAAAAGGCAGCCGGTTACATGTTATACAAAATAGAAAACTATAAAATGACAGTAGAAGAATTTGTACCACTGCATAATGAAGCACGAAATGGTCTGTGGAACTTTATTTGCCAGCATGATTCTATGATTAAAGAACTTGAAATGACAGTAAGTGAAAACGAACCGTTGCTATATTCATTGCAAGAGCCACGCGTGAAGACAGAAATAAAACCATATTTTATGGGAAGAATTGTAGATGTAGAGCAATTCTTAAAACAATATGAGTTGAGCTGGAACAATGTACAGCAAGAAGTGATTCTACACATTACAGACGCATTTGCTCCGTGGAACAACGTATCAGTGAGGCTTGCGAATCATGAAATAACAATTATGAAAGAGGAAACAATAGATAAAGGAATTAAGCTGGATATTAACGCATTATCTACAATAATGTTTGGCTACAAGCGTCCGTTAGAACTTAATGAACTAGAATTCATTAGCGGAAGCGAAGAGGAAATACAAGCATTTGAGAATATAGTTCCAGTACGTAAAGCTTTTATTTATGATTTCTTTTAAGCTTTAAATAGGAAATGGGGCTGTCCCAAACAAAATTTGGGACGGTTTTCTCTTTGGTTCTCGTTTTTGTCGGTAAGTCGATGTATTCTAAAAACCGCTGATATAAATTGATTCACAAACAAGGGATTAAAATTGCAACTATACGTAGTTACGCACTTGACTTTTAGTCCTTGTAATTTATAATTAAAAACGGAATGAATTTTCATTCCTAAAAATAGAGGTGGAAAAAATGGCTAAAAACAAACAAGAGGATATTTTTGATGCTGCGATGCAACTTTTTGCAGAGCGTGGTTACGATGGTACGACAATTCCAATGATCGCTGAAAAGGCAAAAGTCGGTGCGGGTACTATTTATCGCTATTTTGAAAATAAAGAGGCACTAGTTAACTCATTATTTTCAAAAAGTATGTTAGAGCTTTCTGAAATGATAAAAACAGATTTTCCTGTTGAAGCAAATATTCGTGAACAGTTTAGTCATACGTACAACCGTTTATTTGAATTTGCGAGAAACAATGTGGACGCTTTTTTATTTACAAATTCTCACTGTGACAGTTATTTTCTTGATGAACAAAGTAAGAAAATATTTGACGATTTTATAGGCTTCTTTATGAATATTATTGAAGATGGAATCGCAAAAGGTTTTCTTCGTCCATTGCCTCCAGTTGCTTTAATTATTATTGTATATCAGCCGCTAGAAGCATTAACGAAAGTAATTGCAACAGGGCAATTAGAATACTCGAAAGAGTTAGTAAAAGAATTGGAAGAAAGCTCTTGGAATGCTATTAGAATCATTTGATTCTATAGCTTTATAAGGACAGGAATGAATATTCATTCCTAAATAGATTTAAAAAATGAAAGTAGGAGAGGGTATTTGTGCAACCAAAGGAATGAACATTCATTCCGGAAAAGATTAGTTTAATAGGGTCTATAGAATAAATCAATAGAATGATAGGAATGAACGTTCATTCCTAAAAATAGTTTCAAAATAATAGGAATGAATATTCATTCCGGAACTAACATTATACTTTCAAAACGGGAGATGATTAAAATGAGTAAGCTAAAAAATTGGAGAAGTTTATCTTTTCTATTATGGATAGTTATTACTATTACAATGATCGTAACGATGCCTAATATGGATAAATTAGTGAAAGAAAAAGGGCATATTACGATTCCGAATACAGAGCAAAGTAGTATCGCTGACAAAATGATAAGAGAGATGGATAAAGACGGGACAGAAAAATATGATGTTATAGCTGTTTTTAATAGTGGAAGTAAAGCAGCTTTAACAACTGAGCAAAAAGATGAAATAATAAAAACAATCAACGCTTTACAAAATGAAAAAGAGCAATTAGGAATTAAGGAAGTTGTTTCACATTTAGATAATAAAGACTTGGAAAAACAATTGATATCTAAAGACAATACGACCATTTTAACGCAAATTTCTGTAGATAAAAAACATGGTGAAATATCAAAAATTGCGAATGGGCTTCATAATAAAATTAAACCGAAGGGAGTTAAAACGTACTTAACAGGAAGTGATTTAATAGCGGGTGATTTTCTTACATCCTCTCAAGAGGGAGTGAAAAAGACAGAAGTTATTTCTATCATTTTCATTTTAGTTGTATTAATCATTGTATTTCGTTCACCAATTGTTCCAATCGTTTCTCTGCTTACAGTGGGTGTATCATATTTAGTTTCAATGGGGATTATTGCCCATCTAGTAGATCAATTTAATTTTCCGTTTTCTAACTTTACACAAGTGTTTGTAGTTGTTGTCCTGTTTGGGGTTGGAACAGACTATAACATTTTATTATATACAAGGTTTAAGGAAGAATTAAGTAAACAAGAAAATGCATTTTTAGCTACGAAAGAAACGTTTAAATCGGCAGGGAAAACCGTTTTATATAGTGGGATAGCAGTACTAATTGGTTTTGCATCTCTTGCTTTAGCGAGTTTTAAATTATATCAGTCTACTTCAGCCGTAGCAATTGGTGTCGCAGTATTATTACTCGTATTAACTACGTTAAATCCATTTTTTATGGTGCTTTTAGGAAAAGGAATGTTTTATCCAGTAAAAACATTTAAAGGTCATGAGGATAGTCGTTTATGGGGATTTCTTGCGAAAAACTCAGTAGTAAGACCATTCGCAGCTTTAATCATTGTATTTGTGATATCGATTCCTTTCCTAATGAAATATTCTAACACACTAAATTACAATGATTTATTTGAAGTAGATAATAAATATGAATCGAAAAAGGGGATTAACGTAATAGAAGAACATTTTCCACCTGGTTTTTCTTCACCAAGTACGTTAGTCATTCAATCGGATAACAAGTTAGACGAGGCGAGTTCTCTTCAAACTTTAGATGAACTAACTGATAAGATTTTGAAAGTGAAAGGTGTGTCAGAAGTATATTCACCGACGCGTCCAACTGGGGAAAGGATAAAAGAACTATATATAAATAAACAAGCTGGAGAACTAAATACGGGGTTAGGAGATGCCAATGGTGGTATAAAGGACATTAATGATGGGTTAACTGCTGCGAAAGATAAAATGGGTAGTAAAGACTCAAATAGTCTTGCAAACGTTCAAAAGTTAATTGATGGAACAAACGAAGCGAAAAACGGTGTAACGGCATTAGGAACAGCTTTACATCAACTATCAAGTGGTATAAATGACGGAGCACAAGGTGCGCAACAAATTGAGGGTGGATTAACTTCAGTAAATGAAAATATAAATGTTTTATCTAATGCAACTTCACAACTTCATGCTGGTTATGCACAGTTAGAAAAAGGTTTAAGCTCTTACGATCAATACTTCGGAAGTATTTCTCAAGCAATTGATGGTGCGAAAAAAGGTTATGAACAAATTGAAGTGTTAATGACCAATTTTATTCAAACGAAACCAGAATTAGCAAATGATCCGAACATACTACAAACGATAGGAATTGCTAAAGAGGCTCAGAAGCAATTAGGTGTGCTTTCAAATGAATTAAATCAATTAGCAACGCATCATAAAGCGGCGATGGGCTCATTTAAAGAAGCGAATCAATCGTTATTGAAAGTGGATAACGGTTTAAAAGAAATGAACAATGGAGTTACTAAATTACAAAAAGGAGCAGCTGATCTTAAAAATGGATTAGATGAAGGTGCTTCAGGTTCTAAACAAATTGCGAACAAGTCATCTGAGTTACAAACCGGATTAACAAAAATAAATGATGGGCAAGGCCAGTTATTAACCGGGCTGAAAGACTTGCAAGAACAGATGGGGCAATTACAATCAGGATTATCTAAAAGTACAGAAGGGCTCGAAAAGGTAAGTAACGGACTAGGGGATGCTCAGAAATATTTAGGAGAATTGAATGAATCAAAAAGCTCTGAGAAATTTTATATTCCAAAAGAAGTTTTAGAGGGAGAAGATTTCCAAAAAGCATTGAATACGTACATGTCACATGATAGAAAGACTGCTAAAATGACAATCATTTTAGACGTAAATCCGTATTCAAAAGAAGCGATGCCAATCATTGAAGAAATTAATAAAACGATAGACGGTACATTAAATGGTACAGAATTAAAATCAACAAAAAAAGCGATCGGCGGTACAACAGCAAGAAACGTTGATTTAAAAGAAGTAACGGGCCAAGATTTCTTACGTACAGCTACAATTATGTTAATTGGAATTGCGGTTGTATTACTCGTTATTACACGGTCATTTTTAAATACAATCTTCATTATTGGATCTTTAATATTAGCTTATTTTGCATCACTTGGTATAAGTGAACAAATTAGTACACACATACTAAACGTAGAGTCATTGAGCTGGAATGTACCATTCTTTAGTTTTATAATGATAGTCGCTTTAGGTGTGGATTATAGCATTTTCGTAATGATGAGATACAATGAGCTAGAGGGGGACCCAGCAACGAAAATTGTAAATGCATCTCGTCACATAGGAGGAGTCGTATTATCAGCGGCACTTATTTTAGGTGGTACATTTGCTGCATTAATCCCTTCAGGTGTATTGACGCTTATACAAGTAGCATCTGTTGTTGGTGTTGCACTGTTATTATTAGCTATTATTGTGATGCCAATATTGATACCTGCGTTAATAGGGTTAACGAATAAAATGAAGAATTATACGAAAAAATTAAGTAAAAGAAAGTAAAAGAATCCCCTTTTAAAAGGGGATTCTTCTTATTTAATAAATTTGTCCATCACATCTTTATATTTTGCGAATTTTTCATCTTTCATATCTCTGTTCATTATGAAATATGCTTCTATATAATATTATTTCGTTAAAAACGTACATTTTATTCAAGATAGAAAAGGGATGAATAGTAATCAACCGTTGCTATTCATCCAGCTTCTACTATATAATAGCTATAGTCTACAATAATTGAGTCGTAATATGCGATTTTTTAAGACAATCGGTGAGAAAACGCTGAAATAAGCGGTATTAGTAGGAGGACACAAATGATTACAGTAAGTAACGTTAGTTTGCGTTTCGCGGATCGCAAATTATTTGAAGATGTTAACATAAAATTCACGCCAGGTAACTGCTACGGTTTAATCGGAGCAAACGGTGCTGGTAAATCAACATTTCTAAAGATTTTATCTGGAGAAATTGAACCATCAACAGGTGATATACATATTACGCCAGGTGAGCGTCTAGCAGTATTAAAACAGAACCACTTCGAATATGAAGAGTTCCCAGTATTAGAAACAGTAATTATGGGTCACACGCAACTTTACAAAGTAATGCAAGAGAAAAATGCTATTTACATGAAAGAAGACTTTAGTGATGAAGATGGAATGCGTGCTGCAGAACTTGAAGGTGAGTTCGCTGAGCTTAACGGTTGGGAAGCTGAGTCAGAAGCTGCAATCCTTCTAAAAGGTCTTGGTATTGGTGAAGATCTTCATGACAAAAAATTATCAGAATTGACTGGTGCAGAGAAAGTAAAAGTATTACTTGCTCAAGCATTATTCGGTAAACCTGATATTCTATTACTAGATGAGCCTACCAACCACTTGGACTTAAAAGCGATTCAATGGTTAGAAAACTTCTTAATGAACTTTGAAAATACAGTAATCGTTGTATCCCATGACCGTCACTTCTTAAATAAAGTATGTACGCACATGGCTGATCTTGATTTCGGTAAAATTCAACTTTATGTTGGTAACTATGACTTCTGGTATGAGTCAAGCCAATTAGCTTTAAAATTAACACAAGATGCTAATAAGAAAAAAGAAGAGAAAGTAAAAGAGTTACAAAACTTCATTGCACGCTTTAGCTCAAACGCATCTAAAGCGAAACAAGCAACTTCTCGTAAAAAATTATTAGATAAAATTACATTAGATGATATTAGACCATCATCACGTCGTTACCCATTCGTTGGCTTCACACCTGAGCGTGAAATAGGAAATGACTTATTAACTGTTGAAGGCCTTTCTAAAACAATTGATGGCGAAAAAGTGTTAGATAATGTGTACTTCACTTTAAATAAAGGTGATAAAGTTGCATTTATCGGTCGTAACGATATCGCGATGACAACATTATTTAAAATCCTTATGGGTGAAATGGAGCCAGATAGCGGTTCATTCAAATGGGGTGTTACAACATCTCAATCTTACTTCCCAAGAGATAACTCTAAATACTTTGAGAACAGTGACTATAACTTAGTTGATTGGTTACGCCAATTCTCTCCACAAGATGAGTCAGAAAGCTTCTTACGTGGTTTCTTAGGCCGTATGTTATTCTCAGGTGAAGAAGTTAAGAAGAACGTTTCTGTATTATCTGGAGGCGAAAAAGTTCGTTGTATGTTATCTAAAATGATGTTAAGTGGTGCGAACGTAATCACACTTGACGATCCAACGAACCACTTAGACCTTGAGTCTATCACTGCATTAAACAACGGTTTAATTGCTTTCAAAGGTACAATGTTATTCACATCTCATGACCATCAGTTCGTACAAACAATTGCAAACCGCATTATCGAAGTAACACCAAACGGTGTAATCGATAAAGAGGCAACTTACGATGAGTACTTAGAAAATGAAGAGCTTCAAAAACAAGTAGATGCAATGTACAAAGGTCAATAATATATCATGAAAAACTCGCTCTTTTTAGAGCGAGTTTTTTTGTCGAGAAAACATAACACCACTGGTGGGGCAAATGAATAATTATTCAAATATAATATTAATGAACATGAGGATTTTTCATGTACGGAAGAGATGTAATGACTTTAAGATTTAGTTGAAGCAGGGGAATGTAAGGTGAGCAATATAATTAAATAACATTATTTTGTCATGTGAAATATGTACCAAAATTGGAGATAGAATAGTTTGCGAATGAGTTTATAAAGGTATATAGTATGGGATGTCATAATTAGTGGATGAATCTTGGGAGAAAACAGGAAATGTTACAAATTTATTTTGTTAAATAGAAACCAAGGTCAAAATGTTTAAAAAGAAATAGTTGAATAAATACTAGCTTCAAATTATAATTACTAATATTCTTCATATAGTTAAATAAAGATAATCTATTTGAAGAAGAAAATTTGAATAGAGAGACAGACTTATAAAAAATAAGCCTTGGATGATTAAAAGAGGTGGAGAAATGAAACAGTTCTTATTAAAGAGCAAAAGTGTGTTAAGCAATCATTTTGGATTCTTTCTGTTTGCCGTTATTTTATTGTGGCTCAAAACGTATGCAGCCTATGTAACGGAATTTAATTTAGGAATTTCAAACACAATCCAAAAATTCTTGCTGTTTTTCAACCCGCTTAGTTCAGCAGTTCTATTTTTAGGACTTGCATTATTTGCAAAAGGGAAACGATCTTATATTTGGTTAATCGTTATCAACTTGTTATTGTCGATTCTTTTATACGCAAACGTAGTTTACTATCGCTTTTTCAGTGACTTTATTACGTTCCCGACATTAACACAAACGAATAACTTTGGAGATTTAGGTGGTAGTATTCTTGCGTTGCTACATCTTTATGATCCACTATACTTCTTAGACACGATTATATTAATTGTGTTAGTCGCAACAAAATTCGTAAATCCAAAACCAATTCGTGTTGCGAAGCATAAATTATCTCTAGTATTTGTAGCAGGTATTTTATTATTCAGTGTTAACTTAGGTCTTGCAGAATCCGACCGTCCTGAATTATTAACAAGAACATTCGATAGAAATTATATTGTGAAATATTTAGGGGCATACAACTATACAATTTACGATGGTATTCAAAGTGCGAAAGCATCAACAGAACGAGCATTAGCTGATGGGGATAATATGACAGAAGTAAGAAATTATTTAACATCAACTTATGCAAGTCCAAATCCTGAGTATTTCGGTAAAGGAAAGGGAATGAACGTAATTTATATTCATTTAGAGTCATTCCAAAACTTCTTAATCGATTACAAATTAAATGGTCAAGAAGTTACACCGTTCTTAAACTCATTTACAAAAGATGCGAATACACTATACTTTGATAACTTCTTCCATCAAACAGGACAAGGGAAAACATCTGATGCGGAGTTTATGTTAGAGAATTCAATGTTTGGTTTACCGCAAGGTTCTGTCTTTACAACGAAATCTCATAATACGTATCAATCAGCACCAGCTATTTTAGGACAACAAGGATACACATCAGCAGTATTCCACGGTAACTACAAAACATTCTGGAACCGTGACGATATTTATAAATCATTTGGTTTTAATAAATTCTTTGATGCGTCATACTATGATATGAATGAAAAAGATGTAGTAAACTACGGATTAAAAGATAAACCGTTCTTTAATGAATCTATTCCGTTATTACAAACGTTGAAACAACCGTTCTATACGAAGTTTATTACGTTATCGAACCATTTCCCTTATCCAATCGATAAGGCAGAAGCAACGATTGAACCAGCGACAACAGGCGATTCATCAGTAGATACGTACTTCCAAACAGCACGCTATTTAGATGAATCTGTAAAAGGTTTCATCGATTACTTGAAACAATCTGGTTTATATGATAACTCAATTATCGTTATGTACGGAGACCATTACGGTATTTCAGATAATCATAACGCAGCAATGTCAAAAGTAATGGGTAAAGAAATGAACTCATTTGAAAATGCACAGTTACAACGTGTGCCTTTAATCGTTCGTGTACCAGGAGTGAACGGTGGCGTACAACATCAATATGGCGGTGAAATTGACGTTCTTCCTACGTTATTACACTTACTAGGTACAGATACGAAAAACTATGTTCAATTCGGTTCAGATTTATTATCACCAGAGCATAAACAAGTCGTTGCGTTCCGTAACGGTAACTACGTAAGCCCAACTGTTACTGCACTGAACGGCAAATACTATGATACAACAACTGGAAAACCTGTAGAATTTACAGATGAAATAAAGAAAAATGAACAAATGGTTCAAAACTCACTAAAATACTCTGACCAAGTCGTAAATGGTGACTTATTACGATTCTACACACCGGAAGGATTCACTCCAGTAGATCGTTCGAAGTATAACTATAACAATCGTGATAAAAACAAAACGAAGGTAAAAACGACTCCGGAAGGGGAAGCTAAATAAATAATAAAAAGCGTTATTCATATGAATAGCGCTTTTTATTTGTAAATATACCATCATTATTAGACAGAACTAGCTGTTGCTTTTTGTTTTGCCTTTCCGAAGAAAACTACACCGACGATGATAATAATGATAAATGCCCATTTAATGAAAGGGTTACTTTCGAAAAATCCAGCAAACCATTTCTCATCTACAATCATTTTTGCAGCAGTATAAGCTAAAACGGCTGCTCCAATCGTAATGATGACAGGAAAACGATCCACCCATTTTAAAATCAATGTACTGCCCCATACGACTACAGGAATAGAAACTAATAGACCAATGATTACTAAAGAAAAGTTACCATGGGCAGCTCCTGCAACAGCGAGTACATTATCAATGCCCATTAACGCATCAGCGATAATAATGGTTTTAATAGCAGACCAAAATCCTTCTTCGGCTTTAATATCATGATTTTTGCCCTCAGCAATCAACTTGTAAGCGATCCATATAAGAAGTATACCGCCAATTAGGAGTAAACCAGGTATTTTTAATAACCAAACGACAACTAAGGTAGCGAGGGCTCTAATAGCGATTGCCCCGACAGTACCCCATATAATAACTTTTTTTTGTTGGTCTTTCGGTAATCTTCTTGCTGCTAATCCAATTACGATGGCATTATCTCCGGCTAACACTAAATCGATTACAATGATGGCAAGCAAGGCAGACAAATATTCAGATGAGAGAAACTCCATATACATATCACTCCTTATGGTTAATATGTGCTAAAGTGTTGATAATATAAAAAGGGTTGAAATTTTATATTCAATCCATAATTTCTTACTATATTTTGATAAATCTGTTTTAATTTCGTATAAGTCGCTTTTGCAATCTTTTTTGTTTTTCGATTCTTTTTCTTAATTTTCGATTCATCTTTTTAATACGGTTTTCTTTTCTACTATCCCAGTTATCACTTCTGATTTCATTAATAGATGTATCTTCCTTAGCGCGAAAACGCCTTACTTTTTTTACGAAGGAAAGGGGGATGTTGCCGATAACACCTTGTTTTTCTAACGAATCCTCTTTACCTAGACACCAATCAGGATGAGATAATAAATAATCGAAATCAAATATTATCTCGTATTTTTTATCCATATATGTATACCATTCATCTAAAGTACACTTATTTTTTGTATGTAAATATATTGATCCATCAGTCATAGCGCAGCACCAATAGTCAAAATAGCTCCATAGTACCCATTCTTTCGGTACATCTAGTGTTAAAATTACCATTTTTGAATTTGTTCTACCCCAAGCTTTATGATTTCGATTTGGGTAATTATTTGCTTCCCAGACCCAAATAGGATAGTTACCTTCGTAATGAGGCAATCTTGTTTTAGCAACGCGCACCATCCAGTCATATGAATATAAATCGTCTGGATCGATGAATTCTTTATTACTTTCTAAATAACCAAGTTTCTTAAATTGTTTCCAAGCTTCTTCAGTTTGTACTGTATATACGATCATATGGCACCTACTTATTTAAACTAAATTTTAGTATAACATGTGATTTTGAATTTTTATTGATATTAGAGAAGGGGGAATTTGAGTCGAATATACGAGGAGTAATTCCCAAAACGACAAAAAGACTTGATTCCCAGCTAAAGGGAATCAAGTCTTTTCATTACATACGATTATCATGCCAGAAGTTTAATGGGAAATGTTCGTTCTCATTATATGCTTCTAATTCATATCCTTTTTCTTTCAGTCCTTTAATAATTCCAGGTACTGCTTTTACTGATTGTGGATGAATATCATGCATAAGGATAACTTCTGTTGGATTTGTAGCACCATGTAACACGTTCTCTACAATTTTAGCAGATGCAGCATCAACTTGCATTTTGTTGTATTTCCAGTCTAAAGAATCAATTGTCCAATCCCAAACTTTTAAGCCATTTTCTACAACTTTGTTGCGAAGAGCTTCGTTTAATCCTGGCATAGAGCCGTAAGATGGACGAGTTAATACTGGTGATTTACCTAAAACACCAGCGATTAAGCCTTGGTCTTCCTTCATTTCATCTACGTAATGACCTTCTGTGTAAAGTTTCTTGTAGTTATGAGTCATACTGTGCATCCCAACGTAGTGGCCTTCAGCATCTTCGCGTTTTACAAGATCAGGGAAAGCTTTTACGTTTGAACCAATTAGGAAGAATGTTGCTTTTGCATTTTCTTTCTTTAACATATCTAAAAGCTCAGCTGTGTATTTTCCAGGACCATCATCAAATGTTAAATAAGCGACTTTTCTAACTTGCCCGTTATAATGTTTAGGAGCTTCTTTCGGAGCAAGAGATGTTTGAATCTCACTTACAAGTTGAACAGATTTTGCTTCATCCTCTGTACTAGCTAGAGCAGTATGTATTGATCCCAAAGCCGCTTCGTATGTGAATAATACCCCCGCACAAACTAACATAGCCCTTTTTACTAAAGTTGTCATTCGAATTCCATTGTGCATAATTTTCCTTCTCTCTATAAAAGTTCTACTCTACTATATTAGCAATTATAGGTAGGGAAATGCAAAAAAACTTTTTTACAAGTGTAAAAAAGTTTATTCAAAAGTATGCAAGATTTTATATCAATTGCAGTTTTGAAAAATAGGATGAATTTAAACTTTATTATTTAAACTTTCAATCATCAAATTTAAATCTTCTAATAAGGATGCATGCGCTTTTTTAGGAGAACCTGTATCAAAGGGAGGCTGAGGGTCGTATTCTAACATGAGTTGAACTGCTTTGCTTTTTTCATCTCCAAATTCCCAAGCTATTAACTGAAGGGCCATATCAATACCTGCAGATACACCAGCAGCTGTTATAATTTTTTCATGGCGCACGAATCTCTCTTCAGTTGGAATAGCTCCGAGAGAACGAAGTAAGTTAAAACAGCTCCAATGACTAGTAGCATTAACACCATTTAGTAGACCAGTAGCACCTAAGATTAAGGAGCCCGTACATACAGTTGTAGTCCACTTTGTCGTTTTATGTATTTGGAGAATCCAATTAAGAGTTTCTTCATCCTTCATAAGTTGTGTAAAGTTTGGTGGACGACATCCGGGAATAATAAGAATATCTGCTGAAGTAATTTCATTAAAATTGTAATCAGCATGTAAATAGCCCATTTTCGAATCTAATTTTATTAATCCCTTCGTTTTAGCAACAAATTTTATGTTGTTGTTGCTTTCTGCAGCAAATACTTCGTATGGACCAATAGCATCTAATGCAGTAATTCCATCATAGAGCATAATAACGATTTCCATTAAAACCTCTCCTTTATTTGTTACGAATTGAATCTAGTAACGATAAGGAAGATAAAATTATTGAATATTCTTTTATCGTTACTTTAAATATACTATACCCCTAATGTGTATCGCTTAGTGCAACTGTGTCAAAGGTGTGACGAAATCTATGAATAGGTTCATTTATTTTGAAAAGATGTATTCACTTATTTAATGGGTAAAAGTTTAATTTACTTGGAATTTCTATTAAAAACGATATGCAACTTTCACAGAAAGAAGAAATGAAAAATATAGTACTTAGGCTAAAGTCTTAAAACGAAAGGAGACTAATCATACTTTCGTATCATTTCATTTTCGTTCCAATTATTGATTCGAATATTTTTGTTTTTTATTAAAATATTGGTAAAGAAACAATTACATGAAAAAAGGAGTGGGAATATGGATAATTATATTTGCACTACATGTGGAGTACAGTATCCCGAAAATGAAGAAGCACCTTCTCGCTGTAAAATTTGTAATGAGGAAAGACAATATGTTAATCCAATTGGGCAGTCATGGACAACATTAGAAACGATGCAAAATAGCAATTTATACAAAAACGAAATAATAAAAGAAGAAAGCGGTTTGTATAGCATTACTACTAAACCTAAATTTGCGATTGGACAAACAGCATTTTTAATACAAAGTAAAACTCTAAATGTTATGTGGGATTGCATTAGTTATTTAGATGATAAAACGATACAACGTATATATGATTTAGGTGGTATTCAAGCAATAGCACTTTCTCATCCACATTATTACTCTACACAAGTTAAATGGGCGGAAACATTCAATGTACCTATTTATATTCATGAAGATGATAAAGAGTGGGTGGTTCGTCCGAGTAAGCAAATTAAATTTTGGTCTGGGGAGCATCTGATATTATCGGAAGAACTTACATTGCATCGCTTAGGAGGCCATTTTAAGGGGGGAACTGTTATACATTGGAAAGACGGTAATGAAGGGAAAGGCATTTTGTTATCAGGTGATATTATACAAGTAGTTTCGGATCGAAAATGGGTAAGTTTTATGTATAGTTATCCCAATCTCATTCCATTACCAGCGAATAAAGTTAGAGATATGGCAGAGAAGGTAAAAGATATCCAATTTAGTCGACTATATAATGCATTTCATGGTGTGGTGGAAGATGCGAATAAAGCTGTACAAAGATCTGCTGATCGGTATATAAAGGCCCTGCAAGGAGAACTATTTCATACGTAATAGCTTGTAATTCATCTCTACATTTATATAACTAACTTTATATGAATTTTATACTAAAGTCCTATTGTTTATTAACTAATAGGTCTTTCAACTTAGGAAGTTCACACTAATGAGGGATGTTAAAGGGAATATATGTAACCTATACTAATTACTATAAAGCTTTGGAAAATGAAAAGGAGGAGATTTGCATGAAGAATTGGGTTCAATTTAGAATTGCAAGACCAACAGATAAATTTGAAGAAGTGATAAATTTTTATGAAACAGGATTAGGTTTAAAACGTATAGGGGAATTTCACAATCATGAAGGATATGATGGGGTTATGTTTGGCTTACCAGATGAAGAGTATCATTTGGAGTTTACTACACATGTTAATGGAAGTCCATGTCCGGCACCGACAAAAGATAATTTACTAGTTTTTTATATGCCTAATAAAGATGAAATTGAAAAGATAGTGAATCGATTAAGTAATATGGGCTATCATGAGGTGGAACCAGAAAACCCGTATTGGATAGAGAAAGGAACCACAATAGAGGATCCAGATGGTTGGAGAATTGTGCTTATGAATGCATCTGAATAAAGAAACTATTTTCATATGAAATAGAGTGTAACAAAATGATTTAGACATAAATCCCTACAGTGTTTGTAGGGATTTTTATATAAGAAGATCTTATTGAGAGAGTTATTAAAATGTAGAAAGTATTTTGGCTAAGAACAAATGTAATAAACATAATTTATGAAGGAGGTATAAAAGTATGATAGTAAACCATTTTGAAGAGTTTTCTAAACATGTTGGAAATACACTTCTCATGAAATTAAAATGCGAAGAAACGAAGGATCTTTCTATCTATGCTAAATGTGAATGGCATAACCCTACAGGGTCAATTAAGGATAGGGCAGCACTTGGAATGATTAATAAATATTTACAAGAAGCGGACAAAAAACAAAATATTTTAGAGTATAGTGGTGGAAGCTTAGCGAGGTCAATTGGGTGTATTTGTAATTATTTAGGGATTCAATGCACGTTAGTTTTAAGTTCTGGAACCGGTAAATCTCTATTAAATGAACTTGATCGTTATGGTGCTAACGTAATCTTAGTTGATAAATGTAAAGGGTTCTACGCAGTAATTGAGAAAACAATAGAGATTAGCAAACAAAAGACAGAATTATACTTTTTATTCCAACATTATAATAATGCAAATCTAGTAAGTCATATAGAAGGTACAGGGCGAGAAATTATTGCACAAATGAATGGAAAACCAATACATGCATGGGTAGCATCTGCTGGTACTGGTGGGACTCTAATGGGAGTCTATACAGCAATAAAGAATTATACAAAAAATGTTGAACTACATTTAGTAATGCCTGCTGAATTGCCTTATGGTTCGGAACAACCACCAAATGATTTAAAGAAATATGCTGGATCAGGTGGGTTCGGCTTAGGAAGGAAACAACATTTCATAGAACAGGAAGAAAATTTGATAGAAAAACAATGGACTTATTCATATGAAGATACCCTGTATGAAATGGCACGTTTTTACAAAGATACTGGTATAAAAATAGGAACTTCTGCGGCAGCGAATTTATTAGCAGCTAAACAAATTGGGAAAGAAAAAGGTGCGAATTTTAATGTAGTTACAGTTTTTCCGGACGCAGGGTCAATAGAAGAGTGGTCAGATGTAAAAAATTTAGTTGAAAAAATAGGTGATTGAGAGGACCATTAAAAGTTCTTTCGTAGTTTATATCTTATTCTACGCAAAATTGATACCATCAAAAAACTGTATGTTTAACATGTACAGTTTTTTAATGGTATAGCTGTGCAATGTTTAGAAATTTCACATACCGTATTTTAAAAATAAATATAGGAAAAACAAAAAGTAATGTAGAATATATCGTACATACATATATACAGTCAACATAAAAGATAAAGAGGTGGGTATATGTTACTTGAGGAAGTAATGCAGCAACTAGAGGAATATGGAACAGAACAAAATCGAAAAACGTATAAAAACCACGGAGCGAAAGAGCCATTATTCGGAGTTAGTTTTGCGAATCTAAAATTGTTAAAAAAGAAAATAAAAAAAGATCACGATTTAGCAGTTGAACTGTGGGAAACAAAAAATATGGACGCGATGACATTAGCAACTTATATTTTAGACCCGAAGAATATAACAGCAGAACAGCTTAATAGTTGGGTTCAGGATGTTGATTATTACTGTTTAATGGATGTTTTTATGACATCTATATGTACTTCGCCAATTGCAATAGAAAGAATGGAAGAGTGGACAAAGTCTAATGATGAATGGATTGGAAGAGCTGGCTGGTCTTTATTAGCAAATATATCGATTAAAAATAAAGCGTTACATGATGATTTCTTCTCTCCATACTTAGAAGAGATTAAAGAAAATATACATAATGAAAAAAATAGAAAAAAAGAAGCGATGAATAGTGCTTTAATCGCAATAGGAATTCGTAATGAAGACTTAGAGCGACAAGCGATTGAAATCGCACGTGAAATTGGAAAAGTAGAGGTTGATCACGGTACAACATCATGTAAAACACCAGATGCAGAAAGCTATATAAAAAAAGCGAGAGAAAGAGCTGAAAAAAGAAAATGAAATAAGAAAAGAGGAACGGCTATGAAACCCATTGAAGCAGCACAAGGCATAATTACATCACAATTTCCGAATTGTGATGTAGCTTTACTCGGCGGAAGCGTTGCACGAGGAGAAGCGACGAAAACATCTGACCTTGATATTGTAATAGTTGACCAAAGTTTAACTTCTTGTTATAGAGAATCTTTCTATAGTAATGGATGGCCTGTTGAGGTGTTTGTTCATAATTTTACAACATATAAAACCTTTTTCAAAATGGATTGTGATCGAGGGAGACCGTCGTTACCACAATTAGTTTCAGAAGGGGTTGTATTAAAAGGGGAAAAGGAAATTGTTGAGAAATTAAAAAAAGAAGCGAATGATTTACTACATAAAGGACCAGCTAAATGGACCGAAGAAACGATTAAGCAGAAGCGATATTTTATTACGGATACTTTAGATGACTTTATTGGTGCAACAAAAAGAGAAGAAGAATTGTTTATCGCTAATTTATTAGCGGATTTAGTACATGAATATGTATTAAGAGTAAATGGTAGGTGGCTTGGGAGTTCAAAATGGTTTATTAGAGTGCTAAGAAGATATGATGAGCAATATGCAAACAAATTTGTAGCGGCTTTTGATCATTTTTATAAAACGGGAGAGAAAAATGAATTAATTCATTTTATAGAAATGACGTTAGAACAGTATGGTGGAAGAGTGTTCGAAGGATTTTCTATTGGTAAATAAAAAGGGGAGAGAAAAATGAATGTACCATATGTTCAATTAAGAGAATTGACACTAGATGATGTAGAAGATCGCTATCAATGGTCGTTAGATAGCGATGTAACAAAGCATTTAGTCGTACCAGACCAATATCCTCCGTTCACTCGTGGAGATACGAGAATCTGGATTGAAGCTTGTATAAGCCGAAAAAATGGTTATGAACAAAGGGCGATCGTTACTGAGAAAGGTATACATATTGGATGGGTAGACCTTAAAAATTTTGATAAAACAAATAAAAATGCAGAACTAGGAATTGCGATTGGAAATAAAGACTATTGGGGTAAAGGATTTGGAATGGCAGCTCTAAACAGCATGTTACAAATAGGTTTTTCCCAGTTTGAATTGGAGAAAATTTGGTTACGTGTAGATGAAGATAATACACAAGCTAAAAAGAGTTATGAAAATGCCGGATTTGTATGCGAAGGGTTAATGAGAAATGATCGATTGAGACAGGGAAAGTTCATTCATCGCTATCGTTACAGTATATTAAAAGAAGAGTATGAATTAAAAAATAATAACCTATAAAAATATTATGTCAATTAAAAAGGGGAAGATAAAATGATTCGATTACTTACAAAAGCGGATGCAAAACAATATTGGGAGTTACGTTTACAAGCACTACAAGTAAATCCAGAAGCATTTGTAACGACTTATGAAGAAGCAGTACGTCAAGAAAACCCTCTTGAACGCGTTGCTAGTAATCTTTCATCCAACAGTAGTTTTACATTTGGTGCTTTTAATAATGAAAATCGTTTAGTTGGGGTTGTTACTTTATTAACAGAAGAAAAGGACGCATATAAGCATAAAGGGCATATCGTTGCAATGTATGTAGATACTGAAAACCGAAGAAGTGGTCTTGCACGTGATTTAATACGTAAAGCAATTGAAAGGGCAAAAGAGATGAAGCTAGAGCAATTGAATTTAGGGGTTGTGTCAACGAACGAACCAGCCAAACGATTATATGAATCAATGGGATTTAAAACGTACGGAATTGAAAAAAGGGCTATAAAAATGAATGGTGTGTATAGTGATGATGAACATATGGTGTTGTTCTTTTAAGAGATGAAGTTTTGTATGAAAAAGGGGAAAATGCGACTATAAGATGGGGAGTTTGGCATATAGCAGATCATAATCGGTATCATCAAGCACATATAAGTCGATTGAGGAAATTATATAGAGAATATAAACTACATATTCTTTAATTTTTGAATGAACAAACGCCCCTAAATAATAATTAAAGGAGGCGTTTATTTTTATTTGTTTGCTTTTCTTCCCAAGCTATCATTAAATTTTTATGATAATCTTTTGGTTTTTCAATAGAAAACCAGTAAATTGAATGTGCAATAGTTGGTAGCCATCTTTTATGGCGGATTCGTATATTTTCATGGTGAGTATAGTGGGTCGAGATTAAGGTAGATTTTGACCCTTGAAAATTTTGGTATGTAATATCCTTGATTTCATACCAATACACTTTATTCCCATGCAAATCTACTACAATTCCTTCATCATCCCAATAGGAACCTATATCGTTTGCACGTGTTTTCCATAAGGAGAAAAATATTGAAATAATTCCTAGTAAATCAAATTCTTCCATTAAAGATAAAACACTTATTAGAAGGAAAACAACTCCGAAAGAAAGTACAAATAAAATAGATTGTATAGAGGCTCTGTATATTTTCAGTGTTATCACATCCATAGAAGTAACTTATTTTTAAAATTATTTCTGTTTAATGTTTTTATATTAAGTATAATAAATGAATGTATTATTATCCTTTTCATTGCAAGTGAATGGAAAGTGAAATGTAAGTTTGTATGTAGATTTTTCATCGCGTATACTAAAATATATGTTATAGAGATTAAAAATTAAATACAAGGGGTTTTACAATGAAAGCAATTGTTATAGGGATACTGGCATCATTTTTCTTTGCCTTTACCTTTGTTTTAAACCGGGCAATGGACTTAGAAGGTGGAAGCTGGATTTGGAGTGCATCATTACGGTATTATTTTATGGTTCCAATGCTATTACTTATTGTTATGTATAGAGGAAACTTAAAGCAACTCTTTCAATATATGAAAAACAATCCGAAAGAATGGTTAGTATGGAGTATCGTTGGATTTGGTCTCTTTTATGCACCGCTTAGTTTTGCTGGAGCGTTCGGACCAGGTTGGCTCGTTGCATCAACATGGCAAATTACAATCGTTGCAGGGATTTTGTTAACACCATTTTTTGCGGTGGATCCACTACATAAAAAACTTCCGATGAAGGAATTAGTTATGTCGGGTATTATTTTATTCGGTGTTGTTCTCATGCAAGTAGAACATGCTTCTTCATTAGGTATTCGTGAAACCGTTTTATGTGTAGTTCCTGTACTTATTGCAGCATTTGCGTATCCTCTTGGAAATCGAAAAATGATGCAAGTTTGTAAAGGGGAATTAGATGTATTTCAGCGAGTACTCGGTATGACATTAGCAAGTTTACCATTTTGGTTTTTATTATCTGGTTACGAAGTATCAACTAGCGGATTACCGTCAAGTAACCAAGTTTTTCAATGTTTTATTGTAGCAGTTAGTTCTGGGTTAATCGCGACAATATTATTTTTCTTTGCAACAGATCTTGTGAAAGATGATCCACAAAAACTAGCAACAGTGGAAGCGACGCAGTCTGGTGAAGTTTTATTTGCGCTAGTAGGAGAGCTGATCTGGTTATCTGCACCAATTCCGTCATCTTTATCTTGGGTTGGTATGAGTCTCGTTATTATTGGAATGATACTTCATAGTTATGTGGCTGTCGTTGTAAAAAAAGAAGAAAAAATAACGGCGTAATGAGATTAGCTCTTTTTATTAAGAGTTAGTCTTTTTTCATAGAAAGGGATGAAAATATGAATTTACAGCGTGTTGAACAAATTGAAAAAGATTCAATATTAAATGTGCTACAATATGCCGTCGGTCCAAATGAAATAAGCTTAAAGAAGGCAGTAATATTTTATCAAAGTAATAAAGGGACTTTGTACAAATATGAAGAAAAAGCTTGTATAGGTATTGAAGTAATCGGAGCAACTAAAGCACGAGTATGTCATATAGCAGTGGCTTCAGATTATCGTCAAAAAGGAATTGCACTGCAAATGATTAAAGAAGTGGTAAGGATATATCAATTGACTTATATAGAAGCAGAGACAGATGATGGGGCGGTAGAATTTTATAAAAGAATTGGTTTTCAAGTTAAAAGTTTAGGAGAAAAATATACGGGAATCGAAAGATTTCATTGTTATTTGGAAAAATAGTATAAAAATATGCATATGGAGTATAGCTTGAAAAAATAAGATTTACATTTTTCTTCATTTGAAAAAACTCTCGCTCATCATTATCTACGATTTTAATAGAGTTTTGAGGCTTCAGTACACCCATATATATATTTTTGTAGTAATGAATATGATTAAGTTAAAAATTAAGAAAAATATGATAATATATTTATATAAAAGTTTAAATTTACGTGGCTAGTGAGGGAACCAATATGAAAATGAATGAAATAGTAGCAAGCACACAATTTCCAAATACAATCGAAACAATAACAAAAGATTTAAAAGCATTAGGAATCGAAAAAGGAATGACAATTATCGTTCATTCATCACTAAGTTCTATCGGATGGATATCTGGTGGTGCGGTTGCTGTAGTAGAAGCATTAATGAAAGTTGTTACGGAAGAAGGAACGATAATAATGCCAACGCAATCTTCGGATTTGTCTGATCCGAAACATTGGTCAAGACCACCTGTACCGGAAGACTGGTGGCAAATTATCCGAGATAACGTCCCTGCATTTGATTCACGTATAACCCCAACAAGGGGAATGGGTGAAATAGTTGAATGTTTTCGTACATATCCGAATGTAGTACGTAGTAATCATCCGTTAGGAAGTTTTGCTGCATGGGGAAAACATGCAGTAGAAATAACAATGAACCATTCATTATCAATGAGCTTTGGAGAAGAATCTCCATTAAGAAAAATATACGATTTAGACGGGTACGTATTATTAATTGGTGTTGGATATGATTCAAATACGTCTGTTCATTTATCCGAGGTGCGTACTGGTGCATGTGAGTTAATACAAGTAGGAGCACCTATTATAGAAAACGGTGAAAGAGTGTGGAAAGAGTTTGTTGAAATGGATTACGAATCTGAGAAGTTTGTAGAAATTGGTGTTGAGTTTGAGCGAAAAGGAACTGTAAAAAATGGGAAGATAGGGAATGCAACGTGTCGTCTAATGAAACAGCGTGATATAGTTGACTTTGGAACAGAATGGTTTCGTAAGAAAAATTAGTAAGGGATGGTTACAATGAAAGGGAAAAAGGTATTAATTACGAGCGGTGGTTGTCTAGAAAAATGGGATCAAGTACGCGGGCATACGAATATGGCTAAAGGTACAATCGGAAGGATAATCGCAGAAGAACTTCTAGCTAAAGGGGCACATGTTATATATTTACACGGTTATTTTGCGGAGAAACCGAGCGATGTACATAGAGGGTTAGAATTACATCCATTTGAAGGGATTGTTGATTTACAAGATAAAATGAAAAGTATCATCACACATGAAAAGGTTGATGCGGTTATTATGGCAGCGGCTGGATCAGATTGGATTGTGGAGAAGATCTGTGATCAAGATGGTAATGTTCTTAATATGAACGGAAAAATTTCAAGTGATATTGCACCGATTATTCACTTTCAAAAGGCTCCAAAAGTATTAAAACAAATAAAAGAATGGGACCCAGAAACAGTACTTATTGGTTTTAAACTTGAAAGTGATTTAAATGAAGAAGAACTGTTTGAAAGAGCGAAAAATAGAATGAAAGAAGCAAGGGCGAATGTAATGATTGCGAATTCACCACATTCTTTATATTCGCGCGGAGCTGTGCATTATGTAATTGGACAAGATGGTAAAGGGAAGTTGTGTAATGGGAAAGATGAAACAGCGAAAGAAATTGTCAAAAGCTTAGAGGTATTATGTAATCGTGTCACTGCTTTTTAAAATTAAGTTTTTAGATAAGAATGAATCCGCATAGTAATAAGTAAGCGAAACTTTAATTGGTGGGAATTTTACTTTTACACGAATGTGAAGCGTATATCAATCAAGAGCTATACACAGAATAATTGGTGAGGAGTGGATTCTATGGAACATTTATTAAAGCAAGCTATTAAACTTAGAAACGAAAAGAAATATGCGCAGTCTAAAGAGATGCTTATAGGATTAACAAACTTTACAAAGGATGCAGAAGTACTGTATCAGTGTGCGTGGATACATGATGTAATGGGGCTAGAAACAGAAGCAGTTCCGTATTATGAGCAGGCAATCGCAAATGGACTTGATGGCGAATCCCTTTGCGGTGCTTATATTGGTCTAGGAAGTACATATCGTTGTATAGGGGAATATGAAAAGGCAATTACAGTATTAGAAGCTGGGGTGAAAAAATTCCCAGAGAACGATCCGATGAAAGTATTTTTATCATTAGCAAAATATAACGTAAACGATCACGAGTCAGCGATGAAATTATTACTTGAAACTGTCGTGAAAGTAGAGGAAGTAAAAGAATTTGAACGTGCCATTTCATTTTATAAAGACCACTTAAATGAGGTTTTTAAATAAAGGAGTGAACGTATGAATGTTACACTATCGCGAAGGCGAAAAGGTATTTGGATTGGACTCGTCTCTTTAATTATGCTATCAAACTATTTATTGTATGCTCTTCCAATAGTACCAGCTGCGCCGAAAGAAGTTGTACTTGGGTCATTATTAGATTGCATGTTTGTCATTCCAATCATCACGTATTTCTTCATTATTCGAAAAAGGTACTCGTTAACGTATATAGTTCCTGTTGTAATAGCTGGTTATATTTTTGCAAGATTTATTATTCCAAGTGACTATTTACAAGATTTTTCATACGTTTCTTATATTATAGTTGCAGGAGAAATTGCTTTTGTATGTTTAGAGTTATTCCTTCTATATAAAATTGTTAGAAAGCTTCCTACCATAATAAAAAAATATAAAGAATATAAAAGTGAGTACTCTTCATTTTCTTATGCAATTGATGCTGCGTTTGACGCTACTATGAAAAGAAATAAATTAATAGATATCATTGTAACGGAGTGTAAGTTAATCTATTATGCATTTTTATCGTGGCGTGAAAAAGTACCAGAAGGTGAATACGTATACTCATATCACAAAAAGACTGGTGCAATAGGTGTATATATCATGATCATCCATGCGACCTTAATAGAAAGTATTGGTTTTCATTATTTGCTACACCAGTGGAATCCAGTAATAGCATGGATTTTACTTATTTTAAATGTATACGCGATGATTTATTTTATAGCTGAAATACAAGCGATGCGTAAAAATCCACTTATCGTAACAGAAGAACAAGTAATCATTCAAATTGGATTAGGAAAGAAAATTGTTATACCATTTACACAAATTGATAATATTGCGTTTTACAAGGATGAATTGCTAACGGCAAAAGAAGGGAAACAGGTATTGGATGCAACTGTTATGGAGTTCATAAAAGAACCTGCTACTTTTGAAATAACATTAAAAGAGCCAGTGAAAGCACAGTTGTTATATGGATTTTCTAAAACAGTAAGTCGTGTGCACTTAAATGTTGATGAAGAACGAAAATTTTATGATGCGGTTAAGGAAAAGTTAAAACATGAGTAATAGTGCTGTTAGTTACATAAAAACAAATGAGTTTCCGTTAGAAGTGAAAAAATATGAAACATGGATAGTGAAAAACTCTTTCTAAATAAGAAGGAGTTTTTCTTGTGTACTTGTATAAATCATTATATAAAGAAGTATATAATTGAGGATAGAACTAGTATGAGGGGAAACAAAATAATGAATAAGTTACTTACATCGAAAAGTGAAATTATAGAAAGAAAAATCCGGTATAACTCAACAATAGTAGATCACAATTGTTTATTACTTGAAAAGCAATCACAAAGTATCGTTTTATTTCACGAGGTGCAGTATTCATTTACAATGACTGCAAAAGATACTAAGTTAACAATCCCAAAAGGAAGTTATACAATCGCATATTATTGGAAAGATCGTCCGTACAATTTATACGTATGGAGAGATATAAAAGGGAAGTATTTAGGTTCCTATTTTAATATCGTAAAAAACACACAAATAAAAGGAGAAGTGGTTTCCTTCGAAGATTTAATCATCGATATTATGGTACTTCCAAATGGAGAATACTTCCTATTAGATGAGGATGAATTACCAGAACCATTAGGAAATTTCGAAGGTGGTTATGTGAACGAAGCTCTTCATTTATTAACGGATACAATTAAAACGTTCCTTCCAAAAATAATAAAAGGGACTGCTGATATCTTTAAAAATAAATAATGTTCGCTAAAACCTAGTTGACTTATCGGAAATATTTGTATAATATGTACTTAATTCCATAACGTATTGCTGATTGGAGAAACCAAAGGCATTTTATCTGTTGATAAAATGCCTTTGGTTTTTTTATTGCACAAATACTGAATCTGTTCATTTATATGAATCATTTTAAGGAGGAGAAGAAATGACTGTTTCAATTGATGGGGTATCAAAATATTTTTTGAAACAAACTGGTACTGTTCAAGTATTAGAGAATATTAATTTTCAATTAGAGAAAGGGGATTTTGTTACAGTAATTGGTCCGAGTGGGTGCGGAAAAAGTACATTACTAAAAATTGTTGCAGGTCTAGATAATGATTTTGAAGGTGAAGTTATTATTGACGGGGAGCCTATCTTAAAAACGAGCAAGAAACAAGGTTTTATTTTTCAAGAGCATAGGCTTTTTCCATGGTTAACAGTTGAAGAAAATATAGCGGCAGATTTGTCGTTAAAAGATAAGTATGTGAAAGATAAGGTGAGAGAATGGGTTGAAATCGTTCGGTTAGATGGCTTTGAAAAATCGTATCCGAAAGAAATTTCAGGCGGGATGTCACAACGTGTTGCGATAGCGAGAGCGTTATTAAGAGATCCGAATGTATTATTACTTGATGAACCTTTTGGAGCGCTGGATGCTTTTACTCGAAGTCATTTACAAGAAGTATTGCTGAATATTTGGGAGCAGAAGAAAACAACAATGATATTCGTTACACATGATATAGACGAAGCGATATATCTTTCAAACCGAATTATCATTATGAGTGCAAAACCAGGGAAAATACATAAAGTGATTGAAAATAATTTGCCTTATCCGCGAAATAAAACTTCTCAATCGTTCCAACAACTTCGAACGAAAGTATTACAGCAGTTTGAATATGGAGGGTTGATTCAAACAAGTATATAGGAAAAGGGTGATTTTATATGTATAAAAAATTTAAAATTCTTTCTTTTGCTTTAGCTATATCAGTATTTTTATTAGGATGTGAAAAAAGTACAGTAAGTAGTAAGAAAGAAGATGTAACAATACAAATTGGTATACAGCAAGGATTAAGCCCGCTATTACTAGCAAAGAAAAAGGGATGGTTTGAAGAGGAGTTTAAAAAAGAAGGAGTTAAAGTGAAATGGACAGAGTTCCAAAGTGGACCTCCTTATTTTGAAGCAATCGCATCAAACCGGTTAGACTTTGGTGAAGTAGGGAATTCTCCAGTCATTTCAGCGCAAGCAGCAGGTATTGGATTTACCGAAATCGCCAATACAAGTTATGCGAGAAAAGGAACTGGAATTCTCGTTCAAAAAGATAGCAAGATTGCGAGTGTAAAAGATTTAAAAGGTAAAAAAATTGCAGTAGCAAAAGGAAGTAGTGCCTTTAATTTATTATATAGAGCGCTTGATAAAGAAGGTATTGATGCAAAAGATGTAAATGTCATTCAATTACAACCAGATGAAGCGCAGCCTGCATTCGAATCAGGATCAGTAGATGCATGGACGATTTGGGACCCTTTCATATCATTACATACGTTAAATAAAGGTGCGAAGGTGATTGCAGACGGTGAAACATTAAATGTCTCTTCACCAGAATTTTTAATTACGAGGACAAAATTTGCGAAAGAACATCCAGAATTAGTTGAGAAATTCCTCAAAGTTTATGAGAAAGCACGTGTATGGCAAGAGGCTAACTTAGATGAAGCAATAAAAGTGTACACTTCTGTAAAAAAGATAGATGAAGAGATTGTAAAAGAAGTGTTTAATCACGACAAACCAATTTTAGTTCCGGTAACGAAGGAAATAATAGCAGAACAACAAAAGACAGCGGATTTTCAATATAAGCTCGGTTCTATAAAGAAAGAAATTAAGACGGAAAAAGTTGTAGATAATTCTTTCGTAGAAAAAGCATTGAAAGCGAAGTGAAAAGAGGTTTTGTAAAGTGGAAAATACGAAAGCTGTTATGAAACCAGCGAGTATAACGATTAAGAAAAATGGCATAAAGAAGGTACGAAAGTTAAATGTAAAAGTTTTAGTAAGGGCGATTACTATACCGGTTATTATATTAATAATTTGGCAGTTGGCTGGCGTATTCGGTCTTGTTTCTAAAACAGTTTTACCAACACCATTAGATATTTTTCTAGCTTTCCAAGAGCTTATTAAAACAGGAGAGTTATTCGGCCATTTAAGTATTAGTGTATTCAGGGCTGCGGCTGGTTTCTTTATTGGTGGGGGCTTAGGAATCATTTTAGGAACAATTGTTGGATTTTCAACGAGAAGTGAGCAATATTTAGACCCATCTGTGCAAATGTTAAGAACTGTACCTCATTTAGCTGTTGCGCCGCTTTTTGTATTATGGTTCGGTTTTGGTGAAACATCGAAAGTGTTATTAATTGCAGATGGTGCATTTTTTCCTTTATACGTAAACGCATTTTTAGGTATTAGAGGTGTGGATTCAAAGTTATTTGATGTTGCGAGAGTGTTAGAGTTTAGCAAAAGAAAACTAATTACGAAACTAATTTTACCATCTGCATTGCCTAACCTTTTACTAGGAGCAAGGTTATCGTTAGGTGTTGCATGGGTGAGTTTAGTAGTAGCAGAACTTATGGGATCTACAGAAGGTATTGGTTATATGATTATGGATGCAAGGCAATTTTCAAATACAGATATCGTATTTGTCGGCATAATTATCTTTGCATTTGTTGGGAAGTTTTCTGACTCTCTAGTACGTTTACTAGAAGTGAAGTTTTTAAGATGGCGAGATAATTTTAAAGGTGAGACTGGGAATTAACATATAAATTATTAGGGGTAATTTATATAGAATTTGTTAGTATACGTTTCAAAATAAATAAGGGATGTGTAAAGGTATGGAATTATTATGGTTTATTCCGGCTTATGGAGATGGTCGATATTTAGGAACGACAAAACGAGGAAGAGCAGCTGAATATGGTTATTATAAGCAAGTTGCTGCGGCAGCTGATTATTTAGGATATACGGGTGTTTTACTTCCAACTGGTCAAGGATGTGAAGACCCTTGGGTGTTAGCTTCAGCTCTTGCTGCTGAAACAGAAAAACTAAAATTCTTAGTAGCAGTGAGACCAGGACTAATGTCACCTACAGTTGCAGCGAGGATGGCATCTACATTTGATAGAATTTCAGATGGGAGACTACTTATTAATGTAGTAGCTGGAGGAGATCCAGTTGAACTACAAGGAGATGGATTATATCTTGAGCATGATGAAAGATACGAAGCAGCGGATGAATTTTTAAAAGTTTGGAAATCGACATTGCAAGGTGAAACGATCTCTTTAGAAGGAAAACATATTCAAGTTACAGATAGTAAAGTTGTATTCCCGCCAGTTCAAACACCATATCCTCCTATATATTTCGGAGGATCATCAGCTGCTGGAAAAGAAGTAGCAGCTGAACATAGTGATGTATATTTAACGTGGGGAGAGCCACCAGAGCAAGTGAAAGAGAAAATAGAAGAAGTAAGAAAACTTGCAGAAGAGAAGGGGCGTACAGTACGATTTGGCATTAGATTACACGTAATTGTAAGAGAAACAGAAGAAGAAGCGTGGGAAGAGGCAGAACGTTTAATTCAATATGTGGATAATGAAACAATTGAGCTTGCTCAAAAGACATTTGCAAGATATGATTCGGTTGGTCAAAAGAGGATGACACATTTAAATAAAGGTACGAGAGAGTCGTTAGAGATAAGCCCTAATTTATGGGCTGGAATCGGACTTGTAAGAGGTGGGGCAGGTACTGCACTTGTAGGCGATCCGCATACAGTAGCAGAAAGGATAAAAGAATATGAATCGTTAGGAATTGATACGTTTGTTTTATCAGGATATCCGCATTTAGAAGAAGCGTATGAGGTCGCAGAATTGTTATTCCCATTATTGAAAGACGAGAAGAAAGAAGAAAATAAAATTGTTGGTGAAATGATTGCTGATGCATATGCATTAAAAAAATAGTGAGAAATAAAGTTTCACATATTTATTGCTTTATTTTGTTCACTGCCTGTTAATACGGGATAAAAAACCCGCAAGTTATTCGCTTGCGGGTTTTCATCGTAAATTATTAGAAAATATGGTAAAATTAAAGGGTAACTTAAGGTGCGGTTGGTTGTTCAATTATCACTTCTCCGAGTAGGAGGGGGGTGATAATACGTGAGTGAAATAGCGTTGCTACTGCAAGGTGGACTGTTTCTCGTTGCATTGTTAACGTTCGTCGTCGTTTTAATAGACAAGCTCAAAAAATAACAACCCACCTATGCTTATAGAATGTGGGTTGTTTTGTTTGTAAGAAACAAATAGGATAAATGAACAATCCAATCTGCTAAGTTACGTGGACTAGTGTGTAGCCGCACACTAGTCTTTTTTATTTATATACAATTTATAATTGGTTTATGTGATTGTATTGTTCTTTTCATACTCATTATAACACAGTGTCTTTTCATCAAGAAAGGAGACCGTATGTTCTGGTTCCTGTTATATAGTAGGTGCTTTTTCTTTAAACAGCCCATCCATATACTGTTTTAAACTTTGGACATAAAATTTCTGCGTATTCACATTATTTACACCGACAATCGGCGATGGAAGGTCAAATCTTTTTTCTGATAAATGAACGACAACATCAAAGATGTCAAACAAACGAATGAAGCAAAACAGGCCGTCTTTATCGCTAAGTAAAATAAAGTAATGATTTTCACTACTTGTATTTAGCGTATTCCATAAAGAACTTTTGCTTAAATCACGTACAATGCTTTTTTCTTTTAGTTCCACGAAATCTGCATTTGAGAGAATGGTAGAAATATCAATTGCATCTTGATCTTCAAAGTAGCCATCAACTGTTTGTACAGCGAATGTATAAGCCATTTTTAATACACTCATTTTATATTTACGGTTATCTAATAGTAATTCACGTTGAATAGAACTCGCTACTTTCGTTACACGTTCCTCCTTCCAAATTTCATTATGTAAGGAAATATCGTGCTTTTTACATAGTTTCATAATTAATGCATTAGAATAAAGAATCTCGTCGCTTACTTCGACAACATCAGTCTCAGCAGCCGCAAGTTCCTCACCGTGCTCATTCGTATAGAGTGGGGAATCAATTTGTCTTTTCATTTGTTCAATCTTAAATTGACTCAATTTATGCCTAATTAAAGGACGATCAATATCTGTTGTCATTTGTTCATGACAAGTATCACAAATTGAGTTTGTGAAATAATATCCACATAATATTTCTGGAATGACATATTGTTCACTAAGTTCTTTCGTATCTTTTCTGCAAATGATGCATTGTGTCATTTTTATCACCTTTACCTGCAAATTTGTATGTAATCTCATTGTAGTGTATTTATTGGTATTTTGGAATATTGTAAAGGAAAATATTATGTGAAATTCATACTTATTTTGGTACAATGAAGAGAAGTGCTAGTTTAAAGGAGGCCGTTTTTTTGAAATCAAAAGTGCACTTTTGGACATTAGAAGTGCTAATGGTTGTAGGAATCATATTTATTTGCACAAAAATATCATTTTTATTTCAACCGATTGGTATCTTCATATCAACATTGTTTTTCCCAATCTTAATCGCGCTTTTTTTATACTTCATATTTAATCCTGTATTAATCTTTTTGGAGAATAAAAAAGTACCTAGAAATTTAGCGATATTACTGTTATATCTTTTTATCATAACATTAACTGCGGTTGGCGTTGGAGTAGTTGTTCCTACGATTTCACAACAGCTAATGGACTTAGTAAAAAATATGCCAGGCTACATAAAAGAGGGGAAAGTATACATACAAGAATTATCACATCATAGGTTGTTTGAATGGTTATCTACACAAAACTACGTTTCCATTGAAACAATTGAAAAAAATGCGATTGAATACTTAAAAGATATTCCAAATACAATTACGTCGAGTGCAACGGCTTTATTTGGTATTATCACGAACGTTGCATTAGTTGTATTTACAGTACCGTTCATTTTATTTTACATGTTTAAAGATGGACATGCCTTTCCAGGAAAAGCGGTAAGTTTATTACCTGAGTCTTACCGTGAAGAGGGGCTTCGTATCATTAAGGAAACGAACGAAACATTATCTGCATATATTCAAGGGCAAGCGCTCGTTTGTATATTTGTAGGTGCGTTTACTTTTATCGGTTATTTAATTATCGATTTACCGTACGCTTTCGTTTTAGGAATTATTGCAGCATTTACAAACATCATTCCTAACTTAGGGCCATTTATTGGGGCAGCACCAGCTGTTATTGTAGGACTGTTCGTTTCTCCGATGCAAGCCTTATACGTAATTATTATCGTAACAATTGTACAACAGTTTGAAAGTAATATTATTTCACCGCGTATTATGAGCTCGAAATTAAACATTCACCCATTAACAATTATTATCCTAATTTTAGGGGTAGGTAATTTTGCTGGAATCATCGGAATGATTTTAGCAGTACCAGTTTATGCAGTAACAAAAACTGTTGTTTCGAACTTAGTGAGATTGTTTAAGACAAAGAGAAGTAATCGGAAATAGTGAAACCTGAGAAAGATACACCGCTTTTTAAGTGGTGTATCTTTTGTTTATAAATAAATAATTAAAAGTGGGTTGATTTGATTTTATTATATATTTTTTATACATCAAATTCAGTGATAAACTTGTGTGATATAAGCTCTATAAAACTATGTGGAATCCCTCTGAACTATCCAAATCATTTCCTTACAGCGTGCTATCAACATCATAATCGACTCCTTTCAATTCTATATAGTTAAACGATTAAAGGTGAGTGTAGTATTTGCTTCTACGATCTCGAATTTCATCAATAACTTGTTTATATTGTCTTTCTTGTTTTAATTCATTTTGAGATATTGTTTCTTTTTGAATTGTAATCGTTAAAAAGAAAAGGTGAAACTTCATATGTGAATTCCTCCTTTCGAATTGGAATTACAGATGACTACAGTAATGACTTTGTCTTTCTTTTACATGATCTATAGCCTGATTAATTTGTCGTTCATGAAACATTTCAGACTCAGAAAATTTATTTTTTTGAATGGTAATGGTTAAAAAGAATACTTTAAATTTCATTAGATAATTGCCCCTTTATAAGTGATTTAGAAAAAACGAGTGTAATAAGAAATTACAGATGACTACAGTAATGACTTTGTCTTTCTTTTACATGATCCATAGCCTGATTAATTTGTCGCTCATGAAACATTTCAGACTCGGAAAATGTATTTTTTTGAATGATAATGGTTAAAAAGAATACTTTAAATTTCATTGGATAATGACCCCTTTATAAGTGATTTAGAAAAGACGAGTGTAATAAGAAGATTGTCGCTCTTTTACTTCGTCCATAATATTTTGAATGTATTGCTCACGTAAAATCTCTTTCTGTGAAAGTTTACGTTTTTGAATAGTGATAGTTAAAAAGAATGCTTTAAATTTCATTAGATTTATGACCCCTTTATAAGTGATTTAGAAAAGACGAGTGTAATAAGAAGATTGTCGCTCTTTTACTTCGTCCATAATGCTTTGGATGTGTTGCTCACGTAAAATCTCTTTCTGTGAAAGCTTACGTTTTTGAATGGTGATTGTTAAAAAGAATGCTTTAAATTTCATGAATATATTGCCCCTTTAAAATATATTTTTAATACATTTGAGTGTAGTATGAACTTTTAATGTCAGTTATTTTATCAGTCAGTTGTTTTAACTGTTGTTTACGATTGATTTCAGTTTCAGATAAAGTATTTTTTTGAAGCACAGTCGTAAAAAAGAAAATATGAAAAGTCATAAATGAATTCCTCCTTTCGAAAAGGAATTACAGGTGATCACAGTAAAGTGCTTGGCGCTCCTTAACATCATTCATAGCTGTTTCAATTTGCTCATTATGAAGAATTTCCCCTTTGGAAATTGTATTTCTTTGAATCGTAATACTTAAAAACAATACGCTAATAGTCATTGAATGTTGCTCCTTTCTTAGAAAAATAATGTAAGAGACTAAAAAACCGCGCAAAAAAACCACAGGAAGATACAGTTCTCCTATGGCTGGGCGTGAAAAAGCCACAGGAAAGTATACGACCTCCTGTGGCGAATTTATGAATTAAATGAAATAAAGTACGATTTTCAATTCTCCATTAGGGTGGTCGAATTCATATTTAATTGTCCAGAAAACACAGGTGCAGTTAACGCTAAAGTTAATGCATGTAATTGTAATTTCATCATTTCCTTCGACCTCCTTTTAGAATTTTTTTCTTACGTTAGTAAGTATATACAATTAATGGATAATTGTAAACATAAAAAATGAAAATTTTTAATTTTGATTAAAATGCGTATATTTAAAAAGGGATTTGAAAGTAAATATTGTAATTAACGAAATATCGATAAAAATGGGGGATGCTAAATGAAATATATGCATCATAACATAATCGTTATGCTAACAATTTTTTTATTTATTACGGCTTGTTCTAATGGAGAAAGAATAAAAGATATATATGATGTTAGTTCAGATGATTTTAAGAAATATACTGGGACATACGTTGGTAATAATTCAGATGTGGTTGCAATTATTAATCATTTACCCGGTGGTGGAACAGTTCAAAGTATAAGTTTAGAAAATGAAAATATAAAAGTGAACTATGGCGCAAAAGAGAGTGGGGCTCTTACAGAAGAAATGATTGAGACGTATTGGTTTGATGAGAAAGATACGATGAAGAAGAATTTTCTCTTTAACATTATTTATCTTGTAGTTTTAGTGCCAAATGCAAACAGTTACGAGTTTCAGGTAGAGAATATAAAATTTATGATGAAAAGGGAGGAAATCCTATCAATCTTGCATGGAAAATTTGATGATTTTCCAAAAGAAGATGATATATGGGATAAAAAGAAAGTAGTAAAGTTTCTTAACGATAATAATGAAAAAATTAAAATGCTTGTGGAAGATAAAGATTTTCGGAAATCTTTATTTGCTAAATATCCAGTGAGCCAGTTGAAATAATGGAGGGGAGAAGATGGAGTTAGTATACAAAATTTCTTATCATAGAATGCAGGATCATTATTTACCTAAATTAGTACAGGCAATTAGGCTCGTTAGTGAAGAAGATTTGTGGAAAAAAGAGACCTCTGTTAATTCAATTGGTGGAATCGTACTACATATTTGTGAACATTTACAGAGAAATACAAGGCGTTATAAGGATCCAAATATAGTTTTTGAAAATGGAATTGAAGAATATTTTCCAGTGAAACAAATAAGATCTGAAGCTTTGTTAAAAACTGTTGAAGAAATATTTGATGAGTGGGGCAAAGCATATATACAGGTCTGGGAAGAAAAAAGGCATATTGATCTTCAAAGTCTATTACATTTGGTTGAGCATACAAGCTATCATTTAGGGCAAGTAGTAGATCGTACAAAATGTATTGAGGGACAACAGTTTAATTTTTGTCAAAATGGTATAAATGAAAAGAATTTGAGAACAAGAGTTGAAACTTCGAATTTTTAGAAAGAGAGACATTCTTAATTGAATGACTCTCTTTTTTTGTAAAAGAAATTTATGGAAAAAAATAATTCTATGTGATATGGTTAATTACATAAGTAATGAACCTATGAACCTAAGGTGGTGAAAATGTGAAGCCGACTCTAGAACAAAATAAATTAATATACATACAAATTGCAGAAACGATTGAATCTGATATTTTAAAAGACATATTGCTTGAAGAAGAACAAGTTCCATCGACAAATCAATTTGCGAAGATGTTACAAATAAATCCGGCTACCGCAGCTAAAGGGGTGAATGTATTAGTGGATGAGGGGATTTTATATAAAAAGAGAGGGATCGGGATGTTTGTTGCAAAAGGAGCAAAAGAAGTTGTACTAAAAAAAAGACAAAATACTTTTATGACTGAATATTTACCTAAAGTGTGGGAAGAAGCGAAAGTACTAGAAATATCAAAAGATGAATTGATGGATATGATTCAAAAGATTACGAAGGAGGGGAAAGAGGGATGATTGCACTTGAAACGAAAGATGTAACGAAAAAGTATAAAAAGAAAATAGCTGTAAATGAAGTAACGATTTCATTGGAAGAGAATAAAATATATGGTTTGCTTGGAAGGAACGGAGCAGGGAAAACGACTTTATTAAATTTACTAGCAGGACAAATTACTTCAAGTAGTGGAAGTGTATCAATATTTGGTGAAGATGTTTTTGAAAATAGTAAAGCGATGCAAAATATTTGTTTCGTTAGAGTAAAAGAAGAGTCTCATTTAAGTTATAGAGTAAAAGAAATTTTTAAGATATGTAACATGTTTTATAAAAATTGGGATCAGAAGTTTGCTGAAGAACTGGCGGGTAAATTTCAGCTTAATATAACAGAGAAATACCATAAACTATCTCATGGCATGCAAACAGTTGTAGGAATTATTAAAGGGTTAGCAAGCAGAGCGACAATTACTATTTTTGATGAACCAACTACGGGATTAGACGCAGCACATCGTGAGTTATTTTATAGTTTACTACTAGAAGATTACGGGGAGTATCCCAGAACAATTATATTATCAACACATCTGGTAGAAGAAGTAACCCATGTTATTGAAGAAGTAATTATCATAAAAGAAGGTGCACTTGTTGTTCAATCAACAGTGGAAGATTTATTGCAACAAGGTCATATTATTTCAGGGCAAAAAGGTAAAGTGGAGGAGTTCTTGATTAATAAAAAAGTTATAAATAAAGAAATTTATGGGAATAAAGGTATTGCTGTTATATGGGAAGAACTTTCTAATGAAGATTGTTACTCTCTTGAAAAAGAAGGTTTAGTAATTGATAGAATTACATTACAAAAACTATTTATTCACATGACTGGTGGTGAAGTGGAATGACGACGTTAATGAAACAATTGAGGTTACATATAAATTTTCATTATAAAGCAATTTTAATATTTTGGATTGTAGCTTTATTAATAAAAGGAGCTTTATATGCTGCTCATTTAAATGAAGCGAAAGTTGGTTATTTACCCGAAATTATCAATAATCCTTCAATTGCAATTATGATTTTTATAGTAGGGAGTGTTTTCATTGTTCAAGATGATGTATTTCGTTTAGCAGTTTCATTTGGTATAACGAGAATACAATATTTTATCGGAGCGATTTGTTATATCGTGTTGCAATCCGCATTGTTTTCATTCCTTCAAATACTGTTTTTACAAGATATAAAATATAACTTAGTAAATGTTAACTTTGGAGAGCAATTAATACAACAGTTTATTTTACAATTTTTATTTTATGTTACGATAGCATGTTTCTTTCAAGTAGTAGTAATTTTTAAGCAAAGATTTCAATGGATTGGTCTCATGATTGGTGGGTCGCTTTTCCTTTCAACAAATAGTGTGCTGTATGGAGAAGTAGGGATAAAAGGATTGTTATTTACAAATGATGTATCTTTAATAGATATCCCTTATTTTATTGTTATTTCAATTGGATTAACAATTCTTTATATCATAACTAGTAGTATATTTATTCGTAAAGTATCATTTGAACGAACAGTTTAAAATAGTGATAGATTATTCTTTTAGGGAGAAGGAAAATATATGGGAGACACGTCCTCACTAATAACCGTCTTTTTATGCATTGCACTACTAATATTTTGGCGTCGTTATCGCTCCATGCATAAGCCAATAAAGGGATCGGGAAAACGTATTTTATGGCCATTACTATTTTTAACACCAGGTATTGTATGGTTTTTAGGTCCCGTACATCCAGCTATATTACAAGTAATTATAGCGGTATTCATTGGTGTACTTTTTGCTGTACCGCTTATAGTATTAACAAATTATGAACGAAGAGATGATGGGAATATTTATACGAAAAAAAGTGCAGCTTTTTTAATTACTTTTATTGCACTTGTCTTTTTAAGATATGGTTCAAGACAATTTATCATTGATTTAGATCAACAAACGATTGGTTTATTATTTTACGTTGTTGCAGTATCGTATATTTTTCCTTGGAGAATTGCCTGTTATATAAAGTTTAGGAAAGTTTGGCTGGAAAATAATAATCATGCTATATGAAAACTTCTCATTTGAGAAGTTTTTTTATTTTTACAGGTAAGCAAAACAAGTTGTTGAAGGGCAGGCTGTCATAGAATATGATACATATTATAATGAGGAAAAGTTGAGGGGATAAAAATGCGTACAATTTTACTTTTTCTAAACAACATGTTCATTAGCGAAATCGAGGACATTAGGCAAAAACATGATCCTTTATTTGGATTAATTCCACCGCATATTACAATTGTATTCCCATTTGAAAGTTCGATTTCAAATGATGAGCTGAAATTACATATTATAAATGTATCAAAACCGATACAGAATATAGAAATTGAATTTAAGAATCAAATTACAAGTGAAAGAGAATATTTGTTTTTACGAGTTGAAAAGGGGAAAGAACAAATAGAGGAACTACATAATATTCTATATACAGGACCTTTATTACAATTTTTGAAAGAAGACATTCCGTACATCCCGCATGTAACAGTTGGAAGAAAAGAAAGTGTCGCGTTAGCTGCTGAAGTAGTGAAGGAGATTCCTAGTTTTCATGGGAAGTTAAATTGTGTGATTGATAGAATAAGCGTGGAGCGAATTGGAGAGAACGGGGAATCAATTATTGAATTTGAAGTGCCATTTCTAAAAAGCTGACAAAAGTCAGCTTTTTATTTCGTAGCATGAAGTAATGCACCAATTGCACCGCTATTACCACCATCTTGTAAAAAGATTGGTGTTTTATTTTGATATTCGGTGTAGCTACTAATAATATGTTGAAGTTGTACGTTATTACATAAAGTCGAACCAATATAAATAATATGTTCAATGTTTTTTGTTTCAGCGAATTGAAGGCTTAATGCAGTAACGACTTCACCGACAAGTCCTTGTACAGTAGCTAGTATATCGGAGCTACTATTATTTGATTCTGTAATGGCTGCTTTTCCGAAGTTACTAGCAGTTAAGTTATTATCGATAGGGGAAAGAATACCACCATAAATATCTCCAACCGTAATATCTAGTTCTTTTCTAGATCCTACTTTTGTTAGAGGGATTACATCTTCAAAATGATCTATATTTGTTAACAATTTTGAAAGTCCCATAATAGTCCCACCGCCAACTCCGGTTCCACCAGCGCGAATATATTGTTCATTATAAACGTAATGGATAGAAGTACCTGTACCGATATTGGTTAAAATAAAATTGCGTATAGCATGTTTTTCTTCTTTTAATATGTATTGGACACCTGCAAGAGTAGCTTCAAATTCGTTTAGCTCTATTATTTTATATGAACCTGTAAGCAGTTGCTGTAATAGTTTCGATTTACCACCCGTAATACATATTTGTTTTATGCCATTGTTGTTTTTAATCCAATCTATTATTTTATGTTGTTCATGCGAATAAAATTTTTCAAAAGTTAATAGCCTTTTTTCGTTAAAATAAGCTATTTTCGTTAATGTGCCTCCAGCATCGATACCGATAGTGCGTTCCATTTTTCTGCTCCTAACTACGTAATATGTTTTCCTATTTATTTTTAATTGGTTGAGAATAGATATTCCCAACTGATATAAGGAACAATTTAATCTGCTTGATATATTAATAGTTTTTCTATAGTTACAATAGGCTGGTCGTTTACAGTTGCAATACCTTTACCAAGAACAAAACCTCGGCGATTGCGCGTTAGTTCATAATGTAAATCAAGTTTATCACCGGGATATGCTTTTCCTTGGAATTCAACTCCATCTAAAGAGGAGAGGAATCCTAGTCCTTCAGAATCACTTGTATGTACAAATGCACTAAGCTGAGCAAGTGCTTCTACAATTAACATATGAGGCATATGTTTTTGATTATCATTTATAAACCATTCGTTATTTGTAATGAGTTTATATCCTGTAACGGATTCACCTTGTTTTACATTTGTTACTTTATCAGTCATTAAAAATGGATAACGATGGGGAAGAGTGTCTTTAATATGCATATGAAAGTACCTCCAATTAATAATACCCCTGCTAAATTTAAGCAGGGGAGTGGGAACTAATTTTTAACTAATTCATTTACTTTTTCAAGAGTGAAAATGCCGCTATTTCTAATGTTTTCAACAACTTGTTGCAACACTTCTTTATCTTGAACGAGTGCAATACGTACGAAGCCTTCTCCGTGAGGTCCAAATGCATGACCAGGTGTAACAACGACATTCGCACGATCCATTAATGCATAAGCGAAGTCTAGAGAAGTCCATCCTTGTGGAATTTCAGCCCAGACAAACATACTACCAGCTGGCTTATCGACATTCCAGCCAAATGTTCGGAATCCATCGACTAAAGTATCTCTCCGTTCTTGATAAATATCGCGGTTTTTCTCACAAAATACAGCGCCATTTCTTAGTGCTGCAGATGCCGCTTTTTGAATTGGTAAAAATACACCGTAATCGGTATTAGATTTAAATTGAGTAAGTGCACGAACAATTTCTTCGTTTCCAATCATATATCCAATACGGCTACCTGCTAAACTATAACTTTTTGACAAAGAATTGATTTCTACACCAACTTCTTTAGCACCATGTACAGAGAGGAAGCTAATTGGCTTATTACCATCGAAATAAAATTCAGCATAAGCAAAATCATGGACAACGATAATATTATGCTTTTTCGCGAATGCGATTACTTCTTTAAAGAAATCTTCATGAGCCATTGCTGGAACGGGATTCCCTGGGAAGTTTAAAATCATCATCTTCGCTTGATCGGCAATTTCTTCAGGGATGACTCCTAAGTCTGGTAAGAAATCATTCTCTTTCTTTAAAGGCATGTAGTAAGATGTTGCACCAGCCATTTGAATACCTGTTTCATAAGCTGTATATCCTGGATCAGGAACTAATATAATATCACCTGGATTTGCATAAACCATAGGTAAATGAACGAGCCCGTCTTGTGAACCCATTAATAATAAAACTTCTTTATCCGCATTTAATAAAACGTTATGAGTGTTGTTGTAATATTCAGTTACAGCTTCGTGAAATTCTTGAATACCTGATAATGTATACCCGTAGCTCTCTTTCTCACTCGCTGTATGTACCATTGTTTCTCTTACAAAATCAGCGGGCGGCATATCAGGATTTCCGATGCTCAAATCAATCATGTTATGACCTGCTGCAATTTTTTCTTTTTTATAGGCTCCTAATTCACTAAATATAGAAGATTGGAATGCTTTCATTCTAGTTGCTAACGTGTAAGTCATCAAAACCCCTCCTAAAACAGTGCTTTCATTCTGCGTTTTTAATTATTCTGAAAACACATGTTTATATTTTATCATTTTTTTATGAAAATTAAAACGATTGACAAATTTAGAGGAAGGATTAGCCTATTTTGAAAAGTATCGATGTAAATAGCGTAGACGTGTTAATTGAAATGTCTATTATAGGATTCATTTTATATAACTTAAGTTATTTTATAGTTTTTATTAAGTATTTGTGGAAGATTTCTAAAGTGAAATAACGCAGAAAATATTTTCTGCGTTTCCTCTGAAATGTAATCATTTCTTTTTATACGTGCATAATTTTTCAGCTGTCAAAAAGTATACATTTAATGTACCGTCGGCAACTTTTAAAGTTTGCTCTGATGTAAATGAATTACCATAATCAATGTGATATACATTAGAATTTTTGACAAATGAGCCTTTATATAAATCGTCTTTATTCTTTGTGGTTTGCATTTCTACTAAATTTTGCACAATTTCCTCTTTATTTTCTTTTTTGACAACTGTTTCAAATTTATAATATACAGGGCATTCACCATTTTTATTGTCAACGACTTCCCAAGAACCGTATATATCGTTATTGCTGCATCCACTAAGTAGGATGATTAGTATAGGAATTGTAAGTAGAACCTTTTTCATTTTGTGCTCCTTTCTTTTAAATTTGAATAAACGTGCGAATACGATAGGGATATTATAATAAATAAAGTTTAAATTTTTTTAAAGAATTATTTAATTTCATATAAAAATTTAGGAGAAATTAAATAAGCATGAATCTAGTGTAAAGTCAGATTCATGCTAGTACTATAGCCTATGTTATGTCTTTTTTGAGGATATATAAAGAGGAAAGCAGAAGCACTATTCCATTTATTATATATACGCTTGCGATCATAAAGGCTAACGTACCTGCGCCAAATCCTGCTTTATCGAATATAGAAGCAAATGTTGCGATAGTCAAAAAGATAATGGGAGTCAGTAGTAAAAATATGAAACCTGCCACGATTCTTTTTTTAAAACTATGTCCAGATAAGGAAATGGCTAAAAAGTTTAGGATGCTAAACAGAGCAATTGCAAAGAGCAGGACAATAAATACTTGGATGCCATCAGACATTTTACCACTCCTTTTATAAAGAGTACTCTTTATAATCTATTCGAAATAAAAGAGGGCTACTCCTTTAGATAATTTCAATAAACGTAATAAATAGGCGTATTATAAAACAAAGAAGTATGGATTCAATATTATATCCATACTTCTTTGTTTATTTTATAAATTCGCAGATTGCGAATGCTGTTTTTCATAATGTTTCTGCTTAGAAAGGGAAATAGAAATAATCAATAATGAAACGACTCCGAAGATGAGAACCATATATTGTAACCCAATTGTATCTAAGAAGAACCCTGTGCCAAGTAAGACGATTTGGAACATAACCCTCTCAAACATATTACGGAATGAGAAGAGGCGACCGTGATAACTTTTTTCAACTTTCGTTTGGAAAATTGTCGACATAATAGGGAAGAAGCAGCCAACGCTAAACCCAAACAAACCAAATGATGTAAGAGCCATCCATTTTATATCGCTAAAGAACAATGAAAGGTGTGCAAAAGCAGTACAAACTGCGAAGAAATATAGTAATTTTTCAGGTTTGAAATGATCAGATAGACGTTTAATTACGAAGGCACCTAACATAAATGCGACACCTTCAATTGTATATATGAACCCTTTAATCGTAGGATCATGTTGCATTTCGCTAATGTTAATAACCATTAAATTAAACCCAGCTATAAATAATAGAGGGATAATACTTAATATAAGTGCTGTAAAAGCAATAGGAATTCCTTTTAAAATACGAAATACTTCCATAAAGCTATTATCTTTTGCAGCTTGTTTACTTGGTGTTGTTGATTTCTTGTCTTCGAATTGTAGGAAGAAAGTCGAGAGGAATAATAAGGCGTATGCTGCCATTGAGAAGGCATACATGTACTGTAAACTCATCACAACTAAAAGAATTCCACCTAGTGAAGTACCTGCAATACGAGCGATTGTACCAACATTCATATGTACACCATTCATTTGTAATAACTCATGCTCACGTACGATGAGTGGAATTACAGATTGTAATGCAGGGAAATAAAATGCTGCTGAAATTTGAAGAGCAACCATAAATGCAATCATAAATGCGATACTTTCAAATTGAATAGCAAAAAACATGAAAATAACACTTAAAACTCGACCAAACCCAGCGTAAAGAAGAACTTTTTTCTTTTCATACTGATCGATGACACGGCCAGCCATAGGTCCAACTAGAACACCGGCTAATAGTCCGATAAATAATATAACTGATTTCATGAAATCAGAAGGGACATATTTTTGCATAAATTCAAGGTTGCCAAGAATACCAAGCCATAATCCTAGACCTGCAATAAACTCCCCAATTAAAACAATCCAAACGTTTTTATTACGCCACATAACATAAAACCTCTCCGTCTTTTAAAATGAAAAACTCGTATATAAAACCTCCTTATTTATGTAGTATTTTTATACGAACTTTTTTAGAGTCAGAGTCTATATTACGTGTTTCATAATTGGATTTCAATCTTTTTGATTTGTCAAAAATTTGATGCGTTAATTGATGAAATAAGTGAATTAAAACATAAAAAATTTATGATTAAAGCTAATAGAAAGTAAGGGTACATATAAAAAAGCAAGAACGTATAACTACGCCTCGCTTTTCTCAAGTACAAAATTAAATATTAGATTCACTTAGCAACATTTACGCTCTTGTCCAATAGCTAAAGCGCTAAAAGATAGTGGGCCAACAACTTCTGCGCTTGCACCACTAGTAAGGTTTTCTACAGTTAATGAATATTCGTGTGTTCCACTGCTAACGTTTTGATCTATAGCTTGAAATGTTTGTACGTAGAATTGTTCAGAATCTGTAGATTCAATACCTACTTGCGCATTAAAAATTTCAATATTATCACGGAAAATTCGGAATAAAACTTGTGAAGTCTCAGTTATACCTTCTACACCAATTGTAGCGATTAATTCTACTCGATTATTACGTGAATCTCTACTTGAAATTCGCAATTTCAAATTTGCTAAAATTGCTTTATTTGGAGAAGCTGGGATTGCAAAAGTTGTTTCACCAGTTTTACTTATAGGCTGAGTAGCTTGGTAATCAATGATATGAGTCATATTCTTCACCTCCTCATATACTAGAATATGAAAATAGTGAATAATTAGTTTGGACAAATACTAGATTATTTAATAGAGTCAACAATAATTATTGAAAAGAAGAAATTCACATAAAAGCATTAAGAATATATCACAATAAGATGATATTTTTCTTAATGCTTTTTGTAATTAAGCAGAATATTCTTCTTTACGTACTTCAAAAAATTCATTACGTCGTAAGTAATTATAAATTTTCTCTGAAACCTCTTCTTCTTCAGACACTAAGAAACGATGATCAAAAGCGTAGAAAGATTGACCTTTAATTAATTTTACGTAATACATATTAAACGCCTCCTGACACTAGATTATTACTTGCTTCATATTATGATGGCCTATATGTCTGCTAAAAATACTTGGAGTTTCAAAGGGGATAAGTAAAGGGATGAAAGAGCTTACAATTCTGTAAGGTTTATGTCACCTTTTTCGATAGTTTGTATTTACCAGTTTCTTCTATAATGCAAATAGGTTACATAAAATAAGGGGGTAAAAAGATGGATGAAATAATTGGAGAAGTTGTAGCTGGTATTTGTGAATTTGTAGTGGAAGTAACAGCGGATGCTATAGGAAATTTAGTTTCTGGAAATGATGAGGAAAAAGAAACATTATAATAATTTGTAAAAGAATAAAGTTGATCAAATTATAAAGGCTGATTTCTAAAGGGAAATCAGCTTTTTTATTTTTTACATTATATTAATTTAATTTGAATATTCATTTGTTATCATATTTAAGAAGCCTATATAAGGAGGTGAATAAACAAATATGTCGAATTCAGGGCCTGATTTATCTGTTTCTCGTTTGATTGTGGTAAATATAGAGGAAAAAGAATATCATTTTATTGTTCGTGAACATCCGATTGTAGGGAAATTTATATCGCTATTTGAAAATGGGAAAGAATACGGTTTAATAGATAAACAAATCGCTAATAAAGATAAATTTATTACAGCCGAGCTTACTAAGTTAGATTATTTTAATATAGATGTTTTATATCTTACACCTGGGTGGATATGGATTGGTATGGATCAATTTGGTTTACATGCTCGTGAGGCTACTTATAACGAAGTAGATGTTATTATGAAGTTGAAAGAGGATTTATATTATATAGATATATACGAAGAAATAAAAATGTAGTAAATATTTATTCAGGTTAGGGGGGAAGTTCCCATAGTCTTTTTTTTGTTTAATAATAAAGTGGAAAATTATATTATTTTAATGAAAGGTAAATATGATAAGAAGTGAGATGAAAAGAGGATTTGAAAATACATTAAGAGAATTGTAGTAATTATATGAGTCGTATATGTAAATAACAATAGAAAGAAGATGATAATATGAGTAAAGAAGAGCTTGTGAAAAAACAGTTTGGCAGCAATGCAGATAAATATGTAAATAGTAAAATACATGCTAAAGGACTGGATTTACAATATGTAGTTCAACAAGTTGAGTCTCGTCATAATAATCGTCTTCTTGATGTTGCTACTGGTGGCGGGCATGTGGCAAATATGTTAGCACCTATGTTTGAAGAAGTAGTTGCACTTGATTTAACAGAACAGATGTTAGAAAAAGCAAAAGTTTTTATAAAGCAGAATGGTCATGAAAATGTATCTTTTGTAGCAGGAAATGCAGAGAATTTACCATTTGCAGACCATTTTTTTGATACAATTACATGCCGGATTGCAGCCCATCATTTTACGAATCCGGCTCAATTTATTTATGAAGTAAATCGTACGTTGGAGGATAATGGATTATTCATCTTAATAGATAATGTTTCGCCAGAAAATAATGAATATGATACATTTTATAATTTTATAGAAAAGAAGCGGGACCCAAGTCATGAACGAGCTCTAAAAAAGACAGAATGGCTTACTTTATTAGAAAAAAACGGTTTGCAAATGCAGTCATGTCTTACTTTTGATAAGAGGTTTGATTTTGACTGGTGGTGTAATATGATGGATGTCCCTGTACAAAAGCGTGAAAAATTAACAGAATGTATGATGAAAGCACCAAACGAAATGAAGGAATATTTTAATATTCAACTTAAAAATAATAAAGTAGATTCGTTCTATACTGAAATGGCTATGTTTATATGTAAAAAAAGTACAACATTAAAAAGATAAATGTGTTGCAGTCTTTCTGAAGTACGATATACTTAGTACAGAGAAACTGTGAATTGAGGAATAGTTATTATGATTCGTGTACGCATTGAAGGTACTGAGGAAGAAATGCTTGAATTTATGGGGAAAATGCCAGACATTCCTGGATTTGAAAAGACACATATGAGAGAGCCAAGAAAAGGAAATAACCCGAAATACGATTCAAGTAAAAATGTACTAGCATATTTGTCTTATAAAAAGATTGAAGTCGCCAATAAATAGGCGGCTTTTTTAGTTTGCACTGTTTCACCGCCTTGTCTTTTTCACATAATAATAATAGTAGATTATGCTGAAGAGGGGTGAGAATAGTTAATAAGAAAATCATCTTTTTTGGAGACTTTGGTATTGATGACGCCGTAGCGTTAATTTATGCAAATAAAACATGTAAATTAGATATTCTAGGTATTGTTGCAGAGTACGGGAATGTATCACGAGATATCGTTACGGAAAATGTTTATTTTTTAGAAAGGTACTATGCTACACAAGTGAAAATTATTGAAGGTGCGAGTAGGCCGATGACAGCTGAAGAACCTTTGTTTTTCCCTGAAATCCATGGGGATCATGGTTTAGGTCCTATTATTCCACCTGAAATGAGAATTTGTAAACGAGAAAATTTTTGTGAATTAATCAAATTAATCGAACCTTGTCCAGAAGATATTATAATTGTGGCGACAGGAAGACTAACGACGCTTGCTACGTTATTTTTATTGTATCCAAATATAATGGATCGTATTTGTTCGTATTATATAATGGGCGGCGCTTTCCTATTTCCAGGTAATGTTACACCAGTATCTGAAGCGAATTTTTATGGTGATCCAATTGCAGCAAATATTGTTATGAAATATGCGAAAAACGCTACTATATACCCGTTAAATGTAACACAGGGTGCGCTTATTACGCCTGAAATGGCCAATATAATAGATAAACAAGGAACTGGACAGGCGAAACTCATTAAACCAATGATTGATTTTTATTATGAGAATTTTTATAAAAAAGAATATCCAGGTATTGGTGGAAGTCCCATACACGATTTACTACCGTTTGTCTCGTTTATAAACGATAGTATTTTCGAATATAAAAAATCGGCAGTGTGGATTAGTACGACAAATGATGTGACTAGGGGCCAAAGTGTAGCAGACTTTAGAAAAATAGCTGAACCAACAAGGTTTGATGATCGGCCGATTCAAAGAATTGCTGTTGGTTTTAACTATCCTGCTTTTAAAGAAGAGTTTATGCGAACAATATTGAAGCCAGATTGTCCTTAATGTGTGTAATAAAAAGTCGGATAAATCGTTAGTTCGAAAAATAGTTTATCGGTGTGTATTATTCTCAAAAATCTTATAGTTGAGCAGTATGAATAACTTATGAAAAATGTCACATAACTAATGGTAAGCAATTGTTTCTAATTATATTTTGATTGGTTAAATATAAAGGAGGTTATTATATGATTTGGTCTTTAATCGTTGGTGGTTTATTAGGATGGTTTGCAAGCTTAATTACTGGAAGGGATGTACCAGGTGGTGTAATTGGTAATATTATTGCTGGTATTATCGGTTCTTGGGTTGGTTCGAAATTACTTGGTAGTTTTGGTCCAGTCATTGGCGGATATGCAATTATTCCAGCTTTAATCGGTGCGATCATTTTAATTTTCATCGTAAGCTTCTTATTACGAGCAATGCGAAAATGAATGTAAGGACTGTTTACATTTGTAAGCAGTCCTTTTTATATGTTATGCTAGTATTATACAATCAGGAGGTGTCAGCATTGAAAACATTCACAGTAAATTTCCATCAAGAAGATAATGCTAAAGCGACAACAGTACATAAATTAAGTGAAGAGGACTTCAATAAAGCAACTGAAAAAGGTACTCGTCATTTATTTGATTTAGATACAAACGTTGGCTTCTTCGTATTCTTTGATGCAGAAGATGCAGAAGGAAATGATCAATACTTAATGTTACAATATGAAGGAGATCATGAAGAACCAACTGCGTGTTATGGATTTGATTTAAAACTATACTATCAATTTTTAGCACTATACTTAAATGATCTGGAATACCAAGGTGAAACAGATGAGGAAGAGGAAGAATATGGTCCAATTCATCATTTAGCTCACTTACTTTATCATATTGTTGAAGACGGTAAGTCAATCGAAGTGTAATATACATATTTAAAGCTGTCCTTTTGGGCAGCTTTTTTATATGACATTGAAATGGTGTACTTTGAGCTAAATAAAGTGAAGCTTTAATCAGTGGGTGGTTCATCCCCACTGATTATTAGCCCTACCAATCGGGCTTTTACGGGCAGCCCTTACCCCCATCTAACTTCTTTGCTTCGAAGTGGGGATCTTACTGCCCGGCAAATAGCGGGATAAATTAATAATAGAAATTTATTTATTAAGTAGGATTATTTATTACTTTCATGTTAGTATCGTAAAACACCTGTTATAATGATTGTAATTAAATTCATGGAGGCTAATTCTATGCTTGTAGATGTAAAAGCTTTTATTAAAGCTGCAGGTTTAACATGTATTTCATCATTAAGTGGAGATAATACATTTGCTTATAATTTTGAAACTGTAAAAAGCACTATCGCTACATTTTTTAAGAAACTAAGATTTACCGTTTAATTTCATTTCAACCAGTAGGAAAAGAGTAATCACTTCCTACTGGTTTTTTTCTGTTTCAAGGAGCTGTTGTGACGGCATATTTTCAGCTATAGATAGAGGATATTATCATTGAGAAGAGAAGGTTTAAATAAGGAGATGAATACAGTGATTAACAATATAATTCCAAGTTTTTTGAAATTATGGGAAAGTGACGATTTAGAATTAGAACTCCTTAATCGCTACTTTACTTCGCATTCAGAGATATTTGAAGAATACTTTAAGTATCATTGTCCTAAAACGAAAGAACGTCTTTCTAATGCCATTAAACAATATCCCGCAAAAATAGAAGATATTCATATTATTGCAGAATCATTACCAATCATTATTCAAGAGGTAACAAATGAATATCGTAATAAATATAACTTTGATGTAAATATGAAATTCCATGTATTCGTTGGAGGATTTGGTTCAAATGCATTTGTAGAAAGGGAAATCATTGGAGACATATTTTTTGCGGCAGAAAAATTATCTCCAGATTTGAATCATCTTCGTGTTATTGCTGCTCACGAAATAGGTCATATATATCATAATGTTATGCTACAAAATACTGGAATGGATTGGACTAGGGCTGAATGGACCGATGCGTCGGTAAGTTTGTATCGTGAAGGTGTTGCAACTTATTTATCAAAAAAAATCGTTAAAGATTTAAATGAGTCTGTTTACTACTCATATAATAGTGACGGTGATCTATGGCTACAATATTATAAAGAAAATGAAGAGAAAATAAAGAAACGTTTTTTACAAGATTATGTTGAAGGATGGACAGATGAAAAAGAGAAAGAATGGTTCCGTTTATCAGGAGGTAGTTACTTCGGATATAACAGACTTGGTTACTTTTTAGGAACAGCTTTTGTAACATATTTTGTACAAGCCTTTGGAGAGAATGAAGCACTGACTTTTTGGAACAAACATAATTTGAAAAGTAGTGTAATGGGTTGGTTATCGAAATGAATAAGATGCAATAGGGGGGGAAAATGATGAAAGGGTATTTGAAAATAGTTATGTTGTTTTTGGCTATAGCATGTATGTTTACGCTAGCAGCATGTAATGGGACAGACGAAAAAAAGGAAACAAATCCAACCTTGGAAAATAATAAAAATGAGCAAAGCAATTCTTCAGAAGAACAGAAAAATCCTGAAGCAAAACCAAGTAATGAAAAAACAACAAAACCATCACCTGAGCCAGATTCGAAAAATAGAACACTTAATCAAAAATCAATTAACCACGTTAAAGATTTGTTTGAACTAGCAAAAGAAGGAAAGGTACCTAATGTGCCATTTGGAGCCCATACAGGGGATATTGAAGAAATTGAAAAAGCGTGGGGGCAAGCAAATAAAACCGAATATACAGGGAATGGTATGTACGCAACTTTTACAAATAAAAATGTTGTTTTCGGATTTAATAAAGGGTCACAAGTTTTTGATGTACGCTCATATCATGCAGAACTAAAATTGATTACATTACAAGAAATTGAAAAAGCATTGGGAAAACCATCTTCAGTTAAAGAGAATGGTGAAGATAAAATATATGTATACAAAGTAAATAACCAGTATGAGCTGAAATTTGTCATTCCAAAATCGAATGGTAAGGTAGATCATATTTCTGTATTTTCACCAGAGGATAGTATTAATAAAATGGCAGGATAAGAAATTAAGTGATTTCAAAAACACCTCACTTTATTGAAGTGAGGTGTTTTTAGTTGTAAATAAGGAACGTCTCCTGCCATATAAAACATACTTTCATATGCGAAATACTTCACTTTTGTTTTTTAATATTCATCCAATAAGAAATATTGATCTACTGAAAAAGTAGTAACCTATAAATTATGTGTAGGCTGGTTCATAATTTTTTTACGTTCTAAATTTTGAACAAACAGTGCTTGAACAATACCTCCAATTAATAAGAAACTAGCACAAATATAAAACAGCATACTTCCATTTAATTTACTTAATAAAACTGCACCAATAACAGGTCCACACGTTCGAGATATATCCCAGTGTATACCGTAAATTGAAAAATATAAACCACGTTTATCATGAGGTGCAATTTCTGAAACGAATCGCAATAAATGGTTTAGAGCAATACTTTCTCCAATGACTAAAAAGAGTAAGGTGAAGAATAACGACAATATCGTCGTTGAATAACTAAAGCCAACTGCAGCTATCGTATAGCAGGCGTAAGAAATAAGGATGATTTTCGCCATAGAAAATCGTTCAGACCATTTTACGAGGAAGATTTGTAGAATGATTTCCAAAATGGCTTTGCATGTTGAAATAAATGCGAGTATGAATACGAGATTAGGAAATACATGTTCTGCAAAAATACGATAATTCGTCTCAGTTTGTGCATAAAAAAAGCTAATAGGAAGTGTAGAAAACATAAGACCGAATATGGCGTAATGTTTAAAAACAAATTGCTTTGGTGAACTTGCCTCAATTGTTTGTTTCGTCTTACTTATAGTCGGAACGGTTTCTGGGAGCTGGGTCCAAACAACAACGGCATATATCGTAAGGGTTACACTTTGCACGATAAATAAATATTCTGGGTGAGTATTATAAAAACTTGCACCGATTAAAGGGCCGATCACGGATCCAACTGCTCCCATCGTTTGTAGGAGAGCAAAAATTTCTGCTTGCTGCTCTTTTTTTGTTAAATCAGCAATTTGTGCACGTTGAGCCGGAATATATAAGGAACGGCCAATGCCATTAATGACATATAACAGTGCAAATATAAAAACGGATTGAGCGAAAACGAAACTACCGATTGCAACACTTTGTAGCAATAAGCCGAGTAACATAATCTTTTTCCGGCCATATTTATCAGTAATTCCTCCAGCAATAAGTGTAAATAAAATGTCTGAAAGTGGCTGTAATCCGAAAATCAGCATAGTTATTATTACATTGCCGTTTAACATTTTATTAACGTAAATAATCATAATGATAGCTAGCATAGATTCAGTCGTTCGGGTTAATAATTCACCACACAGTCTAATAAAAATAGGTTTATTGTAACGAAGTAAGAGATAATTCAATATTAATTCCTCCTTTCTATATTGAAATGATAAGATGAAAGAAGAATTGGAAAAAGGGTAGAAACAATAGGGAGTATTTTTCACCTTTTAGGGGGATTATGATGTTTATTTTAGATCAATATATTGAACTATGGATTGCTTATGGAAAAGGGAAAAAAGAGGGAGAACGATTGGAAGTAACAGTGCAAAATATATCTGAAACATTATTTTGTACAGAGCGTAATAGTAAATTAATTATAAAAAAATTAGATGAGTTAAATTGGATCAAGTGGTTTCCAGGTCGCGGCAGGGGAAATCGTTCCAAGTTAATATTTCAAAAGCACCCGATGTCTTTAATTTTAGATAGAGGAAAAGAAATAACGAAAAAAGGGGATGTGAAAAGCGGAAGCATATTTGTGGAACGCTATAGCTCACATTTTCCGTCAGTAAAGGGAGAATATCACTGCTGGGTAGATTCAATATTTGGTCATAAGATTGAAATGACATCTGAAGGGAGAAGAGATGTACTCCGGTTGCAAGTACAAATGAATTTAGATATCACATTAGATCCTGTATACGCTACAATGCGTTCAGAATGTCATATGGTAAAACATATATTCGACACACTCGTGTATGTAGACGGTAATACAAACATTATAGAGCCAAGACTTGCATTTCACTGGGAATATAATGACGCTGAAAAAATATGGACGTTTTATTTACGAAAAGGAGTTCACTTTCATAATGGAAAACAACTTACTGCACATGATGTTATATACTCATTGAATCGATTTATGAATCTGGAAAATAATGCACATGCATGGATGTTACAACACGTTGAAAGTATCCGTTCAGTGGATGACTACGTTGTCGAAATTCAATTACAAACGGAAAATAAAATGTTTTTACATATGATAAGTGCAGAACAGTGTTCTATCGTGAGTGAAGATGAAGCAGGAGAGCTAATTGGAACAGGGTCTTTTCAATTATATAAAAGTAATGAAAATCTGTTCATTTTAGAAGGTCATCCTTTATATTTTCGTGAAAGACCTTTTTTAGATCGTGTTGAGTTGTGGAATGTAGAACAAGGTGTAAGTACATACGATATTTTAGTAAAGGCGCAGTATAAAGATAAAGAAAAACATAATAAAGAATTGTCTCGGCTTGAGTCGAACGTGACATATATAACATGTAATCTTACGAAAGAAGGACCAATGCAAGATGAGTTATTTCGGAAAGCGTTATATAAAATCATTCATGGTTATACAATCGTTCAAGAACTCGGCGGAGAACGTGGAGAAGTGGCAAAGAAACTAATATTAGCAGGTGAAAGCATTGTAGAGATTGAGGAAGATGTAGAAAGTTTAATTAAAAGGAGTACTTATCATAATGAAGTGCTACAGCTCTACACATTTACAGGACGAGATCATGTTGAAGATGCACAATGGATACAAAAAGAGTGTGCGAAGTACGGGATTCGTGTAGAAAATAATTTTCTTGATATAGAAGAGCTATTGGAAGTAAGTACGATACAAAAGGCTGATATGATGCATGATAGTGCCACAATAAGCGAACGAATAGAAGATAGTCTATTATATATGTTTCTTACAAAAAATAGTTTTATTCATGGACAAAGCAACATTGACTTTTATGAAAAGTTGTCTATTTATTTTAAACAAGAAGAATTAGAGAAAAGAGTTACATTGTTACGCGATATTGAGGATACTTTGTTACGTCAAATTCATATTATTCCTTTGTATCGTAATAAACAAGAGGTAAGTACACATGAAAAAGTCCAAAATATAATGATTAATTCACAAGGTTGGATTGATTTTTATAATATTTGGTTTAAATCTTGATATATAAGGGCTTTTGCGCATTTTCATAAGATGTGTAAGAGTCTTTTTTGTATGTAGGAATAGGTTTGTTTTACACATTGTTACGCTACTTGTGATAAAAGTCTATTTACAGCGTAACAGTGTTATGTTACATTGTTATCAGGAAGGAGTGTTATACAGTTGAGTACAGATTTGATTTCAAAAAAAGATTTATTAGAACTAACTGGCATTTCATACGGACAGTTATATAGGTGGAAAAGAAAAAATTTAATACCGGAAGATTGGTTTGTACGAAAGTCAACATTCACGGGTCAAGAGACATTTTTTCCGAAAGAAAAGATATTAGAGCGTATTGATAAAATCCAAACGATGAAAGAGGATTTATCACTTGATGAACTAGCGAATATGTTTTCACCGAGTGTGAGAGAAATTCTTTTAACAAAGGAAGACATTTTACGTAAGGGGATTGCATCAGAACCAGTTTTACAATTTTTCATAGAACAAACGAATAAAACAGCAGAGTTTCAATTTGTAGATATTCTTTATGTGTACATGTTAGAAGAATTATTACAATCGGGAGATATTAGTTTAGAAGAAGGAAAAATGGTCTTGCAAGTTTTACGTGAAAATTATGAAGCAATTAAACATAAAAATTGTGATTTAATCATTGTACGAAAGTTAGGGATTTCTACATGTTTATTAGTTTCAAACGTGGAAGATTTAATTTTTGAAAAAGGCACTAAAATCGTTTTACGCGAAGCGATTATGAAATATACCGAAGCATTAAAAACGAAATTGTTGTAGTGGAGGAGAAAGTATGCGTACAGATAATTTGATTATAAATGGTTACGGTTCATCGAATGGTGGCGAGTTTCATAAAGTGCAACTAAACGGAAAAGGTACTGTGAATGGAAATGTTGAATGTGACCAATTTGAATGTAACGGTTACGGTGCCGTTACTGGAAATTTGAAAAGTAGCAATGCAAGAATTAGTGGATCAGGTAAAATCGACGGTACAGTTCATGCTGAAACGATGCGAATTGATGGAAAAGCAACAATTACGCAAGATGTGAAGGCAAACAGTTTGAAAATTGCAGGAAAAGGTACGGTAGGTGGAAATGTCACTGGTGAAGAATTTAAAGTCAATGGTCAAGCGACAATTGATGGTAATTGTGAAGTGGATACGTTTTCTTCAGAAGGACAATTTACAATTGGTGGATTACTAAGCGCTGATGAAATAAATATTAATATTCACGGTACATGTCGAGCGAAAGAAATTGGTGGTCAAACGATTAAAGTAAAACATAGACTAAGTACTTTTAGTAGGCTGTTTAAATCAGTATTTGGTATGCAATTAGAGGCTGAACTATTAGAAGGTGACAATATCGATATTGATTATGCTCACATAAGAACGGTAAGAGGAAATAATGTTACGGTAGGACCGAACTGTGAGATTGAACTGATCGAATATACGGGTGTTCTTACTGTTGATAAAAGCGCAAATGTAAAAGAAATGAAGCAGATTTAATGGAAGGGAGAAAATGATATGGAACATCAACATAGTCTTACTGTTAATGGTTCTGGTAGTTCAGCAGGCGGAGATTATAATAAAGTGAAGATTCGCGGTGAAGGAACGATTTCTAATGACATGAGCTGTAATGAATTTAAAACGTACGGCACGAGTGAAGTGTGCGGTAATATGAAAGTGAAAAGTTATGTCGTGTATGGAGATAGTGAAGTACAAGGAAATGTAGATGCGGAATATGTAAAAGTATACGGAAATACACAAATGCATAGTGATGCTCATATTGAAAAAATAAAAGTACGAGGTATGATAGAAGTTAAGGGGAAATTAACTGGTGATTTCGTAGATGTGAAAGGCGCTTTAAATGTAAAAGGAGATATTGAAGTTGAAGAACTGTCACTAACTGGTGGCCTTGAAAGTGATGGATTACTTAATGCTGAAAATATTGAAATTTCACTTCGTTATGAAGGTAGCAAAGTAAGAGAAATTGGCGGTAAGAAGATTACCGTTCGTAAAAAAGCGAGATTTATTCCATTTACAAATCATGCTGGAAGCCTCCAAACGTCTATCATTGAAGGAGATGAGATTTATTTAGAGCATACGATTGCTGAAGTAGTAAGGGGAAATAATGTTACAATTGGTCCCGGATGTGAAATTAGTGTTGTAGAATATCATACTAGTTTTAATCAAAAAGGTAATGCAGTCGTAAAGGAACATAAACAAATATAAGTAGTACGAGGGAGAGCAAGGTTATGGTTGAAAAGAATAATAAGCTCGGCTTTGTTGTAGCGGGCTTATTGCTAGGTATTTTAATGGCATCAATGGATAATACCATTGTCGTAACATCGATGGGAACAATCGTTGGTGATTTAGGAGGCCTTGAAAACTTTGTATGGGTCGTTTCTGCCTATATGGTCGCAGAAATGGCAGGTATGCCGATATTCGGAAAACTATCAGATATGTATGGTAGAAAGAGGTTCTTTATTTTCGGTTTAATCGTCTTTATGATTGGTTCGGCGCTTTGTGGTACTGCTGAAAATATTACACAGTTAGGGATTTATCGTGCCATTCAAGGTATTGGCGGCGGGGCATTAGTGCCGATCGCGTTTACTATCGTTTTTGATATTTTCCCTCCTGAAAAGCGCGGGAAAATGGGTGGTTTATTCGGAGCAGTATTTGGTTTATCGAGTATTTTTGGTCCGTTGCTTGGTGCGTATATTACAGATTACATAAGCTGGCACTGGGTATTTTATATTAACTTACCGCTTGGCGTTTTAGCACTTATTTTTATTACATTCTTTTATAAAGAGTCACGAGTTCATAGAAAGCAAAAAATTGATTGGTTTGGCGCAATTACTTTAGTTGGTGCAGTAGTTTCTTTAATGTTTGCGCTTGAACTTGGCGGACAAAAGTATGATTGGGATTCTAACTTTATTTTAAGTTTATTTGGTGGATTCGTTATTTTAATTATTGCATTCATTTTTATTGAACGTAAAGTAGAAGAACCGATCATTTCATTTGAGATGTTTAAACAACGTTTGTTCGGAATGAGTACAATTATTGCTTTATGTTACGGAGCTGCATTTATGTCAGCAACTGTATACATTCCATTATTTATTCAAGGTGTATACGGTGGCACTGCAACAAACTCAGGATTATTACTTTTACCAATGATGTTAGGCTCAGTCGTAACAGCGCAGTTAGGTGGTTTTTTAACGACAAAGCTTAGCTACCGAAACATTATGATCATTTCTGCGGTTATTATGCTAATTGGACTATTTTTATTAAGCACATTAACGCCAGAAACAAGTCGTGCATTATTAACAGTGTATATGATCATTATCGGATTTGGAGTCGGTTTCTCATTCTCTGTACTAAGTATGGCAGCTATTCACAACTTCGGTATGGAACAGCGCGGATCTGCGACTTCGACGAGTAATTTCATTCGTTCATTAGGTATGACACTTGGTATTACAATCTTCGGAATGATTCAAAGAACAGGTTTCCAAGATCAATTAGAAGAAGCATTTAAAGGTATGAGCGGGGGAATGAATACAAACACATTAGGGGATTCAAGAGCCATTTTATCAGAATCGGCAAGATCTCAAATCCCTCCGCAAATATTAGATAAGATTATTGATGCTCTTTCTAGTTCAATTGTTCAAACGTTCATGTGGGCATTGGTACCAGCTGGATTAGCATTCATATTCATTTTCTTTATGGGAAATGAGCGCATGGTAATTAAGAAACAACAAAAGAATAAAAAGAGCGAAACATCAAAAGCGTAATGAAAAAGCTCCTTTCCAATTGGAAAGGAGCTTTTTCATATGTATGGTGTTAGATTAGCCTTCGATAATTTCGTATTCTTCGTCTGCAAGTAATAAAATTTGTGTTTTCTTACCTTTGTTTTGAACTTCGATTACATCGTATGCACCTAAGTCTCTTACTTTGCTTTGAGAAGCGTTAACCATAACTTCCATAGAATCAATTAAGATATCTTCTTCAATGTATGATTCAGGCAATGCCATATCTTCAGTTTCTAATACACATGCGTATAGATTTTGTAAGTTTTCAGCAGTTGGGTTTTGTTCCTCAACATCAATGATGTTTTTTACTGCTTCCATATTTTCTTCTTTTACTTGGTATACTTTAATTTTAGCCATTGTTTTAATCTCCTTTATAACGTAATCGTAGAGGCTACACTTCATTATAACGTTTTTTTCATGAAAGATGAAATTGTTATATGTATTTATAGTAAAAATTATGTGTTATTACTCATTATTGGTGTAATTCCCTTACTAATATTATGAATAGGTAACGATATTCCTACGTTAAAGTTATATTGTCCAAGCTTTTTTGTTTTCCTTTCATATATATGTATTAGCTATTCTATATAAAGAAGGGATGGAGTGTAAGTGGATTGTGAGCCGAAACGTGATTGTGGATGTTGCCAAAATAGTATATGTGAATTTTTACAAAGTCTAGAACCGTATACTAAAGTTGAAAGTATTGTAATAGCAGGAAACGAAATCGTTGTATCCTATTTTCTTTCGTTTAATGTGATGAAAGGGATTGTATCATTTGTACAAGAAGACAGTGAGGTTATATTTGTAGATTGCTCAAAAATTGATGCAATTCGAATAGGAAAAGTTTGTAGTTGCAAATCGAAAGTTAAATATATTGAAGAGGACTTTAGCTTGCTAGGAAATGTGTGCCCGCAATGTTTAACAGAGGGGAGCACAATCTTTTTCGATTTTCATGATCCAGAATTAAATTTATCTTTACAAGCGAAAACAATTGATGCACCTATATGTACTGAATTTACAGATGAACTTGGGAATATAGTAAAGCAAGTTGCAATCGTAGGTGAAGCAATTGTTTCTAAGGATTTTGTTCAAGTACCTGAACTGTTAGATTTTCGATTAGTTTTATCGGATACTGCTGCGAACCCTTTGAAGTTTGGAATACTATTCATTAATTTTCCTGATATTACATTCATTATTCTTTTCGCATCTAGTGGATACTTAAACATTTCAAATTGTTTAAAAGTAGAGAGTGGAACTGGTAATATCGAAATAGAAGAGCTGAAAAAAATGATAAAGGATGACGATAACACGTACAAATCGGTTGTTAAATTGACTAAGGTATATAAGAATGGTGAGACGGAATCTTTTATTTCTAAGAAGGAGTTATAACGCATTTTTTGATAAATCCTCATACATTATGTTGAGGGTTTATACATACACGATGTATATTCTAAAGTTTAAAAAGTGAGATACTCTTTTTTTATTAGATGTTATAATAATTTTATATTTGTGAATAATTTATAATTATATAAAATTTTAGTTTAATAGGTGTTTGCTTATATGGTAAGTGGTTTATTTAAAAATTATATATATTGAATCTTAAATATTTAGAATACGATTGATTTTAAAGAAGGCGGGAATGTAAATGATATATGAAGCGAATATACGTACAAGAAAAAAACTAGTTTCTATGTTTGATGATTTCAATAACGTTGTTTTACTTTCTTATTTACAAGGACATATGGGTACTGCTTGGGTAAATGATCTTGAAAATCCAACAGTAGCACAAGTTACGGTAGGAATTTTCACATTTTACGCTGGAGACCCAAATGTGCAAGAAACAGAAGAGTTATTACGTAATATTCCAGAAAGAATTTTAGTTATCGTAAATAGTGAAGAGTGGAAACAACGCCTAGAAACATTCCATGAAAGAAAAATAGATAAGTTTTTACGTTATAAATTCAAACGAAATCCAGAAGTTTTTAATCGTTCAAAATTACAATCTTTTATATCAACACTTCCAAAAGGATATGAGTTAAAAAGAATAGATGAGCATATCGCAAATAGCCCTACATTACATAAGATCTCCGAAGATTTTACAAGTCAATTTCAGTCGGTAGAAGATTATATAAACCGTGGTATAGGTTATAGCATTTTATATAACGGAGAAGTTGTATGCGGTGCATCCTCGTATAGTATTTATAATGATGGAATTGAAATTGAAGTTGCGACTGATCACAATCATAGAAGAAAAGGTTTGGCAACTGTAGTTAGTGCAGCTCTTATATTGGATTGCTTAGAAAATGGAAAGTATCCAAACTGGGACGCAGCGAATACTACATCTGCTAACCTAGCAGAAAAGTTAGGATATGTTTTTGATAAAGCGTATGATACTTATTTTGTGGATAATAGATGAGTGAAGGAATTACATACTAAAAAATAAATGCGCCCTAGTACGTAAGTCTAGGGCGCATTTATTAGTTGGTAAATATCTTCATAACAATCTTATCACATTTTATCTTTTGAATGTTTGGAATTAAAGATATTTATGTGACTTTTTGAAAAAATAAAGGAGCAGCTAGCAAAAGCTTACTGCTCCTCTCCAAGGGAGAATGGAGAAATACAATCATGTTACCTATAGTATTGACGGAACATTAAGTTTTAATCAGCCATTTATAAAAGGAGAGATAAAATATCTTTAATTAATCCTTAGGTTCCGATTAGGAGTACTAATAGAAAAACGATTGAGAATATACTTTGTTATCCCGCATTAACGGGCAGTAAAACCCCCACTGATTAAAGTTTCGCTTTATTACATTTACAATTTAAATAGTAGAACGTGTTTTTCGTAGTTCTCCAAACACCAATTATATTTTTTTATAATAATTGGATGGACTGCTTCTTTCGTAGTATCGACTTCAGTATAGCCATATTTCTTATAAAAGTTTTCTAATTCCTCAAAAGGAAGACAATATACATCTTGTATTTGTGATTTTCTCGCAGTTTCCACTAAAAATGAAACAAGCTCACCAGCTAATTGTAGCCCTCTAAATTGAGGCAGAATAAAAATTCCACCCATTTCTAAAGTATCTGCATCTATTTGGACTAATCGTCCAACACCTGCATACTCATTGTTATATGTAATAATTGCAACTTTATCTCTCTTTAAATCACTTCTTACAAATCCTATTGAGTCATATTGATTATTAACCCATTCTAAATCGTTAGATGTGGCCAATTGAATACTCATATACATCCTCCTTGGAAATACTAGCGCTCTCTTCATTATATAGAACATAACATACTATATCAAAAGAACCTTGAGATAGCACATTTGTTTAAGTTATTAGTTAAAAGTTTGGGATTGCTGGCATTGAAATGTAGGCTTCACCAAATATAGGATAATAATGTTGTGAATTTAGTGTTACATAGTCAAAATAAAAAATAGTTCATGTGTTCGATAACGCACGATTGTTTAAGTGTAGAGAAAATCATAGGGGTATTTTAATTAGTAGCTACTGTATTCATTGAAGCTATTAAGGAAATGTGGTAATCGCCAGCCTTATTGATACAAATCATATTAGGATTTAGTAAAAAACTCTTCCTGAAAAAGAGGGAGATTAAAGATAAGAGCACTTCGAAAAGTGCCCTTCAGTAACGACTACTCATTCTAAAAAGAAAGGATGCAATATATCATATGAAGTTTAGTGTATTTAATTATGGGCCTTTTATATAAAAGTTTTATTTTGTTCCGAATAAAAAGGCGGTTGTTTCCGCAACCACCTTTCAGTAAAACAAAGCACTTTTTATGAAATAAATTATGGATGATCCCTAAAAAAGGTTATAGGATATACCCACATTTTTATAACTAAAGTGACGAACTCAGGTTATAAGGAAGGAACAATTATATTGTATGAAATCTATTCTAGAGTAGTCACAAAGAAAGTTGTCTTCTTATTAGAAGGCAGCTTTTTTTATTAGAAAAAGAAGTAGAAGATTAAGTTACTTGTCCAAACAAATTTTAAAAAAATACATAAAATGCTATTAGTTAGTCAATATTTTAATATTGCTAATTTTTAAGACTAAAAGGGGTGATTTTATGTGTGAATGTGAAGTTTGTAGACGAAAGAAAAATCGGGATCCATTAAACCGGGAGTTTGAGCCGAAAAAACGAGTTCCTGAGCCAAAAAAAGAGGATTGTGAGCCAAAAAAAGAGGACTGTGAATCAAAAAAAGAAGATTGCGAATCATTAAATTATTATTCATTTAGTAAAAATGCAAATTTTTTAGAAAAAGCTATACAAACAGATGAAATCGATCAAATTTCTGAGGAATATATTGAAATAGTAGATTCAGCAGATGTACAAGTTACTACTACAGATACAAAAGCTGCGCTATCTATCCAAGCTGCATTACAAGCAGCTATTGTGGTTGTGGTAAGTATTTCTATAGCAGATAGTGAAAAGGCAGATAAAATAACACAAGAATTGTTTCAAAAATCATCTATTAAACAAATTAATAGACAAAAAACATTTATTAAAAATTCCAGAAACGTAACCGTAACAACTACTGATACAGATATTGCAGTGAATATTCAAATTCTCCTTCAAATTTTATTAGCGTTACTAGTTAAATTAAATATTTTATAAAGTGTCTATCCCATTTATATTTAGCTATAAGGGTTCACTCTAAGTAAATATTTTTTTGTTGTAATATGTGGTACAAGCTTGGACTTCTCATTATGACTGAATTAATATTCAAGATTAATGGGAAATTAAGTGTGGAAAACTACACAATAACAAAGGTGAACTTATAATTTAACATTGAATAAAACTTATATATGTGAAGTAAAGGAAGGCTGTCTTCTTATTAGAAGACAGCTTTTTGATTTTATTAGTAAAAAGAAGTGAAAATAGAAGATTAAGTTACTTGTCCAAGCAATTTTTATTTAAATGCATATAATGCTGGTAGTTATTTGAAATTTTTATAGGAAACTGATAGGAGTGAACATTGTAAATGGATGATTTAAATAAATTTTCTTCCTTTAAGTTTGATAAGGATCAAAAGAATATAATTATAGACCTTTTACTCTCAGATATTTTTAATAGGCATGGAATCAATGAAGAAAAACTAAAAAATTTATCACCAGAAAAAAAGCAGCAAATTAAAAGTATTGTTTCTGAAATACAATCACAAGTTAATAATTATTTAGATTGAAAGGGGGTGAACGTATGGACAAAACATGTCATTCAGATGAAAATAAAAAGTGGAGTGCATTAGATTCCTCAAATCCTCATCCGTCTTTTAAAAATGCTAGCGTTTCAGAAGCAGCTGCGCAAGAAAGTAAAACGTACCAAATTTCTGAAGAATCTATTACAATTGTAGATTCAGCAGATGTAGAAGTTACTACTACAGATACAAAAGCTGCTTTATCTATTCAAGCAGCATTACAAGCAGCTATTGTGGTTATAATAAGTGTTTCTATAGCAGACAGTGAAAAAGCTGACCGTGTAGCACAAGAATTGTTTCAAAAATCATCTATTAAACAAATTAATAAACAAGAAACTGTTATTAGAAATTCTAGAAATGTTACAGTTACGACTACGGATACAGACATAGCAGTAAATGTTCAAATTCTTCTCCAAATTTTATTAGCTTTACTAGTAAAATTAAATATTTTATAAAATGTTTAACTTGTTTTTTATCTAGTGATTCTTACAGGTGAATATTCACTGTTTTAATTATAGTACAGGCTATAAATATTAATCATAACTGGACTAATATTTAACATCGCCAAAATAATAATGAGAACAATGTGATGGAAAATAAATTTTGGTTATTTTATGAAAATTTAAAAGCCATTTCCTTTATTGGATTTGGCTTTTAAATTTTAAACAGTATGAATTTGAAAAGATTATATTAAGATAAAGAATCAAAATATAATGATACAAAATACTTATAAAATTATTCGTGTTATAGAAAAATAATAAGAAAAAGGTGTTTAAAATAGAATCATTTTCATTAATAGTTCAAGTTTTGAAGAATAGTGCATACAATATAAAGTGTTTTCCTTTCTTCATTTAAGTTTTACGTATATAATTTAAAAGTACTATTTTTATTTTATTATTTTATATTTATAACAGAATAGAGGTTTAAAAATGGGTGTTAAAATCATTACGGATAGTGCGGCGGATTTACCAGTAGAATTGCTGCAAGCATATGATATTGATTTAATTCCACTCCGTGTATATGATGAAGCAGAAACAGAGTATTTAGATGGAGTAACATTAGAGTCAGTTACATTATTGCAAAAAATGAGAGAAGGCGCTGTTTATAGAACGTCATTGCCTTCACTTGAAACTTTCCAAGAAAAATTTGTTTCTTATGCAAAAGAAGGTAATCCTTGTATATATTTAGCTTTTTCATCTGAACTGTCTGGTACATATCAATCATCAGTTGTCATTAAAGAGGAAGTAAAAGAAACATATGTAGATTTAGATTTAGAAATTATTGATACGAAATGTGCTTCGCTTGGTCAAGGTCTTGTCGTTTTAGAAGCTGCTAAAATGGCAAAAGATGGCGCATCAAAAGAAGATATTTTAAACCGTGTCGCTTTTCTAATGAACCATATGGAGCACATCTTCACTGTAGCTGACTTACAGTACCTTGTTAGAGGTGGACGTTTAAGTAAAGTAGCTGGTTTTATCGGTGGTTTACTAAACATTAAGCCGATCTTAAACGTGGAAGAAGGAAAACTTGTACCACTTGAAAAGGTACGAGGAAAAAAGAAAGTATTAAGCCGTATTGTTGATATTATGGAAGAGCGTGGTAAAGACCTTAAAGGTCAAACAATCGGTATGACTCACGGTGACGATTTAGAAACAGCTGAAGCATTAAAAGCATTAATTACGGAAAGATTTGGCTGTGAAGTATTTATCGTAAATACAATTGGTGCAGCAATCGGAGCACATACAGGACCTGGCGTTATAACGTTATTTTTCTTAAATGAAGTAGAGTAAAGGATTGATCTTTTGATCAATCCTTTTTTATTTTTTAATCTGTGATAATCGGTCGTTATGGTATTGATGAAGATAAAACCTTTGAAGTTTTCCTATATCAAATGCAATCTTGTAGAGGGAGTATTTTTTATATGTGGAATGATACTTAATGGTAGAAGAAAAGAGTATAAATAAGAATGTATTTATAGGAATCTGAATATTTAATGATATCGAAATTTTGTCATTTCATATATAATTGTGTAGGGAGAAATATCTGTAACTATTTGTAAAAATAGGAGGCGGCTATAAAAATGCAAGAAATTGCTAGATGGGATTTAAATCGACTGTATTTGAATGAGGATATTCTATTTCCGATTTTGGAGTTGAAAGAGCAATATTTTGTAACAAAAGATGTAGAGATTCTTTCAAAGCTTATACAAGTTATTGAAAAAGCAGAATACTATTTGTACTGTCAATCGGTTGAAGAAAGTGTTTCATCTGACCTTACTAAATTGACTGTGAAAGTGAAGGAACTAAAAAGTGAAGTACAGCAAGTAATAAAACATAATGAAGTGGAAACTTCAGATAATACTAAGTTAATAAAAGATGAACTTAATGCGTGGGAAAATATGTACATACAATTACGGGATAGGATAGAAATAGCGCACAATAACAAACAATTATCATTTGGACAAGCAAATAACATTGCAATGAATAGTGATAATGAAAAGGAAAGATTAGAATTATTCGAGTTACTTACAAATGCATTAAATAAAGAAAAAGAAATCTTTGCTACTGTATTAAATCAAATAGGGAGATTACGTAATATAAAGAGTAATGAAATAGAAGATAGAGAGATTTTAACACAATCTTTTCATGCGAATGGCATTTCAGAAACTGTATTATTACAAATGTGGAATGTGACAGAAGAAAACCTTGATAAATTAGTAAGTGCTTTAAGCGTGTATAAGAAAGGGAAAGCTTCGATTACATGGCATGAACTTATGACAGTAAAGGAAAGTAATGAGGTTACTATTCCTTTTTCAGTAGCAGTACAAAACGTTTATGATGCATGTAAGAATATTGATGAAGAATTAGCAGTATTTGCACGTAATGCGATAGAAAGTGGATGGATAGATGCTGAACCGAGAGAGAATAAACCACCAGGTGGGTTTTGTGCTCCATTTTTCAGTGAGAAAGAATCGAGAATCTCCATGCATTATGATGGGAGTATAGATAGTGTAAGAGTGCTCGCTCATGAATTAGGACATGCTTGGCATTTTTATAATATGAGTTTTGAACAATCTACATCTTTTTTAGATGATTATTTGCCGATGAGTACGGCTGAATCAGCATCTATTTTCTTTGAAACGGTACTCTTAAATTATCTAATTGAAACAACTGATAGTAAAGATATGAAAAAGGCATTGCTTAGCTGGAAAATAAGAAATAGTTTTAATTATGTAATGGCAATACGAGCATCGTATCAGTTTGAAAAAACATTTTATGAAAAATGTAAAGAGGGTCCATTAAGTGCTGATGAAATTGAGAAATTATCTATAATGGCACAAAAAGAAGCATATGGAAATTCTTTAAGTGAATACCAGCCGTTTGTATGGATGAAATATATTCAATTTTATATAGCAGATGTTCCTTTTTACAATTATCCATACACATTTGGATATTTAGTAAGTTTTAGTTTATTAGAAATAGCTCAAGAAAGTAAAAGTACTTTTCATCCGAAATATAAAGAGTTTTTAAGAGAAACAGGAAAGGCTCCAGTAGAGGAGCTTATGAAAAAATATTTTGAAATAGATATAAGAAATTATGAATTTTGGAATAAGGCTTTTATTCAAATTTCTAAAGACATTGATGAATATTTGCAGCTTATGTAAGGGGAGAGTATAGTGGATCAACAGTTTATAAAAGGTATACCTTTTTCAACTTTAGAATATGCAAAAGCTATAAGTTTATTAAAAGGTTGGATACATGAACAACAAGAGAAACCAAGGTTTGTAGTAACTGCAAATCCTGAAATTGTTATGTCTGCAAAGGAAAATACGGAAAAATCAAAGCAGTTTAAAAAGATATTACTATCTGCGGATTTAATAACAGCGGACGGGATTGGTGTCATAATTGGCTCGAAAATATTAAAAGGAACTTTGAAAGAACGTGTTACTGGGGCGGATTTAACTCACGATTTAATAAAATATTGTAACGACAATGAATATCGTGTCTTTCTTTTTGGAGCCGCTCCAGAAAGTAATAAAAAGGCATTAGAAAAATTAAATGAGCAGTTCCCAGGAGCACAGTTTAAAGGACAGCATGGATTTGTAAATGGTGAAGAAATAGAAAAAATAAAAATAAAAATTAAGCAATTCAAGCCGCATTTACTACTCGTAGGACTAGGTTCACCAAAACAAGAAGAGTTCATCTATGAAAACATACAAACATTAAACGTTCCGCTATCTATTGGTATCGGAGGCATGATTGATATAGTATCTGGTACTGTAAAAAGAGCACCGAAAATGATGAGGGATACTGGAACTGAATGGCTGTATAGGTTACTCTCACAGCCGAAAAGATTGAAGAGGCAACTTGTACTTCCGAAATTTTTATTGTCGGTTATGTTAGAGAGAGTGAAAGGAATGCCAAGCTAAGAAAGGACAAGTAAGATGATAGAGCCGTTATCTAATGAAAAAGCTACAATGATTTTTCAAGAGCTGAAAGTAGAATGTGAAACTTTATTTGAATTTAAAATTCGAAATGCAATACCTATTCATCGTGGTTGGCTAAATTTGAAGTGGAAACTCGAAACGGATGCAGGGGATTTTGTATTAAAGCAATATAATCAAGAACGGTACAAAATGTATAACTCAGACCTTTTAATACAAGCATTACAACAACAGCAAAGATTACATAATAATGGTGTAAGTTGTCCAAGAGTATTAATTTATAAAAATAATGTAATGCATATATCAAAAAGTGATGAAAGATTTATAGTATTAGAACATAAGGAAGGTAGCTTAGTTTCACCAGGAAAAGTGAATCAAAAGGAAATTCACTCTCTTGGTCAGACGATAGGTTATATGCATAACTTGTTAAATGATGGCTCTTTAATAAAAGGAGAAAATCCTAAATTTGTTCCACCTACTAAAGAGGCGAGATTGAAACATTGGGAAGAAAAAATGAGAGAAGTAGAGAAGCTAGGAAAAGAGCACATTCTCTCTTATATAAAATTACAGCAAGAAGCAACACAATTGGTAAACACAGAACAATTTCATAATAGCCAACGGGGATGGGTGCACCGTGATTTATGGGTAGATAATTTCTTGTTTCTTAATGATAAAGTATCAGCGATTCTTGATTTTGATCGCATGGATTACGATTATGTAGAGTTAGATATTGGCCGTGTAGTTATATCGTGCGCATTAAGTGACGGAGTATTAAATAAGAGTCTTGTTGCATCATTTTTAGAAGGGTACCGAAATGAAGTAGACTTTCCAGTAGGGAATATTGTTCGGGCAATTCAAATGCTTTGGTACATGGAGAGTACTTGGTGGATCCATGCCAATATGGATCAGCATAGTGTACCACCTTCACGCTTTGCAGATGAAATGAATTGGATAGCTGAAAATTATGGTGTATTACATAATATATTGGCCGACTTATAAATAAAGAGGAGACTACATACATGAACAGAATCGGCATTATTGGAGCAATGCAAATTGAAATAGATTTACTTTTAGAAAAACTAGTTATACAAGAGGAACAGACAATAGCGGGAATGCCTTTTTATATTGGAGAATTCATGGGAATAGAAGTAATTATTACACGTTCTGGTGTAGGGAAAGTAAATGCAGCTGCATGCGCGCAAACATTAATTCATAAATTTGATGTAGACTCTATCATTAATACGGGCGTTGCTGGCGGATTACATTCAGATGTAAAAGTCGGCGATATAGTTATTTCAACGAATGTTACTCATCATGATGTAAGTAAAACTCAAATGAAAAACTTATTTCCGTTCCAAGAGGAATTTATTGCAAGTAAGGAATTGGTAGAGTTAGCACGTAAAGCTTGTATTAGTAGTAGTTTACAGATTGCAGTTCATGAAGGAAGAATTGTCAGCGGTGAATGTTTTGTTGAAGATTCAAAGTTAAAGGCGAAATTAATAGACGAATACGCACCTCATTGTACAGAAATGGAAGGGGCAGCAATTGGACATGTTGCCTATATAAATGATATACCGTTTCTCATTATAAGATGTATTTCTGACAGCGCAGATGATGAAGCTCAAATTTCTTATGATGACTTCGCGAAAACTGCTGCGAATTATTGCTCAGAAATTATTATTGAGATGCTTAAAAATATAACGAGTAAAACTGTACTATAGTTCAAAAGGAGAGAATGGGATGTTACAAGCATTAATTTTTGATATGGATGGTACGTTATTTCAAACAGATAAAATTTTAGAATTATCATTAGATGATACTTTTGATCACTTAAGATCATTACAATTATGGGATACAGTAACACCAATTGATAAATATAGAGAAATTATGGGTGTGCCGTTACCGAAAGTTTGGGAAGCTTTATTACCAGACCATTCTATTGAAATAAGAGAACAAACAGATGCATATTTTTTAGAGAGACTTATTGAAAACATAAAAAGCGGAAAAGGCGCTTTATATCCAAATGTAAAAGAAATATTTACATATATAAAAGAAAATAATTGTTCCATTTACATTGCTAGTAATGGTTTGAAAGAATATTTACGAGCAATCGTAACTTATTATGCTTTAGACAAGTGGGTGATTGAAACGTTTAGTATTGAACAAATACAATCGCTAAATAAAGGTGACTTAGTTAAAAGTATTATGAACAAATATGATATAAAAGAGGCAGCGGTAGTTGGTGACCGGCTATCTGATATAAATGCAGCGAAAGACAACGGTTTACTTGCAATTGGGTGTAATTTTGATTTTGCGCAAGAAGATGAACTTGCTCAGGCTGATGTAGTAATAGATGATTTAATGGAGTTGAAGGGGATATTACCTGCTGTACAGAGGTAAATAAAGTGTGTGCGTTTTTTGCCAAGTCCTATATGTCTTAGTTTATGGAGGGAATATGATTAAAAATAATTTTAAAATTAGTAATATTCCTGCGGTTTTATGGGGAGATAAGAGTGATAAAATTTTTATTGCAGTACATGGAAATATGTCAAATAAGGAAGATACAATTATTCAAATATTAGCTGAAGAAGCCAAACAAAAAGGTTATCAAGTATTAAGCTTTGATTTACCTGAGCATGGAGAAAGAAAAGATGATAATACTCCTTGCAAAGTACAGATTTGTGTTAGTGAATTATCTATAATTATGAATTATGCAAAAGAACATTGGAAAGAAATAAACGTGTTTGCATGTAGTATGGGAGCGTATTTTAGCCTTTTAGCTTATCAAAATGATGTGGTAGAAAAGGCATTATTTTTATCACCAGTAGTTAATATGGAACGAATTATCGAAAATATGATGAAATGGTTTAATGTAACACCAGAGCTTTTGCAAAAAGAAATGATTATAGAGACACCTATTGGTCAAAAGTTATATTGGGATTATTTATGCTATGTAAAAGAACATCCTATTAATATATGGAATATAGATACATATATTATGTACGGAGCCAAGGATGAACTGTGCGAATTTGAAACTATTAACTATTTTACAAAAAAACATCGTTGTGAATTAGAAGTTATGGAGACGGGTGAACATTACTTTCATACTGAAGAACAGTTAAAGATATTTGAACAGTGGTTACACAAACATATCGATTAACAAATTACAATTTATTTTGAACCTGTTAGAGAAGAATGAGAAATATATAAACTTATAGTATATTTGAGAGAATTTATAAATGGTGAATGTATACACTTAAACAAACACATGCTTTAATTCGATAAGAATTAAACAACTTTAAAGAGCCTTATCACACACTAGATTGTAGCAAGGCTCTTATATTTTCATAATAAAATTAATCAACTGTATTATCGGTTTAGATATGAAGTGAAGAATACGCACGCTATAAATTACATAAAGTAACAACCATAAAAATGCTCAGAATAAATGATTCTCGAGCATTTTATATATTTTCGTACTTAGGGGGAATGGACTTGAAAGATATACATATTCAACAAATAGAAAATTTAATGGGATATGAATTCAGTCATCTCGTTCAAGACAGTGAAGAAGAAGGTTTTAATTTCCTTATAAGGCTAATAAGTGAATATAAAAACGAAATAAATACATTCAATAAAACTGGAGAATGTTTATATGGTATTTTTCAAGGTGATATGTTAATTGGAGTTGGAGGTTTAAATGAGGATCCGTACACAAAAGACAATAAGATTGGGCGGTTAAGGAGATTTTATATTTCAAGGGATTATCGGCGTTTAGGGTTAGGGAACTTATTATTAAACCAACTATTATGTCATGCGGAAAAGTATTTTGAAGTGATTGTTTTACATACTGACACGAAGCAAGGGGATGTGTTTTATACTGCGAATGGATTTGTAAAAGGGGGATTATATAAGGGATCGAGTCACTACAAACTATTATAGAGATTGCTATCCAAATAATAGCTACGAACAGGTTTTTTGTTGGTAAATCGATATATCTTAAAAATCGCTGATATATGAAGTTGCGATCCTTATATTAAAAACCAACTTTTATAATTTCATTTACTAAATTGTTATTATAAAAAAGAGCACCTTAGCTTTTAAAATTTAGCTTATAAGGTGACTCCTTTTCAGTCAATTACGTTTTAACGTTCATTTGTTTCAATAATAATCCTGGTTTACCTTTTACATAATAAAAATGCGGATTATTTTCATCATCATAAAGCATAATATAAGGCTTTTCATTTAGTGGGAGCAGTATAAGTACTTCGTCTATTGTAGTGTGTAACCATTGATTAGTAATAGAAACCGGCTTAGATAATGGGATTTTTATCATATAGCCATCTTTTGGAACGACATTTAAGTTTTTAAATGGACCAGTAATTGCTTTAGCGTATTGAACTGCTTCTTTTTGGACTATTGGATCTAAAGATTGTTTTTGAATGACCATTTCTTTTTGACAATCAAACACTTCAATTTGTTGATTTGTATTTGCTAATGCATTTGTTGATAATAGAAATAAAAGAAGAGAAATGACCCCGATTTTTTTTATCATAATACAACACCTCACCATTACTATCCCCTCAAAAGCTTTAAATATTTTTCTGTCACATTCATGTAACAAAGATGTTGTATGATACAATTGGTTTTTGTTTAAAAGCAATGGAGGAAAAAATATGAAAGTTTTAATTGCAGATGACGAACAAGATATGTTAAGAATTTTAAAAGCTTATTTTGAAAAAGAAGGCTTCGAAGTTTTATTAGCGAAAGACGGAGAGGAAGCACTTCAAATATTTTATGATGAAAAAATTGATTTAGCTATTTTGGATTGGATGATGCCAAAACATAGTGGTATTACTGTCTGTCAGGAAATAAAAAAGAATTCAAGCGTAAAAGTATTAATGCTTACGGCGAAAAGTGAAAGTGAAGATGAATTAGCAGCACTTCAAAGCGGGGCAGATGAGTACGTGAAAAAACCATTTCATCCAGGAGTACTAATTACGCGAGCGAAAAAGCTTATTCAGCATGATGATATTATTCAAGTACAAGATGTAAAGATAAATTTCGCCAAAAATAAAGTATATAAAAATGATATAGAGTTAGAAATTACAAAAACAGAGCTCGAATTAATAAAATGCTTTTTAAATCATAAAGGAACGATTTTAACTCGTAAAAAATTGCTAGATATTGTATGGGGATTTGACTATTTTGGAGAAGAGAGAACGGTTGATACACATGTAAGAAGGCTGCGTAAAAAAATTGGAGAAAATATTATTAAGACGCATCGCGGGCTGGGCTATAGTTTGGAGGAACAAAGTGAATAAACTTGGGAAAAAGTTATTTTTAAGTATTTCTGCAACTGTTATTCTCATCTTTATGATTTCATTATTATTCATTAACAATCTCTTACCGAACTATAATATTTATAAAACACGTGAAAACTTAAATAAATTTACAACACAGATACAAAATACAACAGTGGAAAATATAGAGGATGTTATTCATACAGTTGAAAGTGAAAATAACGTTACAATTGCGTATACGCCAATTAATCAGTCAGAAGATGCTATGAACGAAGCGTTACGCATGCAACTTACGAAAAAGAAAGTAACTTTAAATAAGCTTTGGATTACGAAAGACGAAGTTATGAAAGTGAAGACGGAAGGGCAATCGAATAAACTGTACGATCAAGGAAAGGTAAAAGCGAGTTTTTTTGCTAAATATATTGCGAAAGATGATACGATAATTTTAATTGGGACTTCCATTGCGAATTCAAATGAAATTATAAATACGTTAAATACATTTTACTTATACATCGTATGTTTCTCGCTCCTTCTTATTATTTTACTTGTGTGGATACTTTCAAAAATAATAACGACGCCACTTAAGGAGCTAAGTGATGTGGCTCAGGATATTTCACATTTGCAGTTTAAAAGAACGAAAGTGAAAACGAATGATGAAATAGGAGAGTTGGCCAATAGTATTAATATCATGAGTGAAAAACTACATGAGGCACATCAAGACTTAACTGATCGTAATGAACATTTAAAACGATTTATGGGTGATGTAACGCATGAATTAAAGACACCGATCGCATTAGTAAAAGCATACTCTATGGGGATTAAAGATGGATTAGATGATGGGACTTATGTAGATACAATTATTAAACAAACAGATCAAATATCAAACTTAATTGAAGAACTATTACGATTTTCTAAACTAGAAAGAGATATTTTACAAAAAGAAGAATTCTCCATTGAACCACTGGTCCAGAGTATATTAGATAAGCATCAGATTGACCTGGATTCGAAAGCAATTGACTTACAAGTAAACTGTAATACGGGTGATACAATCGTTTATGCAGATTTAAATAAAATGAGAATGGTATTTCAAAATTTAATTTCTAATGCAATAAAATATACAGCAAATCAAAGCATAATAATTACTTTAGAAGATAGAAATAAAAGTATATATTTTCAAATAAAAAATGGCATTCATACGGATAAAATTAAAGATACCGAGAAAATTTGGGAGCCTTTTTACGTACTAGAATCTTCTCGTAGTAAAGAAAAATCAGGTACAGGATTAGGACTAGCGATAGTGAAAAGTATTTTAGAAAGACATGGTTTTGAATATGGAGTTTCCTCTATAAATGGAGAAATTCAATTTTATATAAATGTGAAAAAGGACTAATGAAAATTTAGTCCTTTTTGCAGCTTTAGAGGTTAGCGATACAGGATGAATCACCAAAATTTTCAAAATTGATGTATTAAATGGAGAATTAGCAAATGTTCTACTTTCATTAAATTCACGTGAAGTTCACAGGGAAACGTTATATTTACATAGTTACATTTGAATTTAATGAAGTGAGGTATTCGGATTTGAAAAGAAAGAAATTAGTAATTGGTAGCATTTTAATGGGGATGACGTTATCTTTATCTGCATGTGGTTCATCAGATAATATTGTAACTACAAAATCAGGAAGCATTTCAGAAAGTGATTTTAACAAAAAATTAAAAGAAAACTATGGTAAACAGAATTTATCTGAAATGGTAGTAGAGAAAGTATTAAATGATAAATATAAAGTTACGGATGAAGAGGTAACGAAACAACTGAAAGAATTAAAAGACAAGATGGGCGATAATTTTAATACATATATGGAATCTAATGGTGTGAAAAATGAAGATCAGTTGAAAGAGAAATTAAAGCTTACTTTCGCTTTTGAAAAAGCTATTAAAGCAACCGTAACGGAAAAAGATATTAAAGATCACTATAAGCCAAAGCTTCAAGTTAGCCATATTTTAGTGAAAGATGAAAAGACAGCAAAAGAAATTAAAGAAAAATTAAATAGTGGCGAAGATTTCGCGGCATTGGCTAAACAATATTCAGAGGATCCAGGTTCTAAAGAAAAAGGTGGAGAACTATCTGAATTTGGACCAGGTATGATGGTGAAAGAATTTGAGGATGCTGCATATAAGTTAGAAGTTGGTCAATTGAGTGAACCTGTTAAATCTTCTTTCGGATATCATATTATTAAGCTAACGGATAAAAAAGAGCTTAAACCATATGAGGAAGAGAAAGAGAATATTCGTAAAGAATTAGAACAGCAACGTATACAAGATCCTCAATTCCATCAACAAGTTACTAGAGATCTGCTTAAAAATGCAGATATAAAAGTATCTGATAAAGACTTGAAAGATACCTTTAAAGAGTTAGAAAAATAATAAATGGAATGTAAGACAATCGATAGAAATATCGGTTGTCTTTTTCTCTATTTTTCCGGCTATTTGCCGGGCAGTAAGACCCCAAAACTCAAAATTCAGCGGAAGCAAAGAAGTTAGGTGGGGGCCCCGCTGCCCGTAAACGCCCGATTGGTGAGGGCTCACTTTATATAGAAGCTGGGAGTGGGAAAATACTTTCACACCTGTATTGAATTTTACTTAATAAGAAATCTTTGAGTTTCTCAACTATTATATAAAAATAAAACTGAATTTTCAGTTATTTTGTTATATAGTAAAAGAGAACGAATAAGGGGAGGGAACATTTTGAGTAAAAAGAAAATGGCAATTACACTGTCAGCAATGCTATCTGCAACAATTATACCTAGCTTTACTATGGATGTGCATGCAGAGAAGAAAGAAGAGACTAAAAATACGAAAATTGAATTAGAAAATGGGATGACAAAGCCGATTTATTCTCTCGATGAAGCCATTATCGAAAATTTATATGTAGAGACAGAAGTTGATAGTGATCGCGACGGTAAGAAAGACAGAGTATCGATAAAAGTTATGCGTCCAAAGACAGATTCGAATGTGAAGGTTCCTGTTATTTATGAAATGAGTCCATATCGATCTGGATTAAAAGATGTTCCTGTATATAATGTAGATGAAGAATTGTATGCGTATGAAGGAAAACCGTATGGAGCGGTTAATCTTGGTTCGTATGGGAACTATTACGTGCCAAGAGGTTATGCAGTTATTCTAGGCGAAAGTATCGGTACTGGAAAATCAGATGGATGCCCTACAACTGGAGATGAACAAGAAATACTCGGTACAAAGTCTGTTATTGATTGGGTAAACGGTCGCGCGAAAGCATTTACAGAACAGGGTGAGGAAGTTCAGGCAAATTGGTCTACAGGAAATGTAGGTATGACTGGAGTTTCTTATAATGGTACACTACCAAATGCTGTTGCGACTACTGGAGTTGAAGGTTTAAAAACAATTATTCCAATCGCAGCAATTAGTAGTTGGTATGATTATTATCGTGCAAATGGTGCAGTAATTGCGCCAGGCGGATATCAAGGAGAAGATACAGATAATATGGCAGAAGCAGTACTGACAAGGGAAAATCCTGAAGTTTGCGGACAAGTTATAAAAGAGTTAACGGCTGGACAAGACCGAAAAACAGGTAATTATAATGATTTTTGGGATAAACGCAATTATATAAAAGATGCTAAAAATGTAAAAGCAAGCGTATTTGTTGTTCATGGTTTAAATGATTGGAATGTTAAGACGAAGCAGTTCGCGCAATGGTGGGATGCACTCGGAGAAAATCATGTACCTCGTAAAATGTGGCTACACCAAGGTGGTCATGGTGGGACATCAAGTAATAACTGGCAGCAAACACAAAATAAATGGTTAGATTATTGGTTGTACGGAATTGAAAATGGAATTATGGATGAACCAATGGTTGATGTGCAAAGAGAAAATAAATCGTGGCAAAAGATAAAAAATTGGCCAGATCCAGCGGCTGTACCTTCAAAAATCCGTATGTATTTAAGTAATAAATCAGTCAATTTTCCACTAAGTATGGGATCTGTTAATAAAGTTTTCTCATTCTTAGATGATGCACAAATGAAATCAAATCAATTAGTAGCAAACCCAGAATTAGAAGTAGCCAATCGATTAGTATATACAATGCCTGTACTGCAAAAAGATACACGCATAAGTGGTACACCAAAGATTTCAATTACAGGAAATATTGATCGATCTGTATCAAATTTAACAGCATTACTTGTTGACTATGAAGGAACGAAGCCGGAAATCGTAACGAGAGGCTGGATGGATCCACAAAACTTAAATAATATAGAAGATTCAACAGCGATTCAACCGGGCAAAGATTATACATTCACATGGGACATGCAGCCAGATGATTATGTCTTTAAAGCTGGACATCAAATAGGGATCGTTTTAATTGCTAGCGACTATGATTATACAATTAGACCGAAAGCGGGCACGAAACTTACAGTGAAATTAAGTGAAGTGACATTGCCGATTGTGAAATAAATATCTTTTCCAAAGAGCTTACTAAAGTAAGCTTTTTGTTTTATAGTCTGAATTTTTAATTTTATATTTCAAATTGGAAGGTTATGTAATACAATATCATTATATTCTATGGAAAGTGAGTGATATATTATGACAGTCAGCTCTTTCGAAAGCGCATTAAAATTAGAGGTACGAGAAGATTAGTTGAATTGGAATCTTCCGTACGTAAAAACGGAGGAGAAAATAAATGTTTAGTTTTTATAGTACACTTTGTACGGAACTGTATGATTACACAAAACCAGTCGGTTATTCTTTAAATGGTGATATTGAGTATTACAAAGAACGTTTAAAAGATTGTAGAGGTAGAATTCTCGAAGCTGCAGTAGGTTCAGGGCGTGTCATCATTCCGCTTCTAGAGGCTGGTTTTAAAGTGGATGGGATAGATTATTCACCTGAAATGCTTGATTCTTGCCGTAAGCGGTGTAAAGAGAGAGGCTTACATCCTAATTTATATGAAGGAAGCTTGCAACAATTTTCACTTCCGCATAAATATGAGGCGATTATCATTCCTACTGGATCTTTTTGTTTAATTGAAAATCGTGTGGATTCTATAAACGCATTGAAATGTTTTTATGAACATCTTAATCCAGGCGGACGATTAATCGTAGATATTATGCTTCCGCATGACTGGAAGACTGGGGAAATTCATACATCGACTTTTTCTTTGCCGAGTGGAGACGGAATCACATTAGAAAATAAATCAATTGAAATAGATTGGCTGAACCAAGTTACTGTATCATATTTGAAATATGAAAAGTGGAGTAAAGGACAGCTAGTACAAACAGAGTTACAACGTTTTGCGCTGCGCTGGTATGGAATAGTAGAGTTTAAACTCCTTTTAGAAAGTATAGGTTTCTCTAACATTACTTGCTCTGCTGAATATGTTTATGAAAAAGAACCGTCAAATGCAAATCAAATGATTACTTTTGAAGCTCTGCGAAACGAAAAATAGAGAACTATCTATGGAAACAAGGCAGTCAATACAAAATCGACTGTCTTGTTTCCATTGTCCAAGCATTCTCCTACTAACTACATATACTATTTATGTTAAAATCGGTCACTATTTTAAACAGGACTGCTATTTTAATATATATAACTATGCAGGGAAGAGGGGAGAATAAATTTGGAGAACGTAGAACAAGATAGAATTGAAAATCAAGTGTATTCAAATCGTGTAGTAAGATCAGAATTTGATTCGAATTGGGAAACTTGTATATCAAAGAGTGGTTATGTAATTTATGTAGCAACAAGTAATAATGCTGAAGTAATAGTGCTTCTTGCAGATGGTTCAAGTAAATTATTAATTTTCGAAAAAGGCGGTAAAGTAGTAGTTGGTGGCGGTGGAACAAGTCATTACAGTAAGCCGCATATTGCAAGAAATATTTAAGGTAAAACATGTTAATTGAGAAGAAGCTGAAAAACGGTTAGTCATTCATATTTAGAGAATGACTAACCGTTTTTAAATGTAGTTTTTGAAGAATTATATATGTTATAGTATAATAGTGTTTTAAAACAATGTTATTTTAATATATTTCAAATTTTGTTATGTATTATTTTTATATTAAATTAGCACCTAAAGTATTTTTTTATATAAGGAGTAGTAATTAGAGAAATGAAAAATATAGACTTTATACTAGAAAGTGATGAGGCATTAAAACCGTCTGAACGATTAGTACTATTATTATTAGAGAAGCATAGAATGTTATATACGAACGATCTATTGGCATTATCAAATTTATCATATAAAACATTAACAGATTCATTAACGGCGCTTGTTTTAAAATCGTATGTGTTAAAGGAAACAGGTAAGGGAAGAAGACAGAATTGCTATAGATTAGTATGATAAGGCAGCTGTTTTAGAGATTTTTACATATGTTTTTTAATCGTAAGGCGAAAATGTGTTTTTGGTTTTCAAACGAAAAACTTACTATAAGAGGGGCTAAGATAGTAGTATTTCATTTTTGTAAGTGTAATTATTTCGTCATTGAAAATACAAAAATAAAATAAACCGCATAAAACAGAAATAAAAAAACAATCCATTTTTAAAATGGATTGTTTTTTTATTGGAATAATATTATTTGATATGTTGAAAGCATGAATAGCAGAATAAACATTACCTGTTTTAGTTCATGCAACTGAACGAATACGATGAAAACTATGTGTATAGTTTTTTTTATTGCTTTTTTCAGTAACTCTAATGAAATCATAGTCTTTATTGTTTAAAGGTATTATTTTAAACATTATTGCTATTCAACATTAAGTACAAAAGTAATTTATAATATTATTATGTAAACTTAAGTTTTTAAAAGGAAAATGTAATAATTAATAGAACATGTAGAAGGGGATGCTTAAATATTTTGAAGGATAGGAGATTATTATGGAGCATTTACAATCAATAGTACAAGCTGTTTTAAGTGGTCATAAGGAAAAAGTAGTGGAGTTTATAAAGGCGAGTCCAAGTATTGTTAACGAATGTAGTGAAGATGGATGGACACCACTTCATTTAGCAGCTTATTTTGGACAGAAAGAAATAGCGAGTTTTCTTTTAGAAAGCGGTGCAGATATACATAGTAGAGCGAAAAACGAAAATGAAAATACGCCTTTGCAAGCAGCAATTGCGAACAAGCAAAGTGAACTTGTTGCTTTCTTAATTGAAAAAGGATCAGATGTAAATATTATGCAAAGTGGTGGCTGGACAGGACTTCACGAAGCGGCATTATTAGGAAATGAAGAAATAATTATGTTACTCCTTAAAAATGGAGCTAATAAGATGATAAAGAAAAATGATGGGAAAACAGCGTATGATATTGCATTAGAAAAAGGATATGATCATCTATTACATCATTTGAAACAGGAAGTGAACTTATGATGAATAAATGGAGTGTTGGTATATTTTTATTTAATGAAGTAGAAGTGTTAGACTTTGCAGGGCCATTTGAAGTTTTTTCTGTAACTGAGGTGAATGAAGAAAAACCATTTACTGTTTATACCGTTAGCGAGAATGGGGAAATGATTACAGCAAGGAACGGATTGAAGGTACAGCCAGATTATAGTATTGAAAATTTACCACCAGTGGATATTTTAATAATTCCGGGTGGGCTAGGTGCTAGAGAATATGAAATAAAAAATGAAATAGTAATAAAATGGATTCGCCAACAAATGAAAGAAGTAAAGCTGATGACTTCAGTTTGTACAGGAGCGCTATTACTGGCGAAAGCAGGTTTACTGGAAGGTTTAAAAGCAACAACACATTGGGCTAGTATTGAAAAGTTTAAAAATGAGTTTCAAAATGTTGAAGTTATAGAAAATGTAAAGTTTGTAGATGAAGGACATATTATAACATCTGCCGGAATTTCAGCTGGAATTAATATGGCATTTCATATTGTGAAAAACTTGTTAGGTATGCATGTTGCGGAGGACACAGCGAAGCGAATGGAGTATGATATTAGTTTGCCAAATTAAAAAGCCCGGATTGGGCTTTTTATATTGAATGAATATAGTTAAGCTCTTCATCACTCAAAATAGGGCGAACAGATGCATTTGCATTTTCTTGTGCTTGCATTCCGGTTTTGGCACCAGGAATTACAACACTTACTGCCGGATGAGAGAGTACATAGCGAAGTGCAAGTTGCCCTAGGGTCTGATTTTTATTTGAGAGCAATCGAAGTTTTTCTACGGTTTGTAAGTCTTCTTGAAACCAAGTTTCATTTGGCCATTCTTTGCGTAAATCTCCATCTGGAAAAATTGTTTTATTTGTGAATTTTCCAGTTAAAATGCCCATTTTTAATGGACCACGAATAATAGCTCCTAGATTTTTCTCTTGTAAGAATGGTAATATATCTTTTTCAGGTTTTCGATTTAATATATTGTAATCAAGTTGTACGATATCAATTTCGTTGTTGTTATTGAAATGATGAATGTATTGTAAATCATGAGTCGAAACACCGACTGCCCTTACTTTTCCATCACGTTTTAATATGTCAAATGCACGTAGAAATGCTTCTGTTTCTCTACGATTATGCCACCAAATATGACAAAAATAAAGATCAATATAATCTGTTTGAAGACGTTGTAAACTTGTTTCAAATACGGCGATGATTTTTTCGGGAGTATCATATACAGGAACTCCATTAGGGTCGTAGTGGTGTCCGATTAAACCACCTTTCGTTGATAGGATAATATCATTACGATGTCCTTTAATCGCGGTAGCCACCAACTTTTCACTATGTCCTAAACCATACACATCCGCAGTATCAATAAAATTCACACCACACTCAATTGCTTTTTTTATAGCAGTTATAGATTGTTTATCGTTAACAGGTCCCCATTCATCACCACCGATTGCCCATGCCCCAAAACCTATTTCAGAAACAGTTATTCCAGTTTTACCTAATGTGCGGTAATGCATATTTCCCCTCCTTGTAAGCATGTTATAACATGGATATGTGAGGTAAGAATTTTGTGTGTGAAAAAACTCTTCTACAATAGTAGAAAAAGAATTACAGAAACTACTATTTTATAGCAGCATGTATAAAAAAAAACAGTGTAAATGTAGAAATGTCGTCGAATGCTATCTTTAATTGGTTAATTTATGGGATATTTTTGTGAAGGAGTTTATTTTATAAGAATAGAATTTAGTTTAGTAAGAAAACGTGCCGATGATAGTGAAAAATATGGGTTAGGGGGATTTGAATGAGGAAACTCAAACGAGTAAATGTTCCTAATATACCAGAACAATCATCACAACCTAGTGACAAGCGTAAGATAAATAAAAAGAAGTTAAGGCGTCTTATTTTAATGGTCCTTTTTATTGCGGCAACTACTCTGTATGTTCAATATATTTTAACGAAACAACAAGAAGTAATTGATAAAAAGAAAGATACGATTACGGATCAAAAGAAACAATTAGTATCTTTAAAGAAAGATAAAGGTTCTTTAAAGACTAACATAGAAAATTTAACAGACGATGAAGAAGAAATTTTGAAGTTTGCGAGAAAAGAGTATCAATTTTCTAAGTCAAATGAAACTATATTTGTGATGCCAAAGTAATAAAAAACAGCTAGCCATTGAACTGCACCTCCAATTGTTAGACACCGTCTAACAATTGGAGGTGCAGTTTTTTATGTATGAATGTCATGGTACAAGGAACAATCACATATTGTAAAAATGAAGAGTTTAAGCTATTTGCATAAATATGGAATATGCACTAAAATAAATGTTGTTAAAATTCTGTTAATTATATTATAATACAAGGTAAGCGGATACATTTTTTAATCAACGTTGAGTTCCTCGCTCATACGACTATTAAGAAACCCGTTATCCTCGTATAAGAAAGGAAGATAGCTGTGTACGCTTCAAATACAATTTATATCGTAGGGGATGCGAAAGCACCTCAAAATAATCCCATTACTGAAAAGTTTAAAAGCTATTTCGTAGCATTTGTACTTGTTAAGGATACAGGGGAAATTGTAGATGCAGACTGCTCAGCGACAATTGAATTAACATCTCAATTTGTTAAATATTTATTTCTACATAAAAATATAAATGACCCGGCGTTAGTAATGGAAGTAAAGAACCGATATTTCGGCTCTTCTCAAAAAGCGTTACTTGTAGCGCTAAAAGATGCACAGAAAAAATATAATCAGATTGCTGCTTTGTCTACTCAATCATAGACAAAATCCAGCCGTAAGAATCATTCTTATGGCTGGATTTTTTTATTTCACATTATCATCCTACACCAAAAGTAAACGAAAACAAAGTAGAGAGATAGGAGAGTAAATGCTCAATAGGTTTACCTAATAATCTGTGGGTATAAATTTCCAGTGGATTAAGATTTCACTTCATTGGAAGAAGAAAGGATGAACAAAATGAAAATTACAGACGTAAAAGTAAATCGTAGACGTATAAAACTGCATACACCGTTTAAAACCGCACTTCGTACTGTAACAGAAATTGAAAGTATAGATGTTTATATTCATACAGACGAAGGATTGATTGGTAAGGGGGCTGCAGCCGCAACGCCAGTTATTACGGGTGATTTCACCAGTGGAATGGAAGAAGCGATTTTAGGACCGATGCGTTCATGTTTAATTGGTCAAGATATCATTCAGTTTCAGCAGTTACTACAGCGCATTCAAATGAGTTGTATTGGAAATTCAAGTGCGAAAGCAGCGGTAGATATCGCTTTATATGATGTATATTGCCAATATCAAAATGTGCCGTTATATGCATTGTTAGGCGGGAAGAAAGAAATTTATACCGATATTACAGTGAGTGTGGATGAGCCTGTATTAATGGCAAAAGAAGCGAAGAAACATATAGAAAAAGGATTTCAAACATTAAAGATTAAAGTGGGTAAAGAGGCGCATTTAGATTTGGAACGTATTGAGGCAATTCGAAATGTGGTACCAAGAAATACGACATTACGTTTAGATGCGAATCAAGGTTGGAGTCCAAAAGAAGCGATCTCTATCATTCAAGAGATGGAAAATCGTAATTTAAATATAGAATTTATTGAACAACCAGTACACGCGAAAGATTGGGATGGGTTAAAGTACGTCAAAGATCGTGTGCAAACGCCAATTATGGCCGATGAAAGTATATTTTCAGCAAGTGATGCATTAAAGCTCGTTCAAGGAAGATACGCAGACTTAATTAATATTAAATTAATGAAATGTGGTGGCATACGTGAAGCATGGCGTATTGCAGATATCGCAGAAACGGCTGGTGTGAAGTGTATGGTGGGAAGCATGATGGAATCTTCACTTTCCGTTAGCGCTGTTGCACATTTAGCGGCAGCACATCCTAATATACATTATTTTGATCTTGATGCACCGCTTTGGTTAATGGAAGAGCCAGAAGGAATGACTTATTCTGGATCAAAGGTAAACCTTCAATCGACAGTGAATAGTAAGTCTTAGGAAAAGAGACTAGTAAATTATTTTTTTAAGGGGGATATATATGAAAAAAGTAGGAACTGCATTTTTAACAACTTTATTTATATTTTCATCGTTTACATCGGCAAATGCTGAAGAAAAGAAGGATAATAAAGCATTTATAGATGTATCTGCTGCAACGTTATGGACAGCACCTGATTCATTAAGGTCAATCGATACACCGAGTGCAACAAATCCAGTGGATCTATGGAAATGGACGAAATCAATGACACTTGACGAGAAACTATGGTTAACAAATGCAAATAAATTAGAAACACAAGCGTTACTCGGTCAAGAAGTAACCGTTATTGATAAGAAAGGCGAGTGGGTGAAGGTATTAGTGCATGGACAGCCAACACCACGAAATGAAGAAGGTTATCCGGGCTGGATGCCTGAAAAGCAATTAACATATAATCAAGAATTTGCAGGTAAAACAAATGAACCTTTTGTGTTAATAACAAAGCCAACTGCGATTTTATATATAAATCCTTCTGAAAAACATAAATCACTTGAAGTCAGTTATAATACAAGACTGCCGCTATTAAGTGAAGACACAATTTCATACCGTGTATTGTTGCCAAATGGTCAGAAAGCATGGCTACGAAAAAATGATGGAACAGTTTACCGTTCTCAAACTGATATTCCAAAACCGACAGCTGATGATTTAATTAACACAGGGAAAATGTTTTTAGGTTTACCGTATATATGGGCTGGTACAAGTGGTTTTGGATTTGATTGCTCTGGCTTCACGCATACGATCTATAAATCGCACGGCATTACAATTCCGCGAGATTCTGGACCGCAATCAAGAGCAGGAATTGCAGTTGATAAAGAAAACTTACAAAAGGGAGATTTAATCTTCTTTGCACATGATCAAGGGAAAGGTAGTGTCCATCACGTTGCAATGTATATTGGTGATGGCAATATGATTCACTCACCAAGAGCTGAAAGGTCGGTAGAGATTATACCACTAAATACACCAGGATATATAGAAGAATACGCTGGTGCTCGTCGTTACTTACCTTAAAAATAGAGGGGGTTTTTAAATGAAAAAAGTTGTTCGTTACTCATTAGTTAGTACTCTATTAGTTTCTTCATTTTTAGTTGGCTGCGCAAAAGAAAAAACTACAACAAAGCCGAAAGATGAAAAGAAAGTATTACAGTTACTAGAAACGGGTGAAATTCCGTCGTTAAACTCAGTGAAAGTCACAGATGCAGTCTCGTTTAACGTTTTGAATAACGTAATGGAAGGACTATTCCGTCTATCGAAAAATGATGAAGTAATTGAGGCAGGCGCACAAAAATATGAAGTGAGTAAAGATGGAAAGATATATACATTTCATTTGCGTGATGCGAAATGGTCAAACGGAGATCCAGTAACCGCTCATGATTACGTATACGCTTGGAAGCAATTGATTAATCCAGATACCGCTTCTCAATATGCATACATTGCGTACGATGTGAAAAACGCTGAGAAGATAAATAAAAAACAACTAGGTCTAGATGAATTAGGAGTAAAAGCGAAGGATGATAAAACGTTCGTCGTAGAGCTAGAACATCCTGTACCGTATTTTACGAAATTATTAATTTTACCATCCTTCTATCCAATTAACGAAAAATATGCGAAAGAGCAAGGTGATAAATACGGATTAGAAGCAAATAAAGCGGTATATAATGGACCATTTACATTATCAGAGTGGAAGCATGAAGCTAGCTTTACAATGAAGAAAAACGATAAGTATTGGGATAAAAAAGAAGTGAAGTTAGATGAAGTAAACTATCAAATTGTAAAAGAAATTTCAACTGCGGTAAATTTATATGAAACAGATAAAGTTGATAGAGCTGTTATTTCTACAGAATTCGTGGATAAATATAAAAATAATAAAGAGCTAAAACAATATACAGATCCAGTTATGTACTTCTTCCGATTTAATGAAAATGTACCGATTCTTAAAAATAAAAATGCACGTCTTGCGCTAAGTACAGTTTTTGATAAGAAAGGACTTGCGGATTCATTTTTAAATGATGGTTCGGTTGCTGCAAACTATTACGTACCAAAAGGATTTTTAAAGGGACCAGATAAAAAAGATTTTAGAAGTACGGCAGGTGAGTTTAATAAAACTGATGTAAAAAAAGCGAAAGAATATTGGGAAAAGGCAAAGCAAGAAACAGGTACAGATGAAGTGACGTTAGAACTATTAAATTATGACTTAGAAAACTTTAAAAAAGTTGGAGAGTACATTAAAGAGCAGCTTGAGAAAAATTTACCAGGTTTAAAAGTGAATGTGAAATTGCAACCACATACGCAAAAATTAGCACTAGAGAAGAAGAAAGAATATGAAATGTCGTTATCACGCTGGTTACCGGATTATCCAGATCCAATGACTTACTTAGAAGTATTCCTTTCTGGAAGCAGTGTTAATAATACAGAATATGCAAACCCAGAATATGATGCGTTAATTAAGAAGATTAAAACAGAATTAGGTAATGATGAAAAAGCTCGCTGGAAAGCAATGCAAGAAGCTGAAAAAATGCTACTTGATGATGCAGTAATTGCACCGGTATTCCAGCGCGGATTATCTTACTTACAAAAACCATATGTGAAAGATTTATATGTACATCAATTTGGTCCAGCTACAAGTTTAAAAGGGGCAGATGTACAAAAATAAAAGAATGGAGAAACAGACTTCACGTATGTGATAGTCTGTTTTTTTGTACAGTTCCGAATGAAATATAGACATTTCATATGTTTTTTTACGACTTAAAAATAAAATTATTACTAAAATTCCAGTGTGAAATTTATGTAGAATCTTGTATAATTAACGTGTTTCTATGGAAACATTTTCTTGCGCTATTTCTATAGGATTTAATAGAACAAGGAAGGAAATACATACATGTATATAATAGACAAATAGAATGGAACATGTATAGAGAAAAAGGAGAGAAAAGATGGCGTGTCAAAGACAAGGGTTACAATCTAATAACGATAGAAAGAGGGACAGAAGATGAAAATGAAGCATGCTTTTGGTCCTATAATTTTAGCGTGTGTGCTTTTTTTCATTATCATTCTAATCCCATCGAAAAGTTTAGTATCGCTTATTAGTGATAAGAAGGTAGAAGATGCGGCTACTTCTTTACAAAAAGAGAAATTACAAAGTGTTTTCTTACAGCAAAAAATGTTAGAGAATTCACAGTATTTACCGATGTACGGTTCATCAGAATTTTTACGAATGGATGCATATCATCCGTCTAATTATTTCAAAGTAAATCCAGCTGGTTTTACACCGTTTTTAATTGGAACTGGCGGTACACAAAGCTTAGCTCATATTTTAAATATGACATCTACTATGGATGAATTAGAAGGTAAAAAAGTAGTCTTTGTTCTTTCACCACAATGGTTTACAAAGACTGGTGTCTCACAAGGGGATTTCACTAATAATTTCTCCAAACAACAAGCATATCATTTTATTTTTAATGATGAGATAAATCCAGAAATGAAGAAGCAAATCGCGAAACGGCTATTAGATTATAAAGTTGTTCAAGAAGATGATATATTAAAAAATTCATTAGAAGGTATTGTATATAATGATACAAAACATAACATAAAAGCAGGTTTAGCTAAACCACTTGCTTATATGCATCGAAATATTTTAGATCATAGAGATTTATTTAACTCTTTATTTAAAATCGAACCGATGAAAGAGAAAACAAATATCGGACTTCGTTCAATTTCTTGGGAAGATGCACGTAAACACGCGGAACAAGAAGGGAATGCTGAGTCTACTACAAATACATTCGGAATTGAAAATCCGTATTATCATAAGAATAATCTGAAGAAAAAACTAAAAGGTTTAAAAAACTTTAGAGCAAATGAAACATATGATGAATCACCAGAATATGATGATTTACAAATTATTTTAGATTTATTTAAAGAGAAAAATGTCAAACCACTCTTTATTTCTGTACCTGTAAATGGGCCTTGGTATGATTATACTGGCTTCCCGAAAGAACGCCGTGAAGTGTATTATAATAAAGTTCGAGAACAGGTTGAGAAAGCAGGATATCCAGTAGTTGATTTCTCTGGTCATGAATATGATAAGTATTTCTTAAAAGATACGATTCATTTAGGCTGGAAAGGTTGGATTTATTTTGATGAAGCAGTGCAGAAATTTTATTCTGAGAAATAAAGTATAGAAATCGGAATGGCTATGAGCCGTTCCGATTTTTTAGTATAGAGGATTTTGGTGAGGGCAATTTGGGAATGCATGTATATCTTGAACCTGTCTATAATCATAATGTTTCATTGCGAACTGAGCTTGATAAAGGTATTCATACACATATAATTGACCATCATGCGCTGAACATAATACGCCAGAAGTTCCTTGCCCATTTATGAAGGAAATACCGATAGGGCGTCCGATTAAGTATGGTATTTTTTGCTGCCAATGCATAGGGGAATCACTCCTTTTTGAGATAATATACGAAAAGAATGATCGAATGGTTGCTTATCCATGTAAATGTAGATGGAAAGGTGTTATATAATTCCTGAAGATTAATTCATATATAAATAAAAAACCGCTATAATTCCGAATGAATTTATAGCGGTTTTTTATTATATTCTTAAGCGAGATTTTTACGCTTTTTTGTCCATTTTTTTATAACGAAGTATAAAAGTATAAGTACGACGCCACCAATTGCGAATGATTTCACATACGGACCAGCAATATCATTTATATTCTCCCAATTTTCACCTAGTTTTTCACCTAAATAAATGAAAATGATTGACCAAGGGATGATTGCGAGTGCTGTTAATGTAGTGAAACGTAGTAAAGGCATTTTTGTAATACCAGCAGGAATTGAAATCGCATGACGCACTACTGGAATGAAGCGTGCTGTAAAAATGACGCCAGTTCCGTAACGATTAAACCAATCTTCTGCAGCATCTATTTGTTTTTTATGTATGAAAATATATTTTCCGTAACGTTCTAATATAGGGCGTCCGCCGTATCGTCCAAGCCAATAAATAAAGATTTGAGCAATAACACCGCCAATTGTACCGAATACAACAGCGCCTATAAATGAGATACTTCCATTGAATACTAAGTATCCTGCATAAGCAAGGACAATTTCACTTGGGATAATCTCAATCATAAGTCCAAGCATAATGCCCCAATAACCTAATCCTTCAAAAACCGTTAATACTGAATGAATAAAACTACTTAACATTGTTGCACCTTCTAGTTTATGAATTTTTGAGTATAAGAACCTTTTATTTAATCACGTAAAAGGTTCACTATATGTAGATTATACCTTATTTACATAGGGAATTGCTATTTCAATTCTTTTATGTCTCTCATAAGTATTATAGTAAAGGATATAAGCCGCGTTTTTATGAAGGGTTAATGAAAAGATTATTAAAAATTTCTCATAAAAAAATAGAAGCATTTCTGCTCCTATTTTTTAAGGCTTCACATCTAAGTTCTGTAAAAATAAAGTTGCTGTTACGTAACGCTTTGCTAACATTTGTACATAAGCGGTATGTACAGAAAGGGTCGCAATGATAATAGCGTTACGAATTGCTTCGCGTTGTTCGTTATTAATTTGATCGAACTTGCTTGCGATTTTATCAGCTTTTTCTTTTACGATGTTTTCAATTGTATGAACTGTATCTGTTGCATTTAGTTGTAAGCAATTCCCTTGATTGAGTTCTTCAAATAGAGAAGAGTATGCTACATATAAATGAACAGGATTGATTAAATCATCACTTCGATCGGCTGGGTCATTAACGATAAGGCGTAATAGCTTACGAATTGATTCAAAATCAAGTGCTGTTTTTAAATCTTCGACAATGAACAGTAAGGCTGCTTGTTCAATCGAATATTTTTTCCCTTTTTGAGGAGAGCCAATCATTTCTTTTATATCTCGTTTCACCCAGTTTTGCATAGCAGTTACAGAGAAACTTGTGTTTTCAATCTGATTGCCAAGCGCAACTATTTCATTTAAAGAAAAACCGACATCAGTATCGTCAATTTTAATCAGCTTTTCAAAAATAGGTGAAAGTGCGGTAGTAATAAAAGCTGTAACGCTTTGTCCGCTTTCAATATCTTTTTTATGTGACTTTGCCCAAGCTTCTTGTAAAATACCGAGAGGCTTTTTCGTATTCCATCCTCTTAGTGATAGAAGAAGGGTAGCCATTTCGTTTCGTGTGAGATGAAATGTTTCCATCTTTTCACCTCCAAAATAATAAAAAGTTCTTATGAACTTATAATATGTTTTGTTTCATTTAAAGTCAATTCTGTTTTGCTTAATTTTTCCTTTGTCACCAAACTGTTGAAAGTAAATAATACTTGCATATTTCGACAAAAGTTCATATAATAAGTTCATAAGAACCTTTAAAATGTTCTTAAAAACAAATCTATCATTCTGAATTTACTAGAAAGATAGATTTCACATATATCTATATAAAAGGAGAATGGATATAATATGTTGAAAAAACTTGTAGCAGTAATGACAGCATTCATGGTTATCTTTGGGGCTAGCAGCTTTATGTTCGTAGATCATGCAGCAGCGAAAAGTTACAAATCTGGTAAAAAATCATTTACACCAAGTTCAGGTCAAAAGTCAAAAGTTGATTTAAACAAAAAAGACTCAAATGTAAATTCTCAAAAAACGACTCCAGATTCAAAAACGAAAGCAACAAACACAGCACCAAAAAGTAATAAAGGAAGCTTTATGAAAGGTTTATTACTAGGTGGTCTTGGTGGTTTACTAATGGGTAGCTTATTTGCAAATATGGGAGCTCTTGGTTCTGTATTAGCATTTATGGTAAATATGTTAGTAATGGCTGGTATCGTAATGTTAGCAGTTCGTGCATTTAAATACTTCAAAGACCAACGTAAAAAGAAGGCAGATGAAGTAGCATGGAAACAATAAAAATTTCTGAACAAGAATTAATAAATGCGCTTTGCGTATATATAGCTGAAAAAAGACAAGTGGGTCCAGAAGAAGTGTTAGTTGAACTCATGTATGACGATGACTACGGTTTCTCTGCGGAAGTAGAGGTAAATGGTCGCCAGCAAATTTTAATTCAAGCAAACTTAATCGAAGCATTACGCTTATTGCTTGACAGAGAATATAATGTCAATTCATTCGCAGCGAGATTACAACTTGAATTAGATGATGAAGAAGGTATTTACGCATTAGCGAAATTTAATAGTGATGAACAATAAGACTGTTAGGGCTTTATGCTCTAGCAGTTTTTTATTTTAATTTATATTTTTAGTATGTTTCCTATTTTAGGATAAAATTCAATTTTTAATAAACTGATGAATTGGTAAAAATATGTTATTCTTATTAAGAATGTTTTATGTTAATAGGAGGATATTATGAAAAAGAAATTATTAGCAACAATTGCTGCGGTATGTTTATCTTTAACTGCTTGTAATTCAACGGAGCAAACAAAAGATGTACAAGCGAATGAAAAAAAAGATAAGAATACTGAACAGCAAACAGCAACAACTAGCCCGAAAGCTAAAGAGATAAAAGAAAAAAGTGCAGTGGAGAGATTATCACAAGATCATAGTGTTTCGTTAGAAGGTGATGGTGCGAATTCTTCTGATTTTTTTGAGTTAAAATCCGGATTTGTTATTGCGGAAGTAGAACATACAGGAGAAAGTAATGCAATTCTAGAGTTAAAAGATGAACAAGGTAATGACTCTGGTTCACTTTCGAATTTTATTGGTAATGGAAAAGAAAAACGTGTAGTTTTATTAAACAAGAGTGGAAAATATTTTATTAATCCAATGGCAGATGGTCACTGGAAAGTGAATATGTCTCAGTCTATTCCAATAGATAAAGTAGTAACAGCTCCAGGAACAATTAGTGGTCACGGATCTGATGTTGTTTTTGTGAAACTTGAAAAAGGTTTGAAAGAATTGCATGGTGTACATAAGAATGGTGAAAGTAATTTTGTAGTGGATTTAAACGATAGCATGATATTTAATGAAATTGGTGCTGCCGATACTACGAAAAAAGTACCTGTAAAAGAAAATGGTATACATATATTCACTATTCAAGCTGATGGTGATTGGACAATCGAAGTGAAATAATTTGAAAAGCTCTCCTTATGTTTTTGATAAGGGGAGCTTTTTGACAAATAAGTCTTATTAAATAATTTCTTGTTGTTTATAGAAATCTTTATCATTTGTTTGGAATTTATGCCATAAATCATTCATCTTTCGTCTACCGATATCTACCATCGGATTAAACTGAATTGCAGCTTTCTGACGAACAGAGTGAACGTTTTGAATGGCGTGATATAATTGTTGGTCGACTATATCATGTTGTTCACCTGCATATTTAGCAATAGATAGACCTGCAACAGTTCCTTGCGCCATCGCAATTTTTCCGCTTTCAATGCCTGTAATATTGCCAGCTACAAATAAACCAGGAAGAGGGGTTTCCATTGTTTCGGAATGGAGAGGAACGTGTCCACCTAATTCTGAAATGTAATGGAAGGGACAACCAGCTACAGCTGCAAGTTCGGCAAGTGGGTATAATCCCCCAGCAATACAAACAAAATCTGCTTCATATATTTTCTCTGATCCATTAATAACATTTCCTTTAGAGTCAATATTAGCAATGCGTACACCTTCAACTTGATCTGTTCCGATAATTTCAAGAGCTGCTTTCCGAAGGTGAAGTGGCGTTCCGTTTATTTTCATTCCGCTGTTTGGATAGAATGTTAATCCAGCTTTTCGAATCCAATCATATTTCATAAAGTGGCTACCTATTCGTAAAATAGCAGAAGGAGCGAGATGTGCTGCATTTAAAAGAGAGTTTAAAACTTCTTCAGGTTCACCAGCTTTTTGACTTAACTCGCTTTTTTCAGGGAGTACAATATGATCTACTTTAATTCCCGCTAATTGCAATTCACTTAAAATGGCGAAAGACAAAATGTTAGCACCAATAATGATTCCTTTTTTTCCAACTTGCACGCGATGAACATTTGTCATAACTTGAGCTGCTCCAATTGACATCACTCCTGGAAGTGTCCAGCCTGGAAGGGGAATAGAATATTCCGCAGCACCAGTAGCAAGTAGTACGAAAGGTGCTTCTAACGTACCGATATTAGTATGTACAAACCAATTGTTTTCATCTTTATCTAAATTATAGACCGAAACACCGCACCTGATATGTACTGAAAGTGATTCTGCTTCTTCATGAAGTCGCTTCGATTCCTCTATTCCGTTCCACCATTCTCCAGTAGGCTCTTGATGCAACTGTCCTAACAATCTCCCACCCGGCTTCATAAATTCATCAATAACGAGCACTTTTAGTCCGAAACGAGCACAAGAGATAGAAGCAGATAATCCCGCTGGTCCTGCACCAATGATAATTACATCACTCATCGTTTTTTCACCATCTCTCTCACGATATTCGGATGCTGTTTCCCGCTTTCAACAACCATGTTTTCTTCTACAACAGTTAAGCATGCGCGTACATTTGTTTGATTATTTACTGTCACGCGGCATTCAGAACAGTGCCCAATATTACAATAAATACCTCGCGGTGTCCCGCTATCTTCATGAACTCTTAATGTCCGTATTTCATTTGCTAACAGGGCAGCAGCTATCGTTTCATGTTCATATGCTTCGTATTGATGACCGTTAAATTGAAAAGTAATACGCTCACTACTTTGTAAAGTACCTAAAATAGGGTGATGTGTAATTCTACTCATTTACTTTCACCTACCGATCCAAAAGTAACTGCACGTATTGGTGGTTGATATTTTAACGGTAGTTCATTAAGAGTTACGTCAGGATTCGCATTTTCAATCATTCGATCTATCATTATTCTGCATGTACGACCACCGCAAAATCCCATGCCAGCACGTGTTCTTAGTTTTAATTCTCTTGCCGAGCAGTTATATTCAGCAATTGTCGATTGAAGTTGTCCGTATGTAACCTCTTCACAACGACAAACGATTAAGTTGTTTTTATTGGTCATGTGTATTCCTCCTCTAGTTCGGTTTGCACAAATTATATATGCAAAAATCATGCCAATATAGAGGAAGGAGAGAGAGCTACCTGTAAACGCCTAATCGGTGCATACTGCTTCTTTATTGAAGTCCAAGTTTTTTTAAACGGTTATATAAAGTAGCCCTTGTTACGCCAAGTTGTTTTGCACATTCTAATTTATTCCCATTTAAAATTCGTAAAGCCCTTTCAATAACTTTTTTCTCATGCTCATCCATCTCTTCTTGTAAAGAAAGGATTGTATTATTGTTGCTGAGTAATAAGGAATGAGCTGTATGATTGTCTAAATTTTCGGTTGTATGAAATGGTAAATATTCTTGTTTTATAATTCCGTCTGTCGCAAATACCACAAGTCGTTCAACAACGTTTCGAAGTTCGCGAATATTACCTGGCCAATTGTAATGAAGCAGTTCATGCATAATGCTTGAAGGTAAGTCACGAATTGGTCTGTTATAGTTGATTGAAAAATCGTTTAAGAATGAGTATGTGAGTTCGATAATATCCTCTCGTCTTTCACGCAGCGGTGGAATATGCAGGCTAACTACATTTAAACGATAATATAAATCTTCTCGGAAAGTTCCTTTTCTCATTTCTTCTTGTAAATCCCGATTTGTAGCAGCGATAATGCGGAAATCAATATTAATTTCTTTTTCTCCGCCAACTCGGTAATACTTTCGTTCTTGTAGTACACGTAACAGTTTTACTTGCATATCGAGCGGCATTTCGCCAATCTCATCGAGGAATAAAGTACCGCCTTGCGCGAGTTCAATTTTACCTTTTTTTCCTTTACTATTTGCTCCAGAAAACGCCCCACGCTCGTAACCGAATAATTCACTTTCAAATAACGCTTCTGGAATTGCCCCGCAGTTAATCGAAATGAAAGGCGCCTTCGCTGTCTCACTTGCTTCATGAATTGCTTTCGCAAATACTTCTTTTCCAACTCCGCTTTCCCCAAGTATTAAAACAGTTGATTTCACCGAACAAACTTTTCTAGCTAATTGTATCGTTCTTTGTATAACAGGACTTTTCCCATTCATCGCAAGGAATGGATCGGATTCATCTTTATACTTTGCCACTTCTTGTTCTAAACGGTGCATTTCATGTGACATATTAAATAGTTTTTCATTTAAAGCGACTTGATTTGTAACATCTGTTTCTGAAACGACTGCTCCTATAATTTCATCATTACAATAAACTGGATTTGAATTAATTAATACGAATAAATCGGGACGAGGCTGATGGAACTGAGCGACTATGCTTTTTCCATCATGTAAAGATTGTAAAATTTCCAAGTCTTTATAATCAAAAAAACGAGTAATCGGTTGCCCAATAATTTCATTATGGTTGACTGAAAATATTTTTTCAGCACCATCTGTCCAAGTTCGAACGCATTCTTTACTATCAATGACTGTAACAGAAGAGTCAGTTGTTTGTATTACGGTGTCATAAAATGCCTGTAGTTCATTGTAGGACTTATAAAGAAATGGAATCATTTGCTGAGAAGTTATACAGCATATCGGCTCATCGTTTTCGTTAAGGATGATAACAGCTAATTCATAAGAAAAAGCGTCAATTAGTGCAGTGAATGAGTCATCTACATAAATAATGGCGCAATTATATTCATCTGTAGTAGAAGGGAGATAATAAAACCTTTCGTTTACTTGCTTAATGTGATTAAGGCTACATGTATGATCGATTAAAACACGTTCCAAAAACTCTTGTATAGTCGGAAATGAAAATGCCATAATGCCCTCCTGTTATGTATAAAAATTTTGACAGTGATAAAAAAATAATACACCTATTTACTGTAAATTTAAATTATTTTTACAAATAAAAATATTGTTTATGGAAATTGTATATATGAAGAATTGGCACGTCAATTGCATAAAAGAAAGTGAGAGGTTTAGGGAAAGGAGGAGTATATTGTGAGGCACTGCGACGTTTTAATTATAGGTGGTGGAATAATAGGGTGTTCTATCGCTTATTACACTTCAAAATACGGAAGAGACGTAACAATCATTGAAAAAGGAGAATTTGTCAGCGGGACGTCTTCACGGTGTGATGGGAATATTTTGGCCATTGATAAAGATCCGGGATTTGATAGTCAAATGTCTTTAGTAAGTCAAAAATTAGTAACTGATTTAAGTGAAAAATTAGAGCATTCATTTGAATATAGGGCACCAGGAAGTATTCTCGTATGTGAGTCAGACGAAGAGATGGAAGCTGCGCAACAATGGGTAGATCGGCAAAAAGAAGCTGGATTACCGTTTCGAATGCTTGATAGGCAAGATATAAGAGAAGAGTCGCCTTTTTTTGCTGATGATTTATTAGGCGGTTTAGAATGTGCGACGGATTCAACTGTGAATCCATATCTCCTTGCTTTCTCGCTTCTGTCAGAGGCACAAAAGTTTGGCGCAAAAGCCTTTAAGCAGACCGAAGTAAAGAGTATGAAAATAGAGACGAATGGTTCATTTGTTGTAGAAACTACGAATGGTACTTTTACAGCAAAACAAGTTGTAAATGCAGCCGGTGTGTGGGCTCCTAAGATTGGTCAGATGTTAAATGTAAATATACCAATTGAACCGAGAAAAGGGCATATTATAGTAGCATCAAGGCAACAACATGTAGGATGCCGTAAAGTAATGGAATTCGGTTATTTAATTTCTAAATTTGGCGGAAAAAGAAAAGTAGATGTTTTAACTGAAAAATACGGGGTTGCGCTCGTATTTGAGCCTACTGAAAGTCAAAATTTCTTAATTGGAAGTAGTCGTGAATTTGTAGGGTTTCATACGAGAATAAACAATGAAGTCATTAAATGTATCGCAAATAGAGCGATTCGCTTTTATCCGAAAATGGCAGATATGATGGTAATTCGTTCTTACGCTGGTTTACGTCCGTGGACAGAAGATCATTTGCCGATTATTTCACGAGTGGAACATATTCCGAATTATTTCATTGCCGCTGGACATGAAGGGGATGGGATTAGTCTTGCAGCAGTTACTGGGAAAGTAATTGAAGAGTTATTAAATGAAAAAGAGACAATTATTCCTATTGAACCACTTCGTTTGAGTCGTTTTACAGAAAGGGTGTTAAACGGATGAGGTCACAAAGAGTCTTTACGACTATTGATACACATACGGGCGGGAATCCAACGAGGACATTAATTAGCGGACTTCCAAAGTTGATTGGAGAGACGATGGCAGAGAAGATGTTACATATGAAAAAGGAATATGATTGGATTCGAAAATTGTTAATGAATGAACCGCGTGGTCATGATGTAATGTCAGGGGCATTATTAACAGACCCATGTCATCCTGAGGCTGATATAGGTGTTATATACATAGAGACAGGTGGATACTTACCGATGTGCGGTCACGATACAATCGGTGTATGTACAGCGTTAGTTGAATCAGGTTTAATTCCAGTAGTTGAACCGATTACTTCTTTAAAACTAGATACCCCGGCTGGCTTAGTGGAAGTAGATATTGCTGTTCAAGATGGAAAAGCAAAAGAGGTATCTTTCTGTAACATACCAGCTTTTTTATTGAAAAATATTACTGTACACGTCAAAGACATTGGAACTGTAGAGGCTGATATTGCGTATGGAGGGAATTTTTATGCCATTATTGATGCGAAGTCAGTAGGCCTAGAATTAGTACCAGAAAATGCATCTACAATCATCGATAAGGCGATTCATATAAGAAACACAATTAATGAGAAGTTTGAAATCATTCATCCAGAGTATTCGTTTATTAGAGGATTAACACATGTTGAATTTTATACAGATGCTACTCATGAATGTGCGCATGTGAAAAATACAGTTGTTGTACCACCAGGCGGAATAGATCGATCCCCATGCGGTACAGGAACATCTGCGAAGCTAGCTGTATTATACGCTCAGAAAGAAATCAAAATTGGTGAAGAGTTCATTCATGAGAGTATCGTTGGTTCTTTATTTAAAGGATATGTCGTGAATACGACACATGTTGAAAATATTGAAGCTGTCATAACGAAAATTACGGGATCAGCTTGGCTTATGGGTATGCATAAATTTTTTTACAATGAAATGGATCCACTCAAAGAAGGATTTTTGCTAATTCCGCCGATGGAACATGAAACGGAGGATATAAAATGAACATTCAAAAAATGTATACAGCAGTAGACGTACATGTAAATGGCGAGGCATTTCGTGTAATGAAAGACGTACCATGCAAATACTACTACAGTTTGGAGCAATTAAATGAACAATTTTCAGGTGAATTAGCAGAAGAGATGAAGCTTTTATTAAATGAACCACGTGGTTTTATCGGTTTGAATGGGTGTATTGTCGTTCCATCTATCCATAATGAAGTGGATGCAGCTGTATTATTTTTTAATCATGAAGGTTCGATTCCGCTTCATTATGGGGGCATTGTTGCGGTAATAACGATGTTACTCGAAAGTGGGTATTTAAAAAAGAGAGAGTCCAATCAATACAAAATTGAAACGTTATCTGGAATATTTTTAGTTCATGCGTATGTAGAGAATGATGAAGTTATATCTGTTTCGTTTGAAAGCAAACTTTGCTATTTGATTGAGGAAAATTTACAGGTTGGTAATGTAAGTTATTCTCTCATACAAGCAGATAAAGTATATGCAGTTGTAGAAAAAGGTGCGTATTCGCCAGAAATTCGTGTTGAAAACATTTCAGAATTGAAAAGATGGGGAGAAGCTACACTGCAGGCTATACAAAAACAGTCGCTAATAAAAAGGCTTATTTTAGTAGATCCTTCGCAAAAAGAAAAGAACCATATAAAGTCGATTACATTTCATGAAGATAACTTTATCGTACGTTCGCCAGGTTTTGTTTCTACTATCGTTTCCTATGTTCATGCATTATTTAAAAATGATTATATGGCGGATAAACCTTTTAAAAATGAAAGTATATTTAATAGTTTTATAACTGTGGAAAAAGTGAAGAAGGAGGAACTAGGATACATTTTCCGTTTTGAAAGTAGAGGATTTATTACAGGGATGCAGACGTTTCTATTAGACCCTACGGATCCGTTTCCGGCAGGATTCTTATTAAAATAAAATGTGATAGGGAGAGATAAATATGCAAAAAATTAAAGGGGCATTTCCAGTATTAATAACACCGATGGATGAATTTCAGGAAATTAATTGGGATGGGGTAAAACAAAATGTAAATTACTTTATCGAACAAAAGGTTGCAGGTATTATCATTAATGGAAGTACAGGAGAGTTTGTAAGTTTATCAAAAGAAGAACGATTTAAAATGGTAGAAACTGTGTTGAAAGAAATTGATGGCCGTATTCCAGTCATTGTTGGAACTGCAGCAGAGACCACAAAAGAAACAATTGAATATACGAAACATGCAGAAGCGCACGGAGCGGATTGTGCATTAATTATAAACTCTTACTATTGTAAACCGAAGGAAGAGGAGATTTATTTTCATTTTAAAGAAATCTCAAACTCTGTAAATATACCAATTATGCTATACAATAACCCATTTACTTCTGGTGTCGATATGAGTACAGAGCTAATGCTCCGTATTGGAAAAGAGTGTGAAAATGTTACACATATTAAAGAATCTAGCGGAGATATTCGAAAAGCGAGAGATTTAGTAAGACAAAGTGAAGGGGCTTTCCAAGTCTTCTGTGGTTCTGAAGATTTAGTTATGGAATCATATTTAGTTGGTGCTTCGGGATGGGTTTCAGTAGCAGGAAATATCGTTCCCGGTCTCGTTACAAAAATGTATGAGCATTTTCAAAATGGTGAATTAGAAAAGGCGTGGGAAATAAACGATGCTATTTTACCACTTTGCGAGTTTCTTGAAGGATCAGGGAAATATGTTCAAATCGTTAAACGTTCCATGGAATTACATGGGCAAGCAGGAGGACCTTCTCGCTATCCAAGACTAGGATTAACTGTTGACGAAGATCAAAAGCTTCAAACGATTTTATCAAATATTGCAGCTCATGCAGCTGTTTAAATAAGGAGGAGAACATAATGTTAAAGACAAATATTGAGCTGAAACCAAAAGTGGAAGCGTTTTTAAATGAAGAAATTAAAATGTTTATTAATGGCGAATTTGTTTCTGCTATTGGCGGAAAGACGTTTGAAACATACAATCCAGCAACAGAAGATGTTCTAGCAGTCGTATGTGAAGCGCAAGAAGAGGATATTGATGCTGCAGTAAAAGCAGCAAGATCTGCATTTAAATCTGGTCCGTGGGCAGAAATGACTACTGCTGAAAGAGCGCATCTTATTTATAAGTTAGCAGATTTAATTGAAGAACATAGAGAAGAATTAGCGCAACTAGAAGCTTTAGATAATGGAAAGCCATATCAAGTAGCACTTGATGATGATATTTCAGCGACTGTAGAAAATTATCGTTATTACGCAGGATGGGCTACAAAAATTATTGGGCAAACAATCCCAATTTCAAAAGATTACTTAAATTACACGAGACATGAACCTGTAGGTGTTGTAGGTCAGATTATTCCGTGGAACTTTCCGCTCGTTATGTCTTCTTGGAAAATGGGAGCTGCACTGGCGACAGGTTGTACGATCGTATTAAAACCAGCAGAGCAAACACCTTTATCCTTACTATATACAGCAAAACTCTTTAAAGAGGCTGGATTTCCAAACGGTGTTGTAAACTTTGTACCAGGCTTTGGTCCTGAAGCAGGAGCAGCAATTGTAAATCATCATGACATTGATAAAGTTGCTTTTACAGGATCTACTGTTACAGGAAAGTATATTATGCGTCAGTCTGCAGAAATGATTAAGCATGTAACGTTAGAGCTTGGCGGCAAATCACCAAACATCATTTTAGAAGATGCGGACTTGGAAGAAGCAATTAATGGTGCATTCCAAGGTATTATGTATAATCATGGTCAAAATTGTAGCGCAGGATCACGTGTATTTGTTCATCGTAAACATTATGAAACTGTAGTAGATGCACTTGTGAAAATGGCGAACAACGTAAAACTTGGAGCAGGTATGGAGAAAGGAACGGAAATGGGTCCACTCGTATCTAAGAAACAACAAGAGCGTGTGTTAAATTACATTGAGCAAGGGAAGAAAGAAGGTGCTACAGTTGCGGCTGGTGGCGAACGTGCGCTTGAAAAAGGTTATTTCGTTAAACCAACTGTATTCACAGATGTTACAGACGATATGACAATCGTTAAGGAAGAAATATTTGGACCAGTTGTTGTTGTACTTCCATTTGATTCGACAGAAGAAGTAATTGAACGAGCGAACAACTCATCCTATGGCCTTGCTGCGGGTGTATGGACGCAAAATATCAAAACGGGTCATCAAGTGGCAAATAAATTAAAAGCAGGAACAGTGTGGATTAATGATTATAACTTAGAAAATGCAGCTGCACCATTTGGTGGATACAAACAATCTGGTATTGGCCGCGAATTAGGTTCATATGCGCTTGATAATTATACAGAAGTGAAAAGTGTTTGGGTAAATATAAAGTAATAGGGTGTTTTACTGACAAAAATTGAGGGATGAAATAATGAAAGATGCGGACAACTAGAAAGTTTGATAATAGTTGTCCGTTTTCTTATATACAAAATTGCTTTTCAAAAGAATGATAAGGGGGATTTGGATGGAGAATTTAGTAGAATGGTTAGTAGGGCAAGTGTGGAGTATCGGTTTAGTTGTTTTTGCATTAGGGGCAGGCGTATATTTCACGATTGCAACACGTTTTTTGCAAATTCGTTATTTTAAAGAGATGATTAAACTATTATTTGAAGGAAAGAGTTCCGAGACGGGAATATCATCTTTTCAGGCATTTTGTTTAGCCTTATCAGGAAGAGTTGGAATTGGTAATATTGCAGGGGTAGCGACAGCGATCGCTTTCGGCGGGCCTGGAGCTGTATTTTGGATGTGGGTAATGGCTTTGTTAGGGGCAGCGAGTGCGTTTGTTGAATCAACATTATCTCAAGTATACAAAAGTAAAGTAGGGAATGAATATCGCGGCGGTACTCCATATTTCATTGAGAAAGGTTTAAAAATGAAATGGTTTGCAGTCATTGTAGCGGTAGTTGTAACACTTTCATATGGCATGTTATTACCAGGTATTCAATCTAGTAGTATCGCAGTTGGATTCGAAAACTCTAATGGTATTAACAAATATATAACTGGTATATTTTTAGTCGTGTTACTAGCGGCAATTATTTTTGGTGGTGTAAAGAGAATTGCTGGCGTTTCTCAAATGCTTGTTCCATTTATGGCAATTGGTTATGTAATTGTTACATGTATCATATTAATTGCGAATGTAACGGAGATCCCAAGTATGTTTGCTTTAATTTTCTCTAGCGCATTTGGTGTAAATGAAATGTTTGGTGGAATTGTTGGTGCAGCTATTGCATGGGGTGTAAAACGTGCTGTATTTTCAAACGTTGCTGGTGTCGGAGAAGCGACGTATAGTTCGGCTGCTGCTGAAGTATCGCATCCTGCAAAACAAGGATTAGTTCAAGCGTTTTCCGTATATATCGATACAATTGTCGTATGTACAGCGACAGCTCTTATGATATTAATTACAGGTATGTATAATGTTATACCTGAAGGGAAAAGCGCTATTGTAAAAAACATAGGAAATGTGGAAGCAGGTCCAATTTATACGCAACAAGCAGTTGAAACTGTGATGACAGGGTTTGGTCCAATATTTATTTCAATTGCAATTTTCTTTTTTGCATTTACAACGTTACTCGCTTATTACTATATCGCTGAAACGACACTTACTTATTTAGATCGTCAATTGAAGTATGGCTGCTTAAAACCAGTTTTAAAATTTGGATTTTTAATTATGGTTTACATCGGTAGTGTTGAATCAGCGTCGCTTTTATGGAATCTCGGAGATTTAGGAATCGGTAGTATGGCATGGTTAAACTTAATCGCGATTCTATTATTAAGTAAAATCGCATTAAAAGTGTTAAAAGACTATGAAAGGCAGAAAAAAGAAGGGAAAGATCCAGTATTTAATCCTAAAAATGTGGGGATTGAAGGATTAACATTTTGGGAAGAAAGAAGTAAAGAGGTTGAAAGAAAAAGTTCTAGAGAAAAAGTTATTGTAGATGATAATTTAAAATTATAACGTAAATTAACTGAAAATTCTTAATTTAAAAGAAGGTATATTGCCTCCATTTCATCGCATACTACAATAGGTATGGATAATATGACTGGAGGGAATAAGATGGAACATGAGCAACATAGTTCGATAAATGATATTCTACATCATTATAAAGAAGGTATAGGTAGTTTTACAAATCAAATTCCTGAAATCGCTGAGACATATAATGCGTTCACGCAAGCTTGTTTTCAAGAGGGTGCTTTAACAAAAAGAGAAAAACAACTTATTGCATTAGGAATTAGTTTAGCAACGCAAGATGAGTATTGTACAATTTATCATACAAAAGGTTGTCTTGATCAAGGATGTTCGGATAAAGAGATTCTGGAAGCATGTGGTGTTTCAGCAGCATTTGCTGGCGGAGCTGCGATGAGTCAAGCGGTAACTTTAGTGCAAGAGTGTTTAACAGAACTGAAAAATCAAAAGCATTGAATAAAAAACGTTTTAAACTTTATGTTTAAAACGTTTTTTATGTGAAATTAAATTTGAGTATAAAAATTATCTAGGATGGGTTCAATTTGTATTCAATTTAATATTCTATATCTTCATAAATAGATTTTCCTACATCAGGAAGAATTGTGTATATACTCTTACCGATTAAAGCTTCTAATTCTTTCTTAATCGCATAAAACCCTTTCCAATGTAAAGATGTATGAGATGTTGTACCATGACGCAAACCAACGGAAATTAATCTTCTTTCCAGCGTAGTAAAGCCATCTGCGTCAGCAAGAGCGTCACAAAGAGTAATTACTTTATTATATAAGTCGTAGTTACTATGTTCATTCAATATTGCAACTAATCGGCTTTTCATATGGTCAGGAACGAGACTCCATTCCGCTGCGATATCTATATGTTCATTTTTACAGGGAAATGAGTGTGTCACACAAATAATGGCGTTTCCTGTATATCCTAAATCATTCATATACATATAACCATCATAGGAATGAATGACCGATTTGGTAAAACCTTTGTATCTTCCGATATCATGCAAAAGGGCAGCGTTATATGCTATGTCAGCATCTAGCTTGTACCCTTTTTTTATAAGTTCTATAATTATGTTTTCAGTTGCATGAGCAACATGTAGTGAATGTTCAAACCAAGGGCCCGGGTTTTGTTCATATGCCCATTTGAGTAATTCTTTTGCGTACGTTCTATCTAATATATATTTCATATCGTTATCCTTTCAAAAAAAATCATATCTTAATATAAATTCATCTTATTATTTCATTATTCCTTCTTTAAAAATTGTTACAATGAAACAAAAGGGGGAAAAGTAATGCGAAATTTAGTAATTGAAGAAATTAAGAAACTAGAAAATGATATGGAAGAACTTTCGAAACTTTTGAAAATGGTTGTAAATGATGGGGCATCAATTGGTTTTTTGCCTCCACTGGAACAAAAAGACGCAACAAAGTATTGGCAAACAGTATTAGCGCCAGAAGTGATATTGTATGTGGCTAAAATAAACAACGAAGTAGCAGGGAGTATTCAATTACAATTAGTTACAAAGCCTAACGGAATTCATAGAGCCGAGATTTGTAAATTAATGACTCATCCAAACTTTAGACGTAACGGTATTGGACGATCGCTTATGCAAAAAGCAGAGGAACGAGCAAAGCAAGAAAACAGGTCTCTTTTAGTATTAGATACTAGAGAAGGAGATCCTTCCAATAAATTGTACAAATCACTAGACTACCAAGAAGTTGGAACAATACCAGGGTATGCAATTTCTCCGAATGGAAAGTTAGATGCTACGGTTATTTATTATAAAAACATTTAAGGTATAATCAAACGGGGAGAGTGCTTAATTATTAGTAAGTGAATAATAAACGACTATTTTTAACACAGTCTATATTTTTCTGGCGGTGTTAAAATAGTTAATTATAATCTAATTAACGCACTAAATGAATTTGAGAAAGTTTTTAGAGGGTTCTTTTAGTAATGATTCTCGTCTTATAATAAATGTAGAGAAGATGACTAGGCAACTATAGTTATTTTCGCTTTATTATTGGAAGGGGATGAAAGAATGAAAAAGAATAGTTTACAAAAGATGAAGAAAGTTATTTTAAGTGGTGGCGTATTACTTACGGGATTATTAACATTTGGATTTTCAGAAAAGGCTTCAGCTCATGGATATGTAGAATCACCAGCGAGCCGATCTTATTTATGTAAGCAAGGGGTAAATGTAAATTGTGGACCGATTCAATATGAACCACAAAGTGTAGAAGGGATAGGGGGATTTCCGCAACTAGGACCTTCTGATGGACAAATTGCAGGGGCTGGTCATTTTCCTGCGTTAGATGTTCAAACTGTAGATAGGTGGAAGAAAGTTACGTTAAATGGCGGAACGAATACATTCAAGTGGAAACTTACGGCTCCTCATAGTACAAAAGAGTGGAAATATTATATTACGAAAAAAGGTTGGAATCCAAATAAACCTTTAACGCGATCAGATTTAGATTTAGTGCCATTCTATGTGAAAAATGACGGTGGAGCTAGACCAGGGACAACAGTAACGCACGAAGCAAATGTACCAACTGACCGTAGTGGATACCATCTTATTTTAGCTGTTTGGGAAATTGCAGACACTGGAAATGCGTTTTATCAAGTTATAGATGTAAACCTTTTGAATAATGGCTTAGTTTCAAATTTCGCTTTTAACAACGTAGTGCAAACTCCTACACTATTTTAATTGAAACATATATTTCGATCATCTAATTCATTTTAGATGATTTTTTTTATGAAAATGATGAAAAATATAGAAGAAAGTGCAATTATTTATAAAAAAATATGCTTTAAATATTGTCATATTTGCTTCTTTAAGATATCCTTTTCATGAAGAGGTGGAAAACATGGAAAAAGTACTAGTTTTCGGGCATAAAAACCCAGATACAGATGCAATTTGTTCTGCAATTGCTTATGCAGAATTGAAAAAAGAATTAGGAATGAATGCTGAGCCTGTACGTTTAGGCGAAATCAGCGGTGAAACTCAATTTGCGTTAGACTATTTTAAAGTAGAAGGACCGCGTTTTGTTGAGACAGTAGCAAGCGAAGTGGACAACGTTATTTTAGTTGACCATAACGAGCGTCAACAAAGTGCTAACGATATCGAATCAGTTCGTGTGTTAGAAGTTATTGACCATCACCGTATTGCTAACTTTGAAACAAGCGATCCTATATACTATCGTTGTGAGCCAGTTGGATGTACAGCTACAATCTTAAACAAAATGTACAAAGAAAATGGCGTTACAATTCGTAAAGAAGTTGCAGGTTTAATGTTATCTGCAATTATTTCAGATTCTTTACTATTCAAATCTCCAACTTGCACAGAACAAGACGTAGCAGCTGCTCGTGAATTAGCGGAAATCGCTGGTGTAGATGCTGATAGCTACGGCTTAGAAATGTTAAAAGCTGGTGCTGACTTAAGCGGAAAAACAATGGAGCAATTAATCTCTCTTGACGCTAAAGAATTCCAAATGGGTAATGCGAAAGTTGAAATCGCACAAGTAAACGCTGTTGATACAAACGACGTTCTTGTACACCAAGCGGAACTTGAAAAAGTAATCTCTGCAGTAGTAGAAGAGAAAGGTTTAGACCTATTCTTATTCGTTGTAACTGATATCTTAACTAACGATTCTGTCGGTCTTGCGATCGGTAAAGCAGCAAACGTTGTTGAGAAAGCATACAACGTATCACTAGAAAACAACACAGCTACTTTAAAAGGTGTTGTATCTCGTAAAAAACAAATCGTACCAGTATTAACAGAAGCATTCCAAGCTTAATTTTATTGAGTACACATAAACAGCAAGGACAAGTAGTCAGATTGGCTACTTGTCCTTTTTTATCTCTAAAAAACAGAAAATTAAAAACGGGAGGATTGTGTATGTTGAATGATTTGGAGAGTAAATTACAGTCACTTTTAGAGCGAAATATTACGTCGGTTTCAGAATTAGAGAGCTGGCTTTCGGAGGAGCTGCGTTTAAACGCAGAAATAGAAGAAGAGTTAACGATCAATTTAATCGCTATGTATAGAGATACAAAAGATAGTAATATACGTGATATACATATGTATAACCAAAATGAAATTCAGCCACTTTTAAAAAGATACAATGCAAAATTTGACCAGAAATTTAGAGATTGTCCGTTTTCTGATTTATTAGATGAGCAGAAATATGGATTTATGAAAAAAGCAAGATTTGTGAAGAGTGAAATGTTTAATGAAAAGAACATAGCGCTTTCCGTTAAAGAGCAAGAACTTATTACGAAATATAGAGAAATAATGTCTAACATATCTATTAATTGGGAAGGCGAGCAAAAGACGTATGCATACGTAAAAGCAAGGATAGATAACCCAAATAGAGCTATTCGTGAAAAAGCTTGGTACGCTTTATGCGAAGCAAGAAGTATAGTAAAAATAGAAATAGATTGTATTATGAAGGAACTCGTACAATTGCGGAATCAGATGGCTTTAAATGCAGGGTTTAATAATTATAGTGAGTATGCCTTTAAACAAAAAAATAGAGATTACAGTATTGAAGATTGTTATAAGTTTCATGAGTCGATAGAAAAGTGTGTTGTACCAATTTGGAAACAGTTAGGAAGTCTTTTTAAAAAGAATCTTGATGTAAAAACGTATCGTCCTTGGGATCTTGCTCCTTGTAATTTGCAAAAATCTTCATTTGAAAATTACATTGATTTATTGGATGGGGTTGAAGAAATGTTTCGGAAGACAGATTCATGTTTTCATGAGGAATTTACTCATATAAGGGAAGCGGGATTAATTGACGTACAAGAACGGAAAAATAAAGCATCAGGAGCTGCTTGCTTTACCTTACCTCATAGTAAAGACGTTTTTATTTATTCTAATTTTAGTCCTTCATTTTATGCAATTCATGCATTAATACATGAATTGGGGCATGCATTACATTTTCATAAACAATTTAACAATGAAAGTAGTATGCAGGAAAGATACCTTCGTGAAGAGGTGGCGGAACTTTATTCCCTTAGCCTGGAGTTATTATTAATGGATAAGCTTACTATTTTTTATACGCAAGAGGATGATTATAAAGAAGTACAGCGAGTTCAATTATATCGTACTTTATCGTTATTAATATCGTCAGTTTCAGGAGATGTATTCCAGCACTGGCTTTATACAAATCCAAATCATTCACCAGAAGAGCGAGATGAGAAATATATTGAACTATGTAAAAGGTATCAATATTCATCAGTTGATATTGCAGGAGTAGAGAATGAAATTGGTTCTAGTTGGTTCGAGTCATTTCACTTTGTTCAGTTTCCTTTTTATAAAATTGAATATGCAATTGCGCAAATAGGAGCGATTCAATTGTTTCAAATTTATCGAGAGAATCCGGAACAAGCGATTACTTTCTTTAAAGAGGGAGCGAGTTCAGATTGGAATTTATCTATACAGGAAATATATAAAAATACAGGTGTTGCGTTTGACTTTTCGGAAGAAAGGATACAAAGTACTGCAAGGGCTATTTTAGATTTGATTAACGAATTAAAATAAGGATAGCGTTAGCTATCCTTATAATTGTTTATTCGTAAGATTTTTTCTTGTTTATATAAAATGTGATTATCGCAGTAATGAAGAAAATAGGTATCGCATACACTTGCCCAACAAATAACTTCCAGCCGACATAATTGTAGCCTTCAGATGCTGGGATGATAACGGAAATAACGCAAACGATAAAATAGACTAATAGTGCAGGGATAATATTTTTCATTTTTACGAACCTCCTTTTTAAATTCATTCGTACATCATAATATTACAATTTATTTTTATTATTTTGAAGAAAAAAAGAAAAATTTTTATGGTATTATAATATTTGCATTGAGAGTGATCCTTAGTACTTATATGGTAAAATGTGTAATTAAAACTTTCAGAATTATTATATAGTATTTCGAGAGAAAAATGTACAAAATAATGGATTTTATTTATTGAAGTTAAGGGAGTAGAAATATATATGAAAAGGCTATGTATAATTCCATGTGGAAAAAAGAAAATTTGGGATAAGCATTCAAACTACGGACCGATGGAAGCAAAAGATGTATATATTAGTCCGTTCGGAAAAGCATGTCAGGCGTACGCATCCATGTTTTTCGAAAACTGGGTTATATTATCAGCGAAACATGGATTTTTAAGGCCAAATGATATTGTATTAAAAAACTATGATCTTGCATTTGATTCAAAAAGCGATGAGGTAATAAGTATAGAGAAATTACAAAAACAGATGGTAGATAAAAGTTTACTACAGTTTGACGAAATCGTCTTACTAGCAGGGAAGAAGCATAAAAAAGTAGTGACAAAGTTATATCCAGAAGAAATGATTACATATCCGCTAGAGGGGTGTAAAGGAATTGGGTATATGTTGCAGAGGTTAAAAGAGGCAGTGAAGGAGGAGGCGGAAATATAGGTATAGTTTCGGTCACCATGATCTTAAACTTTATTTAGGAAACTTAAAAGTAAAATAGAGTTTTTAAGCATCGCCAAAAAGGTGATGCTTTTTTGTTCGTGTTACCATTCAAGTTAATACAATTTAGAGAATAAAGAATCCGATTTGTGAAGTGACATCTCTTTTTTAATCGAAAACGAATTGCCTTCACTTTTAGAAAATGTATGACGTATTGGTCTGGAAATATCGATAAATTTACAGCTTGGTTAGATTCACGTAAGTGGTACTATGAGTATGTGAGATAAGACTAATTATTATATAATCTTCTAACTCTACTTATGATATGGAGAAAATAGACTAATATACAAGCCTTTGTATACTTTCAAACATAGAATATGATGAATTCTATTTAGGAGGAAGTATATTCATGAGGAATACTTGTCATTGTGGGCATTCCCGAAATTGTAATAAATTTTGGGATGATTTAATGTTTGGGAGATGTAGATGTAAACGCAGAGATTTTCACGAATGTTGTTGCAAAGAGAAACCGAAATGTGAGTGTGAAAAATGTCATTGTAAAACAAAACCGAAATGCCATTGTAGGGATGAAGAGGAAGGGAATTAATAATAAAAAAGAGTACGATACGTACTCTTTTTTTGGGGGGAATTATAATCCATCTTGAACAGATTTCTTTACAATTACCCATGTGTCTTTCTTTTTAACCGTTATAGCTACATTAGTTCCATTAGATTCCTTATAAAAGATATATCCATTGTTTGAGTTTACATATGTTACTGGTTCGCCTATGCAATCTCGCGAGCAGGATTTGTTGACCAATTCAATTAGGGATAGTTCGCTTGGATCGGTTTTGCTTGCTTCTATAACAGCATCAAGGCTTGTTTTTCGATAACCTTGCAAGTTTATATGAAAAAGCTGCTCTATTTCTCCTGTAATGCTAGTATTCATTACTTCTACTGAATTCTTTTTTTCTTGAAGAAAGCCGTTTTCATAAAGTAATTTTGTATAGCCAATCCATGCTATTAACACTAGCATGAAAAACATACCCGTCATTTTAAGTATTCGAAGTCGTTTGCTTATAATTGTTTCTGAGTATTTCATTCACTCTAATCCTCCAATGTTTTTAATTTAAAATATGCTTGGATACATACTTTTAGAAGAGGATGAAAGTTAATGAGTTTTTAATAAAAAAGAAAACATCCAGGGTTAGATGCTTTCTTTTTTTTGTATTTTTGGCTATCTGTTAGTTACTTGTTTCATAAGTGGTCTTATTTCTTTAACTGGTGGTTTCTTATCATAGGCATCAACGTAAGAAAAGTAGTAGTTTAAGTTTCTTAGAAGACCTTTTCCTATTTTTGCACTTAAGAAAGGAAAGACTTGTCCGGTATAATCATCGAGAGATTTACAGTAATATTTTTCATCTAAATATATACTGTATTTACATGTTAGTTCTACTAAAGGATTCCCTTCATCATCAAATACTTCTTTAGAATCAATAATATCTATTAGTGCAAATTTTTCATTTAAGTAAACTTTCTTTTTTTTCTCGTGTTTATTTGTAAGTATAAAAACGAGACCAATCGCGTTAATCAAACTATTTCCTCCTATAAAAAACGGATATTAATAAAATATATCGATATAAGCTAAATGTAAAGAGGAGAGGTGAAATATCATGGAGAGAAAACTAAATAAGCCGATTGGTGAGAGCTGATAATCAGTGGGGGATGAACAAACCCCTCACTGATTAAAGTTTCACTTTATTGAAAGACTTGCGGGAATTGTTTTACGATTGCGTTTGTTATCATGTCAGCCATTTCTAATGCTTCTTTTTCAATTTTATCGTAAAGTTTTACTCCTGCTTCATAATCTTTATTTAGGAAGGCAAGTGCTTCTGCTTTCGTTAGTGCTAAATGTTCATAAAACATTTTTCTAAATTCTTCTTTATCTATATATGGGTTGATACTGTTAAGAAATTCAATAATTGCGTCACCATTAGCGTACCATTTTTTCTCTATAGCGGCCGCTGCATTTTGATTACCAGCTTTTGCGGCTTTAACAAGATCCGCTGCAATTACTAAGTGATCTTTAATTAATGCACTATATTTTTTCACTGCATCCTCACCGTAAAATGGTTCAAGTGATAGTCCCATATGTGTTGCGTTTTGTAGAAGTCGTCCAACAGTAACATTAACATCTGGTAAATTAAATACTATACTTATAATAGCCAATCTCGTCCAAGCGACGTGTTGTTCCCATAAAGAACGCATATACCCTTTTAAAAAATTCTCATTTTTACTAATTCGGTAGTTCCGTACGGATAAATCATAGTTTACATAAGGGTTATGGTAGGGGGAGTAATACGATTGCCAATAAGAATACATAAATAGTAACACTCCTTTGAACATGTATAACTCAAAGTATGATGAAGATTTATTTTTAGTTACGTGTCCTAGATTATTTTTAGGGAATTTGAAATGGAGAAATTCAATGAATGGTGTTGTGGTATATATGAATAAATTGAATATAAAGTAAAAGAGGGTCTGTAAGGGAAGTTGCAGACCCTCAAAAGGGTATTGCCGAGATGTCGGACTCGACTACGTAATGTTATCATAAAATTCTTTTGAAAAAACCTGGTAAATGTGTCCAAATGAAATTGGTACCGTCATAAAGTCAAAGGGACCTGCTTCCCGCGGCAGGCCCCATTAACTAGATAATGTCGATGAGCAAAAACTCATCTGGAGTACTTTTATAGTAACAAGTAAAATGTGTTTTGTGTATTGAGAAAGAAGAATTGCATAATTATATGTGAACAATTTAAATCCCAACAATTAATGATTATCATTAATTGTTGGGATCTAAATATGGTTATAAAATGGAGAAAAGACTTGGAAGTGAGATCGAGGTACACAGAAGTATGTAATCATGAAAAAGACCTGCTAATATAAGCAGGTCAACTTAAGGGGTTTATCCAACAGATTATTATATATGGTAACAACTGAATTGTAGTAAGTCTATACATTTAATATTGAGAAAAATTCTGTGAATGATATATTTCTTGCACATATATTAACGTCTAAAAAGTTGAGAAAGAAAATTAAAAAGCTTTTTATAAGAGAATAATGGCTGGTACTTATAGTATGATTCATATTTCCACGAATCATTATTAGAGAATTGGAGTTTTTGTGTTTTCGTTTTTGCCTTGATGGAACTCATATTACGATGTTTCATATAGCAACCTCCTGAATTTATATGTATACGATTAGTAGTATTCAAGAAAGGGAAATAAAATGAACATTTAAATTGAAACTCTTTCTTCTTGTGTACTGGATTTACGTTATAAATGTTGTAAAACATATAAAATAATGATGCTAATTCATATTAAATAAGTGAAGAAACATAGAATAATGAAAAAACAATAAGCATCTAATCATCCCTTTCAAGTCGCATAAGTGATTGATATAATAGAAGTAGATGAAAGATAAAGAAAAGCGGGTGACTCTTTTTTGTTTACTAAAGCACAAGAACTTTTAGCGTCCTACTTTGGTTATTCTTCGTTTCGAAGAGGACAAGATGAAACAATTAAAAATGTACTAGATGGGAAAGATACGGTTTGTATTATGCCAACGGGTGGCGGTAAGTCGATTTGTTATCAAATTCCGGCATTAGTATTTGAAGGAACGACGTTGGTTATATCGCCTCTAATATCACTTATGAAGGATCAAGTAGATACATTGGTACAGAATGGCATTTCAGCTACATATATTAATAGTTCTATATCTATTGCAGAAGCAAATCAGCGAATTCAATTAGCGAAACAAGGACATTACAAGTTACTTTATGTGGCGCCTGAGCGTCTTGATTCGATGGAGTTTGTTGATCAACTTATCGATATGAAAATCCCTATGATTGCGATTGATGAAGCACACTGTATTTCACAGTGGGGACATGATTTCCGTCCAAGTTATTTACATATACATCGCATATTAGATTATCTTCCAGAAAAGCCGCTCGTATTAGCATTAACAGCAACAGCAACACCGCAAGTACGTGATGATATTTGTAACACACTTGAAATTAATCAAGAAAATACAATTATGACAACGTTTGAGCGTGAGAACTTATCGTTTTCTGTCATTAAAGGGCAAGATCGAAATGCATATTTGGCGGATTATATTCGTCAAAATCAAAAGGAATCTGGGATTATATATGCAGCTACTAGAAAAGTAGTCGATCAGTTATATGAAGATTTAATGAAGGCAGGAGTTTCTGTATCAAAATATCACGCTGGTATGAGTGATAGTGATCGAAATGAGCAACAAGAACTCTTTTTACGAGATGAAGTAAGTGTAATGGTAGCAACATCTGCATTCGGGATGGGTATTGATAAATCGAATATTCGTTACGTAATTCATTATCAGCTTCCAAAAAATATGGAAAGTTACTATCAAGAAGCAGGACGTGCTGGTCGTGATGGATTAGATAGTACATGTATATTGTTATATTCTTCTCAAGATGTACAAGTACAGCGTTTTTTAATTGATCAATCAACTGGAGAATCACGTTTTTCAAATGAACTTGAAAAATTGCAAAATATGACCGATTACTGTCATACAGAACAATGTTTACAATCATTCATTTTGCAATACTTTGGAGAAGAACCGAAAGAAGATTGTGGACGCTGTGGTAATTGTACAGACAATCGCGAGAGCATCGATGTGACAAGAGAATCACAAATGGTTTTATCATGCATGATTAGAACGAACCAACGCTTTGGAAAGCAAATGATAGCGCAAGTATTAACTGGGTCGAAGAATAAGAAAGTTATTGAATTTAATTTTCATACTTTACCAACGTATGGGCTTTTATCGAACCGTAGTGTAAAAGAGGTCAGTGAGTTTATTGAGTTTTTAATTTCAGACGAGTTAATTGCAGTTGAACATGGCACTTATCCGACGTTAAAAGTAACTGAAAAAGGGAAAGAAGTATTACTTGGTAAAGAGAATGTTTTACGAAAAGAACGAGTAGAGACAAGACAAATTGTTCAAGACCATCCTTTATTTGAAGTGCTTCGTGAAGTACGTAAAGAAATTGCACAAGGAGAAGGTGTACCTCCGTTCGTTATTTTCTCTGACCAAACATTAAAAGATATGTGTGTGAAAATGCCGCAAAATGATTCTGAATTGTTGACGGTAAAAGGTATCGGAGAACACAAACTTGTGAAATATGGCTCGCACTTCTTACAAGCAGTTCAGCGTTTTATTGAGGAAAATCCAAATTATGCTGAAACGATTAAGACAGAAGTAGTTTCAGAGCGTAAAAAGTCAGGAAAAGCGTCCGCAAATTCTCATTTAGAAACATATGAAATGTATAAACAAGGTATTGATTTGAATGAGATTGCAAAAGAACGTAACTTATCAAGACAAACAATTGAAAACCATTTAATTCGCTGCTATGAGGATGGAATGGAAGTAGATTGGCAAAGCTTTGTTCCAGCAGAGTATGAATCTCTTATTGAAACTGCCGTTCAAAATGCAGAGGGTGGGCTGAAATCTATTAAAGAACAGCTTCCGAATGAAGTGAGTTACTTTATGATTCGTGCTTATTTACAAATAAGAAAGTAGAGACATATAAAGGGGTTAAGAATTTATGTATCATGTGTTCGTTTATGGCACATTAAGAAGAGGACAAACGAATGCTCATTATATGCAAGGTGCAACATGCATCGCAGACAGAGCTTGGACATATGGAAAATTATTTGATACGAATGAAGGATATCCGGCCATGACTTATTCGATTGAAGAACAGGTGTATGGAGAAGTTTATGTAGTAAATGATGAGATATTGTGTAAGTTAGATGAACTAGAAGAATATACAGGTAATGCGGAGACTGATTTATATGATCGAATCACGCAAACAGTATATGTTGCTTATAGGGAAATTGAGGCATATGTGTATATCGCTCAGAATAAAAAGATGTTAAAGAAAGTGATAGACTCTGGTGACTGGCTTATGTATCAAAAAATATAATAAGGTAGTTTTAAAAATTGGAAAGCAGATAATGACGAATTCATTATCTGCTTTTTATTGTGTGAATAATTGTCGTTCTCTTTTTATTCTTATAGTTCTTAGTACGATTCCAATTCCGAGAAATAAAACAGTAGCAGCGACCCCGCTAGTAGGATTTAACCAAAAATCACTACTGTTTGTAAGAGTAATAATCCCTGTTATTGTAACTAAAACAGTAGGAACAGCATCCTCGATCGCATGCATGATAACACATGGCCAGACGGATTTTGTAAGTCTATATATTTCAACATACATAATTGACCAACAAACCATAAGGATACAGCCAGATAAAAGCATATTTAATCTTGAGATAGATTCAAAATATTCATTTGGCAAAAAGACTATATAATATGCAGCATGCCAAAGTGCCCAAATTAAACCAGAAATAATATAAATGTACCAATCATTTAGATTTAGTTCAATCAACTTTGGAGTTAAATAACCACGCCAAGAAAACTCTTCAAAAATATTTTTAATAAAGTTACCAATAGTAGACATGACTATGAGTGACAATAACGTGGATATATCAAAACTAGCAATATGAGCTACTCCAAAAATGAGCGATATGCTTATCGTTATTACTGTAACGAATGGATAAATAAGTAGTGCAGTGAAATACCATATAAAGTTTCCTTTCAAATTTGGCTTGATGCCAAAATCATTCCAATCTCGGCTAATAACTCTAAGTAAAATGCTTACGAGGAAAGGTAATATTAGCCATAACCCCATACCTAAAGTATTTCCTTCAGGTTGATTTGTTAGAAGAGAATCTAGAAATACCCCAATCCATCCACTGGCCAAAACAGTTAATACAAAAATAAGTAAATATAACTTTAGTGATTTCTTTTTCGCGACATTCATTTGAAGAGCCTCCTTTACTTTTATTTATCCTACTATTTGCGGGCAGTAAAACGCCCATTGATTAAAGTCTTTGATTTTTACAATATTTGTTAATGGATAAATTGAATAGGAGACAAATAGAAAGTAGTATCTTTTGTATGCATCACTATACTATATGTGTATTTGTGTGATTTAGATGTTGCATATTCTTTTTAAATTAGAAAGATGAAAAGTAAGTTTTTTCGGAAAATTTAAACGGAAACTATTGACTTTATGATTGGGTTTTTAATACAATGATACTTCGACTGAAAAATTAGAACGGACAGGAGGGAATCGTCGAAATGAGCAACATATTTGAAGATGAGTTACAAAAAATGAAGGATACTTTACATACGATGGATGAGCAATTGGATAAGCTTGAAAAAACCCCGGTTTATTATGGAGAAGATTTTAAAGAGCAAATTCTTGAAAGTATGAGGGAGTCTAATAGACAAAACTTACGTATTGGTGTGCAAGAGCCGTACTTTGGAAGGTTAGATTTTCAGGAAGATGGAAAAGAAGAAGTTATGCCGATTTATATCGGAAAAGTAGGGGTTTCGGATATGGACACGATGAAGCCAATCATTATTGATTGGCGGGCGCCTGTCGCAAGTATGTTTTATTCATTTACCGGTGGAGAAGAATTAGCATTTTATCAATCACCAGATGGGTTAGTAGAAGGTGATGTGTATTTAAAACGAAACATTTCTATTCGAAAAAGAGAACTTGAACGTGTTGTTGATACATATGTAAAAGGAAATGAAGATGTATCGCATGCCGATGATTTTCTTCTATATCGATTAGGTGAGAATAAAGATAATAAGCTAAAGGATATTGTTTCAACGATTCAATCGGAACAAAATGATATTATTCGAGCGGAAAGAAATTTACCATTACTTATTCAAGGGGTTGCAGGGAGCGGAAAGACAACAATCGCTTTACATCGCCTTGCTTTTTTGATTTATGAATATCGTGAGCAGCTAGAAGCTGAGAGAATGATCGTATTTGCGCCGAATAGTCTGTTTTTAGACTATATTTCGAGTGTACTTCCTGAATTAGGTGTAGGGAATATTAGTCAAACAACGTTTCCAGATTGGGCATTACGTACGTTAGAGGGTTCAGTGAAACTAAAGCAGACAGAAGAAAAATTGAAAGAAGCCTTTTCAATTAATCGCGATGAAAGAAAGATTATGATCGGTAAATTAAAAGGTACGCTAGAATTTAAGGCGTTTATAGAAGAAAGAATGACTCAATTTGAAAATGATTTAGTGCCAACAAAAGATTTTGAGGCATGGGATAAAGCTGTTATTCCAGTGGAAGACGTTAAAAAATGGATGCAAGTTGAATATAAACATTATCCTTTAAAGAAAAGAAGAGAACGATTAGTAGGACGAATGAAGCGCTGGATTGAAATTGAACTTAAAAAATTCGGGGAAACAAACGAGAAAAAATTACTTAAAAAAGAAGCGACTAAGAGACTGAACGCATATATGAAGTTTTGGCCGAAAATGAGTGCTCTATCACTGTATAGTTCAATAGTAAAAAGTAAAGAAATACTTGAGGTATTACCTGAAGAACTTGTTCAAGAAACAGAAAAGAGTTGTCGTAAAAAAGAAGTGTATGTAGAAGATTTACCAGCTTTAATATACATACATCATCGTATAACAGGGATTGAAATCGGGCAGAAGTTTCATCACGTTGTTATTGATGAAGCGCAAGATTTTTCGCCTTTCCAAGTTTATGTATTAAAAGAAATTACATTAGGTAATTCTTTCACTATATTAGGTGATTTATCGCAAGCGATATATGATTATCAAGGAATTGAAGATTGGAGTGCTTTTAAGGAAGTATTCCAAGAAACCGGTTATTATGAATTAACAAGAAGTTATCGTTCTACAAAAGAAATTATTGAATTTGCAAATGAAATAATTAAAAATGCAGAAATCCCAGTAGGACTCGCAACACCAGTCTTCCGCAGTGGAGAAGATGTGAAAGTAATTTGTACAGAAAATCAATTTACTGAAATTGTGAAGACGGTAAAACATTTGCAAAATGAAGATGTGAAAACAATTGCGGTAATCGGAAGAACAGAAGATGAATGCCGTGATATATATGTGAAATTAACAAATGCAGGATTAACGGTAAACGTAATTGAAGCAAACCAAAGTAAATATGAAGGTGGTATATCAGTAGTACCTGTCTATTTAGCGAAAGGTTTAGAATTTGATGCGGTGCTTTTAATTGATGTGGATGAGGAACATTACAAAAATACAAAACATGATGCAAAGTTACTATATGTTGGATGTACGAGATCACTTCATGACTTATGGATTTTCCATAGTGGGGAAGCGTCACCTTTAATTAAAGGATTAAAATAAAGTAAAACTATAATCAGTGGGGAGTTTTACTGCAAGCTAATGTGGGATAAATATAAAAAGAGGATTTTCTAGTACAGTATGAAGATCCTCTTTTTTATATTAAAATGGTAGACGAATTAATGACTTGAGCTGTTGTTTAAATGATATACGATGCTTTTTTCTAATTCCTTAGTTTGTTCTTTTTCCCATGTACGAACAGCATCTACTGGAGTTTGTGTATGTTTTAACCAATCTAGAATAAGGTGTAGTTGTTCTTGTATTTGACCAATGTTTTGCTCCTTTATGTTCTTATTCTGAATTCTATTAGTTAATTGAAGCATATAGGGAAGTTTTTCTATACATTCGCTTAAATCTCCGCAATAACCTGAAGGGAATTCATGTGTACCAAATTCTAAAGTATTGATGTAATTAGAAACTAGGTATATCATGGCTTTTTGTTCGGTATCACCACCTAATTCAATCGCTTTTCGAAGGGATTTTTCTAAATCGTCTTCTTTATTGCTAGAGTCCATATAAATTCCTATCCATCTAAAAGGTCTTGAATCAATCGGGTTGTTTTCTGTCCATCTATATAGAATGTCAATTAGAAAACAATTTAGTGAGAAAGTTAAGCCCTCATCTTTTTCGTTTAATGCATCTAAAATAGTAAACAGCGAAATGGCAAACTCTTCTTGATCTTTTGATTCCCATGTTTTTGCATTGGAAATAAATGTCTCTAAATGTTTATAAGCTAATTTTCGAAGTCCCGCTTCGCGATGCTGACAGTAACAAATAAAATCATGCCAATGCTCATTTGTATTCATATGTATAATAGTTTGTAATGTAGTGAGAGGTTTATCCATTATAAGTCCCCAATCTATTAAGAACGTGTTGAAAATTTAGTGTTATTATATCATTACATAAATTAAAAAGGGAGAGTTACTATGATTACAAAAGTAATTACGAAAAGTAATTGGGAAATCGCAAAAATAATTGGAAAAATTAATGAAGATTCCCTTATAGAAGAGGGATTTATTCATTGTTCATTAGTAGATCAAGCTTTAAGAGTTGCAGAAAAATATTTCAAGCATGAAGAAGGTGTTTTATTACTTACAATTGATCCAGCCCTATTAAAAGCAGAAGTAAAATATGAACTTGCTTCAAACGGTCAAGAATATCCGCATGTTTACGGAGTAATTAATGTTGAGGCGATTGTAGAGGTTGTTCCATTTTCTAAAGAAAAAGGGGAATTTATATTACTTAAATCAGTTCGACTTTAGTAATAGGCGATGGAGTTCGCTATAATTGCTATATATAGCTAATGAATCCTATTGATAAACGAGATTTTTTGTTTATCAGTAGGATTTTTAATTTTATTCGAACAGACTTAAAAAGAGCACATTTGAATAGTGCTCTTTAAGAGAAAAGTGAATTAGGGTTTTTACTTCTAGATAATGTATGAGTGATTCATCATAATGTGACGATGAATCACAAAAGAGCAGTTAGAGTGGGAAGAATTTAAGATGGATTTTATTGGTCACGGGATCCAATCGATTGGTAATGAAGCAGTTCTAACAGGACTCATTATAGACTTTGAAGATGAAACGTAAAAAAAATATTATGTTTATCTGAATATTGAGGTAATACAAAATTTTTATTTATCTAATTTTTAGAAAACATAGACTATAACATTAATAAATGGTATAATTTCCTTGTTATTGGAATTAAAATGAAAATATTAGAAGAAAAAGGATTGGGCTGGTTTTAATGGGGGATTCTGATCACAAAGAAACAAAGGCAATATTAAAGTTATGGTTTATTTATATACCACTTGCATTTGGAGAGTTTGTCTTTTCGAATATCATAGGTTATTTAAAAAAATAAAGATTTTGCATTTGAAAAACAATTAACCTAATTTAATTGTTTTTTTATTTTACTTTAATAAACTAAATAAAAATAGAGATTTTGAACAAGATGAAGTTTATGAAGGAAATAACGTTGATTAGGTGCTGAAAACAGTGTGAAATCAACAGTGCCTAAAGAATAAAACAGGAATCATTCAACCATGGTAATTTTCCGTTTTATTAGCTTCCTATAGTGATATGTTATGGTCACATCATATGTGTACGATACTTGTAACTTAATATAGCATTACTGGAATTTCAAAATTAGTAGTTAAGGTTGCTACCTTTTAGAGTGTTATAGATATATATAACTTAGCTAAAAAAGCACAAATCATATAATTTGCGCTTTTCATTATCTGTTTTTGGTAAAAAAAGCACAGTTTTTGTCACACTAATACTGTACGATACATAGTATAAAACACATACTGTATGACATATAGTAATGGAAATGAGGTGAGTGAATGGATACTTTATTAAACTCGTTAATTACTGAGTTAAGAAGAGGGACATTAACGTTAGCTGTTTTAAGTCAATTAAGAACGCCGCAGTACGGATATTCACTTGTCCAGTTATTGGAGCAATCAGGGGTTACAATTGATCAAAGTACTTTATATCCACTACTTCGCCGATTAGAAAAGCAGGAATTAGTGACGAGTAGTTGGGATAAAACGGAGAGTAGACCTCGTAAGTATTATGTTTTAAGTGATTATGGATTAGAAATATTTTTGCAGTTGAAAAAAGAATGGATAAAAGATTCGAAAGAACTTTATAACTTATTAAAGGAGGAGGAAGGGAATGAATTTAATTGATCTCTATATCCAAGAGGTTGCGAAGAGATTACCTGAAAAAAATCGTGAAGATATTACACTTGAACTAAGGTCAACTATAGATGATATGTTACCTGAAGATTATAATGAAGAAGATGTAAAGAGCGTTCTCGAAAAATTGGGGAGTCCGGTTTCATTGGCTAATGGTTATTTGGATAGACCGATGCATTTAATTGGACCACGTTATTTTGATGTATATACAACGTTGTTAAAAATGATTATACCAATCGCAGCTGTCATTGCACTCATATCAATGGTTGCAGAAAATTTTATAGGCTATAGTGGTGATCAAGCGGTATTAAATGTTATTTTACAATTGATAGGTAAAGGCATTGGGGAAATTTTTGAAGTGGGCCTCCATGTATTTTTCTGGTTGACACTTGTGTTTGTTATTTTAGAAAGAACAGATAAAGACAAAGGTATCGAGCCGTTGACGACAAGTTTAAAAAAATGGACACCAGATGATTTGAAAAACATCTCGTATATCCCAAAGAAAAAAGCAATCTCGAAGTTTGAAGTTTTTGCAGGTTTAATGTGGACAGCAGTTTGGGCTACACTTTACTTTTATGCGAATCATCTTGTTGGCGTATATAACGGTACGGCAAATGGACTGAAGTTTGTTTCGCCAACTTTTAATCAAGATGTTTTATTGCAGTACTGGCCAATCGTTGTAATTATGATTGTTTTTGAAATATGTATATCCCTTTATAAATTGGTGCAGGGACAATGGACTCAAAGATTGGCGATTGGGAATGCTATTCTTCAAGTAGCTGGGACGATAGTATTCATTGTAATTGTAGTAAATCCACATTTATTTAACGCAGGATTTATTACGTATTTGGCAAATGCATTTACTATTTCCCCAGAGGAGTTTAAAACGTGGCTCATTGGGGCAGGAATTTTCTTTTATATGTTATCTGCTGCAATAAATATATTTGATGGTTTCCGAAAAGCTAGTATTCGTATGTAGATAAAAATCGGAAATTTCGATAAAATAAAACTATTAAAAAGATAGTGAAATAAGATGAACATGATGAAAGGAAGAAAATAATGATAAGGGAAGCAACGAAAAGAGATTTAGCATACATTTTAGATATTTATAACGATGCGATACTTTATACAACAGCTGTATATGCGTATAAACCTGTAACCCTTGAAAATAGAATAGATTGGTATGAACAAAAAAAGGCTGAAGGGTATCCCATTTTCGTATATGAATTAGATAATAAAGTAGTAGGGTTTGCGACATTCGGCCCATTTAGAGCGTGGCCTGCTTATAAATATTCAGTTGAACATTCTGTGTATGTAGATAAGGCATATAGAAAAAATGGCATTGGGTCTTCATTAATGAAAGAATTAATCAAAATTGCGAAGGAAAGAGAGTATATGACCTTAATTGCTGGAATTGATGCAGAGAATGAAAAAAGTATTGTCTTGCATCAAAACTATGGATTTGTTCATGCAGGGACAATAAAAAAAGCTGGTTATAAGTTTAATAAATGGCTAGATTTAGCTTTTTATCAGCTGGAACTTAACGGTCCTGAAAATCCTATAGAAGAATAAATATTTTTCGGTAGCAAGAAAAAATTCATGCTACCTTTTTCTTATTTAAATAGCTGATATGAGCTGCCGAAAAGTTTTTTTATATTCGATATTGAATTTATTGGTATAATAGGAATGTTTAACGAATTTCCGCTTCTTTATGTGATGAGGGGAAAAGATTTACCGAATCGCCGTGAAAATAAAGAGGTAGATGAAGCTTTTGCAGTAGTTTTAAAGTACATATACAAAGAATATAGTGAAAACATGCTAGGAGTGAGCGGTTGAAAAGAAACTTAAAGACTTCAACAATCATTATTTTAATTTTAACGATTATTGCTCTTGAAGTTGGAATCGCACTATATGATCACGATTTGTCATTAGATACAATTTACTTTACAGCAATCCTTATTTGTATTGTATTGCTTTTTGGCACACGTGTTTCTGGAGAGAAAGAAAGTACATCGAAACGAGGAAGAAGAAAAACAGTTCTTATATTTTGGCCATCTATTTTATTGTCTATTGTTTGTTTTGCGGTTATAAGTTACATAAGGGTAGGATATGTCTCTGTACCAGGGATAATTGGCTTTTCATGCTTTGTTACATATGGTGGATTCGTATGTATTAGTATTTTAAAGAGAAAAAATAAAATGTAGATTACTAAGCTGAAAGGAAGCAATATAAATGAAACATATAAAGAACGGTACACGCACTGAAGGAGAATATATTAAAAATAAAGTTATTCAATATAATATGTCCATCTTAACAGATGAGGCAAGACAGACGATGGAAGAAGTACGCCTCGTAGTAAAAAATGAAGAAGGAAAAATTTTTGGTGGCGTAACAGGTACGATGTATTTTTATCACCTTCATATCGACTTTTTATGGGTTGATGAATCAGTTCGTCATGACGGTTATGGCAGCCAACTTTTACATGAAATTGAAGGTATTGCGAAGGAAAAAGGGTGTAGATTAATATTGCTAGATTCATTTAGTTTTCAAGCACCAGAATTTTATAAAAAGCACGGTTACAGGGAGTATGGTATTGTTGAAGATCACCCGAAAGGTCATAGTCAGCACTTTTTTGAAAAGAGATTATAATAATATTATGTATACTGTTTGATGGGAGAAAGAATATGTACACGTATAAATTGCAACAAGAACAACCAATCTGTGCAGAAAAAATAAAAAAACTTTATGATTCTGTCAGTTGGTGGCCAGAAAGAAAAGAAGTCGATATTGAAAAAATGTTAAAGAATAGCATAGCCATTGGAGTATGGGAAGAAAATGAATTAGTTGGATTTGCTAGAGTCGTTTCTGATGGTGTTTTTCGAGCATACATTGAAGATGTTGTCGTACATGAGAGTGTAAGAAATAATGGTATTGGAGAGAAGATGCTAACAATATTACTTCGAGAAATATCTCATATTGATATTGTTAGTCTATTTTGCGGAGAGAAGCTAATAAAGTTTTATGGTGAGCAACAATTTCAAACAACGAAGCAAATTGTGATGCATCGTAATCAAACAGGGAAAGAATAAGAGGTGCCAATTAAAATGAATGCAACAAGAGCGTACTGTTTATCGAAAAGAAAAGCGACAGAAGATTCTCCAGATGGCTGGAGTGCAACATGTATGAGGCTTAATAATAAAATATTTGCGATAGTAAATCATGAAGAAGGTGAAAAAGCTGCGATTACATTGAAGTGTGACCCAGAAGTCGCATTAAGAATAAGAGAAGATTATCCAGAAACAATTATTCCAGGCTATCATATGAATAAAAAACATTGGAATACTATTTATATTCATAAGGGTATAGAACAGGAGCAAATAAATAAAATGATTGATTGGTCGTATGATTTAGTACTACAATCATTTTCAAAGAAAAAGCAGCAGGAGTTAATGAATTAATATGTATTAGGAGTGTGTGTAATGAAAGATTCGATTAAAGATACGTATGATAAATTAGCGAGTACATATAAAGAAAATCTAGATTTCGCAAATCCATATAACAGTTATTATGAAAGACCGGCGATGATGGAGCTTATTTCAAAGGAACTAGAAGGAAAAAAGATACTAGATGCTGGATGTGCAGCTGGATGGTATACTTCTCAATTCATAGGAAGAGGAGCAAATGTTACAGCAATTGACGTAAGTCCTGAAATGGTAAAAGCAGCAAAAGAAAATATAGGAGAAGAAGCGACGTTCCTTTGTCATGATCTGCAAGAAACATTGCCATTTGAAGATAATATGTATGATGTGATTGTAAGTTCATTAACTCTTCATTATATAGAAAATTGGAATCAAGTATTTCAAGAATTTCGTCGTGTATTGAAGCCAGGTGGAGAACTTATTTATTCTATTCATCATCCTTTTATGGATTTCACAAAGTTTCCATGTGAAAATTATTTTGAAAAACAGTTATTAATAGATACTTGGGTTAAACCGAATATTACTATTGAAGTCAAGTTTTTTAGAAGATCATTACAAGACATACTAAATGAAACTACAAATTATTTTGTATTAGAAGAGATAGTGGAACCGAAGGCAATTGAAAAAATGAAAGAAGTAAGCGAAAAATCATATCATTATTTAAATATGAATCCACATTTTCTTATCATAAAAGCAATCAATAAATAGCTAGTAAAATAACTTTGTTTTACTAGCTATTTACAGTTTTACATTACATATTAGGAGACTTTAAAATGAATACGAAACGAAATAGAGTAGTATATGCACTATTTACTATAGTTGTTATTATTTTAGGTCTTAGCTCAAGAAAGTTTGCTTTTGCACTACCACATCTATTAAATGATTATTTAGGTGATGCATTATGGGCATTAATGATTTTCACTGGCTTTGGATTTTTGTTTCCTAAAACAGAGACGAAGAAGTTGGCTTTTATTAGTTTAATGTTTTGCTACGGGATTGAAGCGAGCCAATTGTATCATGCGGAATGGATAGATAGCATTCGTGCAACGACTTTGGGGGGACTCGTGTTGGGATACGGTTTTTTGTGGAGTGATGTAGTGGCTTATACAATTGGTGTTGGAGTGGGAATACTTTGTGAGTTTATGTTACGGAGGAAATAATCGATTTTAAAAAGGAGCCCTTTATGAAAAAAATAATATTAATTGGTTCTGGTGGTTCAGGAAAATCTACATTAGCAAGGCAGTTAGGGAATAAATTAAATATTAAGGTGCATCATCTTGATGCATTATTTTGGAAACCGAATTGGGAAGGTGTTCCGAGAGAAGAACAAATAACAGTTCAAAATAACTTAATTAAAGATGAGAAATGGATTATTGATGGGAATTATGGCGGGACGATGGGGATAAGACTGAATGCAGCTGATACAATTATCTTCCTTGATATTCATAGAACAATTTGTGTTTATAGGGCTTTTAAAAGAATTGTAAAATACCGAAATAAAACAAGACCAGATATGGGCGCGGGATGTGAAGAAAGATTTGATTTGCAATTTTTTAAATGGATATGGGAATATCCTAATGCTAAACGACCTACAATTTTAAAAGGGTTAGAGCAATTGCCCGAAGAGAAAAAGGTTATTGTTTTAAAATCTCCAAATGAGGTTCGGAAATTTTTAGAGCACATATAATAATAGAATGTAACAAAACAATTCTTTGTAGATCTTACCGATTAGTTTAATAAAACTAATCGTTTTTTATTATGAAAAATTTAACGCTTTTTGAAAATTGTATTTTGTAATGAGTATATGACTATAAGTTCATATAAAATGAACGTTTGGAGGAATAGAAAATGACTAACGATTTAATTCAACTAATCGATTCATTAATGGTCAATATTCCAGCTGGAGAGGTAGTATTAAGAGATGATCGAATAAAAAAAGAATGGCTAGTACAAATTCAACCATTTCTTCTTGCAAAGTATGCTGTAACAACGGAACTATATGATGCTATTACAAATAGTACATTAAATAATTTTGTTAAAAATCATAAACCAGTTGTCAATATTTCATGGAACGATGCCATTACGTTTTGTAATGTACTTTCAAAAAAAGCGGGATTAAAAGAATATTATTCTATTAGTGATGGTGGTCAAATTGTTAGATGTAAGTTAGATTCAAATGGCTACCGATTGCCATCTGAGGCAGAGTGGCAATATGCATGTAAAGCAGGTACAACCGGATATACATACGGGAAACTTCATGATATAGCATGGTATAATGAAAATTCAAATGGACATATTCATGACGTTGGCCAAAAGGAACCGAATGCATGGGGACTCTATGATATGTTAGGGAACGTTTGGGAATGGTGCTATGATTTGTATGATGAAAAAGTGTATGGATCATACCGCATTTTTCGTGGAGGTAGTTGGGCGGAGGTAGCGAGAGGTTGCGGCGCTACTTGTCGTCGCCGAAGCCATCCTACATTTCATATAGAAGATCTCGGTTTTAGACTTGCTAGGTCAATTTAGCAGGAACATGATACGAAGGGGATCTATACTCTTGCCAACATAGGAATGATTTAACGTAAGGAGTGTTTATAATGGCGCGTGTTTTATTTATTAACGCTGGATCAGAAGGACATATAAATCCAACTTTGCCAGTTGTAGAAGAGTTGATTTCTCGCGGTGAAGAGGTCGTTTATTTTTCAATAGAAGCTTTTAGGGAACGAATTGAGAAGACAGGTGCTACTGTACGAACGATTGACGATCAAAAATTTATAAAAGCGTTTCTATCTGGAGGCAGAAATTATTTACAGGAAAGAATAAACGGTCTTCTACATACAGCAGATGTTGTTATACCTAGTGTTCTAGAACAAATTGAAGGTGAACATTTTGATTACATAATTCATGATTCTATGTTTGGCTGTGGGCACTTAATTGCTCAAATTCTTAAATTGCCATCCATAAATTCATGTACATCTTTTGCGCAGGATGAAAAATCTTTTGAGCAAATGTTAGGTCATCTGTCAAAAAATATCCCAGTAGAAATTCATGATAAAATACAGAATGATTTTCAAAACATAACGAAGGGAATTGCTGAAAAATATGGTGTTGAAATAAAATCATCGTATGAAGTTTTCTGTAATCCTGCACCCCTTACTATTGTGTATACAATTAAGGAGTTCCAGCCTTTTGGTGATACGTTTGATGAAACATATAAATTTGTAGGACCATCTATCTCTGCACAAATGAAAAACAGAGACGTTGATTTTACTTCAATTGAAGAAAAAAGTCCGATTTATATTTCATTAGGTACTGTTTTTAATGAAGCGATTGACTTTTATAAACTGTGTATGAAGGCCTTTGAGAATAGTGAGCATACAATTGTTATGTCTATTGGTAGTAAAACAAAAATAAGGGATCTAGGCGAAATTCCTAAAAACTTCATTGTGAAAAACTATGTACCCCAAACTGAGCTGCTTACATATACGAAACTATTTATTACACACGGCGGGATGAACAGTGCGCATGAAGGACTGTATAACGGGGTTCCGCTCGTTGTAATACCGCAAAGTGCAGATCAGCCAGTAGTCGCAAAGCAAGTGGAGAGTCTTGGAGCAGGAATAAAATTACAAATGCAAGGATTAACTGCGGATCAACTAAGTGAAAGTGTAGAAATGGTATTAAATAATCCGTCATTTAAAGAAGTTGCTTTGAATTTGAAGAAATCTTTCCAAAAATCAGGTGGATATAAGGAAGCTGTTGATGAAATTTTTATATTTGTAGGTCAGTGAAAAAATGAAATTATACATTAGAAAAGCATCTAAATAGGATGCTTTTTATTTAACTTTATAATTCTTATTTTTAATATCTAGTATGGTTAAAACTAAGGCACTGAGAGATATAAGTATAAGAATAAAAGTTAACCAGTTAAATGTATTGTCAATTATGAAGTAAAGATGATAGATAAATATATTCAAATTTTATTTTAAAATGTTAGGACTTAGTTTTACATGTTAGTAATAATTTCACTGTTTCTGCACAACTTCTGCACATACTTAGGTAATTTCTATGTCATGATATATTCATAAAGTGAAATGTTTCACAAGAAAAATATAATTTCACTGCGGTGTATGCATAATTAACACATACATCGGTACAAGTTTGTCTCTTGTTATTCTTTTACATCAAAGCCCACATTCCACTACAAAGTATAACAAGAAGGAGACATGAACATGAATAATCGATTTTTAAAACAACTACAAAATATGAAAATGAACAAAAAAAGTTTAGGAGCTGTAGCATTAACAGCTGGAATTATTAGTACGACACTTATTCCTCAAAATGCTTATGCGCACGGTTTTGTTGAAAAGCCCGGTAGCCGATCCGCTTTATGTAGTTCAACTTATGGTGCGCTAAATGTAAACTGTGGAAGTGTTATGTATGAACCACAAAGTTTAGAAGCTCCAAAAGGTTTCCCACAAGGTGGTCCAGTAGATGGACAAATTGCTTCAGCAGGCGGAAAATTTGGTGGTATTTTAGATCAACAAACAGCAAATCGTTGGTTTAAAAATACAATCACTGGTGGGGAAAATACATTTACTTGGAAGTATACTGCGCCTCACTTAACGAGTAAGTGGCATTACTATATTACTAAAAAAGGATGGAATCCAAATAAAGCGCTAACAAGAGCAGATTTCGAACCAATTGGAACTGTACAACATGATGGTTCTGCAGCTTCAAATAATTTAACTCATAAAATCAATGTACCTACTGATCGTAGTGGATATCATGTGATTTTAGCAGTATGGGATGTAGCTGATACAGCAAATGCATTCTATAATGTAATTGATGTTAATCTTATTAATGATGTGAAACCAGACATAGAAGCGCCAAGTATTCCAAATGGACTTCAGACGCAAAAAGTAACAGCAAATAGTGTAGAATTAACATGGAACGCTTCTACGGATAATGTAGGGGTAAAAGGATATCAAATCTTCCGTAACGGAGAGATGATTGATACAGTACCAGGGACTCATTTTATTGATAAGAAGTTACAACCAAGTACAGAATACTCTTATACTGTAAAAGCAATTGACGCAGCTGGCAATGTATCGAAAGAAAGTACAGCGCTTACAGTAAAAACGACAGTTGAGACTCCTGATACAGAAGCACCAACACAACCAAAAGGATTACATAGTATGGGAACGACAGCGTCAAGTGTGGATTTAATGTGGAGTCCATCTGACGATAATATTGGTGTAGACCATTATGATATTTATAGAGAAACAGAAGGGTCAATGAAAAAGATTGCAACATCCAATACAACTTCTTATATGGATAAAAATCTGCTCGCTAATACTACTTATAAATATGTAGTGAAAGCTGTTGATGTAGCTGGAAATGAATCCGTACAGAGTGATATATTCACAATTACTACAAAAACTGAAAGCGCTTCACATGAAGCGTGGGATGCAAAAAAAGCATATAAAAAGGGAGATAGAGTTCTACACGAAGGAAAAGTATATGAAGCAGTCCAGAGTTATCAAGGAAATGGTGATCCGAACTGGATTTATGCATTATCATTATGGAAAACAGTGTAAGCTTTACCTAGATATGAACTAAGAGATGATGGGCTTTGATTTCAAAAGAGAATCTTGAGAATTCACTTTTCTATTAATAATAAAGGGTAGTGTATGAATACATAAGATTCATACACTACCCTTTTTATTATGATAACATTTTCGTCATAAGTATATGCGGAATGCCATCTTCCATAAATATATCAGAAGAAGTTTCATAACCTAATTTTTTATAAAATCCTTCAGCTTGTGTTTGCCCGTGTAGTTTCACTTTTGTAGCTTGTTCGTTACGAGCAATTTCTTCTAACGTTTGAATGATGACTTTACCTAATCCGTATGTACGATAATCTTTTAAAATGCAAATACGTTCTAATTTTCCGACGCCATCAACAAATCGTATACGCCCTGTACCTACAGGAAGCTCATTATAATAAACTAAAATATGTTTACATTGCTCTCCGATTTCATCGAATGTATCGAATTCATCTGCAAGAGGGACACCTTGTTCTTTTACAAATACTTCTTTTCGAATATGAAAGGCAGTTTCTAAATCAGCAAGTTCTGTTATAAGTTTGGATTGCAAAATGTTCAGTCCTTTCTAGTGTAATCAGCTTGTGTTTTCATAGTATATCATAATAAAGCGCTATTAAGAGAAGAACATACTAAAAAGCCAACTTTAAAAAGTTAGCTTTTATTACAATTCCTTTATCCCATTTTTAGCGCCGATAATTACTTTACTCGTCATACTTATAAACAACCCTGTTTCAACTACACCAGTAATCATTTTTAATTGAGTGTGTAAATGGGCAGGATTAGAAATATGATTAGGGAATATACAATCGATAATCATGTTATTGTTATCGGTTATATAGGTTTCATTATTTTTCAAACGTAATGTTGTTTGACATCCTAAAGACTGAATTTTATTTTCGGTTTGTTTCCATGAAAAAGGGATGATTTCAATAGGTAATGGAAAAGTACCTAAATGTGTTACAAGTTTCGATTCATCAGCAATGATAATTAGTTCTTTAGAGGAAGAGGCAACGATTTTTTCACGAAGTAATGCACCGCCACCGCCTTTTATAAGTTGTAAATTTGAATCAATTTCATCCGCTCCATCAATTGTAAGATCAAGACTTTGTACGTCGTTTAACGAAATTAGGGGGATATTTAGTTGATGTGCTAATGCTTCAGTTTCCTTTGATGTCGGTACAGCTTGAAATGATAATCCTTCTTTTACACGCTCACCTAATTTTTGTATTGTCCAATATACAGTAGAACCTGTACCAAGCCCAATCTTCATGCCATCATTTACAAAGTTAGCGGCATATTCGCCAGCGAGCTGTTTTAAATTCATCGCTTTACTCCGCCGGACGCGGTCCAGCATCAAGACCTGAATTTTCAACTGTAAGTACCGGACGAACGACTATATCTTTATGTATACGCATTTGACAAGATAATCGTAAATGATCTTCAATCCCTTTTTCCGTCATTGCATGTTTCTCATTCGCACTCGCTTCACAGAAATCACCTGCTAGTATTTCTACTCTACAAGTTGTGCAACGTGCATTCCCGCCGCAACGATGAAGAATGTTGACACCGCTATTTTCAATTGCTAATACTAACTTCGTTCCTTCTTTTACATCAAATGTTCCCGCACCTTCAATTGTTAATTTTGGCAAATTTGTTCCTCCTCACGTAAAATTGTACATAACATATTTATGACCGCGAATTATTGAACATAAACATTATTTTTTTATATCCCCGTAACTTTTTTTAATGTTGAATCGTTTATTAAGTAAGCGCTGAAAAGGAGTGGTTATTTTGTGCACAAAAGTAACTCATGTTTTAAAGAACCGTATCGATATGAATCATTCAAATATAAACTTTTTAATTGAACAATATGGAGAGTTAAAAAGATACTGTACTTTTTTAACGAAAAACAAATGGGATGGGGAAGATCTCGCCCAAGAAACAGTGTATAAAGTGCTTCAAAAATATAGAAATAAAGATATTTGTATGACACTCGTCTATAAAATAGCAAGAAATCGTTGGTTAGATCAGATGAAGTCTAAGTCTGTTCATGAAAAAATAAGAGAACAAATCACTTCTGAAGAACCACATGAGAACATTGCAGATTTGCATGAAATGGTAGGGAAAGTATTGTCTTCATTAAATGTACAGCAATCCGCAATTTTATTATTAAAAGATGTTTTTCAATATAGTATCGCTGATATTGCTAAAGTGTGTTCTGTATCAGAAGGTGCAGTGAAAGCTTCTTTATTCCGGAGTAGAAATAGGCTGAAAACTGTAAGTGAAGAAGGGGTCGAGATAGTCGAATTCACAGATGATATGGAAGTTGTAGTAACGTCTATTCGAGAAGAGAGACCGGAATTATTAACGAAACTGCTTCCGTCAATAGATTTTACTAAGTTACCATCTAAACAGCCAGTCTTATTATTTAATGTGAAACAACCTTCTTCCTACAGTTGTATGCTTTGCGCAGCATAACAAGTATTGGAGGGATTTAAAATGAATGCAATTCCATATGTAGTAGAACAAACAAAATTAGGAGAACGTTCCTATGATATATATTCAAGGTTATTAAAAGACCGCATTATTATTATCGGTTCAGAAATTAATGATCAAGTAGCGAGTAGTGTCGTAGCTCAATTATTATTTTTAGAAGCAGAAGATGCAGAGAAAGATATATTCTTATACATCAATAGCCCCGGCGGTTCAACGACAGCAGGTTTTGCAATATTAGATACGATGAATTTAATTAAACCAGATGTGCAAACGCTGTGCATGGGCTTTGCGGCATCATTTGGTGCATTGCTATTATTATCTGGAGCAAAAGGAAAACGGTTTGCGCTCCCTAACAGTGAAATTATGATTCATCAGCCGCTTGGTGGTGCACAAGGGCAAGCAACAGAAATTGAAATAACTGCGAAAAGAATATTAAAGTTAAAGCATGATATTAATAAAATGATTGCAGAAAAAACAGGCCAACCGATTGAAAGAGTAGCACATGATACAGAAAGAGATTATTTTATGACTGCAGAAGAAGCGAAGGAATATGGGATTGTAGATGATGTTGTTACGAAAAAATAAGATGAAAAAGGCTAGAGGATATATTAATTCTCTAGCCTTTTTATTAATCCTTTACCCATTCATCAACTAATGCTTGATTTTTTTTAATCCATTTTCGCGCAGCTTCTTCAGGATCTTTTGTTTTATTTAACATGACCATTAACGTACCGAGCTGTTCATCGTTCATTTTCCATTTATCAAAGTATTTTATAACATCTGGGTGATCTTTTTCGAAACCTTTACGAACGGAGTAATAAATGTCATCTTTTTCACCATATACTTTCTTAGGGTCTTTTAAATATTTCAAGTCAAATTCTGAAAACCCCCAATGCGGATTCCAAAGCGTAACAGCGATTGGTTTCTTTTTTGTATATGCTTTCTTTAGTTCACTCATCATCGCAGCTTCAGAGGATTGGACAAGTTTTAGTTTTATATCATATTCTTTCATTGCTTTATTCGTTAAATTCATAAGACTACTACCGGGTTCGATACCGACAATTTTATTATCTAGTTCATCTTTATGAGCATTTAAATCTTCGATACTGTTTATATTTTTCATATAAGAAGGGACGACTAAACCTAGTCCAGTACCTTCGTACCATTTTGATTTTAAGACAATATCATCTTTATAACGATCGTTTAGCGGTTTATCTGTAACTGGTAGCCATACTTCTAAATTCGCATCAACATCGCCACGAGCAACACCAGTCCAAATTGCGGCTTTTTCTAAATACATGAGCTCAACTTTGTAGCCTTTTTCTTCTAATAAAACTTTCCACATGTTTGCAGTTGCAATATTTTCTTTCCAACTTGTTACACCAAGTTTAATTTTCCCTTTCGAATTTGCATTTGTTGCATTACATGAAGTGAAAATCATAGTAATAAATAATGCAAGGCATATAAACCAAATTTTCTTTCGCATTGAAAACCTCCTAAGTAACGTTTGCCTTATAAAATAAATGTATAAGTAAGCATTCTTATTATGAACGGAAACGAGAATTTTAAAGAAATCTTATGAATGTCATTTTTATGTAATATTTCTTTGTAAAATCGCAACACTATGTGAATAGATGGGTAGAAAAGGAGTAGTGACATGGATAATACAAAGGTGCGTGTTGAAAACGTAACAAAAGTATTCGGGAAACATCCGCAAAGAGCCCTTTCCTTATTAAAAGAAGGAAAAAGTAAATCGGAAATTTTAAAAGAGACAGGAATGAACGTTGGGGTGAAAAAAGCAACGTTTGAAGTATACTCTGGAGAAATTTTCGTTATTATGGGTTTGTCTGGTAGCGGGAAATCTACGCTAGTTCGTATGTTAAATCAATTGATTAAACCAACTGCAGGTCATATATACATAGATGGTGAAGACATCGCAACGATGGGAAAAGAAGAGTTACGAAGAGTAAGAAGAACGAAAATGAGTATGGTATTTCAGAAATTCGCTCTATTTCCGCATCGTACAGTTATACAAAATGTTGCATATGGGTTAGAAATACAAGGAGTTCCGGTTGAAGAGCGAGAGAAAAAAGCGTTAGAATCGCTACAGTTAGTAGGACTCGATCATCATAAAGATAATTATCCAAGTCAACTTAGTGGCGGTATGCAGCAGCGCGTTGGAATCGCAAGGGCGCTAACGAATAATCCAGATGTATTACTAATGGACGAGTCATTCAGTGCATTAGATCCACTTATTCGAAAAGAAATGCAAGATGAATTGTTAGAGTTGCAAGATAAAATGGAAAAAACGATTATATTTATTACGCATGATTTAGATGAAGCGCTTCGAATTGGAGATCGTATCGCATTAATGAAAGATGGAGAAATCGTTCAAATTGGAACGCCAGAAGAAATTATGATGAGCCCCGCTAATGAATTTGTAGAAAAGTTTGTTGCGGACGTGAATTTAGGAAAAGTAATTACGGCGGAGTCTATTTTAAAACGACCAGAAACTTTATTAATTGATCGTGGACCTCGTGTAGCCCTTCAAATTATGAGGAATGCTGGTGTTTCAACTGTATATGTTGTAAACAAAAAGTATGAGTTTTTAGGTATATTAACTGCGGATGATGCGAGTAAGGCAGTACAAAAACAGTGGCCGATTGCTGATTTATTACTTAATGATATTCCGCATGTGTATTTAGATACTTTACTGGAAGAGACGTATGCAAAAATGGCGGAGATGAAATATCCGTTACCAGTAATCGATGAGAAGAAAAGGCTAAGAGGAATTATTAAACGTGAAAGTGTCATTCAAGCTCTTGCAGGAAACATTGAGGAAGAGGTGAAAGACGATGAATAGTATACCGCGTATTCCGTTAGGGGAATGGGTCGACTCATTTGTTGTAAGTTTATATGAGCACTTTGAAGGCTTATTCCGAGGATTCTCTTATATTATTGGTGGATTCGTTGATTTACTCACTAATTTTTTAATAATAATTCCTGCCATATTGATGATTATTATCTTATGTTTCCTCATTTGGTACACAACGAGAAAACTATCTTTAGTCATTTTTACGCTTATTGGATTATTATTTATTTTGAATATTAACTACTGGGCACAAACGATGCAAACATTAGCACTCGTACTTACGTCAGTTATTATTTCAATTATTGTCGGAATTCCAATTGGTATATTAGCATCTCAAAATGAACGTTTCTCAAAATTTTTAAAACCAACATTAGATTTTATGCAAACAATGCCTGCATTCGTATACCTTATTCCAGCGATCACATTTTTCGGAGTAGGTGTAGTACCTGGAATTATTGCATCAGTAATCTTTGCAATGCCACCGACAATTCGTTTTACTGACTTAGGAATTAGACAAGTTCCAGAAGATTTAATTGAAGCAGCGAATGCATTTGGATCCACTGCATCACAAAAACTATTTAAAGTACAATTACCACTTGCAACCGGAACGATTATGGCTGGTGTGAACCAAAGTATTATGCTTTCGTTATCAATGGTTGTAACAGCGTCACTTGTAGGAGCTCCTGGACTTGGAGTTGATGTATATCGCTCGGTAACACAAGTTAATATCGGAATGGGATTTGAAGCTGGATTAGCTATCGTAGTAATCGCAATTATATTAGACCGAATTACACAAGGGTTCCATATGAAAAGAAAATAATGACCAAAAAACACACTTTTATACTACAAAGTGTGTTTTTTATTGCATCCAGTTTACATACGAACGATAACAGAACCTCCAGCTGGTGCACAAACTTGGTTTTGCTGTTGTTCCATGGATTTAATTAATTGATTATTTTCTTCAATTAATGAGATTAATTTAGCTAACTGACTTTCAAGACTTGCGATGCGCTGCATCATATATTGTGAATCATGATGCAATGTATTCCTTACAGGATGGGGGAATAAACATACTGTTGATTTATATTTGGATTCCAATGAGGATGCATTTGAATCGTTCCTCCTTCAATAAATTACGGATCTTTCTTATAGTAAATGCCTATATATATTTAATGGTTACTTGAAATTTTTTCATTATAAAAGGAGTATGTACAGAAAATGGAAAATATTATATATGAAGTTAAAGTGCATTTTTTGAAAAGATTCAAGCGAGATAGTGCGTATATTAATACATTTAAGTGAATGCATGTTGTTTAGGGAGAAATGATGGGAGGAGATGCAATTTTGGCTAAAAATAAAAAAAGAAATGATGCTTTGGCAATAGGTGTCGGTATAGGGGTTGTAATCGGTGTATTTCAAGGGCACTTTACAAATAATTTAGTAATCGGAATTGTGATTGGGATTATAATTGGGATTGCGTTTTTGAAGAAATAATGAGGTGTAAATTCATTTCAAAAATTGCTGTATAAAGAGAATGAAAATTCGGAATACGAAACTTATTTTTCCTTTTTTTGTGATATTATATATGAAAAGGATGGTGATGGATATGTCAACAAACAATCAAGTAGAACAAAACTGCTTCATTTGCGAAAAACATAAAGGAAATATTATAGTTCCAGGTGGAGCTATTTACGAAGATGAACTCGTTTACGTTGGACATGTCTACTGGGATAGTGAAGAAACATACCTAGGTTATGTAATGATAGATATAAAAAGACATGTACCTGGCCTTGCTGAACTAACAGATGAAGAAGCGAAAGCGTTCGGACTTATAACAAGTAGAGTAAGTAAAGCGCTAAAAGAAAGCGAAGGTGCAGAGCATATTTACACTTTTGTTTCAGGAAATGGTGTACCACATATGCATATGCACATTATTCCACGTTATCCAAATACACCAAAAGAATTTTGGTCACCAACCGAAGTAGCGAAATGGACTGGTGCACCATATGGTGATGAAGAGAAAATAAAAAAACTATGCGAAAGAATACGTAAGTATATGGTAAATGAGTATGCATACAACAAATAATACACAATATTCATGGGTTGGAAATATAGAAATGTGTTTAGGAGAAATTTCAGTTAAGCAATATGGTGATATTGTACTTGGTAAATATGGCGGGAATATAAGTGCTGGAGCGAAAAAGAATGAAGATGGTGTATTAGTTTGGTCAAATGGTGAATGGGAATTTGCAGCTATATTAGATGGACATAATAGTGCAGAAAGTGTTGATTTAGTAGTAAATACAATCGAAAAAGAATATGAAAATATAAAAGTAATTTTGAATGAACCAATTAATACAATGTTTCAATCTATTGAAAATCATATACTGACAATTTTTCAGTCATCTTCATTTAAGGAAAAGTGCAAAAGAATACAAGGTGAAACAGCTTGCTTACTATGTGTAAGAAAAGAAAATTATATATGGTGGCTTTCTATTGGTGATTGTTTAGTGTATGTATTTCATGAAGAGTTACATAAGTTAGGACAATATGCATTAAATCAACGTCATTTTTACGAATGGATTGGAAATGTAAACACATTTGATTTACCTGTTCCTTGTTATTCATCAGGTATTCGTGAATTACGTACTGGAAAGAACCGAATTGTAATGGTGACAGATGGAGTATTAGAATGCGGGGAACGCCGATATGAAACGCCAGTAGATCTGTATAATAATATGAATAGAAATAATAAAAAACTTGAAGAAAGTGTTCATCATGTATTAGAGCACGTTCATCATCAATTCGGACGCGATAGTGCGACTATAATTAGTTGGGACGTTGAAAATAAAGAGAGTGCTACGTATCCGAGTGATCAGCCGGAGAAAAGGTAAAGGAGGAGGCCTTTCTGTTTCTTTTGAAACTAATTGTCTTATTGTTATGGATTATAATTTTATTCTTTTTAGAAAAAATTGTGAGGAAGAAGTTAAATATACCGAGACAAACTGGATGGAATAGTAAATATGTCAGCCAATCACATAAATGGGGGCAATGGATTATCATTATTTCTTATGTAGTACTTATGATGATAGGTTCAATTTTGAATCCAATATACATGACTTATATACCAATTTTCTTTTTTATGACGTTGTACATTTTTCAAGGATATATGCAGTGGAAATATGATAGGAAAGCAAAAGAATATATTATTTCGTTTGGAATTGTTCCGTTACTAATAATTACAGGTTTTATTTTGAATGTATTCTATAATACGTATTGGTGATGAATGGTCATACAAATAAAGGGTGAGAAAATGATAAGACCACGTTTACGGGCTGAAGTAATGATTGTAAACGACGAACATTCAAAAGTACTAGTACAATGTGATGAGAATGAATCATTTTATCGTTTTCCAGGTGGCTCTATTGAATTTGGTGAAACGTCAAAAGAAGCAATAATTCGAGAGTTAATAGAAGAATACGATTTGAAAGTTGATGTTCAAGAGTTAGCAATTGTAAATGAACATATTTTTGAGTGGGGCAACGAAAATGGTCATCATTGTACATTGATACATTGGGGGACTGTTGAAAAAATCATTACAAATGAAATAAGGCATAAAGAGCATGAGGATATTATATTAATTTGGAAAAGTCTAGAGGAATTACAGGAGAAGCCGACATATCCTGAAGGCATCATAAGTTATTTAGAAGGGGATAACCGTAATATAGTCCAATTTATTTCAAGTAATTAAATGAAATAATAGGAGGGGTGAAAATGGGAGCTTCTACTTTTGGGATTATAACTATTGTTTTTTGTATAGCTGTCTACTTTCTCGATAAGTTTTTAAGAAAAAAATTGAATATGCCCAAGGGTGGTTTTTGGGGATATAAGAAACATGTAAATAGTTTACATAAAAAATTGGAAATAGGACTACTTTTTATTTATTTAATAACTAGCTTTATATTTATCTTTAAATTTGAAAGTGTTAATATCGCTTATGTCATTTTTACTTATTTAGGTGGGACGTTAATCTTAAGAGCATTGATGGAATGGAAGTATGATAAAGAATCGAAAGAATATATATTTTCGGTAATTGGGGTATTCACGTTTATTTTTATGACTTCGATACTATTTTACTTCTTTCCACCTGCTGTATAATAAAAATTTGATAGTACAAATAATGAAATAACTAATAAGCAAGAAACCATTTACTACTAAATGGTTTCTTGTTTATTTAAGCATTTATTTTAGTTAATATAGATGTAATGAAATTAGTTTTATCCTCTGCATACTTATGTTTATCAGTAGGATTAGCTTGTGAAAGTTGAATTTTTAACTGTTCATACTGCATGCGTGCAGTTTTATTGTCTTTTAAGTAATCACGAAATTGTAATTGTTCTATTAAATATGTATTCCCTTGTTCGTATATATGAATTTGATGAGTTCTTGGTTCACTTTTATTAAAATAGTATCTTTCGGGTAATACTTCTTTTCTATATTTATAGTTTAGTAGTTCTAACTTTTTAATAAAATGTATACCGTCCGTATAATTTTCTAATTCAATTGCTATATCAATAATTGGCTTTGCACTTAAATATGGAATAGAAGTACTACCAATATGGTGTATCGCTAAAATATGTTCGCCAATTTGTTCCTCAATGATTTGTTTCTCTTTCATAAACTCAATTTCCCATTCTTCAGTCCACGGCACTAAAAACACTTTCCCATACGGTAAACCTAACATTTAATTAGCACCTCTTTCAAAATAGTTTTCAAAAAGTTTATTACATCTTCTTAAAGCTTCTCAAAACAAGGTGTTCCCACAATCTCCAAGGAAGAATCTTCTTCGTAAAGATCATAAATTTTACACCTTTTCCAATAGGATATCGTAAAGTAGTACGCTTTGTTTCAGCAATTTCAACGATTTTATTAGCAACATCTATCGGATTACCAAATGTATCACTACCGCTATTAATATGTTTTTGTATTTTATCCATATATTCTTTGTAAGGAGATGTTGTATCAGATTGGTTTTCAGCTAGTTGTTTACCAACCTCCCATATATTTGTATTGTAAGAACCAGGTTCAATTAAAGCGACATCTATTCCGAAAGGTTTTAATTCTAAGCGAAGCGATTCACTCCAGCCTTCTAATGCATATTTTGAAGATACATAAGGAGATAAACCAGGGAATCCAACTTGGCCGCTAATGCTGCTTATATTAATGATTTTTCCACTTCTTTGTTTTCTCATATATGGTAAAACAAGCTGGCTAATTGATATAGCTCCAAAAAGGTTCGTTTCAAATTGCTTTCGATATTCGTCTACTGGGATTTCTTCTACAAAGCCCCCATTTGCATATCCTGCGTTATTTATAAGGAGATCTATTCTATTAATTTCTTTTAAAAACAATTGGAAATTATGTATAGAATTTTGATCTGTTACATCTAATTGTTGAACTTTTATATTGTGCTGTAAGTTAAGTTGAGTAACTTGGGATAGTAAGGTTCCTTGTTTTTCTAGGTTTCGCATTGTAGCGATAACTAAATAATCTTTTTTTGCGAGTTCGAGTGTAGTTAATAGTCCAAATCCACTTGAGGCTCCTGTAATTATTGCGATTTTTTTATTCATTTTCCGCCAGCTTTCTTTTTCTTTTATCATAACGAGTTATGATAAGAAAATCTATTATTCTTACATTTAGTATGAAATCAATTTGTATGTAAAAAAAGGGGATCATAGGGAATCAGCGTATATAGAGTAGTGTATATTAATATGATAATGAAATGAGGGAAGAAAAATGGTCCATGTAAAAGATGTATTAGCAGATCAGCTATTAGCGAATGCAAATGATCCCAGTTGGTATATGCCATTTTCAGATGCAGTTAAGGATTTATCTGAGAGGGAAGCTTTCTGGAAACCGAATGAAGAGAGTAATAGTATAGCTGAAATCGTACAACATTTACTGTATTGGAACTCTACGTGGCAAACTAGGTATAAAGAATCAAATGTGAATGCAGTACCCGCTATAGGAGATAATAACAAAAGTTTTATGCTCTCAGATAATCAAACTTTCGATGAATTACGGGAAAAACTACTAGAAAAACTGTTACAATGGCAAAATCTCATAAATGAAGAAAAGGTTGAAAGTGATGTAGTGGGATTTCCTGTTTCTGCAAAGTGGTGGGAAGTGCTAGCGAATGTAACAACTCATAATGCATATCATATTGGTCAAATTATTTACATCCGAAAATTACAGAAGAGCTTTGATAATGAATAAAGTAACAACTCTCTTATTAAGGGAACAAAGGTGGACAAAACGAGACAAACGTCTCATTTTGTCCACTTTTTTATTGTTAAAAGATAGAGAAAACCTATTAAAACAAGGATTCGAAATTGGCACAATACTTGCAATATAAAAGACGAACAAGAAAATAGGAGGGCTGGACATGTTAAAAACAACTGAAAGTAAAGGGAATGAAATTACGAAAGAACAAGCTCATTGGATGTACGAAAAAATGTTAGAAATTCGTAAGTTTGAAGATAAGGTGCATGAATTGTTCGCGCAAGGCGTTTTGCCAGGTTTCGTTCATTTATACGCAGGTGAAGAAGCGGTAGCAGTTGGTGTATGTGCCCACTTAACGGATAGTGACAGTATTACAAGTACACATAGAGGTCATGGACATTGTATCGCAAAAGGTTGTGATTTAAATGGTATGATGGCTGAACTTTTCGGGAAAGCGACAGGATTATGTAAAGGTAAAGGCGGTTCCATGCATATTGCCGATTTGGATAAAGGAATGCTTGGTGCGAATGGCATTGTAGGCGGGGGTTTCCCACTTGCTTGCGGTTCAGCATTAACAGCTAAATATAAAGGAACAAAAGATGTAAGTGTTTGCTTCTTCGGTGACGGAGCAAATAATGAAGGAACATTCCATGAAGGGGTTAATTTAGCGGCGATTTGGAAGTTACCAGTTATTTTTATTGCAGAAAATAACGGTTACGGTGAAGCAACTACATTTGAATATGCTTCAAGTTGTGATTCTATCGCTGATCGCGCAAAAGCTTATAATATTCCAGGTGTTCAAGTAGATGGAAAAGATCTTCTAGCTGTATATAAAGCTGCTGCAGAAGCAGTTGAACGTGCGCGTAATGGTGATGGTCCAACAATTATTGAATGTATGACATATCGTAATTATGGTCATTTCGAAGGTGAAGCGCAAACATATAAAGCATCAGAAGAAAAAGAAGAACATTTAAACGAAAAAGATGCAATTGTGAATTTCCGTAAGCATTTAATTCATGAAGGTTTATTAACAGAATCTGAACTTGTTGATATGGAAAAAGCAGTAGATGATGCAGTACAAAGATCCATTGAATTTAGTGAAAATAGTCCATACCCAGACGATGAAGAATTATTAAAAGATGTATACGTTTCTTACAAATAAGAGGAGGGTGAAAAATTATGACTAGAACAGTAAGTATGTCAACTGCAATTAATGAAGCGATGAAAATCTCAATGCGTCGTGATGAAAATGTAATTTTAATAGGTGAAGATGTTGCAGGCGGTGCACAAGTTGATCACCTGCAAGATGATGAAGCTTGGGGTGGTGTTCTTGGTGTTACGAAAGGACTTGTACAAGAGTTTGGCCGAAATCGTATATTGGATACACCAATTTCTGAAGCGGGTTATATGGGAGCTGCGATGGCAGCTGCTGCAACTGGGTTACGTCCGATAGCTGAGTTAATGTTTAATGATTTTATCGGTAGTTGTCTTGACCAAGTATTAAACCAAGGTGCGAAATTCCGTTATATGTTTGGAGGTAAAGCAAAAGTACCCGTTACAGTACGTACGATGCATGGCGCTGGTTTTAGTGCAGCAGCTCAACATTCACAAAGTTTGTACGCATTATTTACGAGCATACCAGGTATTAAAGTTGTTGTTCCTTCCACACCGTATGATGCAAAAGGCTTATTATTAGCGGCAATTGAAGATGATGATCCAGTAATCTTCTTTGAGGATAAAACACTTTACAATATGAAAGGTGAAGTGCCAGAAGGATACTATACAATTCCATTAGGAAAAGCAGATATTAAACGGGAAGGTTCTGATGTAACAATTGTCGCAATCGGAAAGCAAGTTCATACAGCGCTTGCAGCTGCAAAGCAATTATCGAAAAAGGGGCTTGAAGTAGAAGTAATTGATCCACGATCTTTATCACCACTTGATGAAGATACTATTTTATCATCTGTTGAAAAAACAAATCGTCTTATCGTCATTGACGAAGCGAATCCTAGATGTAGTATTGCAACAGATATTGCGGCAATTGTAGCGGATAAAGGTTTTGATTTGTTAGATGCACCTATTAAACGAATTACAGCACCACATACACCTGTTCCGTTCTCACCACCACTTGAAAAGTTGTATTTGCCAACGCCAGAAAAAGTAATTGAAACTGTATCAGAAATGATCGGAGACCAATCTTTATTACATGTGTAATAAAACGATGAGAAGGGAGAGAGAGACATGGCTGTAGAAGTTGTAATGCCGAAGTTAGGTATGGCGATGAAAGAAGGTATTATTACGAGCTGGAATATTAAAGCAGGCGATAATGTAGCAAAAGGAGAACTAATTGCTAGTATTAATTCAGAAAAAATTGAAACGGAAATTGAAGCGCCAGCTGATGGTACGGTACTTGATATAGCTGTAAGTGAAGATGAAGGAGTGCCGCCTGGTACTGTAATTTGCTACATCGGTAAACCGAATGAAAAGGTAGAAATGCAGGAAAGCACACATGTTGTAGAAGAAAAAACATCTAATATAGAAGTACAAAATGTACAAAATCAAGAAGCAAATGGGAAAGAAGTATCGAAGCAAAGAATTAAAATTTCACCTGTAGCCAAGAAAATTGCAAAGTCTGAAAATCTGAATATCAAGGCATTAGTTGGTACAGGTCCTGGCGGAAGGATTACAAAGGCAGATGTATTAAAAGCACTTGAGGTAAGAGTAAACGTTCCGGAAATATCTGAACGAGAAGAAAGTAAAGCGATTCCTGTTACTGGTATGCGTAAAGCAATCGCAAATCGTATGCACGCAAGCTTACAAAATAGCGCACAATTAACGTTAACGATGAAAGTAGATGTAACAGATTTAGTTGCTTTACATAAAGAAATAGCGGAAGTTGTACAAAAAAGATACGATAATAAATTAACTATTACGGATTTCGTCTCGCATGCTGTTGTATTAGCACTTGGAGAGCATAAAGAAATGAACAGCGCTTATATAGATGATGCAATTCATCAATTTGAACATGTGCATTTAGGCATGGCAGTCGCATTAGAAAAAGGGTTAGTCGTTCCAGCTATTCGCTTTGCAAATAATTTATCTTTAGTAGAGTTGTCTAAAGAGATTAAGAATGTGGCACAAAAGGCACGAGCAGGTAGCTTAAGTAGTGATGATATGCACGGAACGACATTTACAATTAGTAATTTAGGTAGCTTTGGTATTGAATATTTCACACCGGTATTAAATACACCTGAAACTGGTATTTTAGGTGTAGGTGTAATTGAACATGTTCCTGTATTTAAAGGGAAAAAATTAAGAAAAGGAAGTATGTTACCTTTAAGTTTAACATTCGATCATCGTGTATTAGACGGTGCACCAGCAGCTGCATTTTTACGCACAATTAAACATTATTTAGAAGAACCTATAACAATTCTTTTATAAAGAGAAGGTGAGAGAATGAGTAAATTAGTTGTTATTGGGGGCGGACCTGCTGGCTATGTAGCAGCAATTACCGCGGCTCAAAATGGCAAAGATGTCACTCTTATTGATGAAGCTGACCTTGGCGGAACATGTTTAAATGTTGGGTGTATGCCGACGAAATCACTGTTAGAAAGTGCTGAAGTACATGACATTGTGAGAAAAGCGAATGATTATGGGGTTACGCTTAATACAGGAAGTATATCAATTGATTGGGATCAAATACAGGCGAGGAAATCACAAATCGTAATGCAACTCGTCCAAGGAATACAATATTTAATGAAGAAAAATAAAATTAAAGTTGTAAAAGGAACAGCGAAATTCGAAACGGATCATCGTATGCGAGTTGTACAAGGAAATAAAGAAGAAGTAGTTGATGGAGAGAGCTTTATTATCGCAGCTGGTTCCGAACCTACAGAATTACCATTCGCTCCGTTTGATGGAAAATGGATTTTAAATAGTAGCCATGCCATGTCTCTTGAGAGTGTACCATCTTCATTGTTAATCGTTGGTGGTGGTGTAATAGGATGCGAGTTTGCAAGCATTTATAGTAGACTTGGCACAAAAGTATCGATAGTTGAAATGGCACCGCAATTAATACCTGGTGAAGATGAAGATATCGCGAATACTTTAAGAGAGAAATTAGAAAAAGATGGGGTGAAAATTTTTACGGGAGCAGTTTTAAAAGGTTTAAACAACTATAAGAAGCAAGCTTCATTTGAATACGAGGGAATTACTCACGAAGTAACTCCAGAATTTGTTCTTGTTTCTGTAGGAAGAAAACCACGAGTGCAACAATTAGGATTAGAAAAGGCAGGGGTTCAGTTTTCAAATAAAGGGATTGCTGTGAATGAACATATGCAAACGAACGTATCGCATATTTACGCAGCTGGTGATGTGATCGGTGGAATTCAGCTTGCTCACGTTGCCTTCCATGAAGGAACGACAGCAGCATTACACGCAAGCGGAGAAGACGTGAAAGTAAATTATCACGCTGTGCCCCGTTGTATATACACAGCTCCAGAAATAGCTAGTGTCGGGTTAAGTGAAAAAGGTGCAAGAGAACAATATGGTGATATTCTCATCGGAGAATTTCCTTTTACAGCGAACGGAAAAGCTCTTATTTTAGGAGAACAAGTAGGTAAAGTAAAAGTCATTGTAGAACCTAAATACCAAGAAATTGTAGGGATTTCTATTATCGGTCCTCATGCAACTGAACTTATTGGTCAAGGAACCATAATGATTCATACAGAAGTTACCGCTGATATAATGAGAGATTATATTGCAGCACACCCTACTTTATCAGAAGCAATTCATGAAGCGTTAATGCAAGCGGTAGGACATGCTGTACATGCTTAAATGGAAATATAATAAACCACTATTCTCTAAACAAATAAGAGAATAGTGGTTTGATTTTTTATTAATAGAATATCTTATTATTTTTTAATTTCAATCGCTGAAGTAATATCGTTCCAATCAGGAGCTAAATTAGCAGTTTTACCATACCAATCAGCGTGTTTAAATATAACACCTTTTCCATATCCTTGTGTTGAAGTGTGCTCCCAAAGTGTCGTTGAATAACTTGCAGAAGGTGAGGCTGTACTTACAGAAGAAATTCTGTCATTCCAGCTAGATGGTAAGTTTTTAAAGCCGCTGCTCCAGTAAATATATTGACCACCTTTATCTTTATGTTCGTAAAAATCAGTACTACCAGCACCGCTACCTAAAGGATTAATATTATTTTTAATTGCTTTTTTATCCTTTGCAATATACGCATCTAATGTTTCACGGCTAGTAAAACCATAAGCTAGCCAATCTCCATTTTCATTTTGCTCTGGTAATACCATAGTAATTTGGATATCTTTCTTATCCTGATCACTTAATTTTGCAAATGAATTAACATTTTGTTCATCCACTTTTAAATAATCAAATGACTTAATTGTGTTACTTTTTTCCTCAGCACTTACTGCACCTAGTCCTCCAGTTAATGCAAAACCAGCTACTAATGTCCCTGCTACTAATTTCTTCAACATATAACCATCCCTTTTTGTTTGAATTTTTGTACAGGTGAATCTTGTACAGCTAAAATGTATTCTAATTTTATACTTTTGTAAATATTCTGAAGTTTTAGAAATAATAGGCGGAATATTTACATTTTTACATTATTTCTTTAGAAAAAATGGTTATTGGAATGATATAATAAGTGGATGTATTGCTTTTACTGGATGTAAAGATATTTTAGGAGAGGTGTCATTGAAATATTTTACAAGAGAATGGTATAAAAAAATGCAAGTTTTAGAATTTGTAAGTTTTATAGAGTCTATAAAAGAATGGTCGGAAATGGATATACAAAGTTTAAAGGAAGAAATAGAGGAAAGGAAAATAGATTTATTAAAATTCCTTCCTGAATCGATATACTCAATTATACAAAACATAACAATTAATTCAAAATACCCATCAGGTGAACTGAAAAAACTTATGCAAGAGTGGACAACAGATTATGAGAAAAGAATGGCACAATTAGATCAATCATACGTAGAATATTTTAATTCCATTGAGAAAAAACTTCCGTCAAATGTCGCTCAGTTACACAAGACATCACTACACGATAGTGTAATTAAAGTAATAAAGAGAGAATCAGAAGATACTTTGTCTATCGTATTAGATTGCAGTGGTACTTTTAGTGAATTTGATAAACTTGAAGTAACCTTTATAGGAGTAACAAAGTGTTCTATGCAGGAAAACTTTGACAGTTCTTGGTGGCTATATCATGAAATAGCTCTTACTGAAGATGGTTTTGAACTAGGTGTTTTATTTGACTCTCCATTTAGAGAAGTGACGATTTGCGCAGCAGATGTATTACTTGTGAAGAAATAATGTTGTATGGAGTATTACAAACGTTTGACATAATAAAAAAATAAAGTTATTGTAGATACATGAAGTCTACAATAGGAGCTGTACTATGAAATATTCTAAAGCTACAAATTATGCTCTTCATACAATGCTTTTTCTGGCAAAGGCCACACCAAATAAGTTAGTTAGTGTTCACCAATTAGCAGAAATGCAAAATGTTTCACCAACGTACTTGTCTAAAATACTAACTAAGTTGACGAAGGAAGGGATGATACACTCATCATCTGGTCCAAAGGGCGGTTACTCGCTTAGTAAGAATTGGGAAGATATTTCATTTTTAGATATTATACATGCAATTGAAGGCAAAACATCATTGTTTGACTGTTGTTTACATGACAAACCTGGATGTTTAATTAATGAGGCAATGCTCGCAGCAGAAGAGAAAATGGAAGAAGAGTTAAGAAATCAAAAAATCGTAGATCTTGCGAAAAAAATAAAAGTGGATTTTTAATCTGCTTTTATTTTTAAATTAATTAAGGATAAAAAGGCTCTTTAATATCTTTAATTGTAGTTAGAAAATGATATGAAGAAGGAGAGAAGATGATGAATAATTTTTGGAATGATCGATATAAATCAGATGAATATTTTTACGGGGAAGAACCTAATACATTTATTAAAGAACAAGCATTTCGTTTAGCAAATCACAATAAAGTAATAGCATTTGCGGAGGGAGAAGGTAGAAATGCTGTATTTCTAGCAAGACAAGGGAACGAAGTAACAGCTATTGATTATTCGGAAGATGGATTAGAAAAGACAAAAAAATTGGCAGAGAAGCATAACGTAAACGTGCATACAAAAAAAGTAGATTTATTAGCTGATAGTTTGCCAGAAAATGAATATGATGCGGCAATTATGGTATTTGGACATTTTCATGATGATTATAAAAAAATGATATTAGATAAAATGATACAAACGATAAAACCTGGTGGATTAATTATGTTTGAAGTTTACTCAAAAAAACAAATAAACTATAGTACTGGTGGACCAAAAGATGTTGATATGCTGTATAATCCAATTGATATCCTTACTTGGTGTGAAGAACATAAGGTAATTCATTTCTTTAATGGAGAACAAGAGCGAGTTGAAGGGAAAGGGCACACTGGTTTAGCTGATGTTATTCAAGTTGTTATTAGAAAATTAATATAAGTGTTAATGAAAGTGTTAAATGTATAAATGTAAAAAGACCAGTCGTATAAGACTGGTCTTTCTATTTAGATACTAAATTATCAAGCTTCCAATATGTATTTGTTAACGGCGCAGCTTTGCTATCTATGTATAAATACATATTATTTAAATCTTTTGGTGAAGTTTTCAGTTCAAACACAATGTCAGTAGTTAAAGAGAATTCGTGTGGAACATTTTTATAGTGCTCGTCATCTATCGGATGAGCTTCACCTTCATATTTCTCACCAGTTTTTTCATCTTGTATGAAATATTTTATTTCCGAAAGATCAATAGTTTGTCCATCGTCTCGAACATTATTAATCATAACACGAGTAGTAAGGCGCCGCTCTTTGTCTATTTTTTCAAACTTTGCATTCTCAACTGTCGCTCTATAGTATTCATTTTTAACTATTTCTCCATAGTGCATTGCATTCTTTTCGAGAGCGCTCTTTTCTTGTTTTGATGTAGTATTGCTATTACATCCTGTTAATATTCCAGTAAATAATAATGCTGTACATGTCGTTTTGATTAATGATTTCATAGTAATCCCTTTCTGTATTAAAAAGTAAAACATAGGAATAATTTTACATCAATAGGAAGGTAAATGGAAGTATCTTTGCGTAATATACAGATATACATTTATTTGGTTGTCAAGTTAACAGGATAGAAAGAGGGAGAAGACTGTATAAAACGGAATAAATAAGAATTGAAAATATTGTAAAACGGAAGAGGCATGCATATAATTAAAATAAAGTTTAAGTTTCTGAACCTTCAATAACGGTGGTGATAACATGTTTACTGAAGAACGTCGAGAGAAAATTTTAGAACTACTTAATACAGATGGAAGAGTAATAGCAAAGGATCTTGCGGAAAGATTTGATATGTCTATTGATTCTATAAGAAGAGATTTGTCTATTATGGAAAAGGATGGTTTATTAAAAAGAACGCACGGAGGTGCAATTGAACTTACGCGAGTGAGAAACTTAGCTGCGGAACCAACTAAACGTTATAGTGATAGCTCAATATATGAGGACACAATTGCAAGAGTTGCGGTATCTTATATACAAGAAGGTGATTCAATTTTTATTGGTGGGGCTTCCGTTCATAATGCGATGCTGAAATATTTACCGGAAGTATCATTTACGGTTATTACGAATTCTATAGAAATAGCTGGTTATCTACGAGAATATAAGAATATTGATACGTATTTAATTGGCGGAAAAGTAAAACCTTCAGGGAATATTACTGATACACTTGCCTCTGAATTGATAAGTAGATTTTCTATTGATCTGTATTTCTCTACAGGTGGAGGCATTTCATTACAAGGTATTAGTACCGCAACACCTGAAGTTGCTTATTTTAGTAAAAGAGTAAGTGAAATTGCTAGAAGAAATATTTGTTTAGTTCCGCATAATAAACTTGGAATAGATTGTTTTATAAGAGGAGAGTCTCTAAAAAAAATTGACATTATTATAACTGACGAAGAGGCTAGTAAAGAAACTGTTCAGGACTTTGAGAAACAAGGTAAACAAGTTGTAATAGCGCCATTATATTCATTTGAAAGGAGTTTGACATGATTGTAAAAGAGCAAGAGTTTCATATAAATGGATTAACTTATACAATTCGTTCTGCAGCTGAGAAAGATGCTGACCAGTTATCGAAAATTAGAGTTCAGATTGATGGAGAAACTGAAAATATGGATAGAGATGCTGGAGAGGGATTTATAGATAATCTAGGATTTCAAAAAATAATAAAAACAGATAGTGAAGAGACGAAGAATCTCTTTTTAGTTGCAGAAGTGCACAATCGAATCGTTGGATTTTCAAGGTGTGAAGGATCAAATTTTAAGAGATTATCTCATAAAGTGGAGTTTGGCGTTTGCATTTTAAAAGAGTTTTGGGGATATAAAATGGGTAAGAGCCTATTACAACAATCTATTAAATGGGCTGACGAAAATGCAGTAAATAAAATATCTTTACAAGTATTAGAGACAAACGAGAAAGCTATTCATCTTTATAAAAAATTAGGTTTTGAAGTAGAAGGCGTTTTGAAAAATGACAAAAGACTATCGGACGGAAAGTATTATAATACGGTAGTGATGGGAAGGTTTACTGATACTTTTCATAAAAGAGGTGAAGAAGTATGTTTTACAGAAGGAAGTACTATGTAGTGAAAAATGAATTCATAGAAGTATTTAATGATCATTTCAATAACACGAACTTACCTAATCAATTAAAGCATGGTTCTAAGCTAATAGGACGCTGGATGAAAGATAATAAGAATGGTACGTCTGAAGTATTTGCCATATGGGAATATGATAGTTATGAACAGTATAAAGAAATAGAATCGAAAATTAGAAGTGACGAGAGGCATATTAGAAGAATACATGAATGGTATGAAAACCATGGCGGGAAAGAATATGTTTTACAGGAGTACATAGTAGAGATGAAAAATGAAGAGTTAGTATGTACTGTAAAGTAATAGAGGGGTGAGGGATAATAGGAATGAAAACAAAATTATATTTTAGTTTAGCATCCACTATTTTATTTGCAATAGCCGTGATTGTTTTCTTTATAAACGGTAATCCACAAAAGTGGTTTTGGTTATGTATTTTCTTTGCTTCCATTATACAAAATATAGTGCTACTAAAAAAGAATAAAGAAGTGCATTAAGATATTCAAATTATTAACATATTTGTGTCGTCTTTCTAGTTTTATTGAAAACGCTTTTATTCAGTTTTATAATAAAAGTATGTTTTTACAGATCTCCAAAACAATGAATAGGGAGATGATACAATGTTAGCTTCACCGTTTTACTTACATACATGGAAAAAGTTTATTAATGAAGGAGTCCTTGATTCGAACCGTATAAACGAAAGAATTTCAGAGTCATGGCATCGATGTAAACAAGCAAATGTGAATCCTCACATGAATAAAGGTCAGAAAATTTTGTCTTCTAATTTTTTTCAAGATCAAAAGAAAAAGAGTGAAATCTTCCTAGATATCGCAATCCCTCAAATACAAAATATGAGAAAAACCATTGATGAACTACAAATGATGGCATTATTAATCGATCCAGATGGTTATGTTCTATCGTTAAGTGGAAATAAACAAACGTTAAAGCGAGCGAAACATATTAATTTTATTGAAGGTGTAAAATGGACGGAAGCAGCTGTGGGGACAAACGCAATAGGAACAGCGCTAGAAATTGAAGAAGCTATTATGATAAGTGGTACTGAACATTACTCCGTGGTATCTCATAGCTGGAGTTGTGCGGCTGCTCCCATTCATAATGATGACGGGAAATTAATTGGTGTTCTAGATTTCTCCTGTCCAATTGAATTTTCGCATCCATATATGCTCGGTATGGTAACTTCAATTGCACATGCGATAGAACGTGAATGTAGCATAAGAGTTCATCAAAATGAATTACACTTAATTCATCGTTTTTTAGATGTCATTGATAGTGATGAACAAGTAGTTATTTGTAATCATCGTGATGTTATCGTTTCTGCGAGTAAGAGCGTTCGTGAACGAATAAATAATTGGTCAAGAATGAAACTTGAAGAGTTAATGCACCATGGATTAGAAACTAAATTAGAGATACCAGTATATAGTAATGAAAGAATGATTGGGAAATGTATGTATTTAAAGGAAAACGAACAAATGAATACATATTCTGCTCTCACATTTATAAAAGGAATTACTTTTCCAGGAGTTACTGGGACAAGCAGAGCATTTCAACACACACTAGAAGAAATTAAGCTTGTTTCACCGACTGATGCTAGTGTGTATGTATGTGGTGAGACAGGAGTGGGAAAGGAATATGTCGCGAGAGCGATTCATGAAAATAGTCCAAGAAAAGACGGGCCCTTTATAGCTGTTAACTGCGGTTCTTTGCCTAAAGAATTAATAGAAAGTGAATTGTTCGGTTATGCTGAAGGTGCATTTACAGGTGCGCGACGTCAAGGATATAAAGGGAAATTTGAACAAGCGAATGGAGGAACATTATTTTTAGATGAAATTGGTGAAGTACCACCAGAGATGCAAGTAGCATTATTGCGTGTTTTACAAGAACGTACAATAACTCCAATAGGAAGTTCAAAAGAGGTACCAGTAAATATTCGTATTATTACTGCCACACATAAAGATTTACTACGGTTAGTAGAAGAAGGGAAATTCCGTCAAGATTTATATTATCGTTTGCACGTTTATCCGTTATATGTTCCATCGTTAATAGAAAGAAAAGAGGATATCCCATATTTTATACAACACTTTTGCGAACAGAAGAATTGGAATGTTGTATTTCCGAAGAGTATTTGCAATCAATTTTTACAACATACATGGCCCGGAAATATTCGAGAACTAGTAAATGCATTAGAACGCATTTACATTTTGTCGCAAGGACGGGAAATATGCGAAAAACAAGTCGCTCTTTTGATACAAACAATGATGGGAAATCAACAACAACTTGAGTTACAAGTTGAAAATAAAACCGAACATACATTGAATTTTCGTGAAAAAATACAGCGTGATAGCATGATTGAAGCATTACAAAAGACAAACGGAAATGTTTCATTAGCTGCAAAACTATTAGATGTACCCCGTAGTACATTTTATAAACGAATGCAAAAATATAAGTTATAAAGTAGATTTTTGTAATCTACTTTTTCTTTGTGGGCCCATGTTCTGTCGGAATGTGCGCTTACCGGGGAAATAATAGAACAGTTAGAAATTAATTTCCGAAAGGGGGGACTTATGTGAAGTATATTGAAATTGGCTTCGGAAATAGGTGGTTCGTTCGAACAGAAACTGAAAATAAAGATGGAACTGAATTTGAGGAACGAGGAATTATAAAACCTATTTATTTTGAGTCTTTATATGTACGAATTTGGTTTCGGAAAACGTGTTTTATTTTTGATACGAAAGAAGGGTTTAAAAAAACTAAGAAGAGGAGGATTGAATATAAATTTATAGTTGGAATTGTAAGTAGAATAAATAAAGAAAAAGTGTGCTGATATACGTTATTATATTGACCAGGAAATTCTTTGGACTTATATTAAATTCATAAAAAGCAATTTTACTAAATATAAATTGTTAATAAAACCACTAAAAATTATTATCAAGACCTAAAAGCTAAAAATCCTAAAAAAATAAAGGTGAGCGCATATTAGTCATGTATAATATGTACTCACCTTTATTTTCTTGTTCAAAGCACCCGTTAGTCACTCATGGAACATGGAATAAAGTGTGGTATTGATTTGAAATAAAGTTTGATAATTTATAAAAAAGATTGATAAAACCCTGTATTAATATAAGATTTTTCTTTTGCCCCTTAAATTTCAGTTGTATTGTTCAATTAAAGGGCCAGAGTGTTGAGGAAACAGGAATAATAAGAATACTCAAAATATTGTTTGTGAAGTGTTACACTTAAACTAACGGGCAGTTTAGCTTAAGTACATTTTTTCACAAATTTAAATGGGGAAATTTCCCCATTTTTATACCAGCTTAACGTTGATTCGGGAATGTTGAACTTCGCTACCTGCTAATTGAATTCTACTTCATCTGGAGACCTTTAAATTAAAATGTTTCCTTTCTTCTGACAGACTTATTAAATTTCGAAAACAATCAATTCAATCATCTTTTCGTATAGAAAAACTTATTAAGAAACATGCACTAGAAAAAATATAAATCATATATAGGAGATATCCCGTTTGAATGCTTGAGGAGGATATTATGAAACCTATGTTACCTAGTGAAAAATATTTCGGTAATTTAGAACTAGTTTATGCATTTTATGGGGCTATGCCTACAGGTGTTACTGTTTCAGAAACCGGTCGTATTTTCATTTGCTTTCCGAAATGGGGAGACGATGTTAAATTTACGGTGGCGGAAATTTTTGAGGATAAATTGCAGCCTTATCCTAATTTACAAACCAATTTGGTTAACCCCGAGAATATCCCAATGACTTTCATCAGTGTCCAAAGTGTAGTTGCTGATGGAAGGGGAACGCTTTGGATATTAGATACAGCGGCACCCAATTTTTCTGAACCTATTAAAGGGGGGGCAAAATTAGTCGCTGTTGATTTAGAAACCAATACAATAAGAAAAGTATATACCTTTACAGAAGATGTTGTCCTGCCTACAACTTATCTGAATGATGTCCGTTTTGATTTTCGTGTTGGAAAAGCAGGTTATGCCTATATAACGGATTCTTCTTCAAGAGGACCAGGAGCTATTATCGTCGTAGATTTATCAAATGGAAACGCGTTTAGACGGTTAAATGGAGCAAATTCAACTTCACCCGATCCCTATTTTTTACCGAAAGTAGAAGGTCAAATTTTAATGAATCGAAACAAAGACGGTTCAACTTCTCCATTTAGGTTGGCGTCTGATAGTCTTGCGATTTCTCCCGATGGAAAGATATTATTTTTTGCTCCACTAACCAGTCGGCATTTGTTCTCGATCTCAACAGAAGCCTTGAGAGACAGAACGATACCGGACATGAATTTACCTTATCATGTGGAGTATTGGGGAGAAAAAGGTGCGTCTGATGGAATGATCACCGATGCAAAGGGAGCTGTTTATGCTGGAGATTATGAAAACAACAGTATCCGTAAGATATTGCCAAATGGCATAATGGAAGCTATCGCACATGATCCGAGAATTTTGTGGCCGGATACTTTTTCAATTGGTCCGGATCAATATTTGTATGTCATTGTGAACCAATTACATCGACAGCCTAGATTTCATTATGGAAAAGACTTACGACAGAAACCTTATAGTTTACTTCGTATCAAAATTGATGAATTTCCTGCTCCGACCTTTTCATAATAAAAATAGTCAATTAATTGTTTTCATTGATAGAAAATGATCAAACTTTTTTATAAAACCAAAACATAAACCTGCTGGATAAGAATCCATTTTGATCAATCTTTTTCAAAATGGATTCTTTTTATTTACCATAGAATACGGGTTAACACGATATTTTTAATCAAACTTTATTTTAAAATTACGAAGGAACTCATGAATGTTTTAAAAAATATGGTGAAGTAGTAATACCCCAACTTATGAGTGAAATTAATGAAAAGTTAAAATGGGATGTTGTTAGTTATGTAGATCATAAGGAGTATGCTTTATGGCCACTACTAAAATATTTTAAAAAGATAATTACCTCAGCCTAAAGATATTAAAGAACTTGTTTGTAATATTCTATTTGAAGATTTTTCATTGAAAATCTCAATAGCTCTTTCACATATTTCTTAATTAATACAAAATCTTTCTGTTATCCAATAATTAAGTTCAGAAAATGTAAGGCTTTGTTCTATTTTCTTACCTTGGGAATATTGTTTTAAAACATTATTATTAATAGAAGTCGGAATGCCATCGATATAACCGAAAATCTGAATTTTCTTTAATACAGGAGATATACGCCAATCATTAGACTTTGTAATGAGTTCTTTCATACTTGATAAATGTATTGGATCTGTATGTAAGATTTTTGCTGGACCTGGATTTCTAGCAATTTTAATCCTATTATTTGAGACTTCACAAGTGAAAGTTTCTCTTACATTACTTACTTGAAATGCTTCATAAAGTGGATAAGCTTGGAATAAAGGCGCACAGTAACCAACATCGACATAATAAGGTTGCTCTAAATTAACTCGTAAACATAAATGTCCAGGATCCATATACATACATATAATGAACATCAAAATCAAGATTGGATAGTAACCAATGGAATCCAATTGAGTGTGTCCAACAAGTACCGCCCAAACCTTTTGTTGTAATACGGTTTATGTATGTCTCAATGTAAGGAAAATAATCCTCTGTTTCATTACTTTTTTCCCAGTCAATTATTTTAGTAAGAGTTTCCCACTTTACCTTTTCTTGATGAGCTTTAATAAGCTCATTTAAAAACTTTAAGCTAGTAGGTTGTTTTGTAGCACCTAAAAACGATAGAAACTTGTTTACAAGTTTTTCTTGTGACATGTTCTTATCCTTTCTATATAGTAGTTTGTATTAAGAATATTATACAATTAATATCAGAAAATACAGTTATTAATAGGTTAGGAGAGAATTGTATGTCAATGTCGCTATATTATAAAAAAATTCGTGAGCAATTAGGCCATGAACTAATTCTAATACCGAGTGTAGCTGCTGTTATTAAAAATGAGCAAGGGAAAATCTTATTTCAATATCCTGGTGGAGAATACTGGAGTTTGCCAGCTGGAGCAATTGAGCCTGGAGAAACTCCAGAAGAAGCGGTAGTTCGTGAAGTGTGGGAAGAAACGGGTTTGAAAGTGCAAGTAAAAAAACAAAAAGGGGTATTTGGAGGGGAAAGGTTCCGTCATATATATCCGAATGGCAATCAAGTAGAATATATTGTTGTTGTGTTTGAATGTGAAATTACTAGTGGAAAACTGAAATCGATAGATGGTGAATCTTTAAAACTACAATATTTCTCATTTTCTCAAAAGCCTACTTTAGCACTACCATACCCAGATAATATATTTTTATAGATGTAAAATAGCACACCGTATTTATTGCAGGTGTGCTATTTATATAACCCCGTCGTATACATCTCCGTCAATGTATGTACTATCTCTTCTAACTCAAATTTTTTATCATTTTTCACAATTGCCCAAAGAAACATCTCATTCATTGCGAACCAAGCACGTGCTACAATTTCTTTATTTAATTCAGGCTGTGCTAATCCACTTTCTTGAGAGTATGTAATATCCTGCGTAATATTGTTTATGAAGCGTTCCCGTATCTCGTCCCATTTTTGACGTATCTCTTTTGATAATCCGATTGCTTCTTCTACAACTTGTAAAATAGCTCGTTCTTTCTTTGCTAGTTGTAGAAATGCTCTAACTTGATTTTGAATCATTTTATGTGCTTCTTCCTTCGTTTGAGGCAAAAAGGAGCGCTTGGCAATATCATAAAATTGATTCATAACATCTTCCATTAAAACGGTGAGGAGATCATCTTTGTTTTTAAAGTATACATATGCTGTTCCGTAACCAGTTTCTGCATGTTTAATAATTTGTGTAATTGTCGTTTTTTGAAATCCGTTATTTATAAAAATAGTGTAACCAGAGTGTAATAGTTTTTTCTTCGTTTCTAAGGAGCGGTGTTTTCTTGATGAAAGGGTACTGTTTTTCAAAGAATCACCTCTTTATACTGAAATATCTGAAAATATAACTGTATTGTAAAAGAAATTCATATATAAAGTCAACTGACATAATATCATTGACGTCGTATCAATTGAGGTGATATATTTCAATTAGTTAGAATAAAAAGAAAATTAAGAGAAGGTGACACCATGTATAAAGAACCATTTCAACCGAATTATGAATATGCGCTTGAATGTGATAAACATGATGAACTGAAAGATTTTCAAACTGAATTCTATAAAAAAGAAGGAACGATATATTTAGATGGAAACTCATTAGGACTACTTTCAAAAAGAGCAGAGAAATCATTACTTACGTTGCTAGATTCGTGGAAAGAGTATGGCATTGACGGCTGGACAGAAGGTGAGCACCCGTGGTTTTTCCTTTCAGAGAAATTAGGTAAACTTACAGCCCCTCTTATTGGTGCTTTACCGGAAGAAACTATTGTAACCGGTTCTACAACTACAAATATACACCAAGTTATTGCGACGTTTTACGAACCAAAAGGAATACGTACAAAAATACTTGCGGATGAATTAACTTTCCCATCAGATATTTATGCACTTCAAAGTCAAATTCGTTTAAAAGGATTAGATCCAGAGGAGCATTTAGTAAGAGTGAAAAGCCGAGATGGTAGAACACTTTCTGAAGAAGATATTATTTATGCGATGGAAGATGATATCGCTTTAATTTTATTACCTTCTGTTTTATATAGAAGTGGTCAAATTCTGGATATGAAACGTTTAACAACGGAAGCTCATAAACGCGGCATTCACATTGGATTTGATTTATGCCATTCAATAGGATCTATTCCGCATCATTTCAAAGATTGGGATGTCGATTTTGCTGTTTGGTGCAATTATAAATATTTAAATGCAGGACCGGGTGGCGTTGCAGGAATTTATGTAAATAATAAACATTTTAATAGACTACCAGGGTTGTCTGGATGGTTTAGTTCTAGAAAAGATAAGCAGTTTGATATGGAGCATACATTAACAGCCGCTGATCATGCAGGTGCTTATCAAATTGGTACACCTCACGTTTTAAGTACAGCACCATTAATTGGTTCACTTGAAATTTTCAAAGATGCTGGTATTGAGCGTTTACGTGAGAAATCTTTACATATTACGAGGTACATGCTGAATTTAATTGAACATGAATTAAAAGATTTCGAATTTACAATTGGAAATCCATTAGAGGATGAAAAACGAGGCGGGCACATTTATTTAGAGCATGCAGAAGCAGCACGTATATGTAAAGCACTAAAAGCAAATGGAGTAATTCCAGATTTTAGAGCGCCAAATGGGGTGAGACTTGCGCCGGTCGCTTTATATAACACATACGAAGAAGTGTGGAAATCTGTACAAATATTAAAGAAAATTATGAAAAATGAAGAGTATAAGCAGTTTGAAAATAAGCGAGAGGTTGTGGCATAAATATGAAAACATCAGAGTGGATTGATATTTCACAACCGCTAAATAATAATATTGCAACGTGGCCAGGAGACACACCGTTCTCGTATGAAGTTTCATGGTCAAAAGAAGAAAGTGGCTCGGTAAATGTCGGAAAGTTAACGATGAGTATTCATACAGGCACTCATATTGATGCACCATTTCATTTTGATAATGATGGAAAGAAAGTATTAGATTTAGATGTTCAAGTTTATGTTGGTCCAGCACGGATTATTGACGTTTCTAATTTTGAAAGCATTGGGAAAAAGGAATTAGAAAGCTTTCATTTAGAAGGTGTAGAACGATTATTATTACGTACATCTTCACATGGAAAAGCTGAAGAATTTCCAGATGTGATCCCTCATTTACGTGCAGACATAGCACCTTTTCTTTCAGAGAAAGGTATTCGTTTAATCGGAGTAGATGTACCATCAGTTGATCCGCTAGATGATAAAGAATTAGCAGCGCATCATCAATTATTTAAACATGGAATTCATATTTTAGAAAATGTCGTACTAGATCATGTAGCAGACGGTGATTATGAACTTATTGCATTACCACTTGCATTAACTGATGCAGATGGAAGTCCAGTTCGAGCCGTTATTAGACCAATATAAGTAGAATCATATAAAAGGGGCGTTTGGCTAATATGAAAGAAAATGAAAAAGTAATTATGGAAAAAGGGATTCATACGGATTTTAAAGAGAATATGACGTATGGGGAGTATTTACAATTAGATAGTTTACTATCTTCTCAAAAAAGATTATCGGACCATCATGATGAAATGTTATTTATCGTTATTCACCAAGCAAGTGAGCTTTGGATGAAGCTCATTTTACATGAGCTAAATGCGGCGATTGAATCTATTAAACAAGATAAATTACAACCAGCTTTTAAAATGTTAGCACGTGTATCAAAAATTCAGTCTCAAATTATTCAATCTTGGGATATTCTTGCGACATTAACACCATCAGAATATATTGAGTTTCGTGATTCACTCGGTCAAGCTTCAGGTTTTCAATCGTATCAATATCGTATGATTGAGTATGCACTTGGCTATAAAACGCCACACGCATTAAAAATTTATGAAAAGGATCCAGAATTACATGCACGACTTCATAAAGCGCTACATGCACCAAGTCTATATGATGTCGCGATTCAAACATTAGTAAAAGAAGGATTCCCTATTCATAAAGATGTGTTAAACCGTGATATTACGCAACCTTATGAAGAAGATGCAACAGTAGAAGCAGCGTGGTTAGAAGTATATGCGGATGTGAAAAAATATTGGAATTTATATCAGCTTGCTGAAAAATTGATTGATATTGAAGACTGGCTACAACAATGGCGTTTTCGTCATATGAAAACAGTAGAACGAATTATTGGACATAAAATGGGAACAGGTGGATCCTCCGGTGTTTCTTATTTAAAACGAGTACTTGATCAACAATTCTTCCCAGAGCTGTGGAATGTTCGTACGAAATTATAAAAATAAACCTGTCAGTTCATTATGACTGACAGGTTTATTTTTATTTGAGCACAATTATGTTTAAAATGAAGGAACAAGATATAATAAATGGAGTAACTATTTAAATGGAGGTAAAGTTTTTGGATTTCAAGCAACTAGAAAATAAATTCGAAAAGAAAAAAGTGAATACATTTCTTGTTTATCAAAAAGGGGAATTAACAACTGAGTACTATAAAACACCTGAATGTGCAAATAAATTATATAAAATAAATTCGATTACAAAAAGTATTGTATCTTTATTAATTGGTATTGCTCTTGATAAGAGCTATATAAATGATATACATACACCGATTACAGAGTGGATTGAAAATGTACCTGGGGAAAAACATGATTTGACGCTTTATCACTTATTAACAATGACTACTGGTGAGGATTGGAAAGAGTTTGGAAATGGAGTAGTATTCCCAAATGACTTTGTAGAATCAGAGAACTGGGTACAGTACATATTAGAAAAGCCAATAATTGAAGAACCTGCTACAAAAATGAATTATAATTCAGGTTCTTCTCATTTACTGAGCTATATTATTCAAGAAGCTACTGGAATGTCGACAGAGCGGTTTGCAAAGAAATATTTATTTGATCCATTAGAAATTAACGAATACGAGTGGCAACAAGATCCGCAAGGTATATATGTCGGCGGCTTCGGTATGAAAATGAAATCTACCGATTTATTAAAATTAGGAAAGTTATGTTTGCAAAATGGATATTGGAATGAAAAAGAAATTGTATCAGCGAAATGGTTAGAAGAGTCAAGTAGGGCTCTATTTGAAACATATGAACATGTCGGTGCATATGGATATCACTGGTGGGTATTAGATAACGGAAGATTTCACATACCGTATTGTATATATTTTGCTATGGGATACGGCGGACAATACATCGTTATCATTCCTCAGTTAGAAATAGTAGCTATTATAAGTAGTCATATGCCAAAACGTGGGCTTGTTCCATTAAAACTATTTATTGAGCATGTACAGGGAAATTCTAATTATATATAAGAAAAGGAGGGAATGTATGAAGGATGAAAAAATTTTATCTTTATTTAGATTATGTTTAAGTCTTCTAGTGTGTAGCGCCATTATTACGCAATTCATAATTAGGGCACAAGTGAAGCCGTTTAATCCAGTTAACTTTTTTAGTTTCTTCACTATTGAAAGTAACATTTTAGTTGCATGTATTCTCCTTTTAAGCAGTATCGGAACAGCTACATTTGGTCGCTCAGAACAGTTTAGTATACTTCGTGGTGCGGCAACGGTATACATACTTACGACAGGACTCGTTTATTTTTTGTTACTAAGAGGGTTAGAAGAGTCACTTCAAACGGCAATACCATGGGTAAATACTGTGCTACATTATATCATGCCGATTGCAATGCTTTTAGATTGGATTTTAAATCCACCTATTAAGAAAATCACTTGGAAACAAGCTGCAAGTTGGCTCTTATTCCCGTGTTTTTACGTTGTATATAGCTTAATACGTGGTCCAATCGTGAATTGGTATCCATATCCGTTTTTAGATCCGAGAATAGGTGGATATGGTAAAGTACTTTTATATAGTATAGGGATAGCTGTAGTAATTGGCGCTATTTGTATATTGGTAAGATTTTTAGGGAATCGAAACTTTAGGAAAGAATTTTAGAAATGCAAGGAACCCCACTGTTTCCATTTTTAACAGTGGGGTTTCACTTTATCTACTCGTCTTCTGAAACGACAACTTTATAAATTTCTCCGTCTTCGTTTCAAATTCTACATCAACAAAAACACCATATTCTTTTCCATCTTCACGTAACCACAATTTAAATTTTTCAACAGTTATTTGAACTGTTTTTGGTTTTCTACCTATATGAAGATAGTCAATAATTTCTGCTTTTGGGTATTGTTCTTTCGTCTTTTCTACGGCAAGTTTACCCCATTTGGCATACGGCGGCTGCGCATGAACAATTGATGAGTCTGTATATATATTTGAACATGTTGTTAGGAACAGAATGACGAGTGCGACACGTTTTAACGATTTCTTCATGATGAACTCCTTTCATCCTTTTTTTATATTGTTTACATATTTTTTCAACGATATTAGTTTGGATTTTTTTGTCTTCTTTACATAAAAGCGAGGCTTTTACAAAACATAACCAAGAAATCATTTCCGTAATTAAGGAGGGAAAATTATGCGCCAAAAAGCTATTTTTAAAATAGCAGTTTTACTTGCGTTCATAGGACTGTCTTTAATGGTCAGTAGTATACAACTAAAGAATGTAGAAGCTTTTTCTAATCAAGTTATTCAAAGAGGAGCATCTGGCGAAGATGTCATTGAACTGCAATCTCGTTTGAAATATAACGGATTTTATACGGGAAAAGTGGATGGTGTTTTCGGATGGGGTACATACTGGGCACTTCGGAATTTTCAAGAGAAATTCGGATTACCCGTTGATGGTTTAGCTGGAGCTAAAACGAAGCAAATGCTCGTGAAGGCAACGAAGTATGACAAGTCAACTGCTAATAAAGGGACAACAACGAATAAAGGAAATAGCGGCGGAACTGCACAAGAGAATAAACCACCTCAAAATAAAGGGACAAATGTTCCGAACGGTTATTCTCAAAATGATATTCAGCTTATGGCAAACGCAGTATACGGCGAATCACGTGGTGAACCGTATTTAGGACAAGTTGCAGTAGCTGCCGTTATTTTGAATCGTGTTACAAGTGCGTCATTCCCAAATACTGTTTCAGGTGTAATCTTTGAGCCTAGAGCATTTACAGCAGTAGCCGATGGACAAATATATTTAACGCCAAATGAAACAGCAAAAAAAGCAGTTTTAGATGCGATTAACGGATGGGATCCAACAGGAAATGCTTTATATTATTTCAATCCAGATACTGCGACTAGTAAATGGATTTGGACTCGTCCACAAATTAAAAAAATCGGTAAACATATTTTCTGTAAATAGAGCGGAGGTGGGACAATGTTACGAGGTATTATCATTGTATTATTAACAGTCGGTGTAGTAGGAACAGGCTATTGGGGCTATAAAGAGCACCAAGAGAAAAATGCGGTTTTAATTCGAGCGGAAAATAGCTATCAACGTGCATTCCATGATTTAGCATACGAAGTCGATTTATTACACGATAAAATTGGCACAACACTTGCGATGAATTCACGATCATCTTTATCACCTGCATTAGCGGATGTATGGCGTTTAACATCTGAAGCTCGCTCAGATGTTGGACAACTTCCTTTAACATTAATGCCATTTAATAAAACGGAAGAATTTTTAGCGAATATCGGTGATTTCAGTTACCGTGCAGCCATTCGTGATTTAGAAAAAGAGCCGTTAAATGAGCAAGAATATAAAACGCTACAAACTTTATATTCAAATGCAGGAAATATACAAGATGAACTAAGAAAAGTACAACATCTTGTTTTGAAAAATAATTTACGCTGGATGGATGTAGAAATGGCACTTGCATCAAATCGTGATCCAGCAGATAACACAATTATTGATGGATTGAAAACTGTAGAGAAAAACGTAACATCATATTCTTCTACAAACTTCGGACCGACCTTTACAAGTGCGCAAAAAAATAAAAAAGGCGGATTTGAAGCGGAAGGAAAGGCAATTTCTAAAGATGAAGCGGCGAAAATTGCCAAATCGTTTTTAAATTTAAAAGGAAATGAAAAAGTAGATGTAGAGAAAAGTGGAAAAGGTGCGAAAGAATCCTTCTATAGTGTGAAAATTAAAGATGAAGCAACGAACAATGAGTTCTATATGGATATTACCGGAAAAGGCGGATATCCAATTTGGGTTATGAATAACCGCGAAATTAAAGAACAGAAAGTTAGTTTAAACGATGCAGGTAGTAAAGGTTTAAAATTTTTAAAGGACCATAAGTTTAATAATATGGAGCTTTATGATAGCTCTCAATATGATAATGTTGGTGTATTTACGTATGTAGTAAATGAAAATGGAGTACGAATTTATCCAGAAGCAATCCAAATGAAAATTGCTTTAGATGACGGTTCTATCGTAGGGTTCTCCGCAAAAGAATATTTAGCGTCACATCAAAAACGAACAGTTCCATCGGCAAAGCTAACTGCAGCAGAAGCAAGAAAGAAAATCAATCCGGATGTAAAAGTAATGGAAGAACGTAAAGCTGTAGTAGTTAATGATTTGCATAATGAAGTACTTTGCTATGAATTTGTAGGTACTTTAGGAAAAGATACGTACCAAATATTCATTAATGCTAATAGCGGGGCCGAGGAAAAGGTAAAGAAAATGCAAGCTGTTGAAAAAATTTATGATTAAACCTTAAAAGTGAAGTGGTGAAAATAATGAAAACTCTAATATATATATTAATGCTTTGCTTCGTTATAACTGGATGCAGTATTGGAACAAAAGAAAACCCAAACGAAAAGCCGAAACAAAAAAATGTTTCAATGAAAAATGTTAATTATACGAATAAATCAAATAAGCCAAATGAAAAAGCGGCAGATCATTTAGCATCTTTAGCAGCAAGTGTGCCAGGTGTGAATGATGCGACAGCGGTCGTTGTTGGAAAATATGCTATTGTAGGTATAGACGTAAAAGCAAAACTTGATCGAACTCGTGTTGAATCAATTAAATATTCTGTTGCAGAAAGTTTAAAAAATGACCCTGACGGTGCTAATGCAGTCGTTGTAGCAGATGTTGATACGTATGAACGCCTCAAACAAATCGGAAAGCAAATTAAAAAAGGAAAAACAGGTGAAGGTATACTAGATGAATTAGCGGCTATTGTGGGACGAGTAATGCCACAAGTTCCAAATGATATGATTGAAAATCGAGAAACGAATCCAATTAAAGATAATGATAAACAATTACCAAAAGATGAAGAACAAGAGTTAAGAAAAGAACAGGATGATCAATCAAATAATCATTTGAATAAATGAAATTAGCCTCGTACTTAATTGTGCGAGGTTTTTAACTATAATATTAAATATTCAGTTTATTTTTAAGGGAATATATGGTTTAATTATGATGGGAGGGACAACTGTTATGATGAAAAAAAGCGCATGTATATTGTTTAGTTTATGCTTAGGTTTCAGTATGACAGCGTGTGAAAAGAGAAAAGAAGTGAAAAATCAAACAGCAACTTCTTCTACTGTGATGGAAAGGCAACAGAAAGAATCTATCAATATAAATCATTTCTCGAACATAAATGAAGGAATGACTTATACAGAAGTGAAAGATTTAATTGGTTTTGAAGGGGATTTACTTATAGAAGAAGGGGTAGAACATTCTACACAAATTAAACAAATTTTTGCTTGGAAAGGAAACAATCCAAATTCATTTGTTGAAATTACCTTTTTAGATGGAAGAGTGCATTCAAAAGCACAGCAAGGTATAAGTTAATAAGCTAAAAAATGGGAGAGTTTAGCATGAACATACACACAGGGGAAATTCAATTAGTTCCGTATAAGGAGAAATATAAAGAAGTTATACAAACATTTACTTTACCAAGTGAACAAGTTCAGTTTACAGCAGATCCAAGCGCATTACTGGAAAAAGAAAAAAGTGATCGTACAAAAAATGTGATTGTTATTTTAGATTACAATGGCGTACCGGTGGGTCTTTTCGCATTGGAAACGGGAGATAGAGTAAAGGAGTTCACAGATAATGAGGGTGCTTTACTTTTAACGTCATTTTCTATTAATCACAATAGACAAAGAAAAGGATTCGCTAAAAAGTCATTGTTATTATTAGAAGAGTTTGTAAAACGCTATTTTCCAATAAAAAATGAAGTTGTACTTGCTGTGAATGAAAGAAATATTCCTGCACAAAATTTATATGCAAAAGTGGGCTTCGAGGATAAAGGTTTTAGAAGAATGGGACCAATTGGCCAACAAATAATAATGCATTTACCTATAATGAAATAATGAGATAGAAAACTTACTCTTGAATATTCACGTAGTAGGTTTTTTTATTTTAGTAATATATAATATATGTATATAAAATGAAACAGAAATGAAGGATATAAAAAATGAATCAAGATAGAAAATGGAATATCGTTGGGGGAAGAGTGATTAAAACTGGGATTGCAGTTTTTCTTACAGTGTTAGTTTGTGAATTTTTTAATATCTCAACTTGGAGTTATAAAAATGATTTAAAAGATTATAAACCAAATCATTATCATCACCATTTTTCAAGTGAGTCTATTATTTTATTTGAGGTATTATCTATTCATGATATGTTAGAAGAATTAAAACAAATATCCGAGAAATATGAGTGGGAAAATCGATTCAATTGATAAGTTTATTTTATTGTGAGGGGAATAATATGACACTTTATATTGCATTACTAAGAGGAATCAATGTCGGTGGACATAAAGTAATCAAAATGGCTGATTTAAAACGAGTGTTTGAATCAATAGGGTTAAAACAAGTGAAAACATATATACAAAGTGGTAATATCGTGTTCGAATCTGAGGAAGATATAAACTTTCTAAAGGACCGAATACAATCTGAAATAAAAAATGAATTTGATTTCGATGTTCCAGTCATGCTAAGAACATATGGTGAATTTATAAATATTATTAAACAATGTCCGTATGAAGTTCATTCATTGTTAGAAGGAGAAAGTGTTCATGTTGCTTTTTTAGCTAATGTACTTTCTGAAGAGGAAAGTAGTCAATTGCTTACATTTAAAAGTGAACTTGAAGATTGCTATATAGATGAGAAGGTTGCTTATTTGTTTTTCAAAAATAGCATTCGAAATTCTAAATTAATGAACCAGTTTCAGAAGTTACATACACCAGCTACAGTTAGGAATTGGCGTACTGTGAATAAATTAAAAGCAATTGTAGAGAGTATGTAAATATAAAAAGATGAGGTTTTCTACATGTAGAAAACCTCATCTTTTTACTTATATTGTTTTGCAACTATGAGTTCGACAATAGGATAAATAAAGAATGAAGAGCAAATTGCGATGAACAGAGGGAGGTTTTTAACGCCATCTAAATTAGCCTTCATAGAAAATCCTTCGGAGAAGATTAATAAAAGGAACATTACAACTACAAGCACAAAATACGCAATTTTAAAGCTTTTATATGTAATTTGCTGGCCCATTTCATCTTGACTTTCTTCTGATACACCGTGGGGATCTCCCCAAGTAATGTGATTAATTAAATTACTAAGTATTAACGAGATAGCAAAAATCGTACCACCCAAAATAGAACCTTCAGTGATGTATTTATATGTGCCATGTACTAGTATTGCAATTAATGCTAAAACAATGATTATAAAAATAGTTTTTTTAGTATTCAATAAATAATTTCCCCCCTCGATTGTAAAAAACTCTTTACAAATATAAGTATAAAATTGGAAAAGCATCATGTCAAATACTTTTTACATATAATATGTAAGTATGCAATATTTTGGTTTTATGATAAATAAAAAATTACAATACATTTGAATGTAAAAGAATGGGCTCGCATATATTTGGAAGGGATGTCAGATTAATTTAGGGGGTAGTTATGTCTATACTTTTAAAAGCTGGTGCAGATGCAGGAAACAACGGTTTGAAGTTAATGGTGAAAGGGCAAGACCCTATTTTTATTCCGAGTATTTATTCTTTATATATAGGTGAGCCTACAGGACTCTTAGACGAGGTAGATGTTTCATTATCTGAATTAGAAAACCACATTGATGTGACTATAAGTTCGCCATCGTTAATGCTAAATAATGTACGATACATCGTTGGAGAAAAAGTCATTCAAGATCAATTAAAAGGTACTGAGGTAGAGAAGAAATCAAATAAGTCAACGGATGAGTTAATGGTTATTACAATACTATCAGGTTTGGCGGTAAGCGCTATGCGTCAAAGTCCAACTTCTAGCCATATTAATATTCGATATGATTTATCTGTCGCTCTTCCTATGCAGCTTATTACACAAGAAATAGCTGCTGAAAATGCAAAACGTTATATGGGAAATCATAAGGTTATTTTCCATTATCCGAACGGACGCGATGTGACAATTAATGTTTCAATTGAGTATTGTAAATGCCTGCCTGAGGGTGCTTCTGGGACGTGGGGCATTGTATACGATGAAGAAGGAAATGTTGTGAAACATAAAATAGAATGTGAGCAAAATCAAGTTTCTGAAATTGATTTTGTAGATAAAACTCTACTCTCTTTTGATATTGGTGCAGGGACGACAGAAGAAGTCGTTTCATTAGGGGTAAATTTCCGTCCGCAACTAAGTAAAGGTTTATCTTATGGTGTAAAAGAGACGTTACTACAAATCATTACGAGATGGAACCGGAAGTATCCAACTAAGACGATTGATAGTATTACAGAATTCAATCAAATTTATTTAAATGATAAGCATCCGAGAAATACCTTATTAGTTGAGGAATCACAGCCAGCGCTATTAGGTTTAGCAGCACGTGTTGCAACAGATATTATAAATAAAATTGATGATATGAAAGACGATCCATACGTGTTTATTTATGGCGGGGGTGCAGTAATTATTAAAAACAGTTTAAAAATGATTTTAAAGCAAAAAGGACGACTCAAAAATGTAATCTTTGTAGATAATCCGTTATTTACAAATGCACGAGGATTATTAGTTTATACTTGTTCGCCAAAATATAGAGAGCATAAGCAAAAAGAGTTAGGATTTACAAACTTAACGATAAGTTAGTTGGTGGAAGTATGCGATCTAGGCGATATAAACGTGGTGATCGAGTAAAAATCAATATTCATAAATCGGTATCACCTGAAATGCTTGCGTGGCTGAATAAACAATCAAATCCAACTAATTTCTTCTTTTTTGCTGCGCAGCAATTATTTAAACAAGTAGGAGATATTGACGTTTCAAAAGCTTTACCAAGCAGCCATGTTTTCTCATTATATGTGGAGCCTTCATCCTTATTAAAAGTCGAAGTAAACCCTTTTAAAAACATGACACTAGAAGCAAATACATCCACTGAAAATGCAAAAAAAAAATTATGGGAATCTGTTGATCAATTAGATTGTCCATTTTTTTAAACATAGAAAAATATAAGAAGTCCCATCACTATACATATGAATACAGTGATGGGTTTTTGTTTGTAAATGGAAGGGGCACAATACAAATTGTGCCCCTTCTGTTAATTATTTGTTTGTCTAAATTTCAGATGTATGTTTAGAAACCGCAGTAATTATGCTTTCCCAATCATTTGGATGATTTTCATGACCTGCCCCTTTAAGAGTTAATAGTACTGAGTTTGGAATTTCATCAATTAGTGCGAGGCCATGTTCAAATGGGAGTGCTGTATCGTCTGTTCCGTGAATAACCAATGTTGGTGCTTGTATGGAGTGAAGTACACCTTCATATGCATCATCACCTTGAAGTAAAGCGTGATTAAACATACTTAATAAATTGTTTGCGCGTTCTATTTCTTGTTTTACTTGTGTATAAACTCTATTTTCATCAAATATTCGTTCTGATCCACATAATAGACGAGATCCTGAAACTAAATACTCTGCCACATCATTTTTATTTGTCCAATCTATACTTGCGCTCTTTACATGATGTGTTAAAATCCTTTCATCCATTGGGGGTAAATCGCGAGTATTATTATCAGATCCTATTATACTAGTCGCTAGTAAAGTTAGCGTCAAAATTCTTTCGGGATGTTTTACAGCGGCAATTTGAGCAATCATACCACCTAATGACATACCAAAAAGATGGGCTTTATCAATATGATAAGCGTCTAATACTCCGATTGCATCTTCAGCCATATCTGTTACTGAATAATTTGAAGTGCCAGGTTCATATGTAACAGAGCGTCCAACATCGCGATTATCAAAGCGAATAACAAATTTTCCTGTGTTCGCCAACTGTTCACAAAATTCTTCATCCCAATATATCATTGAACAAGTAGCTCCCATAATTAATAAAATAGCGGGATCATTAGAGTTACCGAAGCTTTCTGTACATATATCAATACCGTTTATTTTAAATATCTTTTCACTCATAAAGTTAGCCCCATTTCTTTTGAATTTAATTAAAAATACAATTTTGAATGATTCTAAGGTGTGTGTAAGATTCATTTTGGAATTCACAACGATTCATGCATAATTACCCCCAAAAATAAGTATATGGTAATTCAAGGCAAAAAATTTTGAGAAATAATTGTATGTTATTAAAATAAACAGCAAGGAGGAGAGGAAATGAAAGCAATTGTTATTGATCAATATGGTAGTGTTGAAGAATTAAAAGAAAGACAAGTTTTAAAACCGATTGTTAAGAATAATGAGGTATTAATACGTATTCATGCAACATCTGTTAATCCAGTTGATTGGAAAATAAGAAAAGGTGACTTACAAGAACAGTTACGCTTTTCATTTCCAATCACTTTAGGATTAGATGTAGCTGGAGTTATTGAAGAAATTGGAGAAGATGTAGAGTGTTTCAATATAGGAGATAAAGTGTTTACGAAACCTGAAAATATAGGAAGCGGCTCTTATGCTGAATTCATTGCAGTACAATTAGATTTAGTATCACATATGCCTAATAATATTAGTTACGAAGAAGCAGCTTCTATTCCTCTTGCAGGACTTACAGCGTGGCAAAGTCTTGTAGATTACGCAAAAATAAAAGAAAATGACCGTGTATTCATTCATGCTGGAGCTGGTGGCGTTGGAAGTTTGGCAATCCAAATCGCAAAATCATTTGGAGCTTTTGTTGCCACGACTGCTAGTAGTAAAAATAAAGAATTTTTACAGTCTTTAGGAGCGGATCTCGTTATTGATTATAAAAAAGATAAATTTGAAGAACTAGTATCAGATTTTGATATTGTGTTAGATACAATAGGTGGCGAAGTGCAAGAAAAAAGTTTTCGAATTATTAAACCTGGTGGTGTTCTAGTTTCCATTGTTCATGAACCACTACAAAAAGTAGAAGGAATAAAATCAGGATTTTTATGGCTAAAACCAAATGGAAAACAATTAGAAGAATTATCAGCTTTAATTGTAAACGGAAAAATCAAACCAATCATAAGTAAAGTGGTGCCATTTAATGAAGCAGGAGTTCGAGAAGCTCATATTTTGAGTGAAGGACAACATGTTAGAGGAAAGATTGTAGTTAAAGTGGAATGATAATAAAGATTACAGCTTATAGAGTAACTAGATTTGAATAACGAAAAAGCTCAACAATAGATAATATCCCATACTATACATTTTTATTTGCGGGTATTATTTATTGTTGGCTATTGTGATATTACTTCTAACAAATACTGTTTCGTATTGTATCGTGTAATTTCTCTAATCCAATTTCCATATCTTTCTCGTTTAACATTGAATAGCTAATTCTTAATTGGTTATCATTTGTTTCGTAATTTAATAGACAAGCTGTTCCTGGTAAAAAAGAGACATCTACTTCATTTGCTTTTTGTAATAAGGTAAAGGGATCTATCGAATCAGGCAGTGTCACCCATAAATTAAAACCGCCATTTGGTATTTCAAAGTTCAGTTCTTTTAATGGCGATAATATATCAATTGTTAAATCACGTCTCATTTGTAAAGCTGTTCGTAATTTTTCTAAATGATTTTTCATACGTTCCGCACGTAAAAACGGTAGAAGTGCCTTTTGTGTTAATAAAGGACTACCGATATCCATCGAACCTTTCACTGCATATAGCCATTCAAAAATAGGGCCACCGGCAATAAGTGCTGCAATACGCAATCCTGGTGCTAACGTTTTACTAAATCCTTTTATATATATTACGTGGCCATCCTTATCAAAACTTTTGATTGGAGGTGGTACTACAGCATCTTCAAAATATATTTCTCCGAAAGAATCATCTTCAATGATAAAAAATTGATATAGCTCCGCTAGTTCTATAAGTTCCATTCTTCGTTCTTTACTCATTACTGTACCTGTCGGGTTTTGGAAGGTCGGATTCGTATACAATAAAACGGGATTTTTACTTTGACAAATATCATCAATTAAGTCGGAGCGAACTCCATGATTATCAAGAGAAACAGGAATGATTTGAACACCTTTATTGATGAAAACATCAAGCGCGGCACTGTAACACGGACTTTCTACTAATACAGTATCTCCAGGTTTTAATAATGTTTGAGCAATTAAATCAATTCCTTGTTGTGCTCCGCTTGTAATTAATAATTGAGATGGGTCCGTCACTAATTTCTGGTGTTCATTTAAGTAATTTGCTATTTCAACTCGCAATTCATAATCGCCTTGAACTGGCCCATATGTTGCTAACAACATCGGATTTTTATCTAGCAATTTATGCATTTCGTCTGCCAAAAATGGATTTGGTAACAGACGGGGATACAGAATTGCTTGTGAAAAATCATAATATTTACGGTGTTTATTCATTACATATTGAGAACGCATAACATTAATAGATCTTGATTGTTGCCATTTATACGGTATCGGTTTGAAATCTTTCTTTACACGTTTATATATGTAAGCACCTTTTCCTTGTTCGATGCGTATATACCCTTTCGTTTCTAACTGTTTATAAGCTTTACGAACAGTTAATACATTGATTTGTAAATCTGTGGCCATACAACGTAAAGAAGGAAGGGATTCACCATGTGAAAGCATACCACTTTGTACTCTTTCAACAATTTGCATATATATTTGCTTGTAATACGGTATGTTTGATTCTTTACGCAATACAATCTTCATAGGTTCACCTATTTTTCTTTTTAATTTAATTAAAGCGAAAAATATATAGGGAATCAACTACAACTTGAAGTAACTGTTATATGTACCGATACACTGTTATACACCATAGCCTCTATACTCATTTTAAGAGTAAAAAGGAGGAAGTAAAATGGTCATTTTTAATTACATTTTAGTATGTATTATTTTCGGGACAACATTTTTAACGATTAAAATTGGAATTGAAGCAGGGGCGCCACCGTTGTTTTCAGCAGGAATTCGCTTCTTTTTAGCGGGTATAATCCTTATGATTATTTTTAAATTAAAGCGAAAAGAAATTATGCCACATATATTTTCAAAACGTATTATGTATGCTGGATTTTGTTTAACATTTATGACATTCGCAAGTTTATATTGGTCAGAACAATATATTTCTTCGGGATTAGCTGCTGTTCTTTCTGCTACGGGACCAATGATGATTTTATTAATACAAGCAAAGAGGAATAGGGAGAAATTACAAAAGGAACAACTCGTTGCCTTAGTTATTGCACTAATAGGTGTTATATTTGTTTCTTTACCAGGAATGCATCAACAAGTAAGTTTCATATGGAGTATTGCTTGTATTGTTTTAGTTATAGGAGAGTTATTTTACGGAATAGGCTCTATTCGTTCGAAAGAAATACTTTCAGATTTATCAAATGTATCACCATTTCTTATTAACGGAATTCAAATGTTTTATGGAGGGATTTTACTATTAATCGCATCTATTATTGTAGAACAACCAAATGTAACTGTATTAACTTCATGGAGTGTACAATGGCCTATTTTATATCTCATATTTATCGGATCGATCGGTGGACACGGATTATATTACTGGCTCTTATCAAAAACAAACCCAGTATTTCCATCGACGTGGTTATATGTATCACCATTAATAGCAATTATCGTAGGTTATATCGTATTAGGAGAACCCTTAAATCCTACAATGGGAATGGGAGCTTGTCTTATATTGATTGGTGTATTTTTGGCCAATCGTTCAACACTACGGACTTATTTCAAAAAAGGGCGGTTATTAGAGAAGGAGATGTAGTTTAATAAAGCAACAGCCCTGTATATTACAGGACTGATAAAATCAAAAACACAGTTGGAAAAATAACCAACTGTGTTTTTGATAATTAATTCACTTTTTTAATAAAGCCTTTATAATGACGTTTTACAAGCTGGCTTTCTAAAGTCTTCATGGTTTCTAGTGCTACACCGACAATGATAAGTAAGCTTGTACCACCAATTTGAGCAGAAGGTGGTAACGTAGCAATTTTCGTGAATACGAGCGGTAATATAGAAATTGCACCTAAGAAAATTGCACCAATAAATGTTAAACGGTATAAAATTTTAGTTACATATTGTTCAGTTGCTTTACCAGGACGAATACCAGGAACATATCCATTTTGCTTTTTCAAATTCTCAGCCATTTGTTCAGGATTTACTTGAATAAATGCGTAGAAGTATGTGAAAGCAACGATAAGACCGACATAAAGTGTCATTCCAATTGGATGTGCGAAATCAAGATTTGCAACTAACCATTTTGATACGCTTGAATCAGGGAAGAGCTGCGCAATTGTACGCGGCGTCATTAAAAATGCAGAAGCAAAGATAACTGGTATAACACCAGCACTATTTACTTTAAGCGGTAAATGAGTGTTTTTTGCTCCTTGATATTGATTGTTTCCTGAAACAGCTTTTGCATATTGGATCGGTATTTTACGTACAGCTTGTTGAATGTAAATAACACCAACAACTATCGCTAAAATTACGAGTCCAATTAAAACAATTTTTATTATGTGCATAAATAGCTGATCGCCAGCATTTTGGAATTGTTGTAAATAAATTTGATTTGCAACATTTGGAATCGCGGCAACGAGACCTGCGAAGATAATCATCGAAATACCATTACCAACTCCGTTAGCGGTAATTTGTTCGCCTAACCAAAGTAAAAATGCAGTACCTGCAGTTAAAACTGTCGCAATAAATAAGTATGTAGTCCAGCTTTGATCTGTTATTAATTGTCCACCTGCTATATTATTAAAGCCATAAGACATTCCGATGGCCTGTATGAATGCGAGAATGATTGTAAAGTATCGAGTGAATTGAGCTGATTTCTTACGCCCCATTTCTCCTTGCTTTGCCCATTCCGAAAACTTAGGTATAACATCCATTTGTAGTAATTGTACTATGATGGAAGCTGTAATATATGGTGTAATACCTACAGCAAAGATTGAGAAATGTTGCAATGCTCCTCCACCAAATACGTTTAACATACCTAGAACGTTAGCTTGATCTTGTACTTTTAATACCTCTGCGTTAGTATGAGGAACTGGAATAAACGTGCCAATTCGAAAAACGATTAACATCGCTAGTGTAAAAAGGATTTTCCTTCTTATCTCAGCTACTCTCATGAAATTTGAAATCGTACGAAACATTATGTCGCCTCCTATATTTTTATCAGTAAAAACTGATTATTATACCCTATGAAGTAACCACAAACCTCCTTCCGCACTAAATTCATTTGACAAATGGATTTTCATACACTTTGTAGTTTTCACGGATATAAAAATATAAGGTGTTATATAAGCGACCTTTACACTTTACGTAATCATTCAATACCCATAATATATCGAATAAATTAACAAATGTACATACATACGCATTAAAAATGAATAAATAGGGTCATTTTTTACATTTATTTAATGATAAATTGATAGGACATTATACTGGTAAATGCGCTTCGTATATTCCTTTAATCAATTAAAATCCTCCACCTTTTTATTTTCTTACAATTAATATATCGATTTAAAAAGAATGTAAAATCAAATAAAAGTATGAAAGTACATACTACTTTAGTAGTAGTAATAGTAATCAATTATATTTCAATTAAAATTCATCTCCCGCTGATTAAAGTTTCACTTTATATGATTAGAGAATTCTTTTAATTTAAGAAGGAATAAATGTTAAAAAAAGCTAATTAAACAGTGTACATATTTATAGGGGAGAAGATATAAATGAAAGTTGTTATAAAAAAATTACCACCATTAGAAGTAGCGTATATAAGACGAACTGGTAGCTACTTTGAACCGCAAGATCACTGGGGGAAGTTACTGAACTGGTCAATTGAAAATAAACTGTATCCACCAGAGCAATCATTTATCGGAATATCATTAGATAATCCTGAACTTGTTGCAAGTCATAAGTGCCGGCATGATGCATGTGTTACGATTCCTGAAAACTTCGATAAAGAAAAGTATCATGATGTGCAATTTAAAAGATTAGATGGAGGTACATATGGTCTATACCAGTTCTATGATGAACCTCATAAATTAAGTGAAGCGTATCAATACATGTATGCAGAGTGGCTACTAAATAGTGAGTATGGTGCAGATTATGATAGAGATAATTTAGAGTTTTGCTTAAATAATGTTGCTGAAGATCTAGAAGGAAAGTTAAAGGTTGATTTATTTGTGCCAATTAAAAACATACAAAAAAACAAATAACTTCATTTGTGGCTTTAAAATGAAATTGGAATAGTAGTGAAAGAAAATCTGTTTTCGAAGATAATATTTTTAGCGTAGAAATTTAAGTATGTAGGTTGCAATGAAAGGAGAATCCGCATGGATACATTTGTAAATGAAAAGTTTTATGAAACGAGAAATCAATTAGTTGAGGAAATTTCTTTGTTGAGTGATGCTCAATTTAATAGGAAACCAGATAAGGATAAATGGAGTATTGCACAAGTTTGTCATCATTTAGTTTTATTAGATGAGAGAGTGATAACAGTTATTTCCTCAGGGTTAAAAAAGTTAGATAGTACCCAAAATGTGCGTAAAGAAATTCATACTATTTTATTAGATAGAACGAAAAAGTTTATAGCTCCAGAAATGATTGAACCAAGTATAGAACCATTTGAAGTGGAGCAAATGCTCAATATGCTAAACGAATCAAGAAAAGAATTGATGCGTTTCCTGAGTACAATAGAAGATGAGTCTGTATTAGCGAAAAAATCAGTGATGCATCCAGCTCTTGGAGAATTGCCCCTTGATCAGTGGATAGAACTGATCTATTTGCATGAACAGCGTCATATGTTACAAATCAAAGAGATAAAATTGCTTTGTGAAATTGAAAAGTAAAAATTATTCCCTAGTTATTGATACGTATTATAAACAAGGAAAATGGTTGATTCATATTGATTCAGAAGAAAACAAAAATAGAATGAAATTAGTTGAAAGTGACCAATAAGCTTAAGAAAATATGAAACTATCCGATTTTCTGTATAAGTGTAACCCCGTCTTAAATGAAGAGCGGGGTTATTTTTTTTGAAAGTGTTTTTATTTAGAAGGAAATAAATCAGCAACGAAATTCAAAAAATTAATCATCATAACATATTGTATATGCCCGTTTTAATAAATTGAAATAATGATAAATGATATGTTCTTATTTTGAAAGTACACTTCACACGCTTAAGGAAGGAGTATTCTGTCAGAAAACGATAAAATACAATTCTGTTAGGGGATGTATGCAATTTATTCTCTTTATTTTTGCAACAGAACCACCTTCAAAATTATCTTTTGTAGTTGAAGTTTCCTGAATAATAAGTTACATTTTTAAAGTTCAAGCAACTTTATGAAAGTACAAAAAGGGGAGAAATATTATTATTATGCAAAAAATGAAATGGAAGAACTATGTATGTTACTTTGTAATTCTATTACTGCTTGGAACGGCAGTAATAGTCAAACCATCTATCTCTAAGGCTGAGGAATCTGAAGTTAATATTACATTGTTAGGTACTGCAGATATTCATGGTAGATTTATGCCTTGGGATTATGCGCTTGATGGAGCAAATATGAGTGGAAGTTTGACGCAGCTTTATACGGTTATAAAGAAGGTCCGTCAAGAAAATCCAAATACCATATTAGTAGATGCCGGGGATACAATTCAAGGAAACTCAGTAGAATTATTCAACGATAAGCCACAATCGCCAATGATGGTAGCGATGAATACAATGGGATATGATGCCTGGGCATTTGGAAATCATGAATTCAACTTTGGATTAGATACATTGAAAAAAGTTAGTGAGCAATATAAGGGAAAAACGTTAGCAGGAAATATTTATAAGGAAAATGGAGAGCGCTTTCTTCCTGCATATACAATTGTAGAAAAAGATGGAATTAGAGTTGGGATTATTGGTATGAATACACCAATGATTAGTGATTTTGAAAAAGGGACAGATCACTTAGATGGTTTAGTGGTGAAAAATCCGGTAGAAGAGACGAAAAAGGCAATTAAGGAATTAGAAGGTAAAGTAGATGTAATGGTAGGAGTTATGCATATGGGATTAGAAAATGAGAATGGTATCCCTGGTACTGGTGTTCAAGATATTGCAAATGCTTGTCCGGAACTAAGCGCTATTTTTGCGGCTCACATGCATAAACTTGTAAAAAAAGAAGTTGTAAATGGCGTAATTATTACAGAGCCAGATAAATATGGAACACATATTTCACGTATTGACCTTACTTTTACAAAGCAAGATGGGAAGTTGGTTTTTAAAGATAAAACTGCTACCGCTATACCTGTAAAAAATGCTGATGGAACAACGATATTATCTGATCCTACACTTGAAGAAACACTAACACCTTTTCACGAATATGCGAGAGGAGATGCAAATGTTGTAGTCGCTCAATTAAAGGGTAGAAATCTTGTTCCTGAAAATGAAATAAAGGGTATTCCAAGTGTTCAGATTCAAGAAACACCTTTATCAGATTTCTTTCATGAAGTCATGCTCTACTACAGTAAAGCAGATGTAGTAGCCCATCAAATTGATAATGATTATGCCCGTTTGGATACAGGTCCTATTAAGAAAAAAGATATTGCGTACAATTACCAATATGCCTTGGGAGAAATTACAGTATATAAGATTTCTGGAAAAGATTTAAAAGACTATATGGAATGGGCAGCAGGATATTTTAACTCATCTCGTGCCGGAGATGTAACCGTTAGCTTTGATAAAACCCGCCGTGCATCTAAATACAGTACGAACGATTTCTTTGGAGGCGTAAAATACGAAATTGACTTAACAAAACCATACGGAAGCAGAATTACAAATTTACGCTCTATTCGTACAAACAAACCAATCAAAATGAGCGATGTTATGACGCTGGGAATGAATGCATATAGAATGGAGGCTCTTCAGGCAAAAGGGGGAGCTTTAGAGGGGCGTAAGTTTGAACAAATTTGGTCATCTAAACAAGAGAATGCATTCGGAGAAACAGGTGGAACCATTCGTAACCTTGCTATTACATATTTAAAAGAAGTAAAGAACGGTGTATACACACCGAAAGTTATGCATAATTGGAAAATTACTGGTGTAGATTTACATTCTTCAGAGCATAAGGCTGTAGTTGATCTTGTAAATAAAGGGATTTTAGAAATTCCAAAAACAGAAGACGGAAAATACACAAATATAGCATCTATAAATACGAAAGATTCAATTACAAAAGAAGAGATTGTAGCACTCTCACAAAAAGCAAATATTAATCCAAATCAGTTTAAGCATATAAAAACAAAAGGTGAATTTTACAAAAAACTTAGTAGGATTACTAAAAAAATATAAATTATAAGGTTTCTTATAGTAATTGTTATTTTAATAGCATTAAACCCACTCTTAATAGTAAAGAGTGGGTTTTTATGTTGTTATTTAGATGTAAGTGCACTTTTATTAGAATGAATATAGATAATTAACCAATTGGATGAGCGCCTAAAAGGACTCTTTTTTATTCAAATTAATGTTCATATGTGTTCCGTTCATTATTTATAATATTGACCACAATTTATGTAATTTTGCATAATGTTACATAAATTGTGTATTTTCTCTTTTTTCCGACAGAAATAGACAGTATACTTTGTACAAGCTTTCTATTTCAAAAATTATACGAGGTGAAATAATGAAAAACACAAAGACATTAACTAAGGTAGCATTAACAACAGGATTAGCTTTAACAGCTGTGGCACCATATGGGGTAGGTCATGCAGAGGAAACAGATCAGTTACAAGTTCAAATTCAGGAGGAATCGTTCCGTTCGGGTGAACTTACACAACCGTCACAAAAGGCACCAGAAAATGTAGTAAAGGATGCACTTAAGGAGAAAACAGAGCAAGCTCTGTCCCAAAAACAAGTCAATGGAGAAGCAGGAGTAGATTATAAAGTCCTTCAAAAACGTGGTTCGTATGATGGAACTACACTTGTACGTATGCAGCAAACATACGAAGGAAAAGAAGTATATGGCCATCAATTAACTGCACATGTAGATAATAATGGTGTTATTAAAAGTGTTTCAGGTGATAGCGCGCAAAATTTAAAACAAGAAGAATTGAAAAAACCTATTAATCTATCAAAAGATGAAGCAAAACAATTTATTTATACGAAGTACGGGAACGATATCAAGTTTATTACTGAGCCAGAAGTTAAAGAGGTTATTTTTGTTGATGAAAATAATGGACAAGCTAAAAATGCATACCAAGTTACCTTTGAAGCCGCAACACCAAACTATGTTTCTGGTACTTATTTAGTAAATGCACAAAATGGTGATATGTTAAAAAATATGGTACAAGAATCTAACTTAAAGGCCAGTGACAAACTAGTTGGAGCTTTAAAGAAAAGTAAACAAAGCAGTCTTACATCATTAACTGGAACAGGAAAAGATGATTTAGGTATTTCTCGTTCATTTGGTATCTCTAAACAAAGTAATGGCAAATATGCTCTTGCTGATTATACAAGAGGGCAAGGGATTGAAACATATGATGTGAATTACAAAGATATTACTAAAGAAGAAAGCTATTATCCTGGTACATTAGCGACTAGTACTTCGGCAACATTTAACGATCCAAAAGCGGTAAGTGCTCATTACTTAGCAACAAAAGTATTTGATTTTTATAAAGATAAATACAAGCGTAATAGCTTTGATAATAAGGGACAAAAGGTAGTTTCAGTTGTACACGCTTGGGATTCTGAAGAGACGAATGATCCGAAGAATTGGCAGAATGCATTAAGTGCTAATAATGGAAGTATGCTTGTATATGGTGATCCTATTGTTAAAGCATATGACGTAGCTGGACATGAATTTACACATGCTGTTACTTCTAGCGAATCTAATCTTGAATATTACGGGGAATCTGGTGCGATTAATGAGGCACTATCTGATATTATGGGAACATCTATTGAGAAATACGTAAATAATGGAAACTTTAACTGGACAATGGGAGAACAAACAGGATCTGTTTTCCGTGATATGGAAAACCCAGCTTCTGTTCCATCTTCACTAGGAGTACCTTATCCAGATGATTACAGTGAATTTAACGATTTTAATGGATGGGATCAAGGCGGTGTTCATTTTAATTCAAGTATTATTAATAAAGTTGCGTATCTCATTGCAAAAGGCGGAACTCATAACGGAGTGACTGTTAAAGGAATTGGTGAAGATAAAATGTTTGATATTTTCTATTATGCAAATACTGATGAGTTAAACATGACTTCTAATTTCAAAGAATTGAGATCAGCATGTATTCGAGTGGCAACTAATAAATATGGTGCGAATACAGCTGAAGTTCAAGCAGTTCAAAAGGCATTTGATGCAGCAAAAATTAAGTAATTTAGAAACATAGTCATCATTCATATATTAATACATTATGAAAAACAGCTAATATCATTTTAAGGATATTAGCTGTTTTTTTACGTAGCTATGTATTGTTGAAAATAAACTGACTAAGCAATAATTAGGTGCGTTATCTATAAGAAGTTGCGACAAATAAATAAGGTTTAAAGTGTGTAAAAACAGAAAATTAATAATATATTGACCTCTTGATAGAAAGTCTATAAAATGAAAGCGATAACAAACGATTGCTTTAAAATGATTTCCCTGACCTTTTAGCATTTACAAATATATGAGGGCATACACAAATCTATTTTTTTAACTATTAATGCAAACGTTTTCATATTAAAAGGTCATTGAAATACATACGTGAAAATAGCCAATATGGAGGTGAATTAAAAGAGATTTCTAGATTAATTTAAGCAGTGTTATTCAGTGTAAGCATAATAAATCGCTAGTAATATTTGAAGAAAGGGTGTATGTGGTGCAAATTACAAAAAGATTAATTAACAAAACAGTTTTATTACTTACTTTAATCGTTATGTTATCATCTGTTTTCTCCTTTCAGGGTGTGAGGGCAGTTTCAAATTCGAAAACAACTGAAGTTATCATTCATTACAAAGAGAAGCTTGGTAATACAAAAGACTGGAATCTTTGGTTATGGGGTCAAAATGCAAATGGTACATCTTATGAATTTACTGGTGAAGATGAATTTGGAAAATACGCTAAGATAAAAATAGACGGTGACTATAATCGTGTAGGATTTATAGTTCGAACAAATGAATGGGAAAAAGATGGTGGAGATCGTTGGATTGAAAATATAAAGGATGGTCGTGCTGAAGTATGGATTCTTTCGGGTGATGAAAAAGTATATAACTCTAAGCCTTCTTCAGATCTCTCAATTCAAAAAGCAACTATTGATAGTTTCCATGAAATTACTGTAACGACTAATGTCCCATTTAATATTAGGAAAAAGAAAATTGAAATTGAAGGCATTACAATTAAGAATATTAGTCCTTATGATATAAACAGTGGAGATATTACTAATAAGGTTAAAATAATTACGGAACAGAAAATTGATTTAAAACAAACATACAAAGTTAAAATAGAAAACTTAGCTGATACGAATACTGAAATTGGTAAAGTCATTCGTAGCGAGGAATTTGATAATTTATTTTATTATAGTGGTAACGATTTAGGGAATACATATACCGCGCAACATACAAAGTTCCGTTTATGGGCTCCTACTGCAAGTGAAGCGAAGTTAGTTACATATAAAAAATGGAACGATAAAATAGGTACTGAAATAAACATGCAACAAGGTGAAAAGGGAACTTGGACAGCAGAACTAAAAGGGAACCAAAAAGGGCTCTTTTATACGTATAAGGTCAAAATTGGTGATAAGTGGACTGAAGCAGTTGATCCGTATGCACGTGCTGCTTCTGTAAATGGAGATAAAGGTGCAGTCGTTAATTTAAAAGAAACAAATCCGAAAAAATGGAAAGCAAACAAAAAGCCAAAATTTAAAAATCCGGAAGATGCTATTATTTATGAGTTACATGTACGTGATCTTTCCATCCAACCTGAAAGTGGTATTAAACAGAAAGGGAAGTATTTAGGTGTAACAGAAAAAGGAACAAAAGGGCCAGAAGGTGTAAAAACAGGACTTGATCATATAAAGGATCTAGGTGTTACTCACGTTCAGTTTTTACCGATATTTGATTATGCTTCAGTAAATGAAGAGACTTTAAATGAACCGCAATATAACTGGGGATATGACCCTAAAAATTTCAACGTTCCAGAAGGCTCCTATTCTACAAATCCTTATGAGCCAACTGTTCGAATAACTGAATTAAAGCAAATGGTTCAAATACTACATGATAATAATCTTCGTGTGGTAATGGATGTAGTATATAACCATATGTATAACGCTGCTGAATCTAATTTCCATAAGTTAGTTCCAGGTTATTATTATCGTTACAATGAAGATGGAACATTTGCAAATGGAACTGGAGTAGGAAATGATACTGCTTCAGAAAGAAAAATGATGAGGAAATTTATGATAGATTCCGTCACATATTGGGCAAAAGAATACAATTTAGATGGATTCCGTTTTGATTTAATGGGTATTCATGATTATGAAACGATGAATGAAATACGTAAAGCTGTTAATCAAATTGACCCTTCTATTATACTACACGGAGAAGGATGGGATTTAAATACACCTCTTGCAGCTGAGCTGAAAGCAAATCAAAAAAATGCAGAGAAAATGAAAGGGATTGCTCATTTTAACGATAATATACGTGATGGGTTGAAAGGTAGTGTATTTGAGGAAAAGGAAAATGGTTTTATAAATGGAAAGGAAAACATGGAAGATCGTATTAAAAAAGGTATTACGGCAGGTATTGACTACGATACAAATTCGTCTACCTATCAAGATCCGGAACAGGTATTAACTTATGTGGAAGCACATGACAATCATACATTATGGGATAAACTTGAGTTAACTAATTCAGGTGACAGTGAAGAAGTGCGAAAACAAATGCACAAATTGTCTTCTTCAATTTTATTAACATCACAAGGAATTCCATTTTTACATGCAGGGCAAGAGTTTATGCGGACGAAATACGGTGATCATAATAGTTACAAATCTCCAGATTCAATTAACCAGATGGATTGGCTGCGCCGTGCAACGTTTAATAATGAAGTAGATTATATGAAGGGTTTAATAGAATTACGCAAAAAGTACTCAGCTTTTCGAATGACATCTGCAGAGCAAATAAAAACACACGTATCATTTATTGATGCTCCGAAAAATACTGTAGCTTATACAATAGAGGGGAATAAAAATGAATACTTTACAGTGGCTCACAATGCAAATAGAGAAGCTGTTGAAATAACACTTCCATCGAAAGGGCCTTGGAAAGTACTAGTAGACAGCAAGCAGGCGGGAAGTAAACCACTTTATGTTGTCCATGACAATAAAATTAAAGTTCCTGCATTAAGTTCATTTGTCTTAAAAACAGAGAAACCGATTAAATAAAAGCGAAGAATGTGGAAATAAATACTGCATTGAGCAAATTTAATAAGGATTGCAAATGAAAAAAGCGAAGTGAAGATTATTCTCACTTCGTTTTTAAAGTTAATGTAATATAATTTCACATACTGTAATTATATTACAATTTAATAAAAGAAATAAGCAATAGATTATTTCTTTTGTGGCAGTAGGAGAAGAAGATATCTTTGAGTTTATTTATAAAATTATCTGAAATACATTCATAATTCAGATAATGTTTATTATATATTCGAACATATAACGAACTAGATGTTCGAGTTGTATTAATTCCTACAAATCGTTTAAAAATAACAAAGGCGTAAAAAGTATATGGAATTAAAATAGAGAAAAGACACCATTTAAGGTGTCTTTTCTCTATTTTGAATATGAAATGTAACTAACTCGATTCTATGTAATAGTATGTGATATTTTCACACTAACTGATTAAGAAAAATTTAAAACTCTTTTCTTAATCTATTTGTAATAAATTACATCATAAAATTTTATCAATATAATAAATAAAACTTTCTCAACATTATTTGATTTAATAACTATATTCAACCGCTCTCCAATCCATTACAATAATTTCACATTGGAAATACATGAATATTCTCAATGTTATAAATGGTTTATACCTTATAGGATTACTATGGGAAAGGATGTGAAATATCCAAAAAAAAATCATTTTTTATGATGAAATAAAAAATTTTAATGAAGAAAAAGTTATTTCATTATTTTCAAGTTTCGTTAAAGTGCATGTATTTATAATCACTATGAGACAAGGAACTGAATTTTAAAAAATTTTGAAGATTAGAAAATTGCATTTCAAAAATAAGTTAAACGTTTATGGAGGATTATATGAGCGAGAAAATTTATTACTGGTCTCCGATTAAGCATTGGGAGAAGTTGCATAATGAAGTTTTGATAGGGGAAATGAGATTTACAGGTATTCTGTCTGAGTGGTTTCCTGATCTTTATTTTATGGCTCAAAAAGGTGTGAAAATCAGTGAACTAGTAGAGCGCTTTTCATTAGGAAATGTAGAAGAGACACAAAAAAACATAGAGCTCATGATAAAAAATCGTGTGTTAGTAAGTAACATATTACACCCAAGAGAAGTATTTTCTTCACAAGAAAAGATTTTTTCAAATCCATATAGCAACCAGATTCGCTTTTCTAAAGAAAAGTTAGATAAGTATATGAGTGAACAATTAAATCGCATGCACGTTGCTGCACGGTCGACCGAAATTCAACTTGAAACAACAAATGAGCTACCTACTATAATTAAGGAACGTAGATCTTGTCGTCAATTTGATATGGAAAAACATATTAGTTTTTCGGAATTTTCCCGATTCTTATCAACTCTAAAACAGGTTAGGGAAGAAAAAATATACTATCATTACGCAAGTGCAGGCGGGCTCTATCCCATTGATATCTTTGTTTATGTAAAACCAAAACGTATAGAGGGTATGAAAGCTGGATTTTATTATTATAACCCATCAAAAAATAGTCTTGTGATTGTAAACAGCATTGATGAAGTAATCAAAAGTGATCATGAGTTAATTAATCAGGATTTATTTACTCAATCTGCCTTCTCAGTTTATTTGGTTTATAATGCGAACGCTTCCATCCCGAAATACGGTTCAGATGGATATTTATTTGCTTGTATTGAGTCAGGCATTATCACTGCTACCTTAAATATGGTTGCTGAAACATTAAATTTAGGGGTTTGTTCAGTTGGTCATATGAAATTTGAAGATATTCAGCAATTTTTATGTTTGGATAATCATCAAGTGTTTCTCCATGGGCTTGAAGTTGGCTTAAAAATTAACGAGTAGAAGAAATGAATATTAGGGGGATAAAGATAAAAATGCACATTAAAGATCGAAGTTCAATTCATGAAAATAAAGAAGTAGAAGCGTTTTGGAAGGAGCAATTATCTTCCGAGATTCTCGATTTTTCTGTATTTAAATTTAATAGCGATTACCAACTAAATAAAGAAACACCTTGTGAGTACGTTCAAGTCATAGTAAATGTAGAATTTAGTAAAAGTATACAAAAAATAAGTAAGTCTCAAGATTTATTATTATTTAGCTGGTTTCAAGCCGCTTTAAGGGTTTGTTTGGCACATTATACAGATCAAGAAAGAATTACTATTGGTATTCCTATAATTGAAAAGAATCTTGAACAAAGTGAGAATCTTAATAAGTTGATTCCTTTAGGAAGTGAAATCCATCCGCATCACACCTTTAAACAATTAGTAAATGAGATTGAACAAACGACTTTATTCGGGTATGAAAATCAGGAGTATCCGCTCTCTGAATTATTAGTTAAACACAATTTAACTCCTTTTCAAATTGTAATCGGGATGGAAGGATTACATAATGAAAATTCGCTAGAAGAATACGCAGAGAATAATTTAGCCCTATGGATACGAAGAAAATGGAATGAAATACATAATGAATTTGAATTTCAAATTTCTTGTAAGTCCCGTTCATTCTCTTCTTTGCAACAGTTTGCCAATTCGTATTGTTATGTTTTAAAGCAAGTTTCACAAAATCCGAATTTGGGATTGAAAGATATTTGTATTATTGCAGAAGAAGAAAAAGAGTTGTTAGAAGGATTGAATACTTTTCAAACGGGCATAGACTTGTTTCAATCATTTCAAGATTTGTTTGAAGCGCAAGTATTAAAAACTCCAGATCAAATTGCTGTTGTTTGTAATGATCAATCTTTGACATATAGAGAATTGAATAAGAAAGCGAATCAATTGGCTTCTATTCTTCAAAGTAAAAATGTTTCAAAAGAAAGTATTATTGGCGTTATGGTAGATCGGTCATTAGAAATGATTATTGGTATGATGGGGATTTTAAAAGCAGGAGCAGCGTATTTACCAATCGACCCTAACTACCCAACTGAACGAATTGAATATATGTTACAAGATAGTCAAGCAAAATATTTACTTAGTAAGCGAACAGAGGAAGTATTGCCGCAATTTGCGGGTGAAGTACTGTATCTTGATAAAGAATATCTTTTCCAAGGTGAAGAAAGTAATTTAGTACGAGAACATAATCCTAATGATTTGGCTTATGTTATTTACACATCAGGATCGACAGGAAATCCAAAAGGGGTAATGATAGAACAAAAATCGCTAGTTCATTTTTTAAATGTAATGAGAGAAAAAGTAAAAGCTAATCAATCATTCTTGTTTCTTGCTAGTGTATCTTTTGATATTTCCTTGTTAGAAATATGTCTTCCTTTAACGCAAGGTTCAAAAGTAGTAATTGCTACAGAGGAACAGTTTGCAACAAAAGAATTGGCTCATTTGGTCAAAAAACATAAGGTGGATTTATGGGAATCAACGCCATCGCGAATGGAAGTGATTTTGAGTGATCCAGAAGGGGCAAATTTTCTAAAAGATTTAAAATCTATTTTATTAGCAGGAGAAGCATTTTCCATTGATTTGGTTGAAAAAATTCGTTGTATCAGTGAAGCAACAATTTTAAATATTTATGGTCCCACAGAAACAACCATTTGCGCAACAGTAAAAGACTTGAGCACTTCCAAAGAAGTTACGATCGGCAAACCAAATCCGAATTATCATTCCTATATATTGAATAAGTATGGCCAATTAAAACCATTTGGAATTCCCGGTGAACTCTGCATTGCTGGAGTAGCGGTAGCAAGAGGGTATCTTGGTAAAAGTAAACTGACAGATGAAAAATTTGTACAGAGTCCTTTTGCGGCAGGGGAAATGATGTATCATACAGGTGATCTCGTTCGTTGGTTGCCTAATGGGGAACTTGAGTATTTAGGTCGAATGGATCATCAAGTGAAAATTCGAGGGTATCGGATTGAATTAAGAGAAATCGAAACTCAATTAAGGGAATATCCAGAAATAAACCAGGCTATCGTTGTTGATCAAGTGTATGGAAATAGGAAATTATTAGCTGCCTACTATGTATCGGATAACAAGGTGTCTTTTGGTGAAATCAGAAAATATTTAAGTGATAAATTACCTGAGTTTATGATTCCTGAAAAAATGATTCAGGTAGAAGAGATTCCATTGAATCCAAATGGAAAAGTGGATAGAAAAAGGTTATTGGATATAACCCAAACGGATTATGTATCAATTCCATACGTTGCCCCGCGCAATGAAATTGAACAAAAATTGGTGCGTGCGTGGGAAAAAGTTATGGAGATTGAGGGAATCGGTATTCATGATAATTTTTTTGCATTAAAAGGAGAATCCATTAAAGCACTTCAGGTAATTAATTTATTAAGAAAAGACTGCTTAAAAATAAGTACAACAGATTTTTTTAAGCACCCTACAATCGCTCAACTGAGTTCTTGTGTAAAGTTAGAGCATAAAGAAGAAAACTTTGAAAGTAAACCAACTCATGTTAAAGATTTGTCTAATCCATTCTCCTTAACAGAAGTTCAGACAGCGTATATGTTAGGAAGGAATTCACAGTTTGAATTAAGTGGTATTTCCCCTCAAACATATTTTGAATATGAAACAGCATTGGATATCAATCGTCTTTCAAAAAGTTTTCAAAAGGTGATCCATCGTCATCCAATGTTGCGAGCTGTAATTTTACCAGAGGGAAAACAGCAAATATTACAAAGCGTTCCTGATTACGAGATTGAAATAGAGAGTCTCATAGATTTAGATGATAGGAATCAACATGCTCGCTTACAAGAAGAGCGTTCTCGAATGACTAACCATGTATTCCCTTTGGGGCAATGGCCTTTGTTTGAATTGAAAGCTTTTCTTTTAAAAGAAGACACGTATTTATTATGTTTTCGATACGATGCTTTGTTAATGGACGGAGCAAGCATGAACATTGTTGGACAGGATTTGTTGCATTATTATTATAAACCAACTCAAAAATTAGAATCTTTATCTTTTGATTTTCAAGATTATATGTTTATCTATGATGAAATGGAACAAAGCGAAGAATATAAAACAGCAAAAGATTATTGGACAAGTAAGCTTCCTGACTTTCCGTTTGCACCTTCTTTGCTGTTAAAAAAGGATCCAGCAGAGATTGCTACTCCTAAATTCCAATCACTTACAAAAATCCTGGATAATAAAAAATGGACAAAGCTACGAAAGTTAGCACAAGAGAAAGAGGTAACTCCTTCCGCTCTACTTTGTACAATATATGGTGATGTGTTGGCATATTGGAGTAATCAACGTCGATTAGCAATTAACTTGACTATATTTAACCGTTATCCTGTTCATGATGAAGTAGAACAGATTGTTGGAGATTTCACATCGCTTATTTTATTGGATGTTGATGTAAAACCAGAGCAAACTTTCTTTACTAGAGTAAAAGAAGCGCAAGCTACTTTATTAGATGGCCTTGAACATCGTCATTACGATGGAGTTAACTTTATTCGAGATTTTACTCGATATCATCAAATGACGCCAAAAGCAGTTATGCCAATCGTTTTCACCTCGATGTTAGCAGGTGCAGGTGCTTTCTCTTGGGAACAACTTGGTTCTCTTCGCTATATTCATGCTCGGACTCCACAAGTGTATTTGGATAATGTAGTAATTGAAAAAAATGGAGAGTTACTAATTAGCTGGAACTATGTTGAAGAGTTGTTTGATGTTGATGTAATAGAAGCAATGTTTTCCCAATTTGTTGATTTATTGGAACAATTGGTGAAACAAAGCGATATAACATCTTTGCAGATGAAAGAATCGGATCAAACTTTAATTAAGCAATACAATGAAACAACAGAAAAAATACCTTCAACTACTCTGTATCAATTATTTACAGACCAAGTAAAACGTACACCGGATGAAGTAGCAGTGGTATTTGAACAAGAATGGTTAACATACTCGGAACTTCATAAACGTTCTAATCAAATTGCCCACTTCTTAAAAGAGCAAGGTATTGGTCTAGGTGACAAAGTGGGTCTTTTAGCAAAAAGGCGAGTTGACACAATTGTTAATATGTTAGGTATTTTAAAATCAGGTGCCGCTTATGTTCCGATTGATCCCGATCATCCTTTAGATCGCCAAACATATATTTTAAAAAATAGCTCATGCAAGCTTTTATTAGAACCTAGTCTTTATGAAGAAAATCATTTGTCATTTTATACAACAGAAGATATGCCCGCTATTGCTGGTCCAGAAGATATTGCCTATATTATATACACTTCAGGAAGTACAGGAAAACCAAAAGGAGTAATTATTACTCACCAAGCGGTTACAAATACTATTCAAGACATAAATCAAAAATATGAGGTGAATGAAGATGATCGTATTATTGGTATCTCTTCCATGTGTTTTGACCTATCTGTATACGATATTTTCGGAGCTTTAAGCACAGGTGCAATGTTAGTAATGATTCGTGATCCGAGAGACATGCAAGAATTAATCCGCACTGTCGAACGTAGAGGGATTACAATTTGGAATACAGTGCCTGCAATCATGGATTTGGCATTGGATCAAGTAGGTTCTCATTTTGAATATCCTTCTTTACGTTTAGTTTTACATAGTGGAGATTGGATTCCGCTTTCTTTACCAGAAAAAATAAAAAGACATTTTCCGATTGCAGAAGTAGTTTCACTAGGAGGGGCAACAGAAGCATCGATTTGGTCAATTTATTATCCGGTCAAACAGGTGGAATCACATTGGAATAGTATTCCATACGGGATGCCCTTGGCAAACCAAACGTATTATGTGTTGAACTATGAAAAGAAAATGTGCCCTGTTGGTGTAATTGGAGATTTATATATTGGGGGAGTGGGCCTTGCTAAAGGATATTTAAATGATGAAAAGAAAACAAATGAAGCGTTTGTTTCACATCCTGATTTTGGTCTTATATATAAAACAGGAGATTGTGGAAAAATGCATTCTGAGGGATATATTGAATTTTTAGGCCGCCAAGATTACCAAGTGAAAATTCAGGGATATCGAGTAGAGTTAGAAGAAATCTCTCATTGTCTTCTAACTTATAAACAAGTCGAACATGCTGTCGTAATTGATCAAACAGATGAGAACGGGATAAAATTTTTAGTTGCATATGTGGTAACTGAGCAAAATATTAGTACAACAGAACTACGAAAGCATTTGCGAGATCACTTGCCAGATTATATGATTCCTTCTTATTTTGTTTATTTGGACCAATTACCCCTGACTCCAAACGGGAAATTAGATAGAAAAGCGCTCCCTACTCCGGAGAAACAAAAAAATGAAGTATTTATTGCCCCAAAAACTGAAATGGAAAAAATATTAACTAGTATTTGGCAAGAAGTACTCAAAATAGATCAAGTTGGAGTAAATGATCATTTCTTCGCCTTAGGTGGAGATTCGATAAAAGCGATTCAAGTGTCCGTTAGACTGTATCGACAAGGATTCGAGCTTGAACCAAAAAATCTATTTTCATTTCCTATATTAAGAGATATGGTTCAATTTGTTAAAAAGCTAGACCAGTTTTCAAGTTCACAAACAAATGATGTAAATATAATGAACGATAATAAAGCTACATTACTAAATGTTAAAGATAAACAACTTAATCAACATACACTTACCAAAATACAAGAAAAAATGCCGGATATAAAAATAGAACGTATTTACCCGCTAGCACCTTTCCAGGAAGTTATTTATGAGCATGCTACGAATGAACCTGATACAAATGCATATTTTGAACAAACAATTTGGGCACTTGAGGGGGAGCTGGATATTAAACTCTTTATTCAGTGTTTCCAACAATTAGTTGATCGTCATGATTCTTTAAGAACAATAATTGTGCAAGATGAACAAGCAAAACCTTGGCAAGCTGTTCTATATGATGTTCAAATAAATTCAGAAATAAAAAACTTGATTGAGATGACGAAACAAGAACAGCAAGAATTCCTAGATCAGTGGATGAATGAAAATTTAAGTCAAGGATTTAAAAATGGTGAACTTATGACCCGTCTCTGTATATTCCAACTAGGTAATAACGAGTATAAGGTAATTTGGAGTTCCCATCATCTATTATGTGATGGTTGGAGCGTCAGCATTTTGATAGACGAATTATTCCAGCTCTACGAAACTACAAATGCGGGAACTACGGCGGAGTTACCTATGGTAAAACCTTTTGAAACATTTATAGATTGGACTTTGGCACAAGATCATGAGAAAGCACGTCATTTTTGGCGAGATTATTTATCAGGATACAATCAGAAAATTAGTATTCCTAAAAAGAAAGTCCCATCTAAAAGTGAAGGGTTAAACTTCACTTTTATGGATTTAACATTAGACAAGGATTTGACTGATCAGTTACAGACATTTGTAACTAAAAATAATATAACTATGAATACAGCATTACTAGCTGTATGGGGAATATTGCTTGGCAAATTTAACGGAACGAGAGAAGTGGTATTGCCTAATCTAGTATCAGTCAGACCTCCCGAAGTAGAAGGAATTGAAAATATGTTCGGTCTGTTCACAAATATTTTGCCTATCCGATTAGCATGGACAGAAACGCAATCTTTTGTGGATTTTCTGCAAAAGGTACAACTAGAGACATTGAAATGTAATGAGTATGCATACTATTCATTTGTTGATATACAAAAGCAAAGTGAATTAAAAACTGAGTTGACTGACCATCTTTGGGTTTTTGAAAACTATCCAACTAATCCAGCAATCTTTTCTTCAAATGAAAACAGACATTTTGCTATCACGGATTACGAAGTTGTTGATGAGCCACATGTAAAGTATGGAATTATGTGCTTCCCTGAAGAAAAACTTACAATAAAGTTTGGATTTGATCAAACGGTATATGAAGCAGAGAAAATACAGGAAATATTAAATCAGATCCATGGATTAATCAACATGATTCTTCAAAATCCAATACAAGCAATTGGTGATTACAAATTATAAAAAATAAAAAGGCGAGCAAGAACTCGCCTTTTTAAATAGAATAGGAGTAAATCAAATGACAAAAAACTTGCAGTTATCAGCCGAAGAGATGCGTCAGTTAGGATATCAAGCGGTTGACTTGATTGTTGATCATATGAATCATTTAAAAAGTAAACCAGTTTCAGAAACGATTGATAGTAATATTTTTAGAGACAAGCTAATTGAAACGATTCCGGAAAACGGATCTAATCCAAAGGAATTACTTCATTTTCTTAATAACAATGTGTTTAATCAAATTACTCATGTGGATCATCCTCATTTTATGGCTTTTGTGCCAGGTCCTAATAATTATGTTGGTGTATTAGCAGATTTTTTAGCAAGTGGGTTTAATGTATTTCCTACAGCTTGGATAGTAGGTGCAGGTGCCGAACAAATTGAATTAACGACAATTAACTGGTTAAAATCAATGCTAGGATTCCCTGATTCAGCTGAAGGACTATTTGTCAGTGGTGGTTCCATGGCTAATTTGACTGCACTTACTGTAGCGAGACAGGTCAAGCTGAATAATGACATAGAAAATACGATTGTTTATTTTTCTAACCAAACTCATTTTTCTGTAGATCGAGCACTTAAAGTATTAGGTTTTAAACAGCATCAAATTTGCCGAATTGAGACAGATGAAGATTTAAAAATTTCAGTTAGTACTTTAAGAAAACAAATAAAAGAAGATCGATTAAAAGGGAAAAAACCATTCTGTGTTATTGCTAATGCAGGGACAACGAATTGCGGAGCGGTGGACTCCCTCGATGAATTGGCTGATGTATGTGGTGATGAAGATATATGGCTACACGTGGATGGTGCTTATGGGGCTGCAGCAATTCTCAGTGAAAAAGGAAGGGAGTTATTAAGTGGAATTCATCGTGCCGATTCTTTAACGTTAGACCCGCACAAATGGCTTTTTCAGCCTTATGATGTTGGTTGTGTACTTATTCGAAATAGCCAATATTTAAGTGAAACATTCCGTATGATCCCAGAGTATATTAAGGATACAGAAACTAATATAGAAGAAAAAGTGAATTTTGGGGAGCGTGGAATTGAACTTTCTCGTAGATTTAGAGCATTAAAGGTATGGCTTTCTTTTAAAGCATTCGGAGTTACAGCTTTTCGTGAGGCAATTGATCATGGCATTATGCTAGCTGAACAAGTTGAAGAGTTTTTAAGGAAAGAAAAAGATTGGGAAGTAGTAACACCTGCCCAATTAGGAATTGTTACTTTTCGTTATATTCCATGTGAGCTAACATCTACAGATACAATTCATGAAATAAACAAAAAATTGGTGGAAGAAATTAATCAAAGAGGATTTGCTATGCTAAGTACGACTAAATTAAAAGAAAAAGTAGTAATTCGACTTTGCTCTATCAACCCAAGGACAACAAAAGAAGAAATACTTCAAATCATGATGAACATCAAAGCATTAGCAGAGGAAATAAACACATCGCCTAAACATCTTATATCTGTTTCTCAACCTTAATATATTAGGCGGATTTTACATATTAATAGCCGATTCTTATTTAGAATCGGCTATTATATTTAAATGATAAATACATATATACTATTTATAAGTGTTTCTCTTGTAATGGGATTAAGCCTCAACCTTGGATACTCGTTTGAAACCAGTCTTTATTGCTTGTACTATTTCGTTCACAGCATAAATAGATACATCGGCATTTGGATTTAACCCTTCAAACCAGTGATAGGCATTTGGATATAAATGAAACTCCACATCAACACCAGCTTGTGCTAGTTTGCTTACATAGGTTAATGTTTCGCTGCGGAATGGATCTAATTGACCAACAAATGTGTAAGTATACGGTAAGTCACTATAATCCTCAGCTCGAGAAGGTGCTGCATAGACAGGGATTTGATCCGTTCCATACATTTCTCCTAAATACATTTTCCAGCCAGCTTCATTTGCCTTTTGGTTCCAAACAAATCCCTCTTTAATTTCATTCGCTGAAGGTGTATCATTTCTGTCATCAATCATTGGATATAGTGGCATTTGTAAACAAATTGAAGGATATTTTCGATCTCGGGCTAATAATGATAATGCTGCTGTTAGTCCACCGCCAGCGCTTACTCCTGCAACCCCAATTCGATTCGAATCAATGTTTAATGACTTTGCATTATCAGCAATCCATTTTAAAGCTGAATAACAATCCTCAATTGGTGCTGGGTAAGGGTGTTCAGGTGCTAAGCGGTAGTCTACAGACACGACCACACAGCTAGCTTCTTTTGCAAACCTCATACAAGTATCATCGTTATCATCTATCGACCCTAAGATATAACCTCCACCATGTATCCATAATAAGACAGGTAAAGATTCATGATTTGATTTTGGACGATAAATTCGTAATGGTAACGGATTATCATCAGGCCCAACAATGACTTTATCTGTTAAAGAAAGAGAGTCATCAACAACGGTAGGTGGTCTCATTTGAGCTATTCCTTCTCTGATTGATTGCAAATTTTCTGGGCGTAAATCGAGATCCGGAAACATCTCTAACCCTTGTAATAATTCTGGATTTACTCTAGTTTTCATTTTAGCACCTCTATTTGTAATTGTTTTCAAATAAATGAAGTGTATTCTAAGTAGTTTAATTGTGAAAGAACACCACAATTAAATTGTAAATTGGATATGTTATAACAGTCAACAGAACATTCGGAAATTAAAACCTTTCTCAAGAAGGAGTTTCATGCAATTAATAATACAAGTAGCGGATTTAAGAGCAAAGTGTTTTAATGTCGTTGTAATTATGTACATTAGAAAAATTTCTTTTCTAGACTCATGAAGAATTATAAAAAGCAAAATTTTATAGATAGTTATTTTAAAAATAAACAAAAAGAGAAGAACTAACCAATGTTCTTCTCTCTTTTTCATATGTAATTAGGGTATCCATAAATGTAAATACGGATGGTATAGATTAATGGATGAATAATTTATTTTTAAATTAATAACGTAATAAATAAAGATTTTTGTATGTAATATTGCATATACAGGGACCACTGGTGAAAATGCTGAGCAATGTTTTTCCACATGGTAAATTAGTTCCTTAGTTATTTATTTTATTTCATTTTCAATCGTGTAAGGCTTGGGGCTAAGATTTACAAAGGTGACTAGTAAAAAATATAACAATATAAGTATAAGATTTTGTACTTAGTAATCTCACAATTTAAGACCTGTCATTGGATAAGTGCAGGGCGTTCAATCGATTTTGAATAAAATTGATAGTATCAGTTGCAATTTTTTTACGTTTAAGAACTATCCCGGCATGCCCACATGTATAAATATATCGTGTAGGCCTTTCCCAAGATTCCCACAAGTAGTCTGTATCCTCAGAATGCACATATAGATCGTGCTTACCTGAAATTAATAAAATATTTTCTTTTTTTACTTTTGGTAATGCTTGACTCGGTTCAGTGATTTTCCAATAATCTATTAAATCATCATACGTTACACCATGATGTTCCAAGTCTTCTCTAATAAATTTACCTGGAGTTGTATTCCAAATTGAATAAGAGATTCGATTTGCATAGAAAATGGATGCTAACACATCAATTTCTTCTTCAACAAGAGAGGTTAAGTTAGTAATAAATCCGCCTAAACTAATTCCTATTAGAATCAGGGGCCCATTTTTATTTGCTTTAATCCATTTAATCAAAGCTCGTAAATCAGCTACCGCTTGTCTAGTTGCTTGTACTGTTCGTTCAATATTTGCACTTACCATGTACTCTCCACTGAATAAGGATTGATCGGGTTTTCTTTCAAAATGATAGGGTAGAGTGAAATAATACATATTCCACTTCAGGCTGGTCATATGGTCGTGGAATATTTTTTTTACACGTTCGTTAGAATCCATTCTCCAACCGTGAACAAAGATAACATGAGGTGCATCTTCAGTTTTATGTAAGAATAATTCCCCAGTTACAGAGTCGTTGCGTGAATCACCGGATTGAACCGAGCTTTTATATTTGAATTGCCCAACCATGTATTCATTTTTCTGCTTTGAATGCTTAATGTCAAAATGAATATAGGATGGTTTTACTTTATAAAAAGATTCTATGTTCTTTATATTTAATGAAGTGTTAGAAAGGGAAGTATACTGAAACGCTACACTTCTTTTTTTATGTAAATCATATAAGGCGTACCGATCAATGAGTTTTGAAAAAATCAAATTAACCTCCTCCAAAATACATATTGTTTAAAACATGGACAAAATTTATGTTGTAAATTAATTATAAAATATTCTCTTTTCCTAATAATAGGTGCTTGAATTATAAAAATAGGTGATAAATTTGCATATTATATTATAAAGCTTACAATAAATAATTTATACTAAAATTTAAGAAGCAAGTTAATATTCTTATCCATATAAAAGAATATTAACTTGCTTCTTTTGTTATTAAAAGATGTAATTTCTATGAGGAACAACTTACAATTCCCATATAGATATTCACAAATTGGTTTTCTATATTTATTGTATAGAAATTATACAATAAATATATTTTTTATGTTACATACATTAAATTAAGCTTAACCTTAACCTTTCTTTTCTATAAGTCTCTTAAATTGACTAACTCCTTACCAATATTCAAAAACGACTGCATTTTTGAATTTGTGTTCTAGTTTTTCTTGAACAGGTAAATGAATAACTACACATAAACTCCTTATATCTCTAGTTAAACTACCGATTAGCTCCATATAAACTCTAGATAACCTATATAGAATACAAGTTATCAAGGAGGTAAGAAAAAATGAATTTTATGAAACGAGCAATTCTCAGTATGAAAAAAAGAATAGGAACATCATTAATTTTGATGGCAGTTTTTCTGATTGTTACAAATTTGGTTCTTTCAGGTTTCACAATCCAAAATGCTTCAAAAAAAGCAGCGGATGCTGCAAGAAAAAAACTTGGTGCAGATGTTACTTTAGGTCTTGATTTCGACAAATTAGGTCAAAAAGCTAAGGAAACTGGAGAAATGCCAAATCCGCCGCAGCTCGATGCAAAAGAAACAGATCAATTAGCGAAGTCCAAGTATGTAAAAGATTATAATTACATAGCTAACACTTTCGGTATTTCTGAAGGGCTTAAACTAGTAGGAGCTTCAGAAGGAAAAGAAGAAGGAAAAGGTAAAGTGGGAATGGCGGCTGCGCGAGGCGGTTCAAGCTCTGGTACAGAAATAGATATGAATGCTTCTTTTATGATTGAGGGAGTTCGCAAGACTGCATTACAAGAAAGCTTTAAAAACGGAAAAAGTAAAATCATTGATGGAAAACCAATAACAGAGCAAATGAAGGATCAGAATGTAGCTTTAATGGAAAAACGATTAGCGGAATTAAACAATTTGAAAGTAGGAGACAAAGTTAAAGTGCAATCAGGGGATAAGAAGGAAACCCTTGAGGTTGAAATTATCGGTATTTACGAAACAAATGAGCAAGCAATGGGTCAACAGGCTCCTCCTATTATGGATCCAGCTAATAAACTATATATGCCGCATTCAACTATGAAAAAATTAGAAGTAGACCAAGGTATAAGTAGTGTTCAAGTCGTGTATTTCTTGAATGATCCACAATATATTGATGCATTTAAAAAAGAAGCAAAAAAATCTAATATTGATTTTAATTATTATAAATTAGATGCGCATGATTCATTGTACAAGCAAATGATTGGTCCTATCGAAAATATCTCTTCGACTTCTCAAATGATTATTTATATTGTATCGATTGCAGGTGCGATTATTTTAGGATTAATCATTATGCTATCAATTAAAGGGCGTCGTAAAGAAATGGGAATTCTATTGTCTATTGGAGAGAAAAAGTGGAAACTGATGGCGCAATTCGTAGTAGAAGTAGTGTGTGTCGCTATTTTAGCATTTGGATTATCCATAACAACAGGAGCTAAAGTTTCTCAATATATCGGGGATAATTTACTTTCGAATGAAATTGCTACTGCAAGCGAAGAAACAGATACCTCGCAACATGGTACTGTAATGATGGCTGGACCCGGTGGTACTCTACAAAATCAAAAAGAAGATCCAATTGATAAAATTGATGTAAGTGTAACAGGAGAAGATGTAGGAAAAATGGGTGGAATTGGACTAGCTATTGCTATAATAGCAACGCTTCTTCCAGCATTATCTATTCTACGTTTAAACCCAAAACAAATTCTTTTAAAAGATGAATGAGGAGGCTCGATATGGAGACGATTTTACAGTTTAAAAATTTGGATTATTATTATGAAAGTAACGGAAAAAATGTAGCGATACTAGATAATGTTAACTTTTCTTTTCAAAAAGGACATTTCTACACGATTTTAGGACCATCTGGATCTGGTAAAACTACAACTCTAAGCTTAGGTTGTGGACTAGATGTCCCTAAAAATGGTTATGTACTGTATAATGGCAAAGATATTAGAAAAATTGGCTTGGATCGATACCGTAATCAAAATGTATCTGTAATTTTCCAATCTTATAACTTAATTACCTATATGACCGCTCTTCAAAACGTCTTAACAGCAATGGAAATTACAGGTGTTAAAGTGCAAAATAAAACAGCAAGAGCATTAGAATTATTAGAGAGGGTAGGACTCTCAGAAGCTGAAGCGAAACGAAACGTCCTGCAACTAAGTGGCGGGCAACAACAGCGTGTAGCAATCGCTCGAGCACTATCTTGTAATGTTGATTTACTAATTGCAGATGAGCCGACAGGAAACCTCGACGAGGAAACCGCAATGGATATAATAGAACTGTTTCAAGAACTTGCACATAAAGAGAATAAATGCATTATTGTTGTGACGCACTCACAGGAGGTTGCTAAAAAATCAGATCGTGCAGTGTATTTAAGTAAGAAGAAGTTAATCATAAATGAAATCTAATATAAACATCGTAGCTGTTTAATTCACATATTTTTCAAAAACTAGACCTTTCAAAAGCTTATATTTGATTTATAATAAAATCAAGCCATAATCAAAATGGTCTCCCTGTACTGAATGTTAAAATAGTTTGTTGTTCCCGTTTTAATAATATTTTTAAAAGAACTTGTAGTATATTCTACAAGTTCTTTTTATTATAATTGGTTACCTATATCATGGGATAATCACACATAGTTATTGCAGAATTAAACCTACAATCATAATTAAACTAAATACTATTATCCAACCAAACGCACAATAGCCAAAAATTCTAATCCATTTAGGTAATTGATTCATGTTAATTTTATTTGAGGGAACTCCCTGCATAAAAAACATCATTTTTTGATCTCTATCTCTATTATTTTGTTGTTCATACATAATATCATCACCTTTCCAGATATATTGAGTTTGTAGTATATCAACCTAAAGAAAATTATGTACAGAATAAGAGGGGATAGCATATATATTATGTGGTGGACTTTATAAATAAATGCATTTAATTGCCATAGTTCTAAGCACTAATCCGTTATAAATACTGAAAAAGAGCACTACATAAATAGGACTCATTTTCTTCAAATGTTAAGTTGCTGGATATAAATCAGAACCAAGGTAACGTTCTTTTATAATTTGAAGATGATGAAGCTCATGACCAGCAATGATGTATGCTAATGCACGAACTGTAACTTCAGAATTATTCGCATTTCCTCTTTGTGACCAAGCTTCTTTATCTAAGCTTCTAAGTAAATACAGGGTAGATTGGCGAACAACTATTAAATTCTCAAGAAGATCTTGCATAGATTGCTTATCAAAAGCAGCTCTAAGAACATACATATCATCATTATAGCCTGGAAGTTCTGCTGTCTCGCCTCGAGCGATAGATAGCAATCGATACGCCATAATCCGTTCTGTATCTGCTATATGACCGATTACTTCTTTTATACTCCATTTAGTAGGAGCATACCGGAAAAGTCCCTCACTATTAGAAATTCCCTTTAATAAAAGATTCGTTTCCTTCATTTGTTGTTCTAGAATATGTATGATATTTCCGTCTGATACTAAGTTGGTATACGTTGCATAATAGGAGTTATATTCACTTACCTTTGGTCTTATTTGCATACGAATCATCCTTTATCTTTAATCTTTACATATAGCTTATCATAAAAGAATTCCAAATTAATCTGAAAAGTAGAAGATAAATATGTAAATTGAATACAGTTTGTCACTACTTATGATAATCGCCATTTAAGAAGCAGCATTTGTCCATTAAGTGAAAAACCTGTTAATAAGTTTATACTTACTACAAAAACAAACAAACTCGTCCTATTTAAAGGAGAGTTTGTTTGTTTTTGTGTTTAGATAATGGAATACTCATGTAAAATTGCACACTATGTTCCATATTTTTTATTGAATACTTTATATCTAGCGTTTCGAGAATTTGCTTAACAATATATAGCCCTAAACCATTTCCTCCAGTATTTCGATTTCTTGATTTTTCAATTCGATAAAATGGTTTGAAAATTTGTTGTAAATCTTCATCTTTAATATTGACACCTGTATTTATAATTTGCATTTCGATTTGACCTTGTTTCGAATCCTCACTTAACTTTATATAGACTTTTTCATTATGTGGTGAATACATAACCGCATTGTGAATAATATTTTTACATGCTTTTTCTAAAAGGGCACAATCGGTATAAATAGAAAGGTCAGAATCAATTTCTTTTATTATTTCGATGCTTTTTTGAGAAGCAAAAAATTCGAGATCTTTTGTGATTGCACCTATTAACTTTGAAAGATTAACTTCCTCTACTTTTAGTTTGAAGGTGTGTTGTTCTAATTTCGATACGCTTAAAATTTCACGAACTAATTGTTCCATACTTTCAATAATTTGATGATTTTTCTTTAAATATTGATCGCGATTTTGATAAGGGCCAATATTGTATATCATTCCTTCTAAGTATCCTTTCATTACAGTAAGAGGGGACTTTAATTCATGTGCTACAATCGCAAAAAACTCTCTGCGTTTTGTTTCTATTTCTCTTTCTTTTTCAATATCATTTTTTAATTGTTCATTTGCTTTTTTCAAATCAAACATAGCTTGTTGCAAGTTAATAGACATGTCATTTAAACTATTAGATAATTCTCCTAACTCATCTGTAGAGCGAACCTCAATTTTTTCGGAGAAATCTAAATTTGCCATCTTTTGTGCACCTTCATTAATATAAATAAGTGGCTTTGTAATAAACCTGGAATAAAAATAAGCACTTCCTATACCAATAACGAGCACAATGATACTAATATAGGGGAGAAAGCGTACTAAAACCTGTGAAGCTTCATCAATCGGTTGAAATGTAGCAAACACTATAAGCGTTAAACTACCATCTTGAAATTGAATTGGTTTCGTAACGTTATATGAATTGCTAAGGGTACTTGCATTCTCGAATCGTGTTGCTTTAGTAACTACTGTTTTTTGCGTACCACTTTGAATAAAAGAAAATGAAGGAGAGTAAATAATTACTCCTTCTTTATTTTGGAGATAAAGCATCGCATTATTTTTTTTGGCGTATTCATCAAAAAGTGGTATCGCATCTTGAAACGTAAGATTTTTAGATTTATCAATGATTTCGTTTATCCCTGTTTGAAGTTGATCTGTTTTATATTGCTCATAAAACGTCGGAAGAAAGAAGTATAAAGTTAAATAAATCAATACTGCAAAGGATAATAAAATGAGAGATGTAGTCATAAAGAGTTTATAAGTAATTTGCTTCATTTTCATGAGTTTCACAATACTATTCATCAATTTTATATCCAATACCCTTTATTGTTTTAATATAAGGGATAGCTAATTTTTTGCGTAGGTTTTTAATATGTGTATCAATTATTCGTGTTTCTCCAAAATAATCGTAACCCCAAACCTTTTCAACGATATTTTCTCTTGGGAGTACTTTTCTCTCATTTTGAAATAGTAGTTGTAGAATTTCAAACTCTTTTGTTGTTAATATAATTTCAACGTCATTTACATATACTCTATATGCATCCACATCAATACGCACTTCTTTAAATATCAAATGATTATTTACATTTTTATCATAACTTCTTCTAAGTACAGCTTCGACTCGTCTAATCAAAACATGAAATGAAAAGGGCTTTGTTATATAGTCATCGATCCCAAGGTCGAATCCTTTCATTTGATCTTCCTCTTCTTCCAACGCAGTTAGCATAATAATTGGTACGTTTGACTGACTTCGAATCATTTTAGAAACTTCAAATCCATTAAGATTGGGCATCATGACATCTAGAAGAATTAAATCAAATGATTGCTTATTAAATTGTGTCATACCCTCTAGTCCATCTGAAGCGACTACCACTGTATAATGCTGTGTCATTAAAAATTGTTTAATTAATTCCTGAATTTCTTGATCGTCCTCAACCACGAGGATATGATAATTTTTCATAATATCACCTCTGGTAGTCATTATAGCCGTACAATCTGGAGTTTATGTGGAGATACAGTAGTAAACTTCATAGGACGTTTACTACCAAAAAGTATTATTAGCTATATTCCTTTTTTATGGAGAAATAATTGCTTAAAAAAACTTATCGTATGAATTGATGTACGATTAATATTTACGAAAAACTAATGTATAATAACGTGAATTGTATGTAGTTTCTTAAAATTCTCGAAAATATACTTTTGCTTCTTTACCAAAAGAGGAAAAGGAATTTCAATATAGAAGAAGCTACTGTAATACTAGAGTGTGTGCCAAGAACTATGAATTTCTTTCATCTAGTTTTTATTTAATCGTTAATCACTACATAACAATGTTCTTGCTAAACCAAAAGTTTAAAGGTACAAACTTGGAGAGATTTATATAATGCTAGAAAGGTTGTGAAATGATTTGATGGGTTATAAAGCGATGCTGTTTGATTTAGATGATACATTACTTGATAGGGATAAAGCAGTAGAGGCATTATTTTTAATTGTTTTAGAAAAGTGTTATGAAAATGTAGATGGTGCGGCTAAAAGCAACATGTTACAGAAATTCAAAGAATACGATAAAAGAGAATATGGCATAAGTAATAAAACGACAGTTTTAGAATCATTGTTTGATGAATTCAGGCCGAAGTATAGATTGCCACGCAATTACATCCAAGATTTTTGGAATAATAATTTCCCTAGATGTTTTTCAATAGACCAAAATACTATTCATTTCTTAAATCAAATAAAGAAGCACTTTAAAGTTGGAATTATAACAAATGGCTCAACTCAGAGGCAAAAAGCTAAAATATTTAACACGAATTTAAATAAGTATTTTGAAACAATCATTATTTCTGAAGAAGTGGGATTTAGTAAACCTGATAAACGTATATTCGAACTAGCATTAAATAAGCTAAATTTACAGCCGGAAAATACTTTATTTGTTGGGGATGACTTAGAAAAGGATATTGATGGTCCTCAAAATGCAAATATAAAAGGGGTGTGGTTTAACCCTCAAAAAATCAAGAATACTACCAAAATACAACCATATGCTGAGATTAATACTTTGGATAGTTTGTTAAGTTATGTTACTCCACAATATTTTTATAACAAGTAAAAGTAATCTCATATATATTCAAAAATATAAAAAGAGAAACTATCATTAATTTCATTGACCGTATTAGTAATAAAAAAATAGATACGATTTTAATATACGAAGTTTTGTAAAACAATTTTACTCATACTGTGTAAATTATAAAGGGGTGGGACTATGGAAATAAAGAAAGTAGTAATCGATGGAATCAATATTGCGCTCATTAGAAACGATAAGGTATTAATATCGGATGTTCAGTCTGCATTAGATACTATGGCAACAGTTCAATATGAGGTAGATGCGAAACATATTATTATCCATAAATCTTTAATAAGTGAAGATTTCTTTGATCTAAAAACACGGCTTGCGGGCGATATCCTTCAAAAGTTTATAAACTACAAGGTAAAGATTGCTATTGTTGGAGATTTCTCTATGTATACTAATAAAAGCTTAAAGGATTTTATTTATGAATGTAATAAAGGGAATGACATTTTTTACTTAGCAACTGAACAACAAGCAATTGAAAAACTAAGTACATTAAAATAATAATTATATCCTGCTAAATTCCCCCATTTCAATTAGTTCATAATTATATACGATATAGAAGAACTGATGTTTGTGGTAAACTAAGAGATGAATAAAGGGGGAGTTTTTTTGAACAATTTTAATAATATAATCCAAAATTTAAATAATATAGTTTACAAACCTAACAACTTAATGATTACGAATCTAAAAGAAGAAAAGCAAAACGCAGAATATGCCGGATGTTTATTCCACTTAAATAACAAAACCATTCGTTTTAGAAAATCAAAAGTTACTCCTAATAAAATTGGGCAATTTGTTTCTTTTTGGGAGAAAGATGAAAATATGCGAAATAGAGCTTTCTCTTATGAAGCTGCTCCTGATTTATTAGTAATCACTTGTATTGCTGATAATAAACTAGGGCAATTTATTTTCCCTAAAGAGATTCTTCTTAAAGAAAAAATATTGAGAACACCAAGTCAAACAGGGAAAATGGCAATGAGAATTTATCCTGTTTGGGATACCACTGTTAGCAATCAAGCTAAAAAGAGCCAAACGTGGCAACTTCAATATTTTGTTGATTTAAGCGATTATAATAATTTACCTATAGACAAACTATTAAATTTGTATTCGTAGCTTCTTATCTTAAGTGATCTTGTCGGTTAGACTTTTTGTACCGGTACAGTTAAACGAAATGTACATTGTTTCAGTACCCCATCAAATTTACAATCAGCATATACTATTTTAACTTATACATTTTAAGGGGTGCTGACTATGACAAGTCTACAACATAAGCTTTTTACAAGATTGAATCTTGCAAAGCGTACTGAAGTGAAGTTTGAAGAATTAAATACAATTCTCTTTGCATTTGCACACACTATACCATTTGAGAATTTAGATGTTATAGCGTGTAATACGAATCAAATCTCTCTGGAAAACTTGCGAGAGAAAATTTTAACTAGTTCCCGTGGTGGACTTTGCTACGAATTAAACACTCTTTTTTACTATTTTTTAAGAGACTGTGGCTATGATGTACAACTGGCATTAGGTACGGTTTATAAAAACGATATAAATGCATGGGCACTTGAGGATGGCCATATAACAATTATTTTAACTTATAATAATGTACAGTATTTAATTGATGTAGGTATAGCTTCGTTAGTACCTCTTGTTCCTGTACCTTTTACTGGTGAATCTGTTTCTTCAAAAAATGGTTCGTACCGGGTGAGACAAAAAGCTACGAGTAGAGGAAATTATGTTTTAGAAAGAAAAGATGCTGCTGGAGAATGGAAAGTTTGTCATGCTTTTTATAAACATATTATTGATGAGATAGTAGTAAATGATGTTCAAAGAAGAGTGATAGAAGATGAGAAGTCTATTTTTAATAAGGGACCAATTGCAGTAAAGTTGACGAACTCTGGCCATATTTCATTAACGAATACAAGTTTAACCGAAATTATTCATGGGGAAAAAACTAAGCGTGAAATTACAGAAGATCAATATAAAGAGTTTTTATATACTTTATTTGCTATTAAGTTATGAATAATAAAGATAGCCGGTTCTTATTCAGAAGCGGCTATCTTTATTATTTTTGGTGTAAATGGTTTTCTTCTAATATGTTTCGGAAACTGCGGTATAGTTAATGTTTTTAATGTTTCCTCAGCTTCTTCATATGTATGAAAAATTGGTTCTTTTCCATCATCCCCTTGTAAAACTAGCCCTTCATCTCGGATTACATATGGCATAAAACCACCCCATCTAGTAAAGAATTGTGTTCTTTTGCAGCAGAATAATATGATTTAAAGTTTGATTTTCTTAATACATATAATACACTAGAACAGTACGAAAAAGTATGTACAATGAATTTTGAATGTAAAGGAAGATTATTATGTCAGTTATTGATAAATTGAAACTTAATAAGTATACAAATATGGTCGTTATTAACGAACCAAGTGATTATGACATTTTTACAGGTAAAGAAACTGCATTCTCAAAAGAACACGATGCTATCTTTATATTTGTAGAAACGCTTGATGAAATGGTGAAACAAACGAATTTTATTATTAGTAATGAAGAATTACTAATTGAAAAAGGTTACGTATTCTTTGCATATCCGAAAAAAGGTAATGCTCGTTATAGTACGTTTATTCACCGTGATGAGATGTTTCCGTCATTAAACGTTGGAGAAGATGGTTATGTGGGAGAAAGCGATATTAAATTTGCACGAATGGTAAGTATGGATGAAGTCTTTACTGTTGTTGGTTTAAAACGTGAAAAGAAAAAAACAACAAAAACATCTGCTATGAGTCAATGTGTTGCCGATTATGCAGATCGAATTAAAGATGTTGAAGCATTATTAGCTAATCATCCGAATGAACTTAAGTTTTATCAAAGTTTAACGCCTGGATATCAGAAAGATTGGGCACGTAATCTTTTTTCTGTAAAACAAGAAAAAACACGTGAAAAACGTCTAGAGAAAATGATAGAGATCCTTTCACAAGGCTATAAAACAATTGAATTATTCCGTAAGAAGAAAAAATAATGATTAAGAAAGTCACAATGCTGCAACAATTAATTGTGATGAGTGCATTGAAAAAAGCATTCCTTCCATTATACTAAGGAATGTTCTTATATTTATATAATTAGCAAAAGAGAAAAGGTGTTTGAAATGAAATCGTATATTGTAGTTGGATCTGGAATTTTAGGAGCGTCTACTGCTTATCATCTTGCTAAGGCAGGTGCGAATGTTACTATCGTGGATCGCCAACAATTAGGGCAAGCAACTGATGCAGGAGCAGGTATTGTATGTCCATGGCTATCACAGCGTCGTAATAAAGCATGGTATAAAATCGTTAAAGGCGGTGCACGTTACTATTCTTCGTTAATTCAGCAATTAGAAGAAGACGGTGAAACTGACACAGGATATAATCGTGTAGGTGCAATTAGTTTACATACTGACGAGAAAAAGTTAGATCAAATGGAAGAGCGAGCTTATAAACGACGTGAAGATGCCCCAGAGATTGGTGAAATAACTCGCTTATCAGCTGAAGAAACAAAAAAATTATTCCCAGCATTATCAGACGAATATAGTTCTGTTCATATTAGTGGTGCTGCACGAGTGAATGGAAGATTATTACGCAATGCATTAATAAGTGCTGCGAAAAAACATGGTGCAACTTTTATAAAAGGCGATGCCATATTAGTCCGTGAAGGAAATCATATTACTGGAGTTACAGTAAACGATGAAACAATTTTAGCAGAAAAGGTTATTGTAACTGCAGGCGCATGGGCGAATGAAATCTTGAACCCATTAGGAATTAATTTCTTAGTTACATTCCAAAAAGGACAAATTGTTCATCTGCAAATTGAAAATACAGCAACAGAAAATATGCCAGTTGTTATGCCACCGAACGATCAATATATTTTAACGTTTGACAATGGTCATGTCGTAATTGGTGCAACACATGAGAATGATACTGGTTTCGATCATCGTGTAACAGCAGGTGGTTTACATGAAGTATTCCATAAGGCATTAGCAGTTGCACCTGGCTTAGAAAATGCTACAATGCTTGAAACGAGAGTTGGATTCAGACCATTCACACCAGGATTCTTACCTGTTATCGGGCCACTACCTAACTTTGAAGGAATTCTCGTTGCGAATGGATTAGGGGCTTCGGGTTTAACAGCTGGTCCATACTTAGGAGCGGAACTTGCTAAACTAGCGCTCGGACAACCGATTGAATTAGATTTAAATGATTATGACGTTGCTGGCGCAATTGAATAATATGGAGTACTGCTAACATTTATGAAAAACCATGCTAAACAAATTCGACAAGGAATAAGTAGTTTTTCCTCTGTTAAGAGTAAGCCTGTTTATGAAAAATAAAATTATTTAAAAATAGAGGGCCGACATTATAAACCTGCATTAATAATGTAGACTTGTGATGTCGGCTCTTTATTCATATTGCTTTAAAACTTATTTTCGAGAGGAGGTTAAGTAATGAGAGCGCCATATCAAGTATTGATATTTCCTTATATAAAAACTGTCGATTCTATTCAATATGCCATTTTTAACCGAAGTGATTATGGTTATTGGCAAGGAATAGCTGGTGGCGGAGAAGACGGTGAGATTCCTATTGAATCAGCAAAACGGGAAGCATTTGAAGAGGCTGGTATTACAAGAGAATGTCCATATATACAATTAGATTCTGTGTCTTCACTATCAGTAGAAGATGTAGTTGGAGGATTCCTTTGGGGAGAAGAGGTTTATGTAATAAAAGAATTTTCTTTTGGAGTTAAAGTCCCTACAAAAAACATATCATTATCTAAAGAACACTTCAATTATAAATGGTTATGCTTTGAGGAAGCAGTAACGTTTTTGAAATGGGATAGCAACAAAACAGCATTGTGGGAATTAAACAAAAGACTATTAAAACAATAAAAGTTTTAGCTAACAAAGATAGTATTGGAACAAGAATGGAACCATTAACAAACCTTTGCTACACTTCTAAACAATGTTTTAGATTATAAAATAGAGTAATATAGATTTTGTATAGGTAATTTACTAAGAGAACTTGTACTAAGAAAAGCCCTATACAGTTGACTCTGAAAAAATGAAAATAGTTAGAAATATTTTTATATCGTACGGTTTTTGGCTATGAATAACGGAATAGATATTAAGTATTCAACAGTTTAAATAAAACGAGTTAGCTTTTTATTTTAAGAAGAAAGATGACTCGTTTTATGCTAAAATTCGCTTAGTGTATATTTTCGTTAAAATGTGGGTGGGCCCCCTTTTAGCAAAACCGGAGTGGGAATGATGAGTATAAATAGTTTTGTGGGATTGATAAAGGACGAATTATTAAAAGAGGTAAGTATAAGAAGTGAGAATGAATTCGAGCCTGTAGTAGTTAAAGATATTCCTAGACTTTGGAAGTGTTTAGGAACAGGTAATTATGCCGCAGTATTCATGCACAAAGAATACAAAGATTGGGTAGTGAAAGTTTACGTGCGAGAAGGAGAAGGAATTGAAAAAGAGTCAGAAGTATACCGAAGAATTGGAGATCATCCTTCTTATTCAAAGCTTATATATAAAGGAGAAAATTTCATAGTATTGAAACGTTTAAAAGAAATTACCTTATACGATGCTATTCATAAGGGAATTAAAATTCCTAAGCAAGTAATACTTGATATTAATGAGGCTTTAGAGTATGCGAGGGAACAAGGGTTAACTCCTTGTGATGTTCACGGGAAAAATGTGATGATGGAAAAAGGAAGGGGATATGTAGTCGATGTATCTGATTTCTTAAAAACAAAAGAAGATAGTAAGTGGAGAGACCTAGAAAAGGCATATTTCACCTTTTATTTTCCTTTCATTTATAAATTGCCTTTCCCCGTTAAAATACCGTATTTTATGTTAAACATTGTTAGACGTTCGTACAGAAAATATAAGAAGCTTAAAAAGAACTTCAAATTATAAAAGGATCACATATGTTCCTGAAAACGATTTGAATTCACATAAATAACTTTAGAAAAATTTAAAATTTTGTTTAGGGGCTACTTCAAGACCTTAGCTTGCTGGGCATATGGTGCTACCTCAAAATATAAAAAGATTAGGAGTGAATCCTAATCTTTTTATTTATACATATTTTTGTTATGAATATCACTATCAATTCCAAAACGGGATATTTTGAATAAATGAAACCGTCAAAATAAGTGTTGATACGGAACCAGCAGTTACTAAAGTTACTATTTTTCGTCCATTCTGTTCTTTTGAAGGTTTTATAAGTTCTGTAATTAACACAATCCATATTATGATAGAGATTATTGAAATAATATTTATAGACATATGTAACACATCCCTTCTTGTTTTCACATAAATATTTCTTCTTTTATAAAATAAAAGCAATTTAACAAGAAAATATGTAACGCATTACAAATCAATATTTTCCTGTTAAACCACCTTTTTTAAATAGAAATACGACTGATAAAACGATAACAACAGCCTTCAAACTTCCCCAATATGGATAAATAGCATGATCTGTTAGACTAGCATATTGAAAAATATTCTCTAAACCGAAAATTCCTATCATGACTGCTAAAATGAATGAAGCTGATCCATACGTCCCGTTATGATAGAGGGTAAATAAATAGACTGCGAAAATTAGTGGTAAGATGATTTGTAGTACGATTATCATAGTTCGTCCCCCATATTATTTATAATTATATTATATACAAAATTGTAATAAAAAGGAATACGACTTATTTGATACTAACAGAACTACTCTAATCATATTCTTCTATAAAAAGAAGAAAAAGGGGTGTACAGTTAATTGACAAAAGTTAAAGTTAGTTTACGACCCATTGTTCATAATATAAATTTACCAACCGTATTGAAAACAACAATACTTCCAGGCGAATCGACCGAAAGACTATTTATCGCAACCCAATTAGGAGAGATTTTTTACATAGGGAATGGAGTTATAAAGATATTTTTAGATATTCGTCACCTAATTATTAAATTAGGTACATTTGAAGAAGGTGTTTCTAGTAGCGGTTATGATGAACGCGGATTGCTAGGACTTGCGTTCCATCCACAATTTTATCAAAACAGGTTATTTTATCTACATTATTCAGTAGCCGGAACTCAAGGGCCAGGTGCACTTTCTGAACAATTTAAACCTAATCCTTGTGACCCTAAAACATTAAATTTAAAGTGGGTTAATAGAAATACGCAATATGATCACATTGATACTGTGGAAGAATGGACTTTACAACCTAATGGTCAAGCTCAAAAGCGACGAACATTACTGAATGTAAGAAGACCATTTTTTAATCATAACGGAGTCAATAGTTTAAACTTTTCACCTGAGACTGGAAAACTTGTTTTTACAAATGGAGATGGCGGATCAGGTTATGATCCATTTAACTTAAGCCAAGATGATTTAGAAATAGCAGGTAAAATAATTGAAATCGATGTAAGTAAAAATACATTTATAAATAACCCTCCTGTAGTTACACGCTTCGATGAACTTCCTTTATCTATACAAGAAACACTTACAGTAATTGCAAAAGGAGTACGTAATATAACTGGCATTTCATTTCAAAGGTTTTATAATCAATATATCAAATACGCCGGAAATGTCGGACAAGATATTGTAGAGTCTATTTTTTCATTTGTTCAATATAAACCTATACCGGTTACAGAACTTGTTCAAATGCATTTTATGAGGCTCACTCCCAATCAAGATGGGTTTATCAATTTTGGTTGGAGAGGATGGGAAGGGGATTTACCTACTTCTTTTATACGGCATTGTTCCGAAAATCAGACTTTGGATGAAAGAACAATGACTTATTATGATGAAACAATACAAACTTCAGCGAGGCGTATTCTGCCTCTACTTAGTTATTTTCATCAAGATTCCAGACCCAATAAGTTTGGAGGAACTTCCCTTACAGGAGTTCAGCCATATATGGGAAATGCAATTCCAAATTTAACAGGTAGCGTAGTGTTTACTGACCTTGCTAAGAAAGAAGATTCTCGACCGCCAGTTAAAGGTGTTTTAGCCTATACTAGAGCAGGTACAGACGGTAAACATGCTGACTTTCATGCTATTGAAACCAATTATGATTTTGGTACGCAAGCAGCTTATTATATGAGTTTAGGAACAAATTTGAATCAAACTAAATTATATTTAGGAGTTTACGGTTCTATGAAAGTAACTGATTTTAATAAAGGTACCATTTTTGAAATTATCCCTTAATACGATACAAATTATCAGTCTAAAAATATAATATAAGGAATTCATTCTGTTCACAAAACGCACGACTTAACTTATCCCCCTAAAAATCTTCAATGTATGAGCATCTATTAACTTGCAGAAAGTAACTCATAAACCGTATGTGTACGAATAATATAGAAAGTAATGAATGAGGTGTCTTTAGGGGGGATTTTAATGAATCGGTTTGTACGTTATTGGTATCAACTGATGATAGAGCATGATATAAGCTTTGTTCATAAAAGAAAATTGTCCCTTGCGAATAAGTTAGTACTTACAGCTTTGATGAGTGCATTAGCCACCATGTTTCAAGCAGCGGGTAACTTAGTTCCTGGTATAGGTTTGCTCATTAGTCCATTTTCGACATTACCGATTTTTTTTGCTATTTTCTATTCTATTCGTGAGGGAATACTTTCTTATATTCTTACTATTTTTCTATTATTTATTATTGAGCCAAGTGAACTAATTATCTTTCCTTTTACTACAGGCTTATTAGGTCTAGCCTTAGGACTAGCCTTTTTAAAATTTAAGAGGAGAATTTGGATTGTTTCCTTTTCTGCGACTTGTCTACTTATAGGGATTATGATCGTTCTCGATGTTTTCCGTTTTCCGGTACTTGGTCCTACTGTTCATACAACTATGGACATAAAAATTATTTTATTAATATTTATACTGAGCTTTCTATATTGCTGGATTTATGCAGGTTTTTGCAGAATAATGATGAATAGATTATGTAAAGTGTTGTATTGACAATGGCATAATGAAGATTGGAGAATGTATTCATGACTAACGTTGCAGTTAGAAGACCGAATTTGAATGATGTAGATGAACTATATTTATTTTTCCGTATCGTTATTACGAATACATACAAAAATGAAGGATTATCACAACTATTGGATGACATAGAAAATGAAATTAACATGAAAAAGCAATATTTGAAAACAGATTTTGATAGTAATGGAGAAAAACGTTACTTTTTATTAGCAATTGATACAAATAACAATAAAATCATTGGAACAATTGAAGTTGGTCCAGCGAGTACATTGATTAATAGTTGTACAGGTGGTGTACTTAAGGATTTGTATGAAATAGGAACTGTATTTATACTTCCAGAGTATCAAAGAAAGGGTATCGGGAGTTTACTGCTACATACAATGTTTCTTACGTTACTTAGCAGAGGAATAACAGAATTCTGTTTAGATAGTGGATACAGAAAAGCGCAAAGTATATGGACAAAGAAGTTTGGAGAGCCTAGTTATGTACTGAAAGATTATTGGGGAGAATCAAGTGATCATATGATTTGGAAGAAGAGTTTACATGATACACCTATAATATTTGAATTATAAAATGAAATATACCTATGAACGTAGCTTTTCTTACATATGTATGCTATTATTTATCTTTATAATAAAAGAGGACGTGAATGAACTTGATTAAAATTAGTATCCCTGAAGTTGATGTTACAATTACTGAACGTAAACAAGTTATTAAAGGAGACGAGCCAATCATTACTCCAATTAATGGATTTATTGATTTCCACTTGTTCCCTAGAGATAAAGGCGGCATTTTTATGTTTTACAATATTAATGACGAACTACTTTTCGTAGGTAAAGCTCGTAAAATTAGACAACGTATTAAGAAGCATTTTGAAGATAATGTTTCACCAATTAAAAATCACCGTGATGAAGTATACCGCATTGATGCATGTATCGTAGAAGATCCAACAGAAAGAGAAATTTACGAAACATATATCATTAATGAATACAAAGCGAAATATAACGTTGATAAAGTATTCTACAAATAATCAACATTAATAAAAAACAATCCTAGCTAATATGCCAGGATTGTTTTTTATTTAGATTTATTCTTCATATCTTTCTCCTTTTTTCAAATGATTAGCCACAATAAAACAGAATATCCCTATAAATATAAGTACAATACCAAGCGTTTTATGTTTTCCCTCAAAGAAAGGAATATCTGAAATAACATTTGTCATACATAGTCCTAAAAATACAAGGATAGGGCCCATCCAAAGTAATACATTACCGAATTTTGTGTGCTTCCACATAATAACCCTCCTTAATTCTCTTTACATATATATCCATAAAAGAAAAGTAAATTCATAGAGAAATATAGTTTTTTTCATATCGAAAATTTAACCCTCATATATTGGTACAAGCAAAAGAGAAAGGAGACCATCATGAATTGGTTAGAAGCTTTCATATTAGGTATAATTCAAGGTTTAACAGAATTTTTACCAATCAGTAGTACCGGACATCTTTATTTAGGAAGACATTTATTTCAATTAGATGAAGCAGGCTTATTTTTAGATACGATGTTGCATATTGGGACTTTACTTGCAGTGTTTATTTATTACAAAAAAGAATTTATATATTTAATTAAAAACCCATTTTCAAAGCTCATGTTATTACTTATTGTTGGGACGATACCTGCAGTTGTTATTGGTTTATTGTTTAAAGACTTCTTTGAAGATATTTCAAAAACAGGAATCACGATCGGTTGGGAGTTTTTAGTGACTGGATTCTTTCTCTACATGGCAGATAAACAAAAAAATGGTCGTAAAAAAATGGATGACATAACATATAAAGACGCACTAATTATCGGGTCATTTCAAGCGGCTGCTATTTTTCCAGCCATTTCTCGTTCTGGAATGACAATTGTCGCTGCATTATGGAGAAAATTAGACCGTGAAACTGCTGCTTACTTTTCTTTTTTACTGTCGACACCAGCCATTGTTGGAGCTATCATTTTGCAATTTGTAGACGTTTTTCAAGGGAAAGCAGAATCTATTTCTAGTACATCTTTAATTGTCGGAACGTTATCAGCAGCGTTTTTTGGATACATAGCCGTTTCATGGATGATTCAATATTTAAAACGTCACTCCTTAAAAGTATTCGCGTATTACGTATGGGGATTAGGTATTTTAATTTTAACGTTGCAATTTACTGATGTATTTTAAGTATAATGATAAAGAAGTTAATTAGTTTAAGATCCTGTTTCATTCATACAAGGCAGGATCTCTTTTTATTAAGGGGGAAAATATGTTTAATAAGGCTATCGTTATTGGTGGAAGTATGGCAGGAAAGTTTGCAGCAAAAGCATTATCAACTTTTTTTAAAGAAGTAATCATTTTAGAAGTCGGTGAAAAATGGGATGGAAAAGCTTCAAGAAAAAGAGTTCCACAAAGTAATCATCCTCACGTGTTATTAAAAGGTGGAGAAAAAGCAATTGAAGAATTGTTTCCTACTATTACGAATGAATTAATAGAAGGGGGTAGTATTATAAACAACTTTACACGTGATTTGAAATGGCATCAATTCGGTCTATGGAAACAACCGTTCATAGGGGAAGTACATATGATTCAACAAAGTCGTCCTTTACTAGAATGGCATATTCAAAAACGAATACACCAAATTTCAAATATTACTATTAAATATGAAACATTGGTTAAAGGGTTATTGGTAGATGAAAAGCTTAACAAAGTGTGTGGAGTAAAAGTTAAATATTTAGAGACAGACATACAAGAAGAAGTTCATGCAGATCTTGTAGTTGATGCGAGTGGATTTGGCTCAAAAAGTATAGAGTGGTTACGAGAATACGAAATTGAAGTACAAGAAGAGAAAGTTCGTATTGATTTATTTTATGCAACGAAAATGTTCAAACTTAAAGAAAATGAGGAGTTAGACTGTTGCAATGTGCTAATGTCTCCGAGTTTCCCTGATAACCCTTATGGCGTTCTTATTCAAACGATAGAAGATAATCGTTATTTTGTTACTTTCAGTGGATACGCAAACGAGAAAGCACCACAAACAGATGATGAGTTTTATGATTTTGCTGAAAACCTATCAATTTCTAATGTTACAGACTTCCTAAACAAGGCTGAGGGAATTACTGATATAAAGACATACAAAATTCCCTATCAAGTACGCCGGCGATTTGATTTAGTGAATAATGTACCAGAAGGCTTATTAGTTGTTGGAGATGCGCAATGTCGTTTTGATCCCGTTTTCGGCCAAGGCGTATCAGTTGCTGCTATGGAGGCTCACCAGTTGCAATTACTTCTGCAAGGTAGAAAACAACTTGATAAAACATTTACACAACAATTTTATAAAAAGGCAGCTAATATAATAGAAACCCCATGGGATATGACAACAACGGAAATATCACGTCATCCGCAACTAAAGAGAGAATTAACTACAAAACAAAAATTTCAGCTATGGTATACGAAACAAATATATCGACTATCCGCAAGTAATTCTGATGTTTATATTCGGTTAGTACGAGTGATGAATTTAATTCGTAGTCCATTTCATCTTTTTCATCCGAAAGTGCTACTATCTGTATTACTTAATCGAAAGTAATAGCAGGAATATAATTGATTAAAAAAGAATGTATAACAGTTAGTAAATCTAGAAGGAGAATACGGGATGGAAATATACATAGAGCAACTAAAGAAACAAGATGCTAAGGATTTATTTACGTTTGAACTTACGAATAAATCTTTTTTTGAAACAATGGTACCAAATCGTGGCTCAAAATATTTTGAATTTGAATATTTCCAAAAACTACTAGACGATTTATTAATAGAACAAGCAGATGGAGATTCTTATTTTTATTTAATTCGTAATGAAGAAAAAGAAATTGTAGGGCGAATTAATTTAGTAGATATAGATACGGAAACTCGAATTAGTTCTCTAGGGTATCGGGTCGGAGAAAAATTTACTAAAAAAGGAGTTGCTACAGCAGCCGTAAAATTAATTTTAGATGTAGCGAAAAATAATGAAATTACTGAAGTTCATGCTAAAACAACTACTAATAATCTCGCATCACAAATTGTACTAGAAAAAAGCGGATTTTCTTCTTATCAAAACGAATCAGATATAACATCTGTAGAATTAAATGGAGAACATGTGAAGTTTGTACACTATATTTGGAGAAATACTTCGCGCTTATAATAAGGAGGACTTATTCATGAATGATTTACGTTATCCAATTGGCCATTTTACATACAAACGTCCTATAACTGAAGAAATGATTGATACATGGATTCAAGAAATTGAAGATTTATCTCATGAACTAACAAAGGCAATTAAAGATTTAGATCAGAAGCAGTTAGATACACCATATCGCGTTGGAGGGTGGACTGTCCGTCAAGTTGTTCATCACGTTGTTGATAGCCATATGAATAGCTACATACGCTTTAAATTAGCACTGACAGAAAAGAATCCAACTATTAAGCCGTATAAAGAAGAGAAGTGGGCAGAGTTACCCGATTCAAAATTACCGGTAGATGTTTCACTAGTAATGCTAGATTCATTACATAAAAGATGGGTTAACCTTTTATATTCTCTAGAAATTGAAGATTTAGAAAAGACATTTAACCATCCTGAAACTGGTGAAACAAAACTTGCTGTTGCAATAGGACTATACGCATGGCATGGTCGTCATCATACCGCTCATATTACCTCGTTAAGAAAGCGACTTAATTGGTAACATGGAGATTACATTAGAGAAGGCGACAGAAAGTGATGCAGAAGTTATATTTCAAATGCAAATAGACTCATTTAGCCCTTTATTACATAAATATAAAGACTATGAAACAAATCCAGCAAATGAAACTATCGAAAAAACTATTTGTAGAATAAATCATGTAGACGGTGGCTTCTATAAAATAATAGTGGCAATGAATCTTGTTGGAGCGATATGCATTTCACAAAAAGAAACACCCTCTAAATTTTGGATCAGTCCAATGTTTATTCACCCGAGTTATCAAGGAAAAGGAATTGCCCAAAAGGTACTTACATTAATTGAGGAAATGTTTCCTGAAGCAATCTTGTTGGAGCGATATGCATTTCACAAAAAGAAACACCCTCTAAATTTTGGATCAGTCCAATGTTTATTCACCCCGAGTTATCAAGGAAAAGGAATTGCCCAAAAGGTACTTACATTAATTGAGGAAATGTTTCCTGAAGCAACGAGCTGGGAACTTGCTACTATTTTAGAAGAAGAGAAAAATTGTTTTTTGTATGAAAAGATGGAGTATAAAAGAACAGAAGTTATAAAGAAATTAAATGATGAAACTACACTTATTTATTACAAAAAAAGAAAGGTAAAGCATATAAAATACGCTTTACCTTTTTATGTTATTTTAGATTAAATATACAAAAATAATGTATGTTCTTCCAAAATACTCGAGTTAGTAATTTTAAAAATGAATAAAAATACAAAAATCACTACTTGGTCGTAAAGGTTACTAACGCTTTTTGAATGCTTAAAATACTATCGTCACCTTTAAATTCTTTCGTAATTGGATCCTCCATACTAGACACCCAAATTTTAAGTTCTGCATCTAAATCAAAATGCCCAGCCGTTTCGATGCTATATTGTGTAATACTTTTATAAGGAATAGAATGGTATTCTGTTTTTTTGCCAGTTACTCCTTGTTTATCTACTAAAATAAGACGACGATTTGTAAATACGATTAGATCACGAATTAATTTATAAGCATGCTCTACTTTTTCATCGTCTAGCATAATCTTCTCTAAATCACGTTCTACACTTTCAGAACTCGTATTTGATGCATTTCCTAAAATACCGCTAAATAAACCCATATTAAATTCCTCCTTTAATATATGTGGAATGAATTACTTATATTGTAACATGTTACTCACAAAGATATTATGACATTACTTTAGTAGTTTCTGGTTATTGTTGTAATTAGTTTATAAAACCTCATCTTAAAATCTTATGCTAATATGAAATTAAGAAAAAAGAAGCAGAGGGATATAGCATGAAGAATATTGGTTTAGTATTAGAGGGTGGAGGAATGAAGGGTTTATATACTGCAGGTGTACTCGAATATTTCATGGAAAAGAACTTATTCTTTCCGTATGTAGTCGGCGTATCAGCTGGAGCCTGTATGGGAGCAACCTATTTGTCACGTCAAAAAGGTAGAAATAAGAAAGTAAATACAGAGCTAGTATCAAATTACAGGTATATATCTTATCGAAACTTAATTCGAAAACGTGAATTATTCGGAATGGATTTTTTATTTGATGAAGTACCTAATAAAATTGTACCATTTGATTTTCAAACTTTCTTAAACTGTAATGAACAGTTTGTTATAGGGACGACTGATTGCGAATCAGGACAAGCCATTTATTATAATAAAGCAGAACACGGAAATGATATTTTAAAAATCATTCGTGCATCTAGCTCTGTGCCGTTTATAGCACCTGCTGTAGAATATAATAATCGAAAATTATTAGATGGAGGGATTATAGACCCTATACCAGTTTTGAAAGCCCAAAAGGATGGTTATGAAAAGAACGTTGTCATTATGACAAAGCCAGAAGGATATGAGAAGCAACGAAATAAATTTTCAGGCCTGGCTAAAATTTTATATAGAAAATATCCGAAAATCGCAGAGAATTTAGTAGACCATTATCGTTTTTATAATGAGACGATATCTTATATGAATCGAGAAGAACAAAAAGATAATTTTTATGTAATTCAGCCAAGTGTACAGCTTCCTATAAGCGGAATAGAAAGAAATAAGGAAAAGCTTGTTAATCTATATAATCTTGGGTATATCGATGCTCAATATCATTATGAAAACTTATTAAATTGGATAGAGAAATAAAGGAGGAGAAAGTTGAAGTTAGGAAAACGAATTATTTTTAAGGAATTGCAGAAAATGCATAGTCCACTTCATAAACCGTTTCCTTATCGTGCTACAGCAAAATTGCAGCGAGACTTAAAAAGTAAATTTACCGAAGATGACTGTATAAACGCTGATTTTAATCATTATTGGATGCATACAGCAGCTACTTTAAATTCTGTACTAAATGGAAACGAACAGAACATTACGTTTCAACAAATAAAGTGGTTAAGAAAATCGTTTTTCGAGTGGTTTCCGCAATATCGTTTTCTAGAAACAGAAATTGTGAATTATCCCATTTTGTATAGAGATTTCATAAGTTATGAGAAGACCAGGAAGCTATTACTTTATTACCTTACTGAATAAAAGCGAAAACGTACAGGTTACATTACTTGTACGTTTTTTTGTTCATAAAACATTCAATATTAACAACTAGTTTATATAGGAATTCTAATAAGAAGAAAGAAGTACATATAATAGAATGCTACAGGGGAGGAGAGAGGAATAGCTGTTTTACTTTAAGTTATTGTCCAACTCGAATACAGTTAGTTATTTATGTTAAAATATTTCGAGTGAAATCAAGCTTTTAAGGATTTCATTGAACATTAAACAAAACAAGTTAGCAACGTAGAAGGGATAACATTAACATGAAAAACGTATCAAATATAGATAAAGTAGAATCAATAAAATCTTTACAGTCAACAATTAGTAAACTTGAAAATGCCTTATCACAGATGACTCAAAAAGGATCAAATACTACTTTAGTGAAAAAAAGACTCAAAGCAGCTAGTATCGGCTTAGCTATGTTAGAAAGTGTTTGGAAGCAAGAAACTCATCATTATACTCAGGAAGATTTAGCAGAAGCTCGTAATGTTCTAATTGGTTTGCTTCCATCAATTGAAAAGATTTACGTTAAGTCAAAGCTTGGGAGTCCTCAAAGAACGCTTTTAGAAAGAAGAATAAAATCATTGGAACTTTCTATTCAGGCAATTGATTATTTTTCTAATAAATAACTTCGCTAAACAAATAACTTACGACTACTTTTATATAGGGATTCTAATGAAAAAAACTACATATTGAATACTACAAAGGAGGAAGAGAGGTGACTACAATAATCAGTCCTAAGTTAGAGAAGCTTAAAAATCAATTAAAGAATGGAAACAAAAAAGCTCTTTATACTTTTTTGCATGAAATAAAGTCAAATCACACGCCACTAATAGAACAATGCCCTGCAGATAATCAGTATAAGCTTATAACGTATATATGGTTAGGGGATCAAAACACTGAAAACGTTTATGTATTCGGTAGTTTTCCTGGTTGGGATTTGTCTGTAAATCAATTACAACGATTGTTACAGACAGATATTTGGTATGTAACGTTTAGGACGGATAAGAGTTTTATTTCAACGTACTATTTTTCAGTAAACGATGTTTTCGAAAATGATTGGATAAAGCGTAGTGAACAGTACGAAATAGACCAATTTAATCGAAATACATTTGGAGAAGGTACCAATAAAGCGTCTGTGTTAAACATAGGAATGGAGGTGCAATATAGCAGTCGTTTTCCTTCAAATGATTATCCATCCGGAAAGATTGAAACATATTCTTTTTATAGTTCGATTTTAAATAACACACGCAAAATTCATATTTATACGCCTCATGATTATTCTCACACTTCACATCTTCAAGAACTTCTCATTGTATTTGATGGGAATTCATTCATTAATGACCTTTCAATCACAAAAACACTTAATTATTTAATTTACGAAAAAGAAATCCCATCGTGTATTGCTGTTGCTATAGATCCTGTCGATCGATTAGAAGAGCTAACTTATAACGATAAAATGAATGCATTTTTAACGAAGGAATTACTTCCGTGGATTCAAGCTAAGTATCACGTTTATCAAGAAAAGAATCATACAACAATTGCTGGTTTCAGTCTTGGTGGCTTAGCAGCTTTTTATGCAGCACTTCAAAATCCACATATTTTCGGAAATGTGTTGTCACTGTCTGGATCCGTACATTGGAAAAAGGATAATTATGAAAATACAATTCCTTGGATTGAAAATCAAATTTCATCAATATAAATGCGACTCATCTACATTCTTACATAGCAGTAGGTGAACTCGAAAACGAACCTCTTTTAACGGCTAATAGACGGATATATAAAGCTTTAGAAGAAAAGAAACGCCAAACCACTTACGAAGAGTTTCAAGGCGGACATGATAGCGTATGGTGGCGAGAAAAGCTATTCGATGGATTAAGGGCATTAGAATTTACAAAAACGACATTAGAAAATAAAAAGGAGAGAGAATCTATGAATCAAGAAGAACTAGATAAAAAACTAAAAAAACAAGAGATTTTAGTAAAAGATGAGAAAGTTTGGTCTTATACGTATGAGGATCATATTAGTTCTATCGTTAAACAAGCAGAACAGAAAGGAGCTTTTGATAATTTACCTGGTAAAGGGAAACCTCTTAATCTTGATAAAGATCTTTCTTACAATCCTGAAAAGCAACTTTATAGAACTTTAGCAAATAATCATGTTTTACCTAGGTGGATTGAGCTTTCAAAAGAAATTGATGATTTAAAAGAAAAACTAAAAGAAAATACAAATACTGCAGAAGCAGCGGACTTAATTCGAACTATTAATAAAAAGGTTTTAGAACATAATTTACTTTGTCCACCAAGCGCGCAAAAAATGAGGGTGAAAATGGATTTTTAACGATTTTCAATTAAGCTATCGCTTGCTATATAATTAAGTTAGGCATTTTCAATTCATTACTAAAGGGAGGCAAATGTAGTGAAGAATACGTATCAACTTCAAATTCCGAAAGAACTAGAACAGTATCGTAGTATTTTAGAAGAAAGTGTGAAACCGTATGTTAAAGTGTCTGGAACGCAAGCAGAGACAACGCTTTTTGAAAGTAAGTTTGGTGGATATCCGTATTTACCTATAGATCAAGAGCATCCTAAAGACTCAAACGGACAACCTATGATGCTACTTGCGCAGTTAAACTTTGAAGAAATTCCGCATGTTGAATATATGCCTCAAAAGGGAATGTTACAGTTTTTCGTAAGTGCTGATGATGAGCTTTACGGAGCAGATTTTGATCATCCAACAATCCAAAAAGACTTTCGAATTATTTATCATTCTACAATTATAGAAGATTTAAATAAGGTTATTACTGATTTTAGTTATTTAAACACCTTAGAATTAGAGGACTTTATCATACCTGAAGCAACAAAACTGAATTTTGAGTTAGCTTATCAACCAGTAACACCAAGAGATTATCGATTTGAAATGATTTTTAGTGATAACATTGATTGGGAAGAAATTGTTGATGAAGAAAATAATACAGAATTAGGCGAACTGTATGATGATTTATGTAAAGATCAAGGGCATAAAATTGGTGGTTATCCATTTTTCACACAGACAGATCCGAGAGAATGGGAAGAAAAATACCAACAACATGATATATTATTATTGCAAATCGATACAGACGATTCATTAAATATTATGTGGGGAGATTCTGGCGTTGCTAATTTCTTTATACGTAAGGAAGATTTGTTAAATCTAGATTTTTCCAATGTCATTTACAATTGGGATTGTTACTAGAAGATATAAATAAAATAATAGCAAACAAAAAATCTTCCTGAAGGTGAGGAGGATTTTTTTATGTTAAAAATAAGCGTTATGTTAACTAGAATAAAAAAACAATGAGTGTAATGAAAGTCAAGCCTAAATAACAGAAATAACAACAAATAATCTAAAGTTATAAAACGTGTGTAAATAGCAACAAATTCATAAAGTAAAACATAAAATGAATATAATAATTTATATTTTGTATAGAAATAATTTTTCTGTATAAAAAATTTCTTGCGAATCAAAAATGTTTTTGATTCGATAATTCTTAATTGATTATTGATTTGAATTTGCTGTGATGGATTTATAGCAAAATAAATGATAAAAACTGTAGAAATTCGTTTAGATAAGATTTTGTGTAAATCTCACTAAAAATCTCTGTTTCGTCTCATTAAGTATAGTTTACTTGGTTTTTGATACCCGATATCGCTTTGTTTCTATAACTGCCTATAATATATATTATGTTAACTGTAAAAAAGTAATAAACTTACTAAATTTTAGTTGTGTTTATTATGATCCCCTTTTCCACCGAATTAGTAATGCGTGATTGGTTATGTATTTATTCGCTTTATTAGCTATTGATAATAATATTTTCGGATATAAATTAGATTTTAAATAATAAAAATACAATTCGTTTAATCTGTTCATTTTAAACGAATTGTATTATGATGACGAATATTTTTTTATAACTAGTTTGCTACAGCGATTGCTTCGATTTCAATTAATAAGTTATCGTTAATTAACTTTCTAACTTCTACAGCTGAACTTGCTGGTGGATTATTAGTGTCAATGTATTGATCTCGAATATTTCTCACAATGGCCATTTGAGAAATATCTGTTAAGAAAAATGTTAATTTGACTACATCATTAAATTTTAATTCCGAAGTTTCCAATGCACTTTTAATATTTTCGAATACTTGTCGCGTTTGTGTAGCTAAATCGTCAATTCCAACTATTTGACCGTCAGTGTTAATCGCTACTTGTCCAGATATGTAAATTGTTCGTTTAGCGTTTGTAACTTCGACTACATGCGAGTATCCAAAAGTTGGTGGCATCGTTTCTGGATTGATAAATTTCTTTTGCAAGGCTCTTCTCCCCTTTAAACATTTCATTTTCTTAATGTTAGGTTTTGATTTCAGATTATCCTCTATTTACTAATAATTATTTATCGATTTAGCTGCTACATTTGTAAAAGTGTATTAGCACTTTAATTTAAAGTTATTGATGGATTATGTACGTTTGATTTTTTTTGTGCTTGTTATAATTACACCTTGTTTTATTAATTCTTCAGTTACTTTTGTATAGAAAAAGTGATACCACCAGATAAAAAACTCTTCATAAGTAATTTCTTTTGAGTATCTGCTGCTGGCAAAGTATTCTTTTAAAGATTTATCGTTTTCATTAAACAATAAGACTAAATCTTTACTGATCCAAGATGAAGCATTACAAGTAAATATTGAAGTTTCGTTCCTTTTATTTTTATAGATGGCGAATTATCTCCAGAGAAAATCATTTTAGCTTCATAAGCTGTATGTAATATATTCTCCGGAATATTATTAGTAAACACTTCATAACCCCTCCCTTACTAGTAAATTCATTGTAAGATTTATGTATTTACTAACTTCTATAAACGAAAATAAGTATCCTCTAATAATCTCAAATTAAAAACCTTAGCATAGATATACTAAGGTTTTTTGTATTTTTATAATGAATGAATTCTTTCATAGTCTTTTTTAAATTGATTATCATTTTTTAACCAACTTTTAAAAGTTGGTTCCTTTATTTCTAAAATGGAACAAGTTTTAGCGATACATTTATTTTTCATATATTCCTTAAGGAAATTTTGTTTTCTCTGCTTAACAGCAGATTGGGTTCTTTTTAGGTTTCGATCTTTTAATTGATCTAGACTTAGACTTTCTTTCTGAAATTCTTCATATTTTCTATGCAAATAAATATCTTTGTCTTTATAAATCCAATTTGAAAATAGTTGTATTGATTTTCTCCCGGTTAAAATGACGCGATAATGTTTATTTTGATTTAGTAAATCGGCTGGTAAATTGTGATTTTGTAGTACCTGATTTAAAGAATTCATAAAGCTATATGATCCTCCTACAAAGCTTACTGTATACGTTTCATACTTGACGTAACCATCCCCATCAAAATATCCACGAACAAAATGATGTAAATATTCTTCAGGCACGAATGGAAATTTAATATTTAATGATTTACATGGCATGATTCCATGTATGTTCATAAGGTCGTCTTTTATTGTTTTGCTATTAATGTTTAGCATATATACGTCTGTTTTTTTGTTTTGATAAAGTGGCTGGTTGGTGATTAATTCTTTTTTTATATCTTCTAAAATATAACTTTCTTTTTGTGATATACTGACGCATTGATTTTCTTTTTGTATAACGCCGTCAGCTGCTATAAATCCTAAAATATAAGCCATATTATTTGACCAAGTTTTAAAATAATTTTCTTTTATGTCATACTTTCTCTTCCAACTCCCTATAGCGCGCCTTGGGACGTTGCTGTCTGATAAAACCATACGAATATACCTTGCAGACACATTAGCAAGTGTAGCAATCTCTGAGGTGCTTTTCCCCTCTGCATATAGCTGCGTTATCTCAGATTTTGATAGTTTACATTTTGATTTCTTTTTTCGCTCTATGTGCACTTACATCCTCTCCTTCCTTTCTTTTATTAGAGACATATTTTCTTCTATAACATACAACGAAACATACGTTCTTCGTTGCGTATAAGAAGGAATTTACTAAATAAAAACAATTTACATGTACTTAATATTTGTCTTAGCTGCTGCTGTGCGATTTGTACTTTATAAATACAAATAATGAATTTGACGGATTTATGAAATACAAGGCATTTTAGATGAAAGGTAAAATAATATAGTTTAAACTACAAATAGCTACAATAACAACATACGTAAATTGTTAATCGTAAAAAGGAGAACGAATGAATAAGAAATATACAAATCAAATTCATACTGATATGAGTTTTAAACCGAAAGATATTATAAGTTTAATGACGGATTACTTTAAAATAAAATCAAAGCTGCGTCCTATAAAGGGTTTACCTATCGTTTTATCAAATAAAGATAATGAACCGTTAGAGAGTGTTACATGGTTTGGCCATTCTGCTTCTCTTTTGAAAATAGAAGGTAAAAAACTGTTATTAGACCCGATGTTTGGAGATGCCTCTTCCCCATTTCCTTTGTTTAATAGTAAACGCTATAGTGGTGCTTTTTCTTTAGAACGTGATGACCTTCAAGAAATTGATGCGATTATCATTTCTCATAATCACTATGATCATTTGAATTACAAAAGTATTATGCAGTTAAAAGATCGCGCAAAGCACTTTTATGTTCCAACTGGAGTTGCACAATATCTTATTAAATGGGGTGTTTCGCCTAGTAAAATTAGTGAGCATAATTGGTGGGACGAAATTACGTTTGATAATATTAAGTTAGTATGTGCGCCTGCAAGGCATTTCTCGGGACGTGGTATGACAGATAGAGATCGTTCATTATGGTGTTCATGGCTTATTCTTGGTCAAGAGACTAAAATTTTCTTTAGTGGTGATAGCGGTTATGCCCCTCACTTTAAGGAAATTGGTGATAAATACGGTCCATTCGATCTTACATTAATGGAATGCGGGCAATATGATCCGAGGTGGTCTGCTATTCATATGTTGCCTGAAGAAACGGTACAAGCTCATATTGATGTTAAAGGAGAATTACTTCTTCCGATTCATTGGGGTGCTTTTACGTTAGCATTACACGAATGGAGTGACCCGATAGAACGTGTTACGAAAGAAGCCAACCGTTTAGGTGTTAAAATTACAACGCCTCAAATTGGCGAATCTATTACGTTTAAATCTACAAATTATCCTTCATCAGCTTGGTGGAAGGAAATTTAATTTTAAAATATAAAAAGAGCGAATTCTCTTATAAAGAATTCGCTCTTTTTTCTGTATTTAAACTTATTTCACAATATTGGATTTCCCACTATCTAAAACTCTATTTGCTGGTACACTGGACATTTCAACCACTGTATTCATACTCTTTTCAGTCAGTTCAATGAGTTCGTTTTCATGTTTTATTTTATTTAAATCCCACACCATCCCATGAAATTCATTATGCTGACCACTTACCTGTATAATGCTTTTTGTTTTATTTGAAGGCTGTATTTGAAGATTTGTAAATTGATTCCCACTAATTTCATTTGGCGTAGTTACTTGACTATCCATATAAATCATATTTACACAGTCTTCTAAAGAAAAGTTCATAAAACGATTGGCATTTATCCAAGCTTGTCCGGTGCTCGGTTTTTTTGCTACTAATTTTAGTCCGGTTTCCATTCCTACAATTTTAATGTTTTCGAAGTTAATAAACGAAATTTCATTTTCTTTTCCAGCAGAGTATAAAGAAATTCCGGTACCTTTATTCGTTTCCGTCCAATTAATAATATTTATATCTTTTATTTCTGTTTTGTTCCAAGTGTTATAATATTTATTTTTACCGTCTAAATAAATAACTTCAGAGTTGAATTTAGGATCGTCAATAGCTATATACGCTCCTTCAATGGATGCGTTTTTCTCTAGTTCTAGAACTCTAAAGTTTCCCTCAACTACAAATTGTGATCCATAACCAAATAATAATTTCACACCTTTTTTAACAGTGATTGGTGACGTGATTTTATACTTTTTATCATCAAGCAATACGGTTTTTATTTTACTAGACGCTGCTTTATTAATAGCAGATTGTATTTTTATTGAATCATTTGCCCCTTTAAAGTCTTCTACATACAAGTTAGTACTTTTAGCTGCATAGTCTTTTTTGTTGTATTGATAAAAAGCAAAAATAATTAAAACTATACCAATGAGTAAAACAATTACTTTCTTCATCGTACTCACCCCATATCGATTAATCTATGCTTTTATATTTAGGTTATTATTATTTTGCTTTGTATTTCAGATTACCATTGCTGCTTTGTCTATGATTGAATTATATTATGTAGGATTTAGTAAACTGTTTGCTATACTAATACATCATTCTTATAATGTATTAATTTATGATTTCATAAAACAAAAGTCTGCTTGTACATAATGTAATCCCTTCCTCTATCCCTAATAAGCTCTTACTGGTGATATAAGATGTACTGCTGCAGATTGCTCTCCTGCTTCAATCAATATCGGTCTCATAGAACCGCCAAAGCTTAAAGTAATCGTTTCTTCTTTTATTGCTCTTAAAGCATCAACCATAAAACGCCCATCGAAAGATATATTTAATTGTTTTTCACCTTGAATCGCATCTATTTGTTGCGTTTCGGATATTTGCCCAATTTGAGAAGCGTTTGAAGAAATTTTAATTGTAGATTCGTTTATGATTTCTAAGTTAACATTGTTATTGGCCCATTCACTTGCTAATAAACTTGATCGGTCTACACCTTGTAATATCTTTTTTCTATCTATGTTAATAATCGTTTTAAAGTCATTTGGAATAAGGTTAGAAATATTAGGATATTTCCCTTCAATTAGTCTTGAATATAATGTAGTTGTTCCGAGCGTAAATATAATATGACTCTCTGAAAGGTAGATATATACGAATTCCGAATTGCTGTTCATTAATTTTAGAAGTTCACTAATGGTTGCGCTTGGTACAATACAATTTGCTTTTACATCTGAGGAAAGTCGCGCTTCACGTATCGCTAGTCTATGTGAGTCAGTTGCAGCACAAATAAACTTATTATTAGATAACTCTATATGCACCCCAGTAAGAACAGGTCTAGATTCATTTTTCGCTACCGCAAAGACTGTTTGTTTAAATACTTCAATCAATTGCTCTGTCTCTATCTTGATTTCTGCATGATTGTCTATAAGCGGTACATTCGGAAACTCATCTGCAGGAAATCCATTTAAACTTAATGTGATTTCTTCTGATTGTATCTTAATAATTTGCTCATTCTTACTTTTTATTGCTATATCACTTGGCATTTTCTTTATTATTTCAATGAAATACTTTGCAGGTACAACAATAGTTCCTGCCTTTAAAATAGTTGCAATCTTTTCGTCTTCAATTGAAACAGGAATGAATTTTTCGATAAAAATATTCGAGTTACTTGCGATTAAAGTAATTCCAGATTGATCTGCAGTTATTTTTATACCAGATAATATAGGAATTAAAGATTTTGTTGATATTGCTTTACTTACTTCTGAAAGTGCTTGAGTGAATTGTTTGTGATTAACGATAAACTCCATGTTTTCCCCGCCTTACATGAGATAATATTTTTATGAAGATTGATGAACGATTGTTCCGTTAAAAAAATAAGGTACTGTTTCTTTCTTTTGTAATAAATCTAGTAAATGTTCTGGTATGCGTAAATACGGTGCTGCTATATGTAATTCCATCCAAGTAATCTCTTCGATTTCTTTTGGCCTTGATATATATGTCTCCCCGCCGATTATTTCGCCTAGAAAATTAAAGAAAATTGCATGATGATCTCTTTCCTCAAAAAAGGCTTCGCTGATAGAACAAATCCCGTTTACATTTATATGTAACCCTGTTTCTTCATTTACTTCTCGAATTACTGCTTCTTCTAACGTTTCTCCTAATTTAACTGCGCCACCTGGTAATGTATAATAAGAACCATTTTCCCCTTTGTTTTTTACCATTAAGATCTTTTCGTTTGTTTTATCGTATAAAAGTGCATATGTAACATTTACTTTTTTCATCTAAGTCCACCTCTAATAATGGGAATTTTCTATCTTTGTTACATTCTACCATTTATTCGTTTTAAAATATAAAAAAGTTAATTGAGTATTTCATTTATCTGCTCTTAGCAAAGTTAATTAATCGATAGTCCTTCATTACAAAATAAAAAAGAGCGTACATTGATTATTCAATGTACGCTCTTTATGCTCTAATTGATTCATTTTTGAATTCTATATACTTTATAACCTTTTTTCTAAATAGTATCGATTGTGTCCTTTCGGATGATCTTCACTTACTCCGATTACTTTATATCCATGCTTCTTATAAAAATCAGGAGCTTGGAAACTAAAAGTATCTAAATTGATTAACCTGCACTCTTTTTCAATTGCAAACTCTTCAATAAGTTTTATTAACTTGGTTCCGTAACCTTCATGCCTATATTCTTCAGAAACCCATAGAAAGTCAACGTGTATATGGTGCCAAAAAGTTATCGCTGTTACCCCGCCTACGATTTCTTCTTTTTCATCTCTTACTATGAAACTAACCTTTTCTGAAGGTGTTTTTTCTTCATCTGCGAGATATTTTTGATTATATTCAATTACTTTCTCTCTTATGTAATCACTATCTTCTTGTACCCACTGCTGTACTATTTTCATTTTAAGTATCACACTCCTTTTACGATAGCTATTCAACTTCAAAATTCTAATGTCCTGTTTAAATAATAGTCGTAGATCACTAATACAATTGTTTCATTTCACTAAAATAAAAAAAGCCCTACTACATTTCATCTGTAATAAGACTTATATACGTTGTGTAGAATCTAATTAATCTCAATGAATGTAATTGCTCAAAAAATATTAAAATTGTTCAATTCTTTTTTATGAAAACTTCCGTTATTTCAACACCTTAGGAGAATAGTCCAATTGTACCACTACGAAAAAGAATGAACATTCCTAAACCAATTAGAACAATTGGAACAATAATATGACAGTTTTCCTCAAGTACTTTAGCTAGTATAGGAGCTTTTATCAATTTGTAGCTAATAAAACACCATATCGCTATCATGGAAAAAAAGATAACTAATGTAACGATATTTGTTTCAAGAGTTTGACTAGCAAACATTGGTATATAAATCGAAATATTGTCAGCTCCATTAGCTAATGTAATTGAAGCTACTTTAAATAATGAAACAGTAACGTTATCGATAACTTCATTACTTTTATAAGAACGAAGTGACAATAGTCCTTTAACCCCCATATAAATTGGCACTAATCCTAATAACCCAATCCACGAAACAGGAATGAAAAAAGAGCTTAAAGACCCAATGATACTTAGAAAAATAATCATACTAAATCCTAAATATTGTCCAATAACAATATAAAGTTTTTTTCTCGTAGCTTTTTCGCGGACAGCTCTTCCTTCTTTCCTAATTACTTCTGTTCTTACTTGTGAAAATAAAACAAGCAGTATAAAAATGTCATCAATATTTGTTGTAGCGAATGCCACAACAGAAGAAATTATGGTTGTAATCAATAAAAGCCAACTACTTTCATTGTAAACTTATAAGAAAATAATGGTCTATGAATGAAGTGCACGTTCCATCACAAAGTTGGTTAACTGTAATTTTCTAAATGTTTTTAGCAACATGTTAGTTCCTTTATAAAACAATATGAATATTCTAAGTATCTGCTACTCATTTCATTTTAAATTAAATAACTCTATTCTCTCTACACAAAAAATGTTTTGTACTAAAAAGAGCCCTATATTAGGACTCTTTTTAGTATTACGCCACTTTCCGATGTAGATGTTTTAGTTCCTTTGTCTTCTCTGCAGTTGGTGGACGGATTAATATTGAAATAATGAAGGAAATAACACTTAAAACACCAATTATAATGAAAGTTGGTTGAAATCCTCCAAGTATCGCTCCAATGAATGATCCTGCAAGCGCACCAAATCCGAAACCTTGGTAGACAATCCCGTAATTTGTACTATGGTTTTTTAATCCAAAGAAATCTCCGACAATAGCTGGGAATATAGTTATATTACCGCCGAAGCAAAAGGCGACACTTGCTACACAAGCAAAATAGATCCCGTAATTTAGCGGAATAAAACTTAAAGTAAAGACTGACAAACCTATAATAATAAACGTTGCAGAGACAATTTTCATTCGCCCGATTTTATCTGATAACGTCCCAAGAATGATTCTACCTACTGTATTAAAGATTGCAATCATAGCAACGGCGTTTGCAGCGGTTGCTGCGCTAAGTCCAACAAGTTGTACGCCGATATCTTTTACCATACTGATTAAATACAAACCACCCATACACGAGGTGAATAACATAAAAAATAGCAGATATACTTGTTTCGTTCGCATCATTTCACGCGGAGTATAGTCATTGTGTAATGTTTCAGTTACAGCATTACTTACAATTGCCTCACGTAAGAAGAACGATCCGATTAACACTAAAAGTAACACGATAATACCCCAATATAAGAATGCTTGTGATACACCAAGGTTATCGATAAGATTTCCGTTTATATATCTAAAGATTAAGCTGCCCATTCCATACGCTGATACAGATATACCTGAAATAAGCCCTTTCCGATTTGGAAACCATTTAATTAAATTAGATAGTGATGTAATATAAGCTGTTCCATCCGCATAACCAACAACGACACCAGCTAATAAATATAATAGTGGTAAAGAAGAAACTTGTGAACTAAGTATTAAGCCGAGTCCTAAAACAATTCCTGCAGTAGCAATAAGTTTTCGAAGTCCTAATTTTTTCTGCAACTTGGCTGCAAATAAAGTTGAGAATGATAAAGAAAAACTAGTTATGGAGAAAGTTATCGCTACTGAATTAAGATTCCATCCAAACTTACTTACAAGGGGTTGATTAAATAAACTCCATGTATAAATTGTTCCAAGGCCAATTTGAACAATGATTGTACCTAGAACAATTAGTAACGGATTTATAGAAGTTTGTTTCATACTAACTGTCCCCTTCTTTTATCTTGACATGAATTTTCACAGTTAGTATATCCATCATAAATTGCAAGATACTGTACGGAAAATGGTAATTAAGTTCATATACACAAAAAGACACTTCATAAAGAAGTGCCTTTTGCAGGTTATATCAGATATTTCTAAAGAAAGCTTTGTTAAGATAAGACATTTTCAAATGCTTATGTATATATGTTATCAAATAATTTCTTAAATGTTATGAGACTTAAGACGTATTTTTCATTCATCATATAGTCGGATGAAAAATTAATATTCGATTTCATCAAAATCTTTCGGCTGCGGTACAGTTTGCATATTAGCTGCATCTTTAGGATCGCTATAAATTGCATTTTGCTCTGTATTTACATCTTTTATATTTTGCTTTTTATTTTTGTTCACTTTATCTTTCATTTTCAATCACTCCTTTTTGTTATAGGAGTAATTATGCCCTATTACCGTTACTAAATGTATCAGCGACTAAATTACTAAATTCACGTAAATAATATAAGTAATTATAACCACCGTAGTTATATCTTTTATTATACATTTTTGCAACAACTACATTATATTCAGGTATTACTAAAATAGTCGGTCCAGTAATCCCTAATATTTGATACGACCCTTTTGGAATACGTTCACCAAGTTCGCTTAATTGTGCAGGCTCATTTTGGATGAACCAAAACACCCCATTTTGTGGTAGCTCTTTGTTTATGTAGCGATTTTTATAACTTCTTTTGGAACAATTTGTTTATCATCTATCATACCTTGATTTAAATGAAGATTGCCCCACTGCGCAAATTCTCTAGTTGAGACAAATAAATTTTTTTCAATACCGTCATCTACCGTACCAATTTCACTAATTGCGTCTTCATTTGGATCATTAACAACGTCAACTAAATTTTCATCTCGCTGAACTCTCCAACCTGTTTCTTGAAAATTAGCAGGTTTAAACACATGCTCCTTTAACAATCCAGGAAAACTTTTGTTATATAGCTGATAAATAAGACGTGTCATCATTCTTACATTAATATCTCTATACGCCCATGATTGTCCCGGTGCAAATTCACGAAAAATTGTCCTGTCATTCGTTTCTTCTAATCCGTGCGAATGTGTTACTAAATGTCTTATCGTCGTTTTACTAAGCAATGCAGGATCAAAGTCTTTAAAATATTTTATCGCTTCATCATCAATAGAGTTTATTTTCCCCTCATAAAGCGCATACGCTATTTTCTAGCAGAAGTAACGTTAAATTGTGAAGATGCTGTTACTTTCTTGCTTGTAGATGTATTTGAGTGATAACCACTATAATGCTCTAGTACGATTTTATTATCTTTTATAATACAAAGTGCTGTAGCAGAACTATGATTTTTTTCTTTTATATCCTCTACCCAAGAAATCAACTTATCATATATATACAAATAAATCCCCCTTAATACACATCAAAATTACAGCATGAAAGAAAAGTGCAAAATAGTTTTTACACCTTTCTTTCATATAAAATAACTTGGATTTTCTATACTTAAATAATCCACCAGTTCCAGCAATTAAAGCAACTGAAACATCCTGCGCATCCTATACATCCGCCGCAACGACCTGCACAACCACCACATCTACCGCCACATCCACCGCAACGTCCACCACAACCTCCACATCCGCCGCAACGACGTGCATCGTCTTGAATGTAATAGTATGGATATTGACTTTGTTGTTGATCCCAATACACAACATTGCCAGTTTGATAATCATTAAGGTTTAATGATTGTAGTTCTTGTTGAAACTGATTCATTATGAAACCCTCCATTTATAAATGTAAATTCCGTCCAAATATTAAAGTTAATAAATTCTTTTAAACAAAGTAGAAACAAGACTATAGACTAAATGCGTACATCAACAAAATATGAACTTACACTAGGTGATGTACCTTGTTTTTCAGCCTATTTTCTTTATATTCATTCGATGGACGTATTTACTATAAATAAAGTGATTTAAAAATTACTAATCCAACAATTTAGGAGTTCATCATTTAACTTACTTTCTAGTAATTCCTTTACTAAAGGCATTGGCATGATTTCATAATGATTTAAGGCTTCTTTATTATAAGCTATCCAGTGAAATGCTAAATGAGACTCGCTAGATTTCGGTGTTAAATCCGTATGTAAATCTTTTGACTCTACTTCAAAAATGTGGTTAATTTCATGATGAAGAACTTCTTTATCTTGCCATTGATTTTCTATGACGCCTAAAAATTGTTGTATACTACAGTTTACTCCAAGTTCTTCTCTTAACTCTCTTTTTAATGCATTCTCTGCTGATTCTCCAATTTCAACATGGCCACCAGGTAAAAAATAATGATGGCCGATATATTCAGCAACTAATAATTTTTCATCTTTTATCATGACTGCTCGTACAATATGATGAAATTTACTTTTCAATTGATATTCCTCCTAGTTATTTAATGTATAGTTTCTCAAAATAGTCATTTAGTATTGGTATAATATAAATCATAGGTGTTTCATACGGATGAATATCATTAATAACTTCAAGAGCATCTTTTACAAGTTCTCGTTTACACTTTATTTCAACTTTACATTCTTGTCCTTCGCATATTTGACCAATTTCTCCATTAAAAGGAGATGCCTCTTCTAAAGGTCTCCAATATCCTTTCACTGAACTACAGGAAAGACAATGGTCATATTCGCCCGTTTTACATGCTCCAATTTTATTTAATTCATCCCTTAATGTTTCAATATATTCTTTAGGAATGAACACTTCAATTTTCGCTTCAGTAAATTGAAGTGTTCATTTCACACCTTTACTTCCTAATAGTTAAACAAATAAACGATATACTTGCTCACCATCATACTCCTGCCCTAATGATATGAAACCATATCGTTCATATAATTTCTTTGCAGAGATATTATCTTTATGTACGGTTAATCTTATTTCTTTACACGATTTAAAAGTATTTTTTATTATATCAATACTTTCTTGTAATGCTGCTTTTCCATAACCATTACCTTGCTGCGATTGATCAATAATAAATCCGTTAATCCAATACATATCCGATGTCTCTATTACAACAGCATGCATAACAAAACCAACCATAAGGTCACCATCGTATATAGCGAATGGTATGTACTCTACATTGTCACCATCTGGTTTTATATATACTTTAGCAAGCGAAACTGCTACGGATGGAACAAATTTCAACTGATTTCCTTTAGCTTGTAGCTTTAATGCCTCTTCCCAATTTTCTCTCGTAACAACCTTTAACTGGACATTCAATATTGTAAGCTCCCTTATATAGAGGATGTATGTTTATATTCAACGTAGTGAAATAATTCCCTTTTTCGACAGCAACTTATAACATGATTTTTATAAAATCTTGAATGAATTTTTGTTCATCTATTTCTAGTGCTATATGTGCTCCATCAGATATAGAGCTAGGGCGAAAATCAGCAAATGTTTGTCCTTTCGTATCTCCGTATGTATCTACATTTACTGTACGATGCACAAATTCAAAAAAACTTGGATTTACTAATCCACTTATTGCAACCACATCATGTAGCAAAGGTCCTTCGATAGATGGATTAAGCTTTTGGTATGCGGATAGATAGTAATCATACATGGGTTTCATTATCATATGAAATGGATTCTTTGTATTAGCTTGAATATAGTTAAATACATTTGGTGTTAACACAGCTTTGTTTGTTACATTTAAAGGGAATATTAATAAATTCTTTGCTTGATGGAAAACAATTTTACTTGCTATAGGATCTCCATACACGTTTGCCTCCGCTAATGGTGTTACATTTCCTACTTCTAAAAAGACACCACCCATGAAATAGATTCCTTTTACATTCAGCATTAAGTCACTCCATAAATTAAAAGCAATTGCTAACGAGGTAGATCTTCCTACATCAACAATCGTTAAATCTTTTCCGTACTTTATAAGAATCGCAGCAATACTGCCAAAATTGTATATTGGAATAGATAATACTTTTTCTGGAACATGGATGGGACCTAATCCTTCTGCTCCGTGAATTTCAGGGTAGTACGTAGTAATTTCTTCTGTAAGTGGTTTTGTTGCACCACTAATGACAGGAATGTCTTGTCTATTTGCTAACTGTAAAATATACGCTGCATTATGTGCAGCATGTATATGCTCAACATTTCCGTATCCGGTTACAATACCGACAATTTCAATTTCGGGATGCAGTAAACCATACATAATGGCAAATGAGTCATCAATACCTGGGTCTCCGAAAAATAATACTTTTTCCAAGAAATACTCTCCCTTCACAAAAACATAGAGTCATCAATAACTATGTATATGAAAAAAGCAAGTATATCTATGCGAATTTTAGAATGGATAATGTTTTACAAAATATTAAAAAGGAACTAGCGTATGCTAATTCCTTTCTTAAGTAACCATTCTCAAATTTAATTAATTATCGTATCCTTCATAAATTGCATCATTTATTTGATTTTGTGTCTTTTTATTATCAGGTACAGGTTTCCACCAATTTCCTGTAATAAATAACATAGTTAATAAATTATAACTATCACTAAAATAGCTTTCTCTCTTATTCTTCATCCAATCCCAACCGCTATTTACCCACTTTTGATTATTGCTACTCGTTATACTTGCAGCAATAAATGGCGAAACGAATACAGCAGTTGGATAACTACCAATATTGGATCCGTTTAATTGATAACCATCCACAATTTTAGAAGGATTTCCATTCGTTTTATTTTGAATCCATGAAGATACTTTATCAGAAATGACTTTACTTCGCTTCTCACCGTACATCGCATAGTCCATTACAATTCTCAATGGTACCCGACTAGCATTGTAATAATATGCATTTGTATATTCTGACTCATCTAAGAAGTCTTTAGGTGCGGGTTGTGGTGGGTTTTTTACAACAAAATCTGAAATAAGTCCTGTATTTGGAGAGTACTTATTACTAAATTGCGTATAAACATCGTACAAATTATTAATAACAGTGAGCCAAGTTTTATCACCTGTAAATTCATAAAATGCTCTAAGGTGTGACATCATCCAATCAGATGGTCTCGTATCAAGTGAACTTTTAGAATCCCAATCTCCTAAATTTAGTCGGCTATTATTTGTAACATTACTAGCTTTAATACCTTTTGTAATCATGTCTTGTGCTTCTTTCAAATAATTAACTGCTCCATTTGATCCCCACTGCTTGTGAGCAAGAAGAAGAGAATACGCAATATCTAAATCCCCATCAGTAGCAGAATCAAAATGACCTTGTGCTTTTTTACTATCTGCGACAACCCATCCCATTAAATTAGGATTTTGAGAGCTTTTAAAAGTTCTTGCTGTTTTAAATAAACCGTCATAGATTTTTTGAGCATTCGAATCATAACCAGCCATTAATACTGTAATTATCATCCCATACCCTTGACCTTCTGAAGTTCCAAGTGGCTTAAACCCATCCGCATCACCTGTAATCTCTCCTTTTACGTAATAACCACCAGGTAAAGAAGATAAATCATTTTTCAAATATTTCTTTTTCCAATTATCGTAGTAACTTCTTACAGAAGCATTTAAACTTTCCTGTGTAACATGATTCGGTTTTATAACACCTGCATAATTAACTTGCTGGGGAAATGGTTTCATTTCCTTTGCAGCAGCTACTTGTTGATTAACTACGGGAATAGAATTTTGTATTGAATTGTCCGTTACACTTGCTGCGAAACTAGAATTAGAAAAACTAGCTAGTCCGATTCCTACAATAGAAATACATGTAAAAATTTTTCTTTTTCCATTCATTATGTTGTCAGCTCCTTTTAAAATGCTTACTACATAAAATGTAACATACAATATTTAACTGAAATACAAAATATTATATTTATCAACATAAGAAAGAAACTATATAAAAAAGTATCATAAAATTATTATTGAATTACATTATACGGATTGATTATTTGCTAAATTCCTATGTTTTTCTTTTCTTAATACCGGTATATGAGCAATCACAATTCCAAGTATAGTAATTCCTCCGCCAATTATCGAAACTAAAGTTGGCACTTCTCCTAACCATATCCAAGCAATGAAACACGCAGTTATTGGCGTTAAATATAGAGAACTTGTTGCTTCAGAAGCACCAGCACGAGATATAATATAGGCCAATGCAATATACGGGAGTACTGTTGGAAAGACACCTAAATATATAACGCTCAAGTTAACTTCAAGAGGAGCTGCTAGTATTTCTTGATAAACTCCGGGTAAGAAAATAAGCATACATACAGTACTAGACAAAATTGTATATATGGTAAATGGTAAGAAGCCGTATTTTTTTAAGTAAGATGTTTGGAAAACGAAAAATAGACTTTCTGAAATCGCCGCTAATAATATAAATAATCCCCCGCTATTCAATTGAATAGCATCGCCCTGGCTAAATGAAATTAAGGCAATTCCTGCAAAACTAATTACACCACCAAGCCAACCATTTAATTTCATTTTGTCATTCAAAAAAACAGAAGCAAGAATTGCCGTCACTATTGGGGTGACTGAAATAATTAAACTTGCAGATCCAGCATTTACTGTTTTTTCGCCGTAATTTAATGCGATGTGATAAATAGTAAACCCTAAAGCACCAAATATAAAAATTGCTGGGATATCCTTTAAATCCGGTAGTCGTAGTTTGTATATAAATGAAAATAACAAAAGTATAAATGAGGCGATTAATAAGCGTAGTAAAGTAAGGTGTTCAGGCGTATAAGATTCAAGCCCCAGACGAATTGCTGGAAAAGCAGTTCCCCATATAAGAATTGTAAAAGCATGAGCACATATAATGCGTAAATCCCATTTTTTATTATGCATGTTTTCTCTCCCTCCTTAATAAACCAACCATTTTTAAATTACCAATTATTTCTTTTCATCATATTTAATAGTTGATACAATGTCTTCAACCAGTTATTTATCGGAAAAACCAACCACTTTGAATCTTTTAAATTAACGAAGGAGTTTTTTATATGACAACCGATAAAAAAGTGCCCAAATATCGGCAGATAATAGACTATATGAAAGAAAAAATTGAAAACGGAGAATGGCCAATTGGAAGTAAAATCCCTAGTCAGCGGCAGTTAGCACAATTATTTCATGTAAATCGAAGTACTGTAATAAATGCGATAGATGAACTTATGGCAGATGGTTTAATTCAAGGACAAATCGGAGCAGGAACAATTGTAACAAATAATACATGGTCATTATTAGCAACTAATCCCCCGCCCGATTGGAGTGAATATGTAAAGGCCGGTATTCATAAACCAAGTAAGTTAATGGTGCGAGAAATAAATGAAGCAGAAGCAAATAAAACGCTTATCCATCTTAGTAAAGGTGAACTTGCACCTCATCTTTTCCCGCTCGAAACTATGCAATCTATAATAAAAAACGTCAGTGAGGAATTAGATTATTTCGGATACGAAGAACAAAAAGGTTTTTATCCGTTACGTGAAGCAATAAGCAAATATGTAAAATCATTTGGAATACATGCATCACCGGATTCTATATTAATAGTCTCTGGTGCACTCCAAGCATTACAATTAATATCGATTGGTCTTTTACATAGAAAATCAACTGTTTTACTTGAACAACCTTCTTACTTATATTCACTTCATGTTTTTCAATCAGCAAATATAAATTTATCCGGTATATCAATGGATCATCACGGTATTTTACCTAACGACTTATTAAAACGAATTAAATATAGTCAAAAGAATAATATTTTATATTCAATCCCTTGTTTTCAAAATCCAACGGGGATATTGATGTCCAAAGAGCGAAGAAAAGAAATATTAAAAATATGTGAAAAAGAGCAATTGCCTATCATCGAGGATGATATTTACCGAGAGTTATGGCTTGATGAATCACCTCCAGCTCCTTTAAAGTCGATGGATAAACATGGACATGTATTATATATTGGTAGTCTCTCTAAAACACTTAGCCCAGGACTTAGAATTGGATGGATAATCGGACCAGAACCTGTTATTGATAGATTGTCAGATATAAAAATGCAAACAGACTATGGATCCAGCTCTTTATCTCAAAGAGTAGCTGCTGAATGGATAAATGAAGGTTTTTATGAAGAACATGTAGCAAACGTAAGAAAGCACCTGAAAGAACGAAGACAAATAATGATACGAGCTTTAAATAAATATTGTGCAGATATTGCATCATGGGATATTCCTAGTGGTGGATTTTTTATATGGCTAAAGGTTGTACATAACATTCCGATGAAAAAACTATTTTCAGAGGCACTATCAAAAGGAATTCTTTTAAATCCGGGACGTATTTATGAAGAAGAATCAGATCAGTACATTCGTTTATCATATGGATATGCTACTCCAGAACAAATGACTAACGGAATTAAATTGCTCAGTGAATTAATTCGGAAGTTAACGGCATAAAAAAAATCCTCTTTTGTTTTTGGAGGATTTTTTTTATGTATCTTATTTACCACAATTTCATTTCCTGCCCTAATAAAATAAGTTCTTCATAAGGATCTCCGTCAATATTTAATACTTGAGCAAAAGCAGGTTCTGTTTTTAAACCTTGTTCCTTTAAGCGAATAACTTCTTCCCTTATATGGGGATGCTGCATTAATAGCATGTGTTCCACTATCATGTGTCTATATGCATTTTGATTACGCACTGGCTTCGGTTGAGCAAATAATTCAAATTCAAAACCTTCGAATTCAAAATTCACCTTTATCGATTCAGTACCTTTAATTTTTTTCTTTTTTATGTTGAACCCTCCATAAGAACCATATAAAGATCTCATTTCCTGCTCAAAAACATCAAAGTTATATACTTCCATTACAATATCTAAGTCAGATTGAGGAGTATCAATTCTTATAGGGATTGTCCCGCAAAGAACGGGATTATATAAAGCTAAATCCTCCATTATGTTTAGGCTATTCAAAACATCATATATTTTTTGTTGTTTCTCATTGCCCGATTGTAAATATGTAATAGATGTAAACATAGAAGTCTCTCCTTCATTTAACATAATAATCATCTCACTAAATATTTAAATCATTGGGTTTTGTTCTAGGAGTACCTTTATTTCAATATATTAAGCCGAACTAACTATATTTTTCAACTTTTCTCCTATACTGCAATACTATAAAAATAAAAAAGGAGGAATTATTATGAGCATTTTTAACATTCTTTTAACCATACACATCCTATTTGGAACAATATGCTTAATCACTGGTATTGTAGCGATGGTTGCCCAAAAGAAGAAAGGAAAACATGCCGAATGGGGCGAAATATATCATGCATCCTATGTTGTCATTACCCTTACGGCAATAATATTATCCATTATCAACTGGGATAAAATCGCATATTTATTTTATGTAGCAATCTTCTCTTATTCATTTGCGATTTATGGATACCTTGCACGAAAAAAACGTTGGAAAAATTGGCTCCATCACCACATTAGAGGCATGTTAGGTTCTTATATTGGTGCAGTCACCGCACTTTTAGTAAATGTCGGCATCCATATTCCCATTATAAATTTACTTCCGCCAATATGGTTTTGGTTTTTACCGACCTTAATTGGTATCCCCCTCGTAGCCAGTGTATCAAAAAAATATAAAAAGCGTAGTTGAAATTAATTACATTTTGATTACTTTCTGATTATTAGAATGAAAAATTATACTCTATGTATCACGAATGATATTATGAGTGTTCGCCCTATGAATATTTAAAATAAAGTGCCGCCCAACTGGACGGCTCTTATTTTCACTTTACAAACGTAACATATTCACCAGAAACCCATTGATTTCCACCAACATTATACCAACCATCTTTATATCCAAACGATTGATATTTTTCACCTTGATACACGTTTTTCACAATGCCGTAATTTGTTCCAGGGCCGGTACGAACACGCAATACATCCGCGATTATAGTAACTACACCTACACCATCATTTGATGATTGTGAAGTTGCTGGTACATTTCCTCCCGTATAACGAATGTATGATGGATCGTTATAAACCCACTGATCGCCACCTAGATTTAACCAGCCATTTGATTGTCCAAATACTTTGTAGGACTCTCCTTTCCCTAATTGACGAATAACGCCATATCCAGTACCAGGTCCTTTTCGTAAATTTACATTACTACCGTTAATATAAGCAACCCCTACATTATCATTCGACGTGGGAGGAGTCACTATGTTTTGAGCACCTTTTCCAAAAGTATCCGTTCCATACCCTTTGTAGTTATATTGCAAATGCGGGCTATCCACAAATCCTTTCCAGTCACCGCCCCATTCGAAACCAATTTGTTTAGCATAACGAATTGCTGAAGCCCACGGTTCTTTATTATAGCCATTCCAATCTTCTGTACCATTCGACTGAATTGGAACAAAATCTAATGCCTGTCCTACTAAGTGATATGAGCGCATCGTTTGTGATGCTCCTTTACGAACATATTCACGTTGTTGCTCGACTGTACGGATTGTTTCATAAATTAATACTTCAATTCCATTGTCGATACAGTACTGATACCACTTAAAAGCTGCAGCTTTCGTATTATCCGCTAATTTATTCAGATTATTTACGTTTCTAGTTTGGTATTTCAATATGCAACATCTCCTTTTCTATTATCATATGCAAAACTCGTCTAATGGGTTGTACATATACCTAGAACGATACGAAGTACAAATATATAAGAAGCTAATTCATCTAAATAGATTTACATTTCTAGCTTCAAACTTTGTAAACTGAAATCGAAGCAATAAAAAAACCGCAAACCAGGTCTTCCAGTTGCGGTTTTTGGTATTTTCTTTTTATATGCAACATGCCATCTTACATTGATAACCCTAATATATAGGTTGTGTAAATTTCCCTTTTATGAATAACACTTCTTATTCATGACTTTTCAAATCCAATATTGAATGTAAACGATCCGGATAATTAGTAAACATCCCGTCGACTCCCCATGAAAGTAACTTTTTCATATCTTTTTCATTATTTACTGTAAATGAATGAACTTCTAATCCGTTTTTCTTTATTTTATTTACATAATCTGAATCAATATATTTGTAATTCATACCAAGACCTATACAGTACGTTTTATACTTTTCTATCTCTAATTCTTTTAATTGAACTGCTTTTTTATAAGGTAATAATTGTACTAAGGATATATTACTATTTAAGCTATGAATCTTTTGTAGACTTTCTTCACTAAACGATTGAATAATAACTTTATCCTGTATTTCGTAGTGATTAATAATTTCTAATAATTTTTCTTCCATTCCTGGATATTCATTAGGTGATTTTGTTTCAATATAATAGTTCGCATTTTGCCCAAACGTTTCAACAATTTCTGTTAATGTTGGGACTTTAGCATTTTCAAATTCTTTCTTTGCTAAGTTCGGATATCTTTCGTTGAAAAAAGAATCTGCATTTAGTTGCTTTATTTCTTCTAATGTATGCTCTTTCACTAGCCCAGTACCATTTGTTGTACGATTTAAGGTTTCGTCATGCATTGCCACTAAATGCCCATCTTTTGTCATTTGGAGATCAATTTCTATATAATCTCCATTCATTTTTTGTCCTAATTTATATGCTGCTATTGTATGTTCAGGCGCATATGCAGAAGCACCTCTATGTGCGATATTTTTTATATGATTTGATTGATTAATAGCTTTAGTATACTTATGTTCATTTATTTTCTGAAAAACAAAGATACTTATTACTATAAAGGCACAAATTATTGTAACGAGATATATCTTTTTCATAACGATTTATAAGCTCCTATATAAAGACGATTTAACTTGAATGATTTACTCAATTAAATGTCGATTTTCCAATACAGTCATTTTGCCGATAGCTTGAAATCCCGATTTTTTATAAATATTGATTCCATCGGGTGAAGCTTGTAATACACAATACGTATTTTTAAATTTACGTGCTTCTTGCAGCAGGAAATTGAACATAGCAGATCCGAACCCTCGTCCTCTCATTCCTTCTTTAGTTGCTATGTCATAAATACCAATACTATCTTTTGAACATATCAATGAACCAACAGTTACGACTTCACCTTCATATAACCCTAAAAATAATTTCATATTCTCACTGTTACATATATCAAGATTAGAAATTTGATTATAGAATGCTTGTACATGTATACCTTCTTCTGATGTGCCGAATAGATCAGCTAACGTTTCTCCAAATTTATTTATTTGTCCAGGTGAAGATGCTTGTTGAATAGTAAAACTTACTGGCATGTTTATTGTTGGGGAAATTGTTTTTAAGTCTGCTACCATCGCAATATTCTGTTCCACTTCTTTTAAACCGATTTTAATTAACTCACTTTTTATATCCCGCTCTTGCTCCTCATCCCATAACCAAACACTCATTGGAAAATTTCTTTGATAATAGTATTCTACCTCTTTATATAATTTCTCGATCCCTTCCGTTAAATTATTGTTTAGTAGAGTGATGATATTAAATGTATCGGCAGGTAATCCACAATCAACAGCAATATAATCTTTCGTTTTTTTTATACTCATTCCGGGCACAAATTGTGCAACATATGAAGTTTTAAATGCAAAGTTATCTAGTAGTAGTTGTTTATAATTCATCAATAGTTCTCCTTTTCATAAAAAGTAACACTCGAATTTTTCTATATTAAATATAACATATTAGAAATTTACCATTTTCTATAAAAAGTACCTCTTTAAATTGTGCTCTATAGTTTAAAATAATTAAAAATGATATAACGTTGTCGGAATGAAAAAAGTGGTATATAATAAATATTAACATTACTAGTAATTATTTTAGGTATTCCTAGAATAAAGGAGCGATACATATGAAAATTACTATTTATTTCGGAAGTCATGAAGATCAAGATGTTCGTACTATGGACTGTCATTTAGATGTAGAAGATACAGAAGAGATTGTTTCTGTATCATAATATAAATAGTTAGGGTAAACCCTATCCCTTACAGCGTTTAAGGCACCTTTTATAAGGTGTCTTTTTTGTTATATTTTCATCAAAAACCCTTTACTTTATAGCGTTTTAATAGTAAAATATAAATATACGAACAAACGTTCTTTTTATTTTAAACGTACATGAAGGGATGATTTTAACAATGGCTCCATTAAAGCGCAGAGGAAGAAAAAAGCAAGCACCTATTATTTCAAATACAGGCTTTATCGGCTCTGTCTTTATTGATACATTGGAGTTACAAAAGAAATCCTATTATTTCGCTCGTAAAAAACTTCAAATTGTTCATCACGTACTAGATGGTCTCTCTGGAGCAACAAGTGCTTTATTTAAAGAACATAACATTTCAGCATACATGTCATGTGTGTATTTACATAAACAAAAGAAAATTGGTTTTGTTCTTTCAACGAAACCATTTGAACAAAGTGATGGCGTTGCTTATTTTGTAAATTATTTAATCGAAAAGAATTTTTATGGCGGCCATGATGAAGATGTAGAATATCAAGAAGTATTTAATACAGGTTTTATCGGTGTAGTATTCGCTGATTTATCTAGTATAGATCGCTTTAATTTCGAGTTTGAAATGGGTATGCTAACGAAATTAATGAAAGATATGATTATTCCAGTTAAAGAACTCTTTTTACGCCATAATGTACCGGCTTACATCTCCACTTCTCACTTAGAAGAACAAAACAAATTAGGTTTCGTTCTCTCTGTAAAGCCATATGACGAACGCGCTGAAGCAGATTTATATTTTGAAGCATATTTAAAAGAACGCGGATTATTTATTGGTGATGAAGAAGATGATATTGATAAGATTGTCATTAGAAAAACCGCTGAATTACGATAGAAAAGCGCAGGATCAGCATCCTGCGCTTTTTATAATTTATGAAACTGATTTACCAAATAAACGGTATTAATTTTTTTGTTTTCTGTTTATAGACTGTAAATTGTTCTCCATACTTTTTCTGTAAGTAACCATCAGATTTTGGAATATATTCAAAAACGAATACAAAGAACAGACCTAGAGGTATAAATAAACTATAAATATTGCTAGCGATAAATGCTAAACCTAACACCCAAAGGCAATCCCCCAGATAATTAATATGAATCGCATATTTAAATAAACCACCTGTATATAGCTTACCTTGATTTACAGGATTGTCTTTAAAGGATTTTCTAAGTAGCTCTGAAACTGTGTTTAACATACTTCCTCCTAAAAACAATATCCAACCTATTGTAAGTAATATTAAATTAGGATCCTGATTACTAGTAATCATTAAGATTGGAAAACCTAAATAATAAATTCCAAAAGCAATACTGTTCATAATGGCTTCTTGCCATGAAATCCCTCTAGGCAACCATATAAACATCATAGCCGTTAATCGTAAAGCGGTGATAATCAAAGCTATAAACAGCCCTATTGAAATGCCTGGTTTGAAATAAGTAATGAAAAGTAAGTAATACGCAATGATTAGATAGATAATCTCAGTAACTAAAATTAATATTTTTTCTTTTATTGTTGGCCGGTTTATACCATACATTGTGATACGCTCCTTCCTTTATTCATTTTATAGGAAAATAAACTTCTATGATATTATTCTCCTCCTGTGTGCTATAAGGATTCGTTTTATAAACTTCAAACGGAGCTCCATTCAGTTTATAGTTATTTTCTTCAATCCAAACATGTAGCTTTGTATGAATAAAAGGTAATTCTTCGTAAGAACCAATAAGCGTAGCCATTGCGCAAAGACCGGGATTAAACACTTTTGTTTTATTTGTGGCTTCTGCAAGGGGAATCGCAATTTCCACATCATAATTTTCAGGTACATATTCTGAACTATGGAATATAGCAAGTGGTTTTGCACTAGGTAATAAATTTTCAAATAAAATTTTACTAAACAACTCATTAAAGTGTGTTAGGAAATCAGCGGTATTAATTTGTTTTCGCTGAGATAATATATTATAGGTTAAGTGATTTACAAGATTAATCTCAATACGATTTAAGTAACCTATGATACTTTCCTCTTCATTTAATTGTTGAATATCAAGCTTTAATTTTTTTAATAAAGAAGAATAATATGTTATCTGCTGTGTTAGATTTTCTTGTTTGCCTTTCATTTTAGAGTTAAGCAATTCAGTATTCTCCCGATCTTCTAAAATATCCTTAATTTCTTCCAGCGAAAATAAATAAGTTTTTAATCGTGTAATCAATAAGGCTATTTCTAATTGGAAAATATCATAGTAGCGATAGCCATTCTTAGCGTCTATGAAAGCTGGTTTTAAAAGCCCAATTTCATCATAATAGCGCAGCGTCTTCATTGTAAGATGAGATATTTTTGAAAACTCTCCAATTGAAAGCATAATACTCACCTCCTGTATTTAATTATTTTAAATATACTGCTTCCTGTAAGGGGAAGGTCAATCCACAAAGTTAAATTTTATTATTGTATTTCGGAACGATATTCATCCCCTCAACCTAAAATTTTAAAGTTATTCTCCAAAACGAATATGTAATCTTTTCAAAATTGTTCATGGGAAATCAGCCCATTTTTTCATTTTATAGTATTTGCATTTCTTAACTTGAAAAATGTAGTAGTATCCATTCTATAAATAATCTAAGATCTACTAAGCGCTATAATCTTTCGAGTGAACTTCTAATATGAAACAATTCGATGAAACTTTAATTACTATTAAATATAAGATTCCCCCTACAATTGTAATCATGTAGGCTGGAATATAATTTAATAATAGACCGGATAGCGCCATTGCTATAGGAAGCATCATTTTACTTATACTTAATCCAATGCTGAGAACTCTCCCTCTATATTCATTAGGAATCTCTTTTTGCATGAAATAAGCTATAGGTATATCAATAAGCACTATAATTAGCCCTAAAAAGAACATAACAACACAATAGGTAATAGCGTATACAAAATCATTTACCTCAAAATTTTTGAATAAAACTGGAATTCCTGAAATAATCATAAAAATCGCCAACATAAAACTTAACTTTTTCAAAAGATACGCGTAAGAAAAACGATCAGTTATCTTTTTTACTAATATTGCACCAACTATCATACCTATCGGGAAAGTCCCTTGAATCAAACCAAATTGCTTAGAACTAAGATTGAGAACTGTGTTAATAATGTATGGCAACGGAACAGTTACAGCAAAGCCTAAAAAGAAATTAAGAGAAATTAAAATACTAAAAGTATTTTTTAAGCTTTTCCGCTCCAATAAATAAGAGTATCCCTCCTTTATATCTTCAATAAAATTAATTTCTCTAATTGAACATTCCTCATTTATGTTTTGCTCAAACAATTTAAAGTTAATAAACAATATGGAAATAGCCGAAAGGATAAATGAAATACCGTTAATAATTATAAAAGTTTTCATATCAAAGACTGCAAAAACAATCCCTCCTAACATAGGCCCTAGAATTAAAGATATAGAATCGATAATTTTACTTATAGAATTAATACTCATTAACCGCTCTTTAGTGACCATATTCGGTTTTACGGCCTCTAAACCTATTCCAAAAAAAGTTGTAAATACTGTCATAAGAAAGGTAGTAGTATAAATGATGAATAAGTTTAATCCATAATAGCTGCTTAATATATAAACAGTTATTAATAAGAATCCGCTTAGTAAATCCATACAAATAACCAGTTTCTTTTTATCAACCTTATCAGCAATGACACCGGCAAATGGATTCATAACAATCATTGGAATCGTTCCTAATATGAGCGAAATTGCAAAATTTAACGCAGATCCGGTTATTTGTAAAACATACAATCCTAATGCAAAACTATAAATAGAGCTACCAAATAGTGATACTGTTTTTGCAATTGAATATAAACAAATATTTCTTAGTTCTTGGTTTCTTTTTTTATTTTCTATATGTAATCGTAAACTTCCCATCACTTTTCCCCCTGCCTAACTTTGTGTTACGTACATTGTAAGTTCTTGGGTCAACCCAATAGCAATATGTACTATTTGAAAAGTTTTAAGGAAAAATAAATAAAAGATGGAGTTAGCCCCATCTTTTTCCGAAAAATGAATATGTATAAATTTCTTCTCCTTGAACAAAGAAATCCTCGTACTTTCCGCCTCGTTTTAAATAATTTGAAGTACTTTCATCAATCGATTGAAACTGTAAATTTTGGATTTCCTTCGTTACTTTTGCAGATGTAAAATTCCCTCGGAGTCTAGGTGCAATTTGGCTATTTATACTAAATTTATTAAATAAAATAAATGAACTTAATAAATAACAATTGTGTTTAAAAAGGGAATTTAATTCGCGCAATAAGAACTCCTCATGTTCAAAACTATAATTACTTGTACCTGATTGATCGATCACAATATCAACAGAATTACTCTGAATAGGTATGTTTAGAAAGTCGGCACAAATAAATACAATATTTCTTTTCACATTTCTTCTCTCAATTACATCTTTTAAAAGTAAAAGTTTATTCAAATCTCGATCAACAGCAATATATAAACACTCTTCCGGTAGTTCTTCATAAATATTTCGTAAAAAGAACCCAATACCAGACCCTAAATCAAGTAGTATTTTTTCATTCAAATCTAGTTGCATTAGTTTCTTTTTCGCCCATTCTCCTCCTCTTTGAACATTTTCCAAAAAAGCAGTATCCGTTTCATGGATATAATCTGAAATAGAATCTTCAAGTGATTTCCTCTTATACACCTCAAATAATTTTCCAGCTGTTAAAACTCCGGAAGTAATCGCGTATTCTTCACCACAATTACAAATTAATTTCCCCTCAACAATTTGATTTTTATTAATAATGCCATCTTCAAGAATTAAATTTCCGTTACACTTAACACATTTAAATAAATGAAGTACTTTTAAATCTACCCCTAAAATTGAACTCGAAATTTCAGTTTCTATAGATAAATTATTTAACGTTTTCTTTAATTTATCTTTTCGTTCCTTTAAGGTTTTTATCTCTTGTTCAATCTTTTCATATTTTACTTTAAATAAAGATTGATAAAAAATATCCTTTTCATAGTCTAAGGATTTCCCTAAATTTTTATAAAGAAAAAGTTCTTTAATTTCATGCAAGCTAAACCCTAGCCATTTGTACTTTAATATAAGTTCTATATCCTTGTGACAATACTCATCAAAAAAATAGTGACTTCCTTTTTTCTCAGGAATAACAAGTCCGAGGTCCATATAATGTCTAATCGTATCTACACTTATATTATTTACTTCTGCAAACTTACTGATTTTCATCCTAATCACTACCATTTATATATTTGTTTATACATACTTCTTTATTACTTTAAAAAATCCTTTCATCTCCCTATACAAAATTATTTATGCTATGAAAAAGATGTAATTAATTTTAAAGTTACGCCACATACCCATCAAGCTAAGCTTATATAAGTTTAGCCCCTCTTTTTTAATCTTGAATTTAAAAAAGAGGAGCAGGTAGTACGGTTATGTCTATACATCTAAAAAACTTAAAATTAAACTATGAGTTCATGGATAAATTAAAAACTGTGGCGTAAGTACGACAGTTTTTTTCCTTTTTCATTGGGTTGGAATATGTAAGGTTACGTACTTTAACTGTAGAGGACTAGTACTACCCGTTCATATTAATTTCATAGACGTTTAGGATATTGTTTTATGGGAAGTGTTCTTGCTATGAAATCGGGATTGTAAATATAGATAGACGTGATTCAAGTCAAAGAAAAGGCACTCCTAAGAGTGCCTTTTCTTTGACTATTTTATATGTGCGAACGCTTTCAAATTTATTGGATATAAATTGATGTACGCATTGTATTAAATGGTGCATTTATAGATGTCTTTTGGTACTCAAACGTTCCTTGTTGGTGTCCAGAAGCATCCCATTTATAATACCAGCCAACGATTGGTCTTCCGCCAATTATAGTGGAATCAATACTTTTTACATTAGAACCATTCATTTTAGCAAATGGGTTTTGGCCATAGCCCATTTCTTTCGTTGTAATATATAAATATTTCCCCCCGTGGTTACGCGATGTGCTGAAGCTGTTCTGATTAATTGTTTCTACCCCGCCTAGCTCAGACTCTACTTGTACGACGTTTAGTGAAGTAAGTGGTGCTGCTGGTCCAGCTGAAGCTTCTGTTGCCATTCCTAATCCGACGAACGCTGTGATTGCTAACGATGAAATCCCTAGTGCTGCTTTTTTAAACATAAAAAACATCCCCTTCCATCTATTGTTTTCTCTTTCATTTTCAATATAATCCTAATAACCTTATATGTAAATAGATTGTAGCTGTATAAATATTAGTGCGAATATTCTATTATATATTTCTACAATTCTATTACTCAATATGAATGATTTACAGTGCAAAACGAAATACACACATGTCAAGTTTGTAGTGTTGACATAAAAATTGTAAACTGGCTTATGCCTCGTATTTATCATATTTTATATCCAATATTCCTAAGCTTCTGTATTCTGGAATGTTTTTACTACAACTATTCATTTTTTCTTTGCAGGAACAACTGTGATAACATCTCCTTTATCATTTAAAGTCAGAGAATGTAGAAATTATAGCTAGCTATTGATATGATACCTACTACGTACTGGAGCGCAACCTATCTGATAGGTAAATGATTCATGTGAAAAAGGAGACGCTACCAGTTCTATAGCATCTCCTTTTTATTTAATAAGTTAGACAGAAAGAATAGAAATAATGTTTTTCTTGTTTCACTATCCTTTTGTTTGTAAATGAACTGAGTTTTGAAAAACTATCCTATATAGTATGAATCGGGTATAGACATTAAATAATAGAATAGGGCACCTATTACTCCACAAGTAAAAATAGTAAATCCCATATTTCTTATGCCTTTAATTTTTGACCAAAATCCAATAAATCCTGCTATTAACCCACTTAAAGAGAATAGTGAAAAGTTGGAAACGGGTGTAAGAAGAAATTCCGCATTAATCCCTGTCCCCCAACAAACAATAGGTAACACGACAAGGGTAAGACAAAGTAATCCCATTACACTTACAAGTAATTTAAGATATTTGATACCTGCAATAATTAAATAGATTCCACCTATAAATCCACATAACCAGTAAATTGGCATAAAGTAAATCCAAAGAAAATGCAAGATGATCATATGTAATTTCCCCCTATTTATTTTCGCTCATTGTAGTTCTGGTTATTTGATGTTCTGAATTCGTTGCTAATTTATTAAGTTGATTTAGTGTTTCTTCTAAATCAAACGAATTAAACCAACGGTAATCCTGTCTGTCTAGAATACGATAATGCTGACTAATTAGATTTTGTTGTAAGCGAAAGTTCCCTTTTTCTTGAATCTGTTTCCACCAGACTTTTCCTCCCAATGTTTTTTCTTTGAAGTTGTTAGTGCTATTGTGGGCCATTGTTTCGATTACTACTAATGGATCATCCCCAAGAGTATTCTGTAAAACTTCACTATCTCTAAACAATGCACAAATAGCAACAGTGTTGGTCCAACCTGCATTCGTTCTCCCTTTCTCAATTTGAACAAGCGTTTTTTTTGATATGCCGAGAACTTCAGCCATTTTATCTTGTGTATATCTTTTTTCAGTGCGTATTAACTTTATTTTCATTGAAATAAGTTCAATTGCATGCTCCTTATTCACTTTACTTCCCCCTCAAAAGTAACTAATGTGTTATTTAGTGTAATTTTACACTTTAATCAATTCATTTTCAACTCAATCCTCCTTAAATCTTGTAAGAAATAATTGGATAAGTCATAAAAAAGGCATTCCACAGTTATATATGAGAAGGTAGCTCGACCATCGATTTCTAACCTCGATGGAGATATGTCGAGATCACATTTCATTTTAATTAAATAAAAAACCCGTGAATAATTCACGGGTTTTACTTTAATAACTAATTGCTATTGTACCTTCACCTGCATGAACCGCAAATGAAATTGGTAATGGATATAATTTGAAATCCATTTCAGGGAATGCTTGTCTAATATCTGCAATCCATTCTTCGGCTCCATCTTTATCATTAGCATGGAACATATGAAGTACTTTTGGTAATTCTTTTTCAAGTTCATTTTTAATATATTCTCGACATTTTTGGATTTTACGAACTTTCTTTTCAAGTAAAAGCTCTCCACCTTTTACTTCTAATATTAAGTTAACACTTAATAAACTTCCAAGTAAAAATTGAATGCCCTTTACACGACCACTTGCATAAAGGCCTTTTAAACTTTTCGGGAATACGTGGAAAGGTCTTCTTTTTTCATCTACTAATGTTTTGTGTATATCTTGTAAAGTCATACCATCATTGTATAACGATTTCGCTTTTCTAATTAGTTCATCCATTGGATAACTTGTTGTTTCACTGTCTAATACCGTTAATGGAAAACCTGCCATTTCTGCAGCTAGCTTCATATTTTGATAGGTTCCACTTACTTTTCCGCTAATAGCAACTGCAAATCCTTCTTCATATTCTTCTTTGCATTTCGTAAATAACTCTACCATTTCCCCAATATTAGGTTGTGAAGTAGTGACTGTTTTACCTTCGTTTAACGCATTATAAACACGTTCACGTACACCTTCTTCACAATCTTTGTACGACATTCCATCAATAATAACTTCGATTGGGATAACAAAGTTATCTCCTTCTGTTTTTAAATTCGCAGTTGTACTATCAGTAATCCAAGCAACACGCTTCATGTTGTTCCTCCCTTAATTCAATTCCTCTTTTCTAATTTTTCTATATATTTATGTTATAAAAAGAGAATATCCCTGTAATAGTAACAGGACTTTATTGTTTTGGCTATAGTAGATGTATATTAAATGTGACTATTTCTTGTCTATTTCACAAATAAAAAAGAAAATCAAGGAATTTGCTCGATTTTCTTCTTATCATATACTATTTAAAAGTTTCATTATCTAAAATTACAACATAATCATTCGTTAATCTTCCAGCTTCTTTTGTATAACTAACAAGCCTTTGTATATTATCACAGCAAATTTTTGCTCCCCATACGAGTAACGGTACGCCAATAAAATCGATATGGAACCTTCTAGAAAACAGACCACCAAAAGTCATTGGTAAAGGTACAGTTGGTGATGTATTAGAAAAAATAATTTTTTCATGACTTTGATAATGTTTTTGCAAGATTTCTCCTAAATGCTTCATCGCAGGTACAACAACTTTTGATGCGCCACATCCAATCGTATATACAGGATGACCATGTTCATCAATTCCATGAAAAATAATTTTTCCCATATCTTCTGTTTTCAATTTATTAAAGTAATCTACATTCAAAATTTCTTCTTTCGTTAACTTACGATCCGTTGGTAATTTATTTAAATGATACGCTGCAGCAAGTGAAGTTGTATGAGTACCGCCGAAGTCTGTGTAAATGTATATCATATTATCATCCCTTGTTGTAAAAGTTCATTGTTAATTAGTATTACCGTTCTTAGCAATGTTAAACAAGGGATGAATGTATTTACGCTTTTTGTGTTAATTCATTATATTTTTTCCAAATATAATAACGTCTACTAATCACGGTGCCTAATGTAATACATAAAAAGGCGTTTGTTACAACCATTAATGTCTGGTGTGTACTACCAGAAAACATACTTTGTTTAATTATAATTTTTGCTCCTAAAATAATAAGAAGGATTATTGTACTTACCCAATTTCCTTTTCGTAGTACATGACCTGTTTCACTATCTACTCGAAATGTTAAAGCTCTTCCTCGTATAATTCCAAGACCTAAGCCGATTCCAAGCATTACAACAAACAGTAGTCCTTGCAGCAAAGTTATTTGTCCCGCATGAATAATGGACTGGATTGTTACAAAGCACAACAAAGCCGGAATGAGCCAAATACGGTTTATTTTCACTTTTCGTTCTTTACTTTGCATCAAAACAATAATAAGAACAACAAGTAAAATATCCATTTAGAATCCTCCTATAAACTTGTTTATCTTTAAAAATTATATTCTCCTCTTTTCATTCCATACTTGAAATACGATAGCTACTTTCAAGTGTAAGATGGAAAATGTGATTTCTCATCAGCCTTAAGCATTATTTATAAAAATAAAAAGACGTACTTTTTACTCGTACGCCTTTAATAACTCGTTTAAACTCCTATTTATCAACTAATTCCACACCTTTAGAATTAGTTTTACCCAACACTCGAATGTTAAATTTATTAATGGCTTTTAAAAAGATATTATAAATAGAATATCCAATAATAGAACCTATAACATTACAGATCACATCATCAATATCAGTAATACGTCCCACTCCACTAAATAAAGACTGAATTAATTGTAGCAATTCAATACTAACTGATATAGTAAATCCCAATAAAATAGTATTTTTGAACTTTTTATATTTATCCCATAAAATTGGTGCTAAAAATCCTAAAGGCATTAATAATAAAATATTCCCGCCTACATTTCTTACAATTAGACCAATCATAAATAGGGCATCCCCATCATAAGCACTACCAATTTGATTGATGTCTTTAATAATTGATGCAAATGGAATTATATTGACCGAGCGATTCAGATTTTCAATATTAGAAGGAAAACCGATTGGTAAAGGGAATAAAGTTACTGCAACAACCATACAAATGTAGACCACGAATAAAAAACTTATTATTTCTTTCCACCAAATCATATGTTTTTTATTTTTGGTACCAATTAATATTCCACATACAATTAAATAACAAATAACCCCTAAAATAATAAACAAACTACCGTTGATCATATACAAATTGTTAACACATCCTTTCATATGAATTAATAATTTAAATTTACAATTATATAGTAATATTTTTTAATTTAAAAATCCATATAAATATATGTAATTGTGCAGAATTACAAAAACCCCTTATTTAATAAATAAAGGGTTCCTCGTTAACTAAAATATTTTTCAGAACAGAAACAATCATAAACCCGTTTAAATTATTTTCGTATCTCTTCTTTTATATCCATATAATTAAAAAGCTCTTTCTATTTCTGTCATTAATTTTTCAGGTCCTGCCTCTTTATTCGATGGAATAACTAAAGTGATTCCTAATTCTGGATATATGGCCGAGCGAAAACTGACGCCTGGATCATATCCCATTACATGATATTTGAATACCTTGTTTTCTCGTGTTTCAATCCATATTCCATATCCGTAAGACTGTTTATCATTTACATGAATGTGGGGAGTTAAAAGTAACTTTGTATATTCCTTTCCTAAAATTTCATTATTAAATAGTGCCGCCCAAAATTTCAACATGTCTGGTGCAGTAACATATGCACCTCCATCAGCCCCTCCTTTTATTGGTATAGAGTAAGCGTTTGTTCTCCAATTTTGGTTGGTTTCGTCCTTTATATATCCTAGAGCTGTATGTCTTGGTAATTTATCTAACGAAAAATAGCCAGAATCATTCATGCCAATCGAATTAAAAATGTTTGTTTCTATATACTCCGTAAATTTAAGTCCCGTCTGTTCTTCTATTATTAATCCAAGTATGATAAAACCTGCGTTGTTGTAGTGAAACTTACTCTCAGGTGCAAACATCATATTACTGTTTTGGAATAATGGTAAAAAGTCTTTTAAGCTCTTTAATAGATACATAGGTGTTTGTTTCCAAAGATCCCCGAAGTTATCCATAATACTTTCATCAAAATAATCTGGTATACCAGAGCTATGCGTTAGTAGTTGATGTATTGTAATATCTTCATCGAAGTTTGGAAGTTTTATCTCTAGACAATCCTTTAATTTTGTATGAAAAGAAATAACACCTTTTTCAACAAGTTGACAGATTCCAATTGCAGTGAAAATTTTACATCCTGAAGCAATGCCGAATCTTGTTTGTATCGTATTGTTTATACATTCACTTTTGTTTGCGTAACCCATTGCTTTTTCATAGATTAAGTCTTTTTCTTTTTTTACTAAAACTACCCCAGAGAAATCTATTTTCTTTTGTATTTCTTTTACAATTTTATTAATTTCATCTTTTGTTTTTATCACGACACCCCCCCTTGTCTTTCGGTATTGTTCTTTACCCTTATTAATTTTTCCATATAAAGGGGAAAGAACCCTTTTATTAAATACGATAAATTGTTAATGAGAACACAAAGTTCATTTCGAATGTATTCCGCTATTTGTGGGCAGTAGGACCCCCATCTCAAAATTCAGCGAAAGCAAAGAAGTTAAGTGGGGACCCTGCTGCCCGTAAAAGCCCGATTGGTGAGGGCTGATAATCAGTGGGGGATGCCCCCTGATTAAAGTTTCACTTTATTGATTCAGTAGAATACAACTTAGATTGTGATGGGAATAAAGTAAACACACACAAGACGATAGTAATAAATAACATGATCAATGAACCTACAATAACTACAAGTTGTATAGAAATGAACTGAGTCGCAACACCAGATAATATTGTAATAAAGATTGTTACTAACGCAATAATAAGTCCATAGATACTTCCGATCCGTCCCATTATATGAACGGGAATGTTATTTTGGTAAAACGTATAAAATCCTGTATTTGCATATGCCATAGAGAAAGATAAAATAAAGAATCCAATAGCAGCTATTAAAAATATATTTGAAAAAGCATAAATTAAATAACCAATTGCGATGAATAATGATCCTATTCCAATTAGAAATGAAGGTGCTAATTTCTTTGACAAAATTGTATTTGTTATGGCACCTAAAATAAATCCTGCACCAGCTATACTAACTAGAAAACCATATTCACTATCTGTTAGTAGTAATACCTCTTTCGCAAACGATAGTTCAAGTGAATCAGTAGCAGTTGCTAATACGAACATACTTTGAAATAAGAAATACACACATACGACATACACATGTTTTCTACTAAAATTTATAACAGTGTTCCAATCTTTTTTTAATACCGTAAGAGATAATGTATTACTTGTTGTATCCGAAGCTTCTTTCTTATCAAGATTAGGTAAAAGTAATGTAATTAATCCTGATAAGAGAAATGCTATAGCATTCATATATATAGCAAACTCAGGTGTACTCGCAATTAATAAAACCCCTGCTATCGCTGGACCAATTAAAGATGCACCAGATCCTATTAAACTGCGTAATGAGTTGAAACGTTGTCTTTGCTCTACTGGAATTAATTTCGTCATATACGTCATAGCAGTTGGCTCATAAATTGCACTGGCCATACTTATAAAGAATACGAATACATAAACAATCCAAAGTGACGGAAGTAAAGGTAAAATAGCGATAAATAACGCACGATATATATCGAGGTGAATCATTAATTTCCGTTTATTTAAACGATCAATCATACTCCCAGACCAAGCGTTTGTAAATAAAGTGGCTAATGGTTTTATTACATATAAAGTAGCAACAGCTAAGGCTGAGCCACCCATATTATAGACAAGTACATTCAGTGCTATTAAGTAAATCCATGCCCCTAAATTCGCAATACCAACTCCGGACAATAGTAATAAAGGATATTTCCAATCTTTAAGTAAATTTTTCATTTTTGGCCCCCGCTTTCAAAATTGTTTTACAACAATAAAAAAATCCCACCCCCAAGACTTTTAATCTTAGGGACGAGATTTATCATCGCGGTGCCACCCTAGTTTGTTAATATGTCACCATACTAACCTTATCAGGTACTGCATTCTAATTCATGCTTATACCATAGCTCTATAACGGGAGCTCCCGTCACACCATCCCCTAATAATAGGTTCCGATATGCTGCTCAGAGGCTTGGTTCAATAAAGAATTTTTACTCCTTTTCAGCTACATGGAGCTCTCTGTGAAAAATTCATTTTATTTACTCTTCTCTTCACTGCATTTATTTTTTCCATATTATCACATATGCATTTAACTGTAAATAAACAATAATCAGATATTTAACAACGTGTCACTTTTAGTTCTTTTATTTATTATTTTTTCTAAAAATTACGGTGCGTGAAATTACTCGCAACTCTAACGAAAGAGCTATTTGCATATAGCTCCTTCCAAATGCCTGGATTAATTCGTATTCGCCTCTGTTAACGGTTGTAACGGCGGTTCTAATTCTAGTTCTAGTGTATCTCCTTCTTGTAAATCTTGTCCTTTTTCAATACTTTGACTCGTTACATAACCCGTACCAGAAGTTTTCAAATCTAATTTCAAAAGTTTAGAGAAATACATAACATCACGCATGGACCACCCTTTTACATTTGGCATTTGTGCGTTATTCCCTAATAAAAATATACGATCACCTTCACTTATTACCTCGCCAGACTGTGGATATTGTTTTATTATTTTTCCTTCTCCTAAAATTACCGGCTGTAGCTTCTCTTTTTCTACACTTTTCTCTATTGTATCCATCGATTGATTTACATAATTTTGTACTTTTAATTGAGATTGTTTTGCTGCATCAGCTATTTGTTTTTCTGTATACGGTTTCACCTTTAAATATTCAAGGCTGTTTTTTATAACAGGTTTAAATATTTCAGCAAGAGGCTGAGCTCCATACTCATCTCCTTTTAACTTTGGCTGCTTAATAGCTAAGTATACGATTAACTCCGGATCATCAATTGGAGCCATTCCTAAAAAGGAGAAAATGTAATTCTCTTTCCCTTCCATATATCGGCCGTTTTCAGGATTCGGGATTTGTGCTGTTCCTGTCTTACCTCCAATTGGATAACCATCTACTTTATACATTGTACCAGTTCCTTTTGAAGATGTTATAACACGCTCCATTAAGCTTCTAACCTTGTCCGCTGTTTCTTTTTTTATCGGATTCCCAATTTCTTTCGGTTGATTTTCCATAATAACTTCTTTGTTTGTTGGATTTACAACTTTATCAACGATATATGGTTGCATCATTTTCCCGTCATTTGCTATAGCAGTAGCCGCTTGGATTAATTGAATCGGAGTTACTGTAGAACCTTGACCAAAAGAAGTTGTAACCTGTTGAATTTGTGTATTTAATAATAAAGTATTTTTCCTTTCTCCAGGTAAATCTATCCCTGTTTTTTGATTGAATCCAAATTTATTCATATATTGCTTAAATTTATTTGGTTTCAGTAACTGATCTTCTAAAATAGAAAAAGCTACGTTTGATGACCTTTCAAATCCTTCATCAAATGTAATTGATCCCCATCCAAATCCACCATTATGGTCTTTTATATCAGATGAACCAACGGAATATTTTCCAGATTGAAAATATTCTTTTCCGTTATATACACCTTCATTAATGGCAGCTGCTAACGTAAAAACTTTCATTGTTGAACCTGGTTCATATGCATTTGCAATCGGGTCATTTAAAAAGTATTCGATATCACCTACATTAGGATTGTAACTAGGTTTACTAGACATTGCTAAAACCTTTCCTGTTTTTGGATCAGCAATAATGCCAATTAACATAGAAGGATCATAATGTTCTTGCGCTTTGTTCATCGCTTCTTCTAAAAAGCTATTAATTTGTTTATCAAGCGTTAAATATACGTTATTCCCATTTTTAGCTGGTTCTACTTTACCTATATCATTCGTAAGCGGAATCCCCCTTCGTGTACCCACATATTCTATATTCCCGTTTGTAGAGCGCAAATATTTATCCAAACTCTTTTCAAGCCCAAACTTCCCTTCCGTATTCCCTTTATCATCTGGTCTAGCAAAACCAAGTATATAGGATGCAAAGTCTTCATTCGGATATACTCTTGCTTTTTCCGACATAAAAGATACACCTGGTATTTTTAAATCATTAATTTTTTCCTTCTTTTCCCTAGATAAGTTCCGACCAATTTTCCCAATTTCAACTTGCGTACGCCCTTCATGAAAGTTTTTTAATACTTCTTCTTTATCAATTTCAAGCGCATCGGCTAATTGTTGTGCGGTTTCATCTTTATTTTTCACTTTATCTTTTCCTTTTAAATTCACAACAACTCGATACGTTGTAGAATCTTGTACTAACACCTTTCCGCTTTGATCATAGATAGTGCCACGATTCGCTTCTAAAACACCTTTTTTATTATGTTGTTCATTCGCGAGATCCTTTACATTCACATTATGCACGACTCCTACTGCCTGAATATAGAATATACGCAAAATCATAATAAGAAACAAAACAATAAAAGCAATCATCATATATCGAGCGCCTTTATTCGTTTGGAGTTTTTGCATACTTATCTCCTCTCTTTTGGAATGGATTCGTACGAAGATCCGTTTTAAAATTTGTAGTTTTTGTTTGCGATACTATATGTTTCGAAGTTTTCTTTTTAATTCCTTTAAAACAATGCAAAACTAACTGTTGTTATTTTGTGTCATTATTTTATATATTTTAAATACGGTGCGTGAAATTTCAGAATATTAATTAGTACAACTTGATTACAGAGCACTCTAAACTCTTTTCGTATTTCCTAAAAAAATTCCCCTCTGGATGTCCAAAGGGGAATTTTTTTAGGAAAATTATGCGATATGGTTATATTTCGCTAAGAAAGGAATTCGTCTCGCTACTAATGCATACATTTTGAATACAAGTTTCGCTATTGGTTCAAACATACGTGTACTTTGCATTACTAAAGCGCTCGTAATAAGTGTTAAGAATGCTGCACCAAGTATATCTAAAGGATAATGAACACCTACGTACATACGTGATATACCGACTATTACTGCCCATAATAGCGCGATATATTTCAGTTTTTCTCCTCTAAGAATAAATACGAAGGCGATTGAAAATACAAGTACAGAATGATCACTAACGAATGATGAATCTGCTGCATGTGGTACTAATTGATGTACATCATGTGATACGAACGGACGCGGATGGTAATATACCGCGTGTATAAGAACATTTACTAATAATGCAATAATAACCGAAAGCGTCGTATATAAAACTGTATATTGTTTTCTAATTGCCTTTTCTTTCTTTCCATTATTAAACCATAAGATAAACATAAATAGAACGGCTACGTATGCAGCGCTATTTGTAATAGCAATCATTAACGTATCTAATAGTTTGGATGAATCAGCAAAATTATTAAACCACTGAAATACTGTGTAATTCATTAAACTCTCTCCTTACATACAAGTGTTCTTGATTTACACAGTATACAATACCATTATGAAAATAGGCTTAAACTTTTTTCATCTAATTCTCATTTTACTATTACTCATGTGACAATTATTAAACAAATTTTATACGCTATTTATGTATAAAGCCGGTAAGCCTTTATAATAAGGCGGTTCGTATTTTTTTCATGTTTGAAATACATAACATATTCATTTAAATATACTAATTGCAAAATCATATTTTTTAATTCATTTGAAGTACAATATTTCCGAATTGTTCCCCATGTTCCATACGGCTTAGTGCTCGAATTGCTTCTTCTAACGAGTAAACCTTATCAATAATTGGTTTAATTTGATATTTTTCAATAAACTTTATCATCTCATTAAATTCCTCACGGCTACCCATGGATGTTCCCATAATATCAATTTGATTATAAAATAATGCGCGTAATGGTAATTCAATTTTATCTCCTGAGCTTGCACCAAAATTCACGATTCTTCCATTTGGTTTTAATACATCAAAATATTTCAAGAAAGTTGCCGGGCCTATACTATCTATTATTAAATCTACTTTTTCACCTTGTAAGCTCTCTTCCCAATTTCCGGTACTATTAAAAGAAATATCTGCACCATATTTTTCAGCAAGTTCCCTTTTATTCTCTACCCTTGAAGTAACACTCACTTTTGCGCCGATTGCTTTCGCGAATAACATGGCAAATGTAGCTACACCACCTCCTATTCCCGGAATTAAAACATGTTCACCGCACTTCAATCTACCCTTTGTAAAAAGTGCTCTATATGCTGTTAATGCGGATAAAGATAAAACACCTGATTCTTCCCAAGTAAGATATGCCGGCTTTTCTACTACATTTTCAGCCGGTACAATTACATATTCAGCAAACGTTCCATCTTTCGGTCCACCTAGCACTTCCGGTAACTCCGGTACTTCAGTAGCATGTTCCCATCCAATACTAGGATTAATAATAACTTCTGTATGTAGTGTAATATTTGAAACTCCTTCTCCTATTTCTGTAACAATTCCTGAGCCATCTGACCCTATTACTAATGGTAGATCCATTTCTTTTCTATTGTTTATAATAAATAAATCCCTATGATTTAACCCTGCAGCTTTTAACTTTATTTTTACTTCACCTGCATTAGGACTTATCTCAGGTGAAAATTTATATTCTAACCCCTCTAATCCTTTTTCATATTGATGTACAATAGCTTTCATTGCTTAATTCCCCCTTAATATTTCCAATGTACTAGAAATATCAAAATAAATAAAATAGTTTGCCTCCAATAATTAGAAATTATATATTTTGTCATGAAAAAAACAAAAAATCCTCTCCCTATAAAAAGTATAGGAAGAGGTTTCAAAACTAGTTAGATAAGAATCTATAAATTTATTGAATTCTAGCCAATTCTAATATTTTTCGAATAAATGGCGCTTTTGCCTTTGTATATGAAACACGATCAAAAGCATATGTAATAGCAATCCTCTCTTTTAATTCTCTATATTCTTTACGTGCCCATTCATGGCTTATTAGAAAGTCACGAAATAAAATATTGTTTCTCCACTCATCACTATTATAAATATAAATATGCAAATGATGAGTACCCGCTCTCCATTTTCCCTTTCTAAAAAAACGCCAATTGGTTGCATCTTTTGGAACATACTCATATCCAATTTCCGATAGAACTTCAATCCAGTTTTCAGTAATTTGTAAGTCTGTTACGCCAATCATCATATCAATAAGAGGTTTAGCTCCTAATCCTTCTACTGCTGTGCTTCCTATATGTTCAACAGCAATTATTTCTTGTCCTAACAAGGAACAGAATTTCTCTTTTTCTTTTATATACTCTTCAACCCAGTCTTTTTGATATGCTTTAATAACAATTTGTTGATCCATTGTATTCACCTCTTTATAAGTGTTTATCATTATATTTATAAAATTTTATATTATTAGCATAGGATTTCCATAAAATATGTCGAATAGTGGTATGTACAACATAATTATATTAAATGTGAGGTAATCTATGAAAGATAATTCCGTGGAAATTCAGTTAAATAACGTAACATTCCAATTAAAAGAATATCATAATTTTGATTGGCTTATTAAATTAGGGACCGTATTTGCAGTTTTTGACCAGCAAGACTCAGGTAATATAAGTTTTGGTGTAGAAAAAGATGGGCATAAGAAATTTATCAAATACGCAGGAGCACAAGCAATTGCATTTGAAGGAACAACGGGTCACGCTATTAAAAGGCTAAAAAATTCAGTTACTATCTATGAAGATTTAAAACATGAATCGCTCATAAGACTAATTGATCATTTTCCAGCTCAATCTGGATATGTATTAATTTTCGATTGGTTTGATGGTGAATGTCTTCATTCGCATTGGAGTTTCCCACCTCCTGAGAAATATAAAAATCCAAACTCACCATTTTATAAATTTAGGCATTTATCTGCTATAGAACGAATTCATTCCTTACATTCCCTTTTTTCTTTCCATACTTATGTAGAAAAGAAAAACTATGTAGCGATAGATTTTTATGACGGTAGTATTTTATATAATTTTAATACAAACGAAACAAAAATTTGTGATATAGATTTATACAGTAAGAAACCTTACATAAATAAAATGGGCCGGCTATGGGGTTCCTCCCGTTTTATGTCACCAGAGGAATTTGAACTAAACGCAACAATTGATGAAAGAACAAATGTATTTAATATGGGAGCAATGGCTTTCTCACTTTTAGGCGGTGAAAAAGATCGTTCTTTTATAAAATGGGAAGCAAGTAAGGAATTATATGAGGTAGCGTATCGTGCTGTAAATAACAATCGAGCAGAACGGTATGCATCAGTTACAGAATTCTACGAAGCGTGGTTAAAAGCGGCTAATGCAGAAAATATATAACCTTAAATTATTAAAAGAAATATAGAGTTTATACTATACTTGTTTTGTTTTCTTTGCTATTGCAAACTTCAAAAAAGCTGCAAGTAGGAGGAGGAGCGGTATTCCCTGAATAAAGAGACATCCTCCAAAAAAATCAAGCGTAGTGCTATATGGAGAGTCTGTTGCCATCACACCTATAAATAAAGCCATTGGACTTGTGAGTAGATTTATCCCTAAACAGATCATTATCAATGATAGATTTTTAGCCTTAATTTTTGATGAACCAGACAAGAAAAATAAAAATATCGCAGTACCAAATATAAGAAACATTGTTACATAAAAATTTACCATAATATCCCTCCATGAATCTAATTGTACCATTAGAAAGGACAAATTTGAATAAATAGGATATTTATGTAAGTCAGATATAGTGTCTCTTTATCAGTGGCAAGAAAAAAGTGGATCCCTACTCTCTCACAAGGAATCCACTCTTTCTATTTCTACAACTCTATTTATATACGTTCCTCTTTTTGTCCTTACGAGAACTGCCATCACTAGATCATTAACATAATTATCTTTAGCGGAAGTTAAAGTTTTTTATTTTCTTGCTCAATTAAAGCACCTGTTAGTTAAAGATTATGGATAATTAATTTGAAAGTTTTTTATCTAAATACACCTTTTCTTTTGGAAAGCCAATCTTCTAAGGCATCTTCGTGTAGTTTTGTGAATAATTTTGGTATTTGGTCTATTGGGAAGTATTTTAAATCCAAAGTCTCAATACCATCTACAGTAAGTTCTCCACCAATTGGCTTACATTGAAAACAATGAGTGATAGTCTGAGCTTTATCTCCGTTCGGAAACTCACCAGAATATTTAGAATAGACACCTATAAGATGTTCAACTTCAACATTTAATCCTGTCTCCTCAAATATTTCTCGTTTAGCGGTTTCTTCAAGAGATTCTCCAAGTTCCATAGCACCACCTGGAAGACCCCATTCATTTCTATCTCCCCGTTTTTGTAAAAGAATTTCATTTCGTTCGTTATAAACAATACCTCCAGCAAAATTAAGAAATATTAAATCATGTCCTACTTTTCCCCGGATATAACGAATGTAGTCCTTATTTGTAGTCATAAATCCCCTCCTAATTTATATATAAAATACAAATTAATTATATATAAAGATAGAAGAAAATAGTAACAAAAATGATAATATTCCTTATTCTCATAAGGGATTTGCCCTTTACTTTTTATCAATCTATGCGTTTATTAACCATTTCTATTCTAATACCTTCATTTCCTAAATCCCCTTTCAAAATAAAGAGAACACCATTTCTTAAAACAATTTTATCGCAGTTCTAAAAATTGGTGTCCTCTAGTTTTCTAGCCGGACTATATTCTATTTTCAAGCCCATTTCTATCTCCCCATGAATAAAACTCAACGTTCTGTTTATACTACAACTACATCTAGAGACACATCACTGTTTAGAGCGGCTAGGTTTTGTTAGCTGCTCTTTTGTGTTTTACACAAATAAAATCAATAACTCAGCATATAATATCTATGTAGCTAGACTATTACCTCTGTATCGAGCAGTTAGGCTGGGCTAAATGCTCTCTTATTTATGACAAAATAAAACTTTTAAACAGAATTACTTTCGTATAACATTTTCAATCTCGCTTACACTATAACTGTAAATTTAAGTTACACATCTATTACTTGTAGGGCCTAATTTTCTTTTGTGTAACAATTGGTTAGCTCATAAAGTTAACCAATTTGTTGCCTTAAATATTTTTTATTTCTCAATACTTAATACCTAGAATTAATTCTAATTTATTGGCATTAAACTATTGACATTGATTTTCCTCATATGCAATTTTTGAAAAGGCCTTTTCTCTCACATTAGGCTCTTTTATTTATTAAAAAAAGATTATTTTATATAGATTACTATAAGCATCCATAAAGCCAAAGCACCAATGATAGCGAGTACTATACGTGTAGATAGTATCCTTACTTCAAAGTCTGTTTTCTTGGAGGGTTCAGGATATGCAATTATGTAAATTCCCTTTAATAATGCAAGCCATGCAATAACCGTTAGGAATCCCTGCCAGTTGAATACCCATACATTATGTAGAATTACAGTACCTAATCCTAGGAAAATTGATAGAAAACCATACATAATACCAAACCCTCTGTCTTCAACCACTAATTTTTTTAAGTCACGTAGCACCGATGGACGGACGAAAAGTATTCCCGATACGATAACCGTCATCCATCCCCAGAACAGCCCTAAAAAAGTACTAGTTTCCATTATTATTTCACTCCCCTCAATTATATTTATATTTCAGATATTCCTTCCTTTAGAACAATTCCAGCACTTTTATGTGTAGGTTAAGGTCTGCTCTTTTTTAATACAAACATTCCGTATTCAATGCCCATACTTAATCACACCATTTCTCTACAAAATGAAATTTTTATTAATCTTCCTCATCTCCGTAACAGTTATATAATTCCTAGCATTCTTCCGACTTGCTATTCTCCTTTGATACGCTGGTCTTGTATAAAAACGAACTGTCGCAGGAAGTACGCCCATATAATTAGCGCATTTCTGTATAGTTCCGATACATAACAATGATTCACGTTTATAAACGACGTACTCCTTTAAGTTCATTTCTAAGTCCCCTTTTCTAATAAAATAGCGTTTTTGTTTAGTTTCACTCTAAAAGTAAAATTTTCATTTTTTCATTCAATCAAGTTCATAAAATATTCTTTTCCCCCGATAAAATAATGATTAGGTGTCCCACGCGCATTTTATCCACTGGAAATAATACCTTTCACGTACTTACGTATTAGAAACTTCATTTCTGCTTCTTCTCCACTAGCAATTTTGTTCACTTTTTTGATACATTTATGAAACATTCACATGTTATCTTCAATATGTTCTATTCTTTTTGAAAAACCATGTGAGAATACCAAAATAAGAAGCCCTAGAGCCCTAACTCTAGGGCTTCTTGTTTTCAAATAAGGATTTTGCTAAAAAACTACACATTTATTAAGAACATGCATAAAATATAATGTGGTATTCTTTTTCAATATTAATGTTTATCCGAGAGCGCCTTGAATGGCGCTCTTTAATTTCCAAATAACATTTTTAGATAATTACGAGAGCGGATTTTATTATGTTGTACAAGCACTACTTCACTTTATTAAATAGACTATATAGATATTTAAAAGAAGGGAGCTTTAAATTCATATGGCTGATTACTTTTATAAAGATGGTAAAAAATATTATAAAAACCAATCACATTCCAACAATCAAAAAAATAACTGTTTTATTGAAACTCATACGATAGCTGGTTCTGCAGAAAATGAAAATGGAAATATACCTGTTTCAGTTTTCCTTGAAACCACCGCTCCACAAACTGTATTTGAGGATTTTACAAACAATCATAACAAAACATTAATTCAGTTATTCGTTGTCGGTATGAGTGCACCCGTTCAAGTAACTATTCTAACAAGAAGATCTAGCGTACCAATTACTACTACATTACAACCTGTTCAAACAAAAATATTTCAAGTTGAAGATTTTCAAAGTCTTACTCTTACAAAGCAGGAAGGCTCTACTAGTGTAGTTAGTTTATTTGTTCAAAAAACATTTTGTATATGCTGTAACGATAATAACGATTCATGTGATGAATATTACCAAGAATGTAATTGATAGATTAAATCACCAGAAAAACCCTTTATATAAAGGGTTCTTTTCCTTTTACTCCCCTCATTTTCCCGTTTTTTATTAAAATAACGATTTTATTATGTTTCCTAACTTACAGTAATGTCCTTAAAAAACATTCATATATATTTATCAGATGCACTTTTAAATCCCAGAGTATCAAATACTTTTAAGAGTTGACTGACCAATAATATTCGAATTATCTTTAAAAACTTATTAAAAATAACTTAGATACAAAAAAGCTACGTTTTATATAGGATAAAAAATTATTTTAAGTAAAGGAGCTTGATTATTTGTGAATTATCAAAATGATAACAACTCTAACATTCACAAACCTTGTTCTTGTCCATCTCCCACGGCTAACAGTTTAAATGTTGTTCAAACTACCCCATCAATAGTTTCTGTAAACTCTGCGATTCCACTAGATACCGTGGTAAATTCTAATGGTACGGCAATCTCATTCACACCACCAACAACTGTTTTACTTGAAGGTGGAAGAACCTATTTGGCAATCTATGAAGTGCAAGTTATTATTCAACCAGGAGGTAATTCGGCAGGTATAACTATGTATCTGAATAATAATCCTATCATTGGCTCAGGTACTTCTCTAGGATATACTGCAGGATTCACTTCTGTATCAGCACCCGCAATTTTCACTACACCTCCAGGTATAACAAGTACTCTTACTGTTAATGTAGGACCATATTCTAATACATTGAATACGTTGGGCTTAACTCTTGCTGTTGTAGCATTAACATAATAAAATGTAAAACTCTCTAAAATGATTTTATTTGTCCCTTAACTGTCTATTGGGCTAGCCTCTAAGAACTCCCCATAACTACATATAGAAAAAGTACATTATTTGGTTCGATAGTACTAGGTGACTCGGCTAGCACAATTGTTGAGTCACCTATTTATCTATAACAAAATAAAGCATTTGTTTAATTTATTACTTGTTCTTTTTAATGCATTATTCTATTACAATTCATTTTCATGTTATAATTACCAACAGTACATATTTTAATAGGCACAACAAATCTCATACATATAGGAGGACCTTAATGATCCTAACTCAAGAAAAGAACATAAAATTAATTATGCATTTTCTTACATTATTATCTTTTTTTATTCTTATTTTCTTTAGTGTCACAATTTTTTATATACCTTTGGTTTTCTATTTTGTATGTAAATCACAAAACATTCGGAAAAATATTCTTGAAGCTGTTTTTTTCAACTATTCATTTGGATAATTACAGTGATTTGGAATCTTTTCATAATAAGAATCTTAATGCTATTTTGGTCTAATTTAGACTTGGCTTCAAATAACGCTTTGATTATTTTCGGGGTAGCTTCTTTATATCTAATACTGTTTCTCTTGTTAATTTTTGGACCTATAAAAGGAATTTTATATGTGCTACAAGAAAAAGACTTTCATTATCCTATTATTTCTAAATGGATTAACAAATAAAAATACGTGTAGAAGAATTCAGAGTTTCACTGAATTCTTTTTTTATGGATCTTTTAAAATCTTTTACATCTTCCTTCATTCCTTCTTTTTAATAAACTTCAACTTTTATTACAATAACGCTTTTTTAAAATACAATCGTTTTTCTATAAACTTTGTAACCTTCATTTCCTTTCCTATGATTACAATTTCCTACTAGCAACCAAGTATTGGCTATCCCCCCATATGAACACCTCAATTTTATTGGCATATACTTTGAAGGAAAAAACATTTCAATTAAACATATACCTACAAATTCAGTTGCTAATAATTTACCAAAAATTACTTAACATTTAATTTTTTAAAGGAGGTATTTATGAGATATAATCGAAAATCAAATTCGTGTGATAAATTTCAGCAACCCTGCTTTGTTTCTATATCCCCTTGTGATCAAATTAATTGCTGTACACCTGTTTTTTTCTCGAATGCTCAACAACAAGAATTATTGCAAATAATAAATCAATTAAATCAAGCCACCCTTTCTTTTTTCACAACACCAAATCCAACAACTATACAAATACTCCAATCAGCATTACAGGCATTAAATGATTTATTAATAGCAGTACAACCAAATACACCAAATAGAAATTTAGTTATAAGAACTATAAATCAATTAATTAATTCTTTACCTACCGCATCTCTCACTCAAATCTCAGCATTATTCCAATTTCTATTCCAAAGCTTGTCTTCACTTATAAGTTGTTCAAATATATCGGACCCCTTATTACAGCAAACATTCAACTTAATTTTACAAGGAATCTTAAATAGTTCGCTATTAAGTAACATCGGAACACCGGGGCCGACTGGAGCCACTGGACCTAGAGGATTTCCTGGACCTAGAGGCGCTCAGGGTTCTCAAGGTGTGCAAGGAATTCAGGGGCCTGAAGGACCAGAAGGACCGGAAGGACCTCAAGGTGTGCAAGGAATTCAGGGACCGGAAGGGCCTGAAGGGCCTCAAGGACCTCAAGGTGTAGAAGGAATTCAGGGGCCTGAAGGACCAGAAGGACCGGAAGGACCTCAAGGTGTACAAGGGATTCAAGGACCACCAGGACCACCTGGGCCTACTGGTTCAGGGACCGGAATGGGAATTCCTGGACCACCGGGACCTACTGGGCCTCAGGGTATCCAAGGGATTCAAGGACCGGAAGGACCGGAAGGGCCCACTGGACCTCAGGGTGTACAAGGAATTCAAGGGCCGGAAGGACCGGAAGGAGCCACTGGACTTCAGGGTGTGCAAGGAATTCAAGGGCCGGAAGGACCACCAGGAGCCACTGGACCTCAAGGTGTGCAAGGAATCCAAGGGCCGGAAGGACCACCGGGACCTACCGGAGATTGTGATTGTCCACCGGGACCTACTGGACCGACCGGACCTACTGGGCCAACCGGACCTGCATGTAATTTCCTAGTATATGCTACAAATGCAGGACTCATAGATGACCCTACAAATGATACAGTATCTGTAATTAACACCGGAACAAATATAGTAGTTGATACAATTACTGTAGGTAATGCACCACTTGAAGTAACGGTTTCACCAAATGGAGCTCGTGCCTATGTTACTAATATTTTTTCTGATACCGTTTCCGTTATTGATACTGCTACGAATACTGTTATCGCTACCATTCCCGTTGGAACTGATCCAATCGGTGTAGCTGTTTCTCCAGATAACACAACTGTTTATGTTGGAAATCATGGTAATAATACTGTTTCTGTTATTAATGCAGCTACCAATGCAGTTATCACTACCATTCCTGTTGGCCTCGCTCCACAAGGAATCACTGTTTCACCAAATGGGACCTTTGCATATGTTGCAAACGAATTAAGCAACACAATTTCTGTTATTAATACTGCTACCAATGCAGTTATCGCTACCATTCCTGTCGGTATTCGTCCTAGAATAATCGTCTTCACACTAGATGGTACTCGTGCTTATGTCACAAATCAAAACAGCAATACTGTTTCTGTTATTAACACCGCTACCAATGCAGTTATTAATACAATTAACGTAGGTACCGAACCTGTTGGTATAGATATTACACCGGGTGGAAATCTTATTTACGTTGTAAATAAAGTTAGCAATAATGTATCTGTAATAAATGTGGCGACAAATACTGTGATTGATACAATTTCTGTTGGTTTATCCCCTGATCAAGTAACTATCATACCTGATGGCACTCGAGCATATGTTACAAATCAAGCTAGTAATACTGTTTCCGTTATTGATATTGCTACGAATACTGTTATCACTAATATCCCAGTAGGTGTCGCTCCAACCGGAATAGCTACTGGAACTATTTGTGAATAAAATAAAGAAATGAAAGCCACAGATAGTTTTTATTAACATTGATAGTATGTGATATTCTTTCTTTAACTACGTTCAAACAACCAGGATAAACCTCTATATTCTGTTAATATTCTTTTCTGTTTTGTCTTACAGAACCTGCGAGCCGCTAGCTGTTGTTAGCTGCTCTCTTTCTATAAAATCCAAATCAAATACCAATCAATTTACTGAAATTGATTTTTTTGGAATTACATGATAATATTTACCTATAAAATCATTACCCTTATACAAAGAGCTATGAGCCTTTCCACTCATGGCTCTTTTTTATTACGATTTTCACTTCACATCTATACGATCAACTTTACCGTTTATCCAAACCGCGACTTGCTCACCAAATCCACTCATTGGTGGATTGACTACTGTTACATTTCCGCCCTTCACTATTAAAAGTTTGTTGCTACCAACATCAATTTCTACTTTTTTCAAATATCCATCTCCCTTTTACTACCGCATGTACTCGACAACATCAGTTTTAAAGCCACTTCCCAAATAAACCCTTACTGGAATTACTACACGACCTAGCTCGTCCACTTTTCTTGCAACACCTGTTTTTTCATAGCTTACTCTCCTTTAGTATTTTTATATTTATTTAGAATCTCATCCAAACGTTTCTAATTACGAATGGTTTCTGCTTATCAAGATTTAGATTTAATTAATTGTAATAAATCGGTTGGGGGTTTATACAGAAATGCTTTCAGGGAAATTTTTATAAAGAAATAAAAAATGCAGCAGTGAAAAAAATTAAAACTCATAATTTAAGACATACACACGCAACTATACTATTGAAACAAGGAGTTAACCCTAAAATTATCAGTGAGAGATTAGGTCATACTGACATTTCATTAACTCTTAGTATTTATTCTCATGTTTTACCGAACATACAGGAAGAAGGAGTAAAAAATTTTGGTAAAAGTATCATTGGATAGTTAACGTTTGCAAACTGTTTGTATTTTATAACAAAAAGCCAAACAAATCTTGTATTAACAAGGTTTATTCACTTTAACATATGTTATCATGTATAATACATATGTTAAGTAAATTCAGAATAACGAGGCAAATATTATGGACTTTGTTTATATTAATCAAAACGTATTAAATAATCTTCTATACATTTTGTGTAGCATATTTGTTTTTTATTTCATATATGATAGCAGGCATTATTTGAAAAAATACAAAATATTACTGATTACCCTTTGTTCTAGTATCCCGCTTATTTTATGTATGCGATACCCTATCTATATGGATGAAAGTTGTATTCATGATTTAAGACAAATTCCGGTCATAATAGGTACGCTTTATGGTGGATTCCCTGTCGGTATCATATTGTTTACAATTTTATTAATTACAAGATTTATATTTTATGGCTTTAATATGCTGACAGTCGTTGTTTACGGAATAATGTTCATCGTTACAGCACTCGCATCTTCAAAATTTAATACATATAATAGAAAGCTTAAAGTAGCTTTTTCCATGTTTTTAACCTTTTTCCTAGCAATATTTACAACTGTAATTGTATTAACTTTATCAGATTTTGAAGTGAATAATTTGTATATTATTTATTTCATGGTATTACCGACTACTTTAATGTTATTTATTGTTTATATAAATGAAGTTATAAAAGATGCTGTATTAATGCGCTCAAAATTAATTAAAATGGAAAAAATGGAGATTGTTAGCCAACTCGCTGCAAGTATATCGCACGAAGTAAGGAATCCTTTAACGGTTGTAAAAGGATTTACACAGCTTTTAAAAACACCAAATTTAACTCCTGAATCAAGAGACGAATATATTAAACATATACTTGAAGAGTTAAATCGTGCCCAAGAAATTATCGATGATTACTTAACGTTTGCCAAACCTGCTCCAGAAAAATTAGATCAAATTTCAGTAAAGCAAGAGTTAAATCGAGTTATTAATATGATATTGCCATTGTGTAATATGAATACGATACATATTACACAGGATTTTTCTGAGGCAACCATTGTTGGTAATAAACAGCACTTTCAACAATGTTTTTTAAACTTAATAAAAAACAGTATTGAAGCAATGCCTAATGGTGGTACCTTAAATATTTCCTCATCTATCAATAATAGTAAAGTTGAAATACGAATTGAAGATAGCGGAGTTGGAATGTCACAGGAGCAAATACATCGATTCGGTGAACCGTATTTTAGTACAAAAACAAAAGGAACTGGTTTAGGTACGATGGTTGCTGTTAAGATTATTGAGACGATGCATGGAAGTTTAAAAATCCGAAGTATCATTAGTAAAGGAACGACTTTAACAATTACGTTCCCGAAATATAGTAAGAATACGCATTTAAACAAATAAAAAAGGAGCATAGTTGCTCCTTTTTTATTTGTTTCGATACATAAGTATCTTCAATGTTTTTTTAGTTTACATTTGTGAAGACTAATTAAAAATTAGTATCCTCCGCCCCAGCAGCTGCATCCTACAATTATTAATAGAATGAATAACACAACTAATAAAGCGAAACCTCCACCAAAACCACAAGAACCACCGTAACTCATATTTTCTCCTCCTTTTGGTTTGAAAACTAATAGGTAGTTGATCATTTTAACTGGTTCGTATTATACATTATGTGTATATCCCTTTTTTGAGCATGTCTACATAAAAATAAGTAAAAGCACTCGTTTAAAGAGTGCTTTAAAATGGATACCAAAAGTTTTGAAATACGTTTAATTTTAAATATACCGCAACAATAAATATGAAAATACCGGCAAATAAAGCGATGAAATCTTCACGTTTCGCCTTACTTGTATAAAACCATGTACGTTTATCCTTCTTTCCAAATCCTCTTAAATCCATTGCATTTGAAACCGTATCTATTCTTTCTAGAGAATGAATGATTAGCGGCCAGAAAATTAAAACACGGTTCTTCATACGAACCCATAAACTTGCTTCTCCTTTTTCAAAAGCCACTCCTCTCGCTTCTTGCGCGTGTTTAATAATTTTATACTCAGACTGGATGTCAGGAATATAACGTAGTGCAATATTTATTGCATAAGTAATCTTATAATGAATACCAAGTTTACTTAAGTTACTTACAAATTCACTTGGATCTGTCGTGTAAATAAAAAGAAGTGTAAATGGTAACAACGTAAAATACTTTAATGAAAGTGTAGCTGCATAAAATAATGTTTCATATGTAATCGTTACATATCCAACATGTAAAAACGCGGTATATGATTCAGTTAATTCAGATCCATGAGTTGGTGTAATCAATAAAATCATGACAGAGTTTAATAAACTAAATGTAAATATGACACTAAAAACAATTAAAATTTTACGAAATGGAATTTTAGCAATGCTGAGCCCGATACACCCAATAATAAATAATATTAGCAACACCCGAAAATCAAAAAACAAAAAAGTAAGCGTCATACAAAAAATAAATAAAAACAATTTCACTACCCCATCCATACGATGAAAATATGTACTATGCACCTTCCTCCCTCCTATTACTATCTAAATAAAGCTCCATAAATTTTTCTGGACATGCAATCCCACTAAATTTAACAAGCTTGGTTAAAGAACTCTCTCTTAAGTTGGCTCTTTGTAACGTTTCTTGATCGCCTAATACATCAAACACTGTATTATCCGCAATAATTTTCCCTTCATGTAGAACTACTGCACGGTCTGTATATTCTAGCGCGAGATTCATATCGTGAGTGATAAAAACAAATGAAATTCCCTTTTTAGCTAGGTTTTTAATAAAAGACATAAATTGTTTATAGTGATAATAATCTTGTCCCGCTGTTGGTTCATCTAATATGATAAGTTTAGGATTTGTTGTTAATACAGATGCGATTGTTAATCTCTTTTTTTGCCCATAGCTTAGTGCTTGAATTGGCCAATTACGAAATGGATATAAACCACAAATTTTTAAAATTCCTTCTACTCTATTCTTAATTTCTTCCTTAGAAAAATTATGTAATGTTAATGTAAATGAAACTTCTTCAAAAACAGTAGGCTGTGTAATCATATGATTTGGATTTTGCATCACGTAAGATATGATTTCCCCACGTTTACGAATAGACCAAGAACTAATATCTTCACCTTTTAACAAAATTTTCCCATTTTTCATTTTGTTTATGCCTATAAGACTATGAGCTAATGTTGATTTCCCTGCTCCATTATGCCCTAACAGTGCCACAATTTCTCCTTCATATATTGAAAGGTTTACATTTTCTAATACTTTTTGTTTATTAGAGTATGAAAATGATAAATTCTCCACTTTAAGTAATTCCTTGTTTTTAGTATTCCCTTTTAATATGACTTGTTTCTCCATCCACTCTTTTATAACGTTGCTTACCTTTTCTTTTTGAAGGTTTTCCATTGGATATATTACGTCATTATTACTATCAAAATGTAATCTCTTTAATGCTTCGATGTAAATAGGCTCTCTTAAGCCGATACGTGGTAATATATTTGACGCTAAGATTTCTTTTGGTGTTCCTATCGCAATGACTTTACCTTCATCAATTAATATAACTTTGTCTAAATCCAGGTTTAAAATTTCTTCTATTCTATGTTCAATAATAACAATCGTTTTATTATATTGTTCATGTATATCTTTCATAAGTTTTATCGTATGTAAGGCACTTAGTGGATCTAAATTAGCTAACGGTTCATCGAACAATAATATATCCGCATTTGTTGTTAATAAACCCGCTAGAGAAACTGTTTGCTTTTGACCTCCTGATAATTCATGTGGACTTTGTTTATGAAACGTATGCATCTTCACCTTTCTTAATGAGTCCGAAACAATCTTTTTCATGTCGTCTTGCTTTACACATTCATTTTCTAAATAAAAAGCTACATCTTCTTCTACTGTCAGACCAATAAATTGAGCATCTTGATCTTGCAAAATTGTTCCTACCTGCTTACTTTGTTCAAAAATACTTCCTTCCCTCGGGTCTTTACCGGCAATTAAAACGTTACCTGTACTAGTCCCTTCGTAAGAAAATGGGATTAGCCCATTTATACAATGAGCTAATGTCGACTTTCCTGAACCACTTCGTCCAGCAATTAGTACTTTTTCCCCAGGGTATATATGAAAGGTAATATCACTTAAAGTAGGCTGCGCAGCATGCCCATATTGAAAGGTGAATTGTTCAAACGAAATAATTGGTTTCATGTTAACATCCCTACTTTTCAATTTTTAAATGTGTATGTTTCTTATTAGATTTTGCCAAGCCAATTGTAAGTGGCAATCCAACTACTAAGAAAACGATAACATCGGAAATTGTTGCTCCTAATACTTGGATAATAATTTTGTCAAATGGTTCTCCCATCACAATAATATCGAATGCCCCAGCAAATATAATAGCAATGACAATACCAACTAGCCCAGTAATTGCTAAATAAGAAATATCCCCCTTGTTAAACGACCCGTTTTTCACACTAAAGCCAACTCTTTTTTGAATAAGACCCATTGAAAATCCAATAATCCCTGAACTAATAACCCAGCCCCACCAAATACCCCAGCCAGCAATCGTATCTGTTACGGTATGACCGATAAGTCCGATTAACAGTCCTGCCACTGGACCAAATAATGCTCCAAAAACAGTTAATATAGCTAATGCTGGTTTAATAAATGTATTCGGTGCAATAGAAAATCCCCAAAGTCCTAATATCCCGTATAATGCTGCTCCAATACCGATTGCTACTACTAACTTTGTTGATAATTTGTTCATGACAATTCCCCTCTCATATTAGTCAACTTTTATTACTCTATATTTAATTTAAAAATGAATTATGCATCGACACTCCCTTTCTATACAACAAAAAAATGACCTCTTACATAAGAGGTCATTTTCTTTCACGTTCAAGAATCCTCTTATCTTTCAAAAAACACATCGTGTCCTCTGCGGAATTAGCACCTTCCTATAAAATTACATAGGGGTTGCTGAGGTTTCTTAGGGCCGTTCCCTCCACCTCTCTGGATAAGTATTAATTTGTAATTCGTATTATGGCACTAAAGAATGTAAATTTCAACACTTTTCTTACTATTTTTATTTTTTGTTAAATAGATCATTTAAATCATTGTATTCTTATCGGAATTATGAAATAATAAATTCAAAATCGTTTCGGGAGGAATGCATTATGAAAGTTATTGGTTTGATTGGAGGATTAAGTTGGGAATCTACATCATTATACTATAAACATATTAATACACTTACACTCTCTCAATACGATCAAAATGCAAAGTTAGTTTTATATAGTATGGATTTTGGTGAAGTAACTACTTTATTACAAAACCATCAATATGAAGAAGTGAAAAATGAACTAGTTACAGTTGCAAAGAAAGTTGAAAAATCTGGGGCTGAATGTTTATTAATGTGTTCAAATACTGTACATCTATTTGCCGAGGAGGTAGAACAAGCAATATCTATCCCGCTTCTTCACATTGGTGATGTAAGTGCTAAAGAAATGGTAGAACAGAATATAAAACGTATCGGACTATTAGGAACAAAACAAACGATGGAGCAAGATTTCTATAAATCACGATTAGCGAAATATAACATTAAGACAATTATCCCAAATGAAGAGGAAAGAACCTTTATCCACCATGTCATATTAGATGAATTAAGTAGAGGGATCATTTCAGAAACATCTAAAGAAAAGTTATTACAAATTACAAAATCATTAATTCAAAACGGCGCTGAAGGTATATTATTAGGCTGTACTGAAATACCTTTACTCATCTCCCAAAATGATCTTACTGTTCCCGTTTTTGATACTGCTTTTTTACATGCAAATACTGCTGTGCAATTTGCTGGATAAGAATATACAAGCATAAAGGTGAGAACCTCTATGCTTGTATACAGTTACGACTATTTATCCCGCTATTTATGGGTAGTAAAATCCCTACCGATTAAAGTTTTACTTTATTTAAAAGAGATTCAATAACTGCAATTGCTTCTTTTGAACCACCACATTCTAAAAAGCTATCATTAAGTTTTCTTATACCATGTTTATACTTTTCATTTGAAAGAACATCTGTTACGGCCTCTTTTAAAGTGTGCACATTAACATGTTCTTTCAATAGTCTATGTGCCGCTTCAAGCTCAGTTAGTCTTTGCGCTATCATAGGCTGGTCTTTATCATGCGGTATTATTACAAATGGGACATTATAATGAATGGCATCGTGTACGCTATTCATACCGCCATGTGTAATAAAAACATCTGCTTCATTTAATATTTCTGATTGAGGTACGTATGGAGCAATTATAAAATTATCTGGTGCTTTCTTAATTTTAGAAATATCATTTCTATCACCAATTGCCATTACAACTATCCCATCAAAATCTGAAAAAGTATCAATACAAGTATTAAAGAATGGTTCGAGTCCTTCAAGCAGTGTTCCCATTGAAATATAAATAACTTTCTTTTCTTTAAGTGATTCCAGTGGAAACTTTATATTTGTTTTACGCTTTGAAATACTCGGTCCAATAAAAATGTTATTTTCCCCGAACGATTCGCTATTAGGTTGGAAATAACAACTTGTGTATACGAGACAAACATCACCCTTATTATTCATAAATTGAAGATTATTCTTTGGTTTTACTCCAAATTTATGTTCCATCTGATTTAGTAATTTTTCAGAGATTTCCTCTGGTTGGAATGGCATATCTGCATTTGGATGAAAAGGTAATGTCTTCAAAAATTCTGGCGGAATTAAAAATATAGGTGAGGACACTACACCTGGAACTTGTAAATACTCCTTTACTAACTCTCCTGCGCCAAATATATCATAAATTACGAAATCAAAATTTATACTTTCACATAATTGTTTCGTAATTTCTAATATATATAAAGAAGTTTGAACATGCACATGAAAGAAAGCATTTAACCCAGATGAGGTTTCAGCATCAATAGAAATCTCTTTTAATAGATCCGGATGAGTATGTACAGTAGCTCCTAAATCTTCAATTCTATCCTTAAAGTTTGCCGTTGTAATATAATGTACATTATCCCCTCGTTCAGTCAAGGCTTTTACTAAATTTAATGTAGGGTTTACATGCCCCTCTGCTGGAAAATTAACTACTAAAATATTTAGCACTTATTCCTCACTCCTTACATTTCATTGTTTTAATTAAGCATACTGTTATTTGTACAAGTAATCTTCCCCTAATAGTCCTAATATGCTTGCTACATTATATTGATAAATAATTTTCAGTCATCACCATAAAAAAAGCATCTACCTATGTAGATGCCTAACCGTGATAAGGAGTGTTCTGTGAGGTTAGAACAAGCTTTTCTGCTTGTCCTATGCTATTAATATATGATTGATTTTATAAAACGTGAATAGTTAATAGAATTATTTTATCCATTTTATATGATCAAATGGATAAAATACCATTTCTACTTTACCTATTATATTTGACTCATCAATAAGTCCAAGTGTATTCCTACTATCTTTACTATGATTACGATTATCACCTAACACAAATAATTTATGCGTAGGAACTTTTATTTCTCTAAAATTTGAAAAACGATTGGATACTTGTGACATATCTAAATTTATATACGACTCATCACGCTTTTTACCGTTAATAAATACCTCATCCTTTTTTAGTTGTATATTATCCCCCGATAATCCAATAATTCGTTTCACATAGTAAGTAGGCTCGTCTTATTTTTTTATAATGACAACATCTCCATGATGAAAAGACGATAAACAGACGTTTACCTTATTAACAAGTATATAATCTTTTTCATTCAAAGTAGGTTGCATCGAAATTCCTTCTACCATACAAAATAAAAAGGACTTATTAATAAAAATAACCCCTATTATAATTAAGATGTAGCTACATATGTTCCTCCAATATTTTAGAATAAACAGCTTCATATATACCTCATTTCTAATCTATTCCCAGATAAAAACGCCTCTAGTTCACATGAATGCTAGAGACGTTTCTTCCATTTTAATTCTCTTTAGAGGCATCTGTTTTTGGCGCTTCACCAGTTAGTCGCTTATTTTTCAAATCAAAATAAGCATCTAAAACTTCTTTTCCAATATCGGAGTTAATGCCCGATTTATCATTTTCAACCCACGGTACTACAACAGAAAATGCTACTTCTGGATCATCATATGGCGCATATCCAGCTAATGTTAAGTTATAACATTCTCTACGATCGCCTTTCGCATTTCGCCCAATTTCATTTTCTCCACCATATACAGTTTGTGCGGTCCCTGTTTTACCAGCTGGTTTATATGGTGCTTTTTGGAACGCTCTTACTCCCGTTCCATCTCCTTCTTGAAATACTTTTCTAAATCCTTCTTTTACTTGATTAATATATTCTTGTTTCATATCGATTCTATTTAAAACAACGGGTTCTATTGATTGTACTACTTTACCAACCTCATCTTTTTGAACGGTTTGTTCTCTAATCTCTTGAACAATTTGTGGTTTCATTCGATACCCTCCATTTGCGATAGTCGAAATATATTGTGCAAGCTGAAGTGGTGTATATGTATCATATTGTCCAATAGAATAATCTAATAAGAAACCAGGCTGATTATCTTTTCTTCCAATTTGTCCTGCAGTTTCATTCGGTAAATCAATACCAGTTTGTACACCTAGTCCAAATTGCCTGAAATAATATCTCATTTTATCAAAATATTCTTGTTTAATATCTAGTGAACTATTTTTCACATAATCCACACCAGCAATTTTTAATGCTATATTAAACATATAAACGTTTGAAGAAACTTGTAACGCTCTTAGATCGTCTATATCACCAAAATTTTTCCAAGACTTCTTTTCCTTAGTTCCTTTAAACTTCATAGGTGCATCATAAAAATGTGTTCCAGGAGTTATTGCATTTGTTTCAAACCCTGTTAACACTGTCGCACCTTTAACCGTTGATCCAAGCTCATATGAACTTGTCAGCGTGCCTAAAGCATAATCTTCTACTTCCATTTTCCCATCTTTTTCTACAAGCCTTTTCCCAGCCATTGATAATACTTGGCCATTTTTAGGATTCATCATCACTACGAAAGCACGGTCTAACATTGATTCTGATCCTTTATATTGTTTTAATATTTTTTCTATGCTCTCCTCTACTTTTTTTTGCAATTCCATATCTATGGTTAAAGTTAAATTTTTACCGCTTTTTCCTTCCGAAACCGTTTCCGTTCTAATAGTATTTCCTTGTTTATCAGCAATGCTTCTTACTTCTTTTTTTGTACCATGAAGTACATCTTCGTATTGCTGTTCGATATAACTTTTGCCGACCCTATCATTTCGGCTATAATCACGCACTAAATAATAATCTAATCGTTCACGTGGCAATCCTTCATCAGCATTTGAAACGTTACCAAGGACAGAACGGAATAATCCATCATTTACATAGATTCTCTCCCAATCAACTGATGCGTCTACTCCTGGAAGGTTCGCTAAATTTTCACTAATCACCGCATATTCCTGTTCACTAACGTCCTTTTTAATAATTTGAGGTGCCATTTGAAAACCTGAGGTCATTTTACTTTTAATAGCTAACACTTCTATATCTTTAGCCGTTAGTTCTTGAAGATTTTTATCTGTAACGCGTTTCCTTTTTAAATCTTCTATTTTTTTGTCTAGCTCTTTTCCGGTAATATCCTTATCTCGGAACTTATCTATTTCTTTTTTTGATACTAAGTCTTGAGCAAGTTCTGGATTTAATTGCATCCAAAAGTCTTTCTTATCAGTCTCAGTTAACTTATCTATATCTTCTTGTGGCATTTCAATAATATCTGCAAGTTGTCTTGCTGATTTTAATATTTCTTCTTGTTTTACACCTTTCACCTTTGTATATGTAATCGTACGTAAAGACTTATTATCAACTACTGGATTTCCTTCACGATCAAATATTTTCCCACGTGGTACAGAAAGGCCCACGGTTGCATTTTCTCTCTTCTCTACTTCATTTTTATATGTTTCTCCATCAAAAATTTGCACTTTCCCTAACTGAATAATAATGCCAGAAAATAATAAAAATACACAAAGGAATAAAATATTTAACCGGAGAGGTACTACTCTACCACTTTTCTTCTCTTGCTTTTTCACCTTGTCATAATCTCCTCCTTACAATATTTCAAATAATAATCACATTTCTATATTAAAAGTAATGTACAATTTCTATACATTGCTTTGTACAAATATTAATATAATGTTTAAAACTTAATAGAAATTAAAACAAAGGTAAAGAAAAGGTAAAGTTTACTAAATTAAATATAAAAAATACCCAATAACAAAAAGCTTAGTTTTCACTAATCGCTTTGTTATTGGGTATTAATTGATTTAAGAATTACTACTAATGCGTATCGCTATACATTTGTCGTCACAATTAGAAAGAGATTGTTTATTTAGTACTTTCGGTAAGTAAATAGTTACTGTTGTCCCGACCCCAACCTCGCTCATGATACTAATTGTCCCTTGATGACTTTCAATAATTTTATAACTTAACATTAATCCAATACCAGTCCCTTTTTCTTTCGTACTATAAAAAGGTTCACCTAATCTCTTAATTCTTTCTTCAGGTATTCCTATTCCTTCATCTATTACATGAATAATGACACCATCATCATTTATTTCTTTTATGTGAATTGAAATTCCCCCACCATTTGGCATAGCTTCGATTGAATTTTGCAAAATATTAATAAATACTTGTTTCAATTGATTTTCTGAGCATTCAATAATTATATCTTTGTCACCCGTAAAAAGTTCAACTTGAATATTTGTCATAATTGCTTTTGTATTCATTAACGATACGACATTTTTAAAAATTTGATAAATATTTTTCTTTTCTGTATTTATCTCATCTGTTTTAGCGATTGATAGAAATTCTTGTAGGATTGCTTCTATCCTTTCAATTTCAGAAAGCATAAGATCAAAATATCTTTCTTGATCTTCTTTATTAATTTGGAATAACTGTATAAAACCTTTAATTACAGTTAAAGGATTTCTTACTTCATGAGCCACGCCAGCTGCTAATTGACCAATTGCTGCAAGCGTATCTGATTTGTTTAACAATTCTTCTGTCTTTTTTCGCTCTGTAATGTCGCGTACAATAATCATAATTTTATCACGTAATAATGGTAAGCACCTAGCTTCAAAGAAATCAATACTTCCATTAAGTGTGAGTGGATATTCTACAATTACATTCGTTCCTTTTTCCTTCACTTGATTAATGGCTTCCTGAAACTGCTGCGCTACTGAAGGTGGTAAAACTTCGTAAAACTTTTTTCCCATAAAAGCTTCTGCGGGTACGTAAAACTTCGTAGGAGATCCTGCCTTGTAATCAATAATCGTGCCATCATCTTCTGTTAAGAAACATAAATCTGGTAAAGCTTTAAAAATTAATTCCAGTTCAGATGTTTGTTGTTTTAACTGCTCTTCTATCGCTTTTAAATGCGTAATATCTACACCAACAGCCCAATAACTATATCCTGTTACAGGAAACTGTTCTGATATATTCGACCACATTATTGTTTTGATTTCACCATTTTTACATGTTAAGTGCATTTCCCAATCTCTGAAATTTTTTCCACAAGTTAAAAATTTCTTTTGTATTTGATGGCGATAATTATGATCAGGATACAATAATTGCAGTGCATTTGGATTTCCAATTATTTCTTCAGCGGTATAACCTGTTACGATTTCACATTCTCGGTTCCACAAAACAAAATCTCCATTATAATCAAGCGCATCGACCATAACAGGCATGTTTTGTAAAATCGTATGTAGTTCCTCCTCTTTCCGAGAAAGCAACGTTGTATTTTTACTTTGAAATACCTTTATTGCACCATCTAAAATTAAACTTGAGAGCATTTCAAAGTATTTTTGACAACTGAAAATTTCACTTTTTTTGGACCATACAACAAAAGATCCTAAATGTTGATTGTATAAGAAAATGGGGATTTCAATCTTTGGAAGTTTACTCTTTTTTATCTCATTCATTCCGAATGAAAAAACACACTCTTTTTCAGCATCAAGAAGTTGATGTGATATGTTAGTTAATTTATAAAATTGTTCTGCCATGGTTTCTATTGTACTCACATCAATAAGTTCCATTAGCCGCGAATTCATTCTTTGTTCACCTCAATATGTAAAATTAATACAAATCTAAAATTCATACTTCTCCATTATACGAAGAAAGCTAGTGTAGGTATATAGCTGTAGAATAATTATTCGAACAAATTTTATTTTTCAATTAAAACAAGAAAAGAATATATATACTGAATACACCTTTAATTAGTATATATTTCGTTCATTCCTCATTTATTGTCTAGGTAACTTGAATTCCTCCTTACATTCACTGAACTTTCACTTGAGAGTCATACGCGTCACTAATAGCGGTATAAACATGCAATAAGTATAAAGTTCATAAAATATTCACAATTTTCATGAAAAATATAAACATTTATTCCAATATATTCTATATAATAAAATGTAATAAGGCTTCTATGAATCTCATAGAATACCTTACCCCTAATAAAAAGAAAAAAGAATCCATTTGGATTCTTTTTTCTTTTTTTAATTACATTACATATTTATATAAAGCATGTGCCACACCATGTTCTTCATTTGATAACGTTTCGTATTTACACATTGCTTTTATTTCTTCAACTGCATTCCCCATTGCAATTGATATGTTCGCTTTTTCCATCATAGAAACATCGTTTAGCCCATCACCTATCGCTACAGTGTTTTCAACCGGAATATTAAGATGTTCTGCTAAAGTATATAATCCATTCCCTTTTTGAGCATCTCGATGATTAATCTCTAAATTGTGCCAATATGAAGATGTAATTGCTAAATCTGTATTATGAAGAAATGTTTCTTTGAGTTTTTTTAATTTCTCAATTTCATAAGAAAATGGTAATAGTTTATGCACATGTATATCTGTTTCTACAATTGGTTTACAACTTTCCGCACTATGAAACGCTGTATGCTCAAGATATAATGCTGCGATTGTTTCTAACTCTTTCAAGTCGAAATTTTCTTTTGAATTCTTCACATGCTCAATTTCATTACGTACACTCTCTACTCCATAATCCGGTACATACACACCTTTATCAGTATAGAGCTGATAATATAAACCATTCTCTTCAAGATATTCTACAATTTCAAGTGCCTGCATATTTTGAATTGGATATCTCTTCATCATTTTTTTATCTTTATATATAAGAGCACCATTTTCCGCAATGATTGGACACTCTAAATCAACTTCTAACAATAATCGCTCAATGTCAACAATAGAACGTCCTGTACAAATTGCTACAACATGGCCAGCTTCTTGACATGTTCGAATTGCTTCTGCATTTTCTTTACTTATCATTTTATTCCCCGAAAGAAGAGTTCCATCTAAATCAATTGCGATTAATTTCATTATTTCTTCACCACTTTCTATAAATACACGAGTTCTAATTAATTATTAGGTATCGTTTTCATACAATCCTCGTGAGGTACTTCTTATTTATAATTTATGAAAAGCGTTTCAGGTCAAGAAATAATTAAAAATAAAATCCAAAGCTTTTCTTTTTAAAAAAGCTTTGGATTTTAAACTATGAATTATAACTAATGTATTTTGTCTCACACATGTACACATTTTTTTCTTCAGTTGGGATATATACTTTAAACTTTTCTAACCGTTTTCCATAGACATGAATCGTAATAACGCTTTCATTTTTGCTAATTTCAAGAATATGACAATCCGCTGGTGGAATTACTTTATCTGTTTCTCCTTCTCCCAAATAAAGATTTCCTGTATGTGTTAAATAAACAAGTGAATTTCCAAGTTGTTTCGTTTGTATAAAGTTCTGCACCATAATCCTTCCTGAAAAAACGCCTTCTACTCCCCATGTGCCGTCATGATCATGTAAAGGTGTAGATTGTCCATCTTTCCATACGAGAGCTAGTACTTCAAAACGTTTGAGCGGATCTTCATACAATAAATGTCGTGCATATTGAGTCAAATTGGCCTTCTGTTTATCTAACGGAAGCCATGTTTTCTTTTCTAAAAGTTCTTCTAGTAACTTTTCAATGCCACACACTATTTCTTCTTCAAATAAACCGTTTTCCATAAGATCTGTAACACCTTTAATAAACTTTTGAAATGATTTACTTCCATTACAAGTCAACATAAGAATCCTCCTCTACGTTTTATACAATTCCATATTAAGGTGATTGCCGAAAACTCACAATTGAGAAACAAAAAACAAGATGCAAATGTATGCACCTTGTTAAGATTTTTATTTAGCTTTCAATCGAATAGGTAAGTATTTTAATGTTTGTTCATTTTCCAATATACATTTTTCTAAACAGAAAGATGGAGATAGCTCTATTTTTTCAAAAGCATTTATAAAGGTAGTTAATGCAATCTCAGCCTCTAAACGTGCAAGTGGTGCTCCTAAGCAAAAGTGAGGACCTTTCCCAAAGGTTAAATGCTTTTCATTTCCTGTTCGATGTACATTAAATTGAGAGGCTTGTGAAAATTTTTTCTCGTCTAAATTCGCTGCACTAACCCACGCAACAATCATCTGATCCTTTTTCATTAAAGAACCAAATATATTTGTATCCTCTGTAATCCTCCGGGCTAATGTAACAGGAAAGCGATAGCGTAATACTTCCTCAATCGCTTTTGAAATTAAGTTAGGTTCTTTTCTTAACTCTTCATAAATTCCAGGTGAATCTACTAAAAAGCTATAAAAGCTATTATTAATTAAATTTGTAGTGGTTTCATTCCCAGCTGCTAGTAAACCTAATGAAAAGGTTACAATTTCTTCATCGGTTAATCTTTCGCCTTCATATTCAGCTCGAATTAAATCAGAAATGATATCATCGGTTAAATGATATCTCTTTTCCTGAACAATCGGTAGAAGGTATGCTTTGAATTCATTTAATGCTATCCCTTTCTCAGCATCCAGATCATTAAACTTTTCTTTACTATACGGCATAAATAAAATATCAGACCATTCTTTAATTTTTTTACGATCTGTTGTTGGGACTCCTAATAAATCAGAAATAACGGTAACAGGTAAAGGTGCAGCAAACTGTTCAACGATATTAACTTCACTACATTTTTCGATATGTTGTACAAGTTCATCTGCGATAGCCTGTATTCGAGGTTTCCACTGTTCTAAACTTCTTGGAGTAAATGCCTTAGAAACAATGGAACGTACATTGCGATGTTCTGGTGGATCTGTAGAGTTTATATTTATTCTAGTTTCTAAAGGAGGGATTGAGAATTGTCTGCGCTCCCTTCTACTTGAAAATAAGCGATAATCTGATAAAACACGATTTACATCATCATATAAAAAAACATTCCATACATCCTGCTCTTCATCATAATGAACTGGGTGATTATCCCTCATCAAACGATACCATTCATATGGATTCCATAATTCTTCTTTTGTTTTCAGCTTTGAAATTTCATGAACTAAAATAACATTTTCAGGTGAAGCCATAGTTCTTTCCTCCCTTTTCTTTTACAATAAAAGTGATAGGTCGGCAGTTCAAAGTTGTATAAACTATCATATGTTATTTTAACATATACTAAAGGGGATTTTTCATTAGAGAACTTGAGAAATATATAAGGGGGATTTTTATGTACGTTGACATTTTACTACTAGCAGAATTAACGACCGGACCAAAACATGGATATGAAATCAAAAAAAATGTTCAAAATCGTTTAGGTGAGAATTTTGAATTAAATCACAACATGCTTTACCCTGCCCTTAGGCGCTTTGAAAATATGGGTGCTATAACGAAAAAAATACATAAACAAGTTGGAAAACCAAACCGAAATATGTACGATATAACAGAAACAGGAGAAGAAATTTTTTCTGAAATGTTACGAGAGTTTCCCGAAAAACTTGCGACAAATAATGCAGAATTTCTTGTTCGTATCGCGCTATTTGAAAAACTTGAATATGAAGCTAGAAAAGAGATTTTGACTGTACGTCAAAACGTACTACATAATCAACTTACCGCTATTCAGTCTCTAGAGGTTACCTCACCCTTTATTACTGAAGTCATTGAATTTAGTAAATCACGAATTGAACATGAATTGAGTTGGATTACATCACTTATGAAGAAAATATGAAAAAATAACAAAAAAAGCTAAAATCAATGAATGAAAATGATATTTATTATCAATACTATGATTAATAAAAGGGCAACCACGATTTGGCTACCCTTAAAGAATTTACACTTCTGGATCGAATGTTTTGCAATCTGTTTCTTCCGTTGTAGATGCATGTTTACCTTTATGACTTACTACGTAAATTGCCTCTGCACTACATTTATTACCGTTCGCCCAAAATTTACAGTTGTTTACTTCACATAAAACGTCTTGTGCCATAGTATCACACCTCCTTGTTCTATTATCATTAACAAAATTCGGAGGTATGATACTATTTGTCATCCATTTTTCATTCCCTTTTTAGCTTTCTTAATGGTTCAATATCTCCGCGTACAATAGCATCAATATTTCCAGTTATTTTTTCAATATCAAAATGCCACCATTGAATTTGCAATAATTCTTGAATTATTTCATTTGAAAATCTCTCTTTTATTTTATTTGCAGGGTTTCCACCAACAATTGTATATGGTGCGACGTCTCTAGTCACAACAGATTTAGCTGCAATGATTGCACCATCCCCTATTTTTATTCCGGGCATAATTGTTGTATCCATACCAATCCAAACGTCATTTCCTATAACTGTATCACCTTTATAAGGTAAATCAGACAAACTAGGTGTATACTTCTCCCACCCATTTCCAAATATATTAAATGGATATGCCGAAAATCCATCCATCCGATGATTCGCTCCGTTCATAATAAAGTTAACTCCAGATGCAATACAACAAAACTTTCCAATAGTAAGACGATCTCCAAGAAATTCATAATGATGTAATACTCGATCTTCAAATGTTTCTCCATCTTTCGCATCATAATAAGAATATTCACCAACAAGTATATTAGGTTTTGTTATTATATTTTTTATAAATTGAACGTTTTGATTTCCTTCAATAGGGTATTTAACATTTGGATTAGGATTCATTTTGTACGGCACTTCCTTTACCACTTATTTCACTTTCTACCGCTATTACTGGCTTTAAATTGTATATAGGTAAAATAAACAATAATCCAATTATAAAAAGTAAAGCCGTCCCTTCATACATCATACTTAATGAAAACATCTCTTTTAATGAGCCAGCTATACTCATCGTTACTACCATTGAACCGGTAAAAAGCGGACTTAAAATACCATTTACACGACCTATAAAATCGGTATCGCTATTTTGAATAATAAGCGTATTAATACCAATTTGGATACACGGAAGAGCTAAACCACTAAAAAGCTGCGCTGTAAGTGTCACCCATAAATTTGTAGAATATCCTATAATGCCAATACCAATTGCTTGACCAAGCATACCGATAATTAACATCTTTTGCGGAGCAACGTTTTTCGCAAATACCATTGCTAATGCTCCGCCAACAATCATTCCCGCACCATTTACTGTTAGTAGCCACTGTAAACTCTCTTTTGATAATCCTAACTGCTCAGTCACAATAAATATACCTAATGGCTGAATTAATCCTATACCTAGTCCTGCAGCCATAAAACAAAGCCCTAGCAAAGTTAATGCTTTTTTCTTTTTGACATACTTAATACCATCCTTCATCTCCTGCAACAGAGTGATACCTTTCTTTTCTACGTCGTTTTCAAGATCTTTCGGAAGGAATAACAATACAACTGCCGCAAGTAAAAACGAGATACCTGTTATGATGATTGAAATATAAATTCCAAAACTATGAAAGATAAATGTCCCTAGTATTGGTCCTAATACCATAAATATTGCAAATATCGTTTGATATATAGACATTGCTAATTGAATTTGTTCCGTTGATAAATGTTGTTTAAACAATTTCATTCCAGATGGTTGTGAAAACTGTGAAAGGATTGCAGAGATGAGTGTCACAAAAAACACAATTTTCCACGTTCCAAACATAAGCGTAATTAATACAGCGAATACTGAAATGGAACTTAACGTTTCACACCATATCATTGTCTTCTTTGGCTTCCACCTATCAGCAAAAGTACCGCCAATAAATGAAAAAATAAAAATTGGAGCGAATTCAGCAACTGAAATCATCGAAATAGCAAAAGCATCACCTTTTGTCATTTCCATTACATATAGTAATACCGCAAAGTTTCGAACCCATATTCCTATTTGTAAAAATAATGCTGATGCTAAAATCCCTTGAACAAACCGATTTTTTAATACTTGTGATACCCCATTGTTTTGTTTCGTTACTACATTTGTCGACATAAAAAAGCCTCCTATTTCATGTTCTGAACAGGAGGCAGCACAAATCATATAAAAAGACTATATATTCGCAGAGCGAAATACATCCCTTTTCTATAAATGTACAGACTAACCCTATTCAGAAGAATATTTCGTTTTTTAACGAAGATCTCTTACAAATAGAATTAGTTGATCATTGGGATGTCTTCACCCTTCCGTTTCGAATTTAAATAACACATACATACTCTATGTAAATCATTTTCGATGTATGCATGTCTCCTTTTAACTATTCTAGAAAGTTAAAGGCAATTCCTCTAAAGAACGCATTAAATAGTTACCTTGCCATTTAATTTCTTCACGATTCCCTTTTATTTTTAGTTCAGGCATTCGATTAAACAAATTAGTAATAGCAATCTTTGCTTCTAACCTCGCAAGTGGAGCTCCTAAGCAGAAATGGCTACCATGACCAAACGCAATATGACGATTATTTTCCCGAGTAATATCGAATACTTCTGGGTTTTCAAATACAGTTTCATCACGGTTTGCAGAAGCTAAGGCAATGACAACCATATCTCCTTTTTCGATTGTTCGGTCGTGAATTTGAAAAGGTTCCGCTGCCCATCTTGCAGTTGTAACCTCAACTGGAGAATAATAACGCAATCCTTCCTCAATAGCCGAATCAATTAGTTTTGGATTATCTTTTAATAACTGTAATTGATTTGGATTTTCAAGAAGTGCTAATACCGTATTTGTAATTAAATTCACTGTCGTCTCGTGACCTGCTACAATTAATAGCATTATCATTGAATATAGTTCCCGAGCGCTAAGTTTATGCCCTTCACTCTCTGCAAGTATTAAAGCACTCACTAAGTCTTCTTTTGGCTCTTTTCGTTTAATATCAACTAAATATTGAAGATATGTAATAAACTCAGATAGTTGTTTTTCGGTCTCTTTTATTTCTTCAGGTGTTTCTGGTGATGCAATAACAGCATGAGACCAAATTCTAAATTTCGCTTGATCTTCTTTTGGAATACCGAGCATCTCACTTATTACAATAATTGGTAACAGAAATGAATAATCATCCACAAGATTTAATGTACCTTTTCGCTCTATATCACTTATCAAATCATCTGCTATTCTCTCAATTCTTCCGTCTAATTGTGCAATCATCTTCGGTGTAAAAGCTTTTTGAACTAAAGATCGTAAACGACTGTGGTTAGGTGGATCTGAATTTAGCATATGTGTTGTTAAGTGGTCACTATTATCAACGGAAAGATACATGTTCTTTATATCTTGAGAAAACACATTTGTCCAATCTTTTTTTAAACGATTATCTTTTAAAAGTGGCAGAGCATCTTCATATCTAGTAATGAGCCATTCTTTACCGATTTCAACTTGGTTTACAAATAATATAGGTTGTTTTTTTCGCGATTCTTTATAAATTTCATACGCATCTTCTTTAAACTGAGCTGAAGCTAAATTAATGCCATCCTCTATGCTTAACCCAACTTTGTTTTTCATTGACATTGTATTCCCTCACTCTCATTTGTTTTTGAAAACCAACCCAACATATGCATTATACTCTAATAAAAACGTGAAAATTGTAAATTTTTAATCAAAATCTTACTTCGTATATTGAAAAATTAAAAAGTGAGAGAGTAAAATCGTTTCACTCTCCCACTTCTCTTTATGCGAAGCACATAAAATTACTAATTTGTTGATAGCGATAACTTACTTTACGACGACGACCACCTTGCCACGTGTAACCTGACACTCCATTTCTTCTCACTTCAGTCGGAAAAAACCATAAGTCCCTTCCGAAAGGACCAGGACGATGTAAGCGTAAATAGCCCCATCTTCCTAGACAGTTACACATCCATGATTTCATATTACCTGGTTGTGCCGGAGAAGCAAATGTAGACGGTAACGACGGCGCCTGTGACGGTGGTGGTGACGTTGGAGCATCTTCTGCATCATCTGGTCTGTAATCTTCTTGTTCAATATCTCTCACTTCATTTGTAGGTTCATACCCGTAGTTTTGTGGATTATAATACATCGCTTGATCATATGGATAATTTTGTTGGTTATACATATTAACAAATCACCTTCTTTTCATTCATTACCTTTACCATTCATATGTGATATGCCCTCTCTGGGAAGCTTATGTATAGCCCAAATTCAACTTAAAAAGCTCGTATTATTAAAAATACGAGCCTTTCAAAAATAGAATGTGTTTATTATTTCCTTAACTTCACACTATAAAAACGCATTTCATCTAACGAACCTTCAAATTCAAATACTTCTTGTTTAATTAATTGTTTCAAGCGATATTCTAAGAAAGTATCTCCAACTAATTGTTCAACAAGACCAAGTGCTTCACCAATTACTCTAGGAGCTTTAAGGAACTCTCGATCAGCACCCACACTTTTGGCGCATTCAATTATAAATTGATCAAAATAATCTTCCTGTACAGAATGCACTTCATTTTCTTTCCAAACTCTTAAACATTCTATGCTTTCCGATAATCTATCCCACTCATTTTCAAACTTCATGCGCTTCTCTTCAGTTAAATAAGGTAGCTTTATAAAACTTTTTTGGAATAGAGCTAAACTTTCAGGTGGTAATTCTCCCGTTCCACGAATATCATACTCTTGTTTTAATATTTCTCTACTTGCTTCAGACGTATTAATAACTCGAATGTTTTTCTTATCCTTTAATTGTGCCATTACAAAACTTAAGCCTACATGTTCATGTGCATTATCAGCCTTCCAAATTGTAATAGGCGTTTCAACAGGAATAGTATGTAGTTCTTCTATAGTTGCTATAAATCTTGATAAATATTCTTCTTCAAAATAACTATCATAAGCAGTTAAGTTATTTATTAACCACTTCTGTCTTGCTAGTTGCCCCTCATTCGTATGCAACCTATATATCGGTCCAATTGAAAAGAATTCCGAAAAAGCAACAACACTCTCTTCAAATAATTCTTCTTGACTTAACATATATTTTAAGCAACCAGCCGTTGAATCATCAAAAGCAATATGTATGTGCGTACTTTCTTTTACATTCCTTTTATAAGTAGGATTACTTGTTAATTGTTTCGGAATATCCATCAAATTTTTAATTGTATCTTCACTGTAGTTTTCTTCTAATAAGTTTAACTGTATGAGAATACTTTGAAGTAAATCTTTAGCCTCATCTTCGTACATATCCTCTACAGCATTTTTAATTTTATCTATCACACAAATCCCTCTATTCATTTCAAAAATAACGTAGATTATAGTGTATCATTTTAGTATAGTTCTTTAAAGTCAAATCCAGATTGCTACAGCAATCTGGATTTTCAACAAAAGCTTTCCTTATATTTTTGAATTGCTAAATATTTTACTTTGAAAATCTTTGTATCTAAATGTATAATTATATAAAAACAAAAATATAGGAGCTATATTTATGGATAAAGTACTTACAAATTATAAACATTACTTAAAAAATTGGAGATTTATATTTATTTGCATACTACCTACTATCGCCTTATTCGTTACTTTCTATGTCATCTTCGAACTACTGTTTCATCAAGATTTCTACTTATCTAACTTAATTTCTGCTATCATATTATTTTTAATATTTATTAACGTTAAAGATAAATTTAAAATTAAAGGCTAAAAACACTATTTCAAAATAGCCCTTTATTATTGCATCCTACTATAAAATAAGGCTCGTAGTAGATTTTCATAAAAAATAAGAGCACCCTGCAATTGGCCGCTCTTATGTGATTAGAGGTTTTTTCTGAGTATTAAGTAGGACACGAAGATCTTGTCCTACTACATAATATATGCTTGTACTTATTATTTCGTGCATGTATTAAGCACCATGTTCAGGTACTTAATATATGCATAATCATTGCTATAAAATCTACTCAAATATTTACTGTACGATTATCATATTTATAAATTAAAAAACATCCCCAATGGATGTTTTTTATCTAACATTTTAAGCTTCCATAAACTTAGCCGGTACACCAATTTTTTCAACTACAGAAGATATATTAGTAGGATTAATCATTACATTTTCAATACATACTAATTTATTTTCTAATATCCCATTCTCTGCAGTAATAAGTTCTTCAAACCGATCTAAAGTCATTGAGAATTTATGTTCACTTCCACCATTCATACTAACTTTTACATACTTCATAGTGTCACCGCCTTTCATAATAATTTACATTTCGACAAGAGGGCGCTTACATCCTTTTTATTTACCCTTAGATTTCTCACGTTTACATGTATTTTGAGAAAAGCAGCTACTATTATTTACTCACAAAATTATTGCTAATAAGAAAGATAAAGATAAAAATGCACAAAGTGGAATATATAAACCAGTATCCATTCTAGCAAAGTGTGTATCTTTTTGTCGTTTAAAGATACCAAAATAATTAAACTCACCAATTACTCTAATAGAAAAGACGATCATACAAATCCAGGAACCGACTTGAATAATAACATTAGGAACTGCAAAATGAAAAATTTTTGCTTGTTGCAACAAAATTATTGCTGCCATACTTAATAATAATGCAATGAACAATGTCATTCCGGCGCGAGGTGTAAACGCCTTTTCCCCTGATTTAGTTGGAATAACACTATTTGTCCCCCAATTACCTCCGAAAGCCCAATATACATGTAAAAAGCTAACTAAGAATAATATACAAACAGATATATATGTAATGATAAGCATTTTATCCTCCCCTTATTTTAGTTCCTATCTATAAAATATGCTATTCCCCTCCGCAATAGCAACCTTCATTTCATTACATAAAAAAACCGTAATGATTCATCAATATTAAGATAAGTCATTACGGGGTTATTAAACTTCATTATGCATTATACCTATTTTTTCGGCGTTCCATCCTTGTTTGACCTTGAACTGCATTTTCTTTGTATGGATCTATTTGCTCTGTCATTTCATATGTTGCAACTGGTTCTTCGTACTTATACTCATGGATTTTTTCTGGCATTTTACTTTTAGATTCTTTTCCACCAAACTTAAATAGTTTTATCCTTAATTTCGGTAATCTTGGAAGACGAATCTTAAATGATAATCTTTTGTGTTTCTTTTTTGGTCCAAGTAGATTTATATTTTCTTTATTATTATCTTTCTCTTTGCGGTGAATGAACATCGCGAGTAATCCTCCTATTACAAGTCCTCCAATTAATAGTAATATATATACATAATGGCTTGTCATTAAACTCGTTATGCGTTCAAGTATGACTAACGACTGTACTTCTTTTATATCCCATAGTAAAGCGGCCCATAATGAGAATAAGCCCAAAGTAAGTCCATATGTACGAAAACGGAATAAACATGGAATTAACGCGACACATGCAGCAATTTTCGCATTTGCTATGATTGAGCTTGTTGCAATATCCTGATGCCAAATAACTAACAGTAATGTTATAAATGGCGCATACGCTATCCAGCTGCATATACGTGAATACATCTTTTTAGCAAAATAACTACCGAAACTAGTAAAAAATAAAAGCCCTCCAATATATATAGATTGTTCTAGAGGGATTTGCTTTGTAAGTCCTGCAATTGGAAAGAGGCCGCTCAGTAGCATTAAGAGCACATCTAATTTCTTCACAATTCCCCATTCCTTTCAAATTTTTTCAATTAATAAAAATCGTTTTTCCATATGAAATAGTTTTTGTATTTCTAAAAAACATATTAATCCTGTCTGCACATAAAGTAAATATGTAAACGAAAAGATACTTGACAAAGGATATCCTTATTTACATAAAAAAATGACAAATCCTGATCGATATAACGAGCAGGATTTGTTTACAAGTATTTAAAGTAGAATAATTGAATCTTTCTTTTCTACTTTTACTACATCTACATCCAATTCATCATTAAATTCTTTAAACTCTCTTGCATCTATGTCAGTAATATAACTCTTTATTATCTTTTCCATATGCATGGAATATGTCATGTGTACATTCTTTTTCGAAAGCATACTAGAATTACAGCACATGTAATGTATCATTTTAGCGATATAATCCCTTTCTACAGGTTTTACACCTAATGGTAGAATTTCAAGTATATATCGCTGAAAAATCCCACTACAATTAAGTGAATATTCACCAGTGCTATAATACATCCCTTTTTGATCTGCATATAAGCCAATGCTATCTAGAGCATCATCAGATTCTATTACACCGTAACTTGGTACATCAAAACCTGTATTTATTCTAATAATATTTAAATTTGGAACCTTTAACACCTCTGGAACAATATCAGGTAAAATATCTATATTAATTTCTTTATTTTGTAACTCTTTTATCCAATATTTTCTCAAATTTGCATCTACAATGAAGTAAACTTGTTTATTTTGTTCTTTTGCATATTGTACAATTTCCATTAATGTTTCGAAAACATATTGTTTAAAAAGAGCTCCCATATCATTTCTCTTTGATGGTTGTGGTAAAAATGCATTATGTTTATTTATATTTAATAATACGTAATCAATCGTTTGCCACTCTGTACTCCCATATAATTTATATAAAATTTCTTTTCCTTTTATTTTTGAAAAAATAGGTAAGAAATCGAATTTCGATATTCGTTCAATTGATAAACTAACATATGTACAAGGTAGATTTATCTTATTCCAACTACGCCTCAAAAATCCTTTTTGTTCTAATAGACTAAAAACACTATTTACAATTGTTTTACGAGATACATTTTGGCCTATAAATAAATTAATAAATGTTGAAATACGGTTTGTTCGTGCAAATCCCTCTCTAATGATTTGTTTTGGATCAATTTTTTCGCGTCCATCACAATTTTTCATCGCGATTAATGCTAATGTCGCATCACTGCGCTTACCCGCGGTAGCATAGACAGCTTTCTTAACATCATCTACAAGATTTGTTTTATATTTTTGGCAATATTGCATTTTATATGGATTTTGTAACACCTTTTCAATATTGTATCTCACAATCTTTAATAACACTGGAAAATCTGTATTCAATACATAAGAATTTTCACCAACTTTAGTCAAAACAATTTCGCTATCAAGTAATGCTTGTTCTATTTCCAGCGCTATATTTTCAGACCAAACTTCTAATATTAATGTCTCTAATCCTTTTGGTGCAAATAAAGGAAATAATTCATTTTTGTTATTTGTAGCTACCTTTTTACATTCTGGAAGTATTGTGAAATAAGAGAATTTACGCTGAAATTCTTTAAATAAATACTCTCTTTCCTTTACTGTTATACCCGGTTCTATTTTAGTACCTTGAACTTTATAAATTCTCTCATTGTATGGAAATAACACCCTTTTATTTTCTCCTACAATATAATCTTTCGGATATTGGAGAATATGGTCTAAATCCACCTCTCCCCCTATTTGAAAATCATCTTTTAAATTTCTAAATATCTTAATCCATTTCATGCCGGTTGTAGCTTGTTGTATTTTTAGTTTTACAAACCGTATTTTTTTATTATTTGACGCAAACTCTGAGGTAGAAATCAATATCATGCCTCGTTTTCGTCTTAAAAGTAAAGGAATATCTGGATGATTATATTCTTGATATTAAGACTGTTTTTATGAGCATTTCTTATAAGTATGATGTAACTGATTAAAGCTATTTTCAAAGACGACATATCGGCGATAATTTATGTCTATTTTGTATTGGTGTTAGCAAGTTCGTTTGCAAACTTGTTAGCACTTTTTTATTTAGATAATACACACACCTTCTTACATACTGATTATTTTCCCATTGAAGTACTTACGTTCAAAGGATATACCTTTCTTTCATGTAATTACATTGGAGAGGTATAGTAAAGTGGAGATCATTCGTTTCAATTCCGGAACGGTTCATTGGAAATAACGAGATTCTTAACTAATTAAAGAAGGTTCCGAAATCACTAGTTACAGATGATACACAAGAACAACTTGAGCAAGAACTAATAGATTCAATGCAAATTTAAAAAGAAATATTGGTTTCACATTACCGTAATAACTGTATATCAATACGAATACATAAACACTATCCATATTGATATACAAATTTATCTTAGCTAGAGAGAGAAACTCCTACATCACCAATCCCTTGAATCATTTCAATTTTTACGTTAATTCTGTTTGGTGATCCTATAAGATTATCTGTTGAATTGCTTTCTACTTTTATATTTGGTCCAATAATAGTAACTAGATCTTTGCTAATGTGCAGTATAAAACCTTTGATATGAATATCTTCTAAAAATAATATAATGTATAAATTGGTTAGTTGATAATCACATAGTAATTTTTTAATTTCAGTTGTTTTTATTTCAATATTATTAGATTTATCTATTTGGTAATGAGATTCTTTTTGACTATATAATAATTGTGCATCATCTTGCGATAGTATGAATTTTTTAGGGGTTGGTGGATTGTTAAAAGTATCACTTAATTTTAATAAAACACGAGAGGATTTTTGGGTTTTTAATGGTTTTGCAGAAGCACTAGCGGATTCTTGAGGTCTTATTGGTTTTGCAGAAGCACTAGCGGATTCTTGAGGTCTTATTGGTTTTGCAGAAGCACCAGCGGATTCTTGAGGTCTTATTGGTTTTGCAGAAGCACCA